>NZ_JAUXYL010000049.1 GCF_030694375.1 Algoriphagus sp.
GCCGGATTTATTGGATTTCATGTTGCACAAAAATTAATCGATCGCGGAGACGAAGTTGTCGGACTGGATATTATCAATGACTATTATGACGTCAATCTAAAATATTCCCGACTTGAATACCGGGGAATTCCAAAGTCTGAAATTGTAAGAGGAAAATTGGTACAGTCAACTACCCAAAAAACCTATCGGTTTATCCAACTGGATTTAGCACAAAAAGAGCCTTTGATGGCACTTTTCGAACAGGAAAAATTTGATGTGGTCATTCATTTGGCAGCACAGGCAGGAGTTAGGCATTCTTTGTCTCATCCGGAAGTGTACATTGAGTCCAATATCATGGCATTTCTCAATATTTTGGAGGGATGCAGATTTCACGCGGTAAAGCATTTAGTCTATGCCAGCTCAAGTTCGGTGTATGGATCAAATGAGAAAATGCCTTTTTCTACCTCAGATACTGTTGACCATCCGATCTCGCTCTATGCGGCATCCAAGAAGGCCAACGAATTGATGGCCCATACGTACAGCCATCTATTTGGAATTCCGACAACAGGCTTGCGCTTTTTTACTGTTTATGGCCCTTGGGGAAGACCGGATATGGCTTTATTTTTATTTACTGAGGCGATCTTGAAAGGCGAACCTATTCAGGTTTTCAATTATGGAAATATGAAGCGGGATTTTACTTTCATCGATGACATCGTAGAAGGAGTGCTTAAAGTTGCTGATCGACCTGCAGGCCCAAATGCTGATTTTGATCCTCAAAATCCTGATCCGGGTAGTTCCAAAGCACCATATAAAGTGTATAACATCGGTAACTCTGATCCCGTTTTGTTGATTGATTACATCAAAGCTGTGGAGAAGGGACTTGGGAAAACTGCCAAAATGGAACTATTGCCTTTGCAACCTGGCGATGTACCAGCATCTCACGCTGATGTGACTGATTTGGTACGGGATACAGGTTATAAGCCTGCTACTCCAATTGAAGAAGGAGTAAAGGCCTTTACAGATTGGTATTTAGCGTATTATAAAAAATAAAATTTATGTCAAAATCAATCCTGATCACAGGAGGTGCCGGATTTATCGGTTGCCATGTGGTGCGTCTTTTTGTGACCAAGTATTCAGAATATAAAATTGTTAATCTGGATGCGCTGACGTATGCAGGTAACTTGGAAAACCTAAAAGAGGTTGAAAATGCCCCCAACTATAATTTCGAAAAAGTAGATATTCAAGATGCTGATGCGCTCGATTTGATTTTTGCGAAGCATCAGATCTCTGACGTAATCCACTTGGCCGCAGAATCTCACGTGGATCGATCCATCTCAGACCCTATGGCTTTTGTCAAAACCAATGTTTTTGGGACAGTAAACTTACTCAATGCGGCCAAAAAAGCGTGGGTTGGAGAACTGGATCAGCATTTATTTTATCATGTTTCCACAGATGAAGTCTATGGTTCGCTGCATGATGGTGGGTTCTTTTTGGAAACTACAGCCTACGATCCCCAGTCGCCCTATTCCGCTTCCAAGGCTGCTTCAGATCATTTTGTACGGGCTTATGCAAATACCTACAAAATGAAAACCGTGGTCTCCAACTGTTCCAATAACTACGGGCCAAACCATTTTCCTGAAAAGCTGATCCCGCTTTGCATTAACAACATCAAAAACTCAAAACCGCTTCCCGTTTATGGGAAAGGTGAAAATGTGCGCGATTGGTTGTTTGTAAAGGATCACGCTAGGGCAATTGACACGGTTTTTCATCGGGGGAAACCGGGTGAAACCTATAATATCGGTGGCTTCAACGAATGGAAAAATATTGACATCGTGCGCTTACTTTGTCAAAAGATGGATCAAAAGCTAGGCCGCGAAGCTGGAAGCTCCGAAAAGCTGATCACTTTCGTCCAGGATAGGGCTGGCCACGATCTCCGCTATGCCATCGATGCGACTAAAATCCAAAAAGAACTGGGTTGGGATCCCAGTTTGCAATTCGAAGAAGGAATTGAACTAACCATTGATTGGTACCTTGCCAATGAAGAATGGCTGGAACACGTGACCTCGGGAGCGTATCAGCAATACTACAAAGAGCTCTACGAAAATTGATAAAACACCAAAAGCCCCGAATTTTCGGGGCTTTTGTCGTTTTTAGCTGAAATAAAATCAATATAACGTCCTGAATCTTATCGTTCCAGGAATCGTCTTCAAAGTTTCGATAGCCTCAGCTTCGTACACCTTATCGATATCTGTAATTACATATCCGATTTTCTCATTTGTTTTGAGATATTGGCCCACGATATTGATATTGAAGTTGGCAAGTACCTGGTTGATTTTAGCCAAAACACCGGGCTCATTATGGTGAATGTGAATCAAGCGGTGTGCATTTTTCAAGAAAGGCAATTGGATATTCGGGAAGTTTACTGAATTGTAAGTGTTGCCTGTATTGATGTACTCCATGATTTTGCCGGGAACAAACCGTGCAATATTTTCCTGTGCCTCCAAGGTGCTACCGCCAATGTGGGGTGTCAAAATGGTGTTTGGCAACCCCTTCAACTCAGATTCAAATGACTCCTTATTGTTTTTTGGTTCTTCTGGGAACACATCGACAGCACATCCTGCCAAATGACCGGAGAGTATCGCGTCCCGCAAAGCTGGAATATCCACCACATGTCCACGGCTCAGGTTTACTAAAATGGCACCTGGTTTCATTTTTCTGATCTTTTCCCCATCAATCAGACGATTGTTGTCTTTTCGTCCATCGACATGAAGGGAGGTCATATCACAGGTAGCGAGCAACTCATCCAAGGAATCAACTTTTGTGGCATTTCCCAAGGCAAGCTTTTCAATTACATCGTAATAGAAAACGTTCATGCCCATGTTTTCCGCCAAGACAGAAAGCTGTGCGCCGATATTTCCATAACCGACGATTCCGAGTTTTTTGCCTCTTATTTCAAAAGAACCGGTAGCTGATTTGTCCCAATTTCCTTGATGCATTCCGACAGATTTATCCTGAAAGCGGCGCATTAGAAAAATAATTTCTGCAATAGCCATTTCGACCACAGAACGTGTATTGGAGAAAGGAGCGTTGAAAACCACAATTCCTTTTTCCTGACAGGTTTCTAAATCTATCTGGTTTGTTCCGATACAGAAAGCTCCGATAGCCAAAAGCCGATTGGCATTTTCCAGCACCTTCTTGGTCACGTTGGTTTTTGACCGGATTCCCAAAATAGAGACCGTTTTGATTTTCTCACACAGTTCCTCTTCACTGAGGGCACTGGAGATAACCTCAACCTCATATCCTTCATCTTGAAGAATTTGTATTCCTATTGGATGTACATTCTCAAGTAGTAGAACTTTAATGCGACTTTTTGGGTAAGAAAATTTCGTATTCAACTTATTGATGTAAAGGATTTCGTCAAAACTAGGAGCAATATGATCCGCCTGACTAACTACTTTTGGACGGTGAACGTTTTCTGTAAATGCATAAAACTTGTTGGCAAGGCCCGATGCTTTGATTTCATAATCGGTATATCCATCACCGATGACATAAATGTCCCCCTCAAGATTTAAGTTTTTAATGGTTTCCGCTTTTCCATTGTTTTTGGAGAGAGGATTTTCCCGGTTGAAGTCTACAATATTCCCGGATTCATCGTAGACAAATTCATTGGCAAAAACATTCTCGTTTAATATGCCATATTCAGAAACTATCGGAAGGATGAAGTCCTTAAATCCATTGGAAATGATATAGATGTCCTTAGCGTTTTCGCGAAGCCACTCTTTGTTACGTTCAAAGGATTTTGAAACTTTCTGTTTCAGCGCAGCTATTAGATCCGTGATCTGAGTTTTGCTTGCTTTCAGTATTTCCAAGCGGAGTTCCAAGCTTTCCCTAAAGGTAATGGAACCCTCCATTCCCTGGTCTGTGATATCCTTGATTGATTGGAGTTTTTGCGCTTTTTCGGGGTCGTTGATCAGGCTGATTTCCCCAAGAATATCCAAGGCTTCCACTTGGGTAAAGGTACTGTCAAAATCAATGATGAACTTTTTGGTTTGAGGCATGAGTGCAGGGTCGTATTTCTAAACTTGAACAAAATTACAGCAATGCTAAAGAATCGGAAGGTTTATTGAAAAAAATGTTTGTTTTCTTTTGATACATTCGAAAATCTCAAAAAAAACGAGAGCTATCCCTCATTTTTATGACTCTGTGGGAATTTGCTGAATAAATTGAAAATCGGTTTTCTTGATGGAGCTTTTGGGCTATTTTTGAGGATAAATTCAAATTTCTATGAAAAAATCAATCTTACTATCTGCCCTAAGCCTTGTAATGCTTTCTTTTTCCTGCCAAAAACCTGCAGAATCTGTGAAAGTCGAAACTACCATTAAAGCTGAACCTGTCGGAGAAGTGGAAGTGGTGCCTGGTGGGTACGGTGCAGATCTAGCCGATAATAGTGTTATTGGCACTGCCGAGATGGTTACAGTGGTGGAGGCCTCCGGAACTTTTACAGGAAAGATATCAGGAGAGATTAAAGAAGTCTGCACCAAGAAAGGTTGCTGGTTTACGATGGATTTGGCAAATGGCGAACCGATGCGGGTTACATTTAAAGATTATGGATTTTTCATTCCGACCAATTCACAGGGGTTTCCTATAATTCTTGAGGGTGTTGCAACTCTGACTGAAACAGATGTTGAGACATTAAAACATTTTGCCGAAGATCAGGGAAAATCAAAAGAAGAGGTGGATGCCATTACAGCACCAAAGCGTGAAATCACCTTTGAGGCCACAGGTGTATTAATCAAAGACAAAGCATAAAATGCCAATCGCACTGGACAACCTTCGGGTAGGTAGAGTTTACAGGTTTGTCAATCAGGGCGAAATCCGTACGATTCAGATAGTGGATCGACTTGCTGGAGACAATTTCAAGATCAAGGATCTTGATACCTTGGAATACTACACGATCCATGAACTCCTCCAATGGGGTAGAGGGAAAGACTACGATCTGGAAGAATTTAGATAAAAAAAGGGGCATAAAATGCCCCTTTTTTTGATTTAAGATTAATGCATCGCTTTGAATCCTGGTTCGTAAATGATTCTGACGAAAGATCCTAAACCTGCGTCTGGTTGAGCAATAGGAATGGTAGATACAATTCCTATCATCAGATTTTCCGCCAGACCAAGGCGCATTTGAGGTCTAAGTGTTGCAATTGATTTTCCATTCACGAATTCCTGATTCAATTCCAACCCAATAAAATTTCGTGTACCGGAAACCATGTAGTGTAAGTTGTAATTTGCCTCAAATCCAACTTCGGCCTGCTTTCCATACCCTTTTTCAATCCTTGGACCGGTGTAAATCAAGGTATGGTAATTGCTTCCCCATCGCTTTGCGGCAACAAAGAAGGGGTTGAACAAATTTCCTTTGAAGGCATTCATTTCCCCCATTTTTTCAAAATCCACTAACGCAAATTCATGGATATATCCTACGGCAAGAGAGGTGTTTCGCCTCTCGGAAACCAAGAAAGTGTATTGTCCTGCGACCTTGATAGATTCCAGCTTATTTGCAGGGACCGCACCTTCGGAATTCCCATTTCTGAATGAATAGAGACTTACAGGCAATTCTACTTCCAGACCCAAACGGTCGATTGGCGCCCATTCGTATTCGATGAGAGCATGAAATTCGTCATAGCGACGCTTGTCCTGCATCCCAAAGCCCACGTTCCACTCTTTTTCGCCTTTTCTCGCGCCTAAGTCCCTGATAAGATCAATGTAAAGCGGTTCCGCATGAAGCACCTTCGGTTTTAGGGAAGTTTTTGGTTTTTCGACTTCTTCAATGAAAAGGCTGTCAAGTATTTGCCTTTGTACTTTAAGCGTATCAATTTCTTCTTGAGCCGAAACACAGAAGCTTCCAAACCCAAATAGGGCAAGGAATAGTATTTTTTTCATGGTAAATTAAGTTGATTGTTGCTTTTGGATGAAATTCCGAAAAATCAGCAACGATCGGGAGGCGGGGTATCAGATGCAGAATAGCTTGAACTGATATTTTGCGAAACAAAAAACTGGAATCTCTCTTTGAGTGTCAGAGAAGAAAAAAGTTTGATCCCCGGTATTTCAATCAAGGCCAGTTTGATTTTTTTGAGTGAATTGTCATCCTGTTGAGTGCCATTATCGGGAATCAGATCTTCGCTGCCATCCAGGACCCATTCAAAGATCAACTCTGTGAGGGTGTCGATGGGATCATCCATTTTCATTCCTTTAGTGATTGAAATATTTCCTTCGTAAAAATTAGCAGAGAGATTTATGAAGTTGGCCACGAGTAGAAAAAGTAAAAACCTGGACCAGCTGCTCGTTCGCATGTCGCCGATCAATGATTTTGCTTTTCTTTTTTCCATGCCCAAAAGTACGAAAAGAATCCTCCCGAGTTTTTGAAAAAAAGTTAAACCTTCAAAATGAAGAGGTAACTTTGGTCACATATTATTGAATCCTTACAAAATAAATTAGCAACAAAAACATGTCTAAAAGCCTTGGATTCGCCATTGCCAGTGCGAATTGTCCCCAATGTCGGGAAGGAAAGCTTTTTTCGGTAAGTATACTTAGCTACCGTAAGCTTTCTGACATTAATAAAAACTGCAAAGTCTGTGGTGCAAACCTTAATCCCGAGCCCGACTTTTATTATGGGGCAATGTACATCAGTTATGCATTTTCAGTGGCATTGGTCATTACCTCCCTTACTGCTATCAATGTGCTGGTAGATGTGCCTAAGCTTTGGATGTACCTCAGTCTTGTCGTTGTTCTGAATATCTTATTACTTCCCCTCATGTTGAGATATTCAAAAGTTTTGTACTTGTACGGATTGGGCAAATTGAAATACCGGGAGCGATAATAGGCGTTCTCTATCTGATCATCATTAATCCGATGGCTTGATCAATTTCCGTAAAAAAAAAACTTCATTGCCCACTTGTCAGTTCTTGTATAACCGGCAAATTCTCCTAAATAGATAGATGGAAAAAGTAAGTCTTTTAAAAAAAATCTTAATCAGAGGAATGGGGTATTTTTACTTTATCGCTGGGATCAATCACTTTTTGACTCCGGATTTCTATATCCCTTTGATTCCTCCCTTTTTTTCAAATCCCAGTTTAATCAATCTGCTTTCAGGGATCGCTGAGGTTTTATTGGGTTTGGGAATTCTTTATTTCCCTACTCGATCCAGAGCAGCTTGGGGAATAGTGTTCATGTTGATTGCCTTCATTCCCGCACATTGGTATTTTATTCAGATTAATACTTGTATAGATGGAGGACTTTGTGTTCCTGCATGGATAGGTTGGGTAAGGTTAATTTTGATTCAGCCAGTTCTCATTTTTTGGGCTTATTGGGTCGCTAAATATCCTAAAATTTATGTCTAAGAATGTTTTTGGAGAGGATCTAATCTCCTGTAGTACCAGTCCTATGACAGGATTTTATAGAAATGGATGCTGCGAAACTGGCCCGGAAGATTCCGGTACGCATACGGTATGCGCGATGATGACGGAGGAGTTTTTGCTTTTTTCGAGAAGTAGAGGGAATGATCTTATTACACCACGCCCAGAATATCAATTTCCCGGTCTAAGCGCCGGTGATAAATGGTGCCTTTGCGCACTTCGTTGGTTAGAGGCTTATCGTAGCAATTGTGCCCCTCCTGTTTTTTTGGAAGCCACTAATGAAAAAACATTAAAACTTATTCCTCTGGAAATTTTAATTTCAAAAGCATTGAAGAATACTGAGTAAATCGGTGAATTGTTAATCTTACTAACAAAAATAAGAGAAATACAAACTTTTTTTAATTCCCTTTCGTTTAGCATCCAGTACATTTCTCAGCTGGATGGAATCTATTTTAAAAAAAATGCGGGTTGAAGTCAATTCCAATCTGTATATCAAAGAACCCTTTAGCTCCGACTTGGGTGCTTTGCTGGTAAGTGAAGGCACTCAAATGATTCAGGAATTGGGCATAGAGTTGTTTACATTCAAAAAGCTTGCACAGCAAATCGGTAGTACAGAGGCTGCGATTTATAGGTATTTTGAAAATAAGCACATGCTGCTACTTTACCTGAATGCTTGGTATTGGGCTTGGATGGAGCATAATTTAGTTTTTGCCACTTCTAACATAAAGGATCCATTTGAACGGCTGGCAATTGCCATTCGCCTGATGGTAGATGGACCTATCTGTCTGGAAAACGAATTTTTGGATCCGAAACTCCTTAGAAAACTTGTTATTAATGAATCGATTAAGGGATATTTGACCAAATCAGTGGATGTTGAGCATGAGTCTGGTATTTTTGCTCAAGTGTACCGCTTTGGGGAAAGGATATCAAGTATCATCAAAGAGATTAACCCTTCCTATGAATTTCCAAAAACTTTGGTATCTACCGTGATGGAATCCAGTTTGCTTCATTCATTTAATTCAATTCACTTGCCTGGGATGACAGATGCCAGGCATGATGGATCAGCCCAACTACAGTTTTTCCACCAACTTGTATTAAAAGCAATTTCCAATGCAAAGTAATTCAGTGATGACTCCTTTGAAGCGATTATTTGGATTGCTCAAGGAGGAAAAAAATCAAGTGTATGCCATCTATTTCTATGCTGTACTGAATGGCTTGGTCACCCTTTCTTTACCCTTGGGAATTCAGGCTATTTTGAATTTTATCCTCGGTGGAAGGATTAGCACCTCTTGGGTGATTTTGGTGGTTATCGTTGCACTTGGGGTTGCCTTTGGAGGGTTTTTGCAGATTTCTCAATTGCAGATTATGGAGAAATTGCAGCAACGTATATTTTCTAAATCAGGGCTTTCTATCGCATACCGCTTGCCCAAGGTGAAGACGGAGATCATGCATGGACAGTATGCTCCGGAGATAGTTAATCGCTTTTTTGATACTGTGAATCTTCAAAAGGGCATTGGTAAAATTTTAATTGATTTTTCGGCGGCATTACTTCAAGTGATTTTTGGTTTGCTTTTGCTAGCGATTTATCATCCATCTTTTATTCTTTTTGGAGCAGTTCTTTTTGGGATTCTATTCTTGATTTTTTATTTCACCGGGCCACGTGGTATGGAAACGGCCCTGAAAGAGTCTTCTTATAAATACCTCACTGCTTATTGGCTGGAAGAAGTGGCCAGAACATTGAATTCCTTCAAATTGGTTGGCAGTACAAGATTACCTATTCTGAGGGCAGACAAATTAATTCAGCGCTACGTAGAATTTAGGGCCAAGCACTTCTCAGTGCTGGTTTTCCAATACAAGGTGATGATTGGATTTAAGATTCTTATTGTTACCAGCTTATTGTTTGCGGGCAGTTTGTTATTGATTAACGATCAGATTTCGATTGGCCAATTTGTAGCTGCTGAAGTAATCATTGTTTTGGTGATCAATTCGGTCGAGAAACTAATCCTATCCCTGGAAACTGTATACGACACCTTAGTGGCTGTAGAAAAGCTCGGTCAGGTGATGGATTTGGAATTGGAACATCACAACCCCTCAGAAAAAGTAATTGTAGCTGCACCCGAAGGATTAAAATACAGTATGTCCAATGTCGTTTTTCAACCACAGGATGTTGAAGAGCCTATACTGAAAAACGTTAGCCTATCAATTGAACCTGGTAGGAAAGTGGTTGTGACAGGAAAAAGCGGAAGCGGTAAAAGTGCTTTGATGGCACTTTTTTCAGGGTTGTACGAAGAGTTTGAAGGAACTGTAGCGGTCAACGATCTCTCCCTCGAATATATTAATCTGGAAAAATACAGGGGAATGGTAGGTGATTTTCTGGAGCTTCAGGAGATTTTCCATGGTTCCATTCGTGAAAATATACTAGTAGGAAGAGACTTTGATCTTTCACACTTGGAGTATATCATTGATTTGGTGGGTCTTAAAGACTATTTATATAAACTCCCCGAGGGCTTAGAGGCGATGCTTCAACCCGGAGGTCGTGGACTTTCCAAGTCATTGGCACAGAAAATTCTACTCGCCAGAGGATTTGTAGGTAAACCAAAGGCATTGATCATGGAGAATGTTTTTCTTCATGTGGAGAAGGATGTGTTTTCCAAAATTGTGGATTACTTATTTAATGGAAACTGGACCTTGCTCATGGTTTCCAATGATGATGAAATACTGAGCCGGGCAGATGAGGTACTCCTTATGGACTCTGGCAATATTATCTATCATGGAAGCTATGAGGGCTATAAAAACTTAACTATTTAAGGCTATGTTGAATATTTCTTCTAATAAGATTCAGGAATCAATTCCATTTAGCGGCTCTAAAAGTTTGGTAATGACTCTTCCGCTAAAAGAAAATCAGCGAAGAGTAAGATTGCTCACCGGGATTTTGATTTCGGCTTTCATCATGCTATTTCTGCCTTGGACTCAAAATATCCGCTCCAAAGGATATGTCACTGCACTTAGGCCTGATCAAAGACCGCAAACTATTCACTCGATCATTGCGGGTCGAATTGAAAATTGGTATGTAGCCGAGGGTGATTATGTCGCAAAAGGAGATACAATTTTGAGGATTTCCGAAGTCAAAGACGAATATTTTGATTCCTTACTACTCCCCAGAACACAGATGCAAGTAGATGCAAAAGCATCTTCTGCAAGATCCTATGGAGACAAGGTGAGTGCCTTAAATGATCAGATAAGAGCGCTGAGGAGAAATAATATTTTGAGAATTCAGCAAACAGAAAACAGACTCAGGATGGCTGAGCTGAAAGTTCAGTCTGATAGCATTGAATTGGTGCAGGCCAAAGTGAATTTTGATATTGGTAAATATCAACTGGAGCGAGCCGAAAATCTATTCGATGAAGGATTGAGATCATTGACAGACTTTGAGACAAGAAAATTGAAGTTTCAGGAAGTGCAGGCAAAATTGATCTCCTCCGAAAACAAATTGCTCAGCAGTAAAAATGAACTGATCTCCGCTCGAATTGATCTGGATGCTATAGACAATGATTTCAAGGATAAATTGGCCAAAGCAGAGTCCGAAATGTATACAGCAATGTCTTCTCAGTTTGATGCCGAAGCAAGCACTACAAAGCTTGAAAATCAATATTCGAATTATGAGCGAAGAACCGGGTACAGACACATCCTTGCACCGCAGGATGGATACATTGCCAAGGCCATACAAGTGGGGATAGGAGAGACGATAAAGGAAGGAGATCCAATCGTCAATATTGTACCTGCAAATGCCGAGTTGGCTGTGGAAATGTACGTGCAGCCGGTGGATCTTCCACTGGTGAAAGTAGGGAATAAGGTTCGTTTCATATTTGATGGCTGGCCAGCTATCGTTTTCTCTGGTTGGCCACAGATTTCAAATGGGACCTTTGGAGGGGTGGTTATTGCAATTGATCAGTTTGCAGGTCCAAATAACCAATATCGGGTATTGGTGATGGAAGATCCTGAAGAAGACGCATGGCCTGATTTGCTTAGGATTGGTTCCGGAGCTGATGGAATCGCGCTCTTTAATGATGTGCCGGTTTGGTACGAAATCTGGCGGCAACTCAATGGTTTCCCGGCTGACTATTATACTCAAGAACAAAAAGATCAAGCTGCATCATCCAAAAAATGAAAAAACTGACGCTGATTTTATTGGTGATTTTTTGGCCGCTGTTCGCAAAAGCTCAAGATACCCTCAAACTCAAATTTGAGGAGTATATGGAGTGGGTTCGTCTTTATCATCCTGTGTCTTCTCAGGCTGAGTTGAATCTTCGCTTTGGTCAAATGGAATTAATGCAGGCAAGAGGGGCATTTGATCCTCTGATCTACGGTAATCTTGATAAAAAGCAATTCAAAGAATCAACTTATTACGACAAAAGAGAGGCTGGAATAAGTATTCCAACATGGATGGGTGTGGAGTTAAATGGTGTATTTGAACAGAATTCAGGAAATTTTCTAAACCCTGAGGCCGCTGTTCCATCCAATGGATTGCTTGCGGCGGGTGCTTCTGTAAACTTAGGTCAGGGTTTGATTTTGGATCAAAGAAGAGCGTCCTTACGTCAGGCACAAATCTTTCAGCAATCCAGTGAGGTGGAGCGCGTCAGGCTTTTGAACGAATTAAACCTTGCTGCCACAGCCATGTATTGGAAGTGGGCATTGGCTTATGAGAATTTGAATGTGCTGAGAGAGGGGGTGGAACTGGCTGCTTCACGATTCAATTATGTCAAGCGGAGCTTTGAACAGGGAGATTTTGCAGCAATAGACACTGTAGAAGCTTTTTCTCAATTATTGAATCGTCAATACCGACTTCAAGAGACTGAAAACTCGTTTTTCGCCACGACTCAGGAGCTAAATACCTTTCTCTGGAATGAAGATGGAAATCCGATGACTTTGGGTGCGGGAATTGTCCCCGAGAGTTTATTCGAAGAGTTTACTTCTTATCCGGATTTTGAAGAATTGCGTACACTGGTCATAAATCATCCCGAATTATTGATCACGGACTTTGAGTTGGCGAGTTTGGATGTGGAACGACGGCTGAAAGGTCAGGAGATGCTTCCTACAGTTAAACTTAAGTACAACTTTCTGAGTGAAACTCTTTCGCAGTTTGACGAGTCGCCATTCTATGAAAATAATTACAAATGGGGACTGTCGGTATATACCCCCTTACTTTGGAGAAAATCCCGAGGAGCGTTTGGATTGGCAAAAGCCAAAATTGATTTCAAGCAAAACTCAAGAGATCTAAAGGAAATCCAGCTGAGGATGAAACTGGAAGCAGAACTAAATAACTGGAGGACTTTGAATCTCCAACTGCTTACTTTCACTGAAAATGTTAAAAGTCTCCAAGCCCTGCTTACCGGAGAAATCCGAAGGTTCCAGATGGGAGAATCAAGTTTGTTTCTGGTGAACGCCCGGGAGGTTTCAGTTTTTGACTCTCGTGTCACACTGAATGATCTTGCTTCCAAACTCAGGATTTCTTATGCAAAAACACGATATGCAGCAGGTATAGGGTTTGATTAACTCATTGATAAATTTATACTTCTGTCAGTTTAGTGTAAGCTAAATCGAATGCTGCATCCCAATTCAGTTGCAACCAGTGTGAAAGAGAAAGCTTGAGATTGTCCAGTTCAGTTTGATTTTTTGAAACATTCTGAAACCATAAGACGATGTCATTACTGTCTCGGATTTTGTCCGGATGCCTGAGGTAAAATAGAAGCAGTGAAATCAGACAGTAACTTAGTTTTTGAGGGTAATAGCCAAAGGAAGCCCGATAATCCAATAGAATGGGGATAATGCGGCTCTTTGCTTTTGAGATACTGTTAAGTGAAATATCACTCAGTTTGTGTGAAACAAACGGATTTTTGAATCGATCAATAACCTCTTTCCCGTATTTTTTTAAATCATCTGGATTCAGGTTTAGACTAGGGATGATTTCTTTCGCAATCATTTCCAGAAGGAAACTTTCTCGCTCCGGGCTTGCTATCCAGTCTCCGACGGTTTTGATATTCAATAACTGTCCATGGCCCGTCATTGCGGTGTGTGAGGCGTTTAGTATCCTGACTTTCCTCAAGGAATACCCTGAAATATCCTCCTCCAAGATTACCTCGGAATTACTTTCCAAAAAGGGGAGATGAACTCTAACAGAAGCCGGCCCCTCTATGGCCCAAAGTGCAAAGGGTTCAGCTTGGACAAGAAAAGGATCTTTTTCTTTTAAAGGTAAATTAAGGTGAGAAGGAAACCCAGGTACAATTCTGTCTACCAATGAATTAAGAAATATAACTTTTCCTTTTATCCATGAATTGAATTCTTTTGGAAGATTCCAGTTTTTAGAGTGGCCTAGGACAAAACCTTTTAGAAGCTCGCCATTTTGAGGAAGTAATTCGCAGGGTAAGATTACAGTATCTGCCTCAGGGATTAGCAGAAATCTTCTGTATAGCCACTGGGTCATTCTTCCCGCAAAGGATTCCGCAAATTTTTCAAAAGGACCTTCCTCTTTCCATACCATTCCGGCTTCTGTTACATTGGAAATAATCCATTTTAGATGTGGAGAGTGTGCAAATTCAAAAAACTTCTCCTGCTCCAAAGGCAGACTTAGCCCATCTTTGATGCAATTAATTTTTTGAATTGATTCAATTTTGTGTCCGTCCTTATAACCCGCAACCAATAGATGGTATTCATAATTTTGAGCGGCTAATTTAGCGATGGTATTTCCTGAAGTAGATTGTATGAGACAGACATTCAATTGTTTGCCTGATTCATTCAAATCTTGAACCATTGAACCAATAAATGCTCTTAGGAAATTTCCTGTACCAAATTGCAGGATTTGTATTTCGGGATTTGCCATGTTCAAAGTTTTTAACTACTTAGTAGGTGTAAAATAATCACCACTATGTCAGCCTTTGTTTTAGTAGAAGTTAATATTCAAGATCCTGAACTTTACGAAGAATACAAAAAATTAACACCCGCAAGTGTAGAAGCCTACCAAGGGAAGTTTGTGATCCGGGGTAATCCCATTCAAGTCATGGAAGGTGAGTGGAATTTCGACCGCCTGGTACTTTTGGAGTTCCCGAGCAAAGCCATTGCCTTGGAATGGTATAATTCCAAGGAATATCAAATTGCCAAGAAAATTAGAGAAAAAGCCTCTTCGGCAAACATTTTTATTGTCGGATAATTTATTTGGCATTTTTATTGGTGTGAATAACAAATAAGATGCTTTTTGTTGAAAAGCAATCTTAGATCACTTAACAGTTAATTATTGAAATAATTAAATAAACATTAAAAAAATTTTATCACCCCAACCGAATAATTCTATGAAACAAATCAAACTAAAATTATTGGGACTTGTTCTGATAAGTAGTATTGTCCTTTCCTCATGCATGTCAGAGGCAGAGACACCAGTGATTAATGAATTACTGACAAATGAGTCCACTGGAGTAGTTCCAGGAGGTGAGAATTTTAGAAAAGGATCAGAATATAATTATTCAGAAGAATTTTCCAATCAATTGTTCAGTGTTGAATATATAGGAGATAATCCTTTAGGGATAGCTTTTTTTCCGGGCACAGGCACTGGAATGGCAAATCGAATGGGAAAAGCAAGCTCTTTTCTGAATCAGCTGGCAATTATTGACCCTAACACAGGTGGAATTATAACAATTAATGCACCAGTAACACAGTTTTTTACAAACGAGCTAGCAAGTTTAGGACTCACTGAGATACCTGATGAAGTAAGTTCATTGACCACTGATGGTAAAGGAAATGCAATTTGGTTTAAAAATATCAAGAATATTACCACATCTATCTCTGAAACTTTGACTGAATTTGAAGCAGAAGTTGAAGTTATTGGAGGCAATGGACGGTTTTCAAAATCAAGTGGTAAAGGTATAGTAAAAGGAACTTTTAATCCCATGACAGGAAAAGGTTCAAGTGTTTTACAGGCTAGAATAAATTATTAATCACCCTGAGTAAAGTACAAAAGCGGCCTTGGATTCCAAGTGCCGCTTTTTTGTTTTATAGCGAGACCCCGCGTTTCCATGGGATGAAATCATAGTTTCTATTCTGTTCGGCCTTGGTTTTTATTTCCCCACTTGCCACTTGAATAATCAGATTCAGGAGTTTGTCTCCGCAACTTTCGATCGAATCTTCGCCTGTAATCACAGTACCCGAGTTGAAGTCAATGATGTCGGGCATCCGGTTTGTCAGTTTATGATTGGTGGCTACCTTGATGACCGGACAGATGGGATTGCCGGTAGGAGTACCAAGTCCGGTAGTAAATAAAATGATGTTTGCTCCACTTCCGGCTAAACCTGTAGTACTTTCCACGTCATTTCCCGGAGTACAAAGCAAATTTAATCCGGGGGTTTTCAGGTATTCGGTATAATCCAAAATGTCTGAAACTGGCGCTGTTCCTCCTTTTTTAGCCGCCCCACATGATTTGATGGCGTCAGTCAGAAGTCCGTCTTTGATATTTCCCGGACTTGGATTCATATCGAAGCCACTGCCCACTCGCTTTGCGGCAGCATTATAAGTCTCCATCAAATGAACAAACTTATTGGCCAATCCCTCGGTTTTGCAGCGGTTGATGAGGTTTTGTTCTGCACCGCAGAGCTCAGGAAACTCAGATAAGATAGCAGCCCCGCCAAGCGCTACAATCAGATCAGAAACTCTTCCCAAGGTTGGATTTGCAGATATTCCCGAAAAACCATCCGAACCGCCGCATTCCAGCCCGATGACGAGTTTGTTTAAAGGAAAAGGCTGTCGAGCTATTTTGTTGGCCTCAATTAGACCTTTAAAAGTCTCTGTAATCGCCTTTTGGATTAATTGTTCAGTCGTTCCCTCTTGCTGCTGATCACAAAGAATTACAGTTTTTGGCTCACCTTTTTGAATAAGCGATAGCTTTTCCATCAAGATACTTGCTTGGGCATTTTGGCAGCCCAGACTTAGGACTGTGGCCCCAGCTACATTAGGGTGATTGATATAGCCGGCAAGTAGGGCACAAAGGGACTCCGCGTCCTGCCGGGTTCCTCCACATCCCATATCGTGAGTGAGAAATCGGATTCCGTCCAGGTTTTGGAAAATTCGTCTGGGACTGAACCCGGATTTTTGCGGAACCGTTTCCGTAATTTTTTCATACTGAAGGCCGGAAATCAGGTTTTTGATCTGAATCTCGTAGGGATTGGGACTGCTAAAACCTAGGGCATTTTCAAATGCTTCCTGAAGTAATTTCACATTTGTGTTTTCACAAAAAACCAATGGTAAAACTAGCCAATAATTTGCCGTACCTACCTGATTGTCAGATCTTTTATATCCCATAAATGTCTTCTTTTCCCAGTCTGAAATATTTGGGGGAGTCCAGCTGAATTTGCCTGGATTTAGGGTGTATTCGCGGGTTTTGTGATGAATATTGGCAAGTGTGATCGGGTAGCCTTTGGAGATGGCTTGTGTCGCTTCACCCACTATGGTACCATACATGAGAATATCCTCGCCTGGCTTAAAATCCCGCATGGCAAACTTGTGTTTTGCTGAGACAAAATCCTGAATTTCAAGCTCTATGTCGTTTAAGACTACTTTTTGGCCGGGTTGAAGATCCGAGAGCGCTACTCCAACATTGTCTGTGGGGTCGAGAAGCAGGGTGGTATTGTTCATAATTTTTATCCTTAACTTGTTCAAATTAGAGAAAAAAATATTCTTCAATGAAGAAAATTGTCACGCTAGGAGAGGTAATGCTGAGACTTTCACCTCCCGGAAATCAACGTTTTTTCCAGACTCATTCCTTTGATGTGGAATTTGGCGGATCTGAAGCCAATGTCGGTGCTTCCTTGGCCTATTGGGGAATGCATGTTGCACATCTGACCGCGTTTCCAGACAATGAAATTGGCTGGGCCGCTTCTGGTCAGCTTCGCAAAAATGGAATCGATACCCGATATATTCATCATTTGCCAGGCAGGATGGGTGTATACTATCTCGAGCAAGGGGCCATGCAGCGGAGCTCACAGGTGATCTACGACCGGGTAAATTCTGTCTTTTCAAATTTTGATGGGAAAAACCTGAATTGGGACGAGGTTTTTGATGGAGTGGATTGGTTCCACTGGTCAGGTATCACGCCTGCTTTATCCAAAAAGTGCGCTGATCTTACACTTAAATCTCTTCAGGAAGCAAGGAAAAGAGGAATTACTGTCAGTGGTGATCTCAACTATCGAAGCAACCTTTGGCAATTTGGTAAGCAACCCCATGAGGTTATGCCGGACTTGATGAAACTCACGAATGTGATTATCGCAGGTTCAAGGGATTTTAAACAATGCCTGAATGAAGATTTCAAAAGTTTCAATGAGGTGAAAAGTATGGCTTTTCACAGATTTCCTGAGCTGGAGTTCATTGTGAAAACGGACCGAATCTCCCATAGTTCTTCGAACAATACGATTTCAGCCACACTTTTTGGAAGTAAAAAAACCTATTCGTCCAAAGCCTATGAGCTCACTCATATTGTGGATCGTGTTGGTACGGGCGATGCATTTGCCGGTGGACTGATCTATGGTTTACTGCATTTCAAACCCAAAGAAGCAATTGAATTTGCAATGGCAGCCGGAGCAATCAAGCACAGTGTACCCGGAGATGTATTACTCTGTTCCCTTCAAGAAATCAATGAACTGGCAAGCGGTGAAGCTGTCGGCAAAATCAAACGTTAATGAGAAATCCCACGCCCTTTATTAAAAAAATGCATGCCGGTGGCATGATGCCTATATTTTTCCATCCCGACGCAGAGGTCTGTCTGGATTTGCTTCATGCTGCTTACGAAGGTGGAGTCAGAGTCATCGAAATGGTGAATCGCGGGAAAGAGGCCAAGTCAATTTTCCCTAAAATCAGAGCAGCGGCAGATAAACTCCCGGGGATTTACCTGGGTGCCGGGACAATATATCATCCCTATGAAGCGGAGGAATACATCGAAATGGGCGCAGAATTTATCGTGGCACCGGTGATGAATCCAAAATTGGGTGAGTACTGCGCAAAAGTAGACGTGCCTTGGATACCGGGTTGTGGTTCAGTTTCGGAAGTGTTTTTCGCTCAGGAGTTAGGAGCTGAGTTGGTGAAAATCTATCCTGCCAATGTTTTGACCCCTGAATTTGTACCAGCTGTTCATGCAGTGATGCCGAAAATTGAAATTATCCCGACAGGTGGAGTGGAACCAACGGCTGAAAGCTTGAAAAAGTGGTTTGACGTTGGCGTCTTATGTGTAGGCATGGGTTCTCAGCTATTCCGAAAAGACCTGATTGCTAAAGGCGATTTTGACCAAATCAAAGAATCTGTCAGGTATGCGATGGGAATCATAGAATCAATACATGAAAGCAAATCCTGACCGTGTTCATATATCCTAAAAAATACCCTCATAAAGCGAAGTGCTTAATGGGGGTATTTTTCAAATGACTGCTGGCAAACTGGGCTATTTCTTAGGTTCCCCAACTTTGGTCTTTTTTTACAAATCCGGCTGTGGAGTCATTCTCAAATAAGGTTTGATGACTTTATGACCTTTGGGAAATTTGCCGGGAATATCCTCCGTTTTGATTGCAGGAGCGACCACTACATCTTCTCCGTGCTTCCAATTTGCGGGGGTGGCGACCGAATAGTTTGCCGTTAATTGCAGTGAATCAATCACCCGAAGGAGTTCGTCGAAATTCCGACCTGTGCTTGCAGGATAAGTAATAATCAACTTGATTTTTTTGTCTGGACCGATGACGAATACCGATCTTACTGTAAAATTTTCATTGGAGTTGGGGTGGATCATGTCGTATAATTCTGATACTTTACGATCCTGATCAGCGATGATTGGGAAATTGACCACGGTATTTTGTGTCTCATTGATGTCATCAATCCACAGCCTGTGACTTTCCAAACCGTCTACACTTAAAGCAATAACTTTAGTGTTTCTTTTTGAAAATTCATCTTTTAGCTTGGCTACAGCTCCAAGCTCTGTTGTGCAGACCGGAGTGTAATCAGCAGGGTGGGAGAATAATACGCCCCAACCGGTGCCAAGATATTCATGAAAATTGATGGTTCCTTCGGTAGTTTCAGCCGAAAAGTCTGGAGCAATGTCTCCGAGTCGTAATGCCATAATTTTAATATTTTAAGTCTATAGAATGAATAGACTTAAAATTTGGTAAAAGGTTTCAGGATTTGAAGTCTTTGGGAATGTTTCATTTATCAAGTTCAGATTTAAAATTTTTAAACAATGTCCGCCATTTGATATTTTTAACGGTACAACAATCCGTTCTTTAGCTATTAATCGTACATCTCAAAAAATCACAAATGAAGACTTATTATAATCCTGAAGACCTAAAAAAATTTGGAGCAATCGGAGATCTTCAAAAATCAATGGCGGATAAGTTTTTTGCCTACTATGCGGAAGTGTTTAAAGAAGGAGCACTCACCGCAAGAGAAAAATCGCTTATTGCATTGGGAGTAGCCCATGCCTTACAATGTCCCTATTGCATTGATGCCTACACCACGGATACCCTGGAAAAAGGCTGTGACGAAGAGCAGATGATGGAGGCTGTCCATGTGGCTGCGGCCATTCGTGGTGGGGCCTCCTTAGTACATAGCACTCAAATGATGAATAAAATCAAAGAAATATCAATGTAATGAAATCACTCAAAGCGCAGCTGCATAGTTTAGCAGACCCCGAAGAGGAATTGGCAGTATTGGAAGAAAGACATCCTGGTGGCCAAAAAAACAATTTTCAAAGTCATCTCGAAGGAATTGGATTATTTCCACTTCAGCCTACCACGCTTGAGATTTTTCAGATCAATCTTGGGAAAATGTGCAATCAGGTGTGCAAGCATTGTCATGTGGATGCAGGACCCGACCGGAAGGAGATCATGACCCGCGAGACCATGAAGTCTTGCCTTGATGTGATTCAGAATGAGCCTTTTTTAAACTGTGTCGACCTCACTGGCGGGGCGCCGGAGATGAATCCTGATTTCAGATGGTTTGTGGAGTCGATTCGATCCATCAGACCTGATATAAAAATTATCGTTCGGTGTAATCTCACGATCATTCTTGCTAATCCCAAATTCCACGATTTACCGGAATTTTTCAAAAGGAATACCATTGAGGTAGTTTCATCCTTGCCTTATTTTACTGCCATGAAAACGGATGCGCAGCGAGGGGATGGGGTTTTCGAAAAATCTATTCGTGCGCTACGAATGTTAAATGAGGTTGGATACGGAATTGAAGGTTCTGATTTAGTTTTAAACTTGGTTTACAATCCATCCGGAGCATTTCTGCCTGGATCGCAGTCTGAATTGGAAGCTGAATTCAAAAAGAAACTCAAGGAGCGGTTTGACATTGAGTTCAATTCTTTATTTACCATCACAAATATTCCGATTTCCAGATTTTTGGAGTATCTGCTTCGCTCGGATAATTTTGAAAATTACATGGAAAAGCTCTTATCGGCATTTAATCCTTCAGCAGCAGCCGGTGTCATGTGCCGAAATACCATTTCGATAGGATGGGATGGGTATTTATACGATTGTGATTTCAACCAAATGCTAGACATGAAGGTAAATACTCCGAATTCAATTCACCTCTCAGAATGGGACTCATCGGCGCTATCTAATCGGTCTATTCAAATCAATAATCATTGTTTCGGTTGTACTGCCGGTGCTGGTTCCAGTTGCGGAGGGGCTACTGCATGAACCGTGCAGCATTGATTATTTTCCAAAAAAATGCTGTGCTGGGCAAAGTAAAAACCCGATTGGCAGCTTCGATAGGAGATGAACAGGCCTTGGAGGTATATCGTTGGTTGACTGATTATACCCATGAAATTGTGAAGGAATTGAAGGTCGATAAATTTCTGTTTTACTCAGATTATATTCCTGAAAATCCCGAAGGGAATTTGGAAGGGTATCAGCTTGAAGTGCAGTCAGGAACCAATTTGGGAGAGCGAATGAAAAATGCCTTTGCTCACCTTTTCGCTAAAGGATATTCAAGCGTGGCGATCATAGGGACAGATTGCCCTGACTTGACAGGACGAGATCTCAACAGAGCTTTCTTGGCTTTAAGTCAATCAGACTTGGTAGTAGGTCCCGCTAGGGATGGTGGATATTACCTTTTGGGGATGAGTAAATTTATTCCTGAAATTTTCAATAATATTCCATGGAGTACTTCCCGAGTACTTGAATTAACGCTGAACTTGGCCGATAAATTAAACTTGGATTATGAGTTCCTACAAATTCTATCAGACATAGACAACTTAGAAGATTGGAACCAATTTAATACCCGTAAACAAATCACGCATGAATAATTACCTCGACACTACAGTAGATGTCTACAAGCAAGCAGCCTTGAAACCGGACGTTGGTCTATGCTGTACTACTACACCCATTTGGCAACTGCCAGAATTACGGATCCCGAAAATTATGCAGGAGATGAATTATGGTTGCGGTAGCACCGTTCATCCCCGTGATTTGGTCAATAATCCAAAAATCCTCTATGTGGGAGTAGGGGGAGGGATGGAAGTGCTTCAATTCGCTTATTTCTCCAGACAGAAAGCCGGAGTGATCGGAATTGATGTAGTGGATGAAATGTTAACTGCTTGCGAGGAAAATCTGGCCGTGGCAGAAAATGAAAACCCTTGGTTTCATCGGGATTTTGTGGAATTGCGGAAAGGTACAGCCATGCAGCTGCCTGTGGATGATAATAGCATTGATGTAGCTGCACAAAATTGCCTCTTCAATATTTTTACGCATGAAGATTTGAAGCAGGCATTGGCGGAGATGTACCGGGTATTAAAACCTTACGGAAGATTGGTACTTAGTGATCCGATTACCGAAAACCACATGCCGGATTCACTGCGAAATGATTCAAGACTACGTGCGCTTTGCCTGAGTGGTTCACTTTCGATGAAAGATTACCTTCAGATGATTACCGATGCAGGCTTTGGTACTGTAGAGATTCGCGCTAAGCGCCCCTATCGAATTTTGGCACCAGGTCAATATGATACTGAGGAGATGATTTTCTTAGACTCAATTGAAGTATGTGCCATCAAAGATCCGATGCCAGCTGACGGCCCATGTGTTTTCACGGGTAAAGCCGCAATCTATTTTGGAAGCGACGAATATTTCGATGATCACAAGGGTCATGTTTTGATGAACAATCAGCCATTGTCGATTTGTGATAAAACTGCCGCTGCAATTCATAACTTGGATAGAAATGACATCTATGTTTCAGAATCCACTTATTTCTACGACGGCGGGGGCTGCTGTTAGTAAAAAGCTAATCCTTCTCGTATTGGCGTTAGTCTTTGTAATGGGTGATGGATTTGCTCAAAATCAAAGCAATGAGCGAAACTATGAGATTACAGTCCTGGGTTTTAAAATAGGAGAAATGAAAGCAAATAGATCCAAAAGCTCCGATAGTACGCTTTATAAAGTGAAGAGCAATGTGAGCTTTTGGTTTTTTGGCAAAGTCAACGTGGACTTCAGATTAGATTCACGGTTTGCGAATAATCAAGTCGTTTGGACAAGAAGTTTTTCCAAAAGCAACAAGGGTGATTTTCAATCGGAAGTTAAATGGAATGGAAGGCATTATGAGGTGGATGCATCCACGTATAAGTTTGAAAATTCCAAACCTATTTATGATCTCATTACATTAAGTAGTGTCATGCTTTTTTTTCATGAACCTAAGGCAAATCAAGACTTCTTGGGGGAAGTTTTTGGACTCGTTTCCAAAGTAAAAAAGATATCAACTAACGTCTACGAGGTAACGATAAACGGAAATACCAACCGCTACTATTATGAAAATGGAATAATGGTCAAAGCTGAAATGCAAAGTCCCATAAAAAATTATTTAATCAAATTGGTGAACTAGTAGCGATGATGAATTTGTCAGTGATCATTCCTACGCTCAATGAAGCTGAAAATATCAAGGAGCTGATTCCCTTTTTGTTAAAGCAAGGAGGAGATTTTATCAATGAAATAATCGTGGTAGACGGAGGCAGCACAGACTCCACCTGCCAAATCGCAGCGTCTTTGGGGGCTAGGGTGTTAATTTCAGAACAAAAATCAAGAGCCGTTCAGATGAATTTAGGTGCTAGACATGCTACTGCGAATATCCTTTATTTTGTTCATGCGGATACGAGACCTTTAGGCTCATTTGCGACTGATCTTCAAAAAGCTTTGATTAAAGGCTATAGAGCAGGTTGTTACCGCTACAGATTTGACTCAGAATCTTTTTTGTTGAGGTTAAATTCCTGGTTTACACGTTTTAATGGGCTTTTTTCAGGCGGAGGAGACCAGACTTTGTTTATAACACGTGATTTTTTCAATACATTGGGAGGATATGATACCAACTTTTGTCTGATGGAAGATTTTGAATTAGTGAAAAGAATCAAAAAACAAACTAAGTTTTATATCATACCGAAGACCATGACAGTGTCAGCGAGAAAGTATCGGGAGAATTCCTGGCTAAGAGTTCAACTAGCTAACTTGTATGTCTTTACGCTTTTTCATTTTGGTGTGGCTCCGGAAAGGCTAAAAAATTCTTACGCAATACTATTACATCATGATACAAACTCCTGATAAGTCATACCAAATTAATGGAATTCAACAAATAGGAATAGGAGTAAAAGACGTTCATCAGGCTTGGTCTTGGTATCGGAAAGCTTTTTCGATGGATGTGCCGGTATTTGAAGATGAAGCAACTGCCAACTTGATGACCCGCTACACCAATGGGATTGCAGAGTCACGACATGCTGTACTGGCCTTGAATATGCAGGGAGGAGGGGGATTTGAAATCTGGCAATTCACCAGTCGAACACCCAATTCTACTGATTTCGAAATTTTGCCGGGAGATTTGGGGATTTATGCAGTGAAAATTCGTGTGAGGGATATCCAGAGAGCTTTTGAACATTTGCAAAACCAGAATGCCCAAATTTTAACGGAAGTTGCAAAGACACCCAATGGAATGGGTTCGTTTTTCCTAAAGGATCCCTTTGATAATATTTTTCAGGTTGTGGAAGATTCCAATTGGTTTTCTGAGAATTCATCCCCGACAGGAGGAGTGTTAGGGGTGGTTATTGGTGTTTCTGACCTTGAAAAGTCTATTCCACTCTATCGTGATATTCTGGGGTTTTCAGTTTTAAATTATCAAGAAGAGGGGGTTTATTCCGATATTCCAGGTGAAAAATTCACCTATAAACGAGCACTGCTTGCAATGCCAGGAAAGTGTAATCCCGGTGCATTTGGAGCGTTACTTTGCCCCGCTCAAATCGAATTGATTGAAGTAAAGGAAAGGCAAGGCCGTCATATCTTTAAAGATCGACTTTGGGGTGATTTGGGATTTATCCATTGCTGTCTCGATGTAAACGGGATGAAAAATCTGAAGAAAAAGGCTGGAGAAGTTGGATATCCATTTACTGTGGACAGTGAGAATAGTTTTGATATGGGAAGTGCTTCTGGGCATTTTGGTTACCTAGAGGATTATGACCAGACTTTGATTGAATTTGTGGAAACTCACCGCGTCCCAATTCTTCAGAAGTGGAATCTTTATCTCAACTTGAAAAAGCGAGACCACAAAAAGAATCTACCAAAGCTTTTAGTGAAGTTATTGGCTCTTAACCGCGTGAAGTCTTAAGTATTTGATATTTTTTCGACCAGATTAACCAGTCGGTTTGCATAGCCTGACTCATTATCATACCAGCCAACGACTTTTACCAGATTGCCTTTTGCCGAGGTGAGCGCCTCGTCAATGATGCAGGAATTAGTGTTTCCCAAAATATCCATAGAGACAATTGGATCTGCTTCTACTTGCAAATAGCCTTTTAGTTTTCCATTTTCTGCATTTTTATAGGCATGGTTGATTTGTTCAGCAGTAACTTCCTGCTTTAATTCTACAATCAAATCCGTCAATGAACCATCGGGAACAGGTACGCGCATCGCCGAAGCTTCGATTTTACCTGCTAAGGCAGGTAAAATAATATCCAATGCTTTGCCTGCATTGGTGGTAGTGGGGATAATAGAATAAGCGGCAGCACGTGCCCTTCTCAAATCGCGGTGTGGCGCATCATGCAGGTTTTGATCATTGGTATAGGAATGCACGGTAGAAGCAAAGCCTTTTAGAACGCCAAAATTTTCATCCAAAACCTGAATCATGGGAGCGAGGCAATTGGTAGTGCAGGATGCGTTTGAAATGATCGTTTCCGTCCCATCCAAAATAGAATCATTTACTCCCAAAACCACCATCGGAATACTTAGGTCTTGAACAGGTGCTGAGATAATAACTTTTTTAGCACCTGCTTTCAGGTGTTTTTGGGCTCCTTCACGGGTAGTAAACCTTCCTGTACATTCGATGACAACGTCTATATTCAACTCTTCCCATGGTAATTCTTCGGGATTTGATTTGGAGAAAAGTTCAATCGGATAATCATTGATAAAAAGGGTATTTTCATTCAATGAAACTTTCTCTTCAAATTTGCCATGTACAGAATCGTATTTCAGTAAATGTGCGATGGCTGTAGGATCAGCCAGATCATTTATCGCAACCAACCGTAATCTTGGATTTAAAAAGAGAAGCTTTGCGGTATATCGGCCTATTCGACCAAATCCGTTAATAGCAATTCTTGTTTGAGGAGTTTGATTTGACATGTGAAGATTTTCTCAGGACGAAATTAGATAAAAACCTGAGATTGGTTTAAGCAAAATTTTAAGGCTTTGGTTCAGGTTTTTACCTTAATTGCCAAAGAAATTTTTGTGCCGATTTTGGCTTTGTAAATCTGACCAGCTATATTTGCACAACCTTACGGAAAAGCATGTTTTTCGGGGTTTTTAATGGTCGGTTCGTCTAGGGGTTAGGACGTATCCCTTTCACGGATAAAACACGGGTTCGATTCCCGTACCGACTACATATCACTGATTTTCAATAAATTAGATCAGTGATTTTGAAATTTTTAAATAGTATGGTCGATTCGTCTAGGGGTTAGGACGTATCCCTTTCACGGATAAAACACGGGTTCGATTCCCGTATCGACTACAAGACTCCAAAGCAAAATCGCTAAAAGTCAATTTTTTTTGTTTTATGGTTGTTAGTGGTTAAAGTAAACAAAACCCCGATCCTTGATCGGGTTTTTTGTTTTTAGGATCATTTATATCAACGGCATGCATTCGAATTTCAATTTATCTATTTTGGAGGTTCGAATCAGCCTATTATATGTTTAATTCCCAAGACAAACCCACTTTTGTCCTAGCGCTTTTGTTGCTAGGCACCATGACTTTTTTCACATCTTGTAAGAAGTCTGAGCCTGTTGATCTTCGCATCAAAACGCTCACTATAGAAGAAATCACACCTTTAGCTGAAGCTGCGGTCAAGTCCATTAATCCTATTCTTGCAGACGGGCTGAAGCTTTCTGTATGGGCAGTGGATTCCTTGGTAAAAGATCCTATTTCGATTCAGGTCAATGAATTTGGAGAAGTTTTTTATTCACGCTCTCCTCGACGAAATAATTCTGAATTCGACATTAGAGGTCATCAGAGTTGGGAAATCCGCTCCATTGGTTTACAAACTATCGAAGACAAGCGGGCATTTCTCCATGATGAATTGTCTCCTGAGCGATCCTCCGAGAATACTTGGCTGGCAGACTTGAACGGCGACGGATCTCACGATTGGAGAGACATGACCTTGGAGAAGAATGAAGTTTTCAAACTCAAAGATACCAACGGCGACGGATTTGCAGACTGGTCCCAGATCATGATGCAGGATTTGAACGAGGAAGTGACCGATGTTGCCGGAGGGCTAATGAAAACTGAAGACGCACTATATGTCGCGGCTGGTCCTGATCTTTGGAAATTTTTGGATAAAAATGGTGATGGAATTATGGATGAAAAAACATCCCTGTCCCATGGATATGGCATTCACGTTGGGTTTGGAGGGCATGGAATGTCCGGAATAAAAATGGGGCCTGAAGGAAAAATATACTGGGGAATCGGTGATATCGGATTTAATGGAAAAAGCGCTGACGGGACAGAATGGAAATATCCGAATCGTGGTGTGATTGCCCGTGCAAATCCCGATGGAAGTGATTTTGAAATTTTTGCAATGGGTGTCAGAAATACCCATGAGTTCGTTTTTGACCAATTTAACAATCTTATTTCCGTAGATAATGACGGAGATCACGCCGGCGAAAGAGAGCGCTTGGTTTATTTGACCAATGGATCTGATACCGGTTGGCGAATCAATTGGCAATTTGGAAAATATCGTGACCCAGATAACAATACCTATAAAGTGTGGATGGATGAGAAGCTTTATCTCCCACGATGGGAAGGTCAGGCGGCGTACATTACTCCCTGCATTCAAAACTACGTAAATGGGCCTACTGGAATGGTTTTCAATCCTGGTACCGGATTGGGACAAAAATGGAAAGACCACTTTTTTGTAGCTGAGTTTGTTGGAAATCCAGCCAATTCAGGCGTACATGCTTTCCAACTTCAGCCAAAGGGAGCCACATTTGAGCTGACCAAAACAGAAAAAATTGTCGGAGGATTGTTGGCTACAGGCTTGGATTTTGGACCGGATGGTACCTTGTATATGGCTGATTTTATCACAGGCTGGGATGATAAAAATTACGGTAGAATTTGGACTTTGAAAGACGAAACAGCTACAGGTTGGGATCTTCAAAAACTGACAGAAACAGAATTGCAGGCTAATTACAAAACCCTTTCAGAAAAGGACTTAAAGTCAAAACTGTTTTTTGAAGATCAGCGTGTCCGTAGAAAAGCACAATTCGAACTCGCCAAGAGGGGCAAAAAAGGGGCAGCTATATTTCAGGAAGTAATTAAGGACAAAAGTAATCAACAGGCTCGAGTACATTCGATAGTTGGCCTGAGTCAATTGGGTAGACTGGATGATATGGCTTTTGCGGATGCTTTAGTTCCATTATTGAAAGATTCCGATCCTGAGATCAGGGCTCAGGCTGCCAAGTGGATTGGAGACATTAGATATCCGAAAGCAGGTTCTGAGTTGATTGCCGGGCTGAAAGATGAGAATTCGAGGGTTCGGTTTTTCAGTGCTGAGGCTTTGGGAAGAACAAGTCATGCTGCTGCGGTTCAACCTTTAATTACCCTTTTGGAAGAAAATAATGATACCGATGCGTACATCCGTCATGCAGCAAGTCTGGCCCTGTCCAGAATAGGTAAAGTGGATGCCATCTCAGCACTTTCCACTCATCCTTCCAAGGCAGTAAGAATGGGGGCGGTTTTAGCATTGCGAAGATTGGAGTCCCCTGAACTGGTTAAGTTTCTTTCAGATTCTGAAGAGTTGATTGTCACCGAAGCAGCTCGTGCGATTCATGACGATTTTTCTGTTCCAGCAGCTCTTCCTGCTTTAGGTGCATTGTTGAGCACCACTCCTTTTCAAAATGAAGCACTAATCCGCAGAGCAATCAGTGCCAATCAGCGTGTAGGTAAAGAAGAGAACCTAAATCAGCTCATTGCTTATCTGGGAAAAGTGAATAATCCGGAAGCTTTGAAAACTGAAGCTTTAGCCGCAATTGGTACTTGGGCTAAGCCTTCGCTTTTGGATCGTGTGGATGGCAGGCATAGAGGAGTGGTTTCCAGGGATCCGGCTCTGATTCGTGATCAGGTAAAACCAGTTTTGATTACTCAGATCAGCACAAAAGAAGAGTCACTCCGTCTGGAGTCAGTAAAAGCTGCCGGAAAACTTGGCATGTCTGATATTGCAGATCTTTTGTTGACTAAGTTGAAATCAGATCCTTCAGATTTGGTGAAAATTCAGGCTTTAAATTCATTAATGACCCTAAATGCATCAAATCTAGGAGAAGCAATCTCTCAAGCGATGGGTGATAATTCTCAATCCGTTCGAGTTGCGGGATTATCATTATTAGCCGAAACTAGCCTTCCAAAGGATCAAAAAGTTGCGCTTTTGACTGATATTATTCAAAAAAGAACTGTACCCGAAAAGCAAACGGCCTTGCTGACCCTATCCAAGCTGGAAGGAAGTAAGGAGTTTCCTGTTTGGAAACAGATACTTACAGATTTTGATCGGGGAAAACTTGCCGAAGGAACTTGGATTGAACTTGAAGAAGCGATAGTGGAGACTAAATCTCCCGAACTCCAGACTGAGTTTACCGCTATTTTGGAAAAGAAAGCTGGAGATGAGACATGGAGAAAATATTCCGGTGCTTTGGCGGAAGGAAACAATCGAAGAGGGCGAACTATTTTCTTTGAAAATCAAACGGCACAGTGTATCCGCTGTCATGCTTACAATGACATGGGAGGAAATGCAGGGCCTGCTCTGGATGGGATTGGGAATGTTTTATCAAAAGAGGAGTTGCTTATTGCCTTGGTGGAACCGAGTAAAAGATTAGCTCCGGGCTATGGATTTGTGACTTTGGAGCTGAATTCCGGAGAAAGTATTTCAGGTACACTGATGACGGATCTACCGGGAGGAGTTACACTGAAAATTGGAACGGACGAAAAAATGATTCCAAGAAAAGACATCAAGTCTACCAAGTTGGCTCCGTCCAGTATGCCAGGTATGGGAGAGCTTTTAAGCAAGCGGGATATCCGTGATTTGGTTACGTACCTAGGAAATTTGAAGAGGAGATTCGAATGAAATCGAGCATAACGAAAATGTCAAAAAGAACAAAAATCAGTACTTATGCGAGATTCCATGTGACCAATAAAAATCAATTATAATCGCATGAAATCGAGCTTGTCTGCCACAAGCAGGCCTGCCTGAGGCAGACATGACTAAAAAGTCACACACTGGAATGATTATCAAACTTGCGAGATTCCCTGTCCGAATACAGGCGGGCATCTGACCAAAAAAATCAAATAATAACCAGATGAAAAAACTAGTAATTGTTTCGCTCGGGATTATCGGCTTCATCTTAATGCTTTCTCCTTGGATTTTGATCCTATTTGGTAGAAATCAGCTTCATGATCATGATATTCCCGAGCAAGAGCAATTGGTAGTAGGAGCACACAAGCAGCGGGTATTGGTGATTTTTCCGCATCCGGACGATGAGGTTACCGTAGCAGGCACTTTGATGAAGCTGAAGGATGAAGGGCATGAGATTCAGATAGTCTGCCTTACAAGAGGCGAAAAGGGCAATTCCGCAGGTATAGCGGATGAAGTTACATTGGCAAGGCTTCGTACAGATGAAATGCAGAAGGCGGCTGAGTTAATCGGTGCCGATGAACTCCATTTAAAAAACTATCCTGACAGCGGTTTAGAAAAAATGGGCCTTGATTCCCTAAAGGAAATCATCAGAAATCTTATTAATGAAATTAATCCGGATGTATTGATCAGCTATGATTCAAAAGTAGGACTCTATGGGCATCCGGATCATCGCCTTACCGGACAGGCTGTAGAGGAAGTTTTTTTGGAAAACAAAGGGTTTCCAGACTTTAAACCTGAAGAAATGTACCAAGTGACTCTTTGCAAAAAGCAAGTAAAGCTAGCGCTGAAACTTTCTTCAGGCTTCCAGAAAAATTACCCTGACGATTCTACTTTAGGATTACCCCAGCCCGATTTTTCCATTAAGACCCAAGCATATTTCCCAAGGACATTGGATGTAATGCAAGCGCATCAGAGCCAACAAGCCGTGCTTAAAGATCTAATGCCATTCCATGACAAAGTGCCTACGTGGCTTTATTCCCGCGTATTCGATCGGGAGTACTTCAGAGAGGTAAAGACCTCAGTTGAGGAAAAATAAATTTGCTCTAGTTCTTCATCAAAAGAAGTCCTAAAAACGCCCAACGAAGAATCAGCACTTTATTTTTTTGTTCGCGGCCAATTCAATATTTTTCTTTTGCATTAAAAAAGTCTCTGCAGCAGTAAATAGGAATAAGTAATAGCGATTAATTGTTTTTATAGTTATGATAATTTACCCTTTTTTAAAATCCATACTCAGCGAATTGATGCAATAGCGAATGCCTCCCTGATCTTTTGGTCCGTCAGGAAAACGGTGGCCTAAATGCCCTCCACACTTCCCGCATACAATTTCCTCCCGGATCATGAAGTGGCTGTAATCCATATTCACCACGATGGCTTCAGGATTTATTGGGTCCGTGAAACTTGGCCAACCGCAACCGCTATCGTATTTTTTGGACGAGTGAAAAATCTCATTTCCACAGGCCTTGCATTCATAGATCCCGGTATCCTTATTTAGGTAATATTGTCCCGTAAAGGGCCGCTCGGTTCCTTTTTGCCGCAACACATGAAAAGACTGAGGATCGAGTAAGGTTTCCCACTCAGATTCAGATTTTTGGATTTCGAAATTTATTGGTTCTTTCTTCTTCATTCCTAATTTTTCTATAAAACCCATATTGCAACAGTTAGGTTTAAATATTTGGAAAATCCGGATAAACTCAGCCAAGAGTCTTTTATGGGAAATCTGATTTTTTGTTCTTGTTAATTGGAGGGGATAAGTACTAGTTTTCCTTTAGCTTTATTCTTGATTTCGGTTTCATTCATTAATTGGGGACGATATTTTCCTTTTGCGTAAAGCTGCTTTTGATCCGCATAGTGTTTGCTAAATCGATTGCCGGAGTTTCCTGTCGGTAAAACAGAAACGGAACCATCTGCATCAGCAAAATCCAAAATTATTCGCATCGCAGGGCCTGAAGTCACTTTATAAATTCCCGCTCCGTTAAGTTTGAATGCAAGTTTATTTATCGATTCCTCATTGGCAGGAATGGCCTCAGTACGGACATTAAAGATTTTATCCAATGGCTTTTGACTTCCCAAAGGATGCGGGTGTTCGGCGACCACAGCCTTTTCCCATTTCCAATCCTTCGGATTTTTGCCAAATTGATCAGAAAGTTCTTCCAAAGTGAGTTTCAAGGCTTCGGAAATAATTTCTGTGCGACTTTCAATAGTTGCTGTTCCTTTCCTGTCCCACCAGCGATTTTCAGCATCGGTGAGAAAATGTCTTGTACTTCTAATCATCATAAAAGTCTCCAAATAAGCCTTAAACCCATCTTCACCAAGCTCATCCATCATGGCAAGCCGGAGTGTATGATAAAGCCATTTGTAATAGACAGTGGGAATATTTGAATTCAGTTCGTGATTTCCATCCCAGTTTTGTAATACTTGCAGTACCGCTGAATTAGACTCAAAGTCATTTTGGTTAATTTGAGCGAGCATGAACTGGGCATTTTTGGGATGAGTTTCATTTATTGTTTCTACCTGAAGAGCCTTCGAGGATTCCATATCCCAATCTTCCTTTGCCATTATCGCTTTTGCGATTCGGTTCCATCGATCTCCCGGATAATAATATCCCGGGAAAAAGACGCCATTTCTAAGTGTATCGGGCTGATTGTTGGCAGAAGCTACAAACCCACTTTCAGGATTTATGCTTTGAGGGTTGTCTGTGAAAGGATACCAGCCTTTGGGTTGAGCTTCAGGGTCTGAACCATCAGCAAAAATCTTGGAATGGACTTTATCGCCACGGATAGGAAGTTTGGCTGCTGCCCACCAAGCGATATTACCCAAGCTGTCTCCATACATGATGTTCAATCCCGGTGCATGGATCAAACTTGCTGCATCAGCTACTTCCTGAATATTTCCTGCGTGGTTCATTTTGTAAATGGCTTCCATTGCTTTGGTAGGTTCTAAAATATACACCCACCAAGAGGTTACGGGGTTGGAAGTTAGGTTGCCAATTTCTTTGACCACAGAATTCATGATGGGTCCATGTATTGTTTCCCTGATTTCAAATTCAATGGATTTTTCACCTTTTACCTGTATGATTTCTTTTCTTGAAGTGATGGGGAACGAGACCTCGCCAACCATGATTTCATTCGGGTTGACAGGATTCAGTTTTTCTTCAAAAAAGTCCTGATCGTCGTTTTCAAACATCGTGAGGCCAATACTGTGATGTCGACTATGGCCAACCAATCCAAAGGGAACTCCTGCCAGATGATTTCCATAAAAGCTGAAACCAGGGTACTCAAGATGGGCTTCGTACCAAACGGAAGGAGAGGAGAAACCAATGTGTGTATCGTTATTGAATAGCACTTTTCCTGACTTGGTGCGGCTTCCTGCAATCACCCATGAATTGCTTCCTTCCAGTAATGGAACAGGTATTTTTTCCAATAATGCTGACAAAGTCGAGACGACTGGGCTTAAATCAGAGTTTAAGGAATCGGGGTAATTTAATGGAATAACATGATGTTCGGGGAGAGTTTGAACCGATAAAGAGCTCATGTAATCGGGTCCAAGATCTCTGGCAATCTTGGTCACTAGAGGATCGGTTTTCAATCCCATCGCAAAGGTAAATGACATGTATCCGACAATCGAATGCAAATCCTCAATGGTGTATGGCCTTGGTTTCTCACCTAAAAGCAAGTATTCCACGGGAAGTGTGCCGTGTTGGATAAATTCGTTTACCCCTTCCAGATAGGCTTCTGCGGCTTTTTTCCAGGGAGTTTCACCTTGGGTTAAAAATGCGGCGGAACTTTCTTTCGCATGTTTCGGGATTCCAAGGGTATGAAAAAACTGATCGATCTCAAGCAAGTCTTTTCCCAAAAACTCAGCAAGTGTGCCTGAACCAACCCTACGCATCATTTCCAACTGGAAAAGCCGATCCTGCGCATGCACATAACCCAAAGCCCGATAGGCATCGGCTTCATTTTGCGCATAGATGTGTGGAATTCCATACATATCGAAATTCACTTCTACTTTTTCTTTCAGGCCAGAAATGGAAAGTTCTCCTCCGTATCGAGGGCTGTGCCAAAAGATAAAAATCAGGAATCCGATGATGCCTATTAGGGTCAGTGAACCCAAAACCGTAAGTAGTTTTTTCATTTCTTGGAAATTTTTCTAAAAGATAAGTGAAAGATTAAAAAGCAAGTATGTCCATCAATTGATTCCTAGGCTTTCTTTATTTCAGTCCGAATTTAATAGGGGGATTTATCAAAAAATAAAAGTAAAAAGCACCTAAAACATAACAGACTACATCAACTAGATCTGAGGTGTATGCAGTTGAGAATTTGGGCAAAAGCCATTCAAATACCACAGAAACATAGATTAAAGCAATGAGAATTTGGATTTTAGTGAATGAAAAGTCATCTTTTTTTGGGTGAATCAGCCTATATAGTTGAAGTGTTGTTCCCAAGATGACAGGGATTGCCAAAAGGTCATCGAAGTAAGCGTGAACGAGGGGAATGAAAATTCTGAATGATTTTTCCAGCAATTGATTGATCAAAAAAAGTAAAACCGGGATAAAAAAAAATGGATTTTTAAGGACCGACATTTTCTTAACCCGGAAGAGCGGCAATCAGCCAAAGAATAAAAGTGATGATGGCCATGTAGATTGTATAAAAGAAATTACCAACTTTTTTGGCTTTTTTTATGAAGTTTGAGTCGGTGTCCTTGATGTTGAACATCCAGTTTTCTTCGTTAAGTTTTTTATCAGCAATTCGCTTATTCTGATTTTCCAGGTCTTTTCCACCAAGGGCTTGTCCACAATTTTCGCAAACGTCATCCAGGTTCATTTCCCATGAAGACCATTTTCCGCAGTGAGGACATCTCTTTTGATCCATATGTTAAAGACTGTTATTACAAAGAAAATCCCTTTTTTCAATTCTCATCTATCGCTCTTAAAATTACTGTACACGCAGCTCTAATTTGCTCTTCTGTTATAATCAAAGGTGGGGCGATTCGCATCGAGTCATCGCAAAACAAAAACCAATCGGTAATCACACCTAATTCAATCGCCCGATCAATGATGGGCTTGAGCACTTCAAAAGACTCAAACTCTAAAGCCATCATTAATCCTTTATTTCGAAATCTATTGATTTTTGGATGGACAAGCAGTTTTTTAAATAGATTTGCCTTTGCTTCAACCTGCTCGATCAGCTTTTCTTCCAGAAGAATTTGGATTGTGGCTAGGGATGCCGCAGCACTGACAGGATGTCCCCCAAATGTGGTAATATGGCCTAATAGGGGGTTGTTTTTGAAAACACCCATGACTTCCTTGTTGGCAATGAACGCACCGATTGGCATTCCTCCTCCCATTCCTTTTGCGCAGACGAGTATATCTGGTACAATCTCAAAATGCTCAAAGGCCCAGAATTTACCCGTTCGTCCAAACCCGGCCTGAATTTCATCCAAAATCAAAAGCGTTCCGGTTTCATCGCAGCGCTTTCTCAGAGCTTGAAAATACTCCCGGCATGCTACCCGAATTCCAGCTTCACCTTGAATCGTTTCGATAACGACGGCTGCTGTTTCGGATGTTATTTTTTCCAAATCCGAAAAACTTCCATAGAAAATATGCTTGATCCCGGGAAGCAAAGGTCGATAGGCACGCTTGAAAACTTCATTTCCTCCGACACTCAGCGAACCGTGACTTGAACCATGGTAAGCGTCTACGCAAGAGATCAATTCACGACGATTGGTGTAGCGCTTGGCTAGTTTGAGTGCTCCTTCGATTGCCTCCGAACCACTATTTACCAAGTACACATTGTCCAAATGGGAGGGGAGGGAATCGCAAAGGGCTTTTGCCAAAAGTGTTTGAGGGGTCTGTACATATTCTCCGTACACCATGAGGTGAAGATATTTGTCCAGTTGATCATGGATGGCCTTTAATACCTTGGGATGTCGATGGCCCACATTACTCACGCCTATTCCAGAGATGAGATCAATGTATTTTTCACCTTTTGGTCCATATAGGTAGATGCCCTCGGCCTTCTCCACTTCGATCATTAATGGGAAATCGGTGGTTTGCGCTAAGTGGGAAAGAAAAAGTTGTCGGTTGTTCATTATTAGTTAACTCAAATCAAAAACTTGAGAATCGAAAGAAAATACCCAAAGGGAGCTTTTTGCCCTGTTTTTCTTCGAGGTAAAGTTCACCTTGTTCCGGATTTTGGACTTCACCAAAGTTGGAGCGGATGAGGTTGGCTGCGATCAATGAAGAGAAACTCAAAGAGTACATGTTTAGTAAGAGAAAGTGGTTTTTCGGATCCAGAATTTCAGCGCAGGTTTTGAGCATTTCATTGATTTGCTCTTCTAAAATCCACTTTTCTCCTTCAGGACCACGCCCGTAGGCTGGAGGATCAAGGATTATACCCTGATAGACATTTCCTCTTCGTGCTTCTCGCTTGATGAATTTCATTGCGTCATCCACCATCCAGCGGATCCCCTCCAGACCGGATGATTCCATATTGTGTTTGGACCAAGTGACTACCTGCTTCACTGAATCCAGATGGGTAACCTCCGCACCAGCGGCACGACAGGCCACACTTGCAGCGCCGGTGTAGGCGAATAGGTTTAATACCTTAGGTTTTTGATTTGGGAAAGACTTGATTTTTTGAAATAGATAATCCCAATTTACTGCCTGCTCGGGAAAGAGCCCGATGTGCTTAAAGGACGTTTGAGCCAGATTTAACGTCATTTTCAATCCATCTCCATTTTCATATTCAATGGACCAATTATGCGGCATGGGTTTGATCTGTTGCCATTGGCCCTTTTCCGGATTGTTTTTTTCCTTTGCAAAATGAGCATGAGCAAGTTTTCGCCATTCAGATTCAGGCAAACTTTTGTCCCAAATTGCCTGTGGTTCGGGTCGACTGAGGATAAATTTCCCGAAGCGTTCCAGTTTTTCGAAGCCCCCTGTATCGATCAGTTCATAATCAGACCATGGGCCGGGGCAAAGTGAGAGGATGGTTTCTTTCATTGCCGCAATTTAGGTTTTTTGACCGAAGCGACCATCGTTCACCCAACGCTATCCAAGATTTTGATAAGCGAATTCATGACTTCAAAGCGGACAAGACTTCTTCACTGTATTCCCACAGGCTGGATGATAGATCGCGACTCAGTCCAAATGAAGATGGAGATTTTGGTTTTCTGCGAACATAATAACTTCCATTTCGGAGATTTTCCTTCGTGGTTTTCGCTAAAAAGATTGTCGTTTCAGCGCCTGCTTTGGGGCTGATGAAAAACAGCTGAGTGAGACGGATGAGGCCCTTGGTAAGGCCCGAAGTTTCGGATCCAAAAGCTGTTCGTACTGCCCCGGGATGCAAGGAGAAGGCATTTATTCCTTTACTTTCAAATCTGGTCTTCAGTTCGTTGGAGAACAATATATTATAAAGTTTTACTTTTCCGTAGGCAGTGATGGTAGTTGCGGATTTTTTCAGACTGAAATCCCCGCTTGGATCTCCGGAAATTCGGTGGGCCTCTGAACTTACATTGATGATTTTGGCCTTGCCTTTTTCCAATGCAGGGAGAAGCTCTTGCGTTAACAAAAAGTGTCCAAGATGATTGGTGGCGAAGGTCATGTCCAGACCTTCAGATGTGAGTTTTTTTGCGGGGAACATTCCGCCTGCATTATTAATCAACACATCTACTTGGTCAGTGAATTGAAGAATTTCTTTAGCACCCGCTTTTACGCTGCTCATTTCGCTTAAGTCCATCGATATGAGTCTGATCTTTTCTTTACCGGGTAAGCCATCAATCATTTTTTTGGCTTTTTCTAGATTCCTGACTGGCAGGAGTGCCAGTTTGCACTCTGGCAGTAATGCTTTTAATGTCTCCCATCCAATACCGGAAGTGCTGCCCGTCACTATTAAATTTATCATATGTGTAGTTTATCTAGACTACTGAAAATCTAGGCTCTTGGTTTTCAGGAATCTAGTTTTAGTCCCTTTATAGTAGGAAAATGGAAGATTTTATTTTTGTACTTTTGAAATAATACGTTGTGAAAAAATTAATTTTTGCTTCGAATTTCAATTGAAAGCACAATTTTTTGACCCCATGTCAAAGAAATTTATCGATATCGAAAAGGCCATTCACTCTAAAAACCCAAAGCTTCTCAAATGGATGCCAGGGTTTTTATTGGATTATATTAAAAAAGTCACGCATGAAGCTTGGCTTAATTCTGTATTGACCAAGCACCTTCACTTGAAAGGACTGGATTTTGTCAATGCGTTAATCGAGGAATTTGAAATAGAGGTTGAATTGATAGGAAAGGAAAACATTCCTAAAACAGGTGGGTTCATACTTGCGGCTAATCATCCTTTGGGTGGAATGGATGGAATCGCACTGATGTATGCAATAGGGAAAATCAGGACTGACATCCGCTTTCTTGTTAATGATTTGCTCATGAGTTTTGATAATTTTCAGCCGATTTTCGTTCCGGTAAATACCTTGGGTAAAAATTCACTGAATGCCAGTTTGAGGATTGAAGAAGCCTATGCCAACAATCATCCGGTATTGATTTTTCCTGCCGGACTGGTTTCAAGAAAGCAAGAAGGTAAGGTTCAAGATTTAAAATGGAAGAAAAGCTTTATTTCTAAGGCAAAAAAATACCAGTTGAATGTACTGCCCTGTCACATCGGAGGAAGGAATTCTGAGTTTTTTTACAATCTTGCTCACTGGCGAAAAAAAATCGGCGTATCAGCAAACATTGAAATGTTTTGGCTAGTAGACGAAATGTATAAGAAAAGAGGAAAGAAAGTGGTGATCAAAGTAGGTAATCCCGTTTCTTACCAATATTTTAATTCTGAGAAAAGTGATGTCCAATGGGCTGAATATATGAAAGATCTGGTATACAAACTTGAGGAGGCGAATGACTAAAGTAATGCCGATTATTTCTGCAGTGGATCGCAACTTGCTCAAAAGCGAGTTAACGCGTGAGCGATTCCTCCGCTATACAAACAATGGAGATAACCTAGTCTATTTGGTCAATTATCACAATGCTCCAAATGTCGTCCGGGAAATTGGCCGATTGCGGGAGTTAACATTTCGTGCAGCCGGAGGTGGAACTGGAATGGAAGTGGATTTGGATGACAATGATATTTGCGAAAATTGCTACGATCAGCTGATTACCTGGAATCCCGAGGATGAAGAAATCGTAGCAGGATATCGCGTGATTATGTGCAAAAATGCAATTCAGCCTGATGGTTCAATTAATCTGTCTACGACTCATCTATTCGACTTTTCCGAAAAATTCATCAAGGATTATATCCCTTACACCTTAGAATTAGGGCGCTCTTTTGTCCAGCCACAATATCAGCCGAGTCTGGATAATCGTAAGGGAATCTTTAGTTTGGATAATCTCTGGGATGGATTAGGGGCTGTGGTTTTACTCAATCCTGATGTCAAATATCTCTTCGGTAAAGTGACTATGTATCCACATTACAATCGGGAAGGGCGTGACCTTTTATTGTATTTTATGAATCACTATTTTCCTGATTATGATTCACTTGTATTGCCTAAAGTGAATCTAAGGTTAACCTATGAGACTGGGATTGAATTGCTGCCAAATCCTTTTGAAAACCTAGACTATAAGGAAGGGTATAAATACCTGAATGGGAGAATTAGATCCTTGGGTGAGAACATTCCTCCTTTGATCAACACTTATATGAACTTATCACCGACCATGAGAACTTTCGGTACTGCCTTGAATGATGAGTTTGGCGAAGTAGAGGAAACTGGAATAATGATTACCCTAGCCGACATCTACGAGAGTAAAAAGCACCGTCACATGGATACGTTTGTACGAGACCGTATTTATGAAAGGTAATAGGATGGATTCAAGGTTGACTTTGGTAGTTGGTGCTACTACAAATCCTTCCCGCTATGCATTTTCTGCAGCTCAACTGTTTTCTGAAAAAAACCTCGAATTTATTCCCATAGGAATCAAAAAAGGGGAGCTTTTTGGAAAGGAAATCCTTGATTTAAATGCCAGGCCTGATTTGAAGAATGTCCATACCATCACGCTGTATATCGGCCCGGCCAATCAGACGGAGTGGATTGACTACCTGATCGGCCTGCATCCAAAACGAATTATTTTTAATCCGGGTACAGAAAACCCTGAATTTTTCAAGAAAGCTTCCGAAGCCGGAATTGAAGTGCTGACTGCCTGCAACTTAGTGATGTTGAGTACAGGTCAATTTTGATTTAATTCTTTCAAAAAGCTATCCATGTAAAGGATATGGGGAAATGAAATCAGCGAGATCATCACAAAGAAAAGTAGAATCAATTCATTGCTTTCGAGAAATTTTAAGCCAAAAAATAAGATTAGGCCAATACCAATGAAACTGATAATTGAAAATGGAAGAAGTTGTATTCCAAATTTTTTGACTGAGTTGTAAGCTTTGAACCCACGCAAAAACTTGTATTCTGTAATCATACTTGGCAATGCATGCCAAAACCCAAAGTAAACCACAAATCCTATGAGCAATGGGCTATAGAAGAGAATGGGCCCCAAGACTACGATTTCCAAGATATGTCTTTTCTGGAATTTGCAACCGGATATTTCTTGAAATAGCAGGGTAGTTAAGAGAAATGCAACCAATATAAAACTTTTGGATTGAGCCAGATATTCCAAATTGACAAGAGGCGAGAGGATCAATTTGGTTGCTTCCCAATCACCAAATAGAATAGCAAAAAGGAAGAAACCTCCGCGAGTGGTAAAGAGAAGCCATGAATATTGTTTGGGAGGGTTTTCCGAGATGAAGTGGGATTGTCCAAAATGGTATGCAGACATCACTAAAAAAGCGAGCAAAGCCAGTTTAGGAAGGAAATACCAAATCGATAGATAGGCAGCTATTAAAGTCAAATAAATCAGCAAAAACCTTCCCAATCCCTTTCTGTCAATTTTCGGGTTGGATATTAAGTGATCAATTGCACCATGGGGAATACCTATGGAGAGAAGAATTACTCCAAAAAGAGCAAATTGAACCAGTGAATTGCTGTCTGGAAGAAACATAAAAACCAAGCAGATTACTATTCCGAGCGCTTTAGCCGTATTTTCAATGCGTTGCATATTTCAATAGGCTTTTAATGAAGATAGGGAATCGAAGTTTACCAAGCAGCCTAATTTCTTCTACGAATCGAGTTTCTTCACTTAAGAATCGAAGAACTACATCGGCTGAGGAAGTGTCGAATAAATTTAAGAATAAGCTTTGAAGCCTATTTGGCCATTTGTGGGCAATATTCAATAAAATATTATCATAGAAAGAAAATCTGGAAGCACGGTTAAGTTGCAATAATTCCAGCTTGCCAGTTTCGAGATTTCGGATGATTTCCTGACAGTTTTTTTGAATGGAATGAAACGTATAACCTGTCGATGCTTTTGTCCATCCTGCAGCAGTACCGATTTTGACAATCCGCTTGGACTTGAATTTTGGAGACTGTTTTGTACTCATTGGAATAATTCCGGATTCATTGAAGGAGACTTGGTATGGGTCGCCATTCGTGAGGTCGGTTAAGTAAGCTTCCAGCTTATCTTTTAGAATTTTTTCAGAAATATTTTTTTGGGAGTAGCAAGTATATTCTACCAAAGCTTCAGTTTTTGAAAAAGGTAAAATGTAGAAAAATTCAAATTGATCTGATTTTTCTTTAGAAAACTCCATTAGCGTGATATGCTTTGGTTCAAAGACAGCTTTTTCAGTTTTCACTTTCCAACCCAGAAAGACTTGCTTTAATATTGAGTCATCTTTAAAATTTTCTTGTTTCAGCCTTGAGTCAAAGGCATAATTTGCTAGGAAAGAGCCACTGATTTTGGTATTTACTTGAATGTTTTCAGGCCCTTCAATTATATCTTGAACTTCATCCTGTAAAAAAACGACGTTTGGATGATTGGTTAATTTTTTAAAAAGTGATTTGTAAAAATCATGAGAGTTGAGATGATAATAATTCAAACTCCCCAAATTCTTATTTATCCTAATATTACCTGTGGTAAAGCTTAAGTCATTCCAATAGTGGATACTGTCTTTAGGATGGATAGCCAAAGGCTTTTCTGCCCAATAACACCAAGTTTTATCAGGCACTTCTTGTCCTGCTGGATCGATCAGGAGGATTTTTGAATCCTTCAAGTCACTTTCCAAAAGATAATAGACAAGGCTTAAACCTGCACAACCTGCTCCGGCAAGAATGTAATCGTAGCTTTCCATATGAGTAAAAAAAGGGTTGCCTGCGCTTGCACAGACAACCCTGATTTAATTTAAGCTGCTACTTTTCTGGCTTTTGCAGTTTCAGCTATAGCTACTGAATAGATTACCAATCCGAATCCAATTTTGTTGATGGCATCGGCTAGATTGTAAAATAGGTCGATTGAGCTTACCTCAAATGCGCCTGACAATAAGTTACCTGGCAATACCATGTAACCGATTGGATAAATTGACCAACCCAACGTGATGAAAATTTTCAACAGGAACATTGCATTACCCAACGCAGGGCTGTTTGATTCCTTCGCCAATTTGGCTACGTCACCGGCAAATACTTCATACACGATGTACAAGTAACCCAGTGTCGAGAAAATGCCCCACATAATGTTACTGTCAATGCCAGATGTTTCTCCGATGTAACCTGTGATTAACATTACCAAAGAGGCAACAATCAATTTGAATAAAGTTCCACCTTTTGCACCAAATGGTTTGGTTAATAGATAAAACTCAACACACATTAAAGGTACTGTCAGCGTCCAGTCTACATATCTGAATGCTGTTGGACTAGAACCTGTCTGTAGGTAAAAGTCTCTCATGTAATAATAATGTACCGCCGCAATTCCAGTAATCAATCCTGATACAAGAAGGGAGGTTTTCCACTTGCCATCTACAGAGCTTCTTTCTACAAAGAAGAACACAGATGAAGCAAACATGGCCATGTACCCAATAAAAAAGGTAATGGCCACTGGGTCACTGTTAATGAGGCGGTCTAATCCGATTAGTTCCGCGGCTAAGGTGAGGTTCATAAAGGTGAAGTTTTTGAGTTTAAGAAATAATGATTTACAGTTCTAAAAGAACCTCGGTTTGATTTTTGTTTAACAAACGATATGTAAAATTAAACAAAACACAATGAACAGTTAAAATTCAAGTTTCAACTGCATAAAAAATGAGACAAAAAAGAAAGAAAAATTCTAATATTATTGCAGAAACAAAATATTGTTCTGTCGATTCATGATTCTGTTGAAAATCCCTGTTACGATTTTTAGTGACACCAAACCTGCTTCAAACCGACTTTTTTTACCTATATTGCATCTCATAATTTTGAACAAAAAATCACCTTTTTAAGCCCATTTTGAGGCTTTTCTCCAAAAAATATGAGTGAAGAAAAAGCGAAGAATTCTGCTGATTATTCAGCAGATAATATCCAGGTATTAGAAGGCTTGGAAGCAGTTCGAAAGAGACCTGCAATGTATATTGGTGATATTGGTGTCAAAGGCCTGCATCACTTGATTTGGGAAGTGGTTGATAACTCCATTGACGAGGCTCTTGCAGGACATTGTGATACAATTCATGTCACTGTTCACGAAGATAATTCTGTCACAGTAGAGGACAATGGTCGTGGCATACCTACTGATATGCACCACAAAGAGAAAAAGTCAGCACTTGAGGTTGTCTTGACTGTACTGCACGCCGGTGGGAAATTTGACAAGGATACGTATAAAGTTTCTGGTGGTCTGCATGGTGTTGGTGTCTCCTGCGTCAATGCACTTTCCAGTGATCTTAAAGCAACTGTCTATCGTAATGGAGTGATTTTCGAGCAGGAGTTTAAGATTGGTGTGCCTCAATATCCTGCCAGGCAAATTGGGCCGACGGATAAAAGAGGAACAACCATCCATTTCAAACCGGATGCAAGTATTTTTGTGATCACCGAATTCAAGTACGAAACCATTGCAAATCGTCTTAGGGAAATGTCATTCCTGAATGCAGGAATCAGAATCACTTTGACAGACCTCAGAGAAATAGAGGATGGAGCTCCTAAACGGGATGAATTTTTCTCCGAAGGTGGATTGGTTGAATTTGTTCAGTACCTGGACGAAACACGCGAGAAAATAATCGATCATCCAATTTACATAGAATCAGACCAAAACGGCGTACCCGTTCAGGTAGCAATGAACTATAATAGTTCATACAGTGAAAACGTGGTTTCTTATGTCAATACTATCAATACATACGAAGGAGGATCCCACGTAACCGGTTTTAGAAGGGCTTTGACCAGAACATTAAAGTCTTATGCCGACAAATCAGGCATGCTTGACAAGTTAAAACTTGAGGTTTCTGGGGATGATTTTCGTGAAGGTTTGACTGCAGTGATCTCGGTGAAAGTCCAAGAACCCCAGTTTGAGGGCCAGACCAAGACCAAGCTTGGGAATTCCGATGTTATCGGAGCAGTAGACAGTGCGGTGTCCGAAACACTTCAAAGCTGGCTGGAAGAGCATCCCAAAGAAGCAAAAATTATTGTTGGCAAGGTAATTCTTGCCGCTCAGGCACGACACGCTGCTCGAAAGGCCCGTGAAATGGTTCAGCGTAAAAATGTTCTTGGAGGCGGAGGACTTCCGGGTAAGCTTGCCGATTGTGCAAATTCCGATCCTACTGTTTGTGAATTGTATCTAGTCGAAGGGGACTCTGCCGGTGGATCTGCCAAGCAAGGTAGGGATCGTGATTTTCAGGCCATTTTACCATTAAAAGGTAAAATCTTAAACGTTGAAAAAGCACACGAGCACAAAATCTACGACAACGAGGAAATCAAAAACATTCTTACTGCTCTGGGTGTAAAGCTAGGTACTGCAAATGATGACAAGGAATTGGATATGACCGGTCTGCGGTATCATAAAATTATCATCATGACGGATGCGGATATTGACGGATCTCACATCCGAACCTTGATTTTGACCTTGTTCTTCCGATACATGAGGGCACTTATCGAAAATGGCTACGTTTATATAGCCTTGCCACCGCTTTACCTTTTGAAGCGTGGAAAAGATGAACGCTATTGCTGGACAGAGGAGGAGCGAAAGCTTATGACGGCTGATATGGCGAAAGACGGAAAGATAGATAGTGTAGGAATTCAACGTTACAAGGGACTTGGTGAAATGAACCCTGAGCAGCTTTGGACCACTACAATGGATCCCAACGTGCGAACAATCAAACAGGTGAACATTGAATCAGCCGCAGAGGCAGATCACTTATTCAGCATGCTCATGGGAGATGAAGTAGCCCCTCGCAGAGACTTCATTGAAAAAAATGCGAAGTACGCCAAAATCGATACTTAAGAAAAAGGGGCTTTTGAAGCCCCTTTTTTGAAAAGTTCAAGGATTCAATATTTGACTTGGCCGTCTTTTTATTGAATATTGAATGAGATAAATTGAGCCGGTCTGCTACAGGCACGACACTTAATTACATACAGGAGGTTGCCAACCAACCACTACTAAGCAAAGACAGGTGCGAGATTCCATTTGGCCTTTAAGAAAAAATTATAATCATATGAAATTGGCAGTTGGAGATAAATATGAATCCACAATCCAAAAAAGTGATCTTGTCAGCAGAGATTTAAGTTGGATTAAGTTCAATGAGCGTGTATTGGATCAGTCTAAAAAGGTCGGTCGAAGCATATTTGAAAAGCTGAAGTTCTTAGCAATCACTGCCTCCAACTTGGATGAGTTTTTTATGATCCGGGTGGGTTCATTATACAACTATTTAGACTACGAAAAAGAGCGAGTTGACTATTCCGGTCTTAGAGAAGATCCATTTAAGGAAAAGCTCATGAAGGATTGTCAGCGCTATCACTTTGACCAACATGAGCATTTTACCAAAGTAATTCTCCCGGGATTGCATCAGGAGGGGATTTCCCTTTACAATGTTTCCAAATTGTATGAAAACGAACAGGAAATAGTAAAGCAGTATTTTCTTAAGGCAATCTACCCTATGCTTACGCCGATGGTCTATGATGGCTATCGTACATTTCCGATCTTGATGAATAAGCTCCTCGTTTTTGGAGTGGTCACCACAAGTCCAGGCGAGCGCAAGGACATGCGCAAAATGAGTTTTGTGCAGATTCCGGCAAATATTCCTCGGTTTTTTGAGATTGAGCGTGAAAACTCACTTTTACTTATTCCTATAGAGGAGGTGATTAGGGAAAACATCATTTCGCTTTTTAGAAATGTAGAGATTGAATCTATAAGTCTTTTCCGAATCACTCGAAACGGAGATTTCACGCTGGAGGAAAGTGAAGATATGGACGCCAACTTCCTTGAAGAAGTGAAGCGCAAATTGATGGAGCGAAAGACCGGTAGGGTGGTTCGAATAGAGATTGAAGAAGGATACTCTAAATGGATGTTAAACTCCCTTCTGGAAAGGTGGAATCTCAGGTCGGATTCAGTTTATATGGTTAGCCGATCCAGTATGATAGATTTTACAGGTTTATGGCAGATCGTAGGAAATAAGCGATTTAGAGACAGGCTCCCTCAAATCCCAGAACCTGTAAAACCGCTTTCTTATCCGGAAGAGGGGAGAGCTGATATATTTGAAATACTCAAAGAGAAAGACATTCTACTTCATCATCCTTATAATAACATTGATTCGATTCTGGACTTAATTGAAAATGCAGCGGATGATCCTGATGTGATGGCTATTAAAATGACCATCTATCGATTGGCTAAGGATAGCAGAATTACCAAGACACTTCTGAAAGCTGCCGAAAATGGAAAGCACGTATCCGTACTCTTCGAAGTGAAAGCTCGATTTGATGAAGAAAACAACATCCGCGAAGCTAAAAAATTACAAAAGGCAGGTTGCTTTGTCATTTATGGTATTTCAAATTTGAAAACGCATACGAAGCTCCTCCTGATCGTTAAAAAAGACGATACCGAAATAACACGGTTTGTACACTTGGGATCTGGCAATTACAATGAAGATACTGCGAGGCTTTATACAGATATAGGCTTATTGACCACAAATGAAACCCTAGCCAACGATGTTTCGGAGTTTTTCAATGTAATCACTGGGCACTCTGCCCCAAATACCTACCGAAATCTCATTACTGCCCCGCGAGATATGCGGAACCAGTTGATCGAATTTATTGAGGAGGAGGCTGAAAATGCGAGGAAAGGATTGCCTGCAGGGATTTTCATTAAAGTGAATTCACTGGAGGACTCCGAAATCATTTATGCCTTATATAGAGCTTCTCAATCAGGTGTCACCATCAAATTAATCGTTCGCGGCATTTGTTGTTTGAGACCGAGAAGAGTAGGATTGAGCGAAAACATAGAGGTTTTATCCTTGGTTGGAGATTTTCTTGAGCACAGCCGAATTTATCATTTCCATAACAACGGAAATACAAGGACTTATTCTGGGAGCGCAGATATGATGGTAAGAAGCTTTGATAAAAGACTGGAATCTCTCTTCAAAATTGAAGCTCCATTACTGGAAAAGCAGCTGATGAATATTATTTACTTCAATTTGAAAGATAACGTCAATTCCTATGTGATGCAGGAAGACGGCACTTACATCGCCAAACACCCGATTGGAGATGAGCTGGAATTTAATGTTCACAAGGAGTTTTTCAATGTTGATGTTGAAGAAGTACTCAAAGTGAAGTTGGTTGAATAGTCCTCTAACTGAAAAAAAGCCCTCGATAGATTCATCATCAATGTTCCGAGGGCTTTTTTATGGAATAAACTTTTTGATTCACCAATGAATTGGGGTGACTGATTTCAGTTCCAATTTTTCAGTAAACTCACCTCAATTTTCTCAGGGCATCCTTTATTTTTTCTTTGAAGCAACCAAGAGGACAACTCCGGCAGCGGCTACAATTCCACCGGCATAAGTTGGCCAACCAATTTCATTTTTCTTATCGGCTGTCACCTGTATGGGACCAGCGTCAATCACCTTTTCTCTGGTGGTAAAATTAAGGCTTGGAACAAATAACATGATTAATCCTACTACGATCAATACAATTCCAAATGTTTTCATAAATGCTTTTGGGTTTAAGTGAAATGACATGTTTAAATAAAGATGATGATTTTCCAACTAAAAAGGAAAGAAAATCGGAATTCCAAAAGTGGCAATAATCCAAAAGAAGATGTTGAGTGGTGTCCCTACCTTTAGAAAATCTGTGAATCGGTAGTTACCGGGATTATAGATCATTGTATTGGTCTGATAACCCATCGGTGTCATGAAACTCAAACTTGCAGCGAATGTCACCGCCATTAAAAACGGCCTGGTGTCTACATTAAGGCCTGCTGCAATACTTATAGCAATTGGAGCCAAAAGTGCGGCAGAGGCATTATTTGACATTACATTGGTAAGTAAAAAGGTCAACCCAAAAATCGCACTGAGTACTACTCGAGGGCCAAACGATCCAAAAATACGGATAACCCCTTCGCCTATAAGTTCTGCTCCTCCTGTTTTTTGAAGTGCTGACCCCATGGACAAAACTCCGGCTAGCATAAATATCACTTTCCAGTCGATTGCTTTGTAGGCTTCACTGGGGCTGATGGATCGAAGGGCGATTATTACAACAGCTCCGGCTACTGCTGTGAGGGTAATCGGGAAAACCCCAAATGCCGCCAACCCAATCACCAAGGCCAAAGTGCCCAGCGTGAGATATACTTGAGTCTTATTTAGATTAATTTCTTTTCGGGCTGAGATCAGAAGCAAATCTTCTGATTTGTCAACCGATTGGATGGACTCTTCTGAGGCACGCAATAAAAGAATATCACCCGGTTTCAGTGAAGCTTTTGAGAGAAGGGTATTAAATAGACCTGCACGATGTCTTATTCCGATTACCAAAACCTGATCAAATAACTGTCTGAAATTGATGGATTTGATGCTATTATTGATAAGGGAAGAATGAGGAGTGATTACTGCTTCGTAAAGCTTTTCATCATCGTCTGTAACTGATTCCTCTTTCCAGTCCAGTTCAGCTTTGATTTCTACACCTTTTAACTTTTTAAGCTTTGAAAGATTGATTTGATCTGAAATGATTCGGATGAGGTCACCTTCCAACACGGGAGTGTTAGGATAAACTTTTATTTTGTTACCGTTTTCTCGTACAATCTGAAGTGCTTTTACACTTCCGTCTTTGAATAGTTTTTGATTCAAGATTGGTTCCTGCAGATTTTCATAGTCTTTGGTAATGGATACTTCTACCACATAATTACCTAAGTCTAAAGATTCAGAAAGTCCGCTTTTTGATTCCCTGCTCGGGAGAAGCCACTTGCCGATTGTGATCATATATAGCGTACCTGACACCAGGAAAACCAGTCCCATTGCACTCATCTCAAAAACCCCGAAAGGAGGGAGTCCTGCCTTTTCAGCAATTCCACTGACCAATATGTTGGTACTTGTCCCCAAAAGGGTGCAAATTCCCCCCATAAGCGCACCAAAGGAAAGCGGCATTAATAATTTGGATGGTGGGATTTGGTTCTTCTGAGAGATGTAAATCACAGTAGGCATTAGAAGGGCTACCACAGCTGTATCGTTAATAATGGCTGAAAGTAATCCGGCACTGATCATTAAAGTTAAAATCAGTTTTGTCTCACTTTTTCCGGCTTGATTGCTCAAATAATTGCTAAACTGATTAAGAATCCCGGTTCTAAAGATAGCTTGTGAAATCACAAACATAGAAGCTACAGTGATGGTAGCTGAATTAGAAAACCCTGCTAAGCCCTCCTCCAAATCCAAAATTCCAAATAACATGAAAAGCACCATCACCCCGATGGCTACCGTGTCAATCGTAAATTTCTCAGTAAAAAATAAAATGATTGCAAACGAAATGATCCCAAAAACAATCCACACATCTTCAATCATAAATTACATTTTGAGGTAGTGCCCCTTTTTTAACTTTATTTTTATTTTTGAAAAATTGACTATTCCAACACTCAAAAAGGCAAAACTCAGTCCAAAAGCCAAATATCCAAGATCACTTATATGAGAAAGATTTCTGACCTCGAATAAGGCTGTACCTGAAACCAAAAAATAAAGCGATGTCCGGATATAGGCGAGGAGCGTTCTTTCATTGGCAAGTGAAGTACGTTGCCGGGCGAGATAGTCTCTGACTATAAGCTCTTGTTCAAAATCATTTTCCATTTTTCTATTCTTATTTTAGTCCTATAAACTTAAACCTCATATTTATGAAAAACTTGTTCACAATTTTTCTTCTTTTGATCTCAATTGGAATTGTATCGGCCCAGGATAAAGCCATTGCTGATGTCAATGCGGTGAAATCCGATACAAGTTATTGGTTAAAATCGATTGAAGGTACCTTTGCACTGAATCAGGCATCATTTAGTGGAAATTGGACAGGCGGGGGCGTTAATTCCATCGCTTTTAGTGCGGGCATGCTAGGTAGGGCAAATTATGCCAAAGGCAATTGGTCTTGGGATAACACGCTTGATTTACTCTATGGAGTGGTTAAAAATCAAGATCAGGATGAACGAAAGTCAAATGATCGAATCTTCTTGGATTCTAAAGTAGGCTTGAAAGCATCAGAGAAATGGAATTATTTCTTTTCGGGAAATTTCTTGTCCCAATTTGCGCCAGGATACACATTCACGGATACTGATCGAACGTTGATATCAAAATTTGCGAATCCCGCATTTCTGACGTTTGCCTTGGGTATGGAATATAAGCCAAATGAGGAATTCAGCTTGCGTATGGCTCCTTTTTCTCCAAGATTCACTTTTGTGACTGACAAAGAATTGTACCGTAATGTGCCTCTAAATTATGGCGTACCGATTGGTCAAACGGTAAGGACTGAATGGCTTGCCTTCAGTTTACTGGCAGATTGGAATAAGCAGTTGTCTGAAAATATATCCTTCAAGGCCCGCTATCAAATGTACGCTAATTATGAAACACTCGCTTTTAATGCAATTGATCATCGATTGGATCTGATCTTAGCAGCTAAGGTTTCCAATGCAATCAGTGTAACATTGACGGCACTTACCATTTATGATTTGGATCAGGACGATAAAATCCAATTTAGCCAAGGCTTGGGTATTGGATTAGTTTATAAACGTGGAAATTTTCCGGAATGAAAATAAAAAAAATACAAATTATTCTTTGGGATTTTGATTTAAAGGGATTTGTATTATTTTTGAATTCATTGTGGTAGTTAAATAATAGTTGGTTTAGTTTTCAAATAAAGGGCAGGAGATTTTCTCCTGCTTTTTTATTTTAATACCATGGAATAGTTCAATTTTTAAAACTTTGCTGCTAAGGAGTCCAAAATTCTATTCTCAAAGAATAAAACAATTTCTAATGTTGAGAATTTTTCTGTTTTGATTGGACATAAAATTTTCTTGGGATTTCCCCAGAAAAGCAAAAGCAAGGCCTTAACTGCTGATCGATCTTCAATTTTTTAAAGCCTGCGAGTTCTTCTGATTTCTTCTCATCCTTTTTCAAGGCAAAGACCATCTAGCTTATGAATCTTGATCAAAACTTTAATCCATAGGTAATACTCAGTCATTGTAAAAAATGATCTAGATCTAGTTTTAGTAATAAAGCTGTGGTGACCTTCCTGTTTTGGTCAGAGCTGTTTTTTCTTCCGACAATATTGGTCTGCAGTAAATTCCCTGAGATTGGCAAAAAAAAAAGCCCAGACATTCGTCTGAGCTTCGTGCACTCGGAAGGATTCGAACCCTCAACCCTCAGAGCCGAAATCTGATATTCTATCCAGTTGAACTACGAGTGCGTACTTTTATTTTTAGCCTTCCAGTACAGCATGTACTTTCTCGGCGGCTTCTTTCAATGTAATTGCAGACTGCACCTTCAATCCTGACTCGTCAATGATTTTGGCTCCTTCTTCCGCATTTGTACCCTGAAGTCTTACGATAATTGGGATTTTAATGTCACCGATTGATTTGTAAGCTTCTACCACACCGTTTGCAATTCTGTCACAACGAACGATACCACCGAAAACATTGATCAAAATTGCCTTGACGTTTGGATCCTGAAGGATGATTCTGAAACCTGCCTCAACAGTAGTTGCGTTTGCTCCTCCTCCCACATCGAGGAAGTTGGCAGGATCACCACCTGAAAGCTTGATCATATCCATGGTGGCCATTGCCAGGCCTGCGCCATTCACCATGCAACCTACGTTTCCGTCAAGTTTGACATAATTAAGTCCTGATTTAGCAGCTTCTACTTCCAAAGGATCTTCTTCAGCCAAATCCCGTAATTCAGCCAATTTTGGCTGACGATAAAGTGCATTGTCATCGATGTTGACCTTTGCATCTACTGCCAAGATTTTATCATCGGAAGTTTTAAGCACAGGATTAATCTCAAACTGAGAGGCATCTGTTCCGATATAGGCATTGTATAGTGAAGTGATGAATTTCACCATTTCTTTGAATGCATTACCTGAAAGCCCCAATTTGAAGGCAACTTTTCTTGCTTGAAATCCCTGAAGTCCGACCTTCGGGTCGATCCATTCTTTAATGATTTTTTCAGGATGATTTTCAGCTACTTCTTCGATGTCCATTCCGCCTTCTGTAGAAGCCATGATCACATTTGATCCTGTAGCTCTGTCCAAAAGGATGGACATGTAATATTCTTTTGGTTCGGAAGCTCCTGGATAATACACATCCTCAGCGACCAAGACCTTATTTACTTTTTTACCTTCAGCGCCAGTTTGGATAGTAACTAAAGTACCGCCAAGAATTGCGGCTGCTTTTTCTTTCACATCATCCAATTTCTTGGCAAGAACGACACCTCTGGAACCTGTTTCTTTTACTTCACCTTTTCCTCTTCCACCTGCGTGAATCTGTGCTTTGATCACATACCAGGAAGTACCGGTTTGAGCATTGAGTTTTACTGCAGCTTCGTGGGCGGCCTCAGGAGAATCTGCTACATATCCCTCCTGAATTTTTACTCCGTAACCTTTTAATACTTCTTTAGCCTGATATTCGTGAATATTCATGTGTGTAAGATTTTTTTATCAAGGTCACATAGAAAGTCCAAAATAGTAATCCCCTTATGCGAAGATTTTCTCGTGGACATTTCATCCTATTAAAATTTTGCACGAAGATAAGGCGGGCAGATGGATAAATCAAGCCGGTTTTTTTCAATTTTTCAGATGAAAAACCTTTAATTCCTGTAATTGAGGGATTTGTTTTACTTTTAAAAACTCAAAAAAAATTACTATGCTGATTGCCAAAGGGATCCATAAATCCTACGGAAGCCTTCACGTATTGAAAGGCGTCGATCTTGAAATTTCTGCCTCGGAAATAGTTTCCATCGTAGGTTCTTCCGGTGCGGGGAAAAGCACCCTATTGCACATTCTTGGGACTTTGGACCAACCTGAAAAAGGAATGCTCACTATGAATGGAATGAACCTTCTGTCTCTAAAAGGCGACAATTTAGCCGATTTCAGAAACAGCCAAATTGGGTTTATTTTCCAGTTTCACAATCTTTTACCAGAATTCACTGCGCAAGAAAATATTCAAATTCCCGGATTTATTAAAGGAACCCAAGAGTCGGAATTACTGAAAAAATCCGGTGAACTTGCCGAAATCCTGGGAATCAGTCACCGGCTTGACCATAAACCATCCACACTTTCCGGAGGTGAACAGCAGCGTGTGGCTGTGGCAAGAGCATTGATAAATAACCCTTCGATAGTATTCGCGGACGAACCCAGTGGAAATCTGGATACCGCAAATGCCAAAGGACTTCATGAGCTTTTTTTCAAGCTTCGGGATGAATTGAGACAGGCTTTTGTCATCGTCACGCACAATGAAGACTTGGCCGGGATGGCAGATCGAAAAGTTGTGATGAAGGATGGATTAATCGTGTCAGATTAATTGCTTTTTCAATTTTTTGAGCATGCTTTCGATATGGCCTTTGGATTCAAACATATCGGAAAAGACTCCCGAAATCTTATGATCTTGATCCAATAAGTAAGTAATACGCTTTGGCATTTTGATTAAAGGAATCAAGGCGTCGTATGCTTTGCATACTTTTCCTGTTTCATCAGAAAGTAAATCAAAGGGAAGTCGATGGGCTTTCTTAAATTTTTCGTGGGTTGCTATATCATCCCGACTGATACCAAAAATCGGAATATCCAATGCTCTAAAAGCTTCAAATCGATCTCTGAATTCACATGCTTCTGCAGTGCAAACCCCTGTGAAATCCTTAGGATAAAAATAGAGGATCACAACTTTTCCTTCCAAGTCTTTGGAAAGAGTAATCTTTTTATTGGAAGTGGAAGGAAGTGTAAAATCAGGTGCTTTTTCGCCAAGATTCAGTGCCATAGTAATCGTTTGCATCTTAACTCCGTTCCAGCACGATTGGTTTAATCCAAAGATTCTTTTGTTGTCTTGAACTATTTTTTTTAGGATTAGCTTTGAAAAAAAAATTACACAAAAAAGATAGCGTTGAAAATTACCAGTGTACAGTCCATGCTTTTAGCAGGAATTTTCTTTGCAATGATGAATGTCTCAGTGAAGTTCATCCCTCACATCCCTGCAATTGAGATAGTCTGGTTTCGGTCTATTTTTAGTTTAATTTTCACATTTGCTGTACTCAGTAACAAAAGGATTTCGGTTTTTGGAAACAATAAAGGAAGTCTGATAATCCGTGGAATTGTCGGATCAATCAGTTTAATCCTTTTTTTCTATACGTTACAGCGGATTCCTTTGGCAAGTGCGGTGACGATGCAGTATTTGTCTCCAATTTTCACCACAATCTTGGGAGTTTTCATTCTCAAGGAAAAAGTTAGACCGATTCAATTTCTATATTTTGCCATGGCTTTTGCCGGAGTCTTGATTATCCAAGGTGTGGATCCGAGAATTGATCCCCTGAGTGCTGCGATGGGCATTGTTTCCGGACTTTCGGCTGGGCTTGCCTACAATATGATCCGTAAGCTCAAGACTTCTGAGCACCCCTTGGTTATCGTGTTTTATTTTCCCTTGGTCACCTTACCCATCGCCTCAATCATTATGTATTTCGATTGGGTAATGCCAGAGGGCTGGGACTGGGTTGTATTGCTGTGGATAGGGTTTTGTACACAAAGTGCCCAGTATTTTATGACTGTGGCTTATCAGACCGGAAATCTTGCACGAGTTTCAAGTATAAGCTACATGAGTGTGCTTTATGCCCTCATTTTCGGCTTTTTTCTGTTTGGTGAGACCTTTCCATTCGCTTCCTACATCGGAATGGCTTTGGTGTTGGTAGGGATTTTGTTGAATTTGAGAGTGAAATAGAATTTACCTAGAAGTGGAAAAACACTTTATTTTCATGGTACAAATTAGGAATCTAAAACCTTTTTTGATCTAGCAACCAATACTGAATTTTCTGACTGACAGCTCTCTGGAAATGATCATTTAGGACTATACTAAAATTGATTTTTTCTTAAAGTTTTTTTCCAAACCTTCGCCAAATTCCTGATTTCTTGCTCAGATAAGCAGATCACCTTACCTTTAGTTTCGTTATTATTTTCCCTTCATGAAAATCACCAAAGACCTTTATCAAAGTAACCTCGTGTTGCTGACTGACTTTTATCAACTTACGATGGCCTATGCCTATTGGAAGTCAGGAAAAGGAGAGCAGGAAGCAGTATTCAATCTTTTTTTTCGAAAACATCCTTTTCAGGGTGGTTTCACGCTGGCTGCTGGACTGGATTATGTTGTTGATTTTTGCAAAAATTTCAAATTCGAGAATGGAGATCTGGAATACTTGGCGGGGATGAAAAACAAGGATAAAAGTCCTGTGTTTGAGCCGGCCTTTCTGGAGTATCTGAAAAATCTAGCATTCACCTGTGACATCGATGCAGTCGAGGAGGGAACCGTGGTTTTTCCAAACGCTCCTTTGATTCGTGTAAGGGGTCCCTTAATCCAATGTCAGTTATTGGAAACACCACTTTTGAACATCATCAATTTCCAAACCCTGATTGCCACCAAAGCAGCCCGTATCAATATTGCTGCGCAAGGTGAGCCGGTTTTGGAATTTGGTTTAAGAAGAGCGCAGGGAATTGATGGCGCATTGGCGGCAAGCCGTGCAGCGTATATCGGTGGATGTACTTCCACCTCGAATGTGATGGCGGGAAAGCTGTTTGGTATTCCTGTCGCCGGTACACATGCACACAGTTGGATCATGTCTTTTGAGACGGAGTTGGAAGCTTTTGTGGCCTATGCAGATGCCTTTCCGGATCAGTGTGTATTCTTGGTGGATACCTATGACACACTGAATGGCGTTAAGAATGCGATCAAGGTCGGGGAGATTTTGCGCAGCAAAGGAAAAGAAATGGTCGGAATCCGAATCGACTCGGGTGACTTGGCTTATTTCAGTACCAAGGCAAGACAGCAACTGGATGAGGCTGGCTTTCCGGATGCCAAAATCATCGCCTCAAATGACCTGGATGAACATATTATTGCTTCGCTTAAATCTCAGGAAGCCGACATCAACGTATGGGGAGTAGGAACAAAATTGGTGACAGCCTATGATCAGCCTGCACTTGGTGCGGTTTATAAGCTTTCGGCAATCCGAATGGCTGACGGTACATGGGATCCAAAAGTAAAAGTGTCGCAGCAATTGCTCAAAATCAATATTCCTGGTGTTCACAATGTAAAGCGGTATTTCACCAAAGGAAAAGCCATTGCTGATATGATCTACTTGGAAGATCAAGATATTGATCCTAAAAGTGTTGTGATTATTGACCCCATCGATGCGACGCGGAGAAAGCGACTGATGCCGGTCTATTATCAAGAAGAGGTATTGCTGAAACCAATTTTTAAAAAAGGAAAAAAAGTCTACGATCTACCGACTTTAGATGCCATCCGAAATCGTGCTGCGGAGCAATTGGAGTCCTTGGACAAAACGCATAAACGCCTGGTCAATCCTCACTTATATCCGGTAGGATTGGAAGAAAATTTGCATCATTTGCGCATGGAATTGGTTTTGAAAGCTAAAAAATTTGACAATGGAATGGATTAATGACGATTCGGTACTGCTGATCGTAGATGTACAAAATGACTTCATTCCGGGTGGGGCTTTAGCTGTCAGCCAAGGAGACCAAGTGGTCCCACTGATCAATGACACGCAGAAAAAGTTCCGGCATGTCATCGCTACCCAGGATTTTCATCCGTCGGATCATGGTAGTTTTGCTGCAAATCATCCCGGAAGAAAACCTGGTGAATTCATCGAATTGGCCGGATTGACACAGATTCTCTGGCCGGCACATTGCGTACAGGGGAGCTCAGGAGCGGATTTTCACCCACAACTGAATCGGAGTCAATGGGTGGCTGTGTTCCAGAAAGGGAAAAACCCAGAAGTGGATTCTTATTCGGGTTTCTTTGACAATGCCAGAAGGGGAGATACGGGACTAGGGGATTTCCTAAAAAGTATTGGAATTAGGAGGGTCTTTGTTTGCGGTTTGGCATTGGATTACTGTGTAAAATTCACTGCCCTTGATTCTAAAAGCCTCGGTTTTGAGACGTTTTTAATTTCAGATGCCACCAGAGCGGTAAACCTTAGACCTGAGGACGGAAATTTAGCGATTGCCGAAATGGAGGCAGCGGGAATTACAGTTTTAACCAGCAATCAACTTTAAGCCATGTTTGACTACAATCCAGAGAAACATTATCCAACTGAAACTGAAAGTCGAGTGGTCATTCGATTTCAGGATTGTGACCCGCTTCGTCACCTCAACAACGCGAAGTATTTTGACTATTTCTTCAACGCTAGGGAAGATCAGGTTCCAAAGCTGTATGGTTTGGAGATCATCGATCTGATCAAAACATACAAGGCTGCTTGGGTTGTCTACAATCACAACATCAGCTATGTTAAACCTGCTATGGTGGGAGAGTGGGTGCGGATCATGAGTCGGATTCTTTGGCATAATCACAATACAATCGTGGTGGAATATTACATGACAGATGATTCCAAAACACAATTGAAAACAATACTTTGGTCAACTATGCGATATGTAACATTGGCAGAAGGTAAATCAACCGATCATACCGGAGCGGTGAAGGACTTTCTGAAAGCTACTTCGGATGACTTGGATGTCTCCCAAATGAATATCAAAGACCGGGTCAAAATGCTGGCTACTGAGCTTAAGAAGGAGTAGAATTCCTTATTACTATTGAAAGAAAAAGAAAAATAGTTCTAGGGTTGAGAATCGGGCTCTTTGATTCTAATTTTTTTTACCATAGGTTCTGAGCATGCAAGGGTTTTTTCCACAGAAGAGAATAGAGAAAAATGGAATTTGAATTCTTTCTTCCTTGAAAAATTTCCCGCAGACTGATGCAGAAAAAGCCGCTGATGAACGCAGATTTTTTGAAAAACTGAGGATTGAAATTGAACTCTTTTCGAACTCAATTAGAGCGAAAGCGACTGGATTAAACCTATTGAGGCTAGATTAAATTATCTCTTTTTTCCTTTGCGGTAAAAAAAAGCGAACTGTAGCAGGCATAACTGCCTAAATCAAATCCCAAATTCATAATCCCGCTCCACCAATGCAATGCGGGTCTTGTAGGCTGAATACCATTTTTCACGACCGAATTTTTGAGCTATTAAATGGTCTGTATTGGCTTTCCAGTTTTTTATAGAGTCTAGATTTGCCCAATAACTGACTGTAATTCCCAGCCCGTCACGGACACTTTCATGCCCAAGATACCCGGGCTGCAGTTCTGCTAGGCGAACCATTTCTGCCGCCATTTCTTCATAGCCTTCGCCGACTTCAGTTCTCAGATTGGAGAAGATTACGGCGTAATAAGGTGGATTTGGGGTTTTTGCGATCATTTTGAATCCAAATAAGGTTGATATTCCATATACTTGGCGGTTTTCAAAGCCAATTCTTCACCAAAAGTTTTCTCCAATAAGTACAAGGACAAGTCTATTCCGGCAGATATGCCGGCTGCTGTCCAAATCTTATCATTACTTTGGACGAACCTGAGCTCTGGTTTAGGTATTCCGTCAGGAACAATCTCTTTCATGCTTTCAAAAACCTCATGGTGGGTGCAGTAAGGTTTTCCCTTCAAAAAACCCGTCTTTGCCAAAATTCTGGAACCGGAACACACGCTCATTGTCCATCTGGAATTTTGGATTAGTGATTCAAGCTCAAACAATAAGTCGGAATCTTGTATCACTTTTTTGCTTCCATCTCCTCCCGGAAGTACTAAAAAATCCAAATTCAATAGTTCGGAAATCCCGAAATCAGGTTTAACCTGAAGTCCGTTTTTTGTTCGGATTAGCGAATCATCTGCTCCAAAAGTGAAAACCTTCAGGAGGGAATAATCTGACAGCTGTGAACCCACAGAAAAAACCTCAAATGGTCCTGCAAAATCCAAAACTTCGACTTCATAAAAAATAAAAATACCTAATCGCTTCATATTCGGTCAAAATGATGGATTAAAGTTAGTTTTTATTTTAATAGACTTGGAGTCAAATCAAGACAGGTAGATACTTTTTTAAGTAAAAAAATGAATTGGAAAATGGCTGTTGCTAAGGCCTGAATCTTTCAACTTAAAATAAAAAATCAACAATTGTTTTTCCATTCAGACCTCGATCAGGCCTGGAGTCTTGTTTTTGTTCTTTTCACGTGACTCTAAATTGCCACATTCTCTATTCATAACTTTTTTGCAACAGGCAAGACTAATTGAGGCAAGAGAGGTCAACTTCATTTTATTTACTAATTACTACACTTAGTAGGGAATCTTGGGTTTTGAAAAAAAAAGATTTCATCTTTCGCTAAATCAGATTAAAGTCAGTTTTGTCCTTCTTTGATACCAACCAAAACAGGTCATAATTATTGTTTTAACAGTTGATTTTAAAAGGGAAACTGAATCAGATTTTGTTGTAATCTTTCACTTTATATATTCAATCAATTTAAATTCTAGGAAGTTATACGCTAGTTAAAAAATTCAGTACAGTTTTCCTTTCTGTATCGAAGTCCAATAAATCAATTGGTAAAATATTTAAAAGGAATAGAGAAAAGTTGTTTCAATCACCCCTAGCCCCGGCCTAATCAGCCTGGGTTTTTTTCTTTCCGCCCTCATTTGAGAGCCCTCAGAGGATGCTTACTAAGTCTTTTTATCAGGAAAAACAATCGGATTTATCTGTCTTCTATTTTCAGCTTACCATCAAAAAATTTAATCTAAATCCTTTTTGATAATTGGCAGAGGATCAAAATTGTGATGGGATTGTAAGTGATTGGAATAGCTTAGGAATCGGAGTATGCATTGCACAATCGACTGATATTTAAATAATAACGTCTTTTTCTTGCGTAATCGTTAAAAATAGTAAAGATCTATTGCTTGATATTAAAAAAGTGTACCTTTCAATGTTTTTAGAAAAAAATGATTTCTCTTCTTAATCTTCTCCTTCTATCCTTACGCTTGACCTTGGCTGTCCAAAGTCAGGCAGTTGGGATTTTACTGAATGATTTTTCTGGAGACAGGATCACTACCTTAGATCTAAGTTCTGATCAAGAACTCCACGAGTTTTTAATTCCTGCTTTTGCAAATGAAAATGGCTTTATAGAAGCCGAGGAGGAGAAAACAGAAGATAAAAGTGAAAGTATAGCAGATATCTTGGCTTTGCTCTTTCAAGATTCTTTTGAGCGGGAGCCTCGATTGCTTTCAAATACTATTTTCGGGAATAAACCCATTCAGGGTGACCTGCATCTTTACGATATCTTCCAATCCTGGAAGACCCATTTGAGTTGATTTTTAGCCGATAGGCTTTGATTACTGTTGTCGCAGACTTTTGGTCTGTTGGACACTGCCTGATCTCCAACTCAATACTTAAATTCATGAATTCACATTTGAAGCATCATGCCTTTGGCTTGGGCGAAATTCTGCATGAGTTGCGGCATTTCCTTCCTGCACAGGCTCCACTCAAGGACTTTGTCCATCATAATACGCTACATGCTTTTCAGCACCTGCCTTTTCATCAAGGGTTAAAGCAAGCCAAAACACAATTGGGATACCAAGGCTATTTGCCCTTGGAAGCCTACCGTGATCTATTTCGATCCGGTAAAATCAAAGGTCAACTATTAAAAAATCTGCTTGAGGATCATTTTGGTTTAGCAGCGGCCAATGACTGGGCTGTCAAACTACTCGATCAAGATTATCAGGAGGTTTCTGACGCAAAGGTTGGTTTATTGAGGAACCACTGGAAATCTGATTATCATTTTAATCTGGATAAGGTCACACATCCTTTTCTCTTTAGAATCTTGGCAGCTTACCTTGATCAGGGGATTTCGATTTGGTCATTTCCGGTCGAAGCCAAGGGGTTTTTGGATGCGATCAAAGTCATCCAAACCCAAAGTTTTTCCTCGATTATTAAGAGTAAAAGAGCTTTGGATTTACTTTTTGATCCTCAATTAAATTTGGAGAAACTCCTTGATATTCTGGTTGGTGATCCTCAATCCTACGGTTGGTATTTATTTGATCAACAATTTGCGCATGCAGGGTGGTCGGGTATGGTGTCAGTTTTGGAGTCCCAACCTGAATCTCTTTTGGATTCCAAAAAAATATGCCTTGAGGATGTGATCAAATTTGAATGCCTGCTGGAGATCGATGCACTGGATCAAAAGTTTGGAGAAAATTGGATCCCAATCGGTCATAGATTTCCTTTTAAAACCAAGGATCTGTTTGAAAACAATCCTTTTAATGAATTAGACCTAGTTCTTCAATGTTGGCAAGAAGCCTACGAATGGAGCTATTATGATGAGGTTTTGGCAGGTATCTCGGCAGTTAGACCTCAGTCAAAAGCATCTGGAATACCCAGTTTTCAGGCTTTATTTTGCATTGATGACCGGGAATGCTCCACTCGACGACATTTGGAATACATCGATCCTGAATGTGCGACATATGGTACCCCCGGATTTTTCAATGTGGAATTCTACTTTCAGCCAGAGTTTGGGAAGTTTCATACCAAATCCTGCCCGGCTCCTGTCACCCCGAAGTTTCTGATTAAGGAAATAGCCAGCCATAAAATACTGGTTCGAGATCCACATTTCAACCAAAAAAGCCACTCACTGGTCCGTGGCTGGGTTAGTGCTCAGACTCTCGGATTTTTATCCGCAGTGAAATTGGTGGGTAATATCTTAAAACCTTCCAGTTCAGCACTTGAGGTGTCTTCCTTTAAACACATGGATCCTTCCGGTACCCTGTCGATTGAATACAAGGGGCAAATGGAAGAGGGGCTTCAGGTCGGCTTCAAGGTAGAGGAAATGACTGATCGAGTCGAAGGTCTTCTGCGGAGCATTGGACTTATCGATGGGTTTTCTCCTCTTGTTTATTTGATTGGGCATGGCGCATCCAGTATAAATAACACCCACTATGCCGGATATGACTGTGGTGCATGCTGTGGTCGTCCAGGATCTGTGAATGCCCGAGTGGCCGCAGCCATGGCAAATCATCCTATGGTCAGGGAGCAGCTCCTCACTAGAGGGATTGAAATCCCTGTTTCCACCCAGTTTTTAGGTGGATTGCACGATACCACCAAAGATGAAATCGCCTATTTTGATGAGTATTTACTTTCAGCATTCAATACTCAACTTCATCAAGGAAATAAGGGGAAGTTTGGTAAGGCCTTGGAATTTAATGCCTTGGAACGGTCAAGGAGATTCGATACGTTAAAACCCAACAAGTCGATTGGAAGATTGCATGAGGAGATTAAAAAACGTGCCTTTTCCCTTTTCGAACCCCGACCGGAGTACAATCACGCGACAAATGCGCTTTGTATCATCTCCCGAAAATCAACGATCAAAGGTCTGTTTTTTGATCGAAGAGCTTTTTTGAATTCATACGATTACCGAAAAGATCCCGAAGGAAAAGCCTTGACCAAAATTCTCGGTGCAGCAGCACCGGTGTGTGGGGGAATCAATCTGGAATATTATTTCTCCCGAATGGATCCGGATAAGCTTGGGGCTGGCACCAAACTACCCCACAATGTTATGGGATTGATCGGCGTAGCCAATGGTGCTGACGGTGATTTGAGAACAGGATTGCCATACCAAATGGTCGAAATTCATGACCCGATTCGCTTGTTGATGATTGTTGAGCAAGACCCCGAGGTAGTGATGAAGGTGCTTCAGGCTAATCCCACAACCTATGAATGGGTAAAGAATTATTGGATCCATTTAGTAGTCATCGATCCATTTACAGGCACATTTCTGCGGTATAGAGATGAGGGATTTGAGCCCTACCAGCCCGAGTCCAAAATCGAGCACCTTGATCACTTGCAGGACAAGCTGTTGAGTAGCAAAGAAAATCTTCCCGTTTACCTTATTGACTCACTTTGATGGTACTTCAAAATTGGATTCAGTTAATGATTGGGATACCTCTCGTTGGCTTTTTGGTGAGCCTTATGGTGCCGGAGTATAAGGAAAAACTGCTCTCCAGAGTAGCCTTTTTCACGGCAGGGTTTAACTTGATGAGTGTCCTGGTTTTCTTGGTGTTCTGGAGTATTCAGGGATTTCAGGCGCTTAATCTCAAGGAATTTGTCCTATATCGAAACGACCACTTTGAGTTTTTGGTAGACTTTTTCTTTGACCGGTTCGGCGCCGTGTATGTGGTTATAGGCGCATTGTTAACCTTTTTGATCACTTTCTACAGTCGCTATTACCTTCATAGGGAAAGTGGCTACAAACGGTTTTTCAACACTGTTTTGTTCTTTTACCTAGGTTTCAATATCACTGTTTTGGCAGGAAATTTCGAAACCTTATTCATAGGTTGGGAGATCTTGGGTTTATCTTCTTTCCTGTTGATTGCCTTTTATCGGGAGAATTACCTACCGACAAAAAATGCAATCAAAGTTTTTTCTATTTATCGGATCGGAGACGTCGGGTTGATTTTGGCGATGTGGGCCAGTCATCATCTTTGGCATGAAAACATCACCTTTCTTAAGCTAAATAATTCCGAATTAGTATCGGAACATTTGGCAGGTCACTCAGGAATCGGTTTGTTCATTGCATTGATGTTGCTTTTGGCCGCTGCTGCCAAATCTGCCCAATTTCCATTTTCCTCTTGGTTGCCTCGAGCAATGGAGGGCCCGACTCCTTCTTCGGCGATTTTCTATGGATCGCTGTCTGTTCACTTGGGTGTATTTCTTCTGCTCAGGACATTTCCTTTTTGGGAAAATCAACTTATTGTGCGAGTTCTGATCGGATTAATTGGCCTTATGACGGCAGTCTTTTCCACAATGATCGCCCGTGTTCAGACTTCTGTCAAAACCCAAATAGGTTATGCTTCTCTGACTCAAATCGGAATCATGTTTATTGAGGTTGCCGCTGGCTTGGAAGTGCTCGTATTGATCCATTTTGCCGGAAATGCTTTCTTAAGAACCTACCAGCTTTTGGTTTCTCCCTCAATAGTCAGCTACTTGATTCGAGAGCAGTTTTATGGCTTCGTGCCAAGGCAATTCCATAATAAAACCGGCATTTGGAATAAACTTCAGATCTCATTTTATATCTGGAGTCTAAAAGAATGGAATCTTGATCGACTGATCAATCGGCTTATTTTCAATCCATTGAAGAGACTAGGTCATAGACTTGACTTCTTAAGCTATCGAACTGTCCTGTTTTATTTTGTGCCAAGCTATTTGATCGGAATGGGACTGTTGCTTATTGGATATAAAATCCCTCAGGAGGTGCACAGACTGCTACCGCCGCTCTTTGCATTTATAGCCCTGCTGATGGTTCTCAAGTCATTTTCCGAACGAAAATCCGCAAGGTTGAGCTGGACATTGTTGATAATGAACCATTTCTGGATGGTCTTGGCAATTGCAGAAAATGAAAAATTCTCCGCTGAAGAAATTGCCATGTACCTCAGTGGTGTTCTTGTTTTTGGGTTTTCAGGTCTTCTGATTATTTCACGGATGAAAAATTCCCTCGGGCAGAAGGGATTATTTGAATACCAAGGCTATGTGAGTCGGCACCCGATGTTGGCTTTTGGTTTTTTGATCAGCTCACTTGGACTGATGGGATTTCCACTTTCGCCCACGTTTATAGGTGAGGATTTGCTCTTCAGCCATATCCATCAAGATCAATACCTTTTGGCATTTCTTGCAGCGCTGGCCTTTGTCATGGAAGGTATAGCTTCTGTGAGAATCTTTGCGCGCTTGTTTCTTGGAGCAAAACTAGCCGGTAACAAAAAGGAACCGGCAAAGCCTGGAATTTTATCTTTTTGGAAGTTTAGTTCTATCAAAAAACTTGCGAATAAAACGCAAATAAAAACTTCATTCTAATCATTCATTCAAGAGGAATTTCCTCATAAAATATCATATTAAATGAAGAGCGAAACAAAACTTCAACTACCAAGTGACGGCTGGAAAGGTCTGGTTGAAAACTTCGGAGCAGATGCCAGTGCAGGATTTGTAGTATTTCTTTTGGCAATGCCCTTAAGTTTGGGCATCGCCAAAGCTTCTGATTTTCCTCCGATAATGGGCTTGGTGACTGCCATAATTGGGGGCATACTGGTCAGTTTGATTTCAGGTTCACGATTGACTATCAAAGGTCCTGCGGCAGGGTTGATCGTGGTAGTGGCCGGATCTGTTGCAGAATTCGGCGGCGGAGATACAGGTTGGAAACTAGCCCTCGGAGCCATGGTGGTGGCTGGCCTGGTTCAAATTCTATTCGGTGTATTTAAACTCGGAAAATTGGCCGATATATTCCCCCTTTCCGCCATACACGGGATGCTAGCGGCGATTGGAATTATCATCATTGTAAAGCAAATCCCTGTTTTATTGGACGTCAATCCAGAACTTTATAAGGGGATGAGTATTGTGGGGATGATCAAATCGATTCCGACCTTCTTTGCAAATTTTGACCCGAGAGCCACGATGATCGGCGTGTACAGCTTGGCCATCATGCTGGGATGGCCCTATTTGAAGGATTTTAAATTAGGAAAAATCCCTGCTCCATTAATGGTGTTAATCGTTGCCATTCCCTCAGAATTGGCGATGGATTTTGCACACACCGAACCACCCTATGCCTTGCTTCATATCGGGAATCTGGTGGAAAACGTAAAGTACAATGCGGACTTTTCGGGGATTGCCCAAACGGGTACGTTTATTAAGTATGTCATTATGTTTGCCTTGGTCGGAACTATAGAATCGCTGCTGACTGTAAAAGCAATTGATCTCTCCGATCCTTTCAAGCGGAAATCAAACAACGACAAAGATTTGATTGCAGTAGGTTTGGGAAATACAGTGAGCGCACTATTGGGTGGCTTGCCGATGATCTCGGAAGTGGCCCGTAGCTCCGCCAATGTGACTAATGGGGCAAAAACCCGATGGGCTAACTTCTTCCATGGATTTTTTATCCTTGTTTTCGTATTGGTTGCTACTCCTGTGATTGAGTTGATTCCCAACGCTGCCTTGGCGGCAATGTTGATTACTGTAGGTATTAAGCTGGCCCATCCGAAGGAATTTGTCAACACCTTTAAAATCGGAAAAGAGCAATTGGCAATATTTTTAGTGACCATAGTCTTCACCATTTTCGAAGATTTATTAATTGGAATTGGAGCTGGAATCGCCTTGAAAATGTTCCTTCACCTCATTAATGGTACGCCTATCAATTCTTTCTTCAAGGCCCCAACGGTGGTTTCTTTTAATAAGAATGAATACCTGGTGGAAATCGATAAGGCAGCCATTTTCTCAAATTTTCTGGGAATCAAACGAAAACTGGAAGAAATTCCTGCCGGATTCAATGTGACTATCGATCTGAAAAACACCAAACTTGTCGACCACTCGGTGATGGAAAACCTGCATCATTTCCAGCACGAGTATGAAGAAAATGGGGGACAAGTCAGGATCATTGGCCTGGAAAACCACAAGCCGGTATCGGATCATAAGTTGGCATCGAGAAAACTGATCCAAACCTGATTTCAAGGGAAATCGCTGCGATAATCAAGGATCTAACAATCGATCAGTGGTGTGAAAACTGCTAATCAAGCTTTGACAGTCGTGGCTACTTTTCCTGCCGCAAAATCACCACCGAATAAATCTGACTTCAAGGCACTTTTTAAATAGTGCCTTTTGGTCCTATTTTCCAAATAAATAAAAATCTATCATGAGAAAAATAGGTCTAATCCTTCTCCTGGCAGCACTGATTTTTATGGCATTTATTCTTTCAGCCACTGCCCAGACCGAAAAAGAAGTCAAACTATTCCTGAATGAGGAAAAAACCCATTGGGTAAAAGGAACCGTTCTCGGACAAATCTGGGTTCGCTATACAGATTTGAATCCCGGTTCTACTGTGTTTGGGACAGCCAAGGATCAGGTCTTCGATGTCGGTCCAAAGCCGATCCTTTCCATCTGCGTGTAGAATAAGTGCTTGACTCGGCGGCGGTTTGTAACTTCGCCCTAATATCTTTTGGAATTTGTAATTCCATATCTAGAATGTTCAACCCTTTCAGGGTTGTTCAATCCATACTGATATTCTTTTGACCCCTAGGTTGCTCCTAGGGCTATTGAGAGGTTCGACCAGGCACTACGTGGTCAATATTCCTACCTATCTAAAGCCTCACATTGCCTACCCCTAAGAAGGGGTCAAACTTCTCAATAACCGCGGGTGAAACCCGTGGAAAATAGAATAACGTGACCAAACCCCCGACCCCGGAGGGTGTCGAACTTTTTTAAGTCCCTGCTTACCTCTTCAGACTTTCCAAAACCAACCTCACCAATTCCGCTTTATCCCCATTTGGAATCCATCTCGCCACGATCACCAAGTCATTCTCCTGATCGACATAGATCATGTTGGTGCCGGCACCGATATGGAGGAATGCCGTTTTTGGTGCTGCAGGAACTTCTTTCAAGTCATTGTTCAGAAAGTAATTCATAAATCCATACCCGGGTTGGGCAGGGGTAGGTGTGCGGGACTTCTCAATCCAAGAGGCTTGGATCAATTGCTTTCCGTTCCAGTTGCCGTTTCTCAAAGTCAAATAACCAAACCTTGCCTGATCCCAAGCAGACAGCATCATACCGCCTCCCCAGTGTGAACCGCCGCTGACGGACTGCATGATTTGTCCGTCAATGATGACGAAGGAGTTTTCATAGCCTGTCCATCTCCAGGTATCTGATGCGCCGATCGGATCCATGATGCGCTCTTTGAGTATCACAGGAAGTGGCTTTCTCCAAATATTCATCAAGGCCAAAGCCAGAACATTCACTCTCGTGTCATTGTATTCATAGGCCGAACCCGGTGTGTTTCTAGCGCGAGTCCTCCACTGATTGGCTTCCCCACTTGGTCGATCTGCCCAGTCTGGCTTGCCCCAAAGGCTACCTTCCCAATCTGAAGTTTGCCGAAGTAAGTCATCCCATCGGATTTTGCGGTTGTGCTCGGTGCCAAAAAGCTCAAAAACATCATCCTCATAGAGATGATCAGCCTTTTTCATCATGGACCGAACCGGGTCAAAGGGATAGATCGGTGCCATGTATGGGTACACCAAGTCTTTTTCATCTTTGATTAACCCATCTGCCACTGCCAAACCTGCGGTGGTGGAAAGGATGCTTTTCGCAACGCTGAATGTTAAATCCACTCGCTCCGGTTCACCCCATTGCCCGACCACATAGCCTTTGTAAATAATTAAGCCCGAAGCTGGGCCTCGGGTTTTCATCGGGCCGATGGGATATCCTACAGGTTCGCGCCCAAAGGCACTTTCGTAGTGAGCGATTTTCAGGTTTTTGTTTTGGTCACTTTCGTGGGTTTTGGCAAAATCAATGGCGGCTGTGATTTTGGCTTCATTGAGGCCAAGGTCTGCCGGCCTCTTGCTTTCCCAATTATTTTTTCCCGGAAAATAAGTTTGAGCAAAAAGCGATGTCGAACACAAAAAGAAAACCAGAAGTAAAGAGAAATTTTTCATGGTAGGGGATTTGTTGCGATTTTAAAGAAATTCTAATAGTGGTTTAAACCGCCTGTAAAACTTTCCAAAAGGAGTTCAGGATAAAAACTCTTTTCCAGCCTAGCGGTTCATTAACTTAATGAAGCAAACTGTTTGTTTTATTTTGTCAGGCATCCGAGCCTTTTTATTTTAGCCCAATTGGGAAAATTATGGAAAAAGAAAAAATATACATCATCGGTGCAGGTTTGTCCGGTTTGATAGCAGCTCTGGAACTTGAAAAATCCGGTTTTTCACCTATTATACTGGAATCATCTGATCGGATCGGGGGCCGTATGAAAACCGATGAAGTAGACGGTTTTTTACTTGACCATGGTTTTCAGGTATTGAATACGGCGTATCCCGAAGCAAAAAAATACCTGGATTTTCAGGCCTTGAATCTGAAGACTTTTGATCCAGGAGCAGTAATTTTTGAGGGGAAAGATTCCTACATCATCACCGATCCGATGCGAAATCCCCTAAAAATAGTTGGAATGGCTTTTTCGAAAGTGGGGACTTTTCTCGATAAAGTGAAAATGTTCACTTTGACACAGGAACTGAAAAAGAAAAGCAATGAGGCTATTTTCAAAGAACCCTCGCTTCCTACGCATCAATATTTAAAGGACTATGGGTTTTCGGATCAGATCATCAACAATTTTTTTAAACCCTTTTTCCGTGGCATATTTCTCGAAAAGCACCTGAATACCCCCTCAAGGATGTTTGAGTTTATTTTTAAGATGTTTGCCTTAGGACAGGCTGCAGTCCCTGAAAAAGGGATGGGAGAAATTCCAGCCATGATTCGTCGTCAATTGAGTACCACTCAGCTTTACTTTAATTCGCCTGTGGAAAAGGTAGAAGGAAAAACCATTCATTTGAGGAATGGGGAAACCTTGGAAGCTGATCGGATCATCATTGCGGTACAACCTGACAAGGTGATGAAGCAGCTTCAAGGGCAATTTGCACCTGCACACCAGGTGACCAACCTCTACTTTTCATTACATAAATCCTTCTTTGCCCGTCCGATGATCGGACTGCTTCCCGGAGATCAGCTGGTGAATAATATTGTCTTCATGGATGATGTTTCCAAAGCCTATTCAACTAATGGCAAAGCTTTGCTATCTGTTTCTGTTTTGGAGTCAGATATGGGTGAAAAGGATCTGATTAAGGCGGTGCAGGCAGAACTGGAAGCGATTTCGGGAATTAAAGGGGAGTATTTCAAATTTGTAAAAGCTTATACAATACCCTACGCCTTGCCAAGTCTGGAGGACTTGAGGTATTCTATTCCGATGACTGAGTGCAAGATCACTGATCATGTTTACCTGGCGGGAGATTATTTGCTGAATGGCTCGATCAATGCAGCGATGACATCAGGAAGAACGGCTGCTGAGGCAGTGGTGCATAGCTATATGCCTACGTATTGATTTTTAACCGCGGAGGACGCGGAGGTTAATTAAGAGATCGCAAAGGGATTGATCTCAAAATCTCCCGCAGATTTCCGCAGAATAGGTCGCAGATTACCGCGGATTTATAATGCCAAAGGCATATCTTGTAAAAGCCCGGTATGAAATGCCGGGTTAGTAGGGAAAAATCCAGTTTCGAGTGCTGAAGGCACGGCCTGTTTATTTTTTTTCCATTAAGTAGCAAAGGGCATTGGTTTTCCGTTTTCAAACTATGCTAACCACAGATCTTCTCCATAGAACCCTTCATTTTGCTTTCATCCTATCTGCGATTCTCATTTCGGGATGTCAGTCTGATATGGAACCTATTGATTGTTATGAGATTGGAGTTATCGGTGGGGAACAATGTACGCTTGGAACATTAGTATCTATTAAGAACTTGAAAAATGTAGGAGAAACTATCCAGTATTATGATGGGATAACTTACAAAAATGTTGTTCGGATTTATTCAGAAGTAAGCATTCCCAGAGCTTCAAAAGGATTCATCCAATTCAGGGAATTTGATCGGGAAAAGGATAGGGAATTGAGAGATTCCTACGCAGCAATATGTCTGGCAATTTTGGCACCTTATCCAGTTCCAACTATTGTCGCAACCTTTTGGAGTGAGGAGCCTTGTTGATTGCTAAGACCCCTTTTTGCCACTAAGACCCAAAGGCAATAAATTTTTTTAAATTCTAGGCTCACAGATGACTCAGATAGGCACAGATGGTAATAAAAAAGCAGAAGTTTAAAACAAGCTTCTGCTCTTTTTCATGAATTAATAAGTTCTAAATGCCGAGAGTCAGGATGAGACAAACCCTTTGTGCCCTCTCATTCTACCTCCGTGGTCTCCGTGGTTAAATTATTTCTTGATTGGAGTTTCATCACATTCCACATCACCGACCACATACTGCATGCCATCGAGGTAGAACTGCAGCAAATCCGGGTTTTCGAAGCTTTGGGCATTGTGAGAAGGGGAGATGTACATCACTTTTCCTTTGCCTTCGGCCCGAATCCAGGCCACATACGTTTTTCCTTCTGTCAGCTCCTGACCCTTGCGCTGACTTTTGATTTCTGCATTGTTGAAATAGAGTAAAGGCTTGAAATCCAGTTCTGCATAGGCATTCTTGTAGAAATAAGGTTCGTCGATATGGTTGAATCCCTCGGATGGAAATGCCTGGACAAGTGGATGATTGGGATCTTCCAGTCTGACTTGGAATGCCTGCTGCACAGGATGGTAATCGAAACTCGCCCCCAATAATCGGCTGAAGTCCCATGAATTATTTTGAGTAGTCACTCCGCCGTGAAGGACCATCAGACCTCCACCTTTTTCGACATAGCTCAATAAATTACCCTCTAATTCTTGCGCTTTTTTCATTAAAGTCACGGAGTCTTTAGAGGTATCTTCTTTGAGTTTGTCCCAAAAAAGATTTCGATGGTCAGGTTTAGAGCAGGTGTTGTTTAAGATGACTGCATCGTATTTTTTTAGATTTTTGGCCTCAAATTCTGCGATGTCCTTGCTTCCAATTACAGTAAATGCCCCACTTGTTTCCCCGATGATTTTGATCATCTCTTCGGTATGGGGAATCACCCAATGGTTGAATCCGGTATGAAGGGAGAAGACTAATATGTTTTTCTTTTTGGCGGGAAAGGTGGCTTTTTCAGGAGCTAAAGCTTTGATTTTGGCCTTCCAAGCCTGATCAAGCGTGACTTCGGGTAGGCTTTGCCCGCAGGCAAAATTCAGCGAAAAGATGGAAACGATTGCGTAGAAAATAATCCGCTTCATGGGTTATTGGGTTCAATGAGTTGATGCTTTACTGTAGTTTTTGATAACTTGAAATTCGAACCCCAATAACCTGAATTTTCCATGTGTTTCAAAAGAATATTCCTTCCGATCCTTGTATTTCTGACTTTTTCTACGGGATCGTTTTCGCAAAAAGTAAACCTAAAGGAGACTCCGTTCGGCATCGATTTTTTAATTGATAATCAACGGGTTTTAACCTATCAAACTGCCACCACCGATGTACCGGAGGGCGTGAAGGCGGACTTCAAAAAGTCAGGCTTTATTCATCCTATCACTTCGCCAAGTGGTCAGGTGCTCAGTAGGATCCAGCCTCCGGATCATTATCATCATTACGGAATTTGGGGTCCTTGGACTCGAGCTACAATAAGTGGTAGAGAAGTGGATTTTTGGAATTTGGGAGATGGAAAAGGCAGAGTGGATTTTGCCAAAGTGCTCTCCAAAAAAGTAGCCGGAGGAGCTGCCGAACTCAATGTCCGTCAGAATCATCTGGATCTCAAAGCTCCTGAAAGTGAGCGATTGGCAATTGAAGAAGACCTGAGGATTAAAGTCAAACCTGCTGACAAAGGTCGATACATGGTCGATTACACCACGACGATTTTCACCAAGATTCCGGGAGGAATTCTGCTGGATGATTACAGATATGGTGGTGGAATTGGCTTTCGCGCCACGGAGCTTTGGGGTGATGCCAACAGCTCAATCCTGACTTCGGAAGGTAAGGATCGAAAGGATGCAGATGGATCCAATGCCAAATGGATTATCGTCAAAGGAAAAACCGCAGATGCCTCCGGCCAAAGCGGAATACTTTTCTTAAGTCATAATACCAACAAATCGCATCCCGAACCACTTCGCGTTTGGCCACTTGGACAATACAAGGGAGAAGGAAATGTGTTCATAGAGTTTTGTCCGATTCGTCATGAGTCCTGGGAGATTCAGCCCAATGAGCGAAATACCCTGAAATACCGAATGATTGTCTTTGACGGAGACTTGACGGCTGAGGAGGCAGAAGCCTATTGGAGAGCCTTTATAAAATGAGATAGACGATAGACGATAGACGATAGTCCATAGTCCATAGACCATAGACCATAGTCCACAGTTTTCAGAATCACGAACTAAGAATCTTAAACAAATTATTGTTGCCTGAGAATTTGGAGAATTTTAATTTCAGTCAACATTCAAACCCATTAAATCCCGAATTATGAAAAGAAGAAATTTTATAAAGAAATCAGCACTGGCCACAGCGGCTTTTGGATTCCCCACGATTGTGCCTGCATCTGTTTTTGGAAAGAATGCACCAAGCAACAAGATCAACATTGGTCAGATTGGCTGTGGCAGAATAGCCCGTGAGCATGATCTCCCGGGTACTTGGAGGCACGACGTGGCTAGAATCGTGGCTGTTTCAGATGTGGACAGCAAACGGATGGCTGATGGAAAAAAGCTGGTGGAAGACTACTACACCAAAAAACTCGGTGAGAAATACATGGATGTGAAGCAGTATGGGGACTACCGCGAGATGCTGCTGAATAAGGACATCGATGCAGTGATCATTTCCACTCCTGATCATTGGCACTCCCAGCCTGCCATGGAAGCTGCTTTGGCTGGAAAACATATTTACGTTCAAAAGCCAACTTCCCTGACCATCAAAGAAGGCCGTCAATTGGTTAACGTGGTCAATAAAACCGGCGTAGTTCTTCAACTTGGTACACAGCAGCGTTCCAGTGAACAGTTTCGAATTGCAGCCGAATTGGTAAGAAATGGGCGAATCGGAAAGTTACACACCGTTCGAATTGGATTGCCCGGAGATCCTGCAGGACCTGCTGGACCTGCCATGCCGATTCCTTCCAACCTGAATTTTGACATGTGGTTGGGTTCAACACCTTTAGTTCCATATACTGAAATCGGAGTGCACCCACAAAATGACTACAGCCGTCCGGGATGGTTGAGACATGAAAATTACGGAGCAGGAATGATCACCGGCTGGGGACAGCATCACTTTGACTCTGCGGCTTGGGGTATGGATACCGAACTTACCGGCCCAAGATACATTGAGGCTGTGGCCGAATTTCCAAGAGCCGGGCTTTGGAATGTACACGGGGACTTCATGGTCAAAGCAGAATATGACAATGGAGTCATGATGTTCACTTCCGGAGGATATCCAAACGGGATTCGATATGAAGGTTCCGAAGGTTGGATTTGGGTATCCAGAGGAAATTATGTGGCCTCTGCCTCGGATCCTGTAGCTCAGGGAAACAGTGCCAAAGCATTGGATGCTTCAGATCCCAAAATTCTGAAATCCGTCATCGGAGAAAATGAAATCCGACTAATCCGAAGTAATGAACATCATGGCAATTGGCTTGAGGCAATTCAGGGAAATGCCAAATTGCTCTCTCCTGTTGAAATCGGACACAGATCGTGCTCAGTCTGTCTAGTAAGTCACGTCGCAATGAAATTAGGAAGAAAGTTGGCTTGGGATCCCGTAAAAGAAGAATTTATCAACGATGCGGAAGCTAATTCTCATTTGAGTCGACCTCAGCGCGCCCCTTGGGGAACAGACTTTGTGAAGGTTTAGTTTGATCGTTTTCGGGTTTCCGACGACCGATGCTGGAGTATAAATTAGTAAGTAGTGAACAGTAAGAGGTAAGTTGTATCGTCCACAAAAGCGAAGCTTTTAAACTCCGTGCTCTTAAAAGGCTCGCTGGAGACTTTCAGCTATGAAGTACCGACGAAGTCAATACCTAAAAAACATATTTCTCCGTGAACTCTGTGGTAAAAAAAACAAAATGAAATCATCAAAAGTAATAAATGGGGCCGTTTTGGCCCTTTTTCTCGTTTCCTGTTCCAATTCAGAAATGAAAACCGAAACTCCTGAATCAGACTCAAAAGTGAGAATCATGACGCTTGATCCCGGACATTTTCATGCGGGATTGATTCACAAGTCAATGTACCCGGTGGTGGATTCCACAATTTATATTTTCGCTCCCGAGGGCCCGGAATTGAAAGATCATCTCAATCGAATCGCGAGCTACAACAATCGGGAAGAGAGCCCAACGGCATGGAATCTTGAGGTGTACAATGGGCCGGATTACCTGAAAAAGATGATTTCCCAGAAGCCGGGGAATGTTATGATGGTGGCCGGAAAAAATGATCTAAAGATCGATTACATCCTCGCGGCAGTGGAAAATGGAATTCACGTCTATGCGGATAAACCTTTGGTGATTAATCCTGAGGGCTTTCAAAAGCTCAAAAAAGCATTTCAGATTGCAGCAGAGAAAGAGTTGTTGCTCTACGACATCATGACGGAGCGATTTGAAATCACCACGCTACTTCAGCGTGAGCTTTCCATGATTTCAGATGTTTTTGGGGAATTGGAAAACGGAACACCTGAAAACCCCGCAATCACCAAAGAGTCCATTCACCATTTCTTCAAGTACGTATCAGGAGTGCCTTTGATCCGTCCGGATTGGTTTTTTGATGTGGAAAAGGAGGGAGACGGGATAGTGGATGTCACTACGCATTTGGTGGATTTGATTCAATGGGAAGCTTTTCCGGAAGTGACTTTGGATACGGCGGATGTTCAGATGCTTTCTGCAAAAAGATGGGCAACGAAGATGACCTTGGAGGAATTTCAAAAAGTGACAGGTAAGACTGCATTTCCTGATTTTCTCCAGAAAGCCGTCAAAAGCAATAATTTGGAGGTCTTTTCCAATGGAGAAATGAACTACATGCTAAAAGGCAAACATGCCAAAGTGAGCGTGATATGGAATTTCCAGGCGCCTGAAGGAAGTGCGGATACGCACTACAGCATGATGCGGGGAACCAAAGCCAACTTGATTATCCGTCAGGGAAAAGAAGAAAACTATCGGCCTGCCTTGTATGTAAAGCTAATCGGATCGGATTTGGCTACTTTGGAAAAAGCGGTAAAAGAGACGCTTCAAGCCAACTATCCCGGAATTGATTTATTGAAAATGCCTTCCGGTGAATATCAAGTGATCGTCCCTGATTCCTACCACAATGGGCATGAAGCCCATTTTGCCCAAGTGACAGCGCGGTTTTTGGAATATTATAAAAGTGGAAAAATGCCCACTTGGGAGGTTCCTAATATGATCACAAAATATTACACTACGATTCTGGCAAGAGAGTTTGCGCTGAAATAAGCCAAAATATTAAACAGAGTAGGGCCGATTGTGTTATATTTCCCAATCAGCCCTATTTTTTATGCCCGCCTCCAATTCCATTTCGAGTGATCCAAAACTTACAGTTGCAATTGCCGGCGCAGGAGGCTATATCGGTCGATGGCTGATCAAAGAATATCGGCATAAATATAATTTTGTCGCTCTGAGCAGACAGAAGTTAGATCAAAACCCCTATCCCGAAGTAGCATGGAGGCAAGTGGAACTTTACTCGATCACTTCCACTATAGAGGCATTGAAAGGAATAGACGTAGCCATCTATTTGGTGCATTCCATGAATGCCTCCACCAGACTCAATCAGGGAAGTTTTGAGGATACGGATTTACTTTTGGCAGATAATTTTAGTCGTGCAGCCGAAAAAAATGAAGTAAAACAAATCATTTATCTGGGAGGCTTATTGCCAGATGAACCGGAAGAAATGCTTTCCAGACATCTCAAAAGCAGATTGGAGGTAGAGCAGACTTTGGGATCACGCAGTTCAAGATTGACAGCTTTGCGTGCTTCGATCATCGTGGGACCGGGAGGATCCAGTTTTGATATGATCAAAAATCTGATCAACAGACTTCCTGTCCTGATGTGTCCGAAGTGGACAGAGTCTTTGACGCAACCTATTTCCTTGAAGGACACACTAACGATCATTGACACTTGCATTGGCAACCCAAATGTCTTTGGTAAAGCCATCGAAATTGGAAGCCCTGAAGTGATGTCCTATCGAAATATGATGGAACGTACGGCAAAAGCAATGGGGAAAAAACGACTTGTTTTCTCCGTCCCTTTTTTTTCGTTGGGTCTCTCCAAACTTTGGGTGGGCGTTTTTGGAGACAGTCCACCACAATTGGTTTCGCCTTTGGTCGAAAGTTTGAGACACACCTTAACTGTGTCTCCGGAATTGGCTTTTAAAGAAAAGGAAATTGATTATCAAACTTTTGACGAAGCCTGTGAAGTAGCACTTACTGCGAAGGATTATCCAAAAATGCCTTCTTTTTTCAAATCTAACAGTGTCAGAAATACTGTGCGGTCTATTCAGCGAATGCCGAATAAAAACAGACATTCGGCGCTTTGGGTAGCAAATCGATATAACCTCTGGCTTCCAACTTTCTTTAGATTTCTGATCAACGGAAAAATCTCAAAAAACGGGGATCTTGCATTTTTTTTGCTGTTAAGCAAAAAGCCGATGCTTAAATTAACTATGATTCCAGACCGTAGTGATCACCAAAGACAGCTGTTTTACATTACAGGAGGATGGCTGGTGAAGCGCTTCGATTATGGTTGGTTGGAGTTCAGAGAAGTTCTCGACAGTAAATACATCATATCTGCCATTCATGAATTCGTCCCAAGATTACCTTGGCTCGTATATGTAAATACTCAAGCGAAGTTGCACCTTTGGGTAATGAATCGTTTCAAAAAATATTTGGAGAAAAAAGCGTATTAACCGAAGGTAGATTCAGGAGTAGGCAAAGACACCCAAAAAAAATATCGAAATTTAGAGAAGCATGAAAAATTTAATTTTTAAGAACGGAGACAAACTACCGATTCTTGGTTTAGGAACCTGGAAAAGTAAGCCTGGCGAGGTACGAAAGGCGGTTTATTGGGCAATTGAAGCGGGTTATAGACATATTGATTGTGCCGCGATCTACCAAAACGAACGGGAAGTAGGTCAGGGAATTGCCGATGCCATGGCAGATGGACTGGTGAAGCGAAAAGACTTGTTTATCACTTCCAAACTATGGAATGACAGTCACCGGCATGAAGATGTAAAACCTGCCTTGGAAAAATCATTAAGTGATTTGAGGCTTGATAGTCTTGATCTATATCTTGTTCATTGGCCAATTGCCTTCAAACCTGGGATAGGCTTTGCTACACATCGCGAAGAATTCTATACCTATCAGGACGTCCCCTTGACCCAAACCTGGGAAGCTATGCAAGAACAAAAGTCTTCTGGATTGACTAAGCACATCGGGGTTTCTAACTTTAATCAAGGTAAACTGAAAGAAATTTTAGGCATGGAAGGTGAAAAACCTGAAATGAATCAGGTGGAGATGCATCCGTTTTTACCGCAGAAAAATTTGGTGAATTTTTGCGCTGAAAACGGGATTCTACTGACAGCCTATTCACCACTTGGTTCACCGGATTCGAGAGCTGACCGGCATAAAAATGACCCAAAACTTCTCGAAAATGCTGTAGTGGCAGAAATAGCCCGAAAGCATAATGCAAGTGTAGGTCAGGTTTTGATTGCCTGGTCTATTTCAAGAGATATCGCTGTAATCCCAAAATCAGTCAACAAAGATCGGATCATTGAAAATCTTAAAGCTGCAGAATTGGACTTGGATCAACAGGATTTGGATCACTTTGCCAATATTGAAGTAAATCATCGTTTTGTCGACGGTAGCTTCTTCACAGGACCTCAAAGTCCCTATAAGCTGACAGATCTCTGGGATAGCTAAAAAAACAAGCCCCGGCCTAAAAGGTCGGGGTTTGTCTTCACTCCTCTATTTCAAGTTGTTCGAGAATCTCTGCGAGCTCGTCCATGTCCTTTAATCCGGGCTTTATTTCATCACTTCCACTGAGTGATATCCCATAAATACCAGTATTATCCAGCAAGGTTCTCACACTTTGAACATTGATGCCGGTTCCCAAAATCACTTTACACTTTTCAGCCAGGTTTTTGAGAACTTCCAAATCATCCTCCGATAGCGTGTCTTGCTTCGAAACCACATGAAATATTATTTCGGACTGATGGAGTTCAATAGCCACATCAGGTTCGATTTTCCGAACTTCTTCCAAGTTCATTTTATAGATAAGCCCATAACCTTTTCCGACCAGAGCTTTCAATTCCTCGATTCGATCATGTTCTATCCAGGTGATAGTTGGGTATTCGTTAAGTATTTCTAATAACCCGTGTATGGATTCATGGGTAAATTCTCCCACAAAGTCTACTCCTGACAACCACCCACTGATTTCTTTAAAAACGGCGGGACTGATATATTTATCCGAATTTGAATCCAAATTGAATCCCAAAAGGTTGACATTCATGCCGGCCCCGTACCTGGCGTCGGTGAGGTTGGTAATGCTGTTTATTTTTACAAAAGTGCTTAGTGCCATAGTTGATTAAATTGACCGCTAAGGTAAGCAGGTCATTTTACACAGAAAAGTAAATGAGCTGACAGTAAAAAAACCTCATGTTTGGTTCATACCCGATAAATGAATGTAATTTTATAGGATGATGTGTTTTATGCCAATTGGTTAATTTACTCCCGAAATCGGGGTGCTGGCCCTTCACTAGACGTGGTAGATAGATGCTAGACCCACATTGAAGGAATCAGTACACGAAGATCCGTACAGCCGAGGGGAGAAATCTGGGATACTGTGTTTTTCGGATTTGTTTGTTAGCCTTTTTGTTCTACTGGTAAAGTAGCGAAAACACACTTGATTTTGAATTTAAAATTTCGGTATGCTGAAACGTTTTACGCTTTATTTATTCGTTTTTTTAGTGTTTGGAGTAGCCTGTGAGGAAAACATAGAAACCCCAAACTTGGACCTGGAGCTGGAATATCAACCGCTTGAGATTGGTAAATTTTGGATTTATGGGGTAGATGAGACCATTTATTTTGGTGAAAATGACTCCGAAACCGAGCAGTATTTTTATCGGGATAGAATAAGATCAAGATATCTGAATGAACAGAATGAATTCAACTATATCGTAGAGCGGTCCAAATCACAAAATCGGTCCAATTGGGTTTTTGAGTTGGAGTATATCATGATTCACAGAGACAAAGTCCTCCTTCGAACTATCAATAATCAACCCCTTGTTGCACTGGTTTTTCCACCGATTTTAGGGAAAATTTGGAATGGCAAAATTTATCAGGCCGAAGGAAAGGATGATTTTGAAATAGTGGAGCTTGGGGCTGGAAACCTACCGGGTTTTGAGGGTGTTCCCTTGGTGAGGGTCGACCAAGAAAATCTGGATGATAAAATTACAATTCGAGATTTACGCTATGAGATTTTTGGTAAGGAAATAGGTCTATTGGAAAAATATGATGAAGTGTTAACTTATTGCTCAAGAAATGATTGTTTAGGCAAGCAAGTAATTGATAGTGGAAACAAAACTCATTTGAAATTATTGGAGTATGGGAAGAATTAAATTCTGTGTTGGTTTTTTGAGTTTTATGATTTTTGCTTTCGCTGCTGAGGCTCAGGATCGATACGCCGTTTACTTTAAACATAAACCTCAGACAAGTCTTTCACTGGCAAATCCCCAAGCATTTTTAACTCAAAAAGCAATTCAACGAAGGACAAGGGAAGGCATTCAAGCGGATAGCTTAGACCTACCTGTCGCCTCAAAATATCTGGATGAAGTCGCCAAAACCGCTAATTATATACTCTATACCAGTAAGTGGATGAACGCAGCAGTGTTGGTGACTGATGCCCTAGGTGCAACCACGTTAAAATCATTGCCTTTTGTGGATAAGGTTGAATTGGTAGGCGTGGGGTTTTTACCTAAGCCAAATGCCCGTATTCAAGACAAAGTTTATGCTTCTGTCACTTTGGAAACCAACTATAATGAACCCAAATTGAATACCCGTGAACTGGCGGTAGCAAATAATACTTATGATTTTCAAAATCAGCTGATCGGCATTGATAAAATGCATCAGGAAGGCTACACAGGAAAAGGGGTAACTGTGGCTGTATTTGATGCGGGATTTCCAGGCACTAATACCGGCTCTCCATTTGCCCATTTGTTTACAAAAAATCAGATTGTTGGACAGCGGGATTTTGTTCGACCTTGGAATTCAGGTGTTTTTATTGACAATCAGCATGGCACTAATGTGCTTTCACTTATAGCAGCCAATGAGCCGGGGAAATTAGTTTCCGGAGCATATGATGCAAACTATATATTAGTCATCACTGAGGAGGTAGCGACGGAATACAGAGTTGAGGAGTTCAACTGGGTAAGGGGTGCAGAATATGCTGATAGCCTTGGAGTGGATATTATTAATAGTTCTGTCGGTTATTGGGATTTTGATGATCCAAAAATGGATTATACCATTGCTGATTTGGATGGAAAAACGGCAATTATTACCAAAGGGGCAACAATTGCAGCACAGAAAGGAATCTTGATTGTCAATAGTGTAGGCAACTACGGCTCAAGAGGAGTATCAAGCCTAGTTGCACCGGCTGATGCAAAGGGTATTTTATCCGTCGGCTCGGTAAATACCGACCTTTCCCGATCCGGTTTTAGTTCTCGAGGGCCAACAGGCGACGGCAGATTAAAACCTGAATTGGCAGCTTTTGGAGCTTCTCCGGTATTGATTCGCTCTAATGGGACCGTGGGTGCTTCCGGTGGAACATCCTTTTCGGCTCCGCAAATCACAGCTTTGGCAGCAGGACTATGGCAGGCGAGACCTGAATGGATTAAGGATAAACTAATTGAAAATTTGCTGAGAAGTGCCACTCAATATAAAACCCCCGATAATCTATTGGGCTATGGAATTCCAAAATTCTATGAGGCTTTGTATGGGGAAATTCTTTCGGTAGAAGAAGAAGACATCGAATGGAAGGTTTATCCAAATCCATTGGTCACGGACGAGATCTCCATTTATTTTGGAACAGGACTTAGCAGTAACTTTGAATTGATAGACATGACAGGAAAAATTCTGATCCAAGCACCGTTGACCCGTGCTAATCCTAATTCACCTTACCGGGTGCAGTTAAATGGAGTCAAGCCGGGGATGTACCTGATTCAAATGAGAGATGGCTCTTACATCAAGCAAATCAAGCTGGTAAGACAGTAAGGGATCTCTATCCAATAAAAATCTAACTAGAAAAGTAAAAAGTATTTATGTCCATCTTGATTGCCCCCTCAATTCTCGCTGCCGATTTTGCCAATCTTCAAAAAGAGGTTGAAATGCTGAATAAATCTCAAGCGGATTATATTCATGTGGATATTATGGACGGCGTATTTGTCCCGAATATTTCATTTGGAATTCCCGTTACGGAGGCGATTCACAAGCATGCAAAAAAACCATTGGATGTCCATTTGATGATAGTCAATCCGGATAGTTACTTGGAGGCATTTAGGAATGCCGGAGCAGAAATCATTTCTGTCCACTATGAAGCTTGTTCGCACCTGCATCGATCCATACAAGCGATTCGCAAATTGGGAGCTAAAGCAGGCGTCGCGATCAATCCACATACCGCTATCGAGCTGCTTGGTGAAATCATTGCCGACATTGATTTAGTCTGTGTGATGTCTGTTAACCCTGGCTTTGGGGGACAAAAATTCATTGAAAACACCTATTCAAAGGTTTCCAGACTAAAGGACCTTATTATAAAAAAAGGATCCTCAGCTAAAATCGAGATAGATGGTGGCGTTAATTTGGACAATGCTCCTAAACTAATCCAGGCAGGTGCAGACCTGTTGGTAGCGGGTAGTTTCGTTTTTAATTCGGTTGATCCACAAGCCACAATCGCTAGTCTCAAGCAATTTTAATCTAAAAAATTAGGTGTCCTACCGTTCATCATAAAATATCCTAAAAGACATTTTTTAACTTGCATCCTTGATCTTAGGCCTATTTATTGCAAGTTGTTGAATACACAACCACAATAATTATGAAAAAGAATTGGATGTTTTTGCTCCTTTTTGGAGGATTGAGTTTGTCAGGATTTGCGCAGGAAACTGCACCTAAAGAGGCTGTAACTGATGAAGAATTGAAGAAGTTTGCCACAGTTGAGGTTATGACTTCCGAATATGTTGATACAAAAACCTTGGAGTTGAGAGAGATGATTCTTAATAATGAGGTCATCGAGGGAGGAGCCAGATACAATGAAATCAAGGCAGCTTGGGGCGACGCAGCGAAAGAAGCTGAAATCAAACTTACAGCTGAAGAAAAAATCGCATATCAAGCGATCAAGGATTTTCAAGATTCACTTCAACAGTCTGTCATAGATTTCAAAACAGACCTTATTAAGGATGATGCTGTCCTTGGAGTGTCTACCTATAACAAGGTAAATGGAGCCATTAAAGAGGACCCCGCGCTGAAAGAAAAGTTGGATCAGCTAGTGGCAGAAATGAAAGTTAAAAAAGACGGAGTTTAAAAAGTCATCAATAAAAAAAATTGATTGGCAATAGATTTGAAGAAGTCTCTTTAAATAGAGGCTTCTTTTTTTATTTTCACACCATCCAAAGCAATTTATCGTTATCAAGGCATGACAATCAGAAAATTTTACTTCTTCGCAGTTGTTTTTTTTATTGCTAATTCTGCTGCTTGGGGTCAGGAGGATGATATTTTTGGAATCAGTTCAAAAGCAAAGAATCCTAAAAGTAACTCCGGAGCAGGAAACCTTTTCAGGAATGCTATTGAGATGTTTTCTTTGGAAGTATCCACAGGGGCAGCTTACCATCATATGGGCACAGATTTTTATTCGAAAAGCCCATCCCTTTATCCGATTTCTCAATTCCAAAATTTTGAAGGATCATCCTTTCAGCTTTCAGATACGCTTTCTTTATCAAGTAACGAATGGGCATTCCCGCTAGTCAATGCCGGAGTAAGGATCAACTTGTTTAATTTATTGACTATAGGAGGCGGACTCGGTAGAGAGTGGGGCAATCTTGCTCCGATGAGAGGCAATGACCACGAGTTCCAATTTGAGGGAGCTTCGTATCAATTGAGTAAAACTTATGGTACAGTGGGATTGGTGCTCTATGATGCCAAGCGACGCCAGGGGTTTTTGAAATGGAAATATCGCAGATACAGTAGCAACAACATTTACATGCAGTCAGAGCTAAAACAAAGAGCCAGACAAAATTATCCATGGAGGTTTATTTTGGAGGGGGAATTTGGTAAAATGAAATTGACAAAAGCCTATGATCCTGCCTTGGATGTAGGTTCTATTCCTTACGTCCCACGACTTGCTGTCTCTGCGGATCCTTATTATGGAGTAGCAATGCGTGTGGAATATGATTTTTCAGAATATGCAAAGCTGTTTTTGAAAGGCGGAGCTGAATTCAGAAAATTCACCTACGCAGCTTCAGATTTTTCTGAATTCCAAAACATTAATCAAAATGTCTATGCAGTACAAGCGGGCATGGCAATAAAAATCCCGGGGACTAAAAGATGTAAAATTCAGGGTTGCGGAGTCGTGATGAAGCACCTTCACAATGGGGTAGAATATCGGGGAAGTTCTATTTTAAATATGCAAAACCGAAGAGTCGGACAGTGGTATTAAGGAAAAGATTGCTGAAACAAGGTTTGAAACTGGACTTTCGAAACCTTACAGTTTTTACTATCTTGCAGGCTTAATCGACCCCCGAATTAGCATTATATGGCTCAAGGAGAAAACGAGAACATTATCCCAATTAATATTGAAGAGGAAATGCGTGGTGCCTACATCGATTATTCGATGTCAGTCATTGTTTCAAGAGCACTTCCGGATGTCCGAGACGGACTAAAGCCAGTTCACAGACGTATTCTTTATGGAATGCAGGAACTTGGTGTATTACATAATAAACCTCATAAAAAGTCAGCCAGAATTGTAGGTGAGGTTTTGGGTAAATATCACCCGCATGGTGATTCCGCAGTATACGAGACCATGGTGCGAATGGCCCAAGATTGGTCTTTACGATACACTTTGGTAGATGGTCAGGGTAACTTTGGGTCCATTGACGGGGACAACCCCGCGGCGATGCGATATACTGAGGCTAGACTCAAAAGGATCGCAGAAGAATTGTTGGTCGATATCAACAAGGAAACAGTTGACTTCCAATTCAATTTTGATGATTCCCTCAAAGAGCCAACGGTTCTTCCAGGCAAAATCCCTGCACTGCTTCTCAACGGGGCATCCGGTATAGCAGTAGGTATGGCGACAAATATGGCTCCCCACAATTTGGGCGAAGTCATAGACGGAATCGTTGCCTACATCGAGAACAAAGAGATTACCGTTGCTGAATTGATGAAATACATCATTGCCCCGGATTTTCCAACTGGAGGTATTATCTATGGTTATAATGGTGTCAAAGCAGCCTTCGAGACTGGAAGGGGACGAATCGTAGTTAGAGGAAAAGCCAATGTGGAGATCAAAGATGGTGGCAATCGGGAGATGATTGTCATTACTGAGATACCATACATGGTTAATAAGGCAAACATGGTTGAAAAAACTGCCGCCTTAATAAATGAGAAAAAAATAGAGGGTATTTCTGCCATTCGCGATGAGTCGGATCGATCAGGGATGCGAGTTGTATATGAGCTAAAGCGTGATGCAATATCCAGTGTGGTATTGAATAACCTTTACAAGCATACCGCATTACAGACTTCATTCTCGGTAAACAACGTTGCCTTGGTGAAGGGTCGACCTTATACCCTGAACCTCAAAGATCTGATTGTCCACTATGTGGCCCACAGACATGAGGTGGTGGTTAGAAGAACCGAGTTTGAGCTTAGAGAAGCTGAAAAAAGAGCGCACATCCTCCAAGGCTATCTGATAGCACTTGATCATCTTGACGAGGTCATTTCCTTGATCAGGAATTCTCCGGATCCTGAGACAGCTCGAAATGGCCTGATGGAACGGTTTGAATTGAGCGAAATCCAAGCGCGTGCGATTCTCGATATGAGATTGCAACGTCTTACCGGCATGGAGCGCGATAAGATCATTCAAGAATACAAAGAGATCATGGCCTTGATCGATGAATTGAAAGAAATCCTCGGCAGCGAAGAAAAGCGGATGGAGATCATCAAAACTGAACTTAAGGAAGTGAGAGACAGGTATTCCGATGACCGACGTACCGAAATTGAGCACAATGCGGAAGATTTCAGCTACGAGGACATGATCCCGAATGAAGAGGTGGTGATCACCGTATCGCATCAGGGGTATGTGAAGCGTACTGCTTTAACAGAATACCGAACTCAGGGTAGAGGCGGAGTTGGTTCTAAAGGCGTGAGTACCAAAGAAGATGATTTTACAGAGTATCTTTTTACAGCATCCACGCACAATTACCTTTTGATTTTCACTGATAAAGGGAAATTATTCTGGTTGAAAACTTATGCGATTCCGGAAGGGTCTAAGACTTCCAAAGGCCGTCCAATTCAAAACCTGATCAACATTGAATCTGATGACAAAATCAGATCCATCATACAGGTGGAGAGTTTGGCAGACCAGGATTACCTGAATAATCACTTCTTGGTCATGATTACCAAAAAGGGGATTATCAAGAAAACTACCTTGGAGCAATACAGTCGCCCTCGTATCAATGGTATCATCGCTTTGAATATCAGAGAGGATGATCAGTTGGTAAATGTCAGCATGACCAATGGAAGACAGCACATCGTGATAGCCGCTAAATCCGGCCGTGCAATACACTTTCCTGAGTCGGCAGTTCGTCCGATGGGCAGGACTGCGACAGGCGTGAAAGCGATAACGTTAAATCAAGATAAAGATTATGTCATTGGCATGGTTTGTGCCTCAGAGGAAACTGCAACACTGCTGGTAGTGTCCGAAAAAGGTTACGGAAAACGTTCCGAACTGGAAGAGTACAGAATTACCAACCGTGGTGGAAAAGGAGTAAAAGCAATGAACGTAACTGAGAAAACCGGAGCCTTAGTTGCGATCAAGCAAGTGACTGATTCAGACGATCTTATGATTATCAATAAGTCTGGAATCACCATCAGAATTTCAATGGATCAGTTAAGAGTAATGGGTAGAGCTACCCAAGGTGTGAAACTGATAAGAGTAGGAGAGGGAGACGAAATTTCCTCTGTTGAGAAAATCTCAAGAGAAGAAGAAATTGAAATCATCGATTCTCCTGACTTGGAAAGCGAATCACCCGAAACGCCCGAAGAAACAACTGAATAACCAAACAATTAAGACAAATACGCTAATGAAAAAGCTGATTCTCTCAATGGTCCTGATTGGTGCTACCACCCTAGCCTTTGGACAAAAAAAAGTAATTAAAGAAGCAGAAAAAGGATTCAAATCAGGAAACCTTGAGTCTGCCTTGGCTGCTATAAACGCAGCATCCACAAATCCTGAAACAAGCGGCGACCCCGCTACTTTCTTGTTGAAAGCACAAATCGAGACTAAAATATTTGGTACTGATTCTTCCAATACAGCAGAGACAGTCCAAAAAGGATTCACTGCCTTGGAAACTTTCAAAAAGACGTTTGAAATGGCCGGCGGCAATAAAAATGCTGGTGTTGGGAAATTAGTTTACGAAGATGAACTTGTGGGTGTTCCGATTAATTTACGGCCATTTTCAATTATCACGTTGAAAAATGTGGCCTATGATAAAGCGATCGAGCGTTACACAGATGACGACTTAGAATTAGCCTATGAGTTCTTCAACATGGCTGGCGAAATTGATTATACTGACACTCTAAGCCACTATAATGCCGGATTCCTTGCGAATGAGCTAGGGAAGTTTGAGGATGCAAAAAGACACTTTGGGTATTTATTCGAGGTTCCGGAGTATAATAAGATCAATGCTTATTATACCATGGTTCAGATTCTCAGCACAGAGGAGAAAAATCCAGAAGCTGCCTACGAATTGATAACAAAAGCAAAAAAAGAGTATCCTACGGATAAAATATTGGCTGAGTATGAAATCCAATTGCTTCTTCAGCTTAATAAAATGGACGAAGCAATGTCTCAGATCAATGAAGCATTGGCAAATGACCCTAACAATACCGGGCTTCTTTTGAGATCAGGATATTTGAAGGAGCAAGCAGGTGACTTGGAAGGTGCTTTGGTAGACTATAAAAAGTCTGTTGAAGTAGATCCAAAATTCTTCGAAGGCAACTATTATACAGGTGCTTTGATGCTTGAGTCATCCAGAAAAATTCTTAATGAATTGAATGCACTGTCTGATGAAGAGTGGGAAAAACAGTCTCAGGCTATGGGAAAGAAGGCTGATGAGCTTTACAAGCAATCAGTTCCTTATTTCACAAAAGCAGTTGAAATCAGACCTGATAATACTGATATCATGATCATCTTGTTTCAGGTTCATAGCAGATTGAAAAACACTGCTGAGGCAGATGCTTTGAACAAAAAGATATCTGCAGTACTTGGAGCAAACTGGCAAGACAATTAATTTTCGATATAGGAAAAAAGGTCGGCATTTTGTCGGCCTTTTTTTTTGAGATTTTGAATAAGTTGAAACATCCCTTTGGTGCTCCTTTCCTGTTTTTTGATAGTTTTACCAATTAAGGTCACGAAAAAATAAAGTAATGACTATCCAGCTAAGACTAGTTTTTTTAGTTATAATGACTTTTTGCCTGAGCAATTTGTCTGCACAAGAAGTCAAGTTTCAAAAATCATTAAGCGTTTCTTATGAGACTGGTCCGCTGCTGAGTAACGGCACTGATTGGGGAAACGAAATAAAAGATGCCGTTGACTTCAAAGCAATAGATTTTAAAATCGGCTGGCGAAAAATATCAAATACTACTTTTAATTACATATATAGATATCCAACCTTGGGTATAGGCTTCAATTCGGCGTTAAAAAACTATCCTGAAATCGGAATGCCCCAGTCGATCTATGGTTTTATGGAAATTCCTTTTTCGATCAAGGGATCAGACCGGAAAGTTCACTTTGGATACTTCACCCAACTTGGTGTAGGATTTAATCTCAGGCCCTATGATTCCATCGCAAATCCCGCCAATCGTTACATTGGATCACGAGTAAATGGGTACATTAATTTAGGAGTGTTTTCATCGGTTAGGATTTCAAAACGAACAAACTTTCAGGCTAGCTTTGGACTGAAGCATTTTTCAAATGGTGCCGCCAAAAAACCCAATGCAGGGATCAATCTTTTCCCTCTTAATCTGTCAATGAGAATGAAGCTGGGCGAAATTAATCCCACTCCCTCCCAGGCTCCCATACTTCCTGACAAGCATCTTAAGACTTTCTGGAATTTTGCGGTTTATACCGGGGTGAGAAATTATGAGATCGGTGATCCTGCCTATTTTAGAGGGGGGGTGGGAATCAATTACCTGGTGGAGCCGGCTTATAAATATCGACTCGGCTTAGGTCTTGATTTATTTTGGGCTCAGGGTATGAATTTGAGATTTCCTGAAGGAAACTTCTCATTTAAAGACCGCACTTCACTTGCTGTTGTTGGAGCCTGGGAATGGCAGCTTACGGAGCGCTTGTTTGTACCGATTGGTTTGGGTGCATATTTATATCGAAATACGCTAAATCAGGAGATTACTTGGTTTTATGAGCGTGTAGGGGCCAGGTATCGCTTTTCTGATACGATGTCGGCAGGCATGCAAATTAAGGCACATAAAGCCAAAGCGGATTTTTTTGAATTTACGATCGGTTATACTATTCCGGGAAAAATGTGATTCACAGTCTTGAAAATTTCTCCATTGATCACAAAATATTTTTATTTACCTGCGGATTCCGATAGCTTCCCATGTCAATTAAAACCCATTATGTTTAAACCCAAGGTACTTCTGGTATTTGTATTCTGTCTTCTTGGATTTTTTGGTCAATATTCTCAGGCTCAGTCCATACCATCTTCTCAAATCTATCATCAGCTTCTTCAAATTAAAGAGACTAAACGAGTCCTCTACATAGCGGCCCATCCTGATGATGAGAATACTCGATTGATTGCATATTTGGTAAACGGAGTGCATGCAGAAGTCGCCTACTTGAGTCTAACCCGTGGTGATGGGGGCCAAAATCTCATAGGAAAGGAATTGGGAATCGAACTGGGTCAAATCCGTACTCAAGAGTTGATCAAAGCGCGGGAAACTGATGGAGGAAGGCAATTCTTCACCAGAGCCATGGACTTTGGATATAGTAAAAATCCGACCGAAACGCTTCAAAATTGGGAGAAAGAAAAGGTATTGGCGGACGTGGTTTGGGTCATCCGTAAATTCCAGCCAGACATTATCATTACCCGATTCAATACTATTCCCGGTGTTACCCACGGACATCATACCACTTCTGCGATTTTAGCAGAGGAGGCATTTCAACTTGCCGGAAAACCGGAGGCATTTCCAGATCAACTACAATGGTTGAAGCCTTGGCAGCCCAAGCGGATTTTCTTTAATGCCTATAATTTCCGAGGAGATTTTGAGCCGGAAGACGGTAAAAAATACCACGCTTTTGAAGTTGGAGGATATAATCCATTGCTGGGAAAAACCTATAACCAAATTGCTGCGGACAGCCGGACGATGCATAAATCTCAAGGGTTTGGAGCCACAGCAGGGATTGGCCTATCCAGAGATTTTATTGAGCAGGTCGATGGGGAAGATTATGTCAATGGGCCTTTCGATGGAGTAAATGACCGTTGGGAAAGTATTTCAGGAGGCAAAGAAATTAGAGCCAAATTGGATCGATTGATTTCTGAATTTGACTTTCTCGAGCCTGAAAAAAATATAACGGGACTTTTGGAGTTGAGAGCCGCTTTACTTGGACTTAACAGTCAAGAGATGTGGTTAAAGGAGAAAGTTGAAAAACTCGATCGAGCTATTTTTTATGGATTGGGTTTAGAATTTGAGTTTAATGTCAGAAAAGAAATTGGATTTCCCGGAGAGAAAATCAATGCAGAGTTGGTTATTAATAATCCTTCGGCAGTAGCAATTACTAATATCAACTTTAAGGTAAATAAACTTGATTTTCCAGGAAAGGCTGAGGAACTGAAAGATAATAGAACCCAAATTCTTCCTATTTCATTTACTATCCCGGCTGATGCGTCGTATTCTCAGCCTTATTGGTTGGAAAACTCCATTGAAGGGGCCTTATATGATGTAAAGGATCAACGTAAGATAGGAATGCCTTTCAATGAGACAACGACTTCAGGGAACTTGCACTTTGAGATTGGAACGCAGAAGTTTTTCGCTGTAGTTCCTTTGAAATATAAGTTTAATGATCAGGTAGATGGGGAAGTAAAACAGCCTTTTACAATTGTGCCCGAAGTAGATCTGACAGTTTCAAAAGAAAACGTTTTTCTTGTTTCGGGTGCTGATCCGACTGTGACAGTGACTGTTAGTTTTAGGGATCAATATCTGGAGGGAGAGCTTGATTTTGAAGGCATAGATACCACTCAATTCAGGATTCTGAGTATTGAGGATTTGACCCTTCAAAAACGCCGGGTATATAAAGTTGGATTTTTACCGAATGGTATTGGGAAAAAAACGATAATAGCTCGATTTACTACTCCAAATGGAAAAAGCTTTAACCAGCTTACCAAGTCCATTTCATACAAGCATATTCCCAACTTGACGTATTTTAGTCCAGCATCATTCAATCTGATCCAGGCTGATTGGAAATTGTCAGGTGAAAAAATCGGATACATTCCTGGTGCAGGCGATGATGTCCCCGGAGTTTTGTCAGCCTTGGGTTACAAGGTTACAATGATTGGCCCCGAAGATTATTCAGTGGATTACCTGAGCCAGTTTAAAGCAATCATTGTAGGTATCAGGGCATTTAACACCAATCAAATCTTGGCTGCCAACCAGCAGAATATGATGGGTTATGTCAGATCAGGGGGTAATCTGATCGTTCAATACAATACCAGCTCGCCGCTTTTAACGAGCCAAATTGGACCCTATCCTTTTACTGTAGGAAGAGATCGGGTAGCTGTTCAGAACTCCCCTGTACTTGCAGATTGGAAAAGCCCGGTATTAGCTACACCGAATCAACTTAATGAAGAAGATTTGACCGGCTGGGTGCAGGAGCGTGGTCTTTATTTTGCAACTGCGATCGATCCAGCTTATCAAACACCACTTACCATGCAAGATCCCGATGAGCCTGCCAGTAATGGCGCTTTGATTGTGGCCAACTATGGAAATGGTACATTTGTCTACACTGGAATTTCGTTTTTCAGGCAATTGCCGGCTGGTGTACCTGGAGCTATCAAGTTATTCATCAACCTAATCGAGCAATAAAATGGGGGAAAAGCCGATTCGTTGGAAAACAATTTACCTTGGTCTGATGGTCAGTTTGATAGTGATGATCGCATTGTTTTACTGGTTAACAGTGGCCTACGCATGAGTACACTTGATTGGATAGTCCTGTTTGTTACTTTGCTTTCAATTGCTTCATATGGGGTCTATAAAACCCGGGGAAAGAAAAATCTAGACTCATACCTTCGAGGAAAAAATTCCAACTGGTGGGCTATAGGTCTCTCCATTATGGCCACACAGGCTTCCGCTATCACTTTCTTGAGTACTCCCGGCCAAGCTTACGAAGACGGAATGCGCTTTATCCAGTTTTATTTCGGATTGCCATTGGCGATGATCATTATCTCAGTCAGCTTTATTCCGATTTATTACAAGCTGAAAGTCTATACGGCCTATGAGTATCTCGAAAACCGCTTCGATCTTAAGACCAGAACGCTGACGGCTTTACTTTTTATCATTCAGAGAGGTTTGGCAGCAGGGATTACCATTTATGCTCCTGCGATCATCCTGTCAACTTTATTAGGCTGGAATTTGACTTTTACCAACATCTTTATAGGATGTCTGGTGATCGTATACACGGTATCCGGTGGAACAGAGGCAGTCTCGATTACTCAAAAACAACAAATGGCAGTGATGATGGGGGGGATGCTTCTTGCCGGAATTATCGTGATTCAGCTACTCCCGATTTCATTTCAGGAGGCACTCCAGGTAGCGGGTAAGATGGATAAACTCAATGTGGTGAGTTTTGAATTTGATTTTGCTGACCGATACAATGTCTGGTCAGGCATGACAGCTGCGGTATTTCTCTTTTTGAGTTATTTCGGTACAGATCAAAGTCAGGTTCAGCGGTATTTGACCGGGCAGACCCTGACACAAAGCCGCATGGGTCTGATCATGAATGGTTTTCTAAAGATTCCGATGCAGTTTGTGATACTTTTTATCGGAGTGATGGTTTTTGTTTTTTACCAGTTTATCCAGCCTCCCGTAATTTTCAACAAGGTTCAGACTGAGAAATTGAAGCAAAGCGATCTGGCACCTCAATTTGAAGAATTGGAAGGAAAATACTCAGCAAACTTCGAATCGGGGAAGTTAGCTTATCAGGAAATGCTTGGTGCCATTGATTCAGAAGACCAGAATAAAATTGACTTGATACAAAGTCAGATCAAAGAACTCAAAAGTGAGCAAAATGAAATCCGGGATGAAGTGAAATCCCTGATCGTGAAAAATGATCCATCTGCCGAAACACGGGATACGGATTACGTCTTCATGCGTTTTGTGATGGATTACCTTCCCAAGGGAATTGTGGGTTTGCTATTTGCCGTCATTTTTTCCGCGGCGATGTCTTCGTCCTCCTCAGAGCTCAATGCGCTTGGGTCAACGAGCACCATAGATTTGTACAAAAGATCAGTTAAAAAAGATGCGAGTGATGAACATTACGTTATTTCATCCAAGGTTTTTACAGCATTTTGGGGATTGGGGGCGATTCTCTTTGCTACATATGCCTCACTTTTTGAAAATCTAATTCAGGCTGTAAACCTCCTGGGATCTCTTTTCTATGGCACTATTCTGGGGATTTTTATAGTAGGCTTTTTTGTGAAGTGGGTGAAGGGGAGAGCCGTTTTTATTGCAGCCCTACTTTCGCAGGCTTTGATTTTGCTGATTCACTTCAGAAACGGAACAGGTATTTTAGGCATCCATTGGGATATCGGATTCTTGTGGTACAATGCTGTTGGTTGCTTGGCAGTGATGTTGTTTGGCTTGATTTTGCAGCCGATTGTCGGTAAGAAAGTTAGAATTTGATGGATTAGAGTTTAAGTCTCATATATCTAGAGAGTTGGGCATATTCATTTTGATTCCAGAATTTTTGACAACAAAAAAAGGTCTTCAAATAAATTTTGAAGACCTTTTTTGAATGAATCAGATTCTTACTTAATCGACTTTATGAGTCTTTCATTCAGTGCGATATAATCTGGATTTTTAGCCTCTTCAGCCATTGCTTTGGATTTGTTAGCAGACTGTAGTGCTTCAGTTTTCATTCCCAAAGCAACTTCAATTTTTGCTCTCAGGTGTACTGTCCAATATTTCGGGTCCATGTCTGTAGAAGTTTTCACCCAAGCATATGCCTGATTCAGATCTTTTGAATTGGTGAAATAATAACTGCCCGCTTGAAATAAAAGGCCGGGATCAGTAGTTTGAGTATCGATCACCAGTTTTTTAATATCAGCCATGACGATCGGATCCACATCAGTTTGAATCTTAAAATCTACTCTGGCATACTCCCACTTCATGGATACCACCGCACTGTTGTCGGTGAAGTTGTTGAATGCGATTTCAAATGTTTCGTACTTCTTGCTGGTTTTCGAAGATTCTACATTGAATCGCAGTTGGTCTTCTTCGGGGTTGTAACCAATCGCTCCCCAAAGTTTTGTGTTTTTGCTGAGGATGATTGTCCAGTCATTTTTTCCCGGAATAGCGTATAGCGCATAAGACCCTGCGGGTACAAGCTGACCACCGATAGTCACATCGGTGGAAAATGAGAAAACTGTAGCTGCATTGGCGCCCGTTCTCCATACTTCACCATAGGGCACAAGTTCTCCAAATATTTTCCGGCCTTTGGTACTTGGTCTGCTGTAGTCAACAGTCACATCCGTCAATCCAACCTTTTGAATGATTTTTGCACTGGGACTGGCCTGAGGCATTTGAATTTGCTGGCCAAAGCTGAGGAAGCTTACCATTGACAAAATCAAAAAGGCAACATTAAATTTCTTGTTCATTTTCTTAGATTTTTTTGTTTGGACACGTAATCACTACACTTTTCAGAAGGTTCAAATCAGGCTGCAATTTCATAGTATTTTTTTCTTTTGCGAAAATCGGGCTAGCTTTTTTGATTAGTGGACTTTGAACCGCATCTGAACTTGGTATTTTTGTGTCTGCAACCCAAAAGCACCTAAAATGAGTTTAGCTATTATCAGCCCGGGACGTGATCCGAAAGTATGGATCGACGCCCTCAAATTTCATCAGCCTGAAATCGACATTCAGGTGTTTCCGGATATCCAACGACCGGAGGCTGTAGAAATGGCTTTACTGTGGCAGCATCCTCCGGGATACCTCAGCTCACTTCCTAATTTGAAACTAATCAGCTCCCTTGGGGCTGGGGTAGATCATATTCTAAGCGACTCTGCTGTGCCTGAGTCGATGCCTATCGTGAGGATTGTAGACGAAAAATTGACTTGGTCGATGACAAACTATGTGATCATGGGAGTCCTCAATTTTCACCGGCAACTAGTCCGATATCAAGCTGATCAAAAGCGTAAAGTTTGGGACATGAGCAATCCTGAAATTCCTGTGAAAGTGGGGGTTATGGGGGTAGGGGCCTTGGGAGGCGATGTTTTGGACAAATTGAATTTCTTGGGATTTTCAGTTTCTGGATTTGGCTTTTCGGAGAAAGAGGAGTTTCCTTATCCTTATTTTTCCAAAGAAAAACTTGAAGATTTTCTTAATGAAATAAATGTATTGGTGTGTCTGCTTCCTTTGACTCCGGATACCGAAAGTATTTTAAACTTGGATTTTTTTAAAAAATGCAAACCCGGCACATACCTCATCAATGTAGCGAGGGGAAAGCACTTAGTTGAGGATGACTTAATTCCTGCTTTGGAAAAAGGATTCCTTTCAGGTGCACTTTTGGATGTCTATCGAACTGAACCTCTTCCTGTAAATCATCCCTTCTGGGAAGATAGTCGTATTCAAATTACCCCGCATATTGCCAGTGTCACCAATCCTCAGGCAGCCAGTCCTCAGATTATTGAGAATTTTAAAAGATTGAAGATGAACCAGCCATTACATAATCTCGTAAACCGCGACAGAGGATATTAATTTTTAAACCATGGAAAAAACTTTTAAAATTCTTTGCCCCACAGACTTTTCGGAATGCTCTCTGAATGCCATTGAATATGCAGCACGTCTTGGCGAAAAATTCAACGCAATCTTGGTGCTTTTTCATGTTCTCAACAGAGAAGACTACCAAAAACTCTCGCCCATGGATACGGATGGGAAGTACCAACTGGAGTTTATTCAGGAAAAACTTAAAAACCTCCAAAAGGCAGTAATGGAGGAGAGTCTCATGAATGGTTTGAAAGGCTGTGAGATTGCAATTCGGGAAGGTAAAATTGTGAACGGAGCATTGGATTTTGCAAAAGAGATCAATGCGGATTTGATAGTAGCCGGTACCGAGGGAATGAATGAACTTAGGACTAATATTATCGGAAGCCGGGCGAGTCGAATGGTCGAACAGTCAGATCGTGATATCATCATCGTCCCAAGAAAGGTGTTCTTCAAAAAACCGAGGAAGTTTGTCTATGCCTCAGACTACCTCGAAGAAGATAAATTGGCCATCCAAAAAGTGGTCGAAATGGCAAGTTTTTTCGATTCGGAAATTGACTTGGTCCACATATCTTCCAGCCAAAAAGCCATTGATAAGTCCCTCCATATGACGATGGTTGATGAAATTCGGCCCTTCGTCCGATATGAAAAAATAAATTATGTGCTTAAAGCCTACCGGGATGATCTTGGTTTGGGTTTGGAGAATTACCTGCAAGTAGCAAAGGGCGACATGCTGGTGACTTTGAGCAAGAAAAAGAGCTTTTTCGATCAGATTTTCACAAAAAATCTATCAAAAAAAATGTCCTATTTTCTGAATAAACCGCTCTGGGTGATTAAATCTTTCTAAAGTTTTTTTCCTGAGAAAAATCGTTTTATAAATAACCCAAACTCTTTTCGGGTTTCAGAATCCCCGAAAACTCCCTTCAGTGTTTCCCAGAAATGCTTAGAACTCACCTCACTTGTGGGATTGGTCTGACTGAAATCCGGCATTTTAGGACTAGGCTTCTTAGATTCAGCTTTCCCGACGGGAGGTAAAGAATTGGTTGGTTGCGACTTGTATCCAATCAAGTCATCTGCTTTTTCAAAGCTTTTCTTGGCGCGAGCAATGTTTCCCATCTTTTCTTCGATCAGCCCTCTGTTATTGTAGGCGATGGCATCCTCAGGATCAAGTTCGATCGCCTTGCCATAATCTTCAATTGCTCCGTTAAAATCACCCAATCGATCTTTCAAAAATGCTCTGCTGCTATAGCGATAGGGATTTTTTGGGTCAAGATTGGCAGCTCGATCCAGTTCATTTAGCGCTTCTTCATTTCGACCCAATAAATGAAGGACAACCCCACGGTCACTGATGTAATCGGTATTGTACGGTTCAATGGATACCAGCAAGTCAAAATCCGCCAGTGCCAAATCTCCTTTACCCATTCGGGTTAAAATTCGCCCTCGGTAAAGGTGAAGTTCAGCCTGACCGGCTTGAACTGAAATCAACTCATCAAAGCATAGTAATGCTTCCTCAAATTTTCCCTCTTTGTATAATGCCAATCCCTTTTCGAAGCTCATTTTCCTTTCTTTACATAGAAATACAAAGTTAAGCCCCGAATAGTTTACAGAAGAATATTTTCCTTGGATTTGCCAGCCTTTACTTTCGCATGTTATCTTTAAAGCCTCTAGTTTTTCCAATCCATGGCCCATTCACCCGACGCAGTACTTAAAGATCTGAAAGCTAAAAAGTTTGCTCCAATTTACTTCTTAGAAGGAGATGAACCCTATTTTATCGACCTGATTACGGATTACATTGAAAAGCATGCAATTGCTGAGCACGAAAAAGGGTTCAATCAATTGGTGATGTACGGTAAGGACTCTCAAGTCAATGTGATTCTGAGTAATGCCCGGAAATTTCCAATGATGGCCGATCGTCAAGTGGTAATCGTGAAGGAGGCGCAGAGTATTCCGGATTTGGGAAAAGAGGATGCCCAAAAGCTTCTCTTAAGCTATATCAATAATCCTTTGCCAAGTACCATTCTGGTTTTTGCACATAAGCATAAAAAGTTGGATGGACGGGGATCGTTGAAAAAGGAATTGGATAAAAAAACTGTTTTCGTCAATTCCGAGAAAGTCAAAGACTGGAAATTGACAGAATGGGTGGAAAATTATATCAAAGAACTGGGGCATCAGATTGATATTAAAGCTGCCCAACTTTTAGCCGATTCAATTGGCAATAATTTGGAGGTAATTTCCAATGAGGTAGGGAAAATGCTGATCAATTTTTCGGAGCCTACCAAATTGACCACCGAACACATTTCCAAATACATCGGCATCAATAAAGATTACAATAATTTTGAATTGTCGAAAGCCATCGGGTATCGGGATGTGATCAAGGCAAATCAGATCATTCATTATTTCATTCAAAACCCTAAAGCGCACCCTGTAATTCCGATTTTTTCGCTACTCTACAATTACTTCAGTAAAATCGCCCTGGTTCATCGGGCCGGGCCGATGCCCGAGAATCAGCTGGCAGGCGTGATCGGTGTACATCCTTATGGGGTGAAAGAATACTTAGCAGTATCCAGAAACTATAAATTGGGCAAGGTAATTGAGGTGTTCGGATTCATCAAAGAGGCAGATCTTCGTTTCAAAGGAGTAGACTCCGGAAGCATGGACGAGGGTGAAATCCTCCGCGAATTGGTATACAAGATTTTGCACTGAAATACCCTAAACCAATTATGAAAAACTACCTGGTGCTGCTTGCAGGACTACTGATAAGTGCGGATGCTTTTTCACAATCTACCCTCTATCAGACGAGTTCCCAACAAGCGTTGGATTATCATTTGGAACTATTTGATAAGCAGCTTTTTTCTGCCTCCTTATACGACAACAGTCGGCTGCTTAATCAAAACCTTAACGGAGAACAACAAAAATCAGCAGAGCTTCACCGTGCCATGTCGGCCCTCGAAATCGAAAGTCCCGACGGCCCCGGATTGATGAAATCCTACATCCTGGATCATGGAAATCATCCCAGTGTCACAACCGCTGGATTGTATCTTGGCGATCACTTTTTCTACAAAAAGAACTACAGGGAAGCGATAGAGGGGTATAATTTGGTGAATGCAAATAGCCTGAATGAGGCCAACAAAGCTGACGTGCTATTTAAACAGGGATACTCTTATTTTCAATTAAAAAATTATGGTGCTGCGGCCCCGTTTTTTGATCAGGCAAAAGTACTCAACAAGCCGATCAGCGCAGATGCTTATTACTATAGCGGTTTCATTGCAGTAGAAAATGGAAATAATGCCAAAGCTATTGCAGATCTCGAGGCAGCAGGCAAATCGTCCTTCTATGCGACTAAAGTCCCTTATTTATTGACTGCACTCTATTACCGGCAAGGCAATTACGATCAGGCGATCCAATATGCCGAACCCTTATTAGCTTCTGGTCAAAATCTCGATCGAAAGGAGACCATCAATCTCTACTTGGCTGAAGCCTATTATGCAAAACGGGATTTTGCCAATGCTTCCAAGAATTACGATGCTTTTATCAATGCAAAAAAGGGGGTTCTTTCCCGTGAAGAAGTCTATAAAGCCGGGATTTCTTTTTTTGAAATCAAAAATTATCAACGGGCGACTGATTACCTGAAAGTATCCGCTTCGTCCACAGATGAAATCGGCCAATCTTCAAGCTATTACCTCGGTCATGCTTACCTGAAATTGGACAACTACCAATTCGCAACCACAAGCTTTCAGGCCGCCTCCAAATCCAGCTTCAACAAGCAGATTCAGGAAGAGTCGCTTTTCAACTTTGCGAAAACAAACCTACAAAGAGGCACATTCTCAACGGCGATTTCCGCTTTGGATGAATATCTGGAAACTTACCCTTCGGGAAAGAACAGGGCTGAAGCCGAAACTTTGCTTTCTGAGGCCTTGATCAATTCCAGCGATTACCTGCGGGCAATCGAGCAAATGGATCGTATCCAGAATAAATCCCCAAGAATTCAATCTGCTTACCAAAAAGTGGCCTATTATCAGGCGATGGTCTATTACAGAGATCAGAAGTATAAGCAAGCCTTGGCATTGTTGGATAAGTCTCAGTCTTTCCCTGTAGACCGAGATTTGCTTTTAGAGACCCATTTCTGGAAAGGCGAAATCAATGCTGCGGATGGAAATCTTCCTCAAGCCATTCGTTCTTATGAAGCGCTGAGAGCAAGTAATCCAGCGTCCGCTCATCCTTATTTGATCAAGACCCACTATGGATTGGGCTATGCCTATTTCAATTCCCAAAACTATCCAAAAGCTGAGGAGCAGTTTAGATTATATACTGAAAAGCTAAGAGGAAACTCGGAAAAACAGTACTACGATGATGCGCTGCTTAGATTAGGTGATAGCTATTATGTGCAGAAAAAGTTTGCTGATGCTTCAGCTACTTTTCAGCGTGCAATCACGGAATCCAATTCAGTAATGGATTATGCGTTTTACCGACTTGCAGTAGTCCAGAATTTTCAGTCTCAAAACAATCAGGCTCTTTCCAATTTGGATCGACTTATCTCCGGTTTTTCGAGCAGTTTGTACATAGAAGATGCCCTTTTTCTTAGAGGGCAGATTTATCTCGAAGAGGTCAGATACAGTGAGGCTTCACGGGCGTTTACGGAACTGATCTCAGGTCGCCCGAATTCCCCTTTCATTCCTTACGCATTGGAAAGTAGGGCAGTAGCCAACTTTTCCACTCAGAATTATGATCAGACTATCGCAGATTACAAGGCGATTTTAGATAATCATCCTAATGCCGAAAACTCAGAAACCGCACTGAAAGGCTTGCAGGAAACTTTGGCTTTACAGGGACGGTCTGCGGAGTTTGGAGATTATCTGGCGCGCTACAAAGGCGCCAATCCGGGAACCGGAAATGTGCAGTCACTTGAATTTGAAGCGGCCAAAAGTCTCTATTTCGACAAGAATTTCATACAGGCCGCCAGAGCATTTGAGAATTACCTAAGAAGCTATCCAAAATCGGGACAGCGTGCCGATGCACTTTATTTTGCAGGTGACTCCTACATGCAGGCTGGTGATCAGGAAAGAGGACTGGGCTTTTTTAGGCAATTGGAAAAGGAACCATCCTCCCCACAGCGTGTGCGGGCGATGCAGAAAATAGGGGTGATTGAACTGGAAAGGGGAAATTACGCAGCCGCTATTCCTTATCTGGAAACAGCCGCCCAGAATGCACGAAGCAAAGTCGAAGAGGCTGAGGCTGTGCAGGGGTTAATGATCGCCAACTTTGCCACCCGAAAATATCAGCAGTCGATTACGTACGCTGAAAAGTTGATGACCTTGGATGGAATCATCCCGGAATCAACACCGAAAGCCTTGCTGACTAAAGCAAAAGCGCAGCGTGAAATGAATCAGAAAGCGCAAGCAGAAGTGACTTTGCAAAATTTGGTAAACAATCATAAGACCATTCAGGGTGCTGAAGGACTGTATTTACTTGCCCTATCATTTCAGGAACGCTCTGATTTTGCCAAATCGAATGATAGCATTTTTGACTTCTCCAGTCCGTTTGCGGATTACGATTATTGGTATGGAAAAATGTTCCTTTTGCTCGCAGACAATTATCAAAAAACAGGAGAGGACTTTCAGGCAAAAGCTACCCTGGAATCCATTGTGCAGCGATCTACCAATGCTGAAATCAAAGCTGAAGCCCAAGCTAAACTAAGAAGCCTGAACTAAACCATGCAAAAACTACCTGTAATTCTATTCTTTGCCGGTGCAATTTCCTTGGGAAATTCATTGGTTCTAGCCCAAAATAAAAAAGGTGGTGCTGTGCAGGATCAGGAATTCGTTATCCGTAAGGATCGGGTCTTGACGGTACCAACTCAACCAAGATCCTTTGAGCGTCTTCCTGTATTGCCTCAGCCAAAAGGTATCGCGGAGTTTAATTATACAGTAACTCCATTCTTCCTGAACTTGCCGGCTTTGAATCTTCAGCCTACGGCCTTGGAAAAAAATTATCGTCTGCCAAATCGGGAATTATATAACGGATTCATCCGTGCTGGTTACGGTAATTTTGCTTCTCCGCTGTTGGAAGGCAGGTATATGTCGACTACTGCTGATCCTTTTAATTATGCAGTAAAATTCAAGCATCAGAATTTCGGCAAAGGGCCTGTGGCTGCAGAACAGAGCTCGGAATCTCACACCGTTTTTGGTGCTGATGGCAGTTATTTCATGGATGCGGTAGAAATTTTTGGCGGATTGAATTGGGGACAGGATAAGTATTCCTTTTATGGAGTGAATCCCATCCTTTTCGAGAATCCAAACCTTCCATTCGAAACCAACAATAATGTCCTGAATAATTTTCAGGTAAAAGCAGGTTTCCGTGATATCGAAAAAACCGGCACTATTTCTTATGAAGGTCAATTCAGCTTCCGAAATTTCAGAGACAGCTACGCCGTCAAAGAAAATGAAGTGGGAGTACAGGCAGGATTAAAGTTCAGAACGGATTCGGACTGGTCAGGAAAAGTTGATTTTAATTATTTTCATACCAACCCGAATGATATAAACTATCAGGAGAAGCGGAATTATTTTTCCATTCGACCACGTATTTTATACAATTACGAGGCATTTCAATTCACGGCAGGGCTGAATTTGGTTTCTGAAAATGACCCGATGCCTGATAAATCAAGTGATTTCCGGATTTTCCCGGTGCTAAAAGCCAGCTATCAGTTTGCAGATGAGTTCGGTTTCTATGGAGCGTTCTCCGGCGATGTGCAGCGAAACACCTATTTCAGCTTTGTCAATGAAAACCCTTTCTTGGGGCCAAGCGAGCAGTTGTTGAATACGATTAACAATTATAAGGTTGAAGGTGGGATAGATGGGCAATTTCAAGAGGCATTTCACTATCGCGCCGGCATAAATGTGAGCAGATTTAACAACCTTCATTTCTTCGCCAATTCTTTTGCAGATTCTTCACGATTTGAGATTGTGTACGACGACAAGTCTACCGTCTTCAATATCAATGCGGAATTGGGATTCAAGATTTCCGAAGTTTATTCGCTTGGAAGCCGATTGGATCTGTATCAGTATGATTTGAATTCCCAGCCCGCAGCTTGGCATAGACCATTATGGGAAGTACGAGTGAATAATCAATTTACTCCCTTTGACAAATTACTAGTTCAGGCCAATGTGAACTTTATGGGAGGACTAAAAGCAAGGGGTAATACTGTTATAGAAACCAACCCGCCAAGGGTCGAAGTAGTAAACCTTAAAACCATCGCAGATTTGCAGCTCAAAGCAGATTTCAAGATCTCAAATCGCCTCTCGATTTTTGCCGAAGGCAACAATATCCTGAACGGTAAAAATACCCGTTGGTTGAATTATCCGGTTCGTGGTATTCAGTTGGTTGGTGGCGCAAGTTTCAAATTCTGATTTACTTTGGCTATCGGTTGGGCTTTCGCCTCATTTGGTTTAGTTTCGTAGCTTCCCTCCAAGATTATGGCAGCAAAAGATTCAGAAACAAAACAGTGGACCGATCCCAAGGATTATGGGCTTCCATTTGTGGAAATCACCCCGATACAGGCTAAGTCAATTCTGGTAGAAAAGGAAATTATACCACCTGTTCCTGTTCAGGAAGTGATTCAACCTGCAGAGCCGGTGGCGTTAGTTATTTCTGATGAAGAAACCATTCCTGAGCCTGTTGAGCTTGGTCAAAAAGCAGAAACTTCACAGGAGCCAGTTCAGACCATTCAAAAAGAAGCGGAAAAGCCTATAACTCCTGTTCAAACTGCAGGCACCAACAAACCTAAAGAAGAAAAAAAGTCTTCAGCTTGGATTTGGGCTGTAGTCTTCATCGGCGTTGGAATTATAGCTGTGATCGTTTGGCAACTATTAGCTCAAATGAATCCGGTGTCAACAGAAGCTAAATCAACTCACACGGCAAATTCTGTTGTAGAAAAATCATCCGAATCCCAACCTATTGCTCCCGAATCTACCGTAGCTGAACAAAATCAAGCAGCTGTAAATCAAGATTCTATAGTGAATCCAACTAATTCAAATCCTAATATTTCTAAACCAGCAGAATCTGGTACAACTATTGCCAATATAGCAGCAGGGAATTTGATCCGAATCGATTCCAAAGCCGAACGTCCACAGTATTTCATCATTGTGGGTAGCTTGCCAAATGAGAAGCTAGCCGTCCAAGAAGCGAGTCAATATTTTGGAAGAACTTCTGAAATTTATTTGATAAGCCCTTATGATGGTGGTAGTAATTATCGCCTGGGTCTTTCCAAATTTGGAAGCTTTAGGACAGCAGCTGAGGAACTGGAACGGGTCAAATCTCAATACACCGAAGAATTGTGGATTTTGAAATATTAATATGTTGCTCCAAACCCTCTCTACAGACAGTTTATCCAATTTAAATGAATTGGTACCTGGTACCACTAAACAAAGCATCGGTCTCCTTGATCTTTTGATCAAAGGAGGATACATGATGATTCCCTTGTACATACTACTTGTACTTGCAATCTTCATTTTCTTCGAGAAACTCATCACTCTAAAGAAAGCCTCCAAAACTTCCAGCCATCTGATGGACCAGGTAAAGATCCTGGTACAAAGTGGTCAGACCGAAAAAGCAAGAATGCTTTGTTCCGGTGAAAACACTCCCGTAGCCAATATGATCGCAAAGGGGATTGAACGGATCGGCTCACCTTTGAAAAATATCGAAGTTTCCATCGAAAACGTTGGTAAAATCGAGATTTACAAGTTGGAGAAAAACTTGGGTCTTTTAGCTACAGTTTCCGGTGCCGCTCCAATGATCGGCTTCTTGGGAACGGTAACGGGGATGATTCAAGCCTTTATTGCAATTGCTCAAGAAGAAGGAATGGTTTCACCCAAACTTCTTTCGATGGGAATCTACGAGGCAATGATTACCACTGCTGCAGGATTGGTAGTGGGGATTGTGGCTTACCTCGGTTACAACTACTTGGTGACACAGGTTTCCAAGTTGGTTCATAACATGGAATACACCTCAGTCGAGTTTATTGACCTCCTTCAGGATAAATAACTATGGGACTCCAGTCAAAAAATAAGGTAGATCCGGCATTCAGCATGTCATCCATGACAGATATTATATTTCTGTTATTGATCTTCTTCATGTTGACTTCCTCGTTCATTACTCCGTCGGGACTTCCTGTGAATTTACCTTCCAGTGAGACCTCGGATATAGTCTTGCAGGAAGTATCGGTAACGATCACCAAAGACTTCAAATATTCCGTGAATGACCGGATTGTAGCCCGTGATCAGATCAAATCTGAACTGACTTCCTTGCTTCAGGGAAAAAAAGGTCAAGTTGTTTTGCACATTGATAAGGAAGTGCCCGTTGAATACTTAGTGGAGATTGGCGGAATTGCTGCTGGCTTGGAAGCCAACGTCTCTATCGCTACAAAACCGTATTAATCATGCAAACTTGGAACACAGACGATGTCGAAAAAGACAGCAAGCGGAAATCAGCAATCATTACGATTGTCTTGAATGTCCTTTTGCTTCTGGCGTTCTATTTCATTGTGGTATGGAAACAACCTATTCCACCGCTTCCTAAATTTGGCTTGGAGTTGAATCTGGGTTTCACTGAGACGGGATCCGGAGACAGAAACAGTCCAAATGCACCTTCTGAAGTGCAAACAAAAGTGACAGAGGCCGCTGCACCCGGCGAAATCGCACCAGCTGTAACCAAACCGGCCACTCCTGCGCCAAGTCCAAAAACCGAAACAGCTAAACCAAAAGCAGCCGCAAAACCTGCTGCCAATCAAGCCGTGACAACTAAGCCCTCACCCATAAAAGGAGAGGAAAAGGCTGCCGTAGAAACCAAAAAGCCGGAACCAACCAAAGCAGAGCCTACAAAGACAGTCACTGCACCTGCCAAATCCGAGGCGGAAGCTACCACCCAAAAAGCTCCGGAACAGCCAAAAATTGATCAAAGAGCGGTAATGGGGGCCGGTGGAACTACCGGAAAAGGAACTCAACCTGCTTCTGGCGGAGCTCAGGGTAGTTCTACGACCAAAGGTGACGAAGGCAAGCCTACAGGAACTGTGGATGGTCGTGCGGTCATGGGGGAAGGATCAGGTAAAGGAGCAAATTCAGGTGCGGGATATAGTTTGGATCTGGCAGGTTGGGATTTTGCATCCAAGCCAAATATCAATGATCGGGTTTCGACTCGAAATGGAAGGATTGTGTTTAAAATCACCATTGATGATTCAGGTCGTGTAGTTCAGGCAGTTCCTTTGGAATACAACGTCTCCAATGATGTGCTTGCTTATTACCGCCAGGTGGTCAATCAGATTAATTTCAGAAAATCCGGAGGTACTTCCACAGCGGATTTTTCCACCGGTAAAATCACCTTTATCATCAAGGTAGATTGAGAGAAAATCTTAAACTATATTATTTTTTTTTTAATTTGATGCCAGCATAAAGGAAAACCGATGAGATGGCATTTATTTATTTTAGGATTAGTGTTTTTTTTAAAATCATGTCAGTTTATAGAAACGCGTGAAAAGCAAGCAATTGATATCTGTAAAAATTCAAAAATTCAATTTGCTGAAAATGATATATTTCAATATTTCGGTTTGCCTGTTAGAGGACTTTCCCAAGATTCTAAATGGATTGAATTTGCAAACTCTCTTGCCAAAGACGATCCGAATTCAAAATATAAATGGGATGCTCGTGAAATCGAGGATACAGGAGTTTTTCTGGTTTCATTTACTGATGAAACAAATTGGGGTCAAAATTGGGAAGTGTCTATAGAACAGCAAATTGTTAAGCATATAAATTCAAATGAATTCCTTAGTAGGAAATACGGATTTTCACGATTAGATAAAGAAAGTGAATTTGAAATAGTTGAATTAGGAAAAAGAACCTTGAGTTTGCAAAAAAAGAACAGTTATTTTTCCACAGAAGACTCGAAGGACATAGTCTTTACTTTCAATGGTAAAGTAATTAACAATTCAGATAAGACCTTAATAAGCTCTGATCTTTCGGGTGAACTTCAATTAATTTTTAAAGAAAAAGTTATTTCAGGCTCACAAGAATGGAAATCTGGTTTCAAACGAAAAGCCACAAAATCCCGACCTTGGAGGCCAAATGAGACTTTGGAATTTTCTATCAGAACTTCGGATATTGAAGAGATTTATCTTCAATTTGAACCAGAATTTGTATTTTTTGTAGTTAATCTTTCAGTTGAGGACCCCATCGGATTTACCTATAATAAGGCAATCGGAGAATATGATTTAATGGATGAATGGAAAAATCTCAAAGAATCCGTTAAAAAAAAGAAAGAAAATCAAGCCGCCTCTGAACTAATCCCAAGTACTGAAACATCTAAGCCTAAGGTGGCCACAAATCAGGCAGTGACGACCAAGCCTTCACCTATAAATGGAGAAGAAAAAACTGGAGTAGAAACAAAAAAGTCTGAACCTACCAAAACAGTCACCACACCTGCCAAATCTGAGGCAGAAGCGACTACGCAAAAAGTTCCGGAACCGCCAAAAATTGATCAACGTGCCGTCATGGGAGCTGGTGGTACTTCGGGTAAAGGAACCCAACCTGCTTCCGGTGGTGCTCAAGGAACATCCAATGCCAAGGGGGATGAAGGCAAACCCACAAGTACTGTAGATGGTCGTGCAGTAATGGGAGAAGGCTCTGGAAAAGGAGCCAATTCTGGTGCGGGCTACAGCCTTGATCTTACTGGGTGGGATTTTGCTTCCCGACCGAATATCAATGACCGTGTTTCTATAAGAAGTGGTCGAATTGTTTTTAAAATAACGATTGATAGTGTTGGTAAGGTAATACAAGCAATCCCTTTGGAATTCAATGTAACAAATGAAGTTCTTTCTTATTACAGGCAAGTTGTGAACCAGATTAATTTCAGGAAGCAAAGTGGAGCTGCCGCAGATTTTTCAACCGGCAAAATCACCTTTATCATTAAGGTGGATTAAAAATGACTTACCTGGAGACGCTGGACTATCTATTCAATTCTTTGCCCATGTTTCAGCGAGTGGGCGCTTCCGCGTATAAAAGTGATCTTAACAATACCCTGGCACTTTGCAAGTTTTTGGGAAATCCGGAGCGAAAATTCAAATCCATCCATGTTGCCGGGACTAATGGGAAAGGAAGCACCTCCCATACGTTGGCGGCCATTTTTCAAACGGCAGGTTATAAAACAGGACTCTATACCTCTCCACACCTAAAATCTTTTACCGAACGAATTCGAATCGACGGAGATGAAATCGCTCAAGATGCTGTGGTTCAGTTTGTGACCGAGAACAAGGATTTTCTAGATGATTTAAAACCCAGTTTCTTTGAGATGACTGTGGGTATGGCGTTCTGGTATTTTGCGCAGCAAAAAGTGGATATCGCCGTGATCGAAGTAGGAATGGGAGGGAGACTGGACAGCACCAATGTGATTATCCCCGAACTCAGCATCATCACAAATATTGGCTATGATCACATGCAGTTTTTGGGAAGTACCCTTCCTGAGATAGCAGGAGAAAAGGCCGGAATCATCAAGCCTCAAATACCTGTGATTATCAGTCAAACGCAAGATGAGACCACTTCTGTTTTCCTTGATAAAGCGAGGCAAATGAATGCTCCCATTGTTTTTGCAGATGAAAAATTTGCAATAAAGAGCGTGAGGGAAAAGAGATTACAAGATCAAATTTTGGCTGAATTTGAAGTTGCCAGTAAAGGGAGATCTGAAATCCTTGAGTTTGGGCTTTTGGGTAATTATCAGAAATATAATTTACCCGGAATACTCGAAGCCGTTGATCAACTTCGAAGTCAAGGCTGGAAAATATCTGAAGAAGGGGTTAAAATAGGCTTGGCAGAAGTTGTGGTATTGACCGGACTAAAGGGGCGCTGGCAGATATTGGGAGAGAATCCGACAGTCATCGCTGACACGGGTCATAATGAACCTGGAATCCGGGAGATTTTAGCGCAATTGAAAAATTATACCTTCACTAAGCTTTGGATGGTCATCGGGATGGTGCAGGACAAGGATATTTCCAAAATCCTCAATTTACTGCCAAAAGAGGCGAACTATGTCTTTTGCAATGCCCAAATTCCGAGAGCTATGCCCGCAGACCAACTGGCTGAGAAGGCTTTTTCTTTGGGACTCAAAGGAGAAATCATTCCAAATGTCAACAATGCCCTAAACTTTGCCCGAAAAAATGCCGGGTCAGATGACCTGATATTTGTTGGAGGGAGTACTTTTGTGGTCGCAGAAATCGACGAGCTTTAAATGAGTAGAAAAAAAATGGTGCGCTTCGCTGAAAACGAAGTGAATCCCAATGTAATCCAGGCCGGAAAGGCAATTTTTGAAGAAATTAAAGGACACTGGAACGACACCCAATTCCAAAACGAAAACCCGATTGTGGTTGAATTGGCCTGTGGAAGAGGAGAATTTACCGTGGGTTTAGGGCGGGAATATCGTGATCAAAATTTCATCGGAGTAGATATCAAAGGAAGCCGAATCTGGAAAGGAAGCTCCACCGCAACTGCTGAGGGTATTACCAATGTGGCTTTTCTTAGAACTCAAATTCAGAACTTGGATCAGTTTTTTGCCGAAGGCGAGATTTCAGAACTTTGGATCACTTTTCCAGATCCTTTCCCGAGGGATGGAGATGAAAAGCGTCGATTAACATCACCGAGATTTCTTGACATGTACAAGCCAATGATCAAATCCGGCGGAATCGTTCATTTCAAGACCGACAATACCGGGCTTTTTGAGTATTCACTCGAATTGGTCCAATCCAGAGAAGATATCGAAGTCCTTGCTTTCACTTCTGATTTTTATCAAAGTGAAATGAAAGATGACCACCATGGAATCAAAACCAAGTACGAGAAATTGTTTTCGGATAAAGGTGAAAAGATCAAATACCTGAAGTTCCGGTTTAAGACTGAATAGTGTCAATCTCTAGTTTCTCCAAATAGAAGGCTTTCAGGACCTTTTCAAATAATAATTCGGAATCTACAGGCTTGGTCATGTAGTCATCCATGCCAACACTATTTGCGTGAATTTTGCTTTTTTCAGTGGTATCTGCTGTGACGGCGATGATTGGGATATTCGTGTGCCTCAGTCCACCTTGCCCGCCTCGGATGGCCACTGTGGCTTCGTATCCGTCCATTTCCGGCATTTGGAGATCCATCAGGATTAGGTCAAAGGATTTGGAGTTTAACTTGTCCAAGGCCTCCAATCCATGTCCTGCAAAATCAAAGGTAATGCCTTCCCATTTTCTGAGGATAGATTTGATTACTAACTGGTTGACAGGATTGTCTTCCACGACCAATATCGATTTTCCTTTCAAAAGAGCTTTTGAGTCTTTTTTGATTAATTCTAAGGGTTCCTGCTGTGCTTTTTGAAAGGTAAGCTTGACCTCGACAGTGGTACCTAAGCCGACATTACTTTCAATTGACACACTTCCCTGATACAAATTTACCAAGGCTTTGACGATGCAAAGTCCCAAGCCAAATCCCCCGAATTTCCGCTTGTCATCGATTTGTTCCTGAATGAAGGATTCAAATATTCGATCCAGTTTTTCGGGCCTTATTCCAATGCCCGTATCAGAGACATTGAAGGTTAAGATTTGATTCTCTTCGTTTTCCTCAAGTTGTGTGATTTGTAATTTTACTTTTCCCGAAGGGGTAAATTTGATTGCATTATGGAGAACATTATTCAGAATCTGACGAAAACGTACAGCATCGCCGACGATTCGTTTTGGGAGTTCGACATTTTCTTCATAGATAAAAGTCAGTCCTTTGTCGCGTGCCTGCTGATAGCTGAGGGATTTGATTTCTGTCAGGGACTTTTGAAGATCAAAAGGTTTCCGCTCTAAGTTAAGCTCTCCTTTTTCGATTTTGGAATAATCCAGAATGTCATCAATCGAGGTCAAAAGTGAAACTGAAGAGTATTTGATCACCTCTAGATTTTCTTTGATTTTTTCGTCAGAAATTTCAGACATGATTGACTGAGAAAGTCCCAAAATCGCATTGAGCGGGGTGCGCAGTTCATGGCTCATATTGGAAAGAAAATAGGACTTGATCTCGTTGCTTTCTTCAGATCGCTGAAGGGCCAAGGTTTGCGCTTTTTCCTTTTCATTTCGCAAAAGTCGAATTCGGTTTGCCATCGACAGGGACAGAAATAGAATCTCAAGCCCGGTACCCAATTTGGCGGAATTTTCTGTGATGAAAGAGTTTGGAATTAGGTTGAAATTATTGAGAATAAATACGATAAAACCCAGTGTAAATGAGGCAATACCTAATGCAAAGAAAATATCAACAGGTTGTTTTCTGATGATACTTAATGTCACACCTATAGTACAGAGTATGATTAGTGTAAAGCCAAGTCCATTGACCAGTGGATAATACAACGGACGTCCGGGATCGTATATCAATATGCCCAATATCAGGATCAGGATTGAGATATTGACACTGTTGAAAGCAGTATTCAGTGGTTTTGAGAAGTTGTTGACTCGACTGTATACTTGCGTGTACCTTCCGAATAGAACTCCCGATATCGCAGCAAAAAGCAACAGACTTCTGTCAGCAAACCAGCCGGAATCTTTAAGGAAATATTGAAAAAAATACCCATCCAATGAGGAATGAAGCAAAGCCACTGAAACTACATAAAAGACGTAGAGCATGAAACTTTTTTCCTTGATCCCAAAATAGAAAAACAAGTAGGTGGTTGCAGCTAAAGCAAGCAATCCGTAAAAGATCCCAAAAACAAGTTGATCAAAATAGGTTGACTTGATCAACGAAAAATCATCATGAATAGTCAGCGGAAGACTGATAACCTCTCCATCACTGTGCAGATGCAAATAGAATTCTGCGGAGGAGTTAGCTTCCAGTTGGATTGGAAAAAGTAACTTTCGGTGTTCAACCGGTCGATTGGCAAATGGAATCATATCTCCATTTTTGACCAGACTTATTTTTTCATCTGCATCTATGCGATAAAGATCAGCCACATCAGTAATCGGGCGGGCAGTTTCAAGAAACCACTTCTTTACCTCACTGGAGGAATTTGTAAGGGTAAATCTGACCCAATAGTGATGGTTGGTGAATCCCAGGTTGGTGGTAGGGTTTGCCAAGGATGTGAAAGCGAACTTTGACTTATCAGCAATCACATCATCAAGGGACACGAAATCTTCACCCAAGTCTAGTATTTCAGACTGATTATGAATGGAAAAAGGATATTTTTCAACAGAATTAACATGTTTCCCATCAGCAAAAACCACTATGGAAAGACATGCCATTGTAAGGGTGAAGTACAATTTTAGCATGTTCTGAAGGTCGGGTTTTGCTATTTACGGTGAAAGGCCCGTTTTTGGATTTACTTTACAAAATCCTGCGCTTTGTATTTGGGATTGGGATATTGGTAAAATCCCTCTCCTGATTTCTCTCCAAGTTTGCCTTGGTCAATGTAGGTTTTGAGCAAAGCAGCAAAAGCGACAGAAGCCCGATCGGGCATCTTGTGTGTCACATGCCAAGCCGTATCCAAACCTATGGAGTCTAAAATGCCAAAAGGCCCCATCGGCATGTGGAAATTAACCATCCAGGATTTGTCAATATCCTCAATAGAAGCTACTTCTCCTGTCAATAGCTTGCCTGCAGCACCGATCAAAGCCATTAGCATGGTATTGAAAATGTACCCCGGATTTTCTTTTTTCAAAATGACGGGTACCTGATTCAGCTTTCTTCCCAAATCTTCCAAAATTGGAATCAAAGCGGGATCTGTTGTCGGATGAGGCATGATGTCAACCACCCGCGAATAAAACACATCGTGAAAATGGAAGGCACAAAATCGCTCAGGTCTACCGGAATCTTCGGCAAACATGGATGCCAGCATATACGAAGTGTTGGTAGTAAAAATGGTCTTCTCAGGAGCGATTTCTCCAAACTGTTTCCAGACCTTTTTTTTGATATCGACTTCTTCGGTGACGCTTTCGTTAATAAAATCCGCATCTTTTACAGCTTCTACAGGATCAAGGGTGAATTTTATGCGGCTTAAAATATCCAAATCTTGTCCTTTGCTGATTTGACCTGATTTGTGAAGCTGTTGCAATATTTTTTGCATGGTATTCAGTGAAAAATCCAGGGATTTTTGTTGAACATCATACACCCTGACATGAAAGCCTGAGATTGAAGACTGCAAAGCCACCCGAGAACCGAGTGTCCCCGCGCCGAGAATGCAAATATTTTTGATACTCATTTTGCTTATATTTTTTCGGTAAGAATACTTTTTTCAGCCATTTTTCCGGCGGCCTCGACTACATGAATTAAACCGGCAAATCTTGGGTCATTGGCAAAACCCTGCGTGTATCGCTTGTAGATCTGTTGTGCAATCACTCCGACTTTGAATAGCCCAAATACATAATAAAAAAGGATATCAGTGAGATCAAACGATGTACGGCTTCCGTAATATGCAATCACCTCAGCCCTTGTCATATTTCCCGACAGGTGAGTCATGTTGAACATTTTGAGAATATTAGGATCATCAGCCTGTGCCCAATAGGCCAAGGACGTCCCAAGGTCCATCAGTGGATCACCCACCGTCGCCATTTCCCAGTCCAGCACCGCTTTGATTTCAGTTTTTTGCTCAAAATCAAGCACTAGGTTGTCGTATTTATAGTCATTGTGAAGGAAGCCGATATTTTCCGTTTGTGGAGTGTGAAGCTTCAGCCATTGAGCGACTTTTTCCATTTCAGGAAGTTCATTGGTTTTGGCCTTGAAGAAGCGATCAGACCATCCCAAGACTTGTCTTTCTACATAGCCTTCAGGTTTTCCAAGATCCGATAATCCAGATTCTTTAAGTTCTAAAAGGTGAAGCTCAACAAGGCTGTCAATGGTGTTTTCAGAAAGCCTTCTGAATTCAATTTCATTTAAAGTGAAATCAGGATTTGGTTTGTTTCTTAGAATAACTCCTTCGACAAATTCCATGACCAAAAGTGGAGCTTGATCGAAGTTCGCACCCCGATAAAGTGCAAGGGGCTTTGGTGCCTTTTGGTAACCGGCTTTTTGAAGCGCTTCGAGTACATGGCATTCCCGTACCATATCATGTGCCTTGCTGATTTTGTCCCCAAATGGAGCCCTTCTCATGGCAAATTTCCCTTTAGGAGTCTGGATCAGAAAAGTAAGGTTAGAAAAACCTCCAGAGATTTGAGTGATCTCCATGGCATTCGAGTCCAGTGATAGCGTTTCCCGGAGATAGGTCTTCAGTCCTGAAAAGTCGAGTGATTTATCCATCGTTTCGATAACTTTTCAGAATACTTCGTGCTAATGCAGATTTATGCACTTCATCCGGACCATCGTAGATTCTCGCTCCACGTTCGTGCCGATACCAAAAGGAAAGAAGTGTATCATCAGTAATGCCCAAGGCTCCATGAACCTGGATGGCGCGATCAATTACTTTCATCAGGACATCAGCAACAAAAAATTTAATAGTCGATATGTCTTCGCGGACCGCTTTGGCACCAAGCTCCTGCATTTTTTCTGCGGTATCCAAGACCATCAATCGACTTGCTTTGATTTCTGCACGGCTTTCCGCAATCCAGTTTTGAATCGTCTGTTTATCTGCCAATGGCTTTCCCAAATCCAATTCTCTGGACATGGCTCGTCGGCACATCAGGTCAAACACCCGCTCGCAAATCCCAATCCAACGCATGCAATGGTGGATTCGACCCGGTCCCAGTCGTTCTTGAGCCAATGCAAATCCCGCTCCCTCGCTTCCGATGAGATTAGCAGCAGGTACGATACAATCCTCAAATTTGATCTCGGCATGAGACATGTAATCTTCCCCTGCTTCGCCCATGATGGGGATATTCCGAATGAATCGGTATCCGGGGTTATCCAAGGGGACAATGACCATGCTGGCACGTTGATAGGGAGAATCCGCATCCGGATTGGTCACAGCCATCACTATCGTGAAGCTTGCACCGTCTGCCGCTGTGGTAAACCATTTGTGTCCGTTGATCCGGTAATAATCACCCTCCCGTGTAGCTGTTGTACTCATATTTATCGGATTGCTGCCGGCATGCTCTGGCTCTGTCATCGCAAAGCAGCTGCGGATTTTACCTTCTTGAAGTGGCTTTAACCAGGTGTTTTTTTGAGCATCAGTACCAAAAAGGTGCAGCAATTCCATGTTTCCGATATCGGGTGCATTACAATTAAACACATAATGTCCGATTGGGCTTTGTCCCAGAATTTCCGATACCTGAGCAAATTGAACTAAGTTTAAGCCAAGTCCTCCTTCTTCTTTTGGGAGGTGAGGGGCAAAAAGCCCGAGATTTTTCGCCTCTTTTCTTAGCGCCTGAAGTTGGGGTAAATAAGATCGGAAAGGACCTATGACCACACTCAAATCGATGGGGAAAAGTTCTTTTTTCACAAAAGCGCGGTAGCGCTCAAGAAGCACATTTAGCGTTTCCTGTGGGGGATTTTGGGTAGGGTTCATGGGTGGATCTTAAATAGTGAAACCTCCGTCAGCTGTGAAAACACCACCTGTGGTGTAGGATGAAGCAGATGAGGCCAGGAAAAGTGCCATTGTTCCAATTTCCTCAGAAGTTCCAGCTCTTTTGATCGCCAATTGCTTGATGATCATGTTCATAATTTTTTCATTGGACCATAGCGCTTCCGAAAATTTGGTTTGGATCAAGCCAGGACAAATTACATTTACCCTAATCTTGGCTTCACCCCATTCCTTTGCAAAGACTTTAGTCAATGAAATCAATGCCGCTTTGGAAACCGAATAAATCCCTAATCCATGCTCAGGAGAAAGGCCCCCGATTGAGCTGATATTGATGACAGAGGCGCCCGATGACTTTCTTAAATAAGGGAAGCAAAGTCTGCAAAGCTCAAATGCGGCTTTGACATTAACATTCATAATTTTGTCAAATGCTTCCAGACTAGTTTCATGGACGGGCCCAAAGACAGGGTTGACTGCCGCATTATTTACCAAGATGTCAATTGTCCCATATTTTTCGACGGTTTTTTCTACCAAAAGAGGAAGTTCTTCCATGTTTCCAACGTTACAGGCAATTCCTGTAGCTTCATATCCTTTGGTTTTTAGCTTATTAGCCATTTCGTCGAGCACATCTTGTTTGCGACTGCTGATGACGACCTTTGCGCCTGCGGCAGCAAAAATTTCGGCAATGCAAAAGCCAATTCCTTTACTCGCACCTGTGATTAATGCGACTTTTCCATTCAGAGAAAAAACAGTGGACAAATCCATACATTTTGGTTTATATTGACTCTTAAGATATGAAAATTTACCTGAGTCAAAGCTTTCTTTAGGCTTTCTCCTTAATTAATCTGATATAAATCATTATTCTAATTCTCAAATGAAAGAACTCCTATTTGAACAAACTGGCCAACCTCTAGAAGTACTTCAACTTAAGGAAAGTCCCATTCCAACTCCAAAGTCCCATGAAGTTTTGATTCGTGTAACTGCCAGAAATATCAATCCCTCGGATATCATGTTTGTCCGCGGAATGTACGGCATCACGCCAAAGCTGCCAAGCAGTGCTGGTTTTGAAGCGAGTGGTGTGGTGGAAAAGGGAGATGAAGCAGGTAAAGTGAAAACCGGTTCTCGTGTGATGTTTACGGCGATTGGTACTTGGAGAGAGTATTTGTGCTTGCCAGCCGCGATGGTTATTCCGGTACCGGATGCTATGCCTGATGAGGTAGCCTGTCAAGCTTTCGTGAATCCGATGACTGCTTTTGCCATGGTGGAAAAGTCTGGATTAAAAAAAGGAGAGTGGCTTCTGATTACTGCCGGAGCTTCAGCTTTTGGGAAGTTTGCAATTCAACTCGCAAAAGCCAAAGGAATTAAAGTTGCCGCTACTGTACGTCACGATTCTCAAAGGGAAGTGCTTGATAAGCTTGGTGTAGACCTCGTCATCAACACTGAAACTGAAAAGATCCAGAAGTTGGTTCCTGAAAAAACGGATGGAGGTGTTCATGTGATTTTTGATGCAGTAGGAGGGATGCTTGGAGCAAAGGCTTTGTCCTGTCTTCGCCCGAAAGGTAGAATGATGGTCTTTGGAGCTTTGGCACTGGATAATATGCCAATCAACAGTGGGCTACTGATATTTAAAGATTTGAAAATTGAAGGTTTTTGGCTTTCGACCTGGATGGAAGAACAAAACGATGGTGAGCGGGCTAAAGCTTTTAGATCGGTATTTGGATTTTTGATGAATGACAATTCTCAAATTGATATAGCCGGAAAATTTAAGTTGGAGGATTTCCGGGATGCCCTGAAGGCATATGCCGAGCCTGGGCGAAATGGAAAAATCCTGCTCATCAGTTAATTTTTCCGAGAATCTTCGGGTAAAAAAGAAGTATTGGTCATCTTTGCACTTTAAATCAAAAAGATTATTTCATGAATTGGGAACAGCTGGACAAGCAACTCACAGAAATTGTAAGTAAGAGAAATCAACTCAGTCAGATGGATTACGCTGACGAAAGCTATGATGACTTGGAGGAGGAATTGCATGATTTGGAGGATGACTTCAATGAAGCCTATGAGGAAGTGCTTGAGCCTCAATTGGAAAAGATTTATTCCAAGCTCAAATCAGACACAGATATTTTACTTCCATCTGCCTATTTGGCCAATGCCTACAAGGAAATGCTTCCGGATGCAAATGGAATTGTGACGTATGAGGTTGAGGGAAAAGTGGGAGTTCCGATCGAATCAGACCAATTTGATAAACTTGACGTTCGGATCGTTTTGATTCCAAATCCTGCACGTTTTGTCTTAGTCATGAATGGCAAACAGATGAAGGATCTGTGGAAAAGTAGATAATTTTCTAGTATCAAGTAGCTAGATATAAGTATCAAGATGCTTAGTATAGACTAAAAGAACAGAGACAAGTTCCAAGAAGCAAGAGCCAAGAAATTGAAAAAATCAGTGTCTTGGCTCTTGATTTTTACTTCTTTGTAAGGCGTAAGCGGTAAAAAGTGAGTTGTTTGATGCTCTAACCACTAACCACTAACGTCTTACTTTTTACTGCAATTTACCTCTTGCTTCTTGTGTTTAAAGTCGTTCTTCTTGATACTTCAATCTAATATCTTGATACATCAAAAAAGGCTTGTTTGTACGATCGCCGGTCGGCTAGCCTGGATCGTACCTCGTAGCATATCCTGCATTAATTTAGTAAAGCCCAATTGCCAGGCTTCCGCGCTGACTTTTGTTTCTTTTCTTTCGAAATTTACAGGTCCTGCCATTTTTTCAAAACCAATAATCATCCCCCAAACGGTGTAAAAAGTAATTTCAGGCTGAAGTTCGGGACGAATGCTACCATCTTTGATTCCAAGTGAGACCATCTGAATTCCGAGTTTTATAGGCTCATGGTGGATTTCCAGCAGCTTGTGGAAATGCACTGATTCTAAAATCAAGGGATCAATTTCCGATCTAAGCAAAGGTTCGTTGTACTTTTTTAACACATCCAAAAAATTCAAGACAGCAAAATAATAGACCGGATGTTCTTTCGAAAAGTTGATAATCTTACCCATCAAATCAGTGAGCATTTCCAGTCCGTTTTTTCCTTTGGACCGAAGTACCTCTCTAAATTCCTCCTTAAACTGATCAAAGGCTTTTTTGGTCAAAGCCATGAAAAGGTCTTCCTTATTTTTATAGTAAAAGTAAGTGAGGCCTTTGCTGATTCCCACGCGCTTTGAGATGTCTTCCATTCGAGTGGCCTGATATCCTTTGCTTGTGAAAAGTGCCACTGCTGAGTCTAGAATGAGTTTTTCTTTATTTTTTTCGCCTGCCATGATTAGATAATCCAGATTTAAAAGTGAGGCACAAAGATATTAAATCAGGGTCAAAAATTTGGATTTAACTCAAAGTAAGGACAAGAAAAAAGCCTCAAAATTACTTCTGAGGCCTTTAAGATTGGTGGTCAGGGACTTATTTTACCTCCAGTATATAGTAATTTTTCTTTCCTTTCTGAATCAGTAGGTATTTGTTTTGAAGCAGACTGAAAGTAAGTGGAGCATTTGGATCCCCAAGTTTTTCTTTGTTGATGCTTACTCCACCGCCTTGGATCATTTTGCGTGCTTCTCCTTTAGAAGGGAAGATTTGAGCCTGAGTCTTTTCTCCGAATAGATCCAGCACATTTTCGATTTCTCCAAATTCAGCCTTACTTAGCTGTACCTGTGGAACTCCCTCGAAAACAGCCAAAAATGTACGCTCATCCAGTGAAGCCAAATCTTCTGTGGATGACTTTCCGAATAGGATTTCAGAGGCTTTCACTGCCATTTCATAATCTTCCTCGGAATGAACCATGGTTGTGACTTGTTTGGCGATTTCCTTTTGGAGTGTCCTCAAATGGGGTGCTCGCGCATGCTCAGTTTCCAGATTTTCAATGGTCGCCTGATCCAATACCGTGAAAATACGGATGTATTTGGAAGCGTCTTCGTCAGATACATTCAACCAGAATTGGTAAAAGGCATAAGGTGAAGTTTTCTCAGGATCTAGCCAGACAGACCCACCTTCGGTTTTACCAAACTTGGTTCCGTCTGCTTTGGTGATCAGCGGTACAGTTAAGGCATAAGCGCTTCCTCCGCCCATTCTTCGGATCAGTTCAGTACCGGTTACGATATTTCCCCACTGATCCGAACCCCCAAGCTGAATGGAGCAATTGTTATGTTTCCAAAGGTGAAAGAAATCGTACCCCTGTATCAGTTGGTATGTGAATTCGGTGAAGGAAAGCCCATTTCCATCCTCCAGACGTCTTTTTACACTGTCTTTGGACATCATGTAATTGACCGTGATGTGCTTCCCAACGTCGCGGATAAACTCCAAAAATGAAAATTGGGACATCCAGTCAAAGTTGTTTACGAGCTCGGCTTTATTTCCACTTGCTCCCGAAAAGTCTAAAAACTTGGAAAGTTGGCTTTGGATGCATGCCACATTGTGATCCAAAGTTGGCTTATCCAGGAGGTTTCTTTCGGCAGATTTGAAGGATGGATCACCGATCATTCCGGTAGCTCCACCGACCAAAGCAAAAGGCTTGTGTCCTGCGCGCTGAAAATGGAGCAAAGTCATCACGCCTACCAAGTGTCCAATATGCAGGGAATCAGCTGTAGGATCGAAGCCCAGATAGGCCGAAGCCATGCCTTTTTTCAGGTGTTCTTCGATTTCCGGAGTCATGTCTTGCAACATTCCTCTCCACTTCAGCTCTTCTATAAATGAATTCATTGAAAAAGGGTCTTTAAATAAGCGTGCAAATATAGGTTCTAGGGGGGTAGTATGAAAACCAAGGAAAAGTTTCCTATGATTATAATTTGTTTTGTAAAGCCCAAGCCTGTCTGACACAAGAAGGCTCGATGTTCATCTCAAAATAAATTATGCAATCATGTTGCATTAGTATTCCATTAGTGGCTAATAGTGGCACATATTTTTTCATTACTTTCGACCAAATCTTTTCACACCCTATGAAAAAACGACTATTCACTCTATTGCTGAGCTTTGGACTGACATTAAGTTCCTTTGTTTTGGCACAAACAGCACCTAACTGGCTTCGCTATCCTGCCATTTCTCCGGATGGAAGCCAAATTGCTTTTACTTATAAGGGAGACCTTTACCTCGTGTCAAGTTTAGGAGGTAAAGCCACCCAACTTACTTTTCATGAAGCGCATGACTTCAAGCCTGTTTGGAGTTCAGATGGAAAGCAAATCGCTTTTGCATCTGATCGATACGGTAATTTTGACGTGTTTATCATGAATTCCGCCGGTGGAGAGGCTACACGTCTTACTTATCACTCTACGGATGAGCTGCCATTTGACTTCAGTTCAGATGACCAAAAGGTGATTTTCGGAGCGGCACGAATGGATATTGCGTCACACCGTCAATATCCTACTGGCTCCCAGCCTGAATTATACCAAGTTTCGAAATCAGGTGGCCGGATCGATCAGATTTGGACGATTCCTGCAGAGTATGTGCAAACGAGCAAGGACGGATCAAAAATGATTTACCATGACAAAAAAGGGGGTGAAAACGAATGGAGAAAGCATCACCAATCCGGAATTGCGCGTGACATCTGGATCTATGATGCTGCCAAGAACCAACACACCATGCTTACCAAATTTTATGGTGAAGACCGAAATCCGGTATTTTCTCCGGATGAGTCCGAGATATTCTATTTAAGTGAAGCTAATGGAAGTTTTAATGTTCACAGCATGTCTCTGGCGAATCCTTCACAAGCTAAAGCCTTGACAAGCTTCTCTGGTTTTCCTGTACGATTTCTTTCGATTTCTGACAAAGGATTAATGAGTTTCAGTTATGATGGGGAGCTTTACACCTTGAGAGCAGGAGAGCAGCCCAAAAAACTGGAAGTGTCAATCGCAACTCAATCGATCTCCAATCCTGATAATTACATTGCCATCAACGGTGGAGTACGGGAAATGGCCATCTCTCCTGACGGAAAAGAAATCGCATTTATCGCGCGTGGAGAGGTGTTTGTAACTTCTGTGGATGGGTCCTTGACCAAGAGAATTACCAATACACCGGAACAGGAGCGTTTTGTTGAGTTTGCACCGGATGGTAAATCAGTCATTTATTCCTCGGAGCGAAACGGGAAGTGGCAGATTTTTCAAAGCTCCAAAGTGAGAACAGAAGAGCCTTTCTTTTTTGCAGCTACCCTGATTAAAGAAGAGCCGTTAGTCAGTGTTGAGCAGGATGCCTATTTGCCGAAATTCTCTCCTGACGGAAAAAAGCTTGCCTATATCGAAGGTCGTCGTAGTCTGAAGATATTGGATATTGCCAGCAAAACTTCTGTGACCCTGATGGGGCCTGATTTGCTGTTTCACATGAGCGATGGGGATCAATATTTCACTTGGAGTCCGGATAGTAAGTGGCTTCTGGCCAGCTATAGACCCACTATGACCAATTCTGAAGTGGTACTTTTGGATGCTTCCGGAAAAGAAAAAATGCGATTGTTGACCCAGAGTGGCTATTCGGATAATAATGCAAAATGGATCAATGATGGGAAGCAGATGATATGGTTTTCCAATCGAGATGGGCTGAGAAGCTATGCTACCAGTGGCCGGAATGAAAATGACGTTTATACGCTATTTTTTGAGCAAGCGGCTTGGGATAAATTCCGATTGAATAAAGATGAGTTTGAGCTTTTGAAGGAAATCGAAAAAGCTAAAAAACCAGCTGAATCAGATGACAAATCGAAAAAGCCGGAGAATAAAACCGTAAAACCTATTGTTTTCAACTGGGATGGGTTTGAAGAACGAAAGGCGAGACTGACAATTCATTCCTCTAGTATGGGCGATGCCTTGCTGTCAAAGGATGGAGAGAAGCTTTTCTATCTCGCGCGTTTTGAAAAAGGAATGAATCTCTGGAGTACAAATCTGCGGACAAAGGAAACCAAGCAGGAGATCTCGCTGGATGCCAGTTCTGGTAGATTGGAATGGGATAAGGACCAGAAAAGCTTATTCCTTTTATCGGATGGAAGCATTTCGAAAATCAACCCGGAGACTATGAAGCGGGAAACCATCAAAATTGCCGGAGAGATGACTTTCGACAAAAAGGCTGAGACCGCCCATCTTTTTGAACATGTTTGGCTTCGAACCAAGGGAATATTCTACACACCCGATATGCATGGAATCGATTGGAAGGGGATCAAACCTGAATACCAAAAGTACCTTCCTCATATTGGAAACAGTTATGAATTTGCGGAGATGATATCAGAAATGATCGGTGAATTAAATGTTTCTCATGCCGGAGCGAGGTATTCGCGCAGCGTACCGATGGAAGATGCGACGAGTGCCTTGGGTATTTTCTTTGATTATTCTCATACTGGTAACGGAGTCAAAATTACAGAAGTAATCAAAGGTGGCCCTTTGGATAAAGCTGACATTGATGTAAAAGCTGGGATGATCATCGAAAGGATTGATGGTGAACTGATCGCTGCGGATCTGGATTTTGCGAAGCTCCTGAATAGAAAAGCCGACAAATTTACGCTTGTTGAAGTGCTGGATCCTGTGAATAATAGCCGAAAGCAATATACGGTGAAGCCAATATCGCTAGGTGCTGAAAATCAATTGCTCTACAAGCGATGGGTGAAAAAGAATCAGGAGGAAGTGGAAAAATTAAGTGGGGGCAAACTTGGCTATGTACATATTCCTGGAATGAGTGACGGTCCGTATCGAAATGTCTATGAAGACATGATGGGCAAATACTTTGAAAAAGAGGGGGTAGTTGTCGATACGCGATTCAATGGCGGCGGAGACTTAGTCGCTGATTTGGCGATGTTTTTTACCGGAGATCCATTTTTGACCTATGCCACAGCAGATAAAGTAGTGGGGGGTGAACCAACTGCAAGATGGACAAAACCCACATTGGCAATGTTCAATGAAGCTAATTACTCTGACGGGCATTGTTTCGCCTGTGGTTACACGGATTTGAAGATTGGAAAAACTGTAGGTATGCCTACACCAGGAACCTGTTCGTTTGCAGGATGGGAAAGTCTGCCTGACGGAACGCGATGGGGTGCAGTCCCTATTTCAGCCAAAAATAAAGCAGGGGAATGGCTGGAAAATAATGAAACCAAACCTCAGTTTGAAGTGAAAAATATGCCTGGAAAAATTGATATCGGTATTGATCAGCAACTCGAAAAAGCTGTTGAGGAACTTCTTAAGGATATTCGATAAGAGAAATCAAATAAAAAAAACCGATCATTTGATCGGTTTTTTTTATACATAGTTTACGCAAAACAGCTTATTGATACTGTTTGGTATTCAGTGATTCATCATTTTTGAAAAACTGAGAAAGCTTTGCAAATGAGCTTTCAAAATAGCCTTCCAACATTCTCTTAATAATGAATGTTCTGTATTCATCTTTGGATACAATTGGGAAATATTCGTGGCTTTTTCCGTAAGATTTGTGACTTACGAATCCTTTTCGCTCAAGAATTCTCACGATGGTGGAAACTGTGTTGTAGGCCGGCTTTTGCTCGGGCATAGGGGTTAGGATATCTTTCACGAAGCCTCGCTCAATATCCCAGAGGATTTGCATGATTTCCTCTTCTGCTCTGGTTAATGGTTTCATAAGATGTTAAGTTTTAAATCGATAGAAAATTATTCGTTTAGTTTCTTAAATCCAAAGAAAAATATAAAATATTTTTACTATTTAGTTGGTGAAAGTGCTAAAAAACTGAATTATAATGAGATAGGAATAAAAAAAAGACCTCAATTTGAGGTCTTAATATTTTTGAATGCAAATTCAGACAGCTTTCAACCGTATGATTCCAGTTGAGTGCAGCAATTTAACAATTGGATAAGTGGGGTCAAACTCATACCATTTGACAGCAAAATTTGGACGATTAGGAAGTTTGTGGTGATTGTTTTGAAAAAGCTCACCTAGCATCAAGACATCCAACAAAAGCGAGTTTTTTGATTTATCGTTGTTGTCAAAATTTGCATAACCATATTTGTGTCCACTCCAATTTACAATTGCACCATGGACCGGTCCCATTAGAAAATGAATGGGTAGAAGGAAATACATCCACCAATGAGTTCCGGCTAATTCAAAAACAGAAATACTAAGTACATAAATCAATACATACAACAGGAGCCATCCCACTCTTACCGCCATGTTATCGGCAAATCTGTCAAACTTATTCCAGTCGGGAATATCCTTTGAAAACCGATCTTCTGGCTTGAGTTTGAAGCTAAAATAGTCGTTGTAAATGTTTTTTGTTTTCCACATCATTGTGAACAGATTCTCTGTATGATGGGGGCTATGGGGATCCTTGGGGGTATCAGAGTAAGCATGATGCATTCTGTGGAGGATTGCATAGGCTCTTGGAGACAGGTATGAACTTCCTTGCCACAACCAAGTGAAGAAGTAGAAGAATTTTTCCCAGTACTTGTTCATTACAAACATTTGATGGGCTGCATAGCGATGCAGGAAGAAACTCTGGCAAAACAGTGAGAAATACCAGTGAAGGAGGAAGAAGATTATTAAAATCACTTAGGTAATAATTAAAGTACTGTTGCAAATATAAGACTAGATTGAGAACTTAGATTTCATATGAAAGGTTTGTCTTTCTTTTTATCGATGATAAAAGTCAGTTTTTACCTCATTGTAAACGAAATCCAGCCTGCATGCCTGAGGCAGAAAGGATGATCCCTGGTTACTGGATCATAATCTGGATTATTCCGCATCTACCTTCCGGTAAGCTTTATGGCTTTTTAAAACAAATAACAATCTTATGAATTCAAGAAATCAAGCTGGACAAATACTTACGAAAATTCTTTTGGGTGGGATTTCTATTTTGATTGCAGACTATTTGCTCCGAGGGGTTAGCATTGATACTTGGACTACAGGGTTTATTTTGGCAGCCGTTATTATTTTGATCAATTTGACGCTTAAGCCAATTATGATATTCCTTACTTTCCCAATTACGCTGATCACCTTGGGTCTTTTTTTACTGGTCATTAATGCCTGTGTGATTCTCTTGGCGGCTTACTTTATACCAGGATTTGTTGTGGAGAGCTTTTGGTGGGCATTAGGTTTTTCTCTGGTAGTCAGTTTGATTAATGGCGTTTTCGGGAATAGTCTAGATTGACATTGCCACAGTTCGATCATTGATGCGCTTATAAGCTTTCATTTCACCGATTTTATTTTTGCAAAAAATTACGGTCGAAGGAGATTTTTTCACTTCAACAATTAGCAGTGATGTTTCACTTTCTAGTTCTGTAGACGGAAATTTTTCGTGGAAGACTTTTATTTCGTCAATTATTAATGATGCACTTGGTATACAATATTCCTCATTTGAGGCTTCGATCATGTAGCGCTCTTCTTCTGGATCAATGCCGATTATTTTTTTTTGGTCGGACATTCCGACCACAATAAACCCTCCCTGTGAATTACTAAGGGCTGAGAGTGTTTTAGCGATTTTTTCTTTTGAAGTAATTTTCAGCTTAAAATCTAGTTTTTCTCCTTCTTTTTGTTTTAATAGGTTTTTGATAAATTCTTCATCAAATTTTGCCGATTTCATTTTATTCATTTACTTTCTTATCTGATTTTAGATTCGGTTTTCGAATCAACTTCATTACCCTATATAAACCAAATTAACTACTTGAATTTTTGAGCTATGTCAGTTGCCAATCCGGGTTTTGACCCCAAAAACATTGAAAATTTAAAATCTGACTTACAGAAGTCTGGAAAGAACTTTAAGATTATTCCAGATGAGGAGAATTCAGATGAATTTGTAAATTTTTATTTTCTAGGAATGCATGAAGGAAAAGAAGCGATTTATGACGCGGCGCTTTATACACTTCGACTTCATCATGCCAGTGAAGTGTACGAACTGGCCGAGCACGAGGCTGCCAAGAAATTTCCCAACTTCAAGGGAATCAACTACGAAGAAGATGAGAATGGGAATATGAAACCTCTTTCAAGTGAAGAAGAAGAAATTGGTTGGTTTATTACTGAGATGATTATGGAAATGGAAGAGGAAGAAACTGTCAAAGTACAGGAGTTTATTGATATCGATACCAACCATGATTATGGAATAGGTCTTGATGCTGCACTTAACTTGGAAGAAATTAACGAAGATGCAATTTCAAAATTTGTGAAAGAATTTAATGACGACACTATCGTCTTGGATGATACCATGTATTCGTTTCAAACTGAAGACGATGAAGTTTGAAATGAATTAAAATTCTGAACATACCCTTAAAGCGCTGGTTATACATTCAGCGTTTTTTTTTATGCTTAAAGTTGCCTTCTCACCATCTTATGCTCATTCCTTGCCTCAAGGACATCGTTTTCCGATGGAAAAGTATAGCCTACTACCAGAACAGTTGCTATATGAAGGAACATTATCCAAAGAAAATTTTTTTATCCCCGATTTTTTAGAAGAAAAATGGATTTTAAATACGCATGATAGGGATTATTACCATCGTCTCAAAAATCTTGATTTAACACGATCCGAAATCCGAGCAACTGGCTTTCCGCTTTCCGCAGCCTTGGTTCAGCGAGAAATACAAATTGCTACAGGATCTGTTCAGGCAGCACTTTACGCTTTGGATCATGGGATCGGTATGAACATAGCCGGCGGTACACATCATGCATTTACGAATCGGGGAGAGGGCTTTTGCCTATTGAATGATATTGCGATCACGGCCAATTATCTGCTAGATAATAAGAAAGTTAATCGGGTCTTAGTTGTGGATTTGGATGTCCATCAGGGTAACGGAACCGCAGAAATATTCAAGAATCGTTCAGATGTTTTTACATTCAGCATGCATGGAGAAAAAAATTATCCTCATCGCAAAGAGCAATCGAATTTAGACATTGGGCTAGCTGATGGTATAGCGGACGAAGAATATTTAGAGAAATTGGAACTCAATCTTCCTGTTCTTCTGAAACAGTTTTCCCCAGATTTTATCATTTATCAATGTGGTGTTGATGTGCTCTCCACAGATCAGTTGGGACGATTAAATTTGAGTCAAAATGGAGTTAGAAAACGAGATAATATGGTACTCTCCCTGGCTAAGAATCATGAAATTCCCATCACCTGTTGTATGGGGGGTGGATATTCCAAACAGATCAAGGTAATTATTGAGGCCCACGCTCATGTTTTCCGTATAGCTCAAGAGCTTTATAGCTAGGAAGTTAACTGATTTTAACTTTCTGTTAACCATTCAATTCTTGCAAAATCAATACTTTCTATATATTTGCGCCCTGCGAACCATAACAAATTAAAAGTGAAAAAAGGATTGAAAATCTTCGGAGTACTGGCACTTGCTTCTGTGCTGTTTTATTCATGTGATAAAAAAACTGCTACTACGGCGGAAGTTGAAATTTCAGGAGAAGGAATTGCTGCTAAAGACTTGAAGGTAGCTTACGTTTACACTGACTCAGTGATCAACAAGTATGATTACTTCAAAAAAATGTCTGAGGAAATCACTTCAAAAGGTAAAAGGTTTGATTCCGATCTCCAGTCCAGAGCAAGAGGTTTTGAGCAGGAAGTAGCTACTTTCCAACAAACAGGAGGAAATATGACGCCAAATCAGGCTCGAGCAAAACAAGACGAATTGGTGCAGAAGGAACAAAATCTGATGACCTACAGAAATAACCTAATGCAGGAATTATCTGCTGATGAGGCCAAAATGATGAATGACATCTACGAGCAGGTTCAGAAATATATTAAAGAATATGCTTCCGAAAATGACATTGACCTCATCTTGAGCTACACCCGGGGCGGGGCGATGTGGTATGCAAGTGATGCCATGGATGTAACGGCCTCTGTCGTGGAAGGATTGAATAAAAAATATTTGGCTAACCCATCAGGATCGACTCCTGCGGCTACCGATACGACTAAAAAGAAATAAGAGGATTTTGGAATCCCAATCGAAAACCCGGATTTTGTCCGGGTTTTTTTGTGGGTAAAAATTGGGTAATTTTGCAACTCTATTGAAAATACTGACAAAATGAAAATCACTGAATTTTTAAAACACAACTACCGCCACTTCAATGCGGCTGCTTTGATTGATGCAGCTGAGGGTTATAAAACTCATTTAGATAATGGCGGTAAAATGATGGTAACCTTGGCAGGTGCAATGTCTACAGCCGAATTGGGTATTTCCCTGGCTGAGATGATCCGCCAAGATAAAGTGCAAATCATATCCTGTACGGGAGCAAATCTCGAAGAGGATGTTTTTAACCTAGTGGCGCATGATTATTACGAACGTGTACCCAATTACCGTGAGTTGACGCCCGCACAGGAACAAGAACTTCTTGAACGTCACATGAACCGTGTGACTGATACTTGTATTCCTGAAATGGAAGCCATGCGTCGTATCGAAAATGTAATCCTCGAAGAATGGATGAAGGCAGATCAAGCCGGAGAAGCTTATTTCCCGCATGAGTTTTTCTACAAAATCCTGTTGTCAGGTAAGTTGGACGCTTCTTTTCAAATTGATCCTAAAGACAGTTGGCTATTGGAAGCGGCAAAAAGAAACCTCCCAATCATTGTTCCGGGATGGGAAGATTCAACGCTTGGAAACATGTTTGCAGGACATGTGATCGCCGGTGATGTCAAAAAGGTACATACCGTAAGGACTGGCATTGAATACATGATGTTCCTTGCTGAATGGTATACTCAAAATGCTACGGATGAAAGCACTGTTGGATTTTTCCAAATTGGCGGGGGAATTGCAGGTGATTTCCCAATCTGTGTGGTACCGATGTTGCATCAGGACTTACAGCGTACCAATGTTCCGCTTTGGGGATATTTCTGTCAAGTTTCCGATTCGACCACTTCTTATGGGTCTTACTCGGGAGCTGTTCCAAATGAAAAAATTACTTGGGGAAAGCTTGGACAAGACACTCCAAAGTTTATCATTGAATCTGATGCAACCATCGTGGCGCCCTTGATATTCGCCATTGTGTTGGATCAATAATTATGAAAAAAAATAAGCAGTTCATTCTCAAAGCAAGTGGCCTAGTGCTGCTTGCTTTTTGTTTGCAATTAAGTACCAAGGCCCAGGAACTACGTTCGCTTTCTGGTGCTAACAGTCCAAATGACGACACTAATCCGGTTTGGATCGGAAACAACACACTTCTTTTTACACGAGCATTTCATCCCCAGAATCTGGGAGGAGTGTCTGATTCCGGAGATATCTGGGAAACAAGAAAGGATGAATCAGGAGAATGGGGAAAAGCCACTCACAGACCTGATTTAAGTACTGCCGGTTATGATTTGGTACTTGGCCTGGAAGATGTATTGACACTTTTGGTTCTGCGAAAAGAAGGAGATCAAACCTCAGTTCATCAATTCTCAAAATTTGGTGCAGACTGGAATTATCTCCGAAAAGTTAATTTTCCAGACTTGAATTCATTTGAGGGTCCGGTTACCGGAAGAGTAGCAGAAGGCGGAAAGGTGATTTTTTTGGCAGGTAAAAGACAGGGAGGATTTGGCAATGAGGATATTTATTTAAGCGAAAAAACAGGAATTGTGGAATGGTCTGAACTTAAAAATCTCGGATCGGCCATCAATGGATTTGGACAGGAAGTGGGCCCGTTTTATGATCCTGTGTCAAAAAAACTTTATTTTTCCTCCAATTCTTACCCTGGAGCAAATGGGAAAGATATTCTTATTTCGAAACGTCTTGGAGAATCTTGGGATAGTTGGAGCAAACCTGAAATTTGGCAACAAATCAGTTCTCGAGGTTCCGAAGCTTCGATTACATTTATAAGCAAAGATGAAGTAGTTTGGACAAGTACTCAAAACAGCGATGGATACGCTGACCTGATGACATTTTCCACTCCGGTTCCTTTGGTAATTCCAACTGAGTTTTCGGCACCGATCACTGTTTCCGCTGAACCCGAAAACCCAAAACCAACGAGGAGGCCCATTCGAGTCAATGAATCCGCGTCGCGCACTGTTGTCCTTCCACTTTCAGACTCCACCGAAGTTTCTCTTAAACTCCCCCCAATTACTCCCATAGCAAATGAAATTCCTGAGGTGGAATCTCCCGTAACTTGGCTGGTGATTGATGGGAAAAATAAGGAAGAATTGCCCTATACACTTACTTTCATTAAAGGGACTGAAATTGTTGATTATCAGGAAGCACAGTTGGTTTCAGAATTAAAAAAAAGAAGTATTAATCTGATTAAAATATCCTCGGCGGGTTATTTTCCGAAACAGGTTTTGGTTGAAAACCTGGATTTTAAAACCAAAACAATAGTCTTGTTGACCAAGGCCGAGCAGGGGAGTACTGTCCTGTTGGAAGATGTGAAATTCAAACGAGGAACCGCAGAATTAGAAGGGGAAAACACTGAAGCCAGCTTATCGGATTTGGCTATTTTTCTGAAAGAAAATCCCCAGATAAAAATCAGAATCAATGGGCATACTGACAACGCCGGAGATCCTGGATTAAATAAACAACTCTCATTAGAACGGGCAGGAAGTGTCAGGAATTTCTTGATTGATAAGGGAGTTAATTTCGAAAATTTGAGAATATCTGGTTGGGGAGGAACTCGACCAGTCGCCTCCAATGCTACTGAAGCCGGAAGGGTAAAAAACCGAAGAGTTGAATTAGCTGTCGAACAATAAAAACTTAAAGGGCTTCCAATTTTTTGGAAGCCCTTTAAGTTAAGTATTGTCAGATGAGAATATTAAAGTGAGTAAGCTCCTCGATATTCTCTTTTTACAAACTGATTGGCAGGTTCGAAATTTGTGATTTTCATAGTTGGACCATCCCAGATTAATTTGATCCCTCTTCCCGGATAATCAAACTGGCTTGTTGATCCAGCTTTTGGGATTCGGTAATCATAGCTTCGAATAGCAAGATTTCCCATCAATACAGACTCAGTCAATGGACCAGCTACAGCGAATGGAGAACTTAGTCTTTTGAATTCATTAGAACCATAGCCTCCGATACAGGCCTCTACCCAATTGTTGTAATGGCCTCGGTCTCCTTCGGGAACCCTGAATTCTGTTTGAGGTACGCTTACTTCAGCAGTTCTACTGGTAGGTAGAAGTTTTGGATTTGCTCCGTAGGTCGAACACATCATTTTTCCTTTTGTTCCCTCGATAATTACGCCATTTCCGCCATCACCCATCATTTCATTCGGTTCAAGTTCTTCGGGCCTAGTAGGCTGGATTCCTCCATCCATCCAATGGAATTCCAAATCAGGTTTTCCCGGTTGGTCAAAGCGTAGTGTGATATGTGAAGAAGGAGGGCAGCTTTCTGGAAAATATCCTCTGGTGAATTCCCCGACATAAACTGAACCAACAGAGCATTCAGCTGATTTAGGATAGCCAAGTCCCAAAACACGGAAGGGAGGCTCCATGATATGACAAGCCATATCTCCCAAAGCACCTGTACCATAATCCCACCAGCCTCTCCAGTTGAAGGGCACCAAGTTCCCCACATAGTCTTTGTAGGGAGCAGTTCCCAGCCACAAATCCCAGTCTAGGTCAGCAGGAGGAGTGATAGGCGTTTTTGGCCACTCGATCCCTTGCGGCCAAACAGGGCGATTGGTCCATGAATAGACTTTTGTTGCTTCTCCGATTAATCCGGCATTGTACCATTCGACCATTTGACGTACTCCATCACCGGAGGAACCCTGGTTTCCCATTTGAGTGACTACTTTATACTTTTCCGCGGCTTCAGTTAGCATTCTTGCCTCATAAATGTCATGAGACATTGGTTTTTGAACATAGACATGTTTGCCCATTTTCATTGCCATCATAGCCTGAACTGCATGCATGTGGTCAGGAGAAGAAACGGTTACTGCATCAATATTCTTTTCCTCCTTTTCCAGCATTGTACGGAAATCCTTGTAGTAGCCTGCTTTAGGATGATCCTCCCGGCTTTTTTTCGCGCGTGTATCATCAACATCACAAAGGGCAATCATGTCAACTTTTCCACTGCGGAAAACACCACTGACATCACCTGCCCCCATCCCTCCAACACCAATGCTTGCCACTCTTAAACGATCGCTTGGAGCAACAAATCCAACACCTCCCAATACATGTCGGGGCACAATGTAAAACCCAGCCAGCGCTAAGGTTGAGCCTTTGATAAAACTTCTCCTGCTATTCTTCTCCGGATTGGAATCTTTATTCTCCATATAATCTGTGATTGAGTTATTGTTAAATAGGATGGGAAAATATTAAAAAGGAGTCAGAATTCAGTCCCGATTGTCAAAAATTGAGATTGAATTTAAAGGACTTAGATCTTTTGGCCCTTCAAATCATCCGATTGTGTAAACGATGGCTGTTTTTGAAATTAATTGAATTTAGAAAAATAGATTTGCAAAAATTTCAAGTAAGTTTAGGCAAAATCATTGACTATGAAAAAAACACTTTGGACCCTTATGTTTGGTGGCTTACTTGCATTGGGGGCTTGTAAAAAACAAGCAAGCCTTTCTGACGCTGCAATCATCCCATTCCCTCAAGAAATCAACAATGGCTCCGGAATCTTTCAATTGACCGCTGAGACCGGTATCAAATTAGTAGGTACAAGCGATCATTTGACCAGAATAGGAGAACATCTCGCAGAAAAACTCAGACCTTCCACGGGTTACGATATTCCTGTTTCCTTTGATACAGGTCAGATCGTATTGGAATTGACCGGCAATGAAAATTCAGAAGCCTATGAAATTCAGATTTCTGCAGAAGAACTAAAGGTGACTGCTGCGGGAGAAGCGGGCTTGTTTTACGGAGTGCAGACTTTGCTACAGCTTTTCCCTCCGCAAATCATGTATAAGACCGTCCAATCTGCAGAATGGTCAATTCCGGGAGGAACAATCAAGGACGCTCCTGCATTTGAATACCGCGGATCAATGCTTGATGTAGCGAGGCACTTCATCTCAGTGGAGGATGTCAAATACTACATCGATCAGATGGCTGTTTATAAACTAAACCATCTTCACCTGCACCTTACAGACGACCAAGGATGGAGAATTGAAATTAAGTCATGGCCGAAACTTACTGAAATCGGGGGAAGTACCGAAGTAGGTGGCGGTAAAGGGGGCTTTTATACCCAAGAACAATACAAAGATATCGTGGCTTATGCTGCAGATCGTTTTATCACTATCGTACCGGAAGTGGATATGCCTGGTCACACGAATTCTGCTTTGGCTTCCTATGCGGAGTTAAATCCAGGTGTAAATTTACCCAATGGAAAGTTAGACTCGGTCAATAAAGCTCCTTTGGATTATGAAATGCCCTCGAAAAATCCTCAGGCATCTGAGTTATACACCGGTATTGAAGTAGGCTGGAGTACGTTTGCTCCCAAATTAGAGTTGACTTACGCTTTTGTTGATAGTGTAGTTCGGGAGCTTTCTGAAATTACGCCTGGTCCTTATTTTCACATCGGTGGAGATGAGTCACATGTCACGGAAAAAGATGACTATGTGTACTTTATCGAACGTGTCCAGGACATCGTTTCCAAATATGGAAAGACTAGTATTGGTTGGGATGAAGTAGCAACAGCTAAACTTCTTCCTGGAAACGTGGCGCAATTCTGGGCCTTGGAGGCAAATGCAAAGCTTGCGAAGGACCAAGGAAACAAAGTATTGATGTCTCCTGCCAAGAAAGTTTACTTGGATATGCAATATGATAGCTTGTCAAGAATTGGGTTACATTGGGCAGCCTACGTGGAATTGGACTCAGCATATCTGTGGGAACCCTCAGAATATGTATCAGGAATAACTGCAGAAAATATTTTGGGAGTAGAAGCGCCTCTTTGGACCGAAACGGTAACCAATAGAGCGGATATCGATTACTTGGTTTTTCCTAGACTTTCAGCTATTGCCGAAGTCGCTTGGACAAAAAAGGACCGAAGAAGCTGGGAAGGTTACAGTAGAAGAGTTCCCGTTCATGGTAAAAGATGGGATATCCAAGGAGTTGGATTCTACAAATCGCCAAAAATCACCTGGTAAAACTTAATCAAGCAAGGGCCCGAAGTTTAAATACTTCGGGTTTTTTTATACCTCTTATCCAAACTTTTTGATTTTGCTGAAATTGGACCTATTATCGAATCAGTTTTGCTGACAGACATCTTAAGTAATAGGAATTATCCATGGGAGACATCATTATTGAATTTAGTAACTGGATTTGGGGACCTCCAATTTTAGTTTTGCTTTTAGGCGGAGGGCTCTTTTTTTTGATTCATTCCGGTTTTGTTCCTTTTTTAAAAATGGTACATGCGATCAAGTTATTAAGTGGAAAATACGATGATAATTTAGCCCCTGGACAAATTTCTTCAGCACAGGCGCTATCATCGGCTATTGCTGCGACAGTCGGTTTGGGAAATATTTCAGGGGTGGCAATTGCTATAAATATGGGGGGGCCAGGGGCACTGTTTTGGATGTGGATGGCGGCATTTGTTGGGATGGCCACCAAATTCTACACCTGTAGTTTGGCAATTATGTATCGAGGCAAAGATAGTGCAGGCGAAATTCAGGGAGGACCGATGTATTTCATTGAAGAGGGGATGGGTAAAAAGTGGAAATTTCTTTCCGTGATTTTTTGTGTGGCAGGAGTGATCGGCTTACTCGCAATTTTTCAGGCAAATCAACTTACAGCCGTCATTCAGGCTGTTTTGATTCAGCCGGAAACGATGGAAGAAACTGTTCGTAATCGATGGATTATTGGGTTTGTGATGATGGGATTGACGGCAATTGTAATTTTGGGTGGTATACAGCGAATTGCTTCGGTAGCTTCGAAAATGGTTCCTTTTATGGTTGGAATTTACATGATCACTGTGTTGATCATTATTTACCAATACTTGGGTCAAGTTCCTGAAATGCTAAAATTGATTGTAGTGGATGCGTTTACCGGAAACGCTGTAATGGGCGGGGCTGTAGGATCGGTGATTGTCGTCGGGGCTAGAAGAGCTGCATTTTCCAATGAGGCAGGCATTGGTACTGCCCCAATGGTCCATGGCGCTTCCAAAAACAATGAACCTATCAGAGAGGGCTTGATCGCTATGCTCGGTCCATTTGTGGATACGATAGTTGTCTGTACGCTGACAGCTTTAGTAATATTACTTACGGGAGTGTGGGAAAATTCAGAAAATGATGGTGTCAGATTAACCTTGGAAGCATTCGAAATCGGGATTCCCGTGTATGGGAAATATCTGTTGATGCTTTCAGTACTTGTCTTTGCACTTTCTACGATGTTTACCTATTCCTATTATGGACACAAATGCACCAATTACCTTTTTGGAGCTGGCAAAGCGAATTATTACAATTACTTCTACTTAGCTACAATCGTGGTTGGAGCTGTGGCGTCTTTGGAAGTTGTAGTGAGCTTGGTTGATGGAATGTATGCTGTGATGGCATTTCCAAATATGATTGCTGCCCTTTACTTAGCTCCTAAAGTTAGAGCGGCATCCAAAAGCTATTTTGCAAGAATGAAGGCCAATGGAATATGAAGTTTTTGATTGTCCCCAATGCCTTTAAAGGAACGATATCAGCAGAAGAAGCGGCAAAGATCATTGCCCAGAAGGTAGAGGCGCGATCAGGTTTGGAGTGTATAATCCAGCCTGTTGCAGATGGTGGGGATGGGACCTGCAGCTTATTGATTGATTCTTTGCTCTTGGAGAAAATTCCCGTTTTGACGCTGAATGCCATTGGTCTGCCCGCCATGGGTTATTTTGGCTGGGACTCTGAGCACAAGAAAGCTTATTTGGATGTTTCTACAGCATCGGGAATTGGCTCGCTTGAACTTCGGCAAAGAGATCCATATTCGACATCGACGTTCGGCACGGGACAAGTAATCCTAAAAGCAATCCAAATGGGTGCGGAGGAAGTAATTCTTGGTCTCGGGGGAAGTGCCACCATAGATATGGGATTGGGTATATTGAATGCCCTGGGAATCTTGTTTTTGGATGAAAACGGAAGAGAAATTCCTGCCTATACTCCGCATTTTTTGGAGAAAATTAAACACATCCAAAAGACCCTCGAAATCGCGAAGATTAGATTCACCTGCCTTTGCGATGTAAAAAACTCATTTTTTGGAGAAAATGGAGCAGTTAAGGTGTATGGACCACAAAAGGGATTGGCATTGAAACATGTTCCTGACTTTGAAAAAACATGCTTGGATGTACTTGGTCTTTTAATTAAAAAATCAAAAGGTGAATGGGCTGATCAGGCAGGTTTTGGAGCTGCAGGAGGAATAGCTTTGGGTCTTGGTTTCTTTTTTCCCATCGATATAAAAATTGGAGCTGATTATTTCTTTGAGCTTGTAGCGATTGAAGAAAAAGTAATTCAGTCGGATTGGATAGTCACAGGGGAAGGACAATATGATTCCCAAAGTGATCAAGGAAAAGCAAGCTTTGCCTTGTTACAATTGGCAAGATCACATAAAAAAAAGATTGCCTTGATCACCTCAGGTTCGGGAGGTCGAAAAGCCGGGTTTGATTTGATTTTGGAGCTTCCCAGTTTGGATTTTTCAACAAAGGATTTCAAAGAAAAAGCCCGCCAAAATCTTAGCGAGCTTATTGACAAGGCGGTTTTGGGAGAAAGATTTGATTAAACTCTTCTATAATCCCCCTGCCAGTTTTTTACCTGTTTTTTGATGTCCTTAGGGCTCAGTTTCTCTTGGATTGCTTTTTCCATTAAAGGCAATAATTCTTCATCTCCAGCAAATCTCAAGGCGATGATTTGTGACAGTTTCAATTGGTTTTCTACAGAATAAAAGGGAGCACCCGTTAAATGAAAGTAGCGTTGACGCATTTCCGTCAAGATAATTCTATTTTGGGTTTTGAGTGCGTAAATTCTGGCTAAAAGCGGAAGGAGCGTAAGTATCATTGCCCCCAATAGAGAATAAATGCCTGAATTCAGACTTTCGGATGAGCTGAAATCCATCTTGTAAACGGTCCATCCTAAATAGATCAAAGTCATTGGAGTTACCACGAAATGGTGAAATGGAAAATACCTTGCGTGGTTTTGATAGTTTTGCGTTTTCATGTTTTTATAATTTGTTTTTCAGTGGTCAGACCTGACTGCCTTGAGCCAAGTAGTCTGTCCCGATTCTTCATCGGGAGAATGACCTATTGGATAAAAAAAAAAGGAGGCAAAGCCTCCTTCTGTTGGTTATAGAATGATCAATGATCAGTTTTCTTCTTTTTGCTGAATGTACTTCGAACATCCATAGCTGAAAGTCCCGCGCCCAAACCTATGAGTATGCAAACGATAAGAATGAAAAGCTGCGCGCCAGGCATTATCGGAGAACTGAAAATATCAAGTAGTATCATTTGATTTTGGTTGAAATTCGTATTGATATGCGAAGATAAAGCCCTAAGCTGATTTTACAAAGGCAAATTCTTGTTTCTCAAATTGAGTTCAGGATAATCTAATCCAAGTCGTCCTCAAAGTCATCATCCTCGATGATTTCTTCGTCTTCGAAATCATCATCTTCTTCACCAAAATCTAAAATACTATCGTCGAGAAGTTCAGTTTCTTCATCCAGATCGTATTCATCTTCAAAATCGTCTCCGAAATCATCTTCTTCTTCAAAGTCGTCGATTGCATCGAATTCTTCTTCAGGATCTTCCATAGCAGTGTTGAAAAGGGGGTTAATTGAATATGTTTACGAAATAAGACAAAAAATTAATTAGACCAATACTGGTAACTTTAATTTTTTTTCAAGAGCCAATTCGAGTGAAATTTCATTTTCATTGATCCAATTTTCTCTTAATATTTTTGCCCAAGTTTCCATGTAAAATACGACATCTTCTCTTGAGTTTTTATTGATTTTATCTCTTCTTTCTTTAGGAATTTGTGATAGAATGCTAAGATCAGATAACCTTTCCAAATGAGCCAAGTCATCTAAAGTTAAGCCGAAATCCAGCATTTTCGAAATCATCAAATCGATCGGATAGCCACTTGTGGGACAGTAATCGAGTAGTTGTTCATTCCAGTCACCATGTTTTTGCATGGCATACTGATGGATTTCCGATTTCGTGAATTGTGTTAGTTCTTGAGCGAGATTGCCACAATTACAAGCACCCATGTGCCCCCATTGGTATGCAGCGCCGTTTGAGAGTTTAGCTACTGTTCTTTCGATAGCATCAATTAGCTTTGGATTCGCTTTAGCCATAATCTTGATTTTTTGAATATAACCAATTTATGGAATGTAGGTTTCGAAAAAATGGTGGCGCAAAAAAAAACTGATCAATTTTGATCAGTTAAATATTAGGTTGATATACTTTTTTATCAGAGGTTTTGATAGATAATCTTTTACAAACTGATACTGACTGGCTTTGTTAATGTCTCTTTGATCAACTGAGCTGCTTAAGATGTAAATCTGTGCATCATTGTTTTTTGGATGAAAATGATCCAGAAAATCCCATCCATTCATTCCTGGCATATTAAGATCCAGAAACAGATAATTTGGACTGATATCACCAATCTCGTCGAGTGCAGTTTGGGCACTATGATACTTATAGAACTGACAAGGCTCTTTGACATTCTTTGTGATCAGCTTTTCAGTCACGAATGTGCTGATTGGATCATCGTCTATAAGTACGATAGTTAGCATTAAGTACAGAAATATGATTTTGAAATACATTAATAACTATACAAAAGTACAGTCTTTTTGTTACTTAGCAAATTATCGGCCAGAAAACCTTCATTAAATTAATGAGATTTTCCATATTTATGGAACTTTTCCTTTCCCCTGAGAAGATCAAAAAACAAAATAAAGTCTGAAGCGAGACTGAACATCGGATATTTGAATGTGGCAGGTTTATTTTTCTCAAAGAAAAAATGCCCTACCCAAGCAAAGCCGTACCCAATAAAAGGAATGGCTATCAGCCAAAGATAATTTTCGGAAAAAATGGCGATACCCAATGGGACGAAAAGTAGACCTGTCCCAATAAAATGAAGTTTGCGGCAGGTAGGGTTTTGGTGTTCCTTCAAATAGTAGGGGTAAAAATCTTTTAGCGTTTTATATTCCTTTTCCATTTCAATTTAAGTTTTGATTTAAGAATGATTTAAGAACTGCTTCGAGGGTTTTCTCCACTTTTTTCTGTTTGTACTTCGGGTTGCTCACTTCGGTCACTCCGGTCAAGGTCATCAGGAATTTGTCCTGAACGGGATCTATAAAATCCACAATAACCTGCAAAAGCTCATAATTACTTGATGAAACTCTGTTGTTGTTGTAGGGATTGAAAACCCAAGGATTATACACTCGATACCCCCAGAAGGGGTAAGGATTTTGATTTAAAACTACTTCTCGTTGTCTTACATCCTCATTGGAATTATATCTGATGACCACATCCGGTTGTTTTGCATCATATTTCATTCCTGCTTCTTCAAATGTTTCCTGCAATTGTATTTGCACGAGTTCGTCAAGAAATTGAGAATTAAAGCCCCGCATTCCCACTTCTTTATTTATAATGACAAATGTTCGATAAGGACGGGCAACCGGGATCTCTGTGTTCTCTTTGAATATTTCTATAGACTTACAAGAAGAAAAGGCGATAAGAGACAGATTGATAAAGATAATTTGAATTTTCCGCTTCATGATGGGTGATTTATGCTTTGGAAACGCTCAATAATGTTGAAAGTTAGGTTTTCTTCTCAAACGAAAAAACAAAAGTCTTTATTCGAGAATCTTTCTCAAGATTGGGCAGGTTTACTATTTTTGCGAAACGAATTTTCATGATTAAGCCTGATTTTGACGATATTTTTATGGAATTGGCAGTTAACCTCGCCAAAAGGTCTCACTGCATTAAAAAGCACGTAGGAGCAGTTTTGACAAAAGAAACCAGGATTATTTCAATTGGATACAATGGTCCTCCGGCAGGTACTCATAACTGTGACGTGGAATTTCCGGAGCATGGCTGCGCCAGAGACAGTAAGGGGAGTTGTTCATTAGCGCTTCATGCTGAGCAAAATGCAATCCTTTATGCTGTTAAAAATAACACCTCGGTAGAAGGGTCCACGCTCTATGTAACCTTGTCACCATGCCTGGCCTGCGCAAGAATTATATTCTCAATGGGAATTGCCAAGGTGGTTTACCTTTTTTCTTATGCAGAGTACAAAGGAATCGGATCTGATGAAGGGGTGGATTTTCTTAAAAAATTTGGGGTTGAGGTAGCCCGTTATCCGAAAAGTTTTGAAGTCAATGATCAGTTGATTTAAATGTACTGTCCTGGAGAAAAGCTTCTCACCCAAGGATATGATTATCCATGGTATTCCTGCCGATAGCTCGGGACGACCTCCAAAAAACAATTTATAATCATATGAAATTGACTTCAGGCTGAAGTTGTACTTTAAATTTTTCCATAACTGATTGACCCACTTTTTCGGATAGTGCTTTGATATCACTGCCCTCTCCATTGCCATAATTGACCAAAACTAAGGCTTGCTTGGCATGTACACCGACCTCTCCAATTCTTTTACCTTTCCAGCCTGCTTGCTCAATCAGCCAGCCTGCGGGGACTTTTACTCCATCAGGAGTAGGGTATCCTGGCATTTCCGGAAAAATTGACCTAAGTTCAGTGAATTGTTTTTGGCTGATTGTTGGGTTTTTGAAGAATGAGCCTGCATTTCCGATTTTTTTTGGATCGGGAAGTTTTGACATCCTTATTTCAGATACCGCATCGCTGACAGCTTTTATGCTGAGCTCTGTAATCCCTTTTCCTTTTAATACATCCTGAATTGCACCATATTCAATACGAAAATCGGGATTTTTCTTTAGTCTGAAAACTACCGTGCAAATGACATATTGATCTTTGAGTTCATGCTTGAAGACACTTTCGCGGTAGCCAAATTTGCATGCTTCCGCGGAAAAAGTTTCCATCTGCACACTTGATCGATTTAGAGCATCTAGACTTTCAAATACTTCTTTGATCTCTACGCCATAAGCTCCGATATTTTGCATAGGTGAGGCACCTACAGTTCCGGGGATCAATGAGAGATTTTCTATTCCAGCCCAGTTTTTATCGATGGCGTACCTTACTAAATCGTGCCATCCCTCACCAGCCCCAACCTTTACATAGATATAATTTTCATCTTCCCTGATCAGATTTATTCCCTTTATTTCAATTTTAATCACCAAACCATCGAAATCTTTCGTCAGAAGAATATTACTTCCACCGCCCAGAATAAGCACATTTTGATTCTGATTTTTAGCCCAAACCAGCGCCTGCTTAAGTTGCATTTCTGAATCGACGGCAATAAAAAATCTTGCGTTTTTGGCGATACCAAATGTATTAAGTGGTTTCAGGGAAATGTTTTCTTGTATATTCATGTACTCTATCTTGAGCTGCGAAATAAGCAAGATTTTGAGCCAAAGTGAAATGAAACCCCAATCTGCTATCCCATTTGATGAAAGAAGTTCTAATCAATGGAGTCCGAATTAGACCCGGACAATCTGTAAATATCGAATTGCCTATTGCCAAACTTCCCACACATACCCTGATTGACCTTCCGATTTTTATCAGATCTGCTAAGGAAGAAGGTCCCACAGTGTTGGTTAGTGGGGGAATTCATGGAGATGAAATTAATGGAATTTTTACTGCCAAGCGGATTTTGGAAGAGATTGACGCTGGTTTGGAAATCCTTAAAGGAACTTTGATCATAATTCCTCTGGTCAATATTTATGGGTTTCTATCGAATAGCCGGACTTTTCCGGATGGGCGTGACCTCAATCGTAGTTTCCCAGGCAGTAATAAAGGTTCTCTTGCATCCCGGATTGCATATATTCTTAATGAAGAAATTATTCCTCAGATCGATTATGGAATAGATTTCCATACCGGTGGACGGATGCTGTCAAATGAACCCCAAGTGCGTGTTGATTTTAAAGATAAAGTAGCTTTGGAATTGGCAAAAGCCTTTGGGACAAATTTTGTGGTCAATTCCAAACATATTGAAAAGTCCTTTCGAAAGACGGCATTTAATGCCAGAAAGCATCTTTTGGTATATGAGGGAGGGGAAAGTATGCGCCTTGATCACCATGCCATAGCTGAGGGGATAATAGGTACTAAACGATTGCTTCATCATCTTCAAATGATCAATTCACCTCAACCGTCTCCCCATACCTTGATCTTAAAAGAAAGTGAATGGACAAGAGGAAAAGCCTCGGGGATTTTTTTCGCAACAGTCAAATTAGGTGAATCGATAAAAAAGGGCCAGTTAATAGCAAATATATCCGATCCTTATGGTCAAGTGATTGTGCCGGTGAAGGCGAATACAAATGGCTATGTGATCGGTCTTAACAATAATCCTGTGGTCAATGTCGGGGATGCCTTGATTCACATTGGGAAGGAGTAAATTATCTTGGCCTTCTTAAGTCGTATATTAAAAAAGCCAGTACTGATTTTATTCAACACGGGCCTTTAGAATATCAAAAATAGTTACTTCGCAGCCGTTGCCCCAGGTTTGGTAGGGGAGGCCATCTTTTTAACAGGATCTCCTTCTTTCAATTCCTTGCTTACAATGAAGTATGGACCAGAAATAACTTCATCACCCTCTTTCAGACCTTCCAGAATTTCAATGTTTTCATAATCTGAAATTCCGGTTTTGACGGTCCTGATTTTTGCTACTCCATTTTCACTGACAAATACCAATTCCTTTGCTTTGGTTGTGCCTCCAGCCAAGGTGTCCATTTGGGTTTCTCGAGTGGTAACCGAACTGAGCGGAATGGCAAGTGCATTGGTTTTTGAGGTGGTGATGATTTCCACTGAGGCTGTCATGCCGGGACGGAAAGGATATTTTTTTCCTTCTTTGACCAAGTCCACATAAGAGCTGTTTAGAATTCTGATTTTTACTTTGAATTCTGTCACAGCGTCTGATGAGTTTTTGGTGTTAGCGGTATTGGCGATACTGGTTACAATACCCTTGAATTTTTTTCCTGTAGAGGAGTAAGAATCTACATCAATGATGGTAGTATCTCCGAGACTTAATCTCACAATATCATTTTCGTTGACATCTACTCTTACTTCCATTCTGGAAAGATCCGCGATAGTCATCATTTGTGTACCTGCCATCTGCTGCGTACCTACGACACGTTCACCTTGCTCTACCAGTAAGCTAGAAACAATTCCGGAAACCGGTGAATTGACATTTGTCAATCGCAGATTTTCGGAAGCTTCGTTGACAGAGGCTTGGGAACTCTTAATGACAAACTCTGATGCGATTACATTTTGCTTTGCAGCTTCCAGGTCTTTTTCAGCGCCTATGTAATTTGCCCTTGCCGTTTCATAGTCTGAATCAGAAATGGCTTTTTGCTCCCACAGGCTTTTTTGTCTGTTGAAATTGAGTTGAGCTTGAGTGAATTGGGCCTCAGAGCGCTGAAGTGTCGCTCTCGTCTGTGCCAAATTTGCCATTTGTTGATTGAGATTAGCTCTGCTTCGTTCCAAGGCTGAGACGAAGTTGTCAGGGCGAATTTTCACCAGGAGTTTTCCTACTTCTACAGAGTCACCCTCTGCTACGTTAAGTTCGATAATCTCACCGGCTACGTCCGGGGAAAGTTTTACTTCAATTTCGGGTTGGATTTCTCCGGAAGCACTGACCTTTTCGATAATGGTAGTTTTCTTTGCGGTGGAAAATTCCACTTCAGTTTCCTTCAATCCGCCTATCCAGCCTGCAGATCTTCCGATTACAGCAAGGATAATAATGAGACCGACTGCACCCAGAAGGTAATACAATAGTTTATTGGACTTTTTAGTAGCCATGGTTTAGTTTAAGTTGATGGGGTTACCGAGATAAAAATCGAGAACTTTTATTCTGAAGATGTAAGTATATTTTGCGTTGAGTAGGTCTGCCTGTGCATTAAACAAGTTGGCCTGTGCCACTTGAAAGTCTACAGAATTGATCGCACCAAGGTCAAAGCGCTGCTGCGAAACGCGGAAAGATTCCTGAAGACTCTTGACGCGGACCAAAGAAGCTTCATAGGACAATTTGGACGCAACAGCATCGGTATAGGCACTTTCAATATTTTGACGAAGCTGGTTTTTTGCTTCCTGAACAGTGACTTCGCTGATCGCTTTTTGCGCCCGGGCTCTTTGAACTGCTGATTTGTTATTGAAATTAGAAAAAATCGGGATGTTCAGTTGAAGGTTGGCCGACTGGGAAATGTTGTTTTGAATTTGTTCTCCAAATGGAGTGATTTCACGCTGATTAAATCCGGGTTGATCTACATAGTTGGAGAATAAATTTGCTCCGATTCCAAGTGTTGGGAGAAAAGCTCCTTTGGCAATCTTTACCTGGTATTCTGCACTTTCAACTCCAGCTTCTGCTGCCTTGATTTCAGGCATCAATTCAACAGCGACCTCATAGATTGCATTCGGATCTTCGGATACCATCGTTGAATTTTCGACATTAAACTCAGGCTCGATTACATCAAAATCATCTGTAAAAGGGATCTGCATCGCCTGAGCCAGATTTAGTTTGGCGATTCTGTAGTTGTTTTGCGCTCTGATTACTTCAAGTTGATTGCTTGAATTTTGAGATTGGAGATCCAGCTGATCGGATATGGGTAAAGATCCCGCAGCCACGAGTTTGCTTGTTCGCTCAAATTGTTCTGTTGTTGTTTTTAGCTGATTGGCAGCAATTTTAACTTGCTCCCGGTTGAATACCACATTGATGAAGAGGTTAATAATATTCAATGTGATGTCGTTTCGGGTTGCTTCCAAATTGAATACACCAGCCTCAAGATCCTTACGAGCTTGCGATATGGTATTATTGATTTGGTTCCCTCTAAAAATCGGTGCACTTGAATTTGCAAATAAGTTGATGTTTCCAATCCGATTGTTTTCAAACAAGTTGGTCACTGGGTTGATCGAACGACCCCATCTATAGCCCGAACTTGCTCCTGTGCTAAAAGATGGAATTCGCTGTCCTTGGCTTTGGAGGAGATTCGCTTCCGTGATTTGTTGGTTAAGCTCGGTCCTTTTTAATGTTAGGTTATTTTCCAACGCAATATCGACGCAAGTTTGAAGGTCAAAGGGCCCCACAGGTTGGTTGTTTTGGGCAAACGAGAAGAAAGAGATCCCAATAGTGAGAATGACTCCCAGAAAAATTTTTGGCATAGTTTGTTAGTTGGTTTGGTTATAATAAGGTCAAAATAGTTTATAAATCGATATCAGGAATATAAATCAACTCAGAAACCCATGGTAATGATTTAAGATATTGAGCAGTAATTTCTCTGATGCCTGAGTCCATTTCAATAACATGACAAGCCACGTCGTTTTTTCCCTTACGGGAAACTGACATCGTCGCGATATTGGTTTTTTCCTGAGCAATTACTCCGGAAATAAATGCGATCGCGCCGGAGATATCACCTGCCTTAATGATGAGGGTATGATTCTGCGCCGAAAAATTAGCCACAAAACCATCCAATTCTGCAATATTGATCACTCCACCCCCTAAGCTTTCCCCAACAACCTCCATCTCAATTTCTCCCTTTTTTAGGTTTAACTTGATGGTATTAGGATGATGAACAGAGGAATTCCCGATCGATTTGAATTTATAAATCAGGCCTTTTTCTGCAGCTATCTCCAAAGCGTCTTTGATTCTGGGGTCATCAGTTTTGAAATCCATCAGACCTCCCAAGATCGCCCTGTCGCTTCCGTGTCCTTCGTATGTTCTGGCGAAAGAATTATAAAAAGTAATGTTTGCCTCGTCGGGCATACCTCCCAAAAGTCGTATGGCAGCACGGGCTATTCTGACCACACCCGCAGTATGCGAAGACGATGGTCCAATCATCACTGGTCCGATCATATCGAATACACTACTTTTGTTTGCCATAAGCCGCTTTCGTTCAATATTAATGCTAACACGTTTGCTGACTCAAGATTAAGTTATTTTTTACTTTCTTGCCGCATCTAAAGACGTTAAAGGTGGTTTTGTTTACTACTTTTAACAAGAGCTTAATTGAACAAACATTATTTCTGATCGAATACGGACACTTTTATGAGCGAAATTGATACAGTTTATGTATTCCTGTCAAAAGAACAAGCCTGGCGAAAGATGACCGACTTTCCAGTACCAAATCGGGCGATGAACTTTGGCGATGGTTTATTTGAAACGATGGTATTTGATGGAGAAAAAATCAGATTTTTCAGCTTTCACTTAGATCGATTGATTCGAGGAATGAAAATATTGAAACTGGAGGCTGATAAATCCGGTTTTGAGAAATTGGAATCTTGGATTGCAGATAAATATGCAGGCAAAAAGCTGAGGATTCGTTGGAATCTATTCAGAAGTGGATCAGGAAGATATACTCCTGAAACCAACCAATCTTTTCAAACCTTACATTTTCAGGAATTAACCTTTGCACCAGCGGTCAAATCCCTTGCTTCTTTTGCTGAAAGTATTTCCCTTTACCCTTTTCCATGGAGTAGGTTTAAAACGCTCAACGCTCTTCCCTATGTCATGGCAGCACAGGAACGGGAAAACAGGAAGCTTGATGAACTGATTTTGCTGGACCATACCGGAAAAGTTGCCGAAGCGAGTGCCTCGAATATTTTCTGGAGAAAGGGGAAAAAAGTCTATACACCTGCATTGATTAGTGGGTGCATCGAAGGAGTGGGAAGACAGGCGATTATTTCTAAAATCCCCCGTCTGATCACTGAAGGAGTTTTCGGTCCCAATGATCTTCTGAAGGCAGATCAGGTATGGGTGTCAAATGTGACCGGAGTAAGTTATTTGGAAAAAATCGATTCATTAGAATTTTCTACCGAAAAATGGGAGCCCCTCACTGAAATTTTCCAATAAATATGAGCTTCCCTATTTTTTTGTGCAGACGTTTGCATCAAACCATTATCTTTAACGACCTTAATTTGTAAATTTTAAACTACAAGCACTTAACATTACCCAAAACCTCAATCAACCAACCTCCATGCTATTAGAACCAATTGATTTAATAGTCTTCTTCGGCTATTGTTTCCTTATCATAGGAATGGGCATATATGTCTCCCGTGAGAAAAAAGGACATATTAAAAACTCCTCTGATTACTTCCTTGCATCAAAGGCACTTCCCTGGTGGGCTGTTGGTGCCTCGCTGATTGCTTCTAATATTTCCGCGGAGCAGTTTATCGGAATGTCGGGTTCTGGCTTTGCACTTGGACTTGCAATCTCCACTTATGAATGGATGGCAGCCGCTACGCTATTAGTAGTAGCGATCTTTTTCCTTCCTGTGTATATGAAGAAGGGGATTTATACCATGCCGGGATTCTTACTGGATCGATACGATACACGGGTTCGCACGACGATGGCGGTATTTTGGCTGTTATTATATGTTTTTGTAAACCTGACCTCGGTACTTTACCTCGGTGCATTGAGTCTTAATACAATACTTAATGTTCCCCTGACGTATGGAATTGTGGGATTGGCACTATTTGCAATGATCTATTCCATTTATGGAGGATTAAAAGCAGTAGCATGGACTGATGTGATTCAGGTGGTTTTTCTTATCGCAGGTGGATTGGCGACCACGTACATCGCGCTACAAATGGTCGGAAGTGGTGATGCCTGGGATGGAATAGGTATTTTGAGAAAAGCAGCTCCGAAACACTTTTCTATGATTTTAAGTGAAGGGGAAATGATGATTCCTGACGGAAAAGGCGGGACACGAGATGCCTACGGTGATCTCCCCGGACTTTCTGTTTTGATTGGTGGAATGTGGATTACCAATTTGAGCTATTGGGGCTTCAACCAATACATCACACAGCGTGCCTTGGCAGCAAAGAGTTTGGATGAGGCCCAAAAAGGGATGATTTTCGCCGGATTCTTAAAGCTTTTGATGCCATTGATCGTGGTTGTACCTGGGATAGCAGCATATGTCATAGTCAAAGACGGAATTGATATCAGCTTTATCGAGTCAATGAAAGATCCGACCACAGGAATAATCAAATCTGATCGTGCTTATCCGACTTTGCTTCAGATTTTACCTACCGGTTTGAAAGGTTTGGCCTTTGCAGCTCTTACAGCAGCGATTGTTTCCTCCTTGGCTTCCATGGCAAACAGTACTTCGACCATCTTTACGATGGACATTTACAGTAAATATTTTGGAAAAGGCGCCTCTGAAACCAATCAGGTAAGAGTTGGAAGGATTACGGCAGTTGTGGCTTTTGTCATTGCTGCAATTGTGGCCCCTGCGCTGGGTCAATTGGATCAGGCATTCCAGTTTATCCAGGAATATACCGGATTCATCAGCCCTGGTGTTTTTGCGATTTTCTTCTTTGGCGTATTCTGGAAAAAAACTACGTCAAATGCGGCCTTGGTTGGTGCGGCTTTGAGTATTCCCTTATCAGTCGTATTGAAAATAGTTTTCCCTGCCTTGCCGTTCCTCGATAGAATGGGGGTTGTGTTCCTAGTATTGGCAGCCTTGATGATCACCATCAGTTTGGTAGAAGGTAAAGGAAAAGACCATCCAAACAGCATTGACATCAATGCTGACCTTTTCAGTACGAGCACAGGTTTCAAAATCGGTGCGATATTAATTGCGGGAATTATTGCGGGCCTTTACACCATCTTCTGGTAAATAATTGATTATGAGAAAATTACTTTTAGGTATTGATATCGGAAGTTCCTCGGTGAAAGCCGCGCTTTTGGATGCTGGTACAGGCAAGTCGATTGTATCCAAAGCTTTTCCTGAAGAAGAAATGACAATCAATGCACCTCAAACAGGTTGGGCCGAACAGGATCCGGAGATGTGGTGGAAGTATGTCAAGGAGACTATTGCTTATGTCACCAATAAAGCTGAAGTCAAAAAAGGCGAGCTAAAAGGTATCGGCATTGCCTATCAAATGCATGGACTTGTATGCGTGGATAAGGATTTGAAAGTGCTCCGACCTTCGATCATCTGGTGCGACAGCCGGGCTGTTGAAATAGGGGAAAAGGCTTTTCAGTCACTAGGGAAAGATTATTGCCTTCCTCATTTGCTGAATTCTCCGGGAAATTTTACAGCCTCCAAACTTCGATGGGTAATCGAAAATGAACCGGAACTTGCTGCCAAAATTCATAAAATCATGCTTCCGGGAGATTTCATCGCGATGAAGTTGAGCGGAGAAATTCTTACCTCCGAGACAGGTCTTTCCGAAGGGATTTTCTGGGATTTCATTGAGAATGGATTGAGTAAAAAGCTCCTTAAGCAAATGGATATCCCAAAAGAATGGATTCCTGAAGCTGTTCCTTCTTTTTCCGTTCAGGGAAAAGTCAGTAAAGAAGCGGCAAAAGAGACAGGTTTGGAGTCAGGTGTTCCCATTTCCTATCGGGCAGGTGACCAACCCAACAATGCATTTTCCCTTCAAGTATTAAAACCCGGAGAATTGGCAACCACAGCGGGTACTTCGGGAACAGTCTATGGCGTGTGTGACACACCCCTTTACGATCCATTATCACGCGTCAACACCTTCGTTCATGTCAACCATTCAAAGAAAAAGCCTTCTTACGGAGTATTACTTTGTGTAAATGGCACTGGCATTTTGAATTCCTGGCTTAAAAAAGTCATGGGAGGTAAGTGGATTGCCTATGAAGAGATGAACGCAATGGGAAGCGGTGCGCCAATTGGATCAGAGGGTTTGACTTTCTTGCCCTTTGGAAATGGAGTGGAGCGGATTATGCAAAACAAAGCGGTAGGAGCACACTTACTTGGTTTGGATCTCTTAAAGCATGATAAAAAGCATGTGGTCAGAGCGGCACAGGAAGGAATAGTTTCTTCACTGACGTATGGATTTCGGATAATGAAAGACATGGGGATGAACCTGAAAACAGTGAAAGCCGGAAAGGCGAATATGTTCTTGAGTCCATTGTTCAGAAAGACTTTTGTCCAAATGAATGAAGTTAATCTGGAGCTTTATGACACAGATGGCGCTCAGGGAGCTGCAAGAGGTGCCGGAATCGGCGCAGGAGTGTTTGCCTCAGAAAGTGAGGCTTTTAAAGGATTGAGTTTACTGGAGACATTGGAGCCCAATCCCAACTTTAGTCAGCCCTACCTTGATGCTTATTCAGCTTGGGAAGGCAAATTAAATGAATTACTAAAATCCGGTTTGGCCGGCTAAGAATAACCTATTTACCTAAATAACCCAGAAAATCATGGCTAAGACCTATTTTCCAAACATCGGAAAAATCCCATTTGAGGGAAAAGAAAGTGACAATCCGATGGCTTTCCGCTTTTATGATGAAAACCGGATCATCGCCGGTAAAACCATGAAAGAGCATTTCAAATTTTCGATTGCCTATTGGCATTCCTTCTGTGGCACCGGTGGGGATCCATTTGGGCCGGGAACCATTGTTCATCCCTGGGATGCCAGTCCGGATCCGATTCAGCGCGCCAAAGACAAGATGGATGCAGCGTTTGAATTTATTTCCAAAATCGGGGCAGAGTATTACTGCTTTCACGATATCGACCTAATCGATGAGGGTTCAAGTTTAGCCGAATATGAGAAGCATTTGCAAATCATTTCTGACTATGCCTTGGAGCATCAGAAAGCCTCAGGAATAAAATTGCTCTGGGGAACTGCCAATGTATTCAGCAATCCCCGGTACATGAATGGGGCTTCGACCAACCCGAATTTTGACGTTTTGGCTTTTGCAGGCACCCAGGTTAAAAATGCCCTGGATGCTACGATCAAACTTGGCGGTGAAAATTATGTGTTTTGGGGTGGTAGAGAAGGCTACATGTCCTTGCTCAACACTGATATGAAGCGGGAGACGGAACACTTGGCGAAGTTTCTGACGATGGCTCGAGATTATGGGCGCAAGAATGGTTTCAAAGGAACTTTCTTTATCGAGCCAAAACCAATGGAACCAACCAAACATCAATATGATTTCGATGCTGCGACGGTTGTTGGATTTCTAAGACATCACGGCTTGGACAAAGATTTCAAATTGAATCTGGAAGTAAATCATGCCACCCTTGCAGGGCATACCTTCCAGCATGAGTTGCAAGTTGCAGCCGATGCAGACATGCTGGGAAGTATCGATGCCAACAGAGGTGACTACCAAAATGGCTGGGATACGGATCAGTTTGCGCTAAACCTTCAGGAGCTTGCAGAATCCATGCTGGTCATCTTGACTTCCGGAGGCATCAAAGGTGGCGGAGTCAATTTTGATGCAAAAATCCGAAGAAATTCTACCGATCCTGATGACCTGTTCCTTGCCCATATCGGTTCAATGGATGCTTTTGCCAGAGGGATGCTGATCGCAAGCGATATTTTGGAGAAGTCTGATTATCTCGAAAGAAGAAAGAACCGCTATGCGAGCTTTGATTCCGGAAAAGGAAAAGCATTTGAGGATGGTAAACTCACTTTGGAGGACTTGAGAAGCTATGCTTTCGAAGTGGGCGAACCTGCTCAAATCAGCGGCAAACAAGAATATTTCGAAAACTTGATCAACCGTTTTATTTAATAAACTCGAATACATTTTGTAAGTCCGGCTTAGGTTTCCTTTGCCGGATTTTTTTTAAAACTTAAGTTGGAAATTGGCATCTTTCCCGATCTGGTCAAAATACAGTTTCATTCAAAATCAGCCTGCATTATTATGTACATTAAGTCGCTACTCATTTTTATCATTGGTTCACTTTGGACTGGATGTGCCGTGAGTCAGAACCTAGCCTCTCTGGAGGTAAATGAATCAATTCGGCTAAACCAGATAGGATACTTACCTGAGCAACATAAAGTAGCCATAGTGCTTTCAGAAAGCCCTGTCACAAGGTTTTTTATCTTGGACACAACGAGTGATAAGGTTGTATTTGAAGGTGTCTCTGTAAAAAACCAAACCAAAACGCTTTCTGGGAAGACAGCTTGGAAACTTGATTTTACGGCTTTTACAGCCGAAGGCAAGTATGAAATCGGAATCCCGGATTTTGGAAAATCACATCCTTTTAAAATAGATGATCAGGTTTACAGTGAGTTGGGAAAAGCTTCATTGAAAGCCTTTTATTTCCAGCGTGCATCTGTTGACTTACCCGAAGAATATGCCGGAATTTGGGCGAGAAAAGGAGGACATCCAGATAACTTGGTGAAAATCCATCCCTCAGCGGCAAGTCAAAGCAGACCGGAGGGTATGACCCTTTCTTCCGCCAAAGGCTGGTACGATGCAGGTGACTATAATAAATACATCGTCAATGGCGGAATCACAGTGGGTACCCTGCTGTCACTGTATGAGAACTATCCCAAGTATTTTGCAGAACTGAATCTGACAATTCCGGAGTCTCAAAACTCAATCCCTGATATTCTGGATGAGGTGCTTTGGAATCTGGATTGGATGCTGACTATGCAAGATCCGGCAGATGGAGGCGTTTACCATAAATTGACTACAGCGAAGTTTGAAGGAATGGTAGAGCCACATCTGGCTGTCAATCAGCGTTATTTTGTCCAAAAAAGCACAGCAGCTACACTGGATTTTGCCGCAGTGATGGCCCAAGCCTACCGGATTTATAAACCCTTCACTCCTGAAAATGCCGAAGTTTACCTGAAGGCAGCCAAAAAAGCATGGAAATGGGCATCGGAAAATCCAGAGCTGTATTATCGGCAGAATGAAATGAATGAAACGTTTGATCCCGATGTGGTCACAGGTGCCTATGGCGATCAGAATCTGAGTGATGAATGGATTTGGGCAGCCGCCGAGATGTACATTAGTATCCAAGACTTGGAATATTGGGAAATTTTGAAAGAGGCAGATTTGAAATACCAACTCCCTTCTTGGTCCCAAGTGAAGTGGTTGGGATTTTATTCGCTAATCCGAAACGAAAAATCTATTCCCCAAATTCCTGAAGCATGGATGTCAACGCTCAAAAACAACCTGATCGCAATGGCAGATTCTTATGATCTGGCAGGTCAAAAACAGGTTTTTTTAGCACCCATGGGAGCTGATCCCAAGGATTTTATTTGGGGTAGCAATGCTGTGGCCTCCAATCAGGGAATTTTGCTTTTGGAAGCATTTAAGCTATCTGGTAAAGCGGAATACCTCCAAAGTGCTAAGGGTAACTTGGATTATATTTTGGGAAGAAATGCAACTGGATTTAGCTACGTCACAGGCTTCGGTAACAAGACCCCCATGTATCCACACCATCGACTTGCCACCTCGAGACCTGATTTGCCTCCCTTGCCCGGCTTCATGGTGGGAGGCCCCAATCCTTCACAGCAAGATAAGTGTGATTATCCGAGTGATTTTCCGGATGAATCCTACACTGACCTGTCCTGCAGTTATGCCTCCAATGAAATCGCAATTAATTGGAGCGCAGCTTTCGCCTTTTTAGTCAATGCAATTCTGGCAAATCAAACAAAAATCCCATAAATGGATCTTTTTGAAATGCTTCCGAATTTGGATTGTTAAGAAATCAGTTTTTTTCAGGAAATTACCCAATTAAATTACTGACCCTTCCCTTGAAAAAACAGCTATTTGTCCTGCTCTTATTCCCCTTGGTTTTCGCCTGTGGATTTGATAAGCCTGATTCAGAAGTCCAGTTTCCAAAACTGATTTCGCAGGGAATGGTCTTGCAGCGAGATGCGCCGATCAAAATCTGGGGTCGTGGAATTCCCGATGAAAAAATCCGTGCAAGTCTTGCAGGGGCTATTGGAAGTGCGAAAGTGCTGCCGGATAGTACTTGGACTGTTCTTTTGCCTCCATTAGTTGCAGGGGGGCCCTACGAGCTTCAAGTCAATCTCCAACTAGTCAAAGACATCTACATTGGAGATGTTTGGCTGGCAGGTGGTCAGTCTAATATGGAGTGGCCATTGAAGCAGGGAGTCATTGGCGCGGAAGAAGAGATCGCAAATGCTGATTTTCCTATGATTCGATTTTTTAAGGTAGAAAAAGATTACAGTGCTGAGGAGAAAAAAGATGTTTCCGGTGGAGAATGGAAAGTGGCAAATGCTGATAACCTTTCGAATTTCTCGGCTGTGGCCTGGTTCTTTGCTAAGCAAAATCACCGGGAGAAAAAAGTTCCTGTAGGAATCATTGAATCCAATTGGGGAGGGACTCCTGCCGAAGGATGGACGGAGGCTAAAATTCTGTCAGCAATTGAGGATCGATCTTATACCAAAGAATCAAAGGAGCTTATTGAAAATTCGCAAAAATGGACTGAAATCCTCGCTGAAAATGAAAAACGCAGGGTGCTGAGAGATTCAATGGTGAAACAACCGGATGCCGCAATTGCAGGTGAAGTCTCTTCCACCAACTACAACGATGGCAACTGGAGATCTATCAACCTTCCTTCAGCCAATCCGCTCGAGCACATTGCGTGGGTAAGAAAAAAATTCAACTTAACGGCTACCGGTGAAGCTTTTCTTACTTTTCCTTCCATCGAGCAGATGGCTTACATCTACGTCAATGGTGTCCAAATTCATTATAAAAACTGGGGAGAACCTGTACCAGAACTCAAAATCCCCGCAGAAATCCTTAAAAAAGGTCAAAATGTGTTGACCATCCGTGCAATAAACACATGGAATAACAAGCCTGTAATTGGAGCGAAAGACCGGATGTTTTTAACCCAAAACGGAAAAGTTGTCAAGTTGGAAGGTGCTTGGACATATTCCAATTCGATCGTTGAACCGCTTCTTCCAGTGGTGGAATATCACAATTGGAAACCCGGTTTTATGTTCAATGCCATGATTGCCCCATTGACCAAGTTTGCGATAAAAGGGGTAATCTGGTATCAGGGTGAAAGCAATGCCGGTAAGCATGCCGAATATCGTGAACTGTTTGGTACGATGATTACCAATTGGCGAACACGCTGGGAGATCGGAGATTTCCCGTTTCTCTTTGTTCAGTTGGCCAATTATATGGAAAGAAAAGAACTTCAGCCAGAAAGCAATTGGGCACATTTAAGGGAAGCGCAAAGGGCGACTTTGGAACTCCCATTCACCGGGATGGTGACGACCATTGATTTAGGAGATGAAAAAGATATTCATCCCCGCAATAAAAAAGATGTGGGTGAGCGACTTTGGCTTCAGGCTAGAAAAGTAGCTTTTGGAGAAAAAGTGCTTGCCTCAGGTCCAGTTTTCCAGGATGCAAAAATTGAAGGTAAAGACCTGGTGTTGACTTTTTCGGAAGTTGGAAAAGGGCTGAAGCTTAGTAGAGGAGAAGAAGTCAAAGGCTTTATTCTCGAGGATGCAAAAGGTAAATTTCATCTATTGAAAGGGATAATCTTGGGTAAGGATCAATTGAAACTCAGTATTCCCGAAGGAGTAGAAGCTGCAGGTATTCGCTATGCTTGGGCCGACAATCCGGAGGTGAATTTGGTCAATGAGCTGAATCTCCCTGCGGGGCCTTTTAAGGCTGATTTGTAAGAAATAAGATCCAGGAAACAACAAGCAAGAGCGGAGTATCATGTATCTGGTATCAAGTACCAAGAGGGAAGACTGGAGTGGTGACCAACTCCCCCTTGGACTACCGATTTTGCCTTGAAAACGAAACTCAATTAAAGGGGGCAAGGGGGATTTTGGTAGAAACAAGAAGCAAGAAACAAGACTGATTCGCCAGTAAATTGTGAATAGTAAATAGTAAGTAGGATTAAAAGTGGGAAGACCGGAGACAGAAGACCGGAGTGGTGACCAACTCCCCCCGCCGAGTGTAGTTTAAGGTTGATTTTTTAGAGGGACGTTGCCTAGGCTTAATTTGCAATTACGCCTTCATATAAATACAAATTTGTAATTTGATTTTGTTTATGATTAGAGGTTTTATTGGTAAAGGCCAATTGCATATTGGAAAGAATATTAGGGTAGGACAAAGGGTGAAGAAATCATTTTGTGAATGATTTTAGCCTTGGGCCAGCTTGCAGGGTAGGGAAACTTCACCCAGCGTCCAGTTGAACCTCAAGGGGCGGGATAGATCCTAATCATCGCTGAATTCCCTCCATCACTCCCTTGGCTTCTATCAGTTCATCAATCTGGTTTTTATACTGCGCCTTCGCAGGCACCTTGGCTACTTTTTCCAGAAAATCGATTGTAGCAAACAATACGCCTTGCCAGTCTTGAGAGGTGATGGATGATGCGATGACATGATCGCCTGTTTTGGGAAATGCCTGCTCTTTCTTTAGATTTTCCGGCGTTCCGAGCTGACTGTACATCTCCAACATTTTAGGCACGGAGACGACAAAATCCTGTTCTTCCGCACTTTTATAATAATATCCCAGGAAGAGCGGCTGCTTGATTTTGGAAAAAGTTTCAGGCTTCATCTCACTGTAGATGAGTGTCGCCAAGCTTTCATAGCCATTGATATGATAATCCTCTGACCAGTACGCTTTCTTTTCGCCTACTCGATCCTGATGGATCACCTTGTTTTTCATCGCTGTCTTTTCCATCAGAAACTTCATCCATGGTTTGAAAAACCCCTCCAGTCGCTCTCCACCATCCCGGATTGCGGGGGAGTAAATCACCACTGCTTTAATCTCAGGTTGCTGGCTCGCAAGTAAAAGTGATAAAGCTCCACCCATCGAAGTACCGACCACGATCACAGAATCGCCAAGGCTTTTCCCGATTTGATAGGCTTCTCCCGCAGCATCGGCGAGCTTCTGTGCGGTCATGTATTCCATTCCGTTTGCCCGATTGATTCCATGCTCGGGAAGTCGTGTTACGAAAAGATTGGCTCCAAAGTGAGATGCTAAGAAACGATGAACCGGATCGCCTTCCATCGGGCTAGCGCCAAATCCATGGATGTAGATGATCGAATAAGGTGTCTTGGCTTTGTTGCTGCTGTCTGCCCATTGGATATAGGCTTCATTTCCTGATTTTAAGCCGATGACAGAATCTTCCCTGTTTTTGACATATCGGCTAAGTTCGCTGAGCCGGGTAGGCACCTCCGGAAATTGAATGTTCAATTCCGCTCTTTCAACTTTTGGACCAAGCATATACACAATTACAAGCACCATGGCTGTGGCAAAAATCCCAAGGAAAATTTTTCGAAGCATTTAATTAGTTGGTTTTGAGAAAAGGTGAGGTAGAGTCAACAAACTTTTGGGTTCCGTTTTTTAGAAAAAGAAAGGTCCGGGTTTTTAATTGAGAGTAATTAGGAGGTTTTAATTCCAAGCTTGTACCAAAAAAAACAGACACATTTCCAAAATCTCTGAGTTCTGAAATCCGTTTTTTATCGGGGGTGAAAAGTAAATACGAAATATCTGTTCCGATAGGTAATCCGGCAAAAGGCGCCGTAAGGATCACCGAAATATTCGAAATGTTTTGCAAGCTAAAGGTTTGGATACAGTCAAATTTTTCGGAATGTAATAGGAGGGAGCTTGAATTCTGATTCTCTTTTATCAGAATTTCCAATTCAAAATTGAACCGGAATTCCGATAATAGCACGGTGTCTAAAGCTGTCGCGTAGCGTTGAGCTTTGTAAGGACTAAAGAAAACCTGTTTAATTCCAGTAGCATCCGCCTGAGTTGGTCTGGGGCATCCTTCGCTATTTCTAGTATCTTCGCTCTCGATGCATGCGCCGGTCATGAAAAGTAAAAGGTAGGCTACACCAAGCCCAAGGGGCACTAGGACCTTTTTAAATGATTCTTCACGGAAGAAACTCATCGATTTCATAGTTAAAAGTAATCATTCTGGAGTTTTTTTTCTGATGCTGAATTAAAAACCGGATCAATCTTATTCATGACAGTAACATTCTCGTCCCAAGTTTCCGTTAGAGCACTAAGTTTCATCTTCATTACTCATTTATGAAAAAATTAATAACAATTGTTTTTCTTATGGTTTGTTCAAGCTATGCCAAGGCCCAAAACCTGATTCCTACCCGTTCAGTTTTTTTGGAACTTGGGGGTGCAGGACTTCCCTATAGTTTCAATTATGATTTTCGTTTTGATAAAACCAAAATGGATTCCTGGGGGATGCGTGTTGGAGTAGGCGGTTATGCAACCGAGAATGAGTCGTTCTTTTCCTTACCCGTGATGGTCAATAAGCTTTATGGCAAAGGTCCCCATTATTTTGAAATGGGTTTCGGCTTGACCTTCTTTGCCTTTGACGAAAACAGGTATAATTATTCTTATTGTGCCGATGGATTTTTTGATTCCAATGGAAATTATATCTGCAATAGAGTAGTGAATGAGCAGAATAAATATGAGTTTATTTTGCCGGTGGACGGGTCACCGAGTGTGATGGGTACAATGAACTTTGGCTATCGGAGAGTTCCTGTAGACGGAGGTTTTACCTGGAGATTGAATCTGACTCCGATATTCAATAATAATGGCTTTTGGCCACTTTTTGCCGGAGTGGGATTTGGATATGCTTTCTAGAAATTGATTTTTGTCCCTATTTCCGTTTCCAAACGGACAAAACCTGTACGCTTCCGTACAGGTTTTTTGTTTTCAAATAATTTGTTTTCAGTCACTTATATTTTTTAAAAATTAAATTTTCGTAATAGTTAACAATACGGTGTAACCTGAATTTTTCCTGAATCCCCTGAATTCTGTCCGCTATTGTGACAGAAAAACGCCGAAATCCCAAATTCGATCAAAGTTTGAGTCTCAAACCATGGATAAAACAAAAAAATATTTGGCGGAAATTCTTAATTAAGGTTAATGCCAAATCCCGGATTCGCTTGAGTTTGTATGAGTCCAAATGGGTTGGTATGTGCTTCGCATAAGGATTAGCACAACACTAAACCAACACATTTATGAAAACCTTATTCACATTAGCACTTGCAGGCGCATTATCTTTTAGCAGCCTTGCAGCATCAGCAGCCGAGGATTTGATGGCCATGTCAAACGTTCAGGCAAAATTCAAAAAAGTAAACGTCTTACTTAAAGGCGGCTTGGGAGAAGCAAAGATCTCTCTTTACAATGAGGCTGGAAAAAAACTTCATCAAAAGAAAGTTAAGGTAGGAGAAGGCGATATCATCATTCCTTATGATCTAAATGGGCTACCTTGTGGAGATTATCAAGTGAAGATCGCCAATGCCGATGAGGAGGTAGTCTACACTGTGGCTACTTTTGAAAAACCAGCCCCTGCGGCCGAACTCCCACTTATGGCTTACGGCAAGGTTATGGACGATCAAACTTTAAATCTTACTGTAATAGGTCTGGAAGAGCCTGGAGTAGATGTCGAAATCCGTCATGAAGTGACTAATAAATTGCTACACAAAGAAAAAATTTCTCAAGCAGAAGGCTTCCGAAAAAACTACAAGTTGAGAGGAGTTTCGCCCGAAGATGTTTACCTTAATGTAACTGATACAAAAGGCAGAAGCAAATCCATCTACTTTTAATAATCAAAACCAGCCTGTTGTAGAAAAGCTCCGGATCGTAAGGTCCGGAGCTTTTGTTTTTTACATTACTCTATAACCCGGTACTGACGGTGTTTGCCTCCATCCCGCATTTCATACAAAATGAATCAAATCAACCTCAGTTTGAAATCGTAATACAAGAAAAACTAAGCTACTTTGGTTTTTGTCTGATAGGTGGCAAAATACAAACCAATCAAATTCCCTAATTTTGAGGGAATACATAAAAAACCCAAATATGTTCGGATTATACAGATCACTTTTTAATGAGGAGCATGACCTCTTCCGTGAGAGTGTCAGAGCTTTTATTGCCAAAGAGATTTCTCCTTTCAATGCCGAATGGGAGAAGCAAAAGATGGTTTCCCGTGATGCTTGGCTGAAACTTGGAGAAAATGGTTTTTTGGGGATTCAGGCCCCCGAAAATCTTGGAGGAATGAATATCAAGGATTTCAGATACAATGCGATTCTTATCGAAGAGTTGGGCTTGAGCGGTTGTTCTGGTCCTGCCATCGGTTTTCCGCTACACTCAGACATTGTGATGCCCTACATCTTGCATTATGCGACTGAGGAGGCGAAAATGAAATATGTTCCCAAAATGGTCACCGGGGAATATATTGGAGCCATTGCCATGACTGAACCAGGCGCAGGTTCCGATCTTCAGGGAATGCGAACTACCGCGATTGATGCTGGAGATCATTACCTCGTCAATGGATCCAAGACATTTATTACCAATGGATGGCTTTCAGATGTTGTTGTAGTGGCAGTTAAAACTGATCCCGGCAAGGGTGCCAAAGGAATCAGTCTGCTGGTTCTTGATAAAGACATGCCGGGTTTTACCAAAGGGATTCCCTTTGAAAAAGTAGGGCTCCATGCCCAGGACACCTGCGAACTTTTCTTTGAAGATGTCATAGTGCCGAAAGAAAATCTACTTGGAAAAGTAGGAGAGGGCTTCAAATACCTGATGACAGAACTTGCCCAAGAACGATTGGTAGTATCTCTGGCAGCTGTTGCTTTGGGTGAATACATGCTACAGGCTACCATTGACTACGTGAAGGAGCGGAAAGCATTTGGGAAAAGTATTTCTGATTTTCAAAATACCCGATTCAAACTGGCCGAAATGACCGCCGCTTTGGAGCAAGGAAGAATTTACTGTGATTATTTGGTTTTGCTCCACAATGACGGAAAGCTTGACCCTGCGATGGCTTCAGCTGCAAAGTATAACATGACCGAACTTCAATGTAAAGTAGCAGACGAATGTGTGCAGCTACATGGAGGATACGGTTACATGTGGGAATATGGGGTAGCCCGGGCCTATGCCGATGCGCGGGTTCAGCGAATCTATGCAGGTACGAATGAAATTATGAAGGAATTGATCGCTCGGAAGATTCTGAAGTGAAAAGAAATTTTTGGCTAAGCCCAAATAATTTAAGTAATTGTAGGACTTAGAAAATCACCCAAAATAACCACCGATATGACCAACTTCCCATGGCATAAGCATTATCCGGCATCTGTAGATCAAGAAGTCAATTACGAAGCGTATTCCAGCATCGTAGATCTCTTTGATGAAAGCGTAAAAAAATTTGGTGGCTCCGTGGCCTTTGAATGCATGGGGAAAACCATGACTTTCTCCGAATTAGATGCGCTCAGTATTCAATTTGCCAATTACCTCACGCATGTATTGAAATTGGAAAAGGGATCACGTGTTGCGATCCAGATGCCCAATATCCTTCAATATCCTGTCGCGATGTTTGGAGCTTTGCGTGCTGGAATGGTCGTGGTCAACACCAATCCGCTTTACACGCCTGCTGAGATGAAGCATCAGTTTAATGATTCCGGTGCAGATGTGATTGTCATAGTGGAGAATTTTGCTTCAAACTTGGAGAAAATCCGATCTGAAATTCAGGCTAAGCACATCATCACCACAGAATTGGGCGATTTGCTGGGAGGCCTCAAAGGCTTTATTGTCAATGTGGTGGTGAAGCATTTGAAAAAAATGGTTCCTGCATTCTCTCTTCCGGGCTCCGTTTCTTTTAAATCGACCTTGTCCAAAGGAGCTTCGTTTTCCTTTAAGCCCGCAAAAATGAGCCTATCAGATCCGGCCTTCCTTCAATACACCGGTGGGACTACGGGCGTATCCAAGGGTGCGGAGCTGACTCATGGAAATATCGTAGCCAACATGCAGCAGATTTCCGCCTGGATGAAGCCAAAGTTGAAAGAAAGTGAAGAGATCGTCATCACGGCATTGCCGCTATATCACATTTTTGCTCTGACGGTTAATTGCCTTGCAATGCTAAAAATAGGGGCTCATAACGTTTTGATTACCAATCCAAGAGACATGAAAGCCTTTATTGGTGATTTAGCCAAAAAGAAATTCACAGTAATGACTGGAGTCAATACCCTCTTCAATGGATTGCTCAATCAGGAAGCCTTTAAGGCACTTGATTTTTCAGCTTTGAAAATTGCCGTAGGAGGCGGTATGGCTGTGCAGAAAGCAACCGCTGAAAAATGGAAAGCAGTTACCGGAGTTCCATTGGCTGAAGGGTACGGATTGACAGAAACTTCCCCCGTGGCTTCATGCAATCCTATCGATGGTACAGAGCGGATCGGGACGATCGGTGTTCCGCTGCCAAATACAGAAATAATGATTGCTGATGACGCAGGAAATCCGCTTCCGATAGGAGAGCGGGGAGAAATATTCATCAAAGGTCCGCAGGTGATGAAGGGGTATTGGAATAGACCTGAGGAAACCGCCAATGTCATGCAGGGAGATTGGTTTAAGTCGGGTGACATCGGAGTAATGGATGAAGATGGATTTGTGAAAATCGTTGACCGCAAAAAAGAGATGATCTTGGTATCCGGCTTCAATGTCTATCCCAACGAAGTAGAAGACGCCGTCGCATCCTGTCCGGGAGTGCTCGAGGTCGGAGTTATCGGGATGCCGGATCCGAAATCCACAGAAAAAGTTGTGGCTTATGTGGTTAAAAAAGATGATGCTGTAACGGCAGAAAAAATAATTCAGCATTGCAAGAATTCCATCACCAATTACAAAGTGCCCAAAGAAGTCTACTTCATAGATGAACTTCCCAAATCAAATGTGGGCAAAATCCTTCGTCGAAAAATCAAGGAAGCGCACATGGAAAAAATGGGAATAAAGCCTGAATAGCATATTTAAAGACAAAAAATCATAATGCTCAAAAAACCGCAAATCGCGGTTTTTTTTGTTTTTTTGCATCCTGATTTCCAACGCAATTACTATGTGTTTTAAGTTCGATTGAGGTAAATTTTCCAATGTTTCAATTTTGTAATTTTTCAATTAAATGACCTGGCAACTTATCAAAGACGCAATTCTGGGCAAAGAACAGGATTTTACCAGTCTTCCTTTAAAGACAGCCATTTTCGTATTGGCGATTCCCATGATCCTGGAGATGATGATGGAATCTGCTTTTGCCGTGGTTGATATATTTTTTGTAGCCAAACTGGGAGAGCATGCCATTGCTACTGTCGGCTTGACCGAGTCGGTGATCGTATTGACCTATGCGATTGGATTCGGCATCAGCATGGCCGGCACTGCATTGATTTCGAGGCGATTTGGAGAAAAAGAATACGAGGAAGCGGGTACAGCTACTTTTCAGCTTTTAGTCGTGGGGATGATTATTTCCATTTTTTTGGGTGTTGGTGGGTGGTTTTTTGCCGAAGACTTACTTCGGGTGATGGGCGCAGAGGAATCCGTAATCCGGTCAGGAACGAATTATGCCAGAATCGTTTTTGCAGGAAATACAGCGATTATGTTGCTTTTTCTGATCAATGGTGCTTTTCGCGGAGCAGGTCAGGCACATTTGGCTATGCGGGCCCTTTGGATAGCCAATGGACTCAATATTATTCTTGACCCACTTTTAATTTTCGGTATTGGAAGCTGGGCAGGCTTTGGATTGGATGGAGCGGCGATAGCGACGACTTTTGGAAGAAGTATCGGGGTGTTGTATCAGTTTTACCACTTGTTCAACGGCAAGCATAAACTTAAAATTCTACGCCAAAACTTGCTCATAAAATGGGAGACTATTCGAAAAATCATCGATCTCTCAATTGGAGGAATGGGGCAATTTCTCATTGATTCCATTTCATGGGTAGCATTGACCCGGATGAATGCAGAGTTTGGTTCTGCTGCATTGGCGGGTTATACGATTGCATTTCGGGTATTAATCTTTACGATTTTACCCGCTTGGGGACTCTCCGGGGCAGCAGCCACACTTGTCGGACAAAATCTGGGAGCAAAAGAAGTGGACCGTGCCGAAAAGGCAGTTTGGCTGACTACACGCTACAATGTGATCTTTATGGCTTCGGTCACGGGTATTTACTTGTTTTTCAACCAACAGCTGGCAGGATTCTTCACGGATATTCCCGAAGTCCGGGAGATTGCCGCACAGGGACTTTGGGTGATATCGATCGGGTATGTCTTCTTTGCCGTTGGGATGGTCTTGACTCAGGCTTTTAACGGGGCAGGGGACACCAAAACTCCGGCTTGGATCAATACCGGTGTGCTTTTGGCGATGGAGGTACCTTTAGCCTATTTTCTTGCATTTCCGATGGGCCTAAAGTACCTGGGGATCTTTATAGCCATCTCTTTTTGCCATTCATTCCATGCATTGGTTTCCCTTTACTTTTTCAAAAGAGGAAAGTGGAAGACTATGAAGGTTTAGCTTAATTTTGAATGAAAAAATGATTTAGGAGTTTTAATATTGAAATCATGCTAGTACCCAATCGGAAATTAACTTTTATGAGGAATTTACACATCGCATGCTTTTTTTAAAGCGGGCTAGATGGATTTTTATTTCTTTTTGGAAATTAACACTTCAAGTTATTTTATGTTGATTTTTTGAAAAAAAAAGAGCTAGATTTTTGCGAATAACATTGAAAAATCGGTTTTAAATGCATTATTTATACCGGCCAAATTTTATTTGGTCAATTTTTTAATTTAAATTTGAGGTATGAAAAGCATTTTTGCTCTGGTAATCTTTTGGATTTGTACATGCAGTTACGCCTCGGCTGACAATTTTCAGTTAAATGATGACGGTTTTTCTAGTTTCGTTGCCAAATCAGTTTATAATAATGGGTTTTTATTTAGCGCTGATACAATAATTTTGGAAAGTCAGAAACAAATCTATTCAAAAAACAAAAGCACCTTGGCAAGGTCTTACTTTCTCAAGGATTTGTCATTTTATGCGGGTGCGAATTCGAGTGGTCTTTTATTTAGTAATTATCATCGAGATCTGGAATACAAGGGAGGGTTTCAATTTGGTGTACAGGAAATTTATCCACTTGGAAAAAAGACTTTCCTGAACTTTGGCTTACAGTACAGTAAAAGAGGTTTAAGACACAGTAAATATCAAGTGGAGTTTGATAATTCATATTTTGATGTCCCTGTCTCAGTATCTTTTGAGCTACCGGAATTAAGAAGTCTGGATTTTAGATTTTATCTAGGCGGGCAATTCTCGACTTTAGTAAATGCTAAGCAAAGGGGAATTTATCCAGACAATACGCTGGTTGCATTTAATGGGAGTAAATTTAGCCCGACGGATGGTGGGTTTATTTTTGGGATCACTATTGAGAGATTCGATTTCTTTCTAAGAGCTGGATCCTATATCGGATTTAGAAAACTGGTTCCTTGGGATACCGGTGCTCCAAATAGTTTCGGAGTAGATCTTGGTTATTATTTATTCAGATCATTAAGAAAATAGCATGAAAATTTTGGTTTTTTTAGCGATTTTCTTGGTGAGTAGTTTAGTTGGACTCGCTCAAGTTTCCCCAAAAGTACAGGACACGCTATACCTGAATCTTTACCAGGGTGAAGAAACCTATTCGCTGATCAAAGGAGACGATGAGGCAGTGAAGCATGGGAAGTATAGTTTCGAAAGTACTCCAGCATTTAACTTAGACTATACCGGTATCAATCACCTGATTGTGTCAGGGCGCTATGAAAAAGGAAGATATCAGGGGATTTGGGAATATAAGGTAGGAGAATACAACATTCATCTAAAAGGCATCCAAGATTCCCGGCAACTGAACATGGATGTGGCATTGAATGGAGTGGAGAGATCGATCCAGTTGAATTATCAAAATGGCATACCTCAAGGTATATGGAAAATCATTAACACTCCGATAGCTGAGAATAGGAGGCAAAAAGAAGTTCAGGCTGGTTCATTTCTGTTTGAAAATGGATTAGCCATTGGTGAATTTTATTTCAGAGGGTATTATCAGGATCTATTGATTAAAGGAAATCTCAATAAAGAGGGTTTCTTAGATGGTATTTTGATTTTGGAATATGTAGCTGATGAAGAGAAAATCAGAGAGGTAAGAACTTATCAAAATGGATTTTTGATTGAGATAGTAAGATATGGAGGTAGTAATTTTGAAGATTTGATAGAGCGAGTTTCCTATGAGGAAGTGAGCGATCGACTGAAAAATGGTGAGGGCGAAGTAGCGAATGGAGTTAAATATTCAATTGGGGAGAAGGGTTTTGGTTTACTTTTTCAAAATGGCTATTCATCTGACCATAGAAAACTAACCATTCAAACTCAAGGAAATTTATTTCTTGAAGATTTTATCGGCCGATTTCAACGGTTCGGACGGAATAATAGCACTGAAAGAGCAGAGCCAATATTTAACTTTACACGAAGGTTCAAATATCAATACCCAGCCGAAGAGGTATTGGTATTAAAAGAATTGTATTCCCTTCTTATAGGAATAAATAATGAACTGTCTGAGGTTTTGGCTGACCCAAGAGTGCTGTTGTACAAGGATAATGATGACGAATTATCCTATTCTACAGGCTATCTTACTCATGCCAACCGGAAAGTCACGATTTTGATAGAGATCATAGAACTTTTAAACAGCGATTTTTTCGAGTTTGCCAACAGAGAAAATTATTTCAAGGAAGGAATATTGGGGCTGCAATCAGCGGATACCTTTCAATACGAAGCGAATAAAATAGTAAAAGAAGCAGATTTTAATTTGGGAGTGAAGATCAAATCTTCGGAAAATTTAATTGGACAAATCGAGTCCTACATCGAAATACTGAAGGAGGAAGTTAGGAACCAACTACAAGTTATTGGAAGTAAAACTAGAATTTATGATAATCAATCCCAGATTGATAGTATTGAGAGTGGGGTTTATCTAAAAGAAAATAAGGTGGACGCTCTTTATGGATATTTTCAGCGCCTGCCTGATGAAGTGGACAAAAAGAATCTTCCCCTTCATTATAGAATATATAAAAGCTTTAAAGATGGCTTGCTTAAAGATTTAAGAGCTGAGTATATTGCTGAAGAAGGAGACGAAAAGAAAATTACTCTTGGCAACAGTTATATTAAGTGGCTTGATGAATTCGAAACGTCTTTTTTGAGGATGAAAAAACTGGATGGTTTTGAGCCGAGAGTGGATGGGTATTTTACCAGAACCAGTCCGAACCCATTTTTTGATCGTGATATTGAAACAAAAATATTCCCTCAAATCTATGGAAAGTCAGTAACTATTCTCCTGCCGGCATACTTGAGAAGCTTGGTGTCATCGAAAAGGCCCGAGGACATGATCTATAATTTAGAAAAGATTGAGAAACTAGAAAATCGCCTGATTCAACTCAGTGAAATGACAGATGATCCTGAAGTTGTCGGGATCGACCGTGCACTGAGGAGAGAGAATTATGATCAGCGGATCGAACGAATCCTACAACTACAGTAAAGCCTATCCAAGCATGAAGTTAAAATATCTGTTTTTTGTACTATTCTCTTTCTCGGCTCTTATGGATTCCTTTGCCCAAAATGAAAGGGAGTTTCTGGATAACCGAATCATGTATACCAAGTATTACTTGGCGGATTTTTTCAATGATTCTACAAAGTGGTCATGGGAGCTGGATGTAGTTTATAGAAGACAAAGTGAATTGGGGGAAGGCAATTTTTGGAGTGAGCCCTTAAGATTAAGTGTGCGCCCCTGGATTGCATATCAATTCACTAAAATGACCCGAGTGAGTTTTAATCCAGTTGGGATGTTTTTCTCAGCACCTAGATACCCGCTCGAAAGTGATTTGGAAAGGCCTTTTGAACGCGAACTTAGAACCACACTTCAGATAAATAACTACGCTTATTATGGCAGAGTTAACTTCACCCATAGACTTCGATTTGAGTCGAGGTGGAGGGGTATAGACAATCCTGATGGCCCAAACCATAACTTTCGAGTGAGGTATCGTCTGAGGACGAGAATTCCAATTAACACCGACTATTTTTACACCAATAATTCTCTTTATGTATCCCAGTATTCAGAGATTCATGTAGAGTTTGGGAAGGATTACGGGACAAATTACTTCTCTCAAAACCGAAACTACCTTGGTTTGGGCTATCGATTCTGGGAATGGACACGTTTGGAATTAGGTTACATTGCACAGTTTAATACGAGAGGAAATAATTATCAAATTGATTTTTCCCGTGGGCCGATGTTCTATATTTTCATGGATATCGTGAGTAGGAATCAGCGTAGGTTTAATTATAGTTTTTAGGATCTGTGTAATCTATTTTGTGAATTAGTGTTTACCAAGGCTCAAGGCTTCATGACATTCCTTCGCAAGTTGCTTTAATTCAGCGCCATTTGGAGCTACTGAAAAAGAAGTACTTTTTTCCATAAAGGATTGATAGATTTCGTAAAACACATCCAATTCCTGATCGGTTTTAAAGCCCATTTCACGCGCAATAAGATTGCTCAAACCCAAGAAATGATTGTCAAGAGGGGATAGACCCAAAGCCTCCAGTCCGAAAATCAGTTGACAATGCCTCAGATCTGCCAGGATCAATTCCTTGATCAAAGTATTTAGCGGAAGGTGTGCTTGGGTTTCCATAAGATTCGGTTTAGTGGAGCTTAGAGATGAGCAACTCCCGGATTTGTATGAAAGGGAGCGTAGGACGAATATTCCCAAATCATTAGAACTATGCTATTCCAAAAAGGGATAAAATATCCCTTCCAAATCCCTATTTTACCTAAGAATTAAATACTCTTTAGTACCTCCGATTGGCGATTTTTTTTAAATTTGGTATAGGGACAACATACAGGCCTCGGTCTGTGTCCCCGCAGACCGGAATTTAATTATAAATGAAATGACCGAATCCCCATCCAAATCCATCCATCAAGGCAGAAACGTGAAGCGCTTCCGGGAAATGCTCGGCATCAAGCAGGAAGCCTTGGCCTACGAACTCGGAGAAGACTGGAACCAAAAGAAAATCTCCCTACTCGAACAAAAAGAAGAAATCGAAGCCAGTCTACTCGCCCAAATCGCAGAAGTACTCAAACTGCCCGTAGAGGCTTTCCAGAATTTTGACGAGGAACAGGCGGTGAATATTATTTCAAACACTTTTGGGGATCGTGCATTCGATAATTCCTTTAACAGAGGAACTATTAACTACAATCCAGTTGAAAAAATCATCCAGCTCCACGAGGAGAAAATTGAGCTGTATGAGCGAATGCTGAAGGAGAAGGATGAGATGATGGCAAGGTTGGAGAAGTTGATAGGGGGGTAGATAGAACCTAATCGGATTTAAATATTCTATTTTTGTGTTGCTATTTTAAAATAAGTCCAAAGCATTGACTACTACTCCGTACAATATTGCCCGAATTGAACAGCTCATTCGTCAGTTTAGACTGGAGAAGAATGAGTTTTTGGACTTAGTGAGCGAAGGATTAAAGGATAAGTTGGATTGGAAGAAAATTTTCCAACCGGAAATTCAGATCAATCACCTGAAAAGAATCGATAAGATTTTCAGTAAAGGGTTGTCTTATTATTTGGACCCAGCCCCTCCAATCCAATCCAAGGAATCCAGTATTTTTTTTAGAAAGGAAAAGTTTGGAGCAAATCTTAATCTCGCTTCGAAAAAGATTGTCACTCAATTCGAGGAGATGAAACTCTCCTTGTCTGGTTTGGCTAAGATGTCAGATTTGAAGATGGACCGGATACTCCCCATTTATTCCATAGATCAGGAAGCTATGGAGGTAGCCAAGACCGTTCGCGAAACCCTCTACCCGAAGGTACCAAAAGACTCAAAAAAATTCTTGGAGGCGCTGATTGACAAATTTGCAGCCGCCAATATTTTGGTCTTCGAGTTTGTAGAAAGTCCTAACTTGAAGCAAAAAGTCAATATTGATGGCTTCTACTTGCAGCCAAACGTCATCGTTCTTCGGAGAAATCAGGATTATTTCAAGCGGGAAATTTTTACGTTGGCACATGAACTTGGACACTACTTGCTCAATCAGGAGGAAGTCGAGTCTATGGATTACGATCGCTTGGCTACAGGATCTATTTCCAAAGTAGAGACTTGGTGCAATACGTTCGCCTTTGCCTTTCTGGCAGGGGATAAGCTGAATGAACTGGATCAACTACCGGAGATTGGAAAGTTCAAAAATTATTCATTCGAAGAAATCAAAACCATTTCCGATGCCACCCATCTGAGCTTTACAGCAATTCTCACCTATCTCGTCAAAAAGGGTAAAATGAGTGGTGCTGTTTATGGGAAAATGAGAAAAGAACAAGAGGATACGATCCAGGCAAGGAAAGATCTTGAAAAAAAGAAAAGAGAACTTGAGAAGGAAATGGGTAAGCCTAGTATGGGAGCCCAGGCAAAGCCCATCCAGTCCCCTTTGTTTGTCTCTGCTATCCAGACCGCATTTTTTGATGGAGTGATCAATGAATATGAACTCTGCAAAACACTTCACCTCAAGCCGGAGCAACTCGAAAAATACCTGAGATGAGGGTCCTTATCGATACCAGTTCATTATTGAGTTTGGTTCGGAACTACCTGCCGTTAGATAAGAGTGGATTTTTATTTGAAGAAATCAGGAATAAAATTTCAACTGGAGAATTTATATTGCTTGATGCTGTATATGAGGAAATCAAATACCAATCAAAAGGGATCATTCTCAAAAAACTCGATTACTTGTCAGACAAAGGCTTTTTAAAGGAGTACAAGATCATCGTCAAAACTGATGAATTGCTGCCACTAGCCCCAGGAAAGTTTATGAATATGCTCGGCAACCAATTTGCCATTCAAGGACAGCTAAAGAGGCTAAATGAAGCAGAATTTGAAGTCAAGAAAAAGGAATTTATGGAATCTGCTGATGCAAAGCTGATTTTGTATTGCCAACATCTGATAATGGACCATCCCGATGAAGAAACTTACCTTGTTACGGAAGAAACCGCCGCAGCAAATGACTTAAAACTTTTCAAAAAGATCCCAGCTATCTGTGAAATCCTGGGTATTCCCGTCATAACTCTTCCTGAACTCTTATTAAAAAAGTATCCAAACATAAATTTAGGCTTTGGTTAAAAACCAATAGTGGGAGCAAACCTTATCAAATCACCATATTTTCCTTTCTGAATTCAGCCAGTTTCTGATTTTTAAGTGCAGCGGCCTTGCTCATGGAGATAAAGTCCTCCGCCAAGGCCCGAAATAACAATTGTGAAAAACGGTTGGAATGCTCCGAACCTTCATAGGCTACGGGCTCGTTTTTTCGGTAACCGAGTTGGTTGAAAATGGCATAAAACTGCCTGAAGTAATTATCGGATATCAGGCCTACATTCTTGGCACGAAAGACGAAGGCTTGCATAGAAATTCCATATTGTTGCTTGATAGCGCCCAGCTCGTTAAAAGAAAGTTTGCTTCTTTTTCCCCCCAATTCATTTTTTAAAGTATCTGCAGGAATCAGCATGGCAGTCGCAAAGGCATGGCAAAACTTCTCCTTCTCTTTTTCAGGATGATGATTTACTTCCAAAAGCAAATGCGCTAACTCATGTAAAGCGGTAAATCGCTTTCGATCCGGGGCTTCATTAAGCTTTGCCTTATTGAGTACGATCAAAGGAATGTTTTTGCCATTCACCCAAGTGGAAAAGCCGTCAAATTCCTCAGTGGATTCGATCTCCAAGACCTTCACATGATGGTCTTCCAGAAGCTCAATCAAGTTGGAAAGCGGTCCGGTGCCTAATCCCCAATGATTCCTTAAAGTCTGCGCCGCCTCTTCTATGTCCTGCTGAGAGCTGATGGAAATATGGGAAATCGGATTTTCAAACCGAGTCTCTATCCCCAGAATCTGCTCGAGTTCCAAGTATCTGCCCAGTTCATCTTTTGCGATTTCCACGATTCGTGTTCGCTCCTTTGCTGGGAACAAGTTCATTTTGGAATGTTCTTCAACATTTATTTCCAAAACTTTTGTAGAAAAGAAATAATCAGGCCTCACACCAAGAGCTTTGGATAGAATTCCAATCTTCTCACTATCCGGAACCATCTGGCCATGCTCGTATTTACTTAGTGACTGTTTAGTAACACGGTTATCAATTTTGTCAGCCAAGGCTTGTAAGGAAATTCCATTCATCAGGCGTGCTGATTTGAGGCGTTCGGCAAAGTATTTCACCTTTCTTATTTTTAAGAATTTATTAACAAAAGTATTTTCGGTTGACAAACATATTTAAAATAATGGATCATGTCAACCAATTTTAACAACTCAAAACGTGTTATCTGTTACAATTATTTTTATTATTTCTGTAACTCTGTAACTTTGTAACAATATTTTTTAACCAAACCCATTATGAATCAGGACAACATCATCGGGAAAAATTTACAAAACCTTCGAAAAAAGCTTGGCTTCACCCAAGAGCAAGTGGCTGAATACCTCCAAATCAACCGGGAGGAATTGAGCTATTATGAGACAGGGATTAGGTCAATTCCTTCTACTCTCATGTCGCCTTTGGCAAATCTTTATGGTGTAGATGAATATGATTTTTATGAAGAGAATCTTGATTTGGCAAAAGTGAATCTAGCACTCGCGTTTAGGGCTGAAAACATCAAACCTTCGGATCTGGAACAAATAGCTAAATTCAAAAAGATCGTCCGGAATTATATCAGCATGAAATCTCTTTTGGAAAATGAACCAGCTAGTTCTTGAAAAATATGCAGCAGAGTTTCGAACTAAAAATGGGTATAGCAATAAAGAAAGCATTCATTTAAAAAGTCTGTTGCGCAAACTCGGAGTATTGGCCGTCTTTAGGCCTTTAGAGATGGATATTTCCGGCATGGCGATTAAGGTAGGCGATAACAATCGTTTTATGCTGATCAATACGGCCAGAACACTTGGACATCAGCATTTCACGATTTGCCATGAACTTTACCACCTGTTTATCCAGCAAAATTTTGAATCCCAAATTTGTCACGTCGGTTTATTCAATAAGAGAGATAAGGAGGAATTCAATGCAGATATATTCGCCGCCAAATTTTTAATCCCGGAAGAAGGAATTTTGGCTATGGTGCCAGATATTGAACTGGCAAAATCAAAAGTTAGCCTTTCCACTATTTTAACGATAGAGCAATACTTTTCCTGCTCAAGAAGAGCCCTGCTAAACCGGTTATTTGAACTTAAGCTTGTCGACAAAGCAGAGGCAGAAGCGTACAAAGAAAACATTCGAGCCGGGGCCATGAAGCATGGAATGCCTACGAAACTTTATGAAAAAGATGAGTTGAGTGAAGTCATTGGGGATTATGGAAATCTGGCGAGGAGATTATATGAAAAGGAAAACATTTCAGAATCTCATTATTTCAGTCTTTTAGAGGATCTCGGAGTTGACTTATCAGAATTAGGAAGCAATGGGAGAGAAGAAGACTGAAAGAATCATTCTCATAGATGCGGACGTCCTTTCTCACTTTATTTTAGGTGGGCAAATCACCCTGCTTCCACATATTTTCCCTTATCCCATCAAAATTCTTAATAAAGTCTACGCCGAAATTTCCCGCATGCCGGGCAGGAAAACTGAAGTGGATAATCTCCTCAACTTCAAACTGATCGGGCAAATTCCTTTTCCCGAAGACCAACCTGAAATCAAAAAGGAATATCTCCACATTAAAAAACTGATGTTCAAAGGTGACGGGGAATCAGCCTGTCTCGCAGTAGTCCGCTTTTCCAAAGATATCCTGGCAAGTAGCAATCTAAAAGACACGGCCCGCTACTGCAATCTGCATCAAATCACCTACCTGACCACCATGGATTTTCTCTGCCAAGCAGTCAAAAATGGGCAACTCTCGGAGTCAGATTGCGACGATTTTATCCACCGTGTGCTGAAAGCTGGAAGCAGGCTTCCTGTGAAGAAGTGGGGGGAATATGAGTGTCAAATAAAAGAAGCTTTTTAGCTACTTTTTGGGAGGTGCTGGTTTAGAAGAAGGAGGAGTGGGGATTGTTCTGCCTTTACTTCCTCTGTCTGGATTAGCTGGTTTGTTTATTGGTTGTGGTCGATGTTCTTTAGCCATGATTATATGCATTTATTGCTGCAAAGAGTAAAATACTAATTATCCCTATACCAAGTGAAATAATTGATATAACGTTTAAAGTTGAAATAACTTTATTTCTCTCTTTGATTTTACAAATCAGTTTTTCAAATGGCATTTTTTCATCCAAATTCTGAATTGTTTTTTCATTAAACCTACTTGAGAGGTAATGAGAGATTAAGTTAATTAATAAAGTTGAAGCAAGAAAACCCCATCCAGATATTAAAATCCACTTATGAATGGATTGCTCTAAAGGACTTATTTTCTCTACAAAAGTTATTGTGATAATTAGCGCCCCTGAGGAAATGAAAGTTATATATTTCTCAAAATCATCATCACTTTTCGCTTTCTCTTCGAGAATTGAAATTCTATATTCTTTCCATTCCTGACTTCCTTTTTTGTTTTTCCCCATGGGTCGTCAACCAAGTTTTTTAGAAATTGTTAGGTTTCTTTCTCTGTTTTAGCCGCCTTATCCCTCAATAACTGCGTAATATCAATCGGCGGCAATAAATACCCTCCCATAGGGCCAAGGTTGGTTATCTGATACATGATGTTCCTGAGGTTATTGATCATCATGTTTAGGGTTGAAAACTGGCTTAGGTTATTCCGCAAGCCTTCTTCCACATTTACTGGATCTTGGATCCTGAAAGTTCCGCCACCTTCCACCATCAGTTTGTAGCCTGGAAGCGTTTTCCTTTTGGCTTTATTTACTTCTATTTTGGTGAAAAGCTGGATTTCACCTTCAATGTCGGACTTGCCTATTCCGAAATCAATGTCCACAACATAAGATTGGAACAAATCCTTTACATTAATATCATCCTCCTTGGGTACGATGAATTCATAATGGGATTCCAATAGCTTGAAATCCAACAATTGTAATGGGGAAAATTTTGCCTTCATCCTGCCATAGCATATTCGTCCTCAACTGAATGACTTACCGACATTACCAGTTGAGGTCTGGTGACTTGATCTTTTAATTTAAAATATTCCTGAGTTTTAGACCAACGCTGATGATAAGCCACCAACTCTTCCTGAACTCTTTCTTTGAAAAGTTCCTCGGTCAAAACTTTAAAATCCAAACTTAACTCCATGGACATTTTTGCCAGAATATTCCAATTAGGTTTTCGATCTCCACGGAATAGCTGAGTGATAAAGGATGCAGACGTACCAATTTTTTCAGCCATTTCTTTTTTGGAAATTCCTTCTTTCTCCATTTTCTGATCTACTAAACCTAGAAATTGCAAAGCCAAAACATCGGCCAAGGAAGCAACACGGTCCTCATAGGAAATTTCATTGAATAGGTTGTCCCATTCTTTTTTGATAGATTCTGTCATGATTTAGGGTTTAAGTCGTACTCGTACTTGGATACTCTTCTGATAATTGCTTTTTCTGTCGCTGTCAATTTTTGGGATTTCTTCTTTTCGAGAAGTTCCACCCCAATGATTACAAAACGCTCCGTGTCTCCATCAGTAAACTGCTGACAGTAGATTCTGGGATTTTTCTTCCCTTTAAACAATTTAATAGCAGTAATTTTCTCACAACCTTTTTCAAAATTCTCCTTGTCATACAAATCTCTTGGAGCCTGATGGTTTAAAATCATCTCGATGGCAGTTTTGAACTTTTTCAAATTTGCTAGATCGGATTGCAAAAATGCCATGATTTCCCCGGAATTGTCCTCATCCAAGTAAAAGGCTTTTTTGCCATCATCAGAAATCTGTATTAGTTCTGCCCTTCTTTTCACGTCAAAATTAAGCAATAGGTTAATTTAATCAAACCATTCATCAAAATCTATTTAATCTTGGACACTTCGCTACCCTCCGCCACCATCCCCAATTACCCGTCCTCCCTCACATACTCCTTCACTTCCTGATCCACCAATTCACCCCGAAATGCCTTCGCCAATACCGCCTGTGGCAATTGGTCAATCTTGACTTGAATGAAAGAATAAGTAAATGATGGCTCTTTATTCATTGCTTTTAATAAATTTCTCAACCAACATAAGAGCAAATTTATTTTTATCAAAATCATAGCTTGATAAATCAGATTTTTCCAAATATTCATCAATTATATTTTTCAACTCTCCATAAAACATATGTTCTTTAAATGCTTTTTTGACTAAATCATTGTCAATAATATTGGAATGTATTTGATGAGAGATATACTCTTTTTCATCATTTTTAAGTTGAATTTCAAACCAATCATTAATAAATCTTTTTAATTTTAATTCAACATCTTTATTGTGTTGTAGTATGTTTTTAGTTTCTAAATGGGATTGTTTCTCAGAATTTAAGCTAGATGATAATTCACTTTTTTGTCTTTCAAGTTCATTGACTAGCTCTTTAAAACTTTCTATTTCCTTCTCTCTTTCTCCTATCCTGCTATTAAGTTCATCGATTGTTCTTGCTTCAGTCTTTGCTATATTATATTTGGCTTCAGCTTTTGCTAAGTCTTCTTTTGAATTGAATTCTTCTGTTAACCTGCTGAATAGAGTTTTTTTTCTTTTTAAAACAAAACTGTTTGTAAGATATTCAAGGCCTAAATAAAATATATTAGATATAAGAATTGAAACTATTGCAAAAGCTAATGGATAAATTAAATTCCTGTATATATCTGCGTAATTAGAATTGATGTATTGCAGATTTGTAACTATATCATCCTTAGAGTAAATAAAAAATACCAATCCTTGCCAGTTCCAAATAACCCAAAAAAACAGAAATGTCATCAGGAAAGGATTGCTTAACCTTTCTTTTAAAAACTCCATAAAATCTTTAATCCAAGTCATATTCTTTACTGGTCTTTAGTTGGAATAATCAATTTAATTCTTTAGTCGCGACTTAAATAATCATTTTCAATTCTTGATTAGTTTCTTTGAATAATACCTAATTGATTTTGAATCAAATTTTATATCGGGCCTCCGCCGCCATCAGCACCTCACCAGCCTCCCTCACATACTCTTTCACTTCCTGCCCGACCAACTCCCCCCGAAATGCCTTCGCCAATACCGCCTGTGGCAATTGGTCAATCTTGGCTTTTAAGCTTTGGTATTGGGATTCGATTTTGTTTGATAGCTCGAATAGTGAATCTATTCGGGAAACAATTTGAATCTGTTCCTCCATAGGCGGTATGGATATTTCCCATTCTTTTATTTTGCCTAAATTCAAATTAGGTTGATTTCCTCCTTCGGCTTTGGCTCTAATATCATTGTATTGGCTTAAACAGTAATAGTAAATGTAGGTGCGAGTAATATTGGGCATGCCTTCTTTTACTAATGCTGCAATTGCTTGATTGGTTGTAGCCTTAATTTTTAGCCATCCAACCTGTCCTCTGGTTTTGCCTTCACCATACATTGCAACCAAAAGAGTATCAATAGGGAAAATCTTAACATTTGAGTCTCTTATTGCTAATTCTGTTATGAATTCATCAGCTTCAAAAATCAGTTCATTTTTCACTAGTCCTGATTTAACCCAAGGAATAGTTCCCCCTTCGTAATACTCTTTCACTCCTCTTCGTGGGGTACCTCCTGTTTTTACTTCAAATAAATCACCAATTGTAGTTTTCTCCCAATCCGCCAAATCCTTCCCAGCTCTCCACTCTCTAGTCAACTCCCCCGTCACCGCCTGTGTAAGCACTTGCTGACGGAAGTTTTTCAGCAACTCAGGTATCCGGTCCAGCTTTTCTCTCAACCTATCCAAATGCCCAAATACCGCATCCAATTTGGCTACAATACGCTGCTGTTCGGGGAGGGGAGGTAAGGCGAATGGAATTTCTCCTATTGATTTAGAGGATAAATGTTTTACGGTTGTGGAAGATGTGTTTTCATTAATCTTCTTTAGATAGTCACCTAATCCGTAATAAAGGAATCTTTTAAGAAGGATTTTTTGATTAGGGATGATTCTACAAACCCGTTGATTTAAAAGCGAATCTGGACCTTTCCAAAGGGAATGATTAAAATCGCCGTCCATTCCCACTAGAAGATCTCCTTTTCTAACGATGTAGAAATCATTAAAAGATCCCCGAAAAAAGGTTTCTGGATTATGCTTTAAAATATCTCTTATCCGAATCAATGGAATTCCTTCTAATGAATTGAATTCAGAGGATTGAAAAGCAAAACCATTTTGAATTTCGCAAGCTTTTTTAAGTTCAATAATCTTCCAAGATGGATGGATTGAAGTTGATCCCTTACGTTCTTTGAATAAATCAGAAACTTTATGAATTAAACTCATCCCAGTAGTGCGATTATCTGGTCCAATTCTCTTTTAATCGCATCCAATTCCAAAGCGGCTTCCTTGGCAATAGCGATTGGATCTCCCAAGTCCGCGTTTTTGCTGATGTTTTCATCCTCGATCAGGCCGATATCCAGGGAATCGTTTTTGGCAGCGATCTGCTCCCGGGTAAAGACATTCCACCTCGGGTCTTGAATGGCTTTGCGTTTTGCCTCGTCGATTTCTCCCTTATACTGATCCTTTACCTCATCCAGCGCGATGCCTCCGGTATAAGCTTTGACAAAGTCTGCGAAGGCTTCCCGTGTGAAAGGAGTACGCTTTCCATAGCTTGGGGCATTGGTTCGCATATCATAAATCCAGACCCGTTGCGTGGTACCGACTTCTTTTTTGCTTCGGGTGAAGAAGAGCACATTAGTCTTGACTCCGGCCGCATAGAAAATCCCAGTGGGAAGTCTGAGAATTGTATGCAGATCGCATTTGTCCATCAAGTCACGACGGATCTTTTGTCCGTCATTGTCTTCGAAGAGTACGTTGTCGGGAAGTACCACTGCTGCACGTGCTGTCCCGGTATCCCGTCTCAGGGAGCGGTAGATATGCATAAGGAAGTTCAGCTGCTTGTTGGAGGTCTTGATGGTGAAGTCATCGCGAGTCGGTCGCTCACCGCCCTGCTTGGTACCAAATGGAGGATTGGCAAGCACGCCATCGTAGTTTTTGAAGGATTTGCCGATTTCGGAAAGCGAATCATTCATGGCGATTTTGCTTTCCAGTCCGTGCAGCTTGGCATTCATCAAAGCCAATCGGTGCGCATCCTGTACCAGTTCGCAACCGGAAAAGGCCTCATAGACTTGGAACATCTTTTCCTTGGCACTCAGGGCATAGTAGTCATCGGTCTTTCGCTTCAGGTATTCATCTGCTGCGATCATAAAACCGAATGTCCCCGCTGCCGGGTCATTCCATTTTTCTCCAACTTTGGGAGCCAAAAGCTCCACCATCACATTGATCAGCGGCCTTGGGGTAAAGTATTGACCGGCGCCGCTCTTTTTCTCTCCGGCATTTTTCTCCAGGAGTTCCTCGTAGATGCTGGCGATCTTGTCCTGCTCGGTATCTTCAAACCAGTCGATCTGATCAATATTGGTGATCAGTGTACGCAGATTGACCGGCTTGCGTAGGGTAGTGGAAGCGTTAGTGTAAATCTCGGTAATTGCTTCGTTTGAGGAAAGTGTGCCCAGATTGGCCAATAGATCCCGATAGGTATCAAAGAGCTCCTTGTTGTCTTTGATCTCCTTCAGCCTCGTCCAGCGGTACTGCTCCGGAATATCCTGGTCAAACTTCTTGACTTCCGAAAGTCTAAGAAACAGAATATAGGTCAGTTCATTCAAATACTGGTGATAGGTGACTCCGTCATCCCGGAGGACATTGCACAGTTCCCACAGCTTCTTCGCAATTTGCTCAGCACTCATCGTAATTTATTAGGCGTAAAGGTTTTGGTTGAGTTGGGCGATCACCTGCTCCAACTGATCCTCAAATAATTTATTCAATCGCTCAAATCCCCCTGCTTCATTGAAAGGCGGGGCATCCAAGTCTTCTATTCTCAAAATCGATTCTTTCAGCAATTGCAGTTCGAAGCGGTCGATCCATTTCAGCTGAATCTTGTTCCAAAGCTTCATGGAGCGAATCGAATTCACAGCTCGCTTGATCCGATCTTCATGGCTTACCAGCGAACTCCCCAGAGAAAGCGTGCGGATAAAGGAAATGATATCCGCGGCGATATCTTCGTTTTTGGCTTCTTTCCAGGCAATTTTCAGCTTTTGGGTGCTATAGCCTTCCTGATCGAGTGCAAGAAGCAATTCTTTCAAAGACTTCCGATCGAGCTCTGCCGGTCGGCTTGTCACGATTTTCAGCGCTTCGATACGGTTTTGGTTTTCCTGAATGAACCGCGCGAAGTTATCCAAATAATCCGCTGGTTTTTGAGCTTTTCCATAGCCCCGCTCGATTCCGAGGAGTGTATCTTCATGCTCCGAGACCAAGGTTGCTATAGGTAAGGGTTTTAGCTCATCCAAAAATTTCCACAGGCTGGTCAATGATTTTACTTTTTCGACGGATTGGCTTGGATGATTTGATTTTAGACTTTGGACCAATGATTCAGGATCTGCTCCCTTCGAATTGTATCGGAATTGATCTTCTTTTTCGTTGGTGATCAGGTTCTTCTTGCGTTGGATTTTTGCAATGATTTGCTCGATCTGTCTTTTGAGCCGGTCTTCTTTTTCAATTTCATCGAGTTCGGCCACGAGTTGCTGGAAACTGGCCTTGGGATTGGTCACCACAGGTTTCATCTGGGTAAAATCCTCCAAGGTCTCGTAGATCTTGACCGCATCATAGATATGGAAGACTTCTTTGCCGATCTCATCACAGCGACGTGTGGCCCTGCCCAGCATCTGTTCGTAAAGGACGCGGGATTTGATCCTTCTCAGGAATACCAGATTGCAAATTGATGGCACATCGACTCCCGTAGTCAATAGATCCACGGTGACGGCAATGTTTGGGTACTTTTCGTTTTTGAATCGTGCGACTTGCTCTTCGGGATCGTAAGATTTGCCTGTGATTTTTTGGATGGCATTGTCCGCCACTTCCACACCAATCGCCTCAAATTCCTCTTTGAGGTACTGAACCACACTATCTGCATGTTCATCTGTCGCCGCAAAGATCAGCGTCTTTTCATCTCCGTCAGGATCGAGCTCCGTGACTAAATGCTGAATGACCGTACGGTTGAAATTTTCAGTAATGACCTGCTTATTGAATCCAGCGATGTCTATTTTGAGTTCGTCCTCCAGTTGTTCCAATTCCAAAATAGAATTGGTTTCCTTGTCATAGACTTTGGGTTTTTCGCCCTTTTCCCATTTGATTCCTTCTTCGCTAAGTTGGGTTTTGATCAGAATGGGAGGATCATGATCGATCAGATATCCGTCGATTACCGCTTCCCGATAGGAATAAGTATAGACCGCGGAACCAAAGATCTCTGTAGTATGAAGGGCAGGAGTTGCGGTCATCCCGATCGCATAGGAATCAAAATAGTCCAGCACCATTCGGTATTTGCTGACATAATCCCGCTGATCCCGGAATTCCAGATCATCCTCATCCAGTTCCCGATCCAGCAAATACCCTCTATGGGCTTCATCCACAATGATGCAATCGTATTGATCGATGGGCGGGATGTCCTCGCCCTCATTGTAGAATATCCGCTTCACCATCCCCTGAACCGTCGCAAACTGGAGTCGCGTATCCAGCTCAGGTGAGACCTGCTTCAATTCCTTGATGTCGTAGATCTCAGCGAAGGTGTTTAACCCGATGATTTTATTGTCTTTGAAGGCATTGATTGCCTGAGTAGCCAAGAGTTTGCGGTCTACCAGAAAAAGGATCCGCTGGAATCTGTTGGATTGGATCAGGCGATAGCAAAGTCCAATGATTGTTCGGGTCTTGCCAGTGCCAGTGGCCATGGTAATCAGAATCCGACGATCTTCAGGCTGTTGGATCAGTTTTTTCTCCACTGCCAAGATCGCTTCCACTTGGTAGTTTCTCAGGCCAAGACCGGTATCCAATTCGAGGAAATTGGTGGATTCAGTTTTGAGTTTGGATTCAGATTCCTCTTTGCTTTTGGAAAAAAGCTTAACCAAACCCTCAGGGCTGTACCAACCTTGAAGCGCTCTTGATCTACCGTGAGGATCGCGCACATCGAGAAACCAAACCCCTGATTTGGTTTTGATTTGCTCTAGGTAAGGGCGGCCATTGGTGGAGAAAAGGAACGGAGCTGAATAGTTTCCCCACTTCCCGAGCAGGACAGCTTCATGGCTGTCCGATAAGCGCTCTGCATATATTTTGGACTGTTGCAGGTCTGTGGAAATGTCAGCAGCGTATTTCTTTGCTTCTACAATCCCATACAGTTCAAAACCAATGAAAAGAGCATAATCAGCCCATTTTTCTCCGCAGGGCCATTCGGCAATTGCCTGATTTTTTCCCCGTTGAGGGAGTGTTTTATTTTTCTTGAAGTTCAGATTATTTGTATCTACTTCCCAACCTGCAAGCTTAAGTTGCTCATCGATCAGCGTTCGGGTTTCAGCTTCCGATAGTTCGATTTTCTTGGCTGCCTGCTGCGATCGGGTTTTAATTTCTTCCTGTTTTTCTACGGGAAGGGGAGAAGTCTCCCGCTGTTCCAAAAGTTGATTGAAGCTGGCTTGCAACTCTGCATACTGCTTTTCCAGTTCATTTAAAGCATGTCGCGCATCCAACTTATCAGGAACTTTGAATCTGACTTGGTTCAGGTCAACATTCTCCTCGGAATAGGATTGGTAAAACCAACGCGCAATTTTGAATGTAGAGAAAAGTAACTCCTCTGCATCCTTAAGCGATCCTTTGTTTTGATGGACAGCAATATTTCCCTTGTGTTTGATGCTGTTTAGCAGATCATTGACTTGGGAGGGAATAATCCTTTCCAATTCAAGAGTTTTGATCCGATTATGAAAGGTGTTATCGTAAGGAAAGTCCAAGTGATGCTCCTCGAATAGGTATTCGGTAACTCGCTCTCCAAACTGCCGGAGCTTAAAAATACAGGTTACCGGATCTTGATGCAGGTTAAATTCTGCTGATTGGCCAATGTTAAAGAGGATTGGAAACTCGGATTCCAAAAACAAAAAATTCGATTGGCTCATTCCTAAGGATTATCAATGGAGGTTGAGGTGAAAACTAAAGATAAGAATTCAATCTTTAAAATATATACTTTAGGTGAATTGGAAAGAAGTAATTCTACTGCCTTCTTTTAACCGATCAAAACCTTCAGAAAAGTCTGAAAATGCTTAGACTACTCCTTTTTCAAATCCATCTTCCTTACTTCAATTCCCCCTCTCCAAGCTAATATTCACTAGGTTGGTATTGAGATTTCAAAAATTAAAACCAAACCAAAACCAATGTAATACTAAATCAAAAGCAAGTATTAATGATCCTATAAATGATTCTTCCTGCCTTATGCTCAGTATTAAATTATTGATAACTAATTGAAAACTTGCTATTTATTCTATGATTTGTTAAACTAGGAAAGACTTTTAACCTTAAGGAACTATGGCTAAAGTAGCGAACACCCTCCTGAATGGAATCCAGGGTACCATGGGAGACATGATTTTTTATCAAATTAATGGGGTTACCTATTCCAGAAGAAGGCCCAACAAGCGAACCAATGCCCAAAAGAAGCGGATGAAAAAATCTCCGCTCAATGAGCGATCGCAGGGGATGTTTGCCATGGTTCAGCATTATCTGAAAACCCTCAGAAGAGCAATTGCATTCGGATACCAAGAGCATACAGTAGGAGCGAGCTTGCCTTACCATGCCTGTGTTTCCTATACCCGTAAAAATTGTTTTGCGCTCGATGGAAAAGAGTACAAGATCGATCCGGCGCTTATCAAAGTGAGTCATGGTTCGCTGATGCCTCCGGAAGATGCCAAAGCCGAAAAAGTAGGAGAGGGGATTCTATTTACTTGGAGAAACAATTCCTGGATTTCCAGCGCCAAGCCTTCAGATCGGGCATTTATCGTAATTCATGATTTGGACAATACCACCATGGAATGGATTGATATAGGAAGTACCAGAGAACACGGGGAGCATCTTTTGAAACTTGATGCTCATTACATCAATAAAACATGGCATGCTTACCTGGCATTCAGTCAGGAAAATCCCTATTCCAAAAAGCGTACGCTGTCGGATTCGGTGTATTTGGGTGTGGTTTAAATTCAGTTATTTTTTGTAATAGTTCATCTCTTTTATTTAAGTGTCTAGAGCGTGGTTTTCATGTTTAGATTTATTAATCCTATAAAAATGGTAGGAAATGTAGATTAAGTTTTATTTTTGGGGCGAAATATGCTCTCGACCTATTAGATTCATGCAAAAACTTATTCTACGACTCAGAAATGAGCCTTTTTGGACCATGTTCTTTGCGTTTGCCGCAATGATTTTTTTTCTGATGGTCACCCAGACGCTCACCCAGTCGATCAAAAGCTGGGAGTTGGATACTGAAATGTTCCTTTGGTTTTTGCTCGTGGGATTTGTTGCACAAAGTATCGATGGGGCTTTGGGGATGGCGTATGGAGTGAGTTGTAATTCGATCCTGTTGGGGATTGGGATACCGCCAGCTGCTGCCTCGGCTTGGGTACATTTTGCACAGGTTTTTACGAGTTTGGCTTCTGGAATTTCTCATTGGAAAATGGGAAATGTGGATTGGAAACTTGCCAAGAAACTCTTGATTCCCGGAGTTATTGGATCGATGATTGGCGCATTTCTATTGTCCAATGTCGATGGAGACATGGTCAAGCCAGTTATTGCCGTTTACCTTTTGGTAATGGGTTTTGTGATTTTGCGAAAAGCCAGAAAAAGTCATCATGCATCCAAATTCAATCGGGAGAGCAGAAGCCTTCCGGTATTGGCTACCACAGGAGGCTTTGCGGATGCTATCGGTGGGGGAGGTTGGGGTCCGATTGTCAACAGTACATTATTAAGCAAAGGGAAAATTGCCCGCTACGCCATCGGAACTGGTAATTTTGTAGAGTTTTTTGTGTCTTTAGCCAGTGCTTCCACTTTTCTGTTTTTTGTCAAAGAACTCAGTTTGGCTCCGGTGCTGGGATTGATTTTGGGTGGGATCATTGCAGCACCATTTGCGGCTTACATTTGTAAGTTGATCAAGCCGAAATATTTAATGGTAGCAGTGGGGATTCTGATCATTATTTTGAGTATTCGGACATTTTATTTGGCCATTTTTTAATCACCTTTTATCCTGATTATTTCTTTTTTGGTTTATATAGAATCAATTTGTTTTCCTGTGAAATTTATACCCAAATCCGATTGATCCTATCCACTCATCCGCTGTATCTCGGTGGAAAAAAGGGGCGATAAATACAAAGTTTTTGTAATCAATTCGAGGCGACACGCCGAGTCTAGCTCCTAGTTTACCATCGAGGGAATACAGTGAAGGTAAAGCACCAACTCCGATTTTGAGATCTTTGGAAAGCGTAAGAAACAAGGCCGGGCCGCCCACATTGACTGAATAAAAGTTATTCCCAAAGGATACTCCAAGCATCCCTTCAAGTCCAACCTGCCATCTTTCATTGTCATTAGAGACTTTACCCTGTGCAAATCCAGTTTGATAAAAACAAAATACAAACAGCACAATTAAGATCTTTCGAAGTTTCATTTTTTAACGGTTTAAGTTTTTGTGATTTTCAAACAAAACAAATTTTAGAAAATTGATAATAGTTCTTCCGGAATTTTTAGAAGAATTTAATTGTGAATTGTTCAAAATGATGAGCATTTGTCAAATGTATCGGGAGATTTTTTTTGGCAAGAAAAAAAGCCGAACTGTAATCAGTCCGGTTTTTACATTAACAATAAAACCCAAATTCACTTTTAGAATGCATACTTAAGTGTCACACCATGGGTAGCAGGATCGCCCAAAACAGCAGCATAATGACCTGCGTTGCCGGCAGCCGGTAGAAGTTGTTCGTAATAATCATTGTTTAGGAGATTTCTAGCCCAGATAAATGCCGAAAAACCTTCTTTAACTCTGTAGCCTATCCTTGCATTGACCAGGGCATAACCATCCACATTTAAGAATAAGGAAGGAGAGGGGCTGGAGGAAAATTCCGATCGGAAGAAAACATCTGATCCAAAGAAAAAGCTTCCTGCAGTACCGAAAAATTTGGCTGATTTCGAATATTCTCCTCCAATGGATCCCGCCCATTTGGAAACGCCAGGCAATCTTCCTCCTGAAATATCCTTGAAGGCCGATTCACCGCCAGTTTCTTCCAGAGGTACAGGCGCATTGGGGAATGAAACATAAATGGCATCAGTGTAGGCTATTGCACCGGTTAATGAGAATTGGGAACTGAGTCGCATGCTTCCATCCAATTCAAATCCGAGAACTCTGACTTTTTCCGCATTGGCCAGATAGCCTCGGTTGACACCCACTTCGGCTGTTTGAACCAACGTTTGGTAATTCTCAATATTGGTATTGTGGAAGACAAAATTCAAGATAGAACTTTTAGTTGGGCTGGTCTTTACACCCACTTCGTAATGAACCACATATTCTGGTTTCACCTCTGCCAATTCCAACAAAGGTTGTCCTGATACTGCTGGGAGTCCTCCCAAATTGATTCCTACCGGTTTGTAACTGGTAGAAAAAGTACCGAAAGCATTCACTTTATCACTGAATTGATAGGCAATCGTAGCCTGTCCAGACCAGTTTTGATCTTCCACACTGGCTGCAAAGCTTTGGGAAGAATACACCGAATTTTTGATCGCTAACAAGGCCGGATCTGTAGTTTCTAATCCCCCGTAAGTTACCCGATCATAGTCCACATCTTTTTTGTCATAGTTGAATCTGATGCCTGGAAGGAAATGCAGTTTTTCTGTAATAGTCCAATCCAATTGACCAAAGACCGCGGCACCGACAGATTCAAGCGAGGAGGTAGTTCGGATCCCGTAGCCATCCAGCAGACCCGGTGTAGCCCAAAGCGAACTGGTTGAACTTTGAGAAAATCGCCATTGGGCAGCCCCGGATTCTTCGGTATGGAAAGGCGTGGTTTTCAGGTTTTGACTGAGGTAATAGACACCGAATACTCCACTGAGTTTTTTGGAAAGATCTCCAGCGTATCTGATTTCCTGGGAAAATTGCTCATGTCTGGACGGTGCTTGGGAAAGTGTCAAGACTGGTAAACCGGTAAAGTCACGGTCATTGGATGGCTCCCAGTTCCAATATCTCCAAGCTGTGGTGCTTGTCAATGTTCCTTCTCCCAATTGAATATCTCCATTCAATGAAATCCCGCCCAAATCATTGTTGGAACGCCAAGGGGTATCGTGATCCACTTTTCTGTCAAAAGCATTTCTGGATGGTAGATAATAATTCAGGTCACCAATGATTTGCTCAAATTGACGATAGGCGGGACGTTGGGTTTCCACCACTCCTGCGACAATTTGGGCGTACCCATCGGGACGCTGACTGGTAGCATCAGCCGCCAAAATGATTTCTACCCTGCTGGAAGGATTATAGAGAAGCTGTCCTCTGAAGCCGAAATTATTAAGGTCATTGATAAATTTACCGGTTGAAATATTTTCAATGATTCCGTTTCGCTGGGTTCCTGAAAACGAAGCTCTTCCTGCCACATTTTTGGATAAAGGTCCGGTGATGGAAGCTTTGGCTTGTACAAACCCATAGTTTCCATAGCTCAGTTCGACTGTTCCTCCGGGTGAATAGCTTGGCAGGCGTGTGGTGATATTAAATGCCCCTGCTGTGGTATTTTTTCCGAAAAGTGTTCCCTGCGGGCCTCGTAGTACTTCGATCTGTTCGATATCGATGAAATCCATCGCAGTCACTGCAGGCCTGGCATAATACACTCCATCCACATAGAATCCCACTCCGGGATCAATTCCATCATTTGTCAATCCAAAAGTTGATCCAAGTCCCCGGATGTTTAACGTTGTATTTCTTGGGTTGGAGGAATAAAGTTGAACAGTGGGTACAAGTTCCTTCACTCGGTTTACATTAAATGAACCTGATTCTTCGATTTTTGGTCCACCGACAACTGAAATTGGAATGGGGACTTTTTGTACTTCTTCAGTCCTTCTTCTTGCGGTAATCAAGACTTCGGAGAGTTCTAAGTCTTCTTGTAGGTTGAATTCTAAAGGATCTGAAGGAGCCGCTGCCAGCGCCGTCTGGACTTCCTTAAAGCCTACAAAGTTGATTTGAATGACCACTGGATAGGATTTGGTATATTCTAATATGAAAGTTCCGGTATCATCAGTGACTGAATAGATATTTGTTCCTCTGAGTACGACTGTAGCTCCTGCTAGCGGTTCTCCAGAACTGTCGTTTATTTTCCCTTTGATTTGGGATTGTGAGAAGACACTATTTCCAAAGAGGGAAAATGATAGTGAAAGAAATAGAAGCGCTTTCATAATTAGGTTTAGGCTTGAGATAAAACACATTAATTAGATAAATCCTATAGAATAGGTATGAATTAAAACAAATGTAATTCAGCATTTCAAAAAGAAATAATAAAGTCTGTTATTTTTTTGAAATCAGTTTTTAAGCTGCGTATAAACCTTGCTTTTTGATTCTCAAATGCTGGTTTTTTGTACTTTCAGGCATAGATTTACATCCGATGTTATCCAAAAGAGCCAAATACGCCATCAAAACCATTCTTTTCTTACAAGATCATCCAGAGCTGGTTCCAGCCTCGGCCAAATTAATTTCAGAACGGGAAACTATCCCTTATAAATTTCTGGAAAATATTCTGCGTGATCTCAAAACTCATCAATTGGTCAAAAGTGTGCGAGGGGCAGAGGGTGGATATGCATTGGCAAAAGATCCTTCGATGATCAGTATTGCTCAGGTCATGCGTGCGATGGATGGTCCGATTGCATTGATTCCATGTATTTCGGAGCGGTTCTATGAATCTTGCCCCGAATGTACGGATGAGGAAACCTGCCGAATCCGAAAACTTTTTGCTGAAGTGAGGTCAGAGATGGTTCCGATATTGGAGCGTCCGATTACTACTTTGGCTAAATCAAAATAGCTAAAGAATAAAAAAACAGGATAAAAACGGCACTTTTTATGGAAAATGAAATTTTGAAATAGGTGAGTGAGTATTCTTTCCTGAGCTTGAAGATGGTTCAAATTTGCGTGAAGCCGATTACTCCTTTGGCAGAAAAGTATTAAAGTTAAATCCTTTACTGCTATCCGGGTTAGTTAGGATGAATAATTTTATACTTCCAACCTCGTCACCAGGATTTTATCGATCCGTTGCCCGTCCTTATCTACCACTTCCAATTGGAGGTTTTCAATAAGTACCTTATCTCCCACCTCAGGAATACTGGCCGACTTGTGAATCATCAGCCCAGCAACGGTAGTAAATCCTTTGGTCTTTAACTGGATATTCAAGTCAAAGTATTTTACAAAATCTATAATGGCATACTGTCCGTCTACCAGCCAACTATTTTCACCCCTTGGGGTGATCTGATATTCCTCTTGATCGGATTCACTTGCATCACCTACCAATGCGTCCAGCACATCATCCATGGAGACGATGCCCATGGTACTCCCGTATTCGTCGATCACGATGCCATAATGCATTCGTTCCTTTTTAAATAGCTCCATCACCTGATAGGCAAATGAATTTTCGTTGATAAACAGGGGTTTTCGCGAGACTTTACGAATGTCAAAATCCCGCTCCAGCCCCGGGGCAAAAAGGTCTTTGACAAGGACCATTCCCACGATGTTGTCCAGATCATTGTTTTGGCAGACAGGATAGGCGGAATGCTTCTCAGTGTTGATTTTCACTCGGATTTCATCCCAACTTTCAGTCAGATTAAAGTAAACCAATTCGGTTCGATGGGTGAAAAGCGTATTAATTCTACGATCTCCAAGCTCAAAAACCCGCTCCACAATATCCTGCTCGATGTCTGTGATCTCTCCGCCTTCTGCACTTTCTTTAATGATCGCTTTGATTTCTTCTTCGGAAACTTTGGATTCTGAAGTGTGCTTGATGCCAAAAATGGTGAGTAAAAAATCATTGGAAATTGAAAGTAGCCATACAAATGGTGCCGTGACTCTGGAAAGTAGGAGCATGGGTTTGGCTACCACCATAGCGATTGATTCCGGAAAAGCCATTCCCAGTCGCTTTGGAAATAATTCACCCAAGACAATGGAAAGATAGGTGACCAAAAGGACGACAAGTGCCGTGGCGACCGGTTTTGAATAAGGCGCTAAAATTTCAACATTTGACAGAGCGATTGCAAGATCTGTGGTCAGGTTTTGTCCGGAATAGACCCCAAGCAATATGCCGATCAGGGTGATTCCAATTTGGACAGTAGAAAGGAATTTTGTCGGATTTTCTGCCAATTCCAAGGCGGTCTTGGCAGTAGAGCTGCCACGACGCTTGGCATTTTCCAGTTTGAATTTTCGGGATGAAACTAGCGAAAGCTCAGACATTGCAAAAAATCCGTTGAGCAGGACAAGCAGCAGTATGATGATGAATTCCACTGGTATAGGTGATTTGTATGTATTAAATTTTCACTAAAATAAAGATTTGCAAAAGCATGATTCATATTTCCCTGATCCGGGAAAATGAAAAAAGGACAGTTAGATGCTGTCCTTTCTGTATGAAATTGTTGGTTTTCAGTTCTCCGGGTTTTGGTTAATCCCTTTTTTTACTTTCCTTTTTTGCTGCTTTGTCGGCACGCTTTTCTTTTAACGTTTTGGTGGCTTTAGATTTGTCGTCTTTCTTTTTGCCTTCTGGTTGCTTTGCCATGTGAATGTACGTTTACAGTGATGTTGTGATTTTCAACTTTCAGGAAGTTAGGCAATAGTTAAACTCAATTTCAAAATCATGTATTTATTTTTTTGTCAGGAGGCGCATACTGAGAATCCGTACTTCGGTGATCGGCCGATCCTGTCTGTTAGTCTCTACGGCTGCAATTGCATCGACCACTTCCAAGCCTGAAATGACCTCTCCAAACACAGTATAATTTTGATCCAGATGCGGCGTGCCGCCGATACTTTTGTAGACTTCTCGCTGAGACTCGGAGATTTGATACTTTTCATAATTCTGGTAGTTTGCCAAAATTCCATTTAACCGGGTATTGAGCCCTTGCACCAAAGCAGTGTCTTTGTCAACCCGGGCCTTTTCTAAAGAATCGATTAGGGGCCTGTTGGCTGGATCATTGATCCCATAATGACGGGCAAGCATTTGGTTGATCCGGCCTTCATTGTGAGAGAGGAGACTGTCATTTTGGACTTTACCCTGCACGATGTAAAACTGCGTGCTACTGGATGCCCGCTGGGGATTGTTTGTCCGGGCGGCTGCCAAGGCACCTTTTTTATGGAAAAGTTCGGGAACAATCTCTGCCGGAATCTGATAGGGGAGATCACTGCTGCCCAATCTGGCTACCGAATCTGCATATTTGCTTTGAACATCCCCTCCCTGAATCATAAAGCCCTTGATCACCCGATGGAAAAGTAAACTATCGTAGGTTCCGGCTTCCACGAGTTTGATGAAATTGTCCCGATGAAGGGGTGTTTGGTCCGAGAGCTGAAGGATAATCGTTCCATAATTGGTTACTAATTCGATTTGTACGGGACTTTGATTTTTAGGTCCTGTAAATCCAAGAAAAAGAAAAATAGGAAGGATAAAGGTGAATAATTTTGGCATTGATACGCTGTTTTATCGGGATGAATTAAAGTCTAAAATTCGGCAATTTTTGAGTTTTGATTAGGATTTACTTTTCTCAAGTGAAAGAATATAAGTAACCATAATTTTCGCATCCTCCAGTGATAATTTGGGATGGGGGCTCATGACGGGATAGCCCCAAGTGCCCGAACCTCCCGAAATGATCTTTCTAGCCAAAAGATCAATATAAGCTTGCTGCATGGGGTAGCGCCTGGCAATATCAGCGAATGAGGGACCTTTGAATTTGCCTTCTTCTTTATGACAATGGTAGCAATCCGAATAGGCAACAAGGACTTCTCCTTTCTTGATAATTTCGGGTTCGATAATTTCATCTTCGCCCGGAACCACAAAGAATTCCTTGGCTTTAGGTTTGGAATTTTGTTCTAATTCTAATTCCGAACTTTTTGAATTGCAAGAAAAAATCAGGAGGAGCAAAAGGATTTTCACCAAATAAGTTTTGGGCTTCATTCCGTTAAAATGTGTTTTTTTCTTTGATGAAGAAAGGAATTTGAAATGATCAAAGCGTAAAACAAAACTAACCTACGCCGAGCGGCTTGCCCGCAGTGTAGGAAAGTCTAGGTGAAACCTAATAAGATTTGGCTCCGAACAGAATGGCAATGAAGACTAACTCATCAGTCGATCCAAAAACTCTTTCCATGCCGCATTTTCCATCAGAACGAGAATTAGGGCAATACCCAAAAAAATCAAACCTGATCCGATTTTAGTAGCTAGATGAATTTTTTTCTGACTCTTAAGATCAAAAACACCCATCACCAGCACGAGTAAAATCCAAAATGGGACTGATAAGTATTCATTGAGGTTTAATCCTAAAATAATTCTTCCCAAGGCAGGAAAAACAGCTGCAAGACTCGCAAAAGTCATATACCTCTTATGAAATTCCGACTGATGACGATTAATCAATGCCAATGAATAGAGGATGATAAAATTGATTAAGATGAACGTATTAATCGTGCTGAATAGGAATCCATCCGGTCTGCTGTAATGGACCATACTCATCCAGATACCAGTGATTACAATTCCCAATGCAAGAAGAAGGCTGCTTTTTCCAAGCTTTTTATGAAGAGAAATTTTCCTTGATCTGACTAAATTGGATTGGACAACGATCAGAATATACCAAAGAAACATGATCACCCCGTGGATATAAACTAGAGCTGAGGCAGGGGGAAGCGTATCAGGATGAACAAGTGCATTTATTACAAATCCTCCTATGGCAAGGATCAGGATGAATAGATTGAAATAAAAATAAAAGGAAGTGCGGTGGTTCGATAAGTTATTCATAGGCAGTGGTTTGGTCTATGAATTTAAAATTTTATTCCAAAAATTCATCAATCTCTGAATTCAGAAAAAGTGATTTGACTTCAAACCCCTAAGGGAATAAATTTTTAAAAAATTGGTCAAAACCAAAAAAGCCGGAGTTTTCCCGGCTTTTCGGTTCCTATGAGGTGATCAGCCTGAATTACTTCTGCTGTGCCAAATACGCAACCAAAGAGGCCAACTCCTCATAAGAAAGCGAGTTGGCCAAACCTGCCGGCATCATCGAGTTTTCGAGTTCCTTTCGCTCTTTGATGTTCTTCTTCTCCAGTTTGGTAGCATTGCCTGCAATATCTCGGATAGTCAATTCCTGTGCTGTCTCAGCGGTGACAAAGCCCATGTAGAATTTCCCGTCATTCGTAGTGATTTGGATCGAAGCAAAACCTTGGGAAATCGAAGCGTTTGGTTTTAAAATTGACTCGACAATCTGATCCCGGTTCATGATCGATCCTATCTGCCCCATAAACGGACCTTTCAAGGGCTGACCTTTTTCGATGCTGTGACAGGCAAGACATCCTTGACTGACAAAGAGACTTTTACCTAAAACTGGATCTCCCTTCAAATCGGCAACTGCCAATACCACATCTTCGATGGATGATGCGCCTACTTGGCCTTTTTTATTTTTGATGGATTCTAGGTCTATCCCTGCCTCTTCAATTGCCGGGGCAGCAGTTTCGGTTCCGAGTTCTACGATTCCCAGTCGCAGGCGGTCATTCAGAACCGCAAAGGTTGATTTTTGAGATCCTTCAGCGCTGTTTGCCTGGGCTATCAGGAAGTTTTTGATCCTGTCAGAAGCTTCCCAATTTTCTGCTTTGTAGTAGGGTCCATGTGTATCAGGACGGGTTCCCCACCACCAACTTCCGTCGTAAGGTGCTTCTTTTTGATAAAGCCTGGAAATGGTGCTCAGTATTTCAGCTTTTTTAGCTGAATCATCTGTTTTTTCATAAGCAGCCAGCAGTCCATCCACAGCTTTGGGATCATGCATATAGCGCAAGGCCCAAAGCGCCAATTTGTAATTTTTGGAGTCGATAGCTTTCACCGTAGCATCCACCGCCTTTAACTCTACCAATGCCTTGACAGCCAAATGGGGGAAGATAATTTCCGAATTCGGGGTAGCATGTGGGCCTTCGGTGTCTTTCGAAGGGATTTGAGCAGAAGTCGGAACTGGAAATTCCAGAAGGACTTTGCTGGCTTTAAGATCACCCAGTCTTCCCAAACCAACAATTGCAGCAGCCTGAACTCTCGGATTGGCATCTTGTGCTGCCGCAATGAAAAGGTCTACAGGAACAGCATCAAGACAGCCTTTCCGATCAGCTATAGCTCGAAGTGCAAATTCACGGACTTTATCCTCTTTGGTTAGTTTGATCAATTCGGTAACCCCAGCCGAACAAGTTAATTGGGCGTAGGTGAATATACCAGCTACCCGTGAATCAAGCGGGAGCGAAGTGTCTTGAGCAACTTTAAGTACGGCTTCAGAAGCTTCATCCGTAGATCGGGCTAGTAATTCCTGCTGTGCATCCAGTCGGGTGACAGAGTTTCTCGCTTTTAGCAGTTCGGCTAATTCTTTTACGGATGCATTTTTTAAGTCCGGATAGGCTTCATATGCCCAATTGGTTGGGACCACTCTTACCACATAGCCCTTTTCGGGATTACCCCGGTAGCCAGCACCATCCCAAGCTGCGAGGTACATGGTTCCGGATCCGTCCACATCTACATCAGTGATTTGTGGTAGTCTGATGAAGTTTTCATCGGCCTGAGTAAAACTGGGTCCATCCATTGTTACACGATGAATATACAGTTGACTTTTTCCCCAATCCGCCATCATTGGGACCTGATTGTATTTGTCAGGCCATCGGCTGTCGTCCATGAAATAACTTCCTGTGCCGGAACCTCCACCCACATCCACCAATGCAGGAAGAATTTCGTCCGTGAAATGCTTGAATAAGCTTGGATAGCCGTATTCTCCACTTTGGATATGATGGATAAAACGGATATTCCAACCACCACCGTCATTGGTATTGCCGCGGGTGTAGATGTTCATGAATGGATCAATTGCCACATCGTAAATGTTTCGAGTTCCATGTGTATAGACTTCCATCTCGGTGCCATCCGGTCTTACCCGGACGATTCCACCACCTAGCATGCTGAGTTTGGTTCCTTCGCGATCCGCTGCATCTACAAAGCCAAAATCTCCAACTGCGATATAAATCCAACCGTCGATGCCCATGCGAATGCCATTGGTCGAGTGATCTGTTCCTCGGCTTCGAAGTTGATTTTGAGTACTGATATTGGTAATTAGCGGTTTGGAAGGGCCATCTGCGACACCATCCTTGTCCTTGTCTTCAAATACCACCAAGTCCATTCCCTGTGCCAGGCTATCCGCTCCGAAAACAGTGTGCAGCACAAATACTTGATCCCCCATTGCAATAATCCCGCGAGGGTTATCAACTTTGGCAAATTCAGTATGAGAATCAAGAATGCCATCGTGATTATTATCCACGAGCTTTACGATGCTACCTTTACCGGGAGTTTTCCCCAAAGAGCCGATCATATCTACTCCGACATACACCTCCCCGGTAGCCGCTACAGCCAAGCAGGAAGGACTTGGGACTAGATCCGGTCCGGCAAAATTAGTGAGGATCAATTCGGTGCTGTCTGCACCAAGACTATCGATTTCAATCCCTTCTGTAGAGAAGTATGCGTTTAGCTCTGCCAAATCGAGGGTTTGGGATGGCTTGTATTGATTACAGCCAGCCATCAGGGTTAAAGCTAAAAGGCTTATCAGTGCTTGGGTGATTTTTGACATGTCAAAAACTGGATTTGGTTATTTAGGTTGAATTGATTCAAGTTTTGGACGAAGTTATCGGATTCGGTATGTCGGACTTTCCTGTTTTCAGTCAAAACTTGAGTGTAATCGGTCAGTTTTGGTGGATTAAATTAAAAGATGCCTAATCTGGAGAATCAGATCAAAAAAATCATTCATACATCAGTGAAGAATTGACTTTAGGTCACATTAAAATCCAACTGTCTTCCTTCTTTTTTGGCTTTCATATCCAAGGAAGTACCCAATGCTACACCAATAGCCAATCCGATGGGTAGTCCAAGGGCAAGTAGCGCCATATTATCCACCATCAAGCCAAAAGCGGCACCCAGGGGCAACCCGAAGGCCGACATTCCTACAATCATCCACAAATTGCGAAAATGATTTTTGGGAACGAGTTGGTGATCTTTTTCAAGTTTCTTTAGTAGATCTTTTTGAACTTGGTCAAGCTTTTTGATTGTTTCTGTGGTCGTGCCCGGAAATACTCCTATTTCTTCAATTTCATGATTGATTTGGAGTACAAGAGAATCAGGAAGAGAATGCTTTCCGGCAGCAAAAATCAGGTTACTTAAACTGGTAAATTTTTTAGTAAGCTTTGGTTCTAAGATATCTGCAGATGGAGAAAGAAAAATAGGCTTGATGTTCATGGGAGAAAAATCTTTAGTCCGAAAATGACTGATTATGTGGAGTTTTCAAAGAAAAATCCTTTCAAATTTCTCTTTTTGAAAAAGATCTTATGTCAAAATCTACATCAAATAAGGTGAATAAATAAGTACAGCGACCGCAAATGCAGTCAAAGCAGCAAATGTCACCGCTCCGGAGGCAATATCTTTGATAAATCCTATTTTCTCATGGTGTTCAGGATGGATGAAATCACAGACTTTTTCCACGGCAGTATTTAAGCTTTCAATCGAAAGGACTAATCCAATAGCCAAGATTTGAAGGGCCCAATCTACTCTGTCGATATCCAAATAAAAGCCCAATCCCACAAAAATCAGAGCAATTACACTTTGGGTAATAATAGCATTTTCGGTGGCAAGCAAAAGGAATAAGCCCTTGACGGCATACCTGATACTTTTGATTCGACCGATAATAAATCCTGACATAGGTAGAGGGGTTGAATTTGACTGGGAAATTAGGGAAAAATGGATTCACTCTCATTTTTGAAACCCTTCTACTTTGCTGCGGGGTAATGATGAATTGCAGTTCGTCAAAATAAACTCAGGAATGGGCTTTATGTCTAGCCGACTTTCAGGACAGACAGCTTGGCATTTGCTGCTGTTATTTTACTGTTCTCCACTTGAATCTTTCTTGCTACCGCTAAAGAGGCTTTTCAGGGTTCTATTTCACCCCCACCAATCGGAAGGGAAGTAAAAAGATATTCTTGACCAAATCGAAACTTAATTCCACCGCAAAACCCAACAAACGAAACGGAAGCAAAAGCAACCAAACAAAAGGATAAAGAATCAGTGCGGCGATGGCGATAGGCCAACAAATAATAAAGAGGATAAGCCAAAGAAGAAAGGTCAGCATGATGGAATGGGTTTGATATCATCACTCAAAATACATTCCAAGGATAAAAATCCATGTTTATGGTAAACGGAGTCGGTTTTCTTAAAATGAATGCACTAAAATCGGACACTTTTGTTCGGACGGTTTTTTACAACCAAGAAGTGCCGCAAATGAAACCGAAATGTTGTACTTCTGTGGGAAAGTATGCCAAAGGCACCTCCTTTTGAAGCCCGGCATACAATGCCGGGAATTGGGGCGAATGGTTCCTCAGAACACTGAATATACCCTATGTATCTTTCCTTCAAGGATTAAAATTTTTTTTCCCTTAAATAATCTAAAAAAGCTCAGACTATTGTCTGTTTAGTTTATATTCAGGAATTAAGTAGCTAAAAATCATTCGATCCTACATGCGCCAATTATTTTTCATTTGGATTTTTCTTGCTTCAGGTCTCAGTTTTTCGCAATCTATCTCTGGCGTTGTAAAAGAAAAGGGCACTGGACTACCACTACCATTTGCGAACGTCTTCATCAATAATACCACCATCGGTGCAGCGACTGATATAGATGGAAAATTCAGACTTTCTGGTAATTTTTCAAGTGAGATCGAAATGGTTGCCTCTTTTGTAGGTTATGTGACCGAAGTGAAAACAGTTTCTTTTCGGGGGAAAAACGAGGTTCAAATCGACTTCCAACTCACATTTAATGAATCCAATCTTTCTGAGATCGAGCTCAAAGCCAAGCGAGACAAATCCTGGGAGCGGGAATTGCGTCGATTTGAGGAATCGTTTCTGGCATTGCCGGATGATCCCTATAAAGCGGATATAGAGATTTTGAATCCTTGGGTGTTGGACTTTGGAAAAGTCAAAGCCAACAAAGGCCCAAATTACCTACAAGCCACAACCCAAGAGCCTCTTAAGATCAAAAACAAAGCCCTGGGTTATGATTTGACTTATTACCTGCAGGATTTCCGGGTGATGCGAAACGGCACCCGATTTTTTGGACAGGTATTTTATGAACCCATCAAGTCTGAAAACCCCCAAGAATCTGAAGAGTGGATAAATGCAAGGGGAAATAACTACCACAGTTCACTTCGCCATCTTAATCAATCCATACTTCTCAACAGCAGGGATTCGATTCATTTCAGTATCTACCAGGTCTTGCCAGAAAAGATGGATCGTAGACGAACCAATGACTTTTATGAAGAATTGAATAAATCCATCGTCTCAGTCCCAAAAGATTCCATATTGAGAAGGCCAATGGGAGATGGAAGTTACCGAGTTTTTCTGCCGCGGAGGATGGAAATCCACCATTTGGACAAGTCATGGAGGAATGACTATTATACCAATGTATATCATGCCATCAGTTGGATCGAAGCACCGGAGAGGTATTACGACATAGACCGTATGGGTACTTTGATCAATCCAACCCAATTAGTACTATCCGGATATTTGAGCAGGCAACGGGTTGCCAGAACTTTACCGTTGGATTTTGAGCCAAATAAAAATTTCATTGTAGAAAATCTTCAGACTGAAGTTATCACAAGTCCTGCCTTGAAATTAAACAGGCTTCGGGAAAAAGCTTGGCTGACCACAAATAAACCGTATTTCTATCCCGGTGAAACTGCTTGGATTGGAGGAAGAATGCTCTATCAGGAACCTGCTTTGGCTGATTCCTTGAGCAGAGTGGTCTATGTCGATCTGGTCAATTCCAAAGCTGAGATTATTCAGACTTCCATTTTCTCAATAGAGCAAGGAAAGATTTCTGGTGGTCTACTTTTAGCTCAGGACTTAGTTCCGGGGGATTATGCGCTGAGAGGGTATACCCATTGGAGTCAGAATTTTGGACAAAAAGACCAGTTTATTACTCCAATCATTATAATGAATCCGGGTTTTCAACCTAAGGCTGAATCTTCTGATTCAGAACCTTTGTCAGGTGAGGTTTCAATAATCCCCAAGTATTCAATCACAGATTCCTTGAGTTATCGGGTGATGGATTTGAAGTTAGATTTCTTGGATGAGTTTCAAAATCCAATTGATACCGAATTCATTTTATCCTTGTTAGATGGAGAAGCAGTAGTGGAAGTTGATTCCTTGAGTTCTTTGGAAAAGGCAATGGACTGGTTGGATGAGCCGCTTGAGGATGACTTTAATTCGGAGGTTTCCAGCTCGATCGAATATGGAATATCGATTCGGGGTAAGTTTATTCCAAGCAATAAGCGGCAACCCCTTATAAATCCAATCACTGTGGTACGTGGAGATTTGGAGGATTATGGTCAGGTGATGACAGATTCTTCGGGTAATTTTTGGGCGACGGGACTGTATTTTCAGGATACAGCCAAGATTGCTATTGCTGCCTTGGATGAGAAACGAAGGCCTCATGGATCAGTAGAGATTTTCTCAAGAAATTTGCCTTCAGTTTCGCAAACCTTCCCACGTTATTTTTATACCAAGGAGCCAATAAAAGAAAATGACAGGCTACTGGATTTATCTGGTGATTATATCCTTTTGGACGAGTTTGTAAAAGAAGAAGTCAAAGTCCGGGAGACTATGGCTGATCGAAACTATGGCTACGGTACTCCTTCTCGAGAAATGGGACAGGAAAAATTGGAAAAAATGGCGACATGGGAGCAAGTCTTTCAATCAATGGGTTTGTTTAGCAATTATAACTACGGCGAAAAAACCGGTCCTCCAATGGTCATTTTAGATGGACAAAAGTTTCCTTTTTTAGACCCAGGTGAGATTTTAGGATCTCTAGTGCCTTCTGAGTTAGAGTCAGTCAAAGTGTACTCTGATCCCATAAGTTTAGCAATTTTTGGTATGCTAGGCTATGGAGGAGTGATTATGGTTGAGACCAAAAAAGGCTTTAGAACTAATCCTGACTCCGATAGAAAATTCAACTCCGAAGGATTTCAGATTTTCGATATTCCAGGTTTTACAGATTTTGAAGAGTTTCCTAAAAACCCTCCTTCGGACCAATACCTGAAGAAAAAGCCTACTATCTATTGGGAACCTGATGGTCAAACTAAGGAAGGGAATTATCAAGCCAAAGTGAAAGTACCTTATGGTGTGAATTCTCTGAGAATCCGAGTTGAAGGAAAAACGGTGGATGGTGAAGCTTTTTATAAGATTCTAAAAATAGAGCTTTAAATACAAAGAGCGGGAGCGGTCTTTGATTTAAACTCCAAGTAATTTTTATTCAGAACTATTGTTTTGTCGGGATTTTTGTTCCTCAAGTTCATTTTGGACATCAATAAGTTCCCGCATAAGTTTCCTTTCTCTTTCTATGCTATTTCTTTTATGCCGATCAAAATCCTTTTCAATTTGGTCCAATTGTTCGATTTGGGATTTAAGTCCAATTTTTTGACTCAAAAGTCTTATTGTGATCACCGCTCCATATATAATTAACAAGCCAAGGCTGAGGGCGAGTATCGGGATGGTGAAATCTGAAGGGTTTGTAGGATTGTTATCTGGTTTTGATTCCTGAATGTTTGCGGAATCAACGATTTGTTGAATAGAATCAACTTTAGCATTGTATTTTTTCTGCTCTTGGATAAGCAACTCTTCCTTTTGCTTAAAAGAATCTTTCCATACTTTTTTAAGCCTGTCCCAATCGGCTTCTTTTACTACCAGATATCCCGGTGAATTAGTGGCACGCCTGAAAATTGTGTCGGAAGCTTCAATGGAATTTTTTGGTGGTGAAAAACTAGGCTGTTGCGACAGCGCTGGGGAACAGAGCAATATCAAGATAAGCGTTGATAGCCGGAAAGTGGCGCCAATTGTAGTAGAATTTAGCACGGATTCTTAATCTAGGGTGATAATCAGTTCTAAAGAACGATAAAAAATTGTGAAAAAAAATTAAGTTACAATTAAGTATATATAATGATTTGTCTAAAAGTCAATTCATTAACCATTATAAAGTAAAATCCAAAGGGAAATCCAGCAGGACTGAGCGCTTGAATAATGATAGCCCGGAGTGTTCAAACAACAGGAAAATTTTTTAAGTTAATAATAGCATTGAGGTCTTAAAGCCATACATATTCGAAAAAGAAAAACGGGTTAGGCGCATAGGAAATGAATCATTCCCGAAAGCTAAATTAAGCGTCTATAAATCCTTTTTCCGACATGTTCAATAGGTTCCAAAAGAGATTCATTCTGGATTTGATGTAGAATTGCCACGTCAAAAAAATAGGGTTGATAGCTGTCGGGATATTGGCTTGGATTGACTATCGGTTTCAGGATTTGTTCGACACCCTTCGGGGTCGTAGGGATCATATTTCCGTCTCGTTAACCACGGGTTTTACCCGTGGCTATTGAGAAGTTTGACCCCTGTCGGGGTCGGTGTTTGAAAGCAATGTTTGATGAATTAACGATCCTGAAAGGTCAAACTTTTGAATAACCCTAGGTGCAACCTAGGGGATAAAAGTAAACGAGATTGCCGCCAACAACCCCGAAGTGGGTTGAACTTATTAGGGAATTTCTGAAATAGTTCGACACCTCCCGAGATCACTATTTTCATCGGAACTGTTACTTTGGGGTCTTTTTACCCTATTGTCTTCATTGTTGGCGATGAAAAAACCGCCAAGTTTCCACTCAGCGGTTTAGTAATTTAATAATTGAGAATAGTTGTTTATTTATACTCAGTTTTTTGCCAGTAGAGGAAAACCAAGAATAGACATTAGTTTAATATCTAAATTCATAGCCTCTTCGGTCTCCGGTCTTCCAGCGGATTTCAACAGATAATTCGCCTATGGGGTTATAACATATATCCTTATTCCTAGTTTTCTCAATCAAAGCAACTTACTCAGCTTTTCTATTTTCTTACTCAAGTTCAAAATCGCTTTCGCATATCGTGTGTCCCATTCTTCCAGTCGTGCGGTGTTTTTGATTGCCACCTCGTATTGGATGCCGGGTAAAATCCAGGAGGCATAGCCTGAAAACGGATCATTGCACACATAGAGCGACTTGTACCATTCTCCATAATACATTCCTCGAGGATCAATCCAGCTTTTCTCCAGACTAATCAAGCCTGTGTTGATCTTTTGGAGTTTTTTAGCAGATACTTTTCCGGAAGAAAGTCCAGCTTCCAATGCACTTTGATAGGCTGTCGAACTGGCTTCCAGTTTCGCCAAAGCAGTATTGACCTGATCAAATTCTGAGAAGTTGGGCTCAATGGATTTTACATTTTTCACGGCTTGCTCAAAGTGTCCTTTCAGATCTTTTGCGTAGCGCGGCACATCATAAGGGATCACGGCTGCGTTTGCCTGCCTGATGGCTACCAAACCAAATAGCTGGGCAACTGCTCCACCCATTTTGAAACTCGGGTCCGAAAATTTCGAGTAGTAGTGGAAATTATCATAGTTGGAGTGATAGGCAGTCGGTCCGCCTGATCCACCACTTAGGGAAGGCACTCCCACATGCATGTAAAAAGCAATATGATCTGATCCACCACCTAGATTACCGATGCCGGGTTCCGGTTTTTTTCCGGCCCAGATTTCAAATACTGTTTTGGCCGAATCCGGATACATGACTTCTTTGGAGGCGTCAATGATCAATTTTTTAAGGGTAGGAGCGGCAGAGGCACCAAAATTTCTACCGGAAACTCCCGCATCAAAGTTCATGTAGGAAATGGCTTTGGCACCAAGTTCCTTCTTGAGATGCTCCACCCATTCTGTGGACCCGATCACGCCCTGCTCTTCCGCATCCCAATGTCCTATCAGAATCGATCGAGCAGGCTGTTGACCTTTTTTATACAAGTCGCCCAAGGCTTCTGCAAAAGTAAGGAGCATGGCTGTGCCTGAATTGGGATCTGTGGCACCAAAGCTCCAAGCATCGTAGTGGCTTCCCAGAATGATCCATTCATTCGGGAAGTCACTTCCTTCGAAAGTACCTATCACATTGTTTGCCCGTATAAATTCAGGCTTCTGATCGACCATCACCCGGACCTTCAGGCCTTCCCCTCCAGTAATGCGATATTTGAAATCTAGTCCACCTTGCCAGGCTTCCGGGGCTTCAGAACCTGTCATTCTACTCAGTATTTCTTTGGCAGCACCATAACCGATAGGTGTAACCGGTATTTTATGGAAGGCCACATCTTTTGGATCCAAACGCTCCACTTTCTCAGGTCCATCAAGCGGGAGGGCAGGCTTACCTGGAGTCAGAGGATCACCTGTGTAGTCCAAAGTCAGCATGGATCCACGCTGAATAGTAGTTTCATTGAAAAATGGGCCTTTGGGATAGACGTCTCCACGGGTGAAACCTGAATCTTTTGGATCGGTGTAGACCACTAATCCGATCATGCCATATTGCTCGGCGTATTTGGCTTTGTAGCCACGGAAGTTTCCTCCATAGCGAGCCACAGCGATTTTTCCTTCCAATGGCACACCCATTTCGGCGAGCTTCATGAAATCTTCCCGCGTACCGTAATTCACATAAACAACCTCAGCTGTCACATCTCCACTGCCAGAAAAGGCATTGAATCCCAAATGAAGTCGTGGATCATCTGAAAATGGATCTTCAGGCAATGCACCTTCTTTCTGTGATAAGGTCAACTGAACAGGTGAGATGATCTGCAGTTCAGACTTTCCAGGATGGTTAGGTAAGTAAACGTCATAAGGCCAGACTTTCACAGCCATGCCAGCTTCTCCCATGATTTTGACCAGATAATCTTTGACCAGTTCATTTTCCGGTGTACCGGCAATGTGCGGGTTTTTGGTTAGTTCAGCCAAATGAATTTTAAAACGGTCATAATCGACAGCCTTGAGGTAATCGGATTCGAATTTCTTCTGATTCTCAAGTTGATTTTTGAAAAATCCATCCTGCTGCGCAAAAGCACTTAAGGACAGGAGGGAGGCGGCTGTTAAGGTGAGTAAGGTCTGTTTCATTAAGGAGTTGAAAGGTGGTAAGGTTGGAAAGTTGAAAAGTTACTATGGGTGTTTGTATTTGTTTAGAAATAGAAAATTCAGATGAACTGGTTCCTACTTCTGATGCAATATCGAATTTCGAATATCAAATTTCGAATATTGAAGAAAAAAAAGGCCATAGAATAAGTTTCCATGGCCTTTGTGAGTTTAATTAGCTTTCAAGCCAGGTGATCGCTCAAGAAATTCCTGATACAATCGAATGTGTCTGTTTGACATCGGAATCATGTATCCGTCAATGAAGACGTGCAAAATCTGGGATTTGGTCTCCAATGGATCTCCGGTGGAAATGACCAAGTTTGCCCGTTTTCCGGCTTCCACTGATCCATATTGGTCAGCGATTCCAAAGATTTCGGCCGGATTGATCGTAATTGCTTTCAGGGCGTCTTCCTTTCCCAGTCCATAGGCGGCAGCAAATGCCGCATGAAAAGGCAGATTTCTTACGTTTTCTTCTTCATCCGTTCGCAAAGCAACTTTTACCCCGGCTTTAGCCATTTTGCCTGCATTTGCATAAGGAGTGTCATAGCGGTCAGACTGTCGAGTAGGTAGATCCTGCACCGGTCCAGTGATAACTGGAATACCGGCTTTTGCGATCTCATCCGCCACCCTCCAACCTTCGGCAACACCGGAGAAGATAACTTTGATGTTTTTTCCCTCTACCCATTTGATGGCATGTTGAATGTCAGAGGCCGTATTCACTACAATCAAGAGTGGAAGCTCGCCGGAAACTGCTTTTGACAATTGATCCATTTCAGGATAGAATTGCAATTCAGCGCCTGATTTTTTCAGGTTCAGATACTTACTTGCATTTCCCCAGATTTCATTGGCTTCTTTTAAAGCTTTTTCAGAATCCTTCTTGACATCCTCATCTGATCTGCGATCAAATCTCCCACGACGTCCTGAGCTAGGGAAGTTCATCACCACAGCTTTGAATCCACCATACATCTGATCCGGCGTGTAGCCATTGAGATTTATCAGTGCTGCTGTTCCCGGGAAAAGTCCTCCTGTTGGGACTGTAAGTACAGTAGTAACTCCGGAAACTCGGGTGACTCCAATGGCTTCCGAGTTTGGATTTACTGTGGTCAGAGCCTGCATATTTGGAGTTACATTACCTATTTCGGCATAATCTACAGTTTCTGGTACGGAGCTTATTTCTACTAAACCGAGGCGAGTTCCGCTGTCTATCATTCCGGGATAGATGAACCTACCGGTGCAGTCAATTACCTCAGCACCAGCGGCACTGAGATTGGTTCCCACTTGGACTATTTTTCCATTTTCGACCAAAACAGAGGTATTGGTCAAAGTTCCTTTGGTAACTGTCACTACAGTGGCATTTTGAAGGAGGAATTTTCCTGTGCGAGGTTTTACAAATTCCCCGTCGATCTGAGCCATGGCAGCCACTGGAAGCAGGGCTAGCATTGAGGTATAGAGGGTTTTTAAAATCCTGTTCATGATTTGTCTGAATTTTCGGGGGATTAATGTTTTTCTTCAATGAAAGCTCCCTGAAATGCCTCAAAGTATTCATCCACATCCTGGAGACACTGATGATTTTCATAGGCATGCAGGAAAATCGGTTCTACCATTTCGGTAGCACTTACAAATTGACGCTGATCATCGGGATCGGCTTTGATGTCAAAATATTTGACTCCATCGACGAAAGTCATCTGTGGAATAGTGTAAGACGATAGCGGATGCCCTTCGAAAATCACCAAATCTGCCTGCTTGCCCACTTCGATCGAACCTACTTTGTCGTCAATTCCCAGTTGTTTGGCAGGATTGATGGTAATCATGGCCAAAGCTTCCTCATCCGTCAATCCTCCATAGCGCTGAGTCTTGGCGGCTTCGTGATACAAGTGGCGAATCAGTTCGGCTGAGTCAGAATTTATGGAAGTGATTGCTCCATTTCGCTGAAGTATGGCTGCATTAAATGCTGTGGAATAATAGACTTCCATTTTGTAAGCCCACCAATCGGCAAATACTGAAGCACCCATGGTGTACTGGGCGATTTCCGGAGCGACTTTGAAGCCCTCATTGGTGTGCTGAAATACCAGTTTAGTGATGCCAAAATCCTTCGCTACGTTAATTAGCATGTAGATTTCGTCGGCACGGTAGGAATGGCAATGAATGATGATTTTTCCGTCCAGGATATCAGCCAAAGTTTGAAGTCGCTCATTATATGCAGGTGGTGTTTTGGTATTGCCTTTTTGACTTTTGGCTGCGTTGTAAGTTTCCCATCCTTTTTTGTATTGAAGAGCCTCGTTGAATCCGTTCCTCAAAACAGCTTCAACACCCATTCGGGATTTTGGCTGGATTCCGTTTCCACGGCCATGAACCCGGGTAGGGTTTTCACCCAAAGCAAACTTGATCGTACGTGGGGCATCCTGCATGATGATATCGGAGGGATCTTTTACACCCCAGCGATGCTTGAGTGTTGCATTTTGTCCACCGACCACATTGGCCGAACCGTGCATGGCATGGGAGATCGTCACTCCACCGGCAAGGGCGCGGTAAATTCCAATTTCAAAGGGATTGACCACGTCTTTCATCCTTACTTCAGAAGTGATCGGGGAGGAGGCTTCATTGACCACATCCAGAGCGACATGGGAGTGAGCATCGATAATTCCGGGCATAAGATATTTTCCGCTGGCATCGATAGTTTCTACTCCTGCAGGTGCGGAGAGATTCTTGCCTACCTGACGAATGATTCCATTTTGAACCAGCACGTCTGTATTTTCAAGATTTCCTTTAGTGACCGTGAGAACAGTTGCGTTTATAATTAAAACGTTACCTTTTTGGGTTTGAGCATTGGAATAATTTAAGCCCAGTCCCAACAAAGCAGCAAGTATTAAATTGAGCTTTTTCATCTGTTTATAATTTGATTTTTTTGGTCAGATGGAATCTCGCTTGAATCATAATCTCTCCTGTGGGTGTCGATTGCGTCGTGCTCGATTTCATAATTTAAAGAGTTAGGCTTGGTAAGTTAAGTTTTGCAGTCAAAGGAAATGATCCAAATTGGCCAACGCTCATGGTTCCGTCCATGGCATTACCTGTGATTTCTCCTGTGATGTCCACGGTAAGAGACATTCCGCCGGCACTGACATCAAACTGAAATGTGAGTTTCTTACCATTAACTGAAACATTTTTGATTGGGGCAGTAACTTTGCCATTGCCAGAAGGATCGGCATAGGTGATTGTACCGGTGTATTCAACTCCGTTTTTAGCAATAATCAACTCCCCTCCAGATGAACCAGCAGGAGTTTGAGAAGTATAGTCCCACTGTCCCGTGATAGTAGCATCTCCATTTTCAGTTTTTCCGTTTCCATTTGCAGATTTTTTCTTCACTTCATAGTCGAAAATATATCCGTCCACTACGACATGCTTGATTTGAGCCTCTTCCTTAAAAATTGAATCTGTGCTGATGACAAAATTTGCCATCTTCCCTTTTTCAATCGTTCCGGCAAATTTACTGATTCCGAGGATGCTTGCAGGATTGGTTGTCAAAGCCGCCAAGGCAGTTTTTTCGGTCAAACCATTTTTGATCATTGTCCTAAGGGCTTTCATAGCATCACCGGGCTTTGCATCAAGGGTCGAAAATCCAAAGGGAACACCAGCTTTTTCCAAAAGCGATGCTTGCTTCAATGCTTTATCGTAGGCATCTTTCACTCTTAAATATTGCGCATTGGTAGCTGTGGTGACACTGTCTGTTTTTTGATTTTTTATGGCTTTATCATCCGGCACCTGAAGTTTGATGAGCATTGCTGTCCCGGAACTCTTGATCAGGTCGATAACATTCTCATAGTTATCCAAACCTGCCAATACCAGTTTAAAGCCAAATTCCTTTTGCAAAGCAATAGCTCTCCTGGCTTCCAATTCTGTTTCGGCTTTGAAAATTACCGGAATTTGACCCTGAACCACTGCTGCCATTGCAGTATGAGTAGGGGTCATTTCAGGTCTTTTCACGCCGGCTGTGGAGGCAAATAGTCTGGAATGATCCAATGCGAGGGTGGTATTTTGATACACATCGCGAAACTTGGCTATTACACCGGCTGCGGTCGCAGGATACATTCCTCTTGCTCCTGAAAAATTGGCGGCCAGGGCTGTATTTTCTTGGATTACATTGACCGAACCAGAATTCCCTAAAATCATGATTGCTGCTTTTCCGGGGATCATTCCCCCATCTGGAAGCACTTGAGAAATCGTGAAACCTGCCTTTCTCCAATCATCTACCTGATTTCCGGTGATTGAAAATTGATCTGTAGCCGATCTCCAAGGGGTAATGCCAGCAATCTCGTCGGGTGGATTGGAGGATACAAAATCCTTTGGTCTTTCCGGGTCCTTGGGTTTGGTAATTCCTGCAGAGCTTGCTCCGTCAATGAATCCCGGATAAATAAATAAAGAATCTCCGGCGATGAGCTGTGCTTCTTTTGGAAGTGATAGATTGGGGCCCATTCCGATAATTACTCCCTCACGGAACAGAAGGGTAGCCTTGGTGCCCGGCTGCCCGGGACTTGCAAAAATTGTAGCGTTGGTTATCGCGTAGGTATCGGTAATTCTCCGCTTTCCTGTTGGGTCACTTTGGGACCAAGCAGCATGCGAAAGAAAACCTGATATCAGCAATCCAGCGAATCCTGCTTTCAGAAATTGTCTTTTCATTCGTTTGATGGTTATTCTTCAACAAGCAAGCTAGCAAAAGCAATTTCAGCTTCTAGGAGGATTTATTTTTTGAAACTTTTTTTTTGATTAATGGTCTTAAGCCGGTCATGAAATGCGATAAAGTGCTTGTTATTTACATCTCTGCGTCAATCCTCTTATTTGAGTGGTGAAAATGAATTGGATATTATTCTTTGATGCTATATTTAAGCTAGGATCACCCCCCACACATGAAAAAAATTCTAATAATCGAGGACGACTTGCTTATTTCCAGTTTGGTGCAGTTTAGGCTTAAAAAGGACGGCTACGAAACCCATTTAGTCTGTGACGGCAATGAAGGAATCAAGGCAATTGACGAACTTAAGCCTGACCTGATCATCACTGATGTGATGATGCCTTTTAGAAGTGGAATTGAAATCATCCATTATGCCAAGCAAACCCAACCCGATATACCTATTATAGTATTGAGCTCTCTTGGAGAAGAGGAACAAGTGGTTTTAGAGGCATTCAACCTTGGAGTTGCTGATTTCATACCCAAGCCATTTAATCCCAATGAATTGGCTATCCGTGTCAAACGTGTACTTAAATAGAATCCAATGAAGAGACATGTACGCTGGATTGTCATAGGTTTATTTTCATTGATCACCGGATTAACTCATGCTCAGGAAAACTTGATTCCGGAGGATTCTATTGGATTTCGTGATTTTTTGATCTTGCAAAATGAGATCCCCGGAGTCAGTTACAGGTTTCAAATTAAGGAGAAGCTAATTTCGGATAGGCTTCTGACTGACAGTCTTTATTTATTTGTCAAAACTGACTCGGGTTTTTTATCCAAGCTTTTTTCAGACTTTGGGCAGATCAGGCAATTGGAAATGCCTCTCCATTATGATAGCCTTCAATACAAACTGCACTATTTGGTTTTTTCTGAAGTATCAAGTGTTGCTGCCACGCGGGAATACCTATCAAATCGGATACAAAGCGGAGATCTTTTAGTCCAATTTGAGGAAATAGCTCCGTCTGATGATTTGGTTTCTCTGGCATCCTACGCGCCATATTTACCCATGCAGAAGTTTAAGTTGAGGTTTATTTCTGATTATAAGCTTTTTATAGTCACTGGGGTTATCGCATTTTTCCTGATAATTGCAACTTCTATGATTGTGGCTATGCTTTTTATGAAAGCCAAAATAAATAAGCGGGAAAAGCTCCGCAAGGACTATGATCGGCTAATTATTGACCCCTTAACTTCCTTATTGTTTGAAAAAGAACAGGAAGAAATAGAGCTAATGAAGTTCGACGATATTTATCAGTATTTTCCTGAAGAGATGCTGGCGAAGCCGCTGTACAAGGATGTCCTGATAGATCGGATTATCGGTTTAAATAAAAAAATGAAAGGAGATTTTAAAGAAAAGCTGAAGGCTATCTTTAAAAAACTAAGCTTAGATAAGATCTCTTTGGATTCACTCAGCAGCTCCGAATGGGATAAGGTAGCAATGGGTTTGGTACAAATTAATGAAATGGATTTGGTTGAAGCTTTGCCAAAGGTAAAAGTCCACGCCAATTCCTCAAATTTTCATATCAGATCACAGGCTGTTGCCACCTTACTTAATTTGTCTGAAAAAGTGGATCTTACATTTTTAAGAGATCAAACTTTTCCGCTATCCCTTTGGCAGCAGATGAATTACCTTCGGATTATCAGATTTGTAAGGCATCAAAAAGATCTCAAACTCCAAATTTTGTTTGATTCCAAAAATCCAAGCATTCGCATTTTTGGATATAAATTGGTCAGTGTGTTGGGGAGGGTGGATCTGATTGAGCATCTGGCAACCCGATCAGGCGAGATTTCTGACGAAGAGAAAATCGAAATTTTGGAAGTCTATTCCACCTTGGGAGCCCACATGGAAGTGGGTTTTATCAATGATTGCCTGAATTCTGAAAATGCAGAATTGTCAATGGCTGCGGCCAAAGCTGCCGGATCAATCGGGGATTCAGTTTCAGCAGATATTTTGGTCGGATTGATTGCAGTTGAGACAGATTTCAGAAGAAAACATGGCTTTTTGAAAAGTCTCTATGACTTGGATAGAGACCGCTTTGAACTAGCTACATCCACAAATCCTGAAACAGAAACGATAGAAATCAGAAAACACATTTTAGACCCAATGTTGCAGCATGTATAGCTTTTTGTTTTTTCTCATTTTGGAGATTTTGGGCGTGATATTTTTGGTCCTTAGTTTCTCCGTCATTTTGATTTATTTGATTTTGATGATCCTGAGTGCTCTGGAAATGCGGGATTACCTTCGTAAAAACAGATTTGCTGATTATGGGGATATCATCACCTCACCGATTGCACCTGGCGTGTCCATTTTGGCTCCGGCCTATAATGAAGGCCAAAATATCGTTCAAAATGCGCAAAGCCTACTTTCTCTTCATTATGGAAAATTTGAGGTCATCCTGATAAACGATGGCTCAAAAGATGATACACTTGAAAAACTCATTCATTTTTTTGAGCTGGAGAAGACCCATTATGCCTATAACCCTGAGATTGAAACCAAGCCTGTCAGGGGTGTTTACCGCTCCAAAAACATGTCTTTCCGTCGACTCACTGTCATTGATAAGGAAAATGGGGGGAAAGCTGATGCTTTAAATACAGGAATTAATATTGCCGAACTGGAAATTTTAGCCTGTATCGACGTGGATTGCATTCTTTCGAGCGACTCCATTTCCAGAATGGTTCGTCCATTTATGGAGGAGACCAACCGAAAAGTAATTGCAGTCGGCGGGGTGATCGGCATAGCAAATAATTGCGATGTGCAGGACGGGACTGTGACTACCTATCGCATTCCCGAGTCACAACTTGGAAGATTTCAGGTTATCGAATACTTCCGTGCCTTTTTGATGGGTCGGATGGCTTGGTCCCGCATCAACGGACTGATGCTGATTTCAGGCGCTTTTGGATTTTTCCGTAAGGATTTGGTCAGAAAAGTGGGGGGATATTTTCCAAAGACGGTAGGGGAAGACATGGAATTGATTGTCCGCATGCGAAGGTATATGGAAGAGCAAAAAATACCACATAAAGTCGGCTTTGTACCTGATCCTTTATGCTGGACAGAAGTTCCTGAAAGTGAGGAGATACTATCCAAACAGCGAAACCGATGGATGAGAGGAACCATAGAGACACTTCAACTTCATCAGGCGCTAAGACTCAATCCAAAATATGGTATACTGGGAATGATTTCCTACCCTTTTTGGTCGATTTTCGAAAAGTCCGCACCTATTCTCGAATCTGTTGGGGTACTTTATACGCTAGTTCTGCTGGTGACGGGAGATTTTAGTGCAGTCTATTTTTTCGCATTATTAGTGATGATGTATTTATTGTCATTGCTGGTCTCATCTTTCAGTGTACTCTATGAGCAGATTGCTTTCAACAATTACAAGGATAAGAAGGATTTGAGAAAATTAATTTGGATGATCATTATTGAGCCTTTTGTAATACATCCGAAAATCGTCCTATGGGGACTTCAGGGTCATTTTGATTTCATTAAGGGTAAAGGCGGATGGGGGTCTATGATCCGAACCGGCTTCAAAAAGGCAGAGGATAAGAAAAATTTAACACCACAATCCACGGGCTGATGAAAAAATTATTTATCGCTGTATTTTCTCTGCTTGTTTCGACCCACTCCTTGATGGCACAGGATTCATTTGATCCTGACGAACTATTACTTCAAGCAAGAGAGTTGATTTTTTCGAAAAAGTATATTGAAGGAAGAAAAATTGCCTATCGAGCTTTGGATAAGTATCCAAACTATGCCGATATATTGATTTTGGTAGGAAGAAGTTATGCTTGGGAAGGGAAAAATGACTCAGCCAATATTTATCTGGAACGTGCTATAGTGGCCTCTCCAACTTATTCTGACGGATATGTCGCTTACTTGGATAATTTATTTTGGTCAGAAAATTACACCAAAGCGGATGAGATTCTTGGCCGGGCAAAATCCAGTTTTGGAACTTCAATTCCGGATGAAATCATCTACCGGGAGTCCCGCTTATTTTACTATCGTGAGCTATATAAGGAGGCTTTTGAATTAGTCAATCCCCTCTTTAAAAAGGGCTTCAAAACTGAGGGAATGCTGGGCTACATGAAAAACCTCGAACGGTTCAGAAAGGTCAATGCTGTGGGAGCTACCTATGATTACGATACATTTGAGGGAGCCATTGAACCTTGGCATACTTGGTCGTTCTACGGAAGAACCCGTACAAAATTGACTGGAGCCCTGATCGCCCGCGTAACTCAGTCAGCCAGATTCGATAATTTTGGGACTTTGGTAGAATTGGACGCGTATCCTAGCATCGGGAAAAACGGGTACGCCTATCTTAATGTCGGGGGTTCGGGAGCATCCTTTTTTCCAAAATTCAGATTTGGTGGTTCTTATTTCCATAATTTGGAAAAGGGATGGGAGCTAGAAGGTGGATATCGATATCTCGGCTTTTCGGCTGTCACCCATATCATTACCGGTTCTGTTGGCAAATACACCGGAAATTGGTGGTTAAATCTGAGATTAAATGTGATTCCTGATGCAACATTAGGGGCAAGCACCTCCACACAATTTACGGCTCGATATTATTTCAAGACGGCTGAAGATTTCTTCAGCATTCAGCTCGGTACAGGGGTATCACCGGATGAAGAAACACGAGACCAATCCCAATTGCTCAATTCCTACCGAGCAAGAATTGGCTATCAACAGCTGATTTCTCCAAAGTTTATGATTTATGGATTCACTGGATACAGTCGCGATGAACTGAGTACAGACAACTTTAGAAATAACCTTAATTTATCCCTCGGATTCGAGTACCGATTCTAGGCAGAAGCATTATGAAAGAAGAATTAAAGGGTTTCCTTATTCGGCTTTGGCCACTATTCTTATTGTTTGTGGGTCTTCCACTGTTCAGCTTTGCGATCTGGTATTTATTGCCGGGCAAAAAGCTGGACATTTTGGTCATAGACAAAACTGTGAAAGATCAGAGTTTCCAAGAGCATGCTGGACTTTTTTGGAGTTTAAATCATTTGAAATACAAAAAATCTGATGGTGAATTTTATCAGATTGACAAGGATTATTTGGGGTTTTTTCCCACTGGGAAGCAGGATTTTGGAATAGCTAAAGATCTGAAAGGTAAGTCTCAGGACGAAATTCGGACTCTGGTCAGACAGCAAGATCTCCTATACATTGCCGACACCTATGGCGTGTATGAAGGTGATTTTTCGGAAAACAAAAAAGAACAAATCACCAAAAAGATTTATGGAGGATTGGACTTTCCCGAACTTCAAATGATTCGGATGGCTAAAGAGGAAGGCAAAGTGGTAGTGGCTGAATACAATTCAATTGCTTCGCCTACGCCAAAAGCAATTCGGACGGAATTTGAAAATCTGATGGGAATCAAATGGACAGGATGGATTGGTCGCTACTTCGATGAATTGGATACCATGGTCAATGGAGATATTCCCGGTTGGATGATCCGGCAATACGAACGTCAACACGAAATTTGGAATCTAAGTGGCCCGGGATTGATTTTCATAAAAGAAAGCGGTGAAATTGAGGCCTTTGTTCATACTCGGGATTATGAAAACAAGATTCCACTTATTCGTACTCAGAAAATTAACAAGCATGGATTCAAACTGCCCGAAGTGGTACCGTATCCAGATTGGTTTGATGTGGTGATGATCGAACGGGACTATCAAGTGATTTCCTATTATGATATAGCTCCCACTTCACAAGGTTTGCAACGGATGAGGAGCATGGGATTACCGAGATTTTTTCCGGCTGCAATCGTCAGGAATTTTGAAAAAGGCAGTCAATACTATTTTTCCGGAGATTATTCTGACATAAGAGGAGACTTTGGGTCCCATCGTTTCTATGGATTGCCTACGCTTTGGCGTGGGCTTTATGTTGCCTCAGATTATACGGATCGTCAGAGTTTTTTCTGGAATTACTACCTCCCTTTAGTTACTCAGGTCTTAGAAAAAAGCAAAAAAGAATCCAACTAACAAATTGAAAAACCGCTATCGAATTGGCAAAAGCTTTCTGGTTTGGACCATATAGCTGTTTTTGTTTTTAAATTCCTCAAACTCTCCATTTAGTCTGTTAAGGGCGTCATTGTCTTCAATTGGATCAATATTCATCCCGTCAGAAACAAGGAAAACCTGACCGTCGGAAAGAAAGAACTCTCCGTGAATGTAATCCAGAAGTTGGTTTTTGTTTCGCATCAAGGGCATTGCCAATAGGGATTGGAAGTTTCTTGCGGTGTCCAATACCTGTCCTTGCCAGATAACTTCCTCTGGAAGTGTCACCAAGTTTTGTTTTTCCAGCATCGCCAGAAGCGAAGGGGTAATTTCATAATGACTTGCTACCCCCTTGAAATAATCTCTGCGTTTCAACAAGGGGGAATAAATAAGCAGCGGCACATGAAACCGATCAATCCTGGAGACCATGGGGATTTCGGGAAGCCGGTGATCGCCCGTAATAATGAAGATGGTATTGGAAAACTCAGGACGATTTTTATACGCGTTGATAAACAATTTCACTGCATCATCTGCATATAATATGGTCATATAGATGTCCTGATAGGACATATACTCAGAGATTTTTGCATTGCTGAGATTTAGATAATTGCGCAGGTGATTTTGGAGTTTTTCCTGATAAAATTCTCTTTCCGGGACAATGTAAGGATCATGAGAGGTTTGCATTTGAAAGATCCGCAATTGAGGGGCTGTTCGTTCGTTGGGCAGTTTTTGAAGTCCATTAAGAAAAAGATCCTTATCGGGATACCCCCAGGAAAAGCCGCTTTTAGAAGGTGTTTTATTGAATTGTGGTAAAAAAGTAGACTCATCTTCCAGCTGAACTGGCTTTTGGTAGTTTAGAAAGTCCGCTACCCGGTCAAAATTTTTGTCAGCACCTATAAAATATCGGGTTTCGTAGTCATTATCCCCCAAAACGCTGAGGAGGGATTGATGATGTGGGAATTCCTGATAGAGTTCGAGGAATCCTTTTTCACCAAAAGGAAGGCCTCCAAATACACCCGGGAGCAGTCCGAAAGTCCGTCCTGTTGAGGACAACGCATTGGTCCAGACAAGGCTGTGCTGTTCAAGTGAATCGAGGAATGGGGTGAAGCTTCCCAGGTATGCATCTCTTCCAGAGTAGGCTTTTCCAAGACTTTCCACAAAAATAAAAACCAAATCAGGAGCCTGGGTCAGACTATCGAAAAATGGGCTTAGAACGTCAGGATAATTGTTCTTATGAAGAAAAGGAAACTCGTCATTGGTAAAATCTTTTTTCACCAACAGATCATCGTTTGTTCCTCGTAGGTAAAAATCAAAATAAAACTCGCCTCCGTACATCCAGTGGTCAAAGGATTCTTCTGTCAGATATTTGGACTTATTCAGTGCAATATTCCGTTTGGTTTCATCGGCATCCAAATTGGAATTTCTGGGAATCAAAGTCATGATCAAAAGTCCGAGAAAAAGAAAGGCGGTCATTCCTGCGTAGAATTTCAGTCCAAACCTGGAAACTTTGATCCCCAGATAAAGTAGGCCCAAAATCAAAGCAATAGCCAAACTTCCCAAAATCAGATTAAGTGTATTTAACTGGCCTGAAGCGGATACAGTCAATACAAGATCATTCCAGTTATAGGCAAAAAGATCTTTTCCGAGCGGCACTAGTGTCTTCGTGAAATAAAACACCAGGCCCAAGTGAGCAATCAGAAAAATGGTCAGTGTTATCTGAAGTAAGATTCGTGCTAAAAGCGCAGAAATAAGACTTAATATTCCATAAATTATAAATAGCAGTCCCAGAAAATAGAACAACCAGCCGGCGTCCTGATATAAACCTGACCAAAGGACTTCAGCGATAGAAAAATTTAAAACATGTGTTTGAAATACCAGAATAACCTCAGCAATTCGAAATAGAATTATCAATCCGGTAAAAATCAGGGCCATACCCCAAAAATTTCTTAAGATGTTCTGAACACGAAGTGGGAGTGTGGAGCGGATTTCAGCCTTTTGGGCCATATTGTGCGGTTAAGTTTTTTGAATATGAGATTTAATATAGGGCAAAACAGGGTATCTTCAGCCGTTATTTCAAATATATGAGTAAATCAGATTTGTTATTGGAGCTTTACTCCAATTTAAGTACTACTGGGGCACTTACCTTTAGCTCCAAAGCCTTAGTCAATAAAATGCTTTCCTATACAGATATTGCCAATGCCAAGTTGGTGGTAGAACTTGGTGGAGGGGATGGAAGTATCACACAAGGGATCATAGACAGACTTTCACCCGATGCAGAGCTAATGGTATTTGAAATAAACCGATCTTTTTGTGATGCCATGGAAAAGCAGTTTCCCATGCCGAATGTCCAAATAATTTGTGATTCAGCAGAGAATTTAGAGCTTTATCTGAAAGGAAGAAAAGTGGATTATGTTTTGTCGTCCCTGCCTTTTAGTTTAATCTCCAAGGAGGCTACAGATCAGATTCTATACCATACCAAAAACTCACTCAACGAAAAAGGGAAATTTATCCAGATTTGCTATTCCTATTTGCTAAAAAAACTTTTCGGAAAATACTTTTCAAAAATTGAAACAAAGTTCACTATGCGAAATTTACCACCCGCTTTTGTCATGATTTGCCATTAAAAAAAATGCCTGTGGAAGTACTCCGAACAGCCATATTGGATTTTTGTAGAAGGAGAAAGAAGAAAACATTTTGCCCATCCGAGGTAGTTCGGCAGCTATTTCCCCAGGATTGGGAGCTTTTTATGCCTGATATCCACGAGGAGATGATGCAGATGTACCGTGAAGGACTGATTGAGGTGACTCAAAAGGGTAATCCCATCGACCCTAACCAGAACCCCAGAGGTCCTGTGAGGATTTCCGGACTTGCCAAACCAAAGTGATTACCCTAGTGTTATCCCCTAAATTTAATCCCCATGAACTTAGAACAAGCACTTCCAAAAACAACTATCGAAATTCCCGACGGCCTTGAGCTGATTACCCTTGGTGCAGGTTGCTTTTGGTGCACCGAAGCTGTTTTCCAGCGATTGGAAGGGGTGGAAAAAGTCATTTCAGGATATGCAGGGGGGATTATTCCCAATCCAACGTATAAGCAAATCTGCACCGGGACGACCGGACATGCAGAGGTTATCAATGTTTATTTTGACCCAAAGAAAATCAGCTTGGAGAATTTACTTGAAGTTTTTTGGGCAACACATGATCCCACTACACTCAACAGACAGGGAGGAGATGCAGGGCCGCAATACCGCTCGGCTATTTTTTATCATAATGAAACTCAAAAGGAAATTGCTTCAAAACATAAAGCTGAACTGAATGACAGTAAGGTTTTTGACAATCCCATCGTGACTGAGATTACCGCATTCACCAATTTTTATCCGGCTGAAAATTACCACCAGGACTATTTTAATCTGAACGGAATGCAGCCCTATTGCCAGTTTGTAGTCCGCCCAAAAGTTGAAAAGCTGAAGAAGTATTTTGGGGAGAAGTTAAAAAAGTGAGTATAGGGCAGGGAAAGGGTGTCTGGGGTCTGGAGAAAGAATGGAAGTGTTTTTTAAAGGTCTGGTTTTAATAATATTGGCAATTCAAAAATCCATTCTTTACATTCAATTAACCTAAGGAGGGATTTAGTTCGCCAAAAAGGACTACTTTTGTAGAATTTAACCTTTTTAAAAAAATAGAATGAAACGAACCAGAGCACAAGAGTCCAGAGCAGCCATTGAGCGATTGTACATTACGATGCGCCATCTTTTTAACAGAGGTAGCTACAAGCCATTGGGTGTTTCCGGTGAAGGACTTATCAGTGCACTGATGACTTTAAGTCCGGAGATTTATGGTTTGGTTACCGATTCAGAAAAGTTGGAACTCGATGGATTGCTCTATGTGATGGAGCGTCTGCCCAGAGGGATTGAGGAATGCCGCTACGTACGATTGATCAGTCGTGAGGGGTATGAAACCTCTCATTTGACACCACTCATCCCGGCCAAAAGAAAGCGTAATTGCTATCGATTGGATCATCAGATTATGTACGTGGAGATGACCCGTGGTCGGTCTGACATCTACGATATCCTGACTCACCTTACATTTCTATACATAGAATCCCAAAAAATTCTGCGAAACAGCACCGATCCAAAAGGTAGACTTTCTTCCAATTGGACCATGCTGGCTGATTTTGTGAAAAAAGAACAGGATGGGGAGGAGTTTGACAAAGAATCTGCCAGTGCTTATTTGAGTCATTTGATCGGAAGAACTTTTGAAGAGACCCGAGACGCAGTAGATAAGTTTGAGAGTAGCAGTAATTCAAACAGTCTTTTTTCCATCGTGTATTACCTCGGGAAACTGGCCATGGATGAAGCGACAGAAGGATTGGATCGTGAGATAAGCTTCTCTGCAACCTTGCGAGAGCGAGTGGGGCATCACGTCTATGGAGAACTTTGGGCAGACCGAATCAAGGAAACACTACTGAATCTGGATCTGCTTAAACGTCCGATTCATATCATCTCAGCCAATCTTCACAGCGTCCTGAATACCATCTATGGTCATCAGGCATTGGGATTGAAGTCATATGAGGAAATCGAGCAGGTGGTGATGGATATTTCTGTCAAAGCAAAAAATAACCACGGAAAGAAAATTCGTGATTATGCGGAGAAACATGGATTCATCGATCTTCCTGACGAGTCAGGTACAAATATCGGAGCACAGATCATTGACACGGCCTGGCTTGAAAATTCGACCTTAATCCCTGGTGTTGCCCTTCCGGAAGAAAAAGAAAAGCGTCCGGTTTTCGTGGTAATGGATTATGCTTTTGGGGAGCAAGCCTATGAGTGCTTTGACGAATTATTGAAAAAATATAATGTGGGCGAAAAGGAGTATTCGCTGAATGTCATTTCGACTTCCATTATGGGGAAAGCAGGAATTTTACACGGCGGAAAAGGAGACTTAATGGTTCCGGATTCACACGTGTTCGAAGGAACTGCCGATAATTATCCCTTCAGGAATGAGCTGAAAAAAGCAGACTTCGAAGGATATGGTTTGGGAGTCTATACCGGATCAATGGTAACTGTCTTGGGTACATCCCTGCAAAACCGGGATATCCTCACCTATTTCATGAAGTCCTCTTGGCATGCCGTTGGACTGGAGATGGAAGGGGCGCATTATCAAAAAGCCATCCAATCCGCTTCCAAGATCCGAAAAAGCATCCGCTCCAATGTAAAAGTGCTCTATGCCTATTATGCCTCGGACAACCCATTGGAGACGGGAAGTACTTTGGCCTCGGGAGCTTTGGGAATGGAGGGCGTTCGCCCAACTTACCTGATCACTTATAAAATTTTGGAAAAACTGTTTGGTTAAGCCCTTTAAAAGAGAATTCTAACTATTTAAAAAAGCGGTAGCCAAATTTTGGCTACCGCTTTTTGCTTTCATTAAACTCAAGGCTTTTCCACTCGAGTGGAATGAAGCATATCCAATCGCCACCCTGCATTGGTTTTCACTGCTGTGGCACTTTCCAGCCACTTGATTTCACGGATCACTTCTCCATCCCGGGTGATCGTCGCATAATTCCAATAGCCCACCCAAGCCCGATTTCCTTCTACTTTGGTCTGAATAAATTCAAAACGATTGGTTCGGGTAGGAGGATTGGGATTGGCCTGAGCCCGAGTCAGGTAGTTTTGGATAAAAGCCATGTCCCAAATTTCCCCCTGCTCGAAGAGTAAGAAATCAGGGGTGTAGAAATTTGGAAGCAAGTCTGAATTGAACTCTGAAAAGATCCCATCAAAGGAATCCTGAATCAGTTGTTGCACTTGCTTTTCATCGGATGGAATTGCGTTTTGAGCGAAAGCAGCTGTGTTAAGTAGAAGGAAGAGTAGGAGATAGACAGTTTTCATAGGAAAGGGGATTCGATTAGTAAAAGCTTCAATCTCTTTGGAGGATTTTCCCAATCAATAGCCTGCATTCAAAGGAGGAGGACCATCAGGAACAATTCCTTTATAGACATAATCTCCTTTTCTGGCTTTGAATTCCGCTTTGATTTCGTTTCGGAGGGTTTCGTTTTGGTAGAGATCAACCATAGTCATGGCAAGTGCTTTGGCTGCGTAACCCATCCCTTTGTGCCCGATGGACATTCCTCCCGAGGCTACCACCGCCCAGGAATGCCAAGGTGTGCCGTTTGGTGCCGTGGTCGCGGTCATACGAATCGTGGGTACTACCCAACTCACATCACCGACATCGGTACTTCCTCCCATGCTGTGTTCCAATGTCTCTTCCAGTGGTTTGATGACTGATACCAGCCCGATCTGAGGTTTTCCGGTAGCTTCCTGAATCTTTTTGGCGAATGATTGCTCTTCCTCGGTGTAGGTGATTGGCCCAAGTGCTTCCAGATTGGTTTGCATAGCAACTGATCCGCTTCGGTTTACCAAAATCTCATGCACGCCAGAGACCAAAGTAACCTTGTGGCTGACATTGGCCAAAATTGCTGCCCCTTCTGCCATTTTCTCCACCTGCTTCCAGACAGGCATTAAGCCTTCTCGACTGGTATCTCTTACCCGTACCCAAAGTCTGCTATAGTCCGGAACCACATTGACTACCTGACCTCCGTCCTGAATGTGGTAGTGCATTCTCACGGTTGGTTTGACGTGTTCGCGGAAATAGTTGATTCCGTTGGTATAAAGTTCCAATGCATCAGAAGCAGAACGACCATTCCATGGATCAGCGGAAGCATGAGCGGCTTGACCGTTGAATTCTACTATAAAATCAACCAAAGCCAGACCTTTTTGAACGTCGGTTTTGGTTTGATCCTCAGGATGCCAATCCATCATGATATCCACATCATCCATCAGTCCAGCCCGAAGCATCCAGAGTTTGCCAAAGAATTTTTCCTCAGCAGGAGTTCCATAGAATCGGATTGTCCCTTTGATTTTTCCGTCGGCAATGAGATCCTTGATCGCTCCTGCGGCACTGAGTGAAGCCACACCAAATAGATTGTGACCGCAACCGTGCCCGGGGGCATCTTCATGAAGTGGGCTTTTAAAAGGAACTTTGTTCTGTGAAAGACCGGGAAGTCCGTCAAACTCTCCCATAATGCCGATGATGGGGCTACCCGAGCCGTATTCTGCCACGAATGCCGTTGGGATTTCCCCTACGCCACGAGTCACCTTGAATCCGAGTTCTTCAGCATAGGCAGAGAGGGCTGCTGAAGACTTGACTTCTTGAAAGGCAATTTCTTCGAAAGCCCAAATTTGATCGCTAAGCTCAGTCATTGCAGCAAATCGGGATTTGATGGTGAGCTGGACAGTTTGCTTTAAGGGATTAGGCTTTGTTGTATTTTTTTGGGCAAAAAGGGGAGAAGTAGCGCTGATAAATGCCGCAGCTATTACTAAATAGCGTTTTTTCATGATGATTGGTGGTCTTGTAAGGTTTTATAGGGATAAGATAAGCATGGATTTGGAATCTGAGAAAGTTTTCTGCCGTCATGGAGTCATTCTTTTAGAAATGAAGGTGGTGAGTCATTGGAATAGCTATTTTTACAGCTGATTGAATGTCAAAACTCAGGTAATTATAAACCGTAAATCCAAATCATGAACTTCCATTATTTATCCGATTTTTCAGAAATGAGCAGAAAGGGTTTCGAGCTAGTCAAAGATGAAATCGACAAAAAACCTGATTTGCTTTTCTGCGTCGCAAGTGGTGGGTCACCTTCCGGACTTTATTCCGAAATGAAAACTTTTCAAGATCAAAATCCCGATTTCTGTTCTAAACTTAGAGTAGTAAAATTGGACGAATGGGGAGGTTTGGAGGCAGGGTCGACATTTACTTCGGAGCATGATGTGCAGACTAAGTTTATCCAGCCATTGGGGATTTCCAAGGATCGGTATTTGACCTTTGACCCTTTTGCAGCAGATCCTGAGGAAGAATGCAAGCGGATGAAGGGCGAATTATGGCAATCAGAAATTGACATTTGCATCCTTGGAATAGGAGTAAACGGGCATATTGCACTAAATGAACCAGCTGAAATCCTGCAACCCGGTTTTCATGTTGCGAAGTTGGCCGAAAGTACGTTGAATAATGGGATGATTAAATCACTAAAGCAGCAGCCGACTTTTGGGATGACGATGGGGGTGGGGGAGATATTGAGGTCTAAAAAAATTCTGCTTTTTATCTCAGGATCGGGAAAGAAAGCTGCTTTTGAGAAATTGTTGAACGAGGAAGTGAGTACCCAATGTCCGGCATCACTGCTTTGGCTTCATCCGAATGTGGACGTTTTGGTGGACAAGCGTGTGATTTAAAAATTTTGTTGATGGTGTAATTTTTTGCCAGAATAAAAGGCAAATCAATAGACTTGAGCCAATAATGTCAGTCAAAAGCGATCCAAAATCAGTAAGCGTGATGATTTTTCCTTCATTTTGAAAAATTATTTCTTTGAAATTGAACCAGATAAGGGATGGGTTCCAAAAATATTCAAACCATATATTGCATGGAAAGAGCAAATACCTACCTTTGCATCACTTCAAACGAGAAGGACAAAAAACGGAGTGGTAGTTCAGCTGGTTAGAATGCCTGCCTGTCACGCAGGAGGTCGCGGGTTCGAGTCCCGTCCATTCCGCTTATAGCCTCAGAGAAATCTGAGGCTTTTTTGTTTTTGGCAGGTCTTGGTTTTGAGTCCTCCCGATTCTCGGGACAGGCTGTCCATTCCGCTTATAGCCTCAGCGTAATCTGGGGCTTTTTTGTTTTTGGCAGGTCTCGGGTTTGAGTCCTCCCGATTATCGGGACAGGCTGTCCTTTCCGCTTATAGCCTCAGCGTAATCTGGGGCTTTTTTGTTTTTGGCAGGTCTTGGTTTTAAGTCCTCCCGATTCTCGGGACAGGCTGTCCATTCCGCATATAGTCTCAGCGTAATCTGGGGCTTTTTTGTTTTTGGCAGGTCTTGGGTTTGAGTCTTCCCGATTCTCGGGACAGGCTGTCCATTCCGCTTATAGCCTCAGCGTAATCTGGGGCTTTTTTGTTTTTGGCAGGTCTTGGTTTTGAGTCCTCTCGATTCTCGGGACAGGCTGTCCATTGTGCTGATAGCCTCAGAAAAATCTAAGGCTTTTTTGTTTTAGTTTAATGCCGGGGTGGAGTTTTCCGGTTTCAAAGGCGATAAGTCCATTCGATACATTGCTCCGGTTTTGGGATTTTTATGGGTTTTCGAAGTCTTGTTGGAAAATGATCGATAAATTTCTCCCTGACTTTTTAAATTATGTTTTAGTCTCAAATACATTGCGTACCCTCTTATTAATACCAATTTGGCGCTATTTGGAATTGTTTAATACAATTAGTATTCAATTAATTATGTCAAAAAAAGGCGTTTTGATAAGGCTTGAAGAATTAAGGTTCAGGGTCATATTTATATTTTCACTTTCCATTTCCAAGGATCTATTTTATTGACCATTGAGAGATATCCTTATCTTTGCTTCTTCCAAAATTCACCAAAATGGTATTAGAATTCGAGAAACCCATTGCTGATTTAGAGCAAAAACTTCAAGAGATGAAAGACCTCGCAAAAGGTCGGAACATTGATTTAAGCAGCGATATTGAGTCTTTAGAGGAAAAAATTCTTGCTTTGAAAAAAGAGACTTTTGAAAATCTCACCCGCTGGCAACGCGTACAGCTATCCAGGCATGCAGATAGGCCCTACGCCTTGGATTACATCTACGAAATCACGAATGACTTTATCGAGCTTCATGGCGATCGCAGTGTAAAAGATGACAAAGCCATGATTGGCGGTTTAGGAGACATTGACGGACGCACAGTGATGTTTATCGGTCAGCAAAAAGGCCGAAACACCAAACAACGACAAGAACGCAATTTTGGAATGGCAAATCCGGAAGGTTACCGTAAAGCGCTTCGCCTGATGAAAATGGCAGAGAAATTCGGAAAGCCAATCGTCACTTTGATCGATACTCCTGGCGCATTTCCGGGATTGGAAGCCGAAGAAAGAGGTCAGGGCGAAGCCATCGCAAGAAACCTGAAGGAAATGTTTATGCTCAAAGTTCCTGTGATATGTATCATCATCGGTGAAGGTGCTTCAGGTGGCGCTTTGGGTATAGCAATCGGTGATAAAGTTTTTATGTTGGAAAACACTTGGTATTCAGTGATTTCACCTGAATCCTGTTCTTCAATTCTTTGGAGATCATGGGATTACAAGGAACAAGCAGCTGAAGCACTGAAGCTCACAGCAAAAGATATGAAAGGCAATGGTTTGATCGATGACATCATTCCTGAACCACTTGGTGGAGCACATAGAGATATGAAATGGATGGGCAAAACCATTAAAGAGGCAATACTGCATTCTTTGAAAGAGTTGGACAAGCAAAAGCCTGAAAAACGAATTGAAAACCGCATTGACAAGTTTTGTGCAATGGGTGTGGTGGTTGAGTGATGATTAGATGCTTCGCCTACGCTCAGCTCAAGAATTTGAAATCCAGATAGCTATCAGGAGATTGCAGAAACGCAAGAACTTTAAATAAACCAAAAAGCAATCTATCCACCCTGGGAAAGGTTGCTTTTGGCTTTTTAACCCAAAACAAACCCAAATGGAATTATACACTGTCAATACTGGGTTTTTCAAATTGGATGGCGGTGCTATGTTTGGTGTCGTTCCCAAATCGCTTTGGTCTCGCACCAATCCTGCCGACGAGAATAACCTTTGCTCTTGGGCGATGCGAAGTCTGTTGGCCGTTGAAGGAGATCGAATCGTACTGATAGACAATGGTATCGGCGACAAGCAAGATGCAAAATTTTTCTCCCACTATTTCCTTCATGGAGATGACACCTTGAAAGGAAGTCTCCATCAGCTTGGGGTTAATTTTCATCAGATTACCGATAATTTTTTAACACACCTGCACTTTGACCATTGCGGTGGTGGTGTCAGCTATGGTTCACATGGTCAATACGAAATGACTTTTCCAAGGGCGACCTATTGGTCTAATGCGGATCACTGGGAATGGGCCACTGTGCCCAATCCAAGGGAAAAGGCCTCTTTTTTGACAGAAAACATACTTCCGCTACAGGAATTGGGTCAATTGCAGTTTTTGGATCTGGGTCAAAAAAGTCTCTTTCCGGGATTTGACTTCATTACTGTAGATGGGCATACCGACAAGCAGATGCTTCCAAGAATTCAGTACAAAGGCAAAACTGTAGTTTTTGTTGCTGATTTGCTGCCTTCAGTAGGACATATCCCTTTAGCTTATGTCATGGGATATGATACAAGGCCTTTGATTACCATGAGTGAAAAGCAGGTGTTTTTGGAAGAAGCTGCAAAGGAAGGGTACATTTTGTTTTTGGAGCACGATCCCATTAATGAATGCTGTACCGTGAAAATGACGGATCGGGGAGTTCGTTTGGACCAAACTTTCAGACTCGATGAAATCTAAAATCAAAGTTGGTATTGCTTTATCCGGAGGAGGAGTTCGGGGAATCTCGCATTTAGGTGTATTAAGAGCGCTGAATGAAGTCGGTATTGTGCCGGCGAAAATTTCTGGAACCTCCGCAGGAGCTATAGTCGGGGCGATGTATTGTCAAGGTTATCAGCCAGAAGAGATACTCAGGATTATTGTAGAGACGAATTATTTCAAATTTATGCGTCCAGCAATATCCTGGAACGGGATTTTGAAAATGGAAAGTATAGGTTCGCTGTATAAAACCTACCTTCCTCACAATGACTTTGCCCAACTCAAAACTCCACTTGCAGTAGCAGCTACTGATATTCAAAAAGGCAAAGTGGTCTATTTCGATGAGGGAGAATTGATCAAGCCGATCATGGCTTCCAGCAGCATTCCGGGGATGTTTGAACCCATTAAGATTGACAACAAATTTCTTGTCGATGGAGGCGTGCTAAACAACCTCCCGGTTGAGCCATTGGAGGGGATTTGTGATTATGTCATCGGAGTCAACTGCAATCATCTTCCAGAAGAAAGCAATATCAGTAACATGAAAAAATTGATCGAACGTGCGGTGATCATGTCTATGAATTATAATGTTTACAGCCGCAAAGCAAAGTGTGATTTCTTTATAGAAGCACCGGGACTTGGTAAATATGGAGTTTTTGACATCAAAAAAGCTCCCGAACTCTTCCAGGCGGGATACGACCAAACCATGCGGGTGATTCAAGAAAACCCGGGTTTATTAGAATTGGCAAATTCCAGCGCTAAACAGTTATCGGTATGATGAAGGCAATTTCCAGATTCGTTTTTTGGATTTCAGGTTGGTCGTTGAATGATCAATGGCCTGATGGACTGAAAAAGGCGGTTTTAATCGCTATTCCACATACGTCCAATTGGGATATTCTCTATGCACGTGCCGCTTTTTTTCTGATGGATATTCCTGTCCGCTTCACTATAAAAAAAGAAGTGATGGTTGGTCCTTTAGGATGGTTGTTGCGAGGCTTGGGAGCTATTGCCATTGATAGAAAACGAGTACCGGGTGGTAGGCAACAAACCTATACAGAGGCGATGGTTAACATGCTGAATGCTCGTGATGAACTGGTGGTGATGGTGACTCCTGAAGGAACTCGGAGTGCTGTAAAAAAATGGAAATCAGGTTTTTATCACATCGCACTTGGAGCAAATGTTCCAATTGTTGTGGGGTATTTGGATTACAAAAAGAAGGAAGCCGGGATAGGTCCCTGTATTTACCCTACCGGCGATATGGATGGCCAAATTGAAGAATTAAAGGCATTTGGTCGAACCGTCACAGGAAGGCATCCGGAGAAAGGGATTATTTGATTTTTGCTTTACATATTACATGAAGAGGGCTGGATTGATGAAGGGTAATTCATCAATCCAGCCCTCGGTTTTTCATTTATTTTGAACCCGAAATAATAATCACATCATTGCACAAAATGTCTTTTACCTGAATCCAAGCTTTTTTCTGACTCGGTTTAAAAGCTCAAAAGCGACTGTTTTTGCTTTTTCTTCACCTGCCGAGAGTCTTTTTTCGATTTCAGCGGGATTGTTCATAAAGAAATTAAAAGTCTCTCGCTCTTTAGCATACTTACTTAGGATCAATTCCATAAATTCCTTTTTGGCATGACCATATCCATAATTACCGCCCAGATAATTGGCCCGCATCTGTTCTGTCTGACCCTTGTCGGCCAAAAGACTGTAGAGCTTGAATACATTGCATGTATCCGGATCTTTGGGTTCTTCGAGTGGTGTACTGTCAGTGACGATGCTGTTAACATTTTTCTTCAATTCCTTTTCGAGTAGGAAAATGTCGATGTAATTATTATAAGACTTACTCATTTTTTGACCGTCAGTTCCCGGAATTATCATCACCTCTTCACTGATTCGAGCCTCAGGGATTACCAGAATTTCTTCCTCCATGATCCGGTTGAAAGTGGTTGCGATGTCCCGAGTCATTTCCAGGTGTTGTAGCTGATCCTTTCCCACCGGAACCAGATTAGCGGAATAGAGCAAAATATCGGAAGCCATCAATACCGGATAGGTGAAAAGGCCGGCATTTACATCGGCAAGCCGTGACGCTTTATCCTTGAAGCTATGTGCATTGGCAAGCATGGGATATGGCGCAAAGCAGTTGAGATACCAGGTGAGTTCAGTTACTTCCGGAATATGAGATTGGCGATAAAAAGTCGTTTTTTCTATATCTAATCCAAAAGCCAACCAAGCAGCAGCCACCGCCATAGTGTTTTGTTTACGCAGGTTTCCGTCTTTGCTGGAAGTAAGTGAGTGAAAGTCTGCAATAAAAATGAAGGCTTCTTCCTTATTTTGATTGATCAATTCGATTGCAGGAACTATTGCTCCTAAAATGTTGCCCAAATGTGGGCGTCCGGAGCTTTGAATGCCAGTAAGAACTCTTGCCATTTGCTTTATTTTGGCGCAAATTAAGCAAATTGAGCTATAATTGAGGCGAAATTATGCGTTAATTGCAGGTATGATCCGCTTTGCTACAGCCCCATTAATTATTCTGGTTTTGTTTTTTTTCCCGATTTGGTCTTTTGCTCAGTCCACTGGTGGGCCCAAGTTGATTTGGAAAGTTAATCGACTTGACCTCGGTACTATTTTAGAGGAACAAGGGCTCCAAAAAGGCATTTTTGAATTTTCGAATACGCAGGATTCACTTTTTTACATCACCGATGTCTGGTCCGAATGTGGATGCACCACAGTAGAATACACCCTGGATTCTCTGGAATTGGGGGAATCCGGAAAGTTAATTATCTCCTTCGATCCAACTTCTGCGGCGGGTTTTTTTTCAAAATTGATCGTAGTAAAAGGGAATCTAAGCGGCGTTCAGGATTCTCTTTATCTGGAAGGGATTTCAGTTCCTTATCCAAGTGATATCAAAAGGGCTTACCCAGTGGTACAAGGTGACCTGGGTTTTCGATTGAAAAAGGTCAATATGGGTGATGTATTTGATAACGAGCCAAAAATAAAATACGTCGAGTTTTTCAACATGGGAGATCAATTGCTTGATAAGGGGGCATTTCGATCCCAAACACCTCCCCATATCCAAATCTCACAAGTGCAACAATTTGTGAGACCCCAGGAAAGAGGATTACTGATGATTCGCTATGATGGGAAAATCCGTAATGATCTGGGGTACTTTGAAGATCAAGTTCCGGTCAGTTGGGAGAATATTCCTGGTTCAGAGGTTAAATTAGACCTCATTGCCGATTTATTTGAATATTTCCCACCTATCCAAAAGAGCAATCTGAATGATGTCCCCCAACTTTTCATCGGACAGAAAGAAATCGATCTAAGAGAAATCAGCTCAAAAACCTTGGCCAGAAGGTCTGTGACCTTTACGAATAAGGGGCGTCAAACGCTTGAAATCAGGAAAATTGAGGGGAATTGTGAATGTTTGAAGATAGAAGTGCCAAAATCCAGTCTAGCCCCTGGTGAAAGCATGGAATTGTCTTTGACGCTAGATCCGATAGGGAGAAAAGGGATTGACCAACGAAATATTTATATTTTTTCAAACGACCCTTTAAATCCCGTTCAATTGATCGTTATGAAGAGTAGGATTGAGTAATTTTTCAAGGAATTATTCATTTAAATTTATATCTATTGATAAAGGTGAATTTTTTTGAACAATTTTATAATAAACCATTTTAATTGGGCAAGATGAAAAGGCTGATTTTCTTAATTTTCTTGGTAATAAGTGTTTATAATGAATCTTTATGTGGGAAAAAGTACTCATCTCCCACAGGTTCTCAAACTAATAAAGGAGTTACCCAAGTTGACTCTTGGAGTCTGGATTTCGCATTAAGTGGTTCTGCACCTCTTTTTGCCGGTGATACTTTAGTAATGCTTGATGGGATTTATGAAGGAAATTTCACCAGTAATCTGACTGGATCTCCTGGAAAACCGATTGTAATACTTGCCCTGAATCAGGGAAAAGCAATTATTGATGTGGGAAAAAAAAGAACTACCGGATCAGGAATTACAATTAACGGGTCATATACTTGGTTTGTAGGAATTCATTTGACTTCCTCATCCCTAATCAGAAAATCAGACGCTTCAAATGGTTTTCCCGCAATTCCTTACGAATCAGGAATTAGTGTTTTTGGTGACAATAATAAAATCATAAATTGTTGGATTTATGATGTGGTTGGAGGTGGGTTGGAGCTTTGGCGATCCGGGCTGAATCTTGAAGTTTACGGTTGTGTGATTTTTAACAATGGATCCCAAGATGTTAGCAGAGGCACGGGGCATGGAATGTATATCCAACATGACCAAACTGATCAACCGAAAATAATTGAAAACAATTTTATCTTCCAGAATGCCTCACAGGGAATTAATATCTTCACAACAAATCCTGCCAATAAAGGTGTTATAGTAAAGCGGAATGTGTCTTTCAATACAGGAGTAATTGCAACATTTGATCCATTTTTATTCCGGCCCCCGCACAACCTAACTATTGGGTCTCAGAACAATATTAGTTCTGACATGGAAGTTAGATCTAACCTGTTTTATTCGGATTTGCAGGGAGGAAGGCTTGCTACAAATGATGTCAGTAATGTGACATTGGGTAGAAACTATTCTCCAAATCAGGACATTTCATTTGATGACAACATAGTATTCGGGGGGCGAAATCAGGTAGAATTTCAGCCTTTGGATGGCTTAAGTTTTCAAAGAAATAAGCTTTTAAACGTCCATGGAAGTTTTTTTGCTTTTCTAGGTAATTCCTCCTCATTCCCAAATTCCATTTGGGATTCAAATGTTTATAGCAATATTGCCAATACGGACAAGCCATTCCAAGGCTTGAATTTCTCACAATGGCAGAGCGATTTTTTTCCTTTTGACAACACAAGTAGCTATTCCATCTATCCTACTAAAACTCGGGAAGTTTTAATCACACAGAACAAGTATAACCCTTTCCAATTTCATATAAGTATTTTGAGTTTTACTGGTTCGGAACTGATCGAACTAGACTTCTCCGATTTCTCGGAATTCAAGGATGTTGCTTATGAAATCAGCGATTTTCAAAACCCTTTTGATCCGAGTCAGAAAGTTTCAAGTACTTTTGATGGGGCCTCTATTAGATTTCCTATGAACTGGACAAAGTCACTTCAGCCAAAGGGAAATATGCCATTTCAAGCAGTACATACAGATTTGAGTTTTGGTACTTTTTTACTTGTTTTTGAAAGAGGAGAGGATGTGCCGGTTGTATTTCCTGGGGTGAAAGATTCAGTTGCACTCTATCTAAATGAAGAGGGAAAGGCATTCCTTACTTCAAATGATTTTTTGGTTAATCCACCTTCAGAGCCTTTTACATTTGTTTCCTCCGGTGGATTTGAGTTTTCATGTTCCAATATTGGAACTACTCTGATTAGCATTACATCGAAAAATACCAGAACAGGAGAGGAGCAAATTGATCAAACGCTGGTTTGGGTGTTTGATACAATTCCTCCCTATTTTGATGCTGCTAACGCGACGTTTTTGTTTGACCCTGTAGTTGGGAAAGTGTCATTTTCGATTGCTGATTTTGATGTAATCGATTTTAAAGATAATTGCGCAAAAAATTGGAATATCATGCAAAGTAGATTTGAAGTGACTTGTGCTGATATTTATGAGAATCTAGAGATGCCAGTATGGGAATTTCCTGTGGATTTAATTTCAACAGATCCATCTGGAAACTCATTTTCACGGAGAGTTAAGGTGATTATAGGTAATGTAATCGAATCCCAAAAGGTGTCTATTACTTCGCTGGATCCATTAATTGATGATGGAACTTCGATTCTAAGGCTTGGGAATGAGTTGGAATACCAAGTCTTGGAATGGACTAAAAATGGAGTCGTTATTTCAGGACAGAATGAAAAAGAAATTTCTATAAGCAGTTCGGGAAGATATCAGGCTAAACTGCTTTTGTCTACGGGTTGCATGGTAGAATCCAGCCTAATTATCTATGAGGACCCCAATTTGCCTTCTGGCTATCGAGACGATGTCACACTGATTTTGGATGGATCCGGTAAATCAACTTTAACTCTGAAAGATGTATTTGGAGTGACTGAGGGAATTGCGAATGAAGTGATTTTTGGTCAAACAGAGTTTAACTGTAGCGACCTTGGAACAAAAAAAGTAAAAATCACGCTCAAGTATCAATCATCTCCGTTAAACCTTAGTCAAAATTATAGTGAAGAGTTTTGGATCAATGTGATTGTTAAAGATACAACTGCTCCTGTTTTTGAGGAAATGTATACCCCAGTTAATTTCAATTTTGATTTGTCTGTTGGTGAATTGATTTTAGATCCAAAAAATTTTTTCAAAACTTTACCTCAAGATAACTGTGGATCGGATTTTATAAAAATTCAACTTAGTCAATCCAAAATTACCTGTGCAGATGTCGATTCTGAAAAAATTAGTTATCCTGTGACCTTTCAGATTTCAGTTTCGGATGCTTCGGGTAATTCAAGGGCATTTCCGGCGACTGCTAATCTAAACATAGTGGAGTCTGTGAAAGTATCCCTAACCAAAAAGGGAGTTTTTAATGTAGGAGGTACCGTTGAGTTGACACTCGGAAATGAACTGGATTACACTGTATTGGAATGGAGGAAAAATTCAAACTTAATCCTTGAACAGGTTGGTAAATCTCTTATTGTTTCTGAACCCGGTATATATTCAGCTTGGTTAAAGTTGGCTAATGGTTGTCCAGTTTCCTCAGTAACTATTGAGGTTACTGAATCAGATACTTCATATCCGCTAATTAAGGAATCTATCGAACTAATTCTTGATGAATCAGGAAAAGCAGATCTAACACCCGAAAATGTTTTCGTAAACTGGCCCCTCTCAGATCCAAACCTTGAAATCACACTGGATCCCAAGAGTTTCACCTGCGATAACATCGGGGAAAAAACAGTAAAAATTCTCATAAAAAGTCAGTCTGGACAAACTTGGGAAAAAATCATCAAGGTCCTTGTAAAAGACCAAAGTCCACCAGTATTGGTGCCGAAGAACATAAACTTGGAACTGGATGTGACAAAAGGAGTAGTGGAAATAAGCCCTGAAATGCTTTTAGCCGAGTTTGGTGATAATTGCAGCATCAAGTCCCTGACGATTAACAAAAACCGATTTACCTGTGAAGATCTTGGGAAGGAATTTTCAGTAGCTATTCGTGCTGAAGATAAATCCAAGAATGTAACGGAGGCCGTGGCAAAAGTCTCAATAGTCAGGAAGGAAGCTGAAAAGGTGGTTATTTCAGGGCCAACTTCTTTCTGCAAAGGGGAAAAAGGAGTTTTGGAACTCAGTTCTTCTCTTCCCTTCGAAGTTGTTCGATGGAGAAGAAACGGAGCTGAAATTCAGGGACAAACCGGAAAAAAACTGGAAGTTTCTGAGTCCGGGATCTATCATGCGGTGATCCGGTATCCGGGTGGATGCTTATCCGAATCCAAAGATTTTGAGGTAAAAGTTAATCCGCTTCCGGAAGGTGAAATCAAAGTGGATGGAAATATTCTCCGAGCGCCTGAAGGTAATTTTACTTATCAGTGGTATAGAAATGGAGAGAAACTGGAAGGAAAAACCACCCGAACTTACACAGCGGAATTGATGGGGGAATATGCAGTGGAATTGACTTCATCGGCGGCTTGTAAGGCCCTCTTGAAATCCGTGACCTTGACTATCTCGGGAATCTTTGGAACACTTGTAAATCAAGCCTTGAATTTGAAAATTTATCCTAACCCAGCCTCTTCAAGGGTACTAATTGAGTTTCCGGACGGCGTTTTAGCAGCCAAGCCGTCAATTTCAGTTTATTCCTCTGAGGGAAAAAATGTCACCGAAATGGTTCAGATCATTGTGCTCAATGATACGGATGCAGAGATCCGTTTGAACCGAATAACAAAAGGCACGTACCTGATATGGGCCATTGGCACAGATCAGAAAACCTATTTTGGAAAATTAATAGTTTTATAAATTAATCCTATACAATGAAGAACCTTTCTTTTTCGATTATCCTATGTTTTACTTTTCTCTATGCTTCACATGCACAAACCATCCCTTTTTCGAAAGGAAGGATTGCAATCAGTTCTGATGGAAATGAACATGATGAGGACGATTGGGCGGCAACTCCGATGAGTCTTGCCTTACTTGCCGCAAGAGGTCTTCAGGATCAGTTGGTGGTCTATACCTTCAGTGACCATACCTGGGGATCCAATAAAGAGAAACCCGGTGCCGATGCACAAATGCGGGAAAGTGCCTTCATCGGGGGCCGTAAATTTGGATTCAAAAAAACCAAGTTTATCGAAGCAGTGGCTGCCCCTAATTTCGCAGTCATAGAACTGACCAAGCAGATCAATAAAAGTTCGGTCAAAGATCCATTGACAATACTAGCTGCTGGCCCCATGAATATTATCGGTGATGCGCTCAATGAGGCAGACTCTGTCAAACTGAAGCATGTGCGCTTGATTTCGCATTCTACCTGGAACGACGAACATGCAGATAATCCCTACGAGTGGGAAACCCATAAAGGATGGACCTGGGCCAAAATCGAGGAGTCATTTGCGAAAAAAGGACTTCAGTTGGACCACATCACCGATCAGAATGGGGGATCAGATTACGAAGGATTAAAGACAAGTTTAAGTAAGTATGATTGGCTGAAAAACTCTTCCAAAAAAGACGATAAGCCTTTTCAGAAAGGCTCATGGGACTGGTTATACTCCAGGTTGGAAGCCGCGCAAAAAGGAGAGGAGTTTGATCCTTCTGATGCAGGGATGGTTATTTATCTCTTGACCGGAAAGCAAAAAACCAGTCCCGAAGATTTGAGAGAGATTCTTGAGAATCCGGGGAAGATGAAGTAGAGTTGGGAGACGGAAGACCGGAGACGGGAGATTGAAAACGTTATTGGCAAAGTGAGTGTCACCACTCACTTTTAATTTAAAATCGAAGACACTCATCGGGTCGAACTCTTCAACCAAACTCACGCTGACCCAAATCTTCCAATTTTCCAATTTTAAAATCTTCCAATCCTATCACTTAAACGCCTGCAATCCCGTAATCTCCTGTCCAAGAATCAGTAAGTGAATATCGTGAGTGCCTTCGTAAGTCACCACAGATTCCAAGTTCATCATGTGTCGCATGATCGGATATTCTCCGGTGATTCCCATTCCACCATGGATCTGACGGGCTTCCCGCGCGATGTTCAATGCCATTTCCACATTGTTCCGTTTCGCCATGGAAATGTGGACAGTTTTGGCTTTGCCTTCATTCATCATCTTGCCAACTTTCCAAGCCAAAAGTTGGGCTTTGGTAATCTCAGTAAGCATTTCGGCGAGTTTCTTTTGAGTCAGTTGGAAGCCTCCGATCGGTTTACCAAACTGAATTCGCTCTGCCGCATATCTTCTTGCTGATTCGTAGCAGTCCATAGCAGCACCGATGGCACCCCAAGCGATTCCGAATCTGGCAGAGTCCAAGCACATCATCGGCGCGCCTAGTCCTGACTTGCCGGGAAGTAGATTTTCCTTTGGCACTTTCACATTGTCAAAAACAAGCTCGCCGGTGCAGGAAGCTCGAAGAGACCATTTGCCGTGAGTTTCAGGAGTGGTAAAGCCTTCCATTCCCCGCTCGACGATCAAACCGTGAATTCGTCCTTCTTCATTTTTGGCCCAAACAACTGCTACATCAGCCTTTGGAGAATTGGATATCCACATTTTAGCTCCATTGAGCAAGTAGTGATCACCCATATCCTTGAAGTTGGTGACCATGCCGCTTGGATTTGAACCGTGGTCAGGCTCCGTCAAGCCGAAGCAACCCAAAAATTCGCCTGAAGCTAGTTTTGGCAAAAATCTTCTTCGCTGTTCCTCAGAACCAAACTTATATATCGGATACATCACGAGCGATCCCTGAACTGATGCAGTGGATCGCATGCCGGAATCTCCACGCTCGATCTCCTGCATAATCAATCCGTAGGAAATATAATCCAAACCTCCGCCTCCATATTCCTCCGGAAGTTGCGGGCCGAAAGCACCTACGTCACCGAATTTTTTTACAATTTCATAGGGGAAATGATTTTTTTGCGCCCAGTCTTCGATATAAGGAGAGATTTCTTTTTTGACAAAATCCCGAATAGATGAACGTATCAGTTTCTGCTCTTCCGTGAGCAAATCGTCAAGGTCTAGAAAATCAACCCCCTCAAAAAGGTCTTGTTTAAGTGATTTCTGGATTTCAACAGCCTCCATAATATATTTTGTTTATTTTTGGGAATCAGTCATTTTTGCCGCAAAGGAAAGTAGCAGCTGCCCCGAAATTAAGGAGAAAGCTGCTGAATTAACTACCTTTTTGACTAAAAAATCCACATGCACGAAGCTCAGTTCGATCCGAAGATTTTAGATAAAATACATCAACTCCAGGAAAAGTTTAAAGCCTCCGGTCAGGATATGCTTTCCTATCTTGAAGGTCTGCTCTATGCCGATTACCTGACCTATTGGGAATACATCAATTTGGATGTTTTGCTATCATTGCAGCAGCCCAAAACCAGTTTTAAAGACGAGAAGATTTTTATCATCTACCATCAGATTACTGAATTATACTTTAAGCTGATCATCTCTGAAATGGAGCAGATCGCAGACCAAAACCCAATTTCGGAGGGTTTTTTCAAAGCTAGGCTGGAACGAATCCTGATGTATTTGGATCATTTGATCAGTTCCTTTGCCATGATGTGGAAAGGAATGGAGCGAGAGCAATTTCTCAAATTCCGAATGTCACTTTTGCCATCTTCGGGTTTTCAGAGTGCCCAATATCGCGAAATCGAATTGATGTCGACAGATGCGTTTCATCTGATCGTGTTGGGAAAAAGATCCGAATATGATTACCACACTCCTGCTGATGATTTATTTGAAAATCTATATTGGCAGCAGGGAGCAATCGAATTAGCGACGGGGCAGAAAACTTTAACCCTGAAGAATTTTGAACAGAAATATGGGAAAAAGCTGATTGAGCTGATCGAATCCTATCGGCGGAAAAATCTCTGGCAGAAATACATGGAACTGGATAAACCATCTGAATCCATGACTGAATTGATGAAGCAGTTTGACCTGAAAGCCAATGTGTTCTGGCCCTTGGCTCATTACAAATCTGCTGTTCGATACCTACAGCGTGACCCTGTGGATATTGCCGCTACCGGGGGTACCAACTGGCAGAAATACCTGCCTCCGCGATTTCAGAAAGTGATCTTCTTCCCGGAACTCTGGACAGAACAGGAAATGGAAGAATGGGGTAAAGGCTGGGTAGTGAAGGAGATTTTCGGAGATGAAATTCAGAAGAGTTAAAACTGCTTCAAATAGCTCACTTTGGCGATACCGGATTGATTTTGAATCGGAGTATTCTGAAAATTGCTTTCATTATAAACCAAGTACAAGAAACTGAGCGGAGCAAACTCCCAACTTCCCCGTAAGTTGATTCTTGCCTGCTTATCAAAGGTATTGTATTGGTAAAATCCCGAGAGCTGAATCCTTGGATTTGCAGCAAGTCGGATTCCTGCGGTGAATAAATCAGTGGTAAAATCTGTCAGTTCCGCCCCAAAACCGGTGAAAGAATTATGTTCATACCCAAGCTCTGCGGCAATATGCGGAATCGGTGCAATCCGACTGCTGAGTGAGAGGGTATTCAACTTCCCATTGAAATAGCCACCAAATGTAAATCGTGCGTCCAAACTGACTTTTTTGGATTGGTCCAGGCGATACCTAAGGGCATGTCTGGTAAAATCATACCTACCTGGAATAATCTTTTGACCAAGAATCGGGAAAGCAAAATCATAATTTTGGATGGTTGGGGAGACTGTATAGGTGATCAAGCCATTTGACCGGGTGATAATGTAGATCGGAAAAATGTCCACACTGAGTTCCTGAGTCTGCAAGGTAGTAGTGGTCTGATACCAGTTTACAAATAATCCCGGATCCCAGCGTCTGATGTGCTTGGAGAGCCATCCTTTTTCTGGCCTCCAGATGTAATATCCTCCAGGATTGGAATACATAGTATTGTTGGCAAAGACAAAACCCATCCCCGGTAAATACTTTTCATCCACCAATCGGGTGACCCATCCTGCGTACCAGTTGTTTGGAAACCATCCCGCATAAAAAGACCCTGCAAAACCGATACTGTCATTGGAGTTTTGACGGGAGGCACTGGCCAAATAGGTTATCGTCCAAGTGTCGTTTGGCCGGATCAGTCCATCGAGCGTCAGCGTTGTATTAGACTGGCTTGTAAAACCCTTTTCCGGCTGGTTTTCATCATTCCGTTGGGTGAGCATGACCCCGATGTTGTTCTGCTTTCCGTAGTTTTTCAGATAGCGGAGAAGGGAGAAACTGACCGGAGCCTGGAAATCCGTACCCTGCTGATGTACATAGAGTCCAGCCAGGGTTCTTTTTTGATTTCGGTCCGTGAATCTCGCTCCCGCATCAATCGGGATTGGATCTGAATTAAATTGGGAATTTGCCAGTCCGATGGTTCTGCTGAAAAACGGCTTCAGTCCCGGGCTGTCAGCCCCGGAGTAGATTCCGCTGTTTTCGAGAAAAAATTGCCTTCGCTCAGGGAAAAACACATTGAAGCGCGTGAGATTATTTACAGCTCGATCCACATCCGCCTGTGCAAAGTCTGTATTGAAAGTAAGATCCAAAACAGAACTTGGAGTAATTGCCCATTTGATTTCACCACCGGCCTTCCATTCAGTAGTACTTGTCGTTTCTCCAGCTGAATTGATGGATTGGCTGGTTTGCGCCAAGCCATAAGGCTGAACCCTGAAATTCACCGAAGGGGGAGGGAGGTCCAATCCTTTCAATTGGGCAGCATAGGTCATTCTGTATGGAGAAAATGCCTGTGGAATCGCAGGAAAAACGGTTTGCTCGTAGTCCCGTCTTGCCAATCTTGCGAGGGTAATTCCCCAAGATATTGAATCAGCTTCATTTTCGGGTTTGCTGTATCGGATGGACTTAAATGGAATAGCCATTTCCACGATATAGCCCGAATCCAGGATGGTGGTCCGGACTTTCCACAGGGCATCCCAATCATTATCACGAAAAGAGTCGTCAAAGACCTGAAGATCCCGCTGATTTCCATAGGGTGTTGCCTGAAAGCTGACATTGAAGCGTCTTAGGTTTTGCGGATCTAACTGGAGGTAAAAGACGTCATTTTCTCCATAGATAAAATCCCTGCGAAGATCCTGAACTCGTACACCCTTTTTTCCCAAACTATCTGCACAAAATGCACCGATGTAAAGATTTTGGTCATCGAATAGAATTCTTACCGAGGTAGGGTGTTTCACAGGAGCTGCTTGCCTCGGTTCCATAGCAAAGAAATCTTCGATTGGAATCGCCTGCTGCCAATCTGGTTCATCAAGTCTTCCATCAATGGTGATTTTTGAGTTGGTTTTGGTGGCAAAAATCTCCGGAGAATTGGCCGGCGGAGGAAAATTTTCGACTGTTTGTGATATGGATTCTAGTGAAAATCCTAGATAGAACGCAAAACAAATGAAACGTTTCATTTCTTGAGTAATGCCTCGTATTTTTGAAAGCGTTCCACATCGATTTTTTCCTCATTCCATTCCTCCAATATCAGCGATTTACAGAGTTTAAGATTGCTGTGTTGTATTTCCTTTCTGTAGTTTTGATAGGAAACATAGTCCGTTTCAGCCAGTTTAAATAAATAGTTTTGAACTCCAAGGATAGGGTTAAACCAATAAGATTTTTTGATAAATGCATTCTTCTCATCAAATCCCTTTTCAACTTTTTCACTTACCTCAGCCATGTGAAATGACATTTCAGTTCGATAAAGTCCACCTTTTACCATCGGGTTGAGTAAGCTATCGGGCTGGTTTCCAAGTTTGGAGGATTTTAATTCTGGTATTTTTTGAGCGACTAGTGACCAGATTTCACCAAATTCTTTGGCATATATTACTTCAGGCTCTTCCCGCTTTGCGTCCAGAAAATCAACCATCAAATTGTTCGGATACTTGATACTTGCGGCCTGATGCACCGCGCCAGGGATCGCCAAAGCAAAAATCACCCAAACCATCGTCAGTGCCATCGCTTGGGAAGTTTGACCCAATTGCAGATGAATGATTCCAATGATCAGGAACAGCCAAAACCAGAGATAAGCCAAGACTACTCCGATGAAAAGAAAGAGCGATGAACCTGATTGATTCAATATTCCAGTTGCAAGTGCAGCAGAAAGAATCACTACAATAAGGAGCAGTGAGATGAAAATCCCAATGGATACGATTCTTCCAAAAATCCATGGGCTTTGCGTTCCAAGTTGAATTCGGATCAATTTGAAGACTAGCTTATCTTGCTCATATCCGCCTACTGTAAAGCAAAGGACGATCAGCAAAAGTGGAAGTAGAAAGAGAATTACAAAAGTGAAATCTAGTGCGCCAAGTGCAATTCGCTCCGGGTTACTGATTTCAGCTGCCAGATCACTATCATAGGCAGTAGACCACACATTGACGCGCTTGTAGAAGCCAAACTGCTCAGCTTGTCCAATAGTGTAGACCATCAGGGGTGATGGAGTTTTATTGACGTGGTGATTGGCATACCACATCGCATAGAATGGAGTTTGGACATTGACCCAAGCCCGATCTTCAGGGCCTTTTTGATCATTTTTGATCCATTCCAATGCTGATTCTCGCATTACTTTCGCTTCAGTTTCTACCTTTTGAAGCGTTGCAAGCTGTTTTTCCCGAAGGGCATAGCCATTTCGGATTGCAAAGCCAGCAGCAATAAGAAATAAGAAAACGGCAATAATTTTATGGGTTGATCGGGTAAAACTGATCCATTCCCACTTCAAATAATTTGAAAAGCTCATAGATGAAATTTGCTAGAATTGATCAATAAAAAACCTCCGATAACCCAGCCGAAGAGGATAAGCATATCAGACCAAAGCGATTTGAAAAGCTGATTCATGGGAATCGATTGATAACTGAAATCTGCCAGTGATTGATAAAACTCCTGATCTGCTTTCCATTCCCAGTCTCCGGTTTTACTTCCTCCGTAGGCTTGTTTGTCATTTAGTTCTTTGATAAAGCTTCTGCGATAGCTTTCAGCTTTCAGCATAAAATCCACGTGGTGGAAATAGTCAGTTCCACTGAGTCCCATGCTGAGACTTTGCAAGCTTTGAAGGGGATTGGGGATCGCACTGACTTGTGTGACCGTTTTTTGCTTTCGCAGTACAGCATAGAGATCACCGAAGTGCTTGTCCCAGACGACATTTCCGATTTCTTCATCAGCTTGCATCATCACTCCATCGAAGTTGATTGGTAATTCCTCGACGGAGGCCACTTGATACTGACGCAGTACCGAATCTTTCAGGAAGGCAAGTTTTTCCTCCTCCGGATTGTGCCCATCCAGCCCAGATGCCCGGTCAGCTTTCATGCCTGCGGAAAACTCCTGCCGAGTTGGCAGCTTGTAGAGTTGCTCGGCAAGTGTGCCTGAGATTTTTGGTAAAAAGACTCCCCACACGATCCAGCAAGCCAGCATCACGCTGAGTGCTGTGCCTGCTTGCCTCATGTTGGCACTTAGAAAAGCCGTGAAACTGCAGATAATCCAGTAAAAAGCAGCATAGCTCAAACCGATAAAAATTGTTCTCAAAATGATCTCCTGCGTGAGGAAATTGGATTGTAAGACTAATTGCAACCCTAAGGTGAAAATCAAAAAGACGATACTCAATAGCCAATAAGCGATGATTTTTCCAAAAAGGATACTTCTGAAATCTCCTCCCTGTACCAGTAGAATTCGGATTCTATCTGATTCTCGCTCTGACCTAATCGAAGAGAATGCCATGAAAATCAACAACAAAGGAATAATCAGCTGAAGCAAAAGTGAAGGACGTAACTTGCCAAATCGTGAGGCCATCAAGGATTGGGAAGCTTCACTGAATTGAACTTCATTTTGACGGTGTCCTTCGAGGTAAAGGGTTTTGCCCACTACGCCATTTACTCCTTCGTCAAATCCGGTCAAGGCACTTGTTGGCTTGAATAAGTAAGTGCCGTAATGTGCGGCATTGTGTGGATTTCCAGCTTCTTGGTTGTCCCATTGGGCTCTGATATGAGCGGAGGCAGAAAGCTCCAGTTCGTTCAGTTTTTTAGTTTCAGCAGTGCCGAGATAGGACGTTAAACCTAAGATTAATAGCAATACCAGCACAAGCCCAACAAACCATGGGTTTCTATTGAGTAACACCCATTCATTAAGTAGTAGTGTTTTCATCTTGTAATTAGTTAATCGGCAATTGGATTATTAGGAACGATGAAAGAAAGAGAGGAAGGATGGGGCCATTTTCTAGCCCAAATGATTTTGGGTTTAAACGATAGTTCCTAAGTAAATTTCCTCCAAATCATTAGCTGTCACAGTGCTGGCTTGTAGCGTTTTCAGCAATTGGCCTTGATAGATTATGCCGATCCGATCTGCGGTCTCTTTTACCCGAAACAAGTCATGAGAAGCCATCAAAATGGTAGTACCTATCTTGGATAGTTTGTGGATCAGGTCAGAGAGTTCTTTGCTTGCTGATGGATCCAGGCCACTTGATGGTTCATCCATTAAAAGTATTTTCGCCTTTTTGGCGTAAGCAATGGCAATTCCTACTTTTTGTCTCATGCCCTTTGAATAGCCCTCCAAGGAACGGGTCATTGCATTTTCCTGTAATCCGCAAATAGCTAAAAACTCCTTAAGCTCTTGGTCTGAATAGGAGGTACCAGCCAATTGCGTGAAATACTTCAGATTTTCTAAGCCAGTTAGCTGGGGATATAGATTGACATTTTCCGGGATGTATCCGATGATTTTTCGGGCTTCAGCACTTTCTTTAAATGGGTCCAAACCTGCAACTGTGAGCTTTCCTTCCTCGGGTTGGAGAAAACCAAGTAGAAGATTTATTGTGGTAGTTTTTCCTGCCCCGTTCGGACCGAGTAAGGCAAATATTTCTCCCTCAGGGATTTCCAGAGAAAAATCATTTAAAGCCAAATGGTCTTTAAATCGCTTGCTGACGTGTTGGATTGAGATCATATAAATGCAATTATGTTGCATAAATATAAATGCAATATTATTGCTAAAGCAAAAAAGAAATAAAAAAATCCCGGTGTTTGAGAAAAAAAGCTGTCTGTTAGACAGATGCAAGGATTTAGCTACGGGCGTGTGGGAGAAGACGTAAGGTTTAAATCCTACGTCTTCAGGGGTAAATTCTATTCTATTAAATTTGCCAAAAATCCAGCCTTTAAGACTGCCTTTTTGATATCCTCTGCTTGCAGATTTTCGGTTTTTACAGTAAGCGTGCGCTCAGGGTCCTGAAGATCAACATCCCAAGATTGGATGTCGCTTTGCTCATCGAGCTTTGGAGTTACTTTTGCGAGGCAGTTAGTGCACTGGATGTTGGTTTTGAATTTTAAAGTTTTCATTTTTTTGGATTTTAGATAAAAGATTTTAGACACAAGATGTTAAATGCAAGACAAGACTTTGCTAGATTTTAACTCAATTTGGTTTTCAGGTCGGAGTACTTTTTTAGTTCGTAAATCGATTTTTTAAAGATTTCTTGATTTCAATCTCAAACTATTCAACACCACCGAAACCGAACTAAACGCCATCGCCGCACCGGCGATCATCGGATCGAGCAGGAATCCGTTGATAGGATAAAGTACTCCGGCCGCAATCGGAATTCCGATCAGGTTGTAGATAAAAGCCCAAAAGAGGTTTTGTTTGATTCCATTGACTGTCAAATGCGACAATCGGAAGGCTTGCGGAATTTTCTCCAAATCGGAAGTAATCAAAGTGATTTTGGCAACGTCCATGGCTATATCCGAGCCGTGGCCCATAGCAATGCTCACGTCCGCCTGTGCCAAAGCCTCTGAGTCGTTGATTCCGTCACCAACCATGGCCACGATCTTTCCTTTTTCCTGCAGATTTTTTACAAACTGGGATTTGTCGGATGGCATCACCTCTGCCCGAAAGTCGCGAATTCCAACTTCATGAGCCACGGCAGTTGCAGTTTGGCGATTGTCGCCGGTAAGCATAAAAACTTCAATACCCGAGTTCTGGAGCTTTAGAATGGCAGATTTTGAACTCGCCTTGATCTGATCCCGGATTCCCAAAATTGCCAAAGCTTGGGTTTCATCGGCAAACCAAATCACGGTTTGAGCTTCCTTACTCCATTCTTTCGCTCTTGACTCCAGTTCAGGAGTAATTGCTATCCGGTTTTCTTTCAACAGATTCTCATTGCCTACGAAATAGGATTTTCCTTCAAAATTACCTTTGACGCCCCTTCCAGTGACACTCTGAAAATCCTCAATATTCACTCCTTCGATTTCTTTTTCTTTGAGGTATTTGACCACCGCTTCGGCAAGGGGATGTTCGGATTTGGATTCCAATGAGTGAAGGATTTGTAAATAGTAAGTGGTGAGAGGTAAGTGGTGGTCTACGATACTACTTACTACTAACTGTTTACCACTTACATCCTGACCATTACCAACTATAAACTGGGATTGTTCACTGCTCACTGAGTCTGTCCACTGCATACTGACCACTGCCGGTTTTCCTTCAGTAATCGTTCCTGTTTTATCCAAAATCAGGGCATTTACCCGATGTCCAAGCTCAAGACTTTCTGCATCGCGAATCAGTATTTGGTTTTCGGCTCCTTTGCCTACACCCACCATGATGGCAGTTGGCGTGGCCAATCCCAAGGCACAGGGACAGGCGATGACTAAGACAGAAACTGAAGCGAGAAGCGCATGAGAAAAGGCATTTTCACCACCTACAACCATCCAAACTCCAAATGTCAACAGGGCAATCAGGATCACTATCGGAACAAAGATGCCGGCAATTTTATCTACCAACTTTTGGACGGGTGCTTTACTGCCTTGAGCTTCCTGCACCCTTTTGATGATCTGAGAGAGCAGGGTAGAGGCCCCCACTTTTACTGCCTCGATCTGCAAGCTTCCTTTTTGGTTGATTGTTCCGGCAAAGACTTCGGCACTGACTGATTTTTCAACCGGCACAGGTTCACCGCTAATCATGCTTTCGTCGATGAATGAACTTCCTTCAAGGACCTTACCGTCAACAGGTATTTTTTCTCCCGGCTTGATCAGGATTCGATCACCTAAAGCCACCTCTTCGATCTTGATTTCCTGTGGCTTTCCTTCACGGATTAGTGTGAGTGTTTTAGACTGAAGTCCCATTAGTTTCCTCAGCGCGGTTCCGGTACTGGATTTGGCTCGCTCCTCCAATACCTTTCCGAAGGAAATGAAGACAATAATCACTGTCGCAGCTTCATAATATACATGCGGATGAATGCCCCGAATGTGCCAAAACTCAGGGAAAATCGTGTTGAATGCGGAGAAAATAAAGGCGATTCCCGTACTCAAGGCTACGAGTGTGTCCATGTTAGCTTTGCGATGCTTAGCTTGCTTCCAAGCATTCGTGTAGAAGTGGCTTCCAAAATAAAAGAGAACAGGAATCGAAAGCACCAAACTGATCCATCTGCCGGGTTCCCAATCCATGAAGAACATCCCCAAAATAAAGACAGGAAAGGCCAAAAGTGCCGCGCCAATGGTTTGCTTTTTTACGGCTTCATATTTCTTTTCCTGCTCCTCCTTTACTGATTCACTTACTTCCTTGTCACTGATGATCAATCCATAGCCGATATCTTCTAATGCCTTATTCAGTGCATCGGGATTGGTCGAGTCGTCAAATTCAACTTGTACCGTGTTGGTAGCGAAGTTGACTGAGGCGGATTTTACGCCATCGGTATGTTGCAGGATGGTCTCGACGCTGGAGGCGCAAGCCGCGCAGGTCATGCCCGTGACGGGGAAGGTTTGCTTTTGAATTTGTGCTTCTGAGATTTCCATGCTACAAAGTACGGCAGGATAAGCAGCAAGACTATTACAAAGTTTTGTAGGAGATTTATAAAATTTTGATGGATGCGAAGGTAAAAAGGTAGGGAAGCCGCGAAGCAGGGAAGTTTGGAATCCGGGTTTGAGATTATACCTGATCCAGGCTGGTTCTTTTGCCTGAATGGTTACGCTTGAATTCGGAAGGGGTCATTCCCGTTTCTTTTTTGAATTGGGCGGAGAGGTAGGCCACGCTACTGTAGCCCAACTTGAAAGCGATTTCGCTGAGATTGAGTTGATCGTAAAAAAGTAACTCTTTTACCCGTTCGATTTTCTGTCGGGTGATATACCGCTCAATGGTGATTCCCTCCACTTGGGAAAAAAGTCTACTTAAGGAAGTGTATTCATGATCCAGCTTTTCTGCAAGAAATGTGGAGAAATTCTCGCCCAAGTTTTGATCTGCATGATGGATTTGTTCGATAAGCAGTGATTTGATTTGAGAGATCAAAGCGGAGTTTTTTGACTCCAGAATTTCAAATCCTTTAGCATCAAGTGAGGCGGAAAGACGTGTTTTTTTATCAATGGAAAGTGGGGACCTCAGTTGAACTTTGCCGAGGACAATGGATTCATAGGGAATATCCAACAGGTCAAGGGACTGCTTCACCGCTTCAATACAGCGCGGACAAACCATATTTTTAATCAAAATTTCCATAACATGTCTTTTTTTTAAAAATACCGAGTATTACTTTTTTCCGAAAAGCTTGGAAACTGTTGTTTTAAAGTTGGCATAATGCTCAGCGGGAGTTTGAAAAGGTGTGAAAATAGCCTCTGCATGGGAGGGAATCTCCTGATCAAAACCCGCCTGCATGGGATAGATCAGGATGTAATTATTTGTTTGATAGTATTTATTAAGGTATTTGGGAATCTTCTTCATGATTGGGTCATAAGAAAGCCCATTTTTCCTGCTTAAAACCACAATTAAAGCATCGTTGGTTTTCAAATCCCTTGAGATAATCAGGAAATCTTCCCAATCTTCAAATGGAACGTAGTCCACAGGAAGATCCTGTCTCTTCTGAACTTGCTTGATGTAACCAATAGTTTCTCCGGTAGCATAAAAAACAAGTTTGGCACCTGTATTCGATCCGATGTTCCAAATTCTCAGAAGCCAGAAAACAAACCCCATTTCCTTTTCAGCATTGGGAGGAAGCACAACCAGGTATTTGTTGACGGTATTGAGTGGTTGGAAATTTTTATAAATGAATGTAGTGATGTTACAGTTTTTGAGTATTCCTTCTGTAAGTTGACCCAGAAATGATCCCGATAAGTCCCGTTGATTGTGAAGTCCCAGAATCATATCCGTTGCTTTGTTTTCTTTGACTACGCTGGTGATCCCGTTGATGATATCGGAATCGTAGCGGATCAGTTCGGTGAGAATATTATCTGTACCGGCTGCAATTACAGAGGCTTTTTCCAGCAATTTTTTCGCTGCTTTTTCTTTGGATTCATCCTTGGCATTAGAGGGGACAATGTTCAGGGCAAGCAGGGAATTTTTTGATTTTTTTTGTTTGATAGTGATTCCTAAGTTGATCAACTCCTCCATATTCTCAGGATAATTGATCGGAATGAGGATCTTTTCCTGGCGGGCTTCGGTATCCTCTTCTTCATTATTCGCCTCCTCTTCAATTGCCAAAGCGATAGCACCTTTTTGGGCAACAAACGAAGCCATAGTGCAGGTTACCAAAATCATGAGGATGGTTCCGTTTAAGACACTTTCACCCAATAATCTGATGGGTTGGCCATCCGGGCTTTCACCAAGAATGATATTGTAGCCTACCAAAACAGCCGCTAGGGTGGCAGCCGCTTGGGCATTGCTCAATCCGAATATCACATTGCGTTGGGCAACCGAAAAATTAAAAGCTTTTTGAGTCAAAAAGGCGGCTAAGAATTTTGCCAAAGTAGCGACAACAGTCATGATCAATGCCACTGTGATGGTTTCCCATCCAATGAAAAAGACTCTAAAGTCAATCAACATGCCTACACCGATCAGGAAAAATGGAATGAACAGTGCATTTCCTACAAATTCGATCCGGTTCATCAGTGCGGAAGTATGAGGAATCAGGCGATTGAGTGCAAGTCCCGCGAGGAAGGCTCCGATGATGGCTTCAATTCCCGCTGCCTCGGCAAGGAAGGCAGCTAAAAAGACCATTCCCAAGACAAAGATATATTGGGAAATGTTGTCGGAATTTTTGGTGAAAAACCATCTTCCCAAAATGGGAAAAACAAACCAGACCACTGAAGCGAAAATGCTAAACGATACAATCAGGCGAATCCAAAATTCTGAGTTGATTTCGCCTTTAGTCATGCCAACAATCACGGCCAATACCAAAAGGGCCAGGGTATCAGTGATCATCGTTCCTCCCACAGTAATATTTACTGCTTTGTTTTTGGTAACTCCCAACTTACTGATAATCGGGTAGGCAATCAATGTGTGCGAGGCAAACATACTGGCGAGGAGAACCGAAGTATTCAAAGGGAAATTCAAAACATAAAGACCTGTCAATGTTCCCAAAGTCATGGGTATCAAAAATGTCAGCATCCCGAAAATCAAACTCTTTTTGCTGTTTTTTTTGAAATCGGCCAAATCGATTTCAAGACCTGCCAAGAACATGATATACAGCAAGCCTACAGTTCCAAACAACACCACACTGCTGTCTCTTTCCAAGAGATTTATTCCGTTGGGTCCAATGACCGCTCCGGCAATGATCAATCCGATGAGTTGAGGGATTTTAAATTTATTAAGGATAATCGGGGCAAAAAGGATGATAAAAAGAATGGAAGAAAAAATCAGCACCGGATTCCCCCAGGGTAATGAAAAGTTCAAATCAGCTAGGAGTACAAAAGAATAGGTCATGGTCAATGTTTTTCCAGATACTAAGCTAGGTTGTTATGCGCTTCCTTTTATAAAATGCCACAGGATCTTTTAATATTATTGTTTTCACATACGAAAAACTCACAAAGTTCAAGCTCAAATTTTAGGATTTAATTTAAGAAAAAACACGTTTGATAAAATAGACCCCAGCCTAATTTAAGCCTCATTGACCTGCGAGAAAAGACTGTTTCAGAAACTACAATCCCGATCCGCTATTTCGGCTTAAACTGTAAATAACCTCCCTTCAAAATTTGAAGACTTAGATGGCTTTGCCTAATGACAAGGGATTTGACTTGGGAGAAAAACACAAAATGAGATTTTTATAATTGAATATCAGTAAATTATGTAGTTACATTAAAAATACTACTAAAAAATCGTACCATTATTCAGTTTCAATCGTATCAAGAATTAATCAAAAAAAGCTAAAACTTTCTTTTTGATTGATTTTGGTTTAATGAAAACAAAGATCCGGGTTGATGGCCCGGATTTTTGTTTTTGGAGCAAATGAACCAATCCTCTCCGACCACCTGCTTCAGCCTTAATTTATCCATCAGTTAGGATGGTAGACTTTTTGACCCAAATTAAAAGATCCAGTCTAGCATAAGGAAAAATAGTGAAGGGCATACCAAGCATCCTAAACCCGTGTAAAAAGTAGCTGTGACGGCGCCATAGGGAACTAATTTAGGATCTGTCGCTGCCAACCCCGCTGCCACTCCGCTGGAAGTGCCCATGATTCCCCCAAATGCCATGGCAGCAGAAGGAGTGCTGAGACCTATTTTTGAGGCTAAAATTGGGGTGAAAATGGTGACCGCGATTGTTTTGACCACACCTGTTCCGATGCTGAGGGCAATTACTTCAGAACTAGCACCAAGCGCACCGCCCGTGACAGGACCGACTATATAAGTGCAGGCACCTGCCCCGATGGTGCAAAGGCTTACCGCATCCCGATAACCCCATGCCCAAGCCATGGCAACACCGGCCACAAAAAACACCAGTATGCCTAAAAGGAGCGAAATCAAGCCAAGTAAGCCGCTTTTTCGAATCAATAGAAAACTTGCGCCCACAGCTGTCGCGACGATGGCGAAGTCCCGAAACATGGATCCCCCCAGCAATGCCAAACCTTTAAAAAGACCCAAATCTGCCAGCCCATTTTCTCCTTTTCCGATGACGCCACCCAAATAACCAAAAGCCAAGGCGAGAAAAATGGCGATGGCCGAACCCGGGACTCTGGAGTTAAGGATTTTTTTGGAAAAAAGGTCAGTCAGCCAGGTGAGCAATCCCACCAGTAAAAACGCAACAACTAGCCCGTTTTTGTCAATTATTTTTATCAATTCCTCCATTTCAGGTGGTTTTGAAGGATTTCATCATAAAATAGAAAACAGCAAAAGCGATAATCACGGGGACAATTCCTGCAAAAATGGCCAAGGTACCTGAAGAAATAGCTGATTTGACATTTAGGCTTGCTGCCATAGCGATCACCACCGGGATGTAGAGCTTATTCCAAAATTCGATACCAAATTCCAATTCACTTTTCCACCAGCCCCTGCGGGTGAAGTATTCTTTGGACAGGATCAGGAAAATCATGGCAAATCCGACTCCACCCACATTTGCATGGATACCAAGCCATGAACCCAACAGTTCCCCGGTCCACATGCCAAGAATAAATGAAATCGAAAGAAATGCGAGGCCTTTGATCACGGCAGGAGGGTTTGGGGCGTGAGAATTGAATTTGGCAATAAAATTTGGTAGATGGATTTAATCTAAGGGTTATTGACTTCAAGTATTTAATTGAAGAGTTTTTTCAAGTCATTCTTTACCACTTTCCCCATGGCATTTCTCGGCAGCTCGGTTAGAAAAATGTATTTTCTTGGTGTTTTATAGGCGGGCATTCGGTCCCTAATCCACGTATTCAATTCTTTTAAGTCAAGTTTTTCAGTTGAAATAATTGCCGCTGCGACCAATTCACCCCATTCTTCATCCACAAGTCCAACTACACTGCAATCATCGATTTCAGGATGTTTCCGAAGGGATTCTTCAATTTCAAGAGCTGAGATTTTATACCCGCCGGACTTGATAATATCGACAGAATCTCTTCCCAGAATTCTGATGTAGCCATTTTCCACAGTTGCAATATCGCCTGTCATAAACCAGCCATCCGACGTAAATGCTTTACGGGTAGCTTCGTCTTTTCCCCAATATTCTCTGAAAACAGAAGGGCCCTTTACCTGTATTTCTCCAGGTTCTCCTTCCGGTACGTTCTTTTGATTTTCATCGACAATCCGGATTTTGACGCCCGGAAGAGCTTGCCCTATATAACCAGCCCTTCGCTCTCCCTCATAGGGATTACTGATTGCCATTCCTATTTCAGTCATTCCATAGCGTTCCAGTAGGTAGTGTCCGGATAGTTGCTGCCACTTTTCCATCACCGATACAGGAAGCGCTGCCGAGCCCGATACCATCAATCTCATTTTCTTCAAGCAAGAGGAAATTTCAGCCTGTCTCCTTTCTGACTCTGATTCAAACTGTGTAATCAACTTGAAATAGATAGTAGGTACCGCCATAAATACAGTCACTTTTCCTTCCAAAAATATTTCAAAAACTTGCTTAGCATCAAAAGGATAAACAAACTGAACCGTAGCACCTGCCCAAAGTGAACAGGAAACCACATTGATAATCCCGTGGACATGGTGCAGTGGAAGAAGGCAAAGTGTATAGTCCTGAGCCGTCCACTTCCATGCTTCAATCAGCGTACTGACTTGAGCTTCAATCGCAGCATGTGTAGTCAAAACTCCCTTAGGTAAACTTGTGGTGCCCGATGTATATAAGATCATTGCTCCCCGGTGTGAAGCGATGCTTGGTAAGTTGAAACTTTTTTGATTTGGAATTCCATCAGCTAGCCGAATAAATTGCTTTGATTGGTCCTCAGCATACGGCTGTAAAAGCTGCTCATATTCCAGTCCCACCAGAATCAATTCGGCATCAGTATCCTCAATGACATATTGAAGTGAGGGGAAAGGATAGGTAATGCAAAGTGGAACGGCAATACCTCCTGCCATCCAAATTCCCCATTGAACCGCTACATAGTCCAGACCCGGAGAAACCATATAGGCAACGCGAGCCTCCTTCAAGTCTTCCTTATCCTGAAGTATGTAGGTAGCAAGACTTCTGGCTTTTTCGATCAGTTCTTGATAGGTGTATGAGCCGGATTGGTCAACGATGGCAATTTTTGCGGGATTTTGGCAGGCTTGGTGAAAAAGAGCGTCCATGTAAAGCAGCTATCAGTTATGGGTATTCCGTAAAGCTAAAGATTTATCCTTTTCGCCTGGAATTGAATTTATGAGTATTGGCTTTTCATCCTGTAATTCCAGAGGTAAAGGTGAACCACTCCTTGGAACAAGACCAATGAGTGGAACAAAAGCTGTCTCATAGATATCGACAGCTTTTGTTTATTAATTAATCTCAACCGAGGCACTTTCCTCGGTGAGTACAATCGCATGATGCTGATCAATTTTTCCTGCAGGGATCGAGGGGTCTTGGTGAAGCAATCGGTTGAGCATTTCAGCTTTTTCTGCCCCTGTAATTACCCACAGGATTTTTGCTGCCTGATTGATCAGCGGATAGGTGAGTGTCATTCGATGTCTGCCTTGGTAGGTGTCGCCGGTGATTGCCACGGTTTTGTCTTGGACTGCTAATACAGCATCACCCGGAACCAGAGAGGCTGTGTGTCCGTCGGTGCCTAACCCTAGGTGTATCAAGTCAAATTTCCCATTTTCTGTCAGGCGTGTGATGTGGTCAGCGTACTCTTCGCAGGCTTCGTTGAGATTGTTAGCAGTCACCCGCATAGGGAAAATATTTAATCGCAATACGAGTTTTGTGCCTTCAATTGCTTTAAAAAGCTGGGTGAGATTTCGATCAGGATGGGCATCAGGAGCTATTCGTTCATCCACTTGGAATAAAAAAACTTTTTCCCAATGCAAATCTTCCTTTGCCAATTCCTTAATCATCTCCCAAGGTGTACGTCCACCACTGATTGCCATGGTGAAAGATCCTTTTCGGGCGACATTCTCCCGTATTCGATCTGCGATATAAATTGCTGCTTCTTTTGCGACTTCATCCGCAGATTGAAAAGTTCTGATTTCCATTTATTTGTGCTTGTTTACTACAGGATTATTCCAGCCGCCAGGAGGGTTGATTTGTTCGTTCACATTCTCAGGTCCCCAAGTTCCGATATCATAGGAGTAGACGGGATGATCCTGAGCTAAGTATTCATCCACGATTTTCCAAGCTTCCTCCACATAATCCTGTCTGGCAAAATGGGTAGGGTCTCCAGCCATTGCATCTGTGAGGACACGTTCGTAGGCTTCTTTTTCATTGGGAAAAGGAGTGGGGTTTCCCTGGACTTCGGATAGTACAGAGGCCATATCCTCACCGGGCGCCATAATGAGCATTCCAAAAGCCACTTTGACGTCAGGACTGATTCGGAATCGGATGTGATTGGGTTGGGTGGCAATTGAAGAATAGGCGGAGGTCAGATGCTTAAACCGCACCAATATTTCGGTCGAGGTGGCAGGCAGGTTTTTTCCAGCACGAATGTAAAATGGCACGCCTTCCCATCTCGGGGAATCAATGTGCAGCCTTATGGCAGCGAAGGTTTCGGTCCTTGAATCCTCCTTCACCGCTTTTTCCCCCAGGTATCCTTTGTATTGTCCACATATTACATCCTGAGCGCGGAGCGGAGTGATGGCTTTCAGAACCCTTACTTTTTCGTCTCGGATGGATTCACTGTCGAGTCCATTGGGAGGCTCCATGGTTAGATTGCAAAGTACCTGAAAAAGATGGTTTTGAATCACGTCTCGGATGGCGCCGGTGACATCATAGAAGGCTCCACGGCCTTGAATACCAAAATCCTCCGCCATGGTGATCTGCATGCTTTCAATATGCTTATTGTTCCAGACAGGTTCCAAAAGTGAGTTGACAAACCTGAAAAAGACAATGTTATTAACCGGCCTTTTGCCGAGGTAATGATCAATCCTGTAGATGGAGCTTTCTGAAAATTTCCCAAGGAGGATTTTATTCAATGCTTTAGCAGATTGCAGATCAGTGCCAAAAGGTTTTTCGACGATTACTCTGGCACCATCAGCGCAGCCTGACTGCTCAAGTTGGGCGATGATTTTTGGAAATAAAACGGGAGGAATAGCAAGGTAATGGGTTGGATGCTGTGCTTTTCCCAAGGCTTTTCTGATTCGAAGAAATGTTTCCTGATCGGTGTAGTCGCCGCCCACAAAGGCGAGAAGACTGCAAAATTTCCTGTATGATTCCTCTTCGTAGTGACCGTGATTTTCAATACTTTCTTTTGCCCGAGCCCGAAGTTTTTCAAGATCATAATCCCCACGCGCTACACCAATGATCGGACAATCCAAGTTTCCCCGCTTGACCATCATGTGAAGGGCCGGAAATATTTTTTTATAAGCCAGATCGCCGGTAGCACCGTAAAAAACCAAGGCATCAGATTTGACTTGACTCATGAAAGAAAGAGGAGTTAGGTTGATAATTTAGTTGAGAGAATCCTGTTTGCCGATATTGGTAGCTATTTTTCAGAACTTGATTCGACTTACCAGGAGGGAGCGATTTAGTATTTATAGGATTTCTCCCAAAGTCGAAATCCCCCAGTGAATGCGTTTTTATTGGAACCCAAGCGACAATTGTCAGGGATGTTGTCCAAAAGTTTGGAATTTCCTCCTCCGAGTACAATTTGATCCGGTTGAAAACAATGGTTGAAATGTGCAATAGTCTGGTAAACATGCTCTTTCCATTTCGGCTTGCCCAGCTTTTTCATTGCCCCATTGCCTACGTGCGTTTCAAAAGTTCCGAGCTTAAAAGGTAAGTGTCCGCCTTCCAAAGGAAGAATCAGATCTTCATACACCATAGCAGTACCCAAGCCGGTGCCAAAGCCCATAAAAAGTAATTTTCCGCCTTCATAGCTACCCAAAGCCTGCATTGCCGCATCGTTGATGATCTTTACAGGACATCCGAAGGCCGAGGCAAAATCAAATTCTCTCCAGCCTTTGCCCATGTTAACGGGATCGGTGACGATCTTTCCATTTTTCACCACACCCGGAAATCCGATTGAGATCGCCTCATACTCCCATCCCTTAGCATTTTCTATTACCAGCGGCACCAATTGTTGTGGAGTAAACATATCTCCGGAAGGTATTTTAATTCGGTCAGGTTGGCCTGTTGCGAGTATTTTAATGTTGGATCCTCCGATGTCGATTACCAGTACTTTCATTTGTTTTGAGGTGTTGAGGCTTTGCCTTGACGGATTAGGATGAAATAAGATGGATTTTTTAATCAATGGATAAAGATAAACAATCCTTTGGCTTGAAGGGGACTGAATATGCCCTGATTTCTAAATCAGTAAATTCCCAGCAGATGTTTTTTCCAAATTTAAAGACCAATTGACTGCGTGTCATAAATTAATCTACTTCAATACTTTAAAATTTGAAATTATATTCTGAAATATAAGAGTATAGCGAAACACCTTTAAGGCTTACAATAGCATATATTTTTTATCAGATGTTTATTTTTTCACACTTCATATATGCTTTTAATGCATTCATCTTAAAAAAACAGACATAATGAAAATGAAAAAGAGTGGGATCTTTCGATCTCACTCTTTTTATAAACGGGTGATCTAAAAAATAGGATTAGGCCGAAACCAATTTGAAATGATAGCTGGAGTGTTCCTTTTTATTCCAGCTGATTTCTTTGCTGAGGTGATAGAAAGCCTCCAAAAGGGGGGCATTATCCATTTTCCCTGCATCTATTGCACGGAATCCGATAAGTTCAATGAGTCTTTTAATTCGGATTTTTTCAAGTTCGCTATCTCCACAGTAATAGGTTTCTTTGATTACTCCCAGAAAATCTGAATTAGGATAATCAATGCCCAAATTGTTAAATGCTTTGAAAAGAATAGCTTTTGGTGCCGCTTTGGAAATTAACTGTGTGTTGCTGTTTGCGAGTACTTTGTCATAGTTTGCATTGGTGCAGTCAACAATAAATTTCCCATCCAAATCCACATTTTTAAGAGCAGCACAGACTTCGACCAAGTATTTATTGTCGCAGCAGATCAGAATAATCTCCGATTGAATAATAGCAGATTCAAAGGGACAAATTCTGTTTCGGACAAGGTTAAGCATTTTCCAATCGTGAGATTCTGTGTCAAAGTCGTTTCTTACTCCGAAAACCACTGAAAGTCCTGCTTCCAGGTATTTTTTTCCCAATGTTTTTGCCAGCATAGTGCCACCAAGAATTCCAAGTTTCATATAATTTGATTTTTTTAAAGATGAAGCTAAACTCCAGAAAATCAGTAATAACAATCGAAAACTAAATTAAAATATCAAATTATCAAAATTTTATTTTGAAAAAAATCAAAAAACAGTATATTATCCATTTACCAGATATTAAAAAACAAATTTTGGTATTCAAAACCCAGAACAGCTTTTAGGGGATTATTCAAAAAGTGCTGATTATGAGCGTAAAACGTCCGTGTTTTTTAATTTTCAGATTCGATTTTTAAATTTTGGAAAAGTAAGATCCGAGTTCTAATCTGCTGAGTTCAAAACAATCTTTGATTTAAAAATAAGGCTATTTTTCATTTAAAAATGTAAAAAAATAGAATTGTGGTTAATAAATAAGGCTTAAAAATTTTTAAAAATGTTTTTTTTGAAAAAAATGTTTTTTTAAAAACATACAATTCAATTTTTCACTTAACTTCACATCCACCAGTGATTCTTAAAAGAATCCAAGCCCCAAAATAGCCTGATTAGCGAGGAACACTTTTCCTCCCTCTTTGAACTTTTAAATTCAGGTTCTATCCTTTTGTTTATCTGACAGTGTCTAATACCCTTTTAAAGAATTATTTACCCAAATCAATTTATCCTATGATTAAATCAATAAACAGAAGAGATTGGCTTAAGTCCGGTTTGCTGATAGCTGGTGGGCTAGTTGCTTCACCAGCTTTGGCTTTCAAGTCGAGTAGTTTGGTAAACCACGCAGGTAAAAGCCTGCTGCGCGAATATGTTCCGGAGTTTGGAATAAATGAAAGCCGGATGCTCGCCAGATTGAATGCAAATGAAAACCCTTATGGTCCTTCTTCTAGAGTGATTCAGACCATTGCGGAGTCCATTTCACAAGGTAACCGCTATGGACATGGCGATGCAGCGACTTTGATCGATATGATTGCTGAAAAAGAAGGTGTTAGCAAAGATTGCATTATGCTAGGCCCCGGATCCACTGATTTGTTGGAGAAAGTGGCCATCACCAGATTTCAGCAAGGGGGGAATATTGTCTCCGCCGACCCTTCCTATATGTCTGTTGAACTAAACCGACTGCGTCGGCAGTCCATTTCACCTTAAGACGTATTATTCTCATTTTGAGGTGTTAAGGTTATTTTTATTCCATGTTTCATTCTAAATCTTTATTAAACATGGAAAAAAAAGCCTCCGACAGCGCAT
>NZ_JAUXYL010000013.1 GCF_030694375.1 Algoriphagus sp.
CACCGCAGCAAAAGCCTATTTTCTTTAAATTGCATTCATGACTTTTTTTTCGCTCACAGATCACACTGATGAACTCAGATTAAAATCATCTGTGAAAATCCGTGACATCTGTGAGAAACCTTTTCCGGGGTGAAAAAGCCACCCCATCACCTGCTTCACCGCAGCAAAAGCCTATTTTCTTTAAATTGCATTCATGACTTTTTTTTCGCTCACAGATCACACTGATGAACTCAGATTAAAATCATCTGTGAAAATCCGTGACATCTGTGAGAAAACCATTTCAACAACCAAACCTTACCCAATAATCAACTTCACTGCCGCAAACAGCAGCACAAATGCCAAAAGATATTTCAGTAGTTGAGGACTGAATTTCTTAGCACCTAGATAGGCTCCCAATGCCCCTCCAGCAACAGTGAGGGGCAAAATAATCCAAAGTTGAGTTGTCAGCTCGATATGGAATACCGAAGCTCCTAGAAAGCCTGCCACAGAATTGAGAAATATAAACAGTGCGCTCAATGCTGCTGTTTCCTTCACTCCTGCCCACCCCAACATTAGGATTATTGGCGAAAGAATAATTCCTCCACCAATGCCGATCATACCAGAAAGCAACCCGATCAAAACACCCAAAATCGGCGCCATCCACCATTTTTGGTCAATTTTTTCTTTGTCTGAAATGGGAAATATCCCGGCAAACCGCATCACCGGAAAAAGTAATAATATGCCCAAAACCCGTTTGTAAATCCCTGCATCCAGCAAAATAGTTCCTCCTAGGTAAGCCGCAGGAATCGAAAATACAACCAAGGATAAAAACAATTTAAGCGGGAAAACACCTGACTTTCGATAATTCAAAAAGGATATTATCGACACAAACATATTCAAAATCAAAGCCGAAGGTCTGATTTCCTCAGGTGCAAATCCGATCAAAGCCAAAATCATCAAATAGCTGCTCGCACCGCCGTGTCCTACCGAAGCATAAAAAAACGCTGCAATAGGCATCAAAAAATACAAAAGCCAATCCCAAGTTTCCATTACCAAGGATAAAATGCCACCAGACTCCCTTCTTCGGTATGCTCTGAATCTTGGGGGATTTCCACCAAGCCATCAGCAACCCCAAAAGGCAACAGATTAAACGATTCCTGTCCGGGAAGAAGTTGGACTTTTCCTGAATCAATTTTTGCTTTAAGAAAAAAGGTCATCGGAATTTTTTTATCAAAATCCTTTTCAATCGGCAAATAGCTTGGTCCATTCCAAGCTTGTGGATTGCCCATCCATTCCAGCAGACAAGGCTTCACATATTGGCTAAAACAGGAAAGGACAGAAGCTGGATTTCCGGGCAGTGCGAAAATCAACTTTTCAGCTCTTTTACCTACAAAAAGTGGCTTTCCTGGCCGCTGTCGTATTTTATAGAATAATTGTTCTACTCCATTTTGCTCCAAACTCCCCTTAACAAAATCATAATCCCCTACAGAAATCCCACCCGTAAGCAGTAGGAAATCAGAGTTTTCCAGCGCCTCACTTATCACTTTTGTCACTTCACTTGCTTCGTCTTTTACCTTGTAGATCTTGACTTCATGGATCCCCAGCATTTCGAAATAGGACTCTAACGCAGGGCCATTTGAATTGTAGATTTGACCCGGCAGAAGTTCATTCCCCAAATCCAAAATCTCATCTCCTGTCAGGATCAGCGACACTTTGGGAGAAGGAAAAACCGCCACTTCCCGAATTCCCAATGAGGCCAACAAGCCGATTGTTCCGGGAGTGATTTTGGTCCCTGCAGGCACAGCCTCCCAACCTACTTTACACTGTGCTCCTTTTTTTCGGACATTGGCTCCCCTGAAAAACTTCTGAGCATTGAAAAAAATCATTTTATCTGTTCTGACAATTTCTTCCTGTGGAATCACGGTATCCGCTCCCTCCGGAACCGGTGCGCCGGTAAAAATTCGTACAGCTTTTCCTTTTTCCAAAACAAAATCAGGCTTGGCACCAGCCTGAATGACCTCTACTACTTCTCTACCCTCTCCCTTTTCGTCCCAAATGATCGCATACCCATCCATGCCAGAGTTGTCAAAAGAAGGTACATCCATCGGAGCTAAAACCGGGGAAGCTGTGAACTTTCCCAGGCTTTTTTGAAGTGACAAATGGACGGAGCCTCCCCTGATTTTCTGAGACTTTAGAATACTTTTAGCTTCTGAAACAGTGACAAATTCTTTCATTATCCTCCGATGGAAATCATGCTACGGTTATCAATTTTGTCTGGATCGGCTTTTAAATAGTCGGATGAAAACTGTCCACCCAATGCCTGATGTTTTCTGGAAATGGATTGTTGAATCAGCGGGATAACTTCTTGTCCATTTCGCATTGCTGCCAAGAGATCCAGTTCCTCCTTGCCAAAAAGACAATTTTTGATTTTGCCATCTGCTGTCAATCGCATCCGATTACACTCCCCGCAAAAATGGGCACTCATCGTGGTGATAAAGGCAAATGTCCCGGCAAATCCCGGAACCTGATATTTCTTGGCGGTATCGTGTTTTTTGTCTTCCAACTTGACAACCTCAAATTCCTTTTTAGCCAAATCAAGCATTTGCGTAGCTGTAACTACTTGCTGACTGGACCAATGATTCCCGGCAAAGGGCATGAATTCGATGAATCTCACGTGAAGCGGGAGCTTTTCGGTCACTCGGATAAAATCACAGATCTCTTCCTCAATAAATCCGTGGAGAGCCACTGCATTGACTTTGACTCGAAAACCCTCCTGTAAAAGCAAAAGTATATTCTCCCAAACCTGATCAAACTGATCACGTCGGGTGAGCTGCTTGAATTTTTCCCGATTCAGGGTATCCAAACTGACATTGACTGAGCGGACGCCGGCGTTTTTCAGATTTTGAATGTGTTTATGAATTAAGATGCCATTGGTAGTGAGCGTTTGCTCCACAGGCATTTTTGCTATGCCTTCAAGAATTTCAGGGAATTCCCTCCTGACCAAAGGTTCCCCTCCTGTGAGACGGATTTTGGTTACTCCAAGGGAGACAAAAATCTCGGCCATTTTCAGAATCTCATCCTTACTCATCAATTTGGACGAAGGCATCCACTCCATTTCCTCCACTGGCATGCAGTAGCTGCAACGGAAGTTGCAGTGGTCTGTCAGCGAGATGCGCAGGTAATCGTGAACACGTCCAAATTTATCTTGAAGCATAACCTAACGTTAGGGAATATTGAATGGAAATGTAACTTGAAAATGACTGAATTCCTCAAATGGTTCTCAGTTGTTCAATTAATTCAGCAAACAAGCATTACTTATTAATTTAGAAATGTCCATCTGCAGCTTCCTGAAGTTGCAGCAAAACCACATTCCCTATAAATTTCAACCTTTCCGAAATTGTGTTGGACTTAGGTCAAGCTGCTTTTTGAAGAAATTATTAAAGTGTGTCACTTCGTTAAACCCCAGTGAAAACGCAATCTCAGACACATTCCAAGAACTGTGTTTTAGCAACACTTTTGATTCCTGAAGAATTCGCTCCCCGATGAGTTGGGTGGTGGTTTTTCCAGTCATCTCTTTGATTGCGCGATTCAGATGGTTGACATGGACATTGAGCTGATTGGCAAAATCCGAAGCTGCTCTGAGTTGAATTGAAGTATGGCTTTCATCGATCGGAAATTGACGCTCAAGCAGTTCGAGGAAAATGGAAGCAATTCTAAGGGAAGCATTACCGTGCTGAATCTGCTGTACCGCTGCCGGCTGTAGCTTCATCCCAAAATGGATTAACTCAAACACCATATTTCGGAGAGAATCGTATTTGTATTTGTATTCAGAATCAAATTCTTTCTGCATCCGACTGAAAATTTCTTCCACCTTCTCGGTTTCCTCATCAGTCAATTCAAAAACGTGGGTTCCATTAGGCTGAAACACCTCATATTGTTCGATTTGACCAAAATTCATAAAAAAATGAGGATTGAAAATGCAATACATTCCTGAAGAATTTTCACCAAAATGATCCCACTTATACGGCACCAAAGGATTTGAGAAGGAAAGGGCCTGCCTTTTGACTTCGTATACCCGGTCCGCATAATGCACCGTACTAGCCCCTCTGAAAAGCATCAATTTGTAAAAATCCCTCCTACGGTACGGAACTGCTTTTAGCTTTCCCTCCAGGTAGGGGTCCAAATTAAAAAGATTGAAATGCCCCAAGTCATGTTTCAGATTCTCAGGGATCCAATTGAATTTCCGCTTGTAAAAATCTTCAAGGGTTTCGGGATTTTCCATAGAATTATTTTTTTGAAAAGGTGTTTGAAAACGAATAAAGCAGACTCATGTTCCAAACTAAGTCATCCCCGGCTACCTCGGATTTGATTTTCTGGTTAAAAAACCCCTGAATCTCCACAGGAAAACCCTCTTTACTCAACGTCAAGGCGGAGTTTACATAGAAACCGGAATTTTCATCCACCTTTAGAAAAAAAAGCTGTGGATTGACCCGAAGCTTAAAATTCTTGCTCAGATTAAGTTTGGAAATCTGAGTATTTAGGGCCAAAAAATCTGAGTTTCGAGCCCCTAGGACTTGAATACCTGTACCGTGTAGATAATAGAGTCCCATACTGAATTTTTCTGAAATCTTATAATTGGTAGCTATTTCTCCTGCCAAGTATCGGTTGCCCACCATCATTTTTTCGGATTTTCCATTGACAATCATATTCACTTCCTGAAAAAGAAATGCCGGATGACCTCCTACCGTTAGGGTAAACCTACTGTCTTTGATTACTTTATACCTACCCCAAAGCACAAAAGTCCATGGCTTACCGTCCATCCCGAAACGCAGCATAGGATCAAACGAAAATCGCTCCCCACCCATACTGAGGTCAAAAAACACGGCAGGTCTTCCCAATGTAAAGGACGGAATAATGGAAATACCATTATTGGTAGCTGTAATGACTCCACTGAGATGTCTTTTGGGCTGCTCCGCTGGATTCTCCTGAGCATAGGCGTGGAAGAACGGAACTAAGCTTACGAAAATCAATAGGAGACTTATAAACTTTGGGATTTTTGGACCATAGCTATAACGGTTTGATTTTGAGTAGTTATCATCGAGTGACATAGGGTAATATAGGTTTGATTTTGGCACAAAAGTCAGAAAAGTCTTTTAATTTTCTGCCATTGGAATCAAACAAAAACTTATGTTTTTCAAACAATTGGATTGAAATCCATGAAGAAGATGAGTGACACCATTTATCACCGAAAAAACAACCTTGAATACCCTAAGTGAAATTATACCACCTGATAAAGATGGCTTGAGACGATTTTCCAGCTACCTTCTCGGTCTGCCCAGACATCTAGGAATCGAAGTTGTTCAGGTAACTCCTCTCCTACCACCGTAATTTGTGCTGTTCCCTCTCCGTGGACCACACCTGTATCGCCATAGACCCTGGCAAAAGTATGTTGAAGTTGAAGGTTCTTTATTGAAATTTTCCCCTCGCTACAGAGCAGAAATATTTCACTTTTGGTATGTGACTTTCCATTTGACCAGATTACAATTGCCTGTTCATAAAAAATCCCGGAAATACTGTCAAGATTGGATTATTCCCATTTTCAGAACTTCTCCTGGAAAAGATCAATCAATTGTGTCAGACATGGTAGCGTGAGGAGCAGGGAGAATTACCTCAGTTACAAAGGTCGTTCTAAACATATTCCATCAGTTCATTGGCTCCAAAATGCAAATAAACTGAGGATAGGAATTGGTTTTCAGCAGTTCAAATCCTTGAATTACTCCTTTTAAGTAATAACATATGACGGTAAGATTTATTAGGAACGCTTAAATTTTGTTTGATTTTAATAAGCTTTTGTTTGAATAAGCTTATTTTTTGAGCCTTTGATTTAAGAATTTTGTAAGGCAAATTATTTTATCAATTAGAATTCCGTTAGATCAATTTCCTAAAAGACCTAGTTCTAACTCAAACTTTCAAAAGTCATGGATATTGAAAAAACACCTCAAAACAATACTTCAGAGACTCTTCCGACTCGAAGAAACTTCTTAAAACTTGGGGCAACACTTGGAGTTGCTTTTATTACACCACAGGCTTTAAATGCTTCTTCATTTGGATCTACTTCTTGCCTTGTGATTAATAAAAATCGAATGTTAGGAAGTGGGAAACATAGTCTTGGAGTCACCGCATTGGGATTGGGTTGTATGGGAATGAGTTATCATCGCGGAAGAATACCGGAAAGGAAAGTTTCTATTGCATTAATTCGAAAAGCCTATGAGTCTGGAGTTAACTTCTTTGACACAGCTGAAGTATATGGACCCTATACCAATGAAGATTTAGTGGGAGAGGCATTACAACCTTTCAGAAAAGAGATTTTGGTATCCACCAAGTTTGGTTTCAATATTCAGAATAACCAAATGGCTGGACTAAACGGTCGGCCTGAGCAAATCCGAAAAGTCGCAGAAGAATCGTTAAAACGCCTCAGAACAGAAGTATTGGATCTTTTTTATCAGCATCGCCAAGATCCAAATGTTCCAATTGAAGATGTTGCCGGCACAGTCCAAGATCTGATTCAAGAAGGAAAAGTTCGCAATTTTGGACTCAGCGAAGTGAATGTAGAAACTATTCGCAGGGCGCATGCCGTGCAACCACTTACTGCCATTCAAAGTGAATATCATTTGATGTGGAAAAATGTAGAGGATGGAGTATTGTCGGTATGCGAGGAGCTAGGTATCGGATTTGTTCCTTACAGCCCGATAAATCGGGGATATTTAACAGGAGTGCTTAACAGTCAGACCAAGTTCATGGCGGAAAATGACAATCGAGCCGGACTACCACGATTTACTGCTCAGGCAATGGCTGCGAATTGGCCAATAGTCGAAGCCTTGATTGACTTTGGTCAACTTAGAGGCCTTACTCCTACTCAAGTCGCATTGGCTTGGCTGCTCCATCAGAAGCCATTTATTGTACCGATTCCTGGCACAACTAAAGAAGCTCATTTGATGGAAAACTTGGCTACTGCTGAGGTTATATTTTCAGAATCTGAATTAAAAGAATTAACTGACACCATCGCCAAACTGACCATTTATGGGGACCGGTACACTCCAGTGGAGCAGAGTCGAGTTCAGAACTGATTGATTCTGTTTGATTTCCATTAGGCCTCGCTTTCGGAAAACACTAACTTTAATTGCTGAATTTTATAAACTATGGCCAATTTCAATCTCAACATTAACGGTAAATCCCAACAAGTCGACGTAGATCCCAATACCCCCGTTCTTTGGGTGCTCAGAGACCACCTCGAAATGGTAGGGACTAAGTTTGGTTGCGGCATTGCGCAATGCGGTGCTTGTACCATTCACCTGGATGGCAACGCCATGCGATCTTGCCAGTTACCTGTTTCAGCTGTGGGGGACTCTAAGATCACTACGATCGAAGGACTTTCCGAAAAAGGCGATCACCCTGTTCAACAAGCTTGGATTGAACATGATGTCCCACAATGTGGCTATTGCCAGGCAGGACAGATTATGTCTGCGGCAGCTCTTTTGGCGTCAAATCCAAATCCAACCGACAATGATATCGATAACGCAATGAACGGCAATATTTGCCGATGTGGAACTTATACCCGTATCAAAGCTGCTATCAAAACAGCGGCACAAAACCTTTAATCCCCAAAGACATGACAACTGTAAAAACAAAACTTGATCGAAGATCATTTTTAAAAGTGTCAGCTTTGGCTGGGGGAGGCATGATGCTGAGCTTTAGCTGGCTGGCCGGATGTAAGCCAACTGCCGAGGAAGCATTGGGACTTCCAAAAGAGTGGTTTGAACTGAACAGCTATATCAAAATCGGGGAAAATGGAGCAGTGACACTTTTTTCTCCCAACCCTGAATTTGGCTCCAATGTCAAAACTTCCATGCCGATGATCTTGGCAGAAGAGTTGGACACAGATTGGAAAAATGTAATGGTAGAACAGGCCAATTTTTATCCTGAGCGCTATGATCGACAGTTTACCGGAGGCAGTCAGGGAATAAGACAAGGCTGGACTCCACTGCGAACTGCCGGGGCAACTGCCAGAGCCATGTTGGTCGCAGCAGCAGCACAAAATTGGAAGGTTTCGGCTTCAGAAATCACCACCTCTGCCGGTATTTTGGAGCATAAGGGAAGTGGCAAAAAAGCGCATTACGGTGAAATGGCTTCTCTTGCTGCAACTATGGAAGTACCGACGGAAGTGACGTTGAAGGACATCTCGAATTTCAAGATTGTCGGGAATTCCAAAAAGAACGTGGACGGGAATAAAATCGTAACCGGAAAGCCACTTTTTGCCCTTGATCACAAAGTCGAAGGCATGAAATACGCAGCCATCGTCCATCCGCCTGCTTTTGGAATGAAATTAAAGTCATTTGACAAAAGCTCTGTGAGCGGAATGTCAGGGATAATGGATGTCTTTACGATAAATGTCTTTACGGAAGAGTATCTGCGAAACTTTTTTGACACGACAACATTCCCTGAAGTAATAGCCATCGTCGGCAATTCAACTTGGGAAGTGATGCAGGCCAAGAAATCACTGGCTGTAAAGTGGGAAAATGCCCCTGAATCCAATTTTGAAGTGAAAGGATTCGGTGCAAGGGGAAATTCAAAAGTAACAGTACCTGCAGGATTGGAAAACACCAATACCCATAAAGCCAGAATGGCTGAATACATTACAAAACCGGGAAACATCCTAAGAAAAGACGGTGACCCGGAAGGAGCCTTCAAAAAGGCTTCAAAAGTACTGGAGCGAACCTATTCTGCACCTTTTTTGGCACATAATACGATGGAGCCAATGAATGCTTTTGCAGATGTGAAAGGCGATAAAGCGACCGTTTATGGTGCTACTCAAGCCCCTGAAATGATCATGGAAACTTTGGTTCAGGCGCTTGGAATCTCAAAAGAAAACATTCAGATCAACCTCGCCCGAATGGGTGGAGGATTTGGTCGAAGGGCCTACAGCCACCATTTGGTAGAAGCAGCCTTGATATCTCAGAAAGCGCAGGTTCCAATAAATATGGTCTACACACGAGAAGACGATATGTCCGCCGGAGTATATCGCCCAGCCTACTCTGCCACCTATCGAGCAGCCTTGGACGAAAACAATAAGCTATTGGCGCTTCATGTGAAAGCTGGAGGAATTCCTGAAACACCCATAACACCAAACCGATTCCCTGCCGGCGCGGTGGATAATTATTTGGCTGAAGGCTGGCAAATTGAATCGAACATTACCATCGGAGCATTTCGTGCTCCTCGATCCAACTTTATCGCAGCGGCTGAGCAGAGTTTCTTGGATGAGTTGGCAGAAGTCATAGGCAAAGATCCGATCGAATTCCGACTGGAATTACTAAAGCGGGCTGAGACCAATCCCGTGGGAGAAAATAACGATTACGATCCCAAGCGCTATGCCGGGGTTTTGGAATTAGTTAGGGAAAAATCTAATTGGAACAGTCCTCAAGCCAATGTGCACCGTGGAGTTTCGGCTTATTTCTGTCACAATTCCTATGTGGCGGAAATTGTTGATACCAAGATTGTGGATTCAAAGCCTGTAGTTGAAAAAGTCTATGCAGCGGTGGATTGCGGAATCGTAGTCAATCCTGATGCGGCAACAAATATGGGAGAAGGAGCGATAGTAGACGGAATCGGAAATGCGTTTTTTGGAGAATTGGCATTTGAAAACGGGGTACCCACAAAGACTAATTTCGACAAGTACCGCATGATCCGTCAAAAAGAAGCGCCAAAGTCTATCGAAGTACACTTTGTGGACAGTACCGAAGATCCAACCGGATTGGGCGAGCCTTTCTTCCCTCCTGTCTTTGCAGCCTTGGCAAATTCACTTTACAAAGCTACAGGAAAACGCTACTACGAGCAGCCTTTTGCCCCGCAACTGGAAATGCAGAATCTAAAGATGTAATCATCACTATTCACGGTGGCATTACCAAGAAACCACCGTGAGTAGCATTTCTGATAATTTGTCAGATTAATTCCAAAATACTTTTCTAATAAATGTTTCAAGAGTAACCGTGGATAAAGCCGAATAAGTCCAGAATGTTGGACTTATAATGGATGATTTTTTAGATGGAAGAATTTAAAAACTCAATTTAAACTTGCTTGGATAATTAAGAATACGAGTTGGGGTTTTGGGATGGATAAAACCATTGCTATCTATCAACACCTCGAATTCCGCAGTGCCTCGAAAATTGAAACTAGAAACAAGTTTACGCCTTGGCTCTATTTTTTTGAGAAGGTGTTGGAAAAAGTATAAAGAAGACTCAAGTTCCAAACCAAGTCATCTCCAGGTACTGTGGATTTAATTTTTCGGTTAAAAAATCCTTGAAATTGGATCGGAAACCCTCCTTTTTCAAAGGTGAATCCGGAGTTAATATACATTCCTGAAGTATCATCCGTCCTCAAAAAGAACAGTTGGGAATTCACTCTCAAGGCAAGATCATTGACTAGCTTGAGATTGGTCACGGAAGTATTCCAAGCCAGAAAATCAGTGTTTTTGGTACCCAAGACTTTCAGCCCTGTACCTTTAAGAAAATAAATCCCGGTACTTACCCGATCAGAAAGCTTATAACTGGTGGTGATTTCACCTGCTAAATAGCGGTTGGCTACCAACATCTTGTCAGGTTTTCCCTGGACCACCATATCAACCTCCTGAAAAAGAAAAGCGGGGTGTCCTCCCAATGTCAGGGAAAAACGTTTGTCTTTGATCACCTTATATCTTCCCCAAAAAACAAAAGTCCATGGTTTGCCATCCATTCCAAACCGCAGCATGGGGTCAAAGGAAAGACGCTCTCCCCCTATACTCAGGTCAAAAAAAACTGCAGGCCTGCCCAATGTAAAAGATGGAATGATAGAAATCCCATTATTGGTAGCAGTGATGATCCCGTCAAAATGGTGGACACCGGATTTGCTTTTAGATTCCTGCGCTGATGCCGATTGAGATACGCCTAGGCTCACAAAAAAAAGAATCAAAAACCTACACTTTAAATTAAATTTTACTGGAACATGAAGATTTGAATACATAAACAAGGGTGGAGGGTCTAATAGGCTGAAGTTCCCGACAAATTTCGGGAAAGTTTGAGGCTTTTGAATGACAGTATTCAAATGAAAGCTTATGTTTTTCAAACAATCAATGAAATTTGGACAGAACCTTTATATTTTCAAACAAATGATCATGATAAAAACAGCATTGGCGATAAATAAACACAGGTTTTGGTGTTTTATATCCCAAAAAGTCATTTATATATCACATAATACAATTTGTTGTATTTTAATTTTTAAATGGAGGAATCTGGCATTAGATTCACAATATAGTTAAGAAATAGGCTATAAGATTTTTAAACAAAAGTGTGGAACGAGGAATAAAAATTACCCTATATTTCAGCATAACATTTAACCCTATTTCGATATAAACTGAGAACAAATCTTGAAAAAAAACAAAATCATATTTTGTATCCGTAAATTTCCAAAATCACCACTATTCCGATACTAATAGTCTTGAATCCTAAGATTTCACTCAGTCTTTTATTTTTTGTCATGGCACAACTCGCTACCCTGTTTTCGGGGGAAAGTTATGTTTTAGCCCAGTCAGCGGATTTTTTTCTCGATTCGGCCGGTTCTCCAAAGGATTATGTCATGGAGATTTGGGACAACTCAAACAGCCTGCCTCAAAATGCTGTTTTTGCCCTTGAAAAGGACAACAAGGGGTATCTATGGATTGCCACAGAGGAAGGACTGGTCCGCTTTGACGGTATTTCCCCTAAAGTATTCGACCAGAGCACTCACCCTGAGATGCTTGAACAGACTTACTACACCTTTTTCAAAAGTTCAAGAGGCATTTGGGCAACTTCTGACAGAAGCATCGCTCTGTTGGAAAAAAATATCCAAAAAGTAATTGACTGCGCAGAAATAACCGAAAACACCTGGATCAGGGCCGTAGTTGAAGATGAAAGCGGGGAATTAATGATTGGAACGCAAGCCGGAAAAATACATGTCTGGAATAACAATATTTTTACCGATCTGGATTTTTGGAAGCCCGAAATCCCGCTGGAAATCCTGAGCTTTTTTCCCCTCCAAAAATCAAAACTCCTGGTAGGCACCAATCAGGGTCTTTACGAACTCGACCTGCGTTCCAAAAAAGTCCGTTTAATCTCTTCTGAAAATTTTTCAGTCCTAAAGTTGTTTGGAACGGTCAACTCAATTTTCATTTCCACTCCAAATGAGGGCATGTTCCAGCTGACGGAAAATTATGAAATGAAAAAAATCATTTCATACGATCAAGGTAAGGACATCAATCCCAGTAGCCTTACCACTGATTCTGAAAATAGAATTTGGGCAGGATCCCTCGAAAAAGGCTTGATATTAATTGAAAATGGAACAGTGAGCCGATTTAACTATCCGGAGTTAGAAAACTATACTGTTAGAAAAATAATCAAGGAGAAAGAAAACCTTTACCTGGGAACCCTGGGAAAGGGACTGGCCATCATAAGACCGGCGAAAGTAAATCAGCTGAAATTTGATATTCTAAAAGAAAAAAACATCAAGGCAATTTTTCAGGGAAGCGACAGTAGCGTTTGGATCGGGACCAGATCAGATGGATTGCATCGGATAAAAGACGGTAAAATCCGGTCTTTGACAGTCAAAGATGGTCTGATCCAAAACGGAATAACCACAATCGGTTCATCCGGGGGAAAGATTTATTCAGGGACCCAGTCGGGAATTTCCGTCATTGACATCAAATCCGGTAAAGTCATTGACAAAATCACGGTGGAGGATGGCCTAAAGAGCAACTTTATCTATGCGGTTTACAAAGACTCCAAGGATTGGCTGTGGATTCTGACCAGATATGGCGGCATGCATTATTTCGATGAAAACGGAGTCTTTCACACCGTGAAACTTCCTGAAAATTTCTCCAACACCAATTTTTCGAGCATTCTTGAATTAAAAAACAAGAAAATCATCATCGGTTCCATGAACCAAGGAATTTTCACAATCGAAAACGGTCAATTTATCCAAAATCAAACTCTGCCCCTCACCCCGGGAGAAAATGTGATCTATTGCATTTACCAGGATGAAAGTGATGATCTCTGGTTTGGTACCCACGGAGGCATGATACTCCTGAGCAAAGGCCAATTCAAATCACTGAAAAAATCAAATGGCTTAAAATCTCAAAGCGTTTACAGCATCACAAGTGACGGCAAAAACGGAGTTTGGATAAGCAATAATTTTGGAGTCCAGTATTTTTCAAATTCAGAGCTTCAGAGATTCAAGGAAACTACAGACAAAGATTTTTTCATTGCCACTACCCTGTACAACAAAAGCATGGGAATGCCTAATTCTGAGGCAAATGGCTTGATTTTCCCCTCTTCCATCAAAGATTTGTCAGGGAAAATTTGGATTCCGACAGTGGAGGGAGTCGGTGTAATCGATCCGTCAAATTCATCCGATGCGCCGCAGGTTCCCGCTACTTTTCTTTGGGATGAACTTCAAATCGGAGACCAAAAAACACCAATAGAAAATAAACTCACTATCCCGCCGGGAGTGAGTATGTTCTCGGTTTCTTTTAGCCTGATTGATTTCCTAAACCCCTCACAATATTCGCTCTTTTATCGGATTGACAGCAAAACAGAAAATTGGCTCCCGATCAAGGACCAAAGACAACTCCTGTTCAATGGTCTAAAGCCAGGGAATCATAATCTTGAAGTGAAGGTACTCCGCTATGGGAAACTGGAAACAGTTCAGTCTCTTCCGATCGAGGTTTCGGCATCTCTGCCTGAATCGACAGCCTTTAAGATTTTTATAGCAATAATAATCCTGCTTCTGGTCTATTTCATCGTCAAACACTTCTTCAATATTCGAATGAAGAATAACCTGGAAGCGAAGGTTAACCTCAGAACCGAGGAACTGAGCAGGTCGAATGAAAAACTAAAAGAAGCATTACTGGAAATTGAGGATCAAAATTTGATCTTAAAAGAAATAACCTGGAATCAGTCTCACCTGGTCAGAGCCCCACTGACCAAAGCGATGGGGATCAATCAACTTTTGATCATGTATTCGAATTATACGGATGTGGGGAAAAGCAAAGAGCAACTGGAAATCGAGTTGTTGGAAACATTGAAACAACTGGACGAAATCGTGAAGGAAACTCACGCCAAATCAGAAAATTTGAAAAAATAATGGAAGAATTCATGCCAAAGGTTCTTATAATCGACGATGATCCCGGAGTATTATTCCTTCATAAAATCATCGTCAGGGAAGGTAAATTAAACAGTAGCCCAAACACCTTCAATGATGCTGAGAAAGCCCTGGAATTCATTCTGCCCCTGGATGCGAATACTGCCAAATTTTTAATTTTTTTGGATATCAACATGCCAAAAATCAACGGTTGGGAATTTTTGGAGATTTTGATCGAAAAAATCACCCAGGCAGAAATCAAAGTAATCATGGTCACTTCTTCTCTGAGTAAGGTAGAACGGGAAAAATCAAAAGAATATGGGATGATCATTGACTTTTGGGAAAAACCCATGGAAGAGGCTCAAGTATCCCAATTAAAAGAAAAGTTGGGGGCCTGGCTCAAGGAGCGGGATTGAATCCATTGCACAAAGGCTGGAGAATACGCTTCAAATCCCTTAAGTGCCACCAGCTAACGAAAAAGGACGTAATCAGTTTACCGACTCCCGATACTCCTTTGGCGACATGCCTACCTGGTGTTTAAACAGCCGCGTGAAATGCTGTGGATATTTGAATCCGAGTCCATAAGCAATCTCGCTGAGGGAAAGCTGGGGGTCATGGATTTTTTCCTTGGCCACATCGATCAATTTAATCTGAATATATTCCAAAGCGGTCTTTCCGGTTTCTTTTTTCACCAAATCCCCAAAATAATGCGGGGAAAGATTCAGTTCTCCAGCGCAATAGGTCACCGAAGGCAAACCCACTTCCTGTGGTTTTTCGGACAGGAAAAATTCATTCAGCAAGCGCTCAAACCGCTCTAAAACGCCCTGATTGGCCAGGTCTCGGGTAATAAATTGCCGGTCATAAAAGCGAAGGCAATAATTGAGCAGCAACTCAATATTATCCGCCAAGAGCATCTTGCTGTGTTTGTCCACTGCATGACTGAGTTCGTACTGAAGCTTCGAATAACAATCCAGGACCAGGCCGCGCTCCCGCTCGGAGATATGCAAGGCCTCACTCACCTGATAACCAAAAAACGTATAATCAGAAATCCGCTGACCCAAAGAAGTCCCTTTGATCAGATCGGGATGAAACACAATCCCAAAACCTGAAGGCTGGTAATGTTCCTCCCCTCCATTGGAACCGAAAATCTGCCCCGGCCCTATAAATACCAAAGTTCCCTCTTGATAGTCATAGGTATTTTTGCCGTAGCGCAGGTCACCACAGACCACATCTTTCAGAATGATCAGATAAAAGCCGAAATAGGTTTTCCGCAGCCTTCTAGGATTGGCTTTCGAAAAATCAATAACCGAAACAAGCGGATGCAGGGTCTCTTGATTGTTGAAGGCATTGTATTGGCTGATGGTCTCAAATCTCAGGATCTCTTCCATGGTTTCGGTTGCTTTAGATTCAAAATTAGAAAGTTCCGATTCACTTTTTTCTTAATCGCTCCTAATCAGTGGATATGGTAAGTAAACCTGCACTCTGTATAAGAATAAGGAGTCAAAAGGGAGTCAATTTTGTAAACGAGAAAAACAAGTATTTCAATGCAATCCCAAAAACTCAAATTCATTTTACTATTTACAGGAATTTCCCTGGCAGTAAATTTTGTAAGCCTAGGTCAGAGAAAGCCTATAGTCATACAAGATCAGGGAAGCTTCACGGTAGGGGGAACAGTAAAAACCAGCTCAGGTACTTTTGATCCAATCAAACATGGTGCTTTTAATCCTGGAAATCAATCCACAGAAGGACAGACCTTGCACGGAGATCATGCCTATGTTTTCTATCAGATTCCTGAGAAAGCAAAGAAATTCCCTTTGGTATTTTGGCATGGCTATGGGCAGTTTTCCAAAACTTGGGAAACCACTCCCGACGGACGCGATGGATTTCAAAACATCTTTTTGAAAAAGGATTATTCCGTTTACCTGATCGATCAGCCGAGAAGAGGAAGGGCCGGACGTAGCACGGTTCCTGTGACAATCGCTGCCAATACAGACGACCAATTGTGGTTTGGGATATTCAGAGTGGGAGTCGGTAGCGAATTCTATCCTGGAGTTCAGTTTCCAAAAGATCCCGAATCCCTAGATCAGTATTTCAGGCAAATCACTCCCGATACGGGACCGATTGATTTTGATGCAAATACATCAGCAGTATCAGCCCTCTTTGAAAAAATCGGAGAGGGCATCCTTGTCACTCATTCTCATAGCGGAGGTCAAGGTTGGCTTACTGCGCTCAAGACAGATAAAATCAAAGGAATTGTAGCCTACGAACCCGGAAGCAATTTTGTCTTTCCCGAAGGAAGCGTGCCAGATCCGATTCCTTATGTAGGAGGCACCTTGAGAGCCTTGGGAGTACCGATGGCGGAATTTAAAAAGTTGACCCAAATCCCGATCATAATCTATTATGGGGATTATATCCCGACCGAACCGGTGGAAAATCCTGCCCAGGAGCAATGGAGGGCAGCTTTGCAGATGGCCAAGCGTTGGACGAAAATCGTCAACGAAAATGGTGGAGATGTGACCTTAGTCCATTTGCCGGAAATCGGCATCAAGGGAAACACGCACTTTCCGTTCTCAGACCTCAACAATCTGGAAATAGCCGAACTGATGTCTGATTGGCTGATTGAAAAAAACCTGAATAACTAATCTCATTAAAATAAAATCGAATTCTAACTTCACTTATTACTTCTATGAAGTCTCTACTAATCACTTTACTAGTCCTAATGGCCTCTACATTTTCCTCTTTTTCTCAATCTAACCCGCTTTCTCCTGAGCTACAGGAAGTCAAAAAGCTCTCCATGGATAAATGGCAATGGATGGCGGATAAGGATATCGAGAAACTTACTCCACTATTTCATCCACAGGCCAAATTCGTCCACATGAGCGGCACCTGGTCCACCGCCCGAGAACTTGAAATCATCGAAACTGGAAGTATTTGGTATAAAAAAGCAGATGTAAAAGATACTGCCGTCGAACTTGTCGGAAAGACAGCCCTGGTTTGGAACCGGATCACGCTAACAGCCGAGGTCAGAGGAAATGATGTTGTGACCGAGTTCACTGTCACGGAAGTATATCAAAGAAAGGGCAAAGTCTGGAAACTCCTCGCCTTGACATTCAGCAGTGTGCGGGATACCCACGAGATTCAGAAATAACGGATGAAACCTGCCAGGTTTCAATCCGGTAAGACCTGAGAATTTATCAACCTGATAAAACCTGGCAGGTTTTTCCTTTTCAAGGCACTTAAACCAAACAATCAAATCCACAACCCGATAATCAACACACTATGAAAAAGATACTCCTTGGACTTGTTCTCTTCATGATCGGAACGCAATTGTCCTTTGCTCAAACCACTCCCGAGCAACAGGAAATCATCCAGCTTTCCAAAGACAAATGGCAGTGGATGGCCGACAAAGAAGCCGACAAGCTTGCCGTGTTGTTCGATGACAAATCTGTCTTTGTGCACATGGGAGGTGCCTGGGGAAAAGATCGGGAAGTGGAAGTGATCCGTGGTGGTGGCATTTGGTACAAAAAAGCCGATATCCATGAAGTATCGGTAGAGATCATCGATAACACCGCAATTCTCCTCAACCGAATTACACTCTTAGCTGAAGTTGGTGGTAATGAAGTCACCAATCCCTTTATGGTCACCGAAGTCTATATCAAAAAAGGAAGAACCTGGAAACTGGGTTCGCTTTCCTTTACCCGCCTAATGACTCCAGGTGGGCAGTAATTATAGACTTAAAAACCTGACAGGTTTGATTCATTATGGTTATAAAAACACTTGACACACAATCTAAACCTGTCAGGTTTGCTCTGCCTTGATCAGTGCTCCACTAACCGAAATATTAAATCAAATTCAAGTGAGTGAGGACCTGACTGTCGTCAGACAGGCACTCACTTGGGCGGGGAATAAGTAATCTATTCAAACAGCTCATCCACATAAATAACCACGATGAAATTCTTTCTCCTCAGTATTTTCCTTTTTACCTCCCTGCTTGGTTCTTGCCAAACTAAGCCAGAGGCGAGCGTAGAAAAAACTAGGGAGGAATCCGAGAGAATCCTCATTGTGTACCTCTCCCGAACCAAAAACACCAAGGCTGTTGCGGAGATGATCCATCGGGAAGTAGGGGGTGACTTGGTGGAATTGAAGCTTGTAACACCTTATCCGGAAAATTACAGGGCCATTGTCGATCAAGTAGCGAGAGAAAATGAAAGTGGGTATTTGCCTCCGCTCAAAACAAAAATCCCAGATGTAGCATCCTACGAGATTGTATTTGTGGGCTTTCCCACATGGGGCATGCAGCTTCCTCCGCCCATGAAAAGCTTTCTCAATCAGGTTGATCTGAGCGGAAAAACTGTCATCCCATTCAATACCAATGCAGGCTATGGAATCGGAAGCAGCTTTGAAACAGTAAAAGAACTCTGTCCAAACAGCACCATCCTGGAAGGATATTATACCAAGGGTGGTATAGAGCGGGACGGGGTCTTATATGTGATGGAAGGGGAAAAAGAAAAACAAGTACTGGAAGAAATAAGAGTTTGGTTAGACAAATTATCATTCTAGCATTTAAGGATAAAATGAACAGGGAAACCCTTTTCCTCAGGCATCAAAAAATGAATCTACTAGAACTAAAAAAAGACAACTCTTCCAGTGAAACAAAAGTTAGGCTTTGCCTCACAACGTATCAACTCAGCATTTTTGGAATTATTGGAGAACCAATTTCCAATAATAGACAAGGGATCATCATTGAAACTCAGGTCTCCTTCTGACTTTGCAGAGCATCTAAATATTCATGTGAATCATTTGAACAGGGCAGTAAAATATGTTAGTGGAAAAACCACCTCATTCATGATCAAGGATAGAATTCTACAGGAATCAAAGCGGTTATTGGCAATTAGCATGTGGAATATATCCGAAATAGCCTTTGCCTTAGGTTTTGGTGAAGGGACTCATTTTAATTTTTTTTTCAAAAAGCACACGAAAATGAACCCAACCCAATTCCGAACATCAGAAAAAAAAGAAGGATAGGATTCCTGTAAAATGAAAGATTGAGAAACAAGGATTATTAATTGTCACAGGGAAGTACTGAATAAAAACTAGAGATGGCAACTGAACTTGAAACTACAACTTCATCACAACCAAAAGTGATCTTAAATAACGGAGTCGAAATGCCGCTTTTAGGTTTTGGTGTTTTTCAGATAGCAGATCATTCAGAATGTGAAAGAAGCGTAATCGATGCCATCCAAACTGGGTATCGTTTGATCGATACAGCAGCATCTTATCTAAATGAAACCGCTGTTGGAAATGCTATACAGCATGTTGGAATTCCAAGAGAAGAACTTTTCGTTACCACCAAGCTTTGGGTTCAGGATACCGGCTACGAAAAGACAAAAAAGGCTTTTGAGAAATCACTTCAGCGTCTGAACCTAGATTATTTAGACCTTTACCTCCTCCATCAACCTTACGGCGACATTCATGGATCTTGGAGAGCATTGGAAGAATTGTATCGAGAAGGAAAAGTTCGTGCAATAGGCGTGAGCAATTTCCAGCCAGACCGGATCATGGATTTGATCGTCTTCAGTGAGATTAAACCCGCTGTCAACCAAATCGAAGCCCATCCCTTTCATCAGCAAGAGAATGCACGGCTTTTCTTGCAGGCAAACGGAATTCAGATGGAATCTTGGGGCCCCTTTGCTGAAGGGAAAAACGGACTATTCACCAATGAACTTTTGGCCTCCATGGGTGAAAAATACAATAAAACAATCGCTCAAGTAATACTTCGCTGGCTAACCCAGCGAGGCATCGTAGCCATCCCAAAAACAGTAAGGAAAGACCGCATGCAGGAGAATTTCAGTGTCTTTGATTTCCTGCTAAGTGATGAGGATATGGCGAAAATCGGCATCCTGGATCAGCATAAGAGCGCCTTTTTTGACCACCGCGACCCCAAAATCATTCAATGGCTTGCCACAAGAAAGCTGGACATCTAATCTCAAGAACTATTAACCCTAACCCTCACATGAAAAAATTTCTCTTCTTTTCCCTACTGATCTTGGCTGCTCTGTGCAGCTATGGACAATCCCCCGTGATCCAGACCAAATCCGGGGCGGTCCGTGGCGCCGTCGAAGGCGATGTTGCGAGTTTTAAGGGAATTCCTTTTGCTGCACCGCCAGTTGGAGAATTCAGGTGGAGACCACCGCAACCGGTAACTCCATGGACGGAAGTTCGGGATGCTACTAAATATTGTGCGGATTGTCCTCAGCGAACCTGGCCGGGTTCTACAGCTGTCGTTTCTGAAGATTGCCTTTTTCTTAATGTTTGGGCACCTGCTACAGCCACCAAAGATTCTAAACTGCCCGTGATGGTTTGGATCCACGGAGGGGCATTCACAGGAGGGAGCGGTGCAGGACCGGGTTCCGCCGGAGATGCATTTGCCAAACAAGGTGTCATCCTAACGACTATCAATTACAGACTTGGGCGACTCGGCCATTTTGCTCACCCGGCTTTGAGCCAAGAACATCCGGAGGAATTTAAGGGGAGTTACGCCTATATGGATCAGATTGCTGCTCTGAAGTGGGTCAAGGAAAACATTGCCGCTTTCGGGGGAGACCCGAATAACGTAACAATCTTTGGATTTTCTTCTGGAGGGGTATCCATTCATTCTCTTTTAACAATACCGGCTGCAAATGGCCTCTTTCAAAAAGCGATCAGCCACTCCGGTGGTGGGCGTGACGGTGTATTGACGGCAAGACCTATCAGAGAAGATAATTCTGATGAGCTATACCCAATATCAGCGGAAACTATCGGGATCAATTTTGCCAAAAGGCATAAGATCGAAGGAAAAGACGCATCATCGCTCGCCAAGCTCCGTGGCTTATCTGTGGAGCAAATCATCGACGGAGGCCAAGAAAATGACAGCACTGGAGCCAGAATCTATTCAGGCCCAATCCTCGATGGTAAACTGGTGGTGGAAACTGCCGAGACTGCCTACAAAGCAAACAGACAGGCAAAAGTTCCATTAATGATCGGAAGCTCCAGCGCTGAAATCGGTGGGGCCTTTATCAATGCAAGTAAGTCTAAGGAAGAACTTTTTGCCCAGTTCGGTGAATTGGAAGCTGAGGCTAAGGCCGCTTATGACCCCAATGGCGACAAAGAATTCAATGAAGTCCTGACCAAGTTTACCACAGATTGGGGTTGGGGCGAACCAGCTCGGATGACCGCAAGAACATTTGTTGGAGCAAATCAACCGGTTTACGTTTGGCAATTTGGCTATGTCCCACCAGCGGGAAGAGAACGATCTCCATACGGAGCAGGTCATGGATCTGAGCTTTCATTTGTTTTCAACACAATTCATGCAAGATGGGGAGCTCAGGGAGAAGCAACGGCATCAGAAAAAGAATTAGCAAGCCTGATGAATTCCTATTGGGTCAATTTTGCCAAAACAGGAAATCCAAATGGAAACAATCTACCGGGATGGCCTCAATACGACATCCAAAAAGCGGAAATTCTTGACATAAGCCTCGATGGGGAAGTGACCAACAAGCCAGATCCTAGAAAAGCTCGGTTCGATGTGTTGGAAAAAGCATTCGAAAACCGAACTCGACTCCAAACCCGAAAGGGATTTTAAGAGGATCTGAATCCTTACCAGTACAACTCAAAAAGAGAAATCAATGAAAAAGAATAGCGAAATCAACAGAAGGGATTTTTTCAAAAATGTAGCTTTGGCAGGAGCAGGACTGGCACTGACGTCAGGAAAAGTATTTGGCGCCAATGAAAAAAGGGCTGCCGAATTATTGGGAAAAACCGATCTGCCTTCCAGTTTACCGACACGAAAATTGGGGCCCATTGAAGTAACCGGCATCGGTTTGGGTTGTATGAGCATGGTTTCTGGAACCTACAATCCCACTCCTCCCAAAGATGAAATGATCGCCCATCTCCGAAGAGCAGTAGAAAAAGGCATTACGTTCTTTGATACAGCGGAAGTGTATGGCCCTTATGGAAGTGAGGAATTAGTTGGGGAAGCGCTTGAACCTTTCAAAGGCAAGATTACCATTGCTTCCAAATTCGGTTTTGAGATTCAAAACAATCAGCGCATGGGCCGCAATAGCCGTCCAGAATCCATAAAAAAGGTGGTAGAAGGTTCGCTCAAAAGACTTAGGGTAGAAGCCATTGACTTGTATTACCTGCACCGCTTGGATCCGAATGTTCCGATTGAAGAGGTAGCCGGGGCAGTGAAAGACTTGATTGCTGCCGGTAAAGTCAAGCATTGGGGTTTATCGGAAGTTTCACCCAACACACTGCGAAAAGCGCATGCAGTATTGCCTGTTGCTGCGCTTCAGTCGGAATATAATATGGCCGAACGTGTGGTTGAAAACCAAATTCTTGACACCTGCGAAGAATTGGGAGTTGGATTCGTTTGCTGGGGCCCCACGCATAGATCATTTCTTGCAGGCCGTTTTAATGAGTACAGCCGCTTTGACAGATTGGACCGTCGCTCTCAACTTGAGTTCTTTTCCGCTGAGGGCTTTGGGCAAAACATGCCGTTTTTGAGAACAGTCAGAAATTGGTCTCAAAAGAAAGGAATTACCATGGCCCAATTCTCCTTGGCTTGGCTCTTAGCTCAAAAATCCTTTATCGTTCCCATTCCTGGAACTATCAGTCCACAGCATTTGGATGAAAATATCGGAGCGCTTAACGTAAAATTCACCGATGCCGAGTTGAAAGAAATCCGGGCAGAAATCGAAAGTTTTAAGTTTCTTGGTGTCCGAACTCCCGAGTCGGCATTAGTCGATCAATAACCAGTTAAAAATGAAAACCGGTCTTCTCCTATACTTTCTATTCTGCTTGGTTTTCACAGGTTTTTCTCAAGAAAAAAAAGCAATTGATTCTCTGAAAAATCATTTGGAATAAACCGTTGATCAAACAGTTTGAATTATATAACCCAAACAAAATCAGCCTTTACTAAATTAAAGCAGTGTAAGTTGCCCTTATTTCCAAACGAATATTCTGTATGACCCAATCTGTAGAAAAGCTCAATCGCCGATCGTTTCTCAAAGTCACTGCCCTCGCAGGAGGAGGATTACTCTTGAGCTTCAACTGGCTGAGTGGATGCAAACCCAAGGAATTGGAAGAATTGGGTTTACCGAAGGAATGGTTTAGACTGAACGGCTACATCAAAATCGGTGAAAACGGACTCGTGACCCTGATGTCTCCCAATCCGGAAGGCGGGCAAAATGTCAAGTCCTCCATGCCGATGATCGTGGCGGAGGAACTTGACGCAGACTGGACTAAGGTAGTCGTGGAGCAAGCCCCTTTGGACACAGATAATTTTACCCGTCAGTTTATCGGAGGTAGTCAGGCCATCCGTATGGGTTGGAAAGCACTCCGAACCGCCGGTGCCACAGCCCGCCAACTCCTGATCCATGCGGCTGCTCAGACTTGGCAAGTTCCTGCAGCTGAAGTCACCACCGAACCCGGATATTTGATTCATTCAGCAAGCGGAAAAAAGGCCCACTTTGGAGAGATGGCTTCGCTGGCAGCCACCCTGCCCGTACCCGAGGAAGTTCCGCTCAAGGAAATTTCTGAATTCAAACTGATCGGCAAATCCCACAAAAATGTGGAAGCCAAAAACATCATAACCGGAAAGCCGCTTTTCGGGATCGATTACAAAAAAGAGGGGATGCTGATCGCCATGATCATCCATCCACCTGCTCACGGCATGCGGCTAAAGTCCTTTGACGACTCCGCCGCCCGAAACCTCCCCGGGATCACCGACATTTTCCAGATCAAATCCCATCAGGACGACTACGAACGCACCTTTTTTGACACCACCAGTTTCACGGATTTAGTCGCAATAGTCGGCAAGTCAACCTGGGAAGTGATGAATGCAAAAAAAGCCGTCAAGGTCGAATGGGAGGGATTTTCCACCTATGAAGAAAAGCGGGATTGGAACGGAAGAAAAGAAAACCGAACCATTCCCGGAGGCTTGGAAAGCTGGGAGGATCAAATGGCAAAAATGGGTGAAGCAGCCAAAAAAGCTAAAACTGTCCGCAAGGACGGAAATCCGGAAGCGGCTTTCGCCAAAGCGGCCAAAGTCATCGAGCAAACGTATCGGGGACCTTTTTTGGCACACAACTGCATGGAGCCGATGAACTTTTTTGCGCATGTCCAGGAAGGAAAAGCAGCTTGTGCCGGACCGCTTCAGAAGCCCGAACTGACCGAACAGGCGCTTTCTTCACGTCTCGGAATTCCCATAGAAAATATTCAGATCGAAATGACCCGACTGGGCGGTGGTTACGGACGCCGTTCCTATTCACACTGGCTGATCGAGGCAGCGGTCATTTCCCAAAAAGTCAATGCCCCGATCAAACTGATCTACTCCCGGGAGGATGACATGACAGGCGGAATCTATCGCCCCATGTATCAGGCGACCTATCGGGCTGCCTTGGACAAGGACAACAACTTGATCGGATTTCATGTAAATGCAGGAGGATTGGTAGAGCCCCCACTCTATCCGGATCGCTTTCCGGCAGGAGCAGTAGAAAATTACTGGGCTGAAGATTGGACGATTCCTTCAAATATTACCGTCGGGTCATTCCGAGCGCCACGATCCAACTTTATCGCTGCGGCAGAACAGTCCTTTCTAGACGAAGTGGCCGAAGCTGCGGGAAAAGACCCGATCGAATTCAGGCTCGAGCTATTGCGAAAAGCGAAGGAAAATCCAGTGGGAGAAAACAACGATTACGATCCGGATCGATTTATCGGAGTGCTGGAATTACTCAAAGTCAAATCCAATTGGGGACAACCCCAAGCAGGAGTTTCCAGAGGTGTTTCGGCCTATTTTTGCCACAACAGTTACGCTGCCCAAGTCCTGGATTTGAAAATGGAAAACGGACAGGTTCAGGTCGAAAAAGTCTTCAGTGCCGTGGATTGTGGATTGCTGATCAATCCCGACTCGGCAAAGAACCTCTGCGAGGGTTCGGTAGTGGACGGAATCGGCACGGCGATGTTTGGGGAATTGAAATTCAACCAAGGTGTGCCGGACAAGAACAATTTTGACAAGTATCGCATGATTCGGATGAAAGAAGCTCCGAAGGAAATCGAAACCCATTTTGTGGAAAGTCAAGTCGATCCCACAGGCTTGGGTGAGCCCGGATATCCTCCGGTTTTTGCCGCTTTAGCCAATGCCTTGTACCAGGCCACTGGCAAGCGGTTTTACGATCAGCCTTTTGCGAAGCAATTGGAAGGGTGAACCTATGTTTTGATCTGTGATAGTTTTCCCAGATCCGATTGATTTATAAATACATCTGTTTGATTTCCGTAAGGGTAAAACCTTCCGAAATCCCTAACTTCAACATCTAAATTCACAACCTATGGCCATTTTCAATCTCAACATCAACGGAACTTCCAAGCAGGTTGACGTAGATCCCAGCACTCCGATGCTTTGGGTTTTGCGGGACCACTTGGATTTGGTAGGCACCAAGTTTGGCTGCGGAATCGCTCAGTGTGGTGCTTGTACCATACACTTGGACGGTAACGCCGTTAGATCTTGCCAATTGCCGGTTTCGGCAGGCGAAGGAGCATCGATTACCACCATCGAGGGTCTCTCAGAAAAAGGAGATCATCCGGTACAGCAAGCCTGGCTAGAGCACGATGTACCGCAATGCGGCTATTGCCAGGCAGGACAAATCATGTCTGCCGCAGCACTTTTGGCGGCTAATCCAAATCCATCGGATACCGATATCGACAATGCCATGAATGGCAATATCTGCCGATGCGGAACCTATACCCGAATCAAAGCTGCCATCAAAACAGCGGCACAGAAACTCTAAACCCAGAAAAACATGACAACTGTAAACACCAAACTTGATCGAAGATCATTTTTAAAAGTGTCAGCTTTGGCTGGAGGAGGCATGATGCTGAGCTTTAGCTGGCTGGCTGGATGTAAGCCAACCGCCGAGGAAGCTTTGGGATTACCCAAAGAATGGTTTGAACTGAATAGCTACATCAAAATTGGGGAAAATGGTGCGGTGACACTTTTCAATCCAAACCCTGAGTTTGGGCAAAACGTCAAAACCTCTCTTCCCATGATTCTTGCCGATGAGTTGGATGTGGATTGGAAAAACGTATTTGTGGAGCAGGCAGACTTTTATCCTGAGCGATTTGAGAGACAATTTACAGGAGGGAGCAATAGCGTTCGGTCTGCTTGGAAACCTTTGCGTACCGCTGGTGGTACAGCAAGAGCGATGCTCATTGCTGCTGCAGCACAAACCTGGAAGGTTTCCGCTTCAGAAATCACTACCGCAGCCGGAATTTTAGAGCATAAAGCCAGCGGAAAAAAAGCACATTATGGCGAGATGGCCTCTCTCGCTGCCACAATGGAAGTGCCTGAAGAAGTCCAATTAAAAGAACTGAAAGATTTTAAGATCATCGGTAGTTCGAAAAAAAATGTAGAGGCAAGCAAAATCGTAACTGGAAAGCCACTTTTTTCTATTGATCACAAGGTAAATGGGATGAAGTACGCGGCCATCGTACACCCACCTGCTTTTGGAATGAAATTGAAGTCTTTTGACAAAACCTCAGTCAGCGGAATGTCTGGAATTCAGGACGTTTTTTCTATCAGTCTTTTCAAAGATGATTATGGGAGAAACTTTTTCGACACCACTACCTTCCCGGAGATCGTTGCCATTGTGGGCAATTCAACTTGGGAAGTGATGCAGGCAAAGAAATCACTGGCTGTAGAGTGGGAAAATGCACCTGAATCCAGTTTTGAAGTAGGCGGATTTGGTGGCCGACCTAATTCAAAAGTCATTGTGCCAGCAGGTCTAGAAAATACCTCCTCACACAAAGACCGAATGAAGGAATACATCACTAAACCCGGTAATGTAGTCCGTAAAGATGGTGACCCGGAGGGTGCTTTCAAAAAAGCAGCTAAGGTGATCGAGAAAACCTATTCTGCTCCATTTTTGGCACATAATACCATGGAACCCATGAACTGCTTTGCAGATGTCAAGGGAGATAAAGCAGTAATCTATGGACCGACTCAAGCCCCGGAATCCATCATGGGTACCTTGGTTCAGGCTTTGGGTATTCCAAAAGAAAATATTCAAATCAACCTTGCCCGTATGGGAGGTGGCTTTGGCCGAAGAGCCTACAGTCACCACATGACTGAAGCAGCCTTGATTTCACAAAAAATCCAGGCACCAGTAAAAATGGTTTACACCCGTGAAGACGACATGACCGCCGGTGTTTACCGACCTGCTTACTCTGCGACTTATCGGGCGGCCTTGGATGAAAACAACAACCTGCTTGCCCTCCATGTAAAGGCAGGCGGAATCCCAGAATCCCCCTTGCATGCCAATCGGTTTCCAGCAGGAGCCTTGGACAATTACCTGGCAGAAAGCTGGGATATCCCTTCCAACATCACCATCGGAGCATTCCGCGCACCTCGATCCAATTTTATCGCAGCTGCGGAGCAAAGTTTCTTGGACGAGTTGGCAGAAGTGATGGGTAAAGATCCGATCGAATTCCGGTTGGAACTCTTGAAAAGAGCGGAAACCAATCCTGTAGGAGAGCGAAATGATTACGATGCCAAGCGCTATGCCGGGGTATTGGAACTTGTTCGTGACAAATCCAACTGGAATACTCCTGCAGCCGGAGTTCATCGCGGGGTTTCGGCCTATTTCTGCCACAATTCCTATGTAGCCGAAGTAGTCGATACCGTGATCAAGGACAATAAGCCGGTGGTAGAAAAAGTCTATGCAGCTGTCGATTGCGGCATCGTGATCAATCCGGATGCTGCCATCAACATGGGAGAAGGAGCGATCGTGGATGGAATCGGAAATGCGTTTTTCGGTGAATTGGCTTTTGAAAATGGGGTGCCCAACAAGACCAATTTTGACAAGTACCGAATGATCCGTCAGAAAGAGACTCCCAAATCCATCGAGGTGCACTTTGTGGACAGTACCGAAGAGCCAACCGGACTGGGCGAACCTTTCTTCCCTCCTGTTTTTGCAGCCTTGGCCAACTCGCTTTACAAGGCAACGGGTAAGCGCTACTACGAGCAGCCTTTTGCCCCGCAACTGGAAATGCAGAATCTGAAGATGTGATCGGTTTCCTTTCCTAGTCGCCGAGAACACGACTGTGTCCGTCAGAAAGACAGCGACCATCTTCCAAATCAAATCGACCGGACCAGAAGTCCAGGCGATTTTTTATTTTGTCGAAATATGAATTTCCTTTGTCAAGAAAGCCTATAAGGTTCAGAACTTGGTTCAAAGAGTACCGTTTGGCCTTCATTGTAACTGTACTCGCTAATCCGATCTGCTTTAACCAATTCATTTATTATATCATAATCCCGATTATAATATGCTTTGACCAATGCACTAAATACCTCAGGAGGTATCGCATTAAGTATCGGTACACGAAGCTTTCTTAAATTTTGGCTTTGCCAACGAGGATAACCCCCATTCATTTTATTGCCAATTTCTAAAAGCTGATCTCGCACAAAATCAGACATCAAAATTGCAGCAAGCACAATAAGGTATTCATACTTTTGTCCTGCTATATAATATAAATTATGATGGGGGTAAAAGTTACCCTCATCGATGAACAAATGGGTATTCCCTGATATATCCGGCAAAAGAATCTTTGACTGAAAAATTAACTTTGTATTGATTTTATCAATGGTTTTATACCACAAATTAGGGTTTTTTATTGCCACATGACGTTTTTTGAGAAGGTCACGATTACAGTCGAAGTATTGCTTTGCTTTAGAATAACTTAAAGGTAAACCATCAGTTCCCATTTTTGAAAAATTTCTAATACGTCAGTTTTTTTACTGGTTCAGCCTTTGGGAAATCTGCCCATCCGGTGAATTGCCTCTACCAAAATAAAGGATGTCGAAATTACCATTCGAACGCGCCACTGCGAACAGATGTGGGCCGTGTACAGTGATTTTGATTATCGGCTACTTTTCAAGTTAATTCTTGATCTACTGGCAGAATTGCGGATAAACTTAAATCAGAATTTGATATTGAGAGGAATATTCAAATTATAACATCTGTGAAGTCGTAAAAAATCACGCGTTGTAGATTGAAAAAAAATCAATTCATCCCATTTTGATCAAGTGAGCGGAAACCAACTTCCATTCCCCTTCCTTTTCCACCCACACGTCAATGAAAGTTAAAACCTCATTGAATTCAACATCCTGGAGTTTGATGTTAAAAAAACCTTCCCCCTGAACCACAGTCGTGTTTCCATAGGACCTTGCTAGGATTTTATGCATTTCAACACCTCGGAAAACAGTCTCCTGTGACTTTAATTTTTCCATAAGCTCAGGCTTGGTAGCTACACTGCCATCAGGAAAGAAAATGAGTCCCCGCCCGTCAAAGAGTGAATAAAATGTCTCCAGATCAAATTCCAGCAGGCTGGAAAATTTTTCTTCAGACAGGGAAATAACATTCGATTCCATCATTAAAGTATCTTAGGGAATGGTTTAAGACGTGAAATTAAGGACTCATACAGGCAGTTTTTTATTCCCAGATTCAGTTACCAAATATTCGGCCGAAAAATGTAAACCAGGTGCTTAAAAGCGTGCAGTTTGAATTCAAAAAATTCAGCTCACCCAAAAGACTTCGCCTTCTCAAGGTGATAAGTTAAAAATCCCTCAGCCGATTTTCAGTTCAAATGTAAAAATCATGTTTTCCCAAGGCGTGAACTTTTGTTAAATGAATGGCAAAATCAGGTAAAACCCCTACATCATTCTTCTACATTTGAATCTAAAGTGACTTCCGTTCGTTGTTCAGAAGTAAGCAAAAGGTAAAAAAAAATGAAGAAAGCGGTACTTATTCTCCTGGGTGTATTTGTGTTTTTGATAGCGGCAGCACTGGCTATACCTTTTTTATTCAAGGACAAAATTATCGCAAGAGTCAATAAAGAGCTCGATCAGGCCTTAAACGCCAAAATCTACTATGATCCTGGTCAGGTTTCACTGAGCCTTTTCCGCCATTTTCCCAATGTCAGTGCCGGACTAGGCGATTTCGGGATCGTGGGCTTGGAGCCTTTCGAAAGTGACACTTTGGTCCATGCCGATGAACTGACTATGGACTTTAATCTCAGATCTGTCCTTTTCGACGATTTCCCCACTCTTACCGGACTTCATCTCAACGGAGGGGAGCTTTACATCAAAGTTTTAGAGGATGGCCGTGCCAACTACGACATCACCAAGGAGTCAACGACAACAGAACCTGAAGCCGAAAGCAATTTTAAGTTGGGAATAGAGCTTCTGGAAGTTAGCGGGGTCAATCTGATTTACGACGACCGCTCTCAGAAATTAGTCATGGCTTTGGCCGATATTGAGGCCAAAGGCAGCGGTCTGTTTGCACTGGATGTCTATGACTTGCCATTACAGCTGAGTGCCACGATTGCAGATGTCAATTACGGAGGAGTGCACTACATGAGCAATAAAAAGTTTAAAGGAGAGACACTACTCCAAGTTGATCTGGAGCAGATGAAGTTTACCCTGGCAGAGGGACGGTTTGCGCTCAATGACTTTCTGTTTGACCTGAGCGGAGTCATCGGCCTTCCTGAGGATGGAATTGCACTGGACCTTGCTTTTGAAAGCAGGGAGACGGATTTCAAAAACATTCTTTCGCTTGTTCCGGGCATTTACACTGAAAATTTTTCCACCCTCAAGACCTCCGGATCGCTTGCGTTTGAAGGGTTTGTGAAAGGCCTTTATGGAGAGAATGTTTTCCCCGTATTCGATATCAAACTGGAAGTCAAAGACGGTATGTTTCAATATCCCGATCTACCGCTTCCCGTCAAGGATGTAAACCTGAAATTTCAGGCGAAAAATGAAACTACCAACCTTGACAACACGACAGTTTCCATTCCAGTATTTTCCATGAATCTGGGTTCCAATCCCCTATCCGGCAATTTCTTCGTTGCAAATCTTCGTGACTATGACATGGAAGGAAAATTGACAGGAAAACTGAACCTGAAAGAACTCACTTCCATTTTCCCGATCGATAAAACCCAACTTGCAGGAATGCTCGACTTCAACGCAAGCGCAAAAGGCCGCTATGACTCCGCTGCAAAGGTCCTTCCAAGCATGGATATCCGTCTGAGTCTGGAAAATGGATTTGTGCAAAACACCGATTATCCTGTTCCCCTGGAAAAACTTCACGCCAAAGCCACCATTCAAAATCAAACCGGCTCCATGCGGGATTTCTTCGTGGACGTCAGTTCATTTGGATTTAACCTGGAGGGAGAAGAAATCGAGGGAAATCTGAAACTAAACGATTTCGAAGCACTCAACTGGAACGGCGCTGTGGAAGGTGCGGTAGATTTGAAGAAGCTGACAGCTATCTTCCCGATTACTGACACCAAACTGGAAGGACTCATCAAAGCTGATCTCAAAACCACTGGTTCCTATGCCGACGTGGAAAAAGAGCGCTATGACCGATTGCTGGCTTCAGGGACAATAGACATCCGGAATCTTTACTACGAATCAAAAGATTATCCGCAGGGAGTACGAATCCTTGAATCTCACGCAGATTTCAACCCGCAGCGGGCCAACCTGACCCAATTCAAATCCCAACTCGGAAAAAGTCCGCTTGAAGCCAGCGGCTACCTCTCCAATTACATGGATTATCTGCTTTCCGACAAAGGAGTATTGAAAGGCCAACTCAGCCTGAACAGCTCCAGATTTGATCTGAATGAGTGGATGAGCAGCACTCCCGCAGACACTTCCAGTACGGAGATGGAGGTAATCCCATTGCCAGGGAACATCGATTTCACCATGACTTTGGCTGCCGACGAGGTGATTTATGAAAAACTCAACTTGAAAGAAGTCAGAGGAAATATGACCCTGAGAAACGGGGTACTTCAATTTTCCGAGACAGGAATGAAAACCATGGATGGGCGGATAAAACTTACCGGGAACTATGACCCGAGAAATCTGGCCGCGCCGATCTTTGACTTCAACATGGATATTTCAGAACTGAGCATCGCCAAAGCCTTCGAAAGTCTTGAAACTGTCAAAGCTTTCGCTCCCATCGCCCGGGACATCACCGGAAAGGTGAATACCAACATCAGTTTCTCCGGTTTGTTGGGTCAAAATATGATGCCTGTCCTCTCTTCCATCGATGTCAGAGGAATCCTGAAAGTGGCTGAGGCGGCACTCAGAGACAGTAAAATACTGGAAGCGGTCACAAGCCTGACACGACTCAAAGACGGCAATACACTAAGCTTAAAAAACATTGCGATCCCCATAGTGATCGAAAACGGAAGAATGGAAGTCAAACCCTTCGACCTGCGTCTTTGGGATTACCAAACTACTATTCAGGGCAGCGCGGGTTTTGACGGATCGATCAGTTACCTGTTGAATATGCAGGTACCTGCCGGACAATTCGGTGCTCAGGCAAATTCCATTTTGGCGACCATCTCCGGTACAGAAGCAAGCACATCGACGTTAATTCCGATTGCTCTCAACCTATCGGGAACCTACAATCAGCCTAAAATCAGTCTTGCGGGGGGCAACAGCATAGAGAATTTACTGACCAATGCATTGAAATCCCGATTTGATTCAGAGAAGGACAATCTGCAGGCTAAGGCTACCGCGGAATTCCAAGCTGCCCAGGACAGCATCAAGCAGGAGATCAAATTGAAAGCAGAAGTGGTCCAGGATAGCGTCAAGAAGGAGCTGGAGAAAAAGGTAAATCAGTCTACCGGAAAAGCAGTGGATGAAGCAAAAACGCTACTGAAGGGCTTGATTGTAAAGCCAAAAGCTAAACCTGACACGACAAAGATCAACAACTAGGAACCATATTGGCCTCGAAAATTCCGAAACCCTGCCAGCTGTTGGGCAGGAATGAAATGATTTTTTTTACCGAAAAGGAAAATGAGAGTAGTTAATCGACCTTCAATAGAACGAGTGAGAGCATAGCTAATAATCTCTGCGGTCTCTGCGCCTGCGGTGATTTTTTACCCCTTTTTTCACCGCAAAGGAAAAAGAGAGGGACTAATCAATCCCCAAGAAGTTTGATCCAGTCGCTGTCGCTCTGATTGAGGACGCAAAGGTGGCCGGTTTCAAACCTTTAAAGGAACTCCTGAAAATCCGCGAAGATCAGCGTCTTTTTCCGCGTATATCTGCGGGAAACTCTTGGTGTATTTATCAAAAACTTTGGGCCTTAGGGCCTTTGTGGCAAATATTCTTCCCCTTAGAATTTCTCTCCAAAAAAATCCGCAGCGATCTTCAAAGGCCGGAATACCAGTCGGTTTTTGATGCGAAGGGCAGCACTCCGCTGAGAAATATCACGAAGTGTCTTTAAGACCTCCAGCGTGTGTTTGCCTTTGTTGATCATGATGCATTCGGCCCTTGAGGCATGGCCTGCATCAGTAACCTCAGCACGCGTAGCCACGCCCGATTTATGCAGATTTTCCAGCACCTGAGTGGCCCAGATTACCGGAACATGTGCCGCTTCGCAAAGCCACAAAATCTCATCCTGAATCTCCACCAATCGCTCAAAGCCGATCTCCACGGCCAAGTCTCCACGCGCAATCATCACTCCAAAATCAGCGTCTTTCATTCCTTCCAACAGTAAGGAAGGCAGATTTTTGACTGCTTCATGTGTTTCGATTTTGAGGATAATAAAAGGGATATCAGCCACTATCTCCTTCAAAGCGGCCCGCAAATCAGCAATATCCCGACTGGATCTTACAAAAGAAAACCCTACTGTATCCGCATTCGCACAGACAAAAGGAAGACACTTTTTATCAAAATCCGTAAGCGAAGAAATCTGTAGGGAACAATCCGGAAAATTGATTCCTTTTTCAGCTTTAATAAATGGTTTTTTGGAAGAAATACGCTCAATCTTTAGCAAAGCTTTGTCCTTATCAACCTTCTGCACCAAGCCCAGAATTAATCCGTCATCGATAAAAACCCGATCTCCAATCTTCAAACCAGCGATTACTCCAGATTCATTGGGGCTAATCACAATTTCTTTGGACTTAAACCCTTTGGCCGAATCACTCAGCCAAATCGTCTCTCCGATTTTTATCTCTACCCGCCCTTTGTCTTTCCCTTTTGTCAGCAGTTTGGTTCTGATTTTTGGCCCTGCGAGATCCACGTGAATTTTGCAGGGGAGGCCCGTAATTTTACTTGCCAGACGGATTTTGTCCACCATTTCCTGCCAAACAGATTCATCATCGTGTGCGCAATTGATCCGTGCAGTGCTCATTCCCTTTTTCAAAAGCTTCGGAATCAGATCTTTTTCTGCTAAAAATGCCGAGTCAAATGTCACCATTATGGAAGCAGGCCAATTTTCCGGCTTTGGCCCAAAAAGCTGATGACTACTTTCTTCGATTTTTTTACTCCCAAAATCTGTCGTGCAGGAGTCCAGTTTCTCAAACTTCTCACCCAAATGCTGGAGTGTCATTTCTATTTGCCGCTGCGTATGGCTTTCACAACTCGCCAAAGAAGAAAGTCCATTTTCATGAAGCATGATCTGAAGTTCTCGAACGTCTGTTTTGCGGAGAATCAGATACTTTAAAAAATTGATTGCTGATGTGCGGTTATGTGGAGGAATATCGGCAAGCAAGCCTGCAAACTCCTCTTCCACCCGATTCATCGATTGACGAAGGGAGCTCAATTGCATTTTCATTTGGTTTATCGAATCGAGCATTAGTCTGGTAGATTTTCGGCAAGTTCCATATTCTTTCGCTTATCCATTCTAAAAATTTGAATCTAAGAACACAATTTTTCAATGTGTTTAATACGCTTAAAACTTGCTGCTGCGGTGACTACGCGTCAAAAACTTTCTGTGCACCCCAGCTACGGCAGACAGGTCTGAGGTGAACTTTTTACTGCAACGGAAAAAGAGCACAAGTAATCAATCCTTCATAGGTTTAATCGAGTCATCATCGCTCTGATAGCGGATGCAAAAATGGAAGCGACAATCCTCAAGAGAACAAGTGAGGATGTAGGTGTTATTTTTTTTTTGGTATACCTGAAGCGAAAATATGCCTTGCTTCGTCATAGAGACATATTTGAAAACCTAATCCCAACATTTATGAGTATCAGTTCAAACATTAAAGCCTTCACCCGCAAGGGATTGATGATGGCTTCAGGAATTCTTGCCAGCTCCCTTTTGCTTACGGGCTGTCTGGATAACCTCGACTCCCCCAGCTTGCCACCGGCAGCCTACGTCTCCATTTTTCAGGGAGCTCCGGAGGCACCAGCCATGGATATCTTTGCCAATCAAAACCGGGTCAATCAGACGCCTGTCGAGTATACACAGATTTTACCCTACAGTGCCTTTTACCCCGGCTCCCGAAACTTTCGTTTTTCGGCCTTCAACTCCGCTACTTCCCTACTGGAAAAAAGCTTTGTGCTGAAAGCAGATACGGTGTATTCTGTTTTTGTGGCAGATAAAGCTTCCGGGATCGATGCTATTTTGGTAAAAGATATCTGGAAGGAACCAAGCTCCGCAAAAGCGCAGCTACGCTTTGTTCACCTCTCTCCTGACACGGAAAAAGTGTATTTGGAGCTGTCCGGAAGTAGTACTCCGCTGGTTTCAGAGTCTGAGTTCAAGTCTGTTTCTGAATTTAAGGAGTTGAATCCGGGTAACGTCACTCTGAAAGTGAAATCCAAGGCAACCGGCGAAACACTGATCCAATCCGGGACCTTGGATCTGAAAGGAAACCGGGTGTACTCACTGATTCTAAGAGGACTAAGCGCCGAAAGTACAGGTGGTAAAAAACTGGATATTCAGCTAATTACCAACTTTATCAACTATTAGAATTTTAAAATACGCCTTATTTTTTTTGTTTTTCCCGAAGCTTGGGTGAGCTTCGGGAATTTTTTTTTGTGATTTTAATCCGCAACTTTTCCAAAGTTTTAAACTTTGGAAAAGTTCTAAAATTAATTTACCTCAAAATGTTAGTTTCCAGTGGAAATCACAGCTAGAACTTTTCTCCAATGTTTCGATTATTTGTTGTGAATTGCTTTCAAAATGTTAGTTTCCAGTGGAAATCACAGCCGAAAAGACACCCTGAAAAGTTGTACAATCGTTGTGAATTGCTTTCAAAATGTTAGTTTCCAGTGGAAATCACAGCTTCGAGGGATTTAAAGAACTGAGTAACGGTGTTGTGAATTGCTTTCAAAATGTTAGTTTCCAGTGGAAATCACAGCTCCTTTTCAGCTACAAATCTGCTGACCAGGGTTGTGAATTGCTTTCAAAATGTTAGTTTCCAGTGGAAATCACAGCAATGATTTTGCGGCTATCATCCAGGACTTGTTGTGAATTGCTTTCAAAATGTTAGTTTCCAGTGGAAATCACAGCTTGTAAAAATCAAGGATGGACCACTAGTTAGTTGTGAATTGCTTTCAAAATGTTAGTTTCCAGTGGAAATCACAGCACGTTCCCAGTCTATTTCAATTGGTATTCTGTTGTGAATTGCTTTCAAAATGTTAGTTTCCAGTGGAAATCACAGCCGAATTATCGCTTAAATCCATCAAAGACATGTTGTGAATTGCTTTCAAAATGTTAGTTTCCAGTGGAAATCACAGCGCTGATCTACAAAAAGCAATGGATCTGTCTGTTGTGAATTGCTTTCAAAATGTTAGTTTCCAGTGGAAATCACAGCAATTCGGTTTGATGCTCGACATCGAAGTACGTTGTGAATTGCTTTCAAAATGTTAGTTTCCAGTGGAAATCACAGCGGCCAGTTAAAAACTTTGTGGAACTAACTGGTTGTGAATTGCTTTCAAAATGTTAGTTTCCAGTGGAAATCACAGCATTTATGCAGCAGTAGTAAAAGCCAAGAAAGTTGTGAATTGCTTTCAAAATGTTAGTTTCCAGTGGAAATCACAGCACCAGGTCAGGGATGTGTATCCGGATCCAGGTTGTGAATTGCTTTCAAAATGTTAGTTTCCAGTGGAAATCACAGCCTGAACATCGTCTCCCACGAAGACACCGGAGTTGTGAATTGCTTTCAAAATGTTAGTTTCCAGTGGAAATCACAGCCGCCGTCACAATTAATTATACCATCTACCTGTTGTGAATTGCTTTCAAAATGTTAGTTTCCAGTGGAAATCACAGCAAGAGATCAGCCGAATATCGAGAGGGTTGAGTTGTGAATTGCTTTCAAAATGTTAGTTTCCAGTGGAAATCACAGCGGTCAATGAGAACGAATTGCAGTTGGTTCCGTTGTGAATTGCTTTCAAAATGTTAGTTTCCAGTGGAAATCACAGCCGATGTCCTGGCAGCCACCGCATCTAACGCGTTGTGAATTGCTTTCAAAATGTTAGTTTCCAGTGGAAATCACAGCAACAGCCTCAAAAGACTGGCTGGAGGGATTGTTGTGAATTGCTTTCAAAATGTTAGTTTCCAGTGGAAATCACAGCCAAACAGATTGAGCAGCTTGATGCCAATCTGTTGTGAATTGCTTTCAAAATGTTAGTTTCCAGTGGAAATCACAGCCCACAAAGAATCAAGTGGACCTTGCATTATGTTGTGAATTGCTTTCAAAATGTTAGTTTCCAGTGGAAATCACAGCCAGGCGAAACAGATACTTCGCATTCTTCTGTTGTGAATTGCTTTCAAAATGTTAGTTTCCAGTGGAAATCACAGCTCAATGTCTCCAAGCTTGGAGGAATCCTGAGTTGTGAATTGCTTTCAAAATGTTAGTTTCCAGTGGAAATCACAGCCAGAGCATCTTCTGAGTAGAAGGTTTTGCCGTTGTGAATTGCTTTCAAAATGTTAGTTTCCAGTGGAAATCACAGCTATAAAGAATTGCCTTATCCGCAGTATATAGTTGTGAATTTGATAATCTCACCCCATACTGACCCACCCATTTCGGAGTAAACTGCCCCACCTGTTTCAGTCGATATTGACCCAGGCGTTTCAGTGCATACTGACCCACCTATTTCAGTTGAAACTGACCCACCCTTCCGGTGATCTTTTCTTATTTCTTTTGAGCGACTAACTCAAAAGAACGATGGCAGCAAAAAGCAAAACCATGCAACAGATCCGGAACATTTTACAGCAAAAAGCAAACGGGCTATCTATTCGTGCCATAGTCCGTCACTCCAATTATTCCCGCAATACCATTCGAGGTTATCTTCGGCTAATCGAACGAAGTTCCTATACGCTTTCTGAGTCTTTAAAACTGAGTGATGAGGCCCTCGGCGAATTACTTTTTGAGTCAGAAACGCCACCCACCGCCGATCCAAGGTATCTCCATCTTCAACAAAAACTTCCCCAATACGCCGTAGAGCTCAAAAAACGGCACGTCACCCGTCAGCTGCTTTGGGAAGAATACCACGAGAGTCATCCTCCGGAAGGAGGTTATGGCTACACCCAGTTTTGTCACTATCTGAACCAGCATATCGCCAACAAGGACGTCTCTGCCCTGTTCGTCCATAAGCCCGGAGCCAAGCTGATGGTGGACTATTCGGGTGACAAGCTGGGTTATATCGACCGCCAGACCGGAGAAATTATCCCCTGTGATGTTCTGGTGACCGTTCTACCGTTCAGCAGCTATCTGTATATCGAAGCTATTCCCGATCAAAAGCAGGAGTATTTTGCCTCATCACTGGGCAATACGTTCGGTTATCTTGGAGGCATGCCTGATTGTGTAGTCTGTGACAACATGAAAACTGCCGTCAAAAAGGCCAACCGCTACGAGCCAGCCTTCACCGAACTGATCGAGCAGCTTTCCCTGCACTACAAGGTCACCTTCATGGCCACTAGGGTAAGAAAACCCAAGGATAAAGCTACCGCAGAAACCAGTGTGAGAGTGTCCTATACCCGGATCTTCGCCAAACTCAGAAACCTGGAGGCTTTCAGTCTGGCTGAGCTCAACGCACAGATCAGAGAAGAATTGGACAAGCTTAACCGCCGCAACTTCAAAGGAAGGAATTACAGCCGTCACGACCTGTTTGTCCAGTATGAACAGCCCCTGTTGAAGTCCCTGCCTTCCACGGTCTTCGAGGTTCGCAAAACCGTCATGGCCAAAGTGCAGCGTAACTATCACGTTCAGCTGGGCGAGGATTGCCACCTGTACAGTGTTCCCTACGATCAGGTGGGCAAACAGGTTAAAATCAGCTACACACAGAGCCAAGTGGAGATCTATGCCGATCACAGGCGGATTGCATTTCACGCCAGAGACCGACGCAGGTATGGCTACAGCACCCTTGCGGCACACATGCCGGAAAACCACCGGGCCATCCACCAGCAGAAAGGATGGGATGGAGCTTATTTTCTTTCCCAAGCTGCATCCATCGGCCCCCATACCAAGGCAGCAATCGGGAAAATTCTAGAATCCAAAGTCTTTCCCGAACAGACCTTCACCTCCTGCTTGGGTGCGCTTCGGCTGGCCGGTAAATACGGAAAAGACCGGCTGGAAAAAGCCTGTTCCCTGCTCAGTGAAGCCCCAAGGGTCAATTACGGAATCTTGGACAACATCCTCAAAAACAACATGGACAAAAAAGACACTACTGGTGAATCGGCCTTCAAAACTCCTGCCCATGAGAATATTCGAGGCCCAAAAGAACTCTTCTAACCCCAAAACAAACAATACATGAACACACAAGCTACCCTCCAGCAACTCCGAGATCTCAAGCTCTATGGCATGGCCAGCGGCTACGAAGCAATCCTGGACCTGCCGGTCAACAGCCAGCCGCAGACTCATCAACTCATCGCACAGCTGGTCCAGCAGGAAGTCGACCAAAAGCATCATAAACGCACCCAGATGCACCTCAGGCTGAGCAAGCTCCGGTATGCTGCCCAGCTGGAAGAGATCAAATGCTCTCAGGAAAGAAACCTTTCTGCAGAACAGATCAGTCTGTTGGCTGACTGCTCCTGGGTCAAACGCGCCCAAAACCTGTTGATCACAGGCGCCACCGGATGTGGCAAAAGCTTTTTGGCCTGCGCCCTGGGACACCAGGCGTGCCTGTATGGGTATAAAACAAGCTATCTAAACATGAACCGGTTTATTGAAAAAATCACATTGGCCAAACTGGACGGTACCTTCGTCAAACTGCTCAACCAGATTGAAAAAACCCATTTGCTTATCTTGGATGACTTTGGCCTGCAGCCTCTCAATGCTGATACCCGAATGGCCTTACTTCAGATCCTGGAGGACCGTTATCAACGAAAAGCGACCCTGATCTCTTCACAGATTCCTGTGGCTCAATGGCATGATTACATCGGCGATCCCACACTGGCAGATGCTATTTTGGACAGACTGCTTACAAACTCTCAAAAAATAGAATTAAAAGGAAAATCACTCAGGCACCAGAAATAAAAATCCATCCCTAAATTAGCCAACAGATCCACCGGTAAAGGGGTGGGTCAGTTTAGAGCGAAACACATGGGTCAGTTTGAGTGAAATAATCAGAATTGCTTTCAAAATGTTAGTTTCCAGTGGAAATCACAGCCTGTAAAAGGTAAAAGGGTGATAAGCGGATGTTGTGAATTGCTTTCAAAATGTTAGTTTCCAGTGGAAATCACAGCAAGGATAGATTCGTAAATCGGTAAGTTCTCGTTGTGAATTGCTTTCAAAATGTTAGTTTCCAGTGGAAATCACAGCGTACCCGATCAGCTTCAGGGAGAACCTTTTGTTGTGAATTGCTTTCAAAATGTTAGTTTCCAGTGGAAATCACAGCTAGAGGGATGAAAATTGGGGGAGGCTATGTGTTGTGAATTGCTTTCAAAATGTTAGTTTCCAGTGGAAATCACAGCCGAGATTATACTTAATCGCTCTTGCTTGATGTTGTGAATTGCTTTCAAAATGTTAGTTTCCAGTGGAAATCACAGCACTTGGTGTGTCGGGATCGGTCATCCAGCAGTTGTGAATTGCTTTCAAAATGTTAGTTTCCAGTGGAAATCACAGCCACGCACTGACCGCAAAAAAGCTTGGAATTGTTGTGAATTGCTTTCAAAATGTTAGTTTCCAGTGGAAATCACAGCAATTCACTGTAAAGTAACTGAGTTAATGTAGTTGTGAATTGCTTTCAAAATGTTAGTTTCCAGTGGAAATCACAGCGCCTCCCACCAACTTCCAAGCCAAACTACTGTTGTGAATTGCTTTCAAAATGTTAGTTTCCAGTGGAAATCACAGCAATGTCAGCCTTCCAAAACTGGACTTGGTAGTTGTGAATTGCTTTCAAAATGTTAGTTTCCAGTGGAAATCACAGCCGATGCCGGAGTAGTTCCTGCGGCGTTGTAGTTGTGAATTGCTTTCAAAATGTTAGTTTCCAGTGGAAATCACAGCGACGCTGTGGGGAGATATCCCCAGCGCTCAGTTGTGAATTGCTTTCAAAATGTTAGTTTCCAGTGGAAATCACAGCTCTAACGAAGATTATTTCCCAAATATTAGTGTTGTGAATTGCTTTCAAAATGTTAGTTTCCAGTGGAAATCACAGCTAAATATATATTTAATATTTAATGCTGTATGTTGTGAATTGCTTTCAAAATGTTAGTTTCCAGTGGAAATCACAGCGCAAACTCGCTGATCACATCATCAATCGTCGTTGTGAATTGCTTTCAAAATGTTAGTTTCCAGTGGAAATCACAGCCAGGCTTTTGTGTGGGGTGTAACTTATCTGTTGTGAATTGCTTTCAAAATGTTAGTTTCCAGTGGAAATCACAGCCCGACTTTCGGATTTCTGCTTTCACATCCTGTTGTGAATTGCTTTCAAAATGTTAGTTTCCAGTGGAAATCACAGCAGGCAGCGGAGCGGATGGCTTCCCTACTATGTTGTGAATTGCTTTCAAAATGTTAGTTTCCAGTGGAAATCACAGCATGTGTTAGATAATGTTTTTGTTTTGGTTGTTGTGAATTGCTTTCAAAATGTTAGTTTCCAGTGGAAATCACAGCTTTATCTTTATAGATATCTGAATGCCAATAGTTGTGAATTGCTTTCAAAATGTTAGTTTCCAGTGGAAATCACAGCCTTGGAGGTACTGAAACCCTCATTCTCCATGTTGTGAATTGCTTTCAAAATGTTAGTTTCCAGTGGAAATCACAGCTGGTAGGCGCTCCACATCGTCGGCGATGTCGTTGTGAATTGCTTTCAAAATGTTAGTTTCCAGTGGAAATCACAGCGGCATCGCCCGAAATATGGCAGGCCAAGGCGTTGTGAATTGCTTTCAAAATGTTAGTTTCCAGTGGAAATCACAGCGCTATCGAAACTTTCTTGAGCAAAGTCTACGTTGTGAATTGCTTTCAAAATGTTAGTTTCCAGTGGAAATCACAGCAGGAACGCTATTAGCCAACGGAGTTACACCGTTGTGAATTGCTTTCAAAATGTTAGTTTCCAGTGGAAATCACAGCATTCAAGCCGATGGCCATCGTTTTGACCTCGTTGTGAATTGCTTTCAAAATGTTAGTTTCCAGTGGAAATCACAGCTGCTTGAGGTCATGGTCATAGACCTGTACCGTTGTGAATTGCTTTCAAAATGTTAGTTTCCAGTGGAAATCACAGCGATGCATCGCACGATTTACGCCAGCGAACTGTTGTGAATTGCTTTCAAAATGTTAGTTTCCAGTGGAAATCACAGCATTTTTCTTTTACCTCTTGCTCGGTCATTCGTTGTGAATTGCTTTCAAAATGTTAGTTTCCAGTGGAAATCACAGCTCAAAGACCGCCTTGTGAAACTCATCTGTGTTGTGAATTGCTTTCAAAATGTTAGTTTCCAGTGGAAATCACAGCTTCCAAAATTGGAGGCAAAAGAATCCATCAGTTGTGAATTGCTTTCAAAATGTTAGTTTCCAGTGGAAATCACAGCGGAACTCACTCAGCTGCGCAGCTGCCAGCTGTTGTGAATTGCTTTCAAAATGTTAGTTTCCAGTGGAAATCACAGCCCGACTGGCGGTGCGGGCCATGGATGAGCAGTTGTGAATTGCTTTCAAAATGTTAGTTTCCAGTGGAAATCACAGCCTCCTATGTCATGGGCCGCGAAAGTCCGGAGTTGTGAATTGCTTTCAAAATGTTAGTTTCCAGTGGAAATCACAGCGAGAGTTCCTTGCGCGCCAAAGGTCAGTCCGTTGTGAATTGCTTTCAAAATGTTAGTTTCCAGTGGAAATCACAGCGGCCGGGCGGCCCAGCTTCATGCTGCTGGAGTTGTGAATTGCTTTCAAAATGTTAGTTTCCAGTGGAAATCACAGCAGATGCTGGAATTGGCGGGCTTGCTTTACGTTGTGAATTGCTTTCAAAATGTTAGTTTCCAGTGGAAATCACAGCATACCCCACGCTAAGTGGCTGGTATGCTGTTTTTTATCTCCATTACCAGAATGGAAAATTGAGTAGATTTGAATTCGGGTTAACCAAGACCAGTCAGGTTTTGAAAACCTGACTGGTCTTAACTTGAATCTACTTCTTCAAAACAACTCCAATTGTTGGGCCGGGGCTTCTTTCTCCGCAACTTTTCTTCCATAAAAAAGCTCCATCATCCCAAACTGCTTATCCGTAATCTGCATGATCCCAATCTTCCCTTTTTCGGGCAAGATATTTCTGATTCTTTTGGTATGAACCTCGGCGTTTTCCCTACTGGCACAAAAACGCATGTAGATCGAAAACTGAAACATGGCGAATCCATCATCGAGCAAATTTTTTCGAAACTTGCTGGCTATCGACCGCTCCTTCTTGGTTTCGGTCGGCAAATCAAAAAATACTAAGACCCACAAACTCCGGTAGGCGTTAAGTCTCGAGTAATAGTTTTCATTCATATTCGGGATAAATGATCTTTCGGCTGATCCCTGCAAAGCATTCAAACAGCGAATGGGTTGTTCGACTGGCTGCCACCATGAGTGGACTTTTCTGACCATCGATACGGACGTCAAGCGCAGGAATACTCAACAATTCCTTTTTCATAACCGGAGTCAATTCCGAAAGATCATCCTCATGATCTACCAAATGACAAACCACCAAATCTACATAGGGTCGGTATGGCTCCATAATATCATCTGCTAAGCAATAGGCATTGTATTTATTTCGATGCCAAATGCCCAATCCCGGGAACATTCCCGAGGATACCAAAGCTCTAGCAATCACAGCTCTTAAAATTGCATACCCGTAATTCAATAAATTATTTGGCGGAATTCCTGTCTGTTGCCTATTGAACTCTGGAATATCAAAAAGACTTTGCCAATAGATAGCAGCTGCCTGGGCTTCGTGATTACCTGTATCTCCTGAATTCACATTTTTAGCCAGGTAGTTCATTCGAGGCGAATCCACTCCTCTTTCCCTGAGATGTGACGCTTGATTTTGGATTTTGGCTGCCACCGTCTGCTGCCAAAGGTTCTTTTTGAGAGGTTGGGAGGCTTCAATCTGGTAACGAATCCGCTCGGTTTGCTCCGAGTGACCATGCATGGGAAGAAGTAAACCTTCCGGCATGTGCTGATTGTTGCAGGTGACGATGCTGACTTTTTTCTCAGTGAGCTTGGAGATTAGGCCGTGAGTGATGGTGACTTGTTGATTTTCCAAGACTATCATACCCAAATCTTCAATAGGTACTGTTCGATCTGGTTTGTCTGCTTCAGGAAAAGAAATGTGAAGTTGCTCGTTTTTGGTGCTGAGGTAGGCAGGATTGCCGAAAAATAAGGTTCTTTTGATCATTTGATAGTTAGGGTTTTAACAAAAAGACCTGTCAGGCCGAGGCGGACTGACAGGTCTGGCCTAAATCATTCTATTCGTACTCTTTATTCAAAAGCCATTCTTTCTTGGACTCCATCATCTCTTGGATATGACTTGGCCCATCAAAGTAATTGAGAAAATAATTACGATCGAGGTTTGAAGGTTTCTCCATTTGACTATAGGCATGCCAGCTCGACCATTTCCAATCCTGATGATTTTTGGCAAATCCTTGTTTGACCGGATTGAGATGGATATAAAGGAAGGTCTCTTGCCATTGCTGTTCGTTAAGAATTGGCCGCCGGTTAAAAGCGCGAATAAATAAGTTTCCTTTCCGTACGTATCGCCTATTATAAGATTTGGTGTAGGAATTGAAAAAATCAGAAAAAGCTTTGACTGCAGGATTTTTGGAAGGATGCTTCACCAAACCTGTCAGGTTTTGAAAACCTGACAGGTTTAAATCATCCTTCACTCCCACCAACAAATGAAAATGATTGGGCATCAGGCAATAAGCATAAGTATCCACCACGTCTCCGAGGTATTTGACATATTGCTGCAGGAAAAATCTATAATTATCCTCCTCTCGGAAAATATTCTCAGTTCCGTTGGCGTGGTTGTAGATATGGTAGGATTGGCCTAGTTCCATAAATTAATATTCCCCAACTTGGACAATTTCACCTAGATGATTAATTCTGACTTTTTGTATTTTCCCCAGCCGTTCAGTTGACCTTAATCTATAGAATAAAATTCCCTCCAACTCCTTTGAATCATTTAGGGTAGTTTCAAGATGATGCCTAAAAACATAATCTTTGGATCCAATTTTTTGAACTCTAAATAGGTTTGGACTAATCAAATAAAAATTATTTTGGTCTGTTAAATCTAATTCTTTGGGATCGAAGCCAGTTTGATCATTAGGGAAAACAAAATATTCGTTCTGCTTAATTGAAAATAAGAACTCCCACCCATCAGAATTATTTAAGGTTTTGTCAATAATTGGAAGACCTGCATTTACTCTTGCCAAAGACTCGAAGAATGAAACCACATTTTCATGCAGCTTACCCTCGGAATCTCTGTAAATGGCCACATGATGGTTATTGCTGGTATTGACAAAATCCACGGGTTGGTTTTTTTCATTTTTATCCAAAATTAAATTCCCAAATTTGTCTTTTTTATCATGTAATGCGACAGCATTACTCACTCCTGAAATTGTAATATTTTTTACTGAAATCCCTTTTTCTTTATTCAACCAAATCGGATTTTCATCCAAATTGACAAAGGCTTTTTTAGGATCTCCTCCAAATTGATCTAGCCGCTCCTGAAGAATTCGCTTTACTCCGGTATCAATGATTTTTTCTACTCTCAAATTTGGATCTATCGATTTTCTGATAGTATACACTGTTTCTACCTCCACCAATTTCACTTTCTCCGGTACTTTTTGGGTTTGAAGATTGTCCAAGTAAATCGGATTTTTCTCTAAGCTATTCTTTCCAGTAAAGGCTTTCTTTGGATCATTATCAAATGCGGATAGCCTCTTCAAAAGTGCTTCGCGAAAGACTTTTTTAGATACCTTAGAAATAATTTCCTGATCAAAATTACCCCCGATTTTACTAAAGGTTGTCTTATATTTCTTGATGCTTCCATAAATAGTTTCATTATGAAGCTGCCCTCTAGGAGTCAAAGTTTGTTGAATTTTATTACTTCCCTTGATCTTGTTCTTTTGAGGCGTGACTACTTTGTTTTTAGCCTTAAAAGAAATCAAAGTGTTTTCTAAATGCCATTTCGTTTCCGCTCTAAAATCATCCAAAGGAATCGGTGGCTTAAATTTTAGTTTATTATTCTCATCTCTATAAAGCTCCCTATTTTCAATAGCCTTTATTATAGGTGCCATTTTTTTATTGTCGTCCCGTCTAGCATTCAGGTTATTTAGATACTGCACATGGTTGTATTTAGTAAATGCAACTGTCAAGGCATCCATAGCATGGTGACGATGGTCATTTCGCTTCGTCCAATCTTTAATTCGAGGTAGGTTTTTTCCCTCTCTATTGGTATCGTAATATGTTAGCCCCAGTTTCCTGTATTTTTCCCAATTCAACTCCTGCATCACATTAACTAGTTGCCAATCTTCCCTCAGCCTATCTGTAACGCTACCGGTTGTGGTATTTACAGTTCTACAAACTTCCTCCAAAAGTTCTTTGGCCTTTTTGGCTATGTATTGAGAGTTTCGGAGATCTCTATCTATAAATCCATCGGGAATCTCACTCCCCTTCATCATGAGTTTCTTGTATTTGCCTTTTGAAAACTTACCTTGCTTGTAGAATTCTTCAACACGAACTGTGTATTGAAGAAACTCTTGCTCACTTAATTTTCGAGAGAGAAAATCGTAGGGAGTTTCATCCTTTTTCTCTTTATTCAAAAAAGCCTCGCATAGAGTTTTATTTGAGAATGAATCGTCAAACAACCTCGCCTTTGGAATTACATGTTCTATGTCATATTCTTTCGAAAATAGATCCGTGGCTTGTATCGCTTTTCCAGTGTAAACAGAAATTCCATCGGTCTCTTTCCATAACTTATATCGAATTATATCATTTCGACTGACATAGCTTAATCCAAACTCGCTTACAAGTATTTGACGAATCCTTTCATGCTCAACACTTGCGGCGCCAATAGATTTTGTTAGCTCCTCCCGCTCCTTTGCGCTCTTTTTTAACTCTCTCGCTAGTTCTAGCCTAATTTCATCGGGTTTACCATACTCATCAATAACTGCATTGACCACATTGATGCCCTGGTTTAGAATTTTTTCTACAACCGGATTTCTCAAACTATTCTTTGGAAGTATCTCAAGCTTGGTTTTGAGAACTTTATTTGCTCTCTCCTCCCTAGTTTCTGAATTGGAGTGACTTTTATACCCACCCCACTGTACAGCCTCATCGTACTGCTTTCCATCTTTTAAATGAGGTATAATTTTACTGATCGCCCTTGAGCTTAAGCTTCCATAATCATCCTCAAAAGTCACAGCAGAAAGAATTCTGGCATAATCTTCATCGAACCCGAATTTTGCTTTCAACTTCTTGATCAAGCTTTCATTTCCTGAAGGAGAATTATCCCCATCATAAGAATAAAGCAAGTGCCACAATTGGATCATTGGTTGCTTTTCCAATTCGCCACCATCTGCATTTGAATTGAAATCCAAGATCTCTATGGATATTCCAAGCCCTTCAAAAATTGAAGAGACTAACGACTTTATTTCAAAGAAAGAGAGTTTTGAAAAATCATACTCCTCATGACCTGATGCTATTAAGATTTTCCGGTATGCTTCAAAAAGTTTGAAAGAAGTTCGATTCCCATCAAGCTTTTCAAAATTCAAGTCCAATTCTTTATGATTTTTAAAAAGGAGTTTTAAAACTTCTGCTTTGGCAAGTTTATATCTTACAGTCAGCTCTTCAAACAAGACTTGTTTCTCCTCCTGCTCTAATCTTCTTTTAGCCCGGTCTTTTTTACTGATTACTTCAAGATCATTCAATCTCTGCCAAATCCTGAATTCTTGAAATAATGGAGAAGATTTTGGACAGACCTTTGGACCAATGAGTTTAATCTTTGTTTTCCCATCCACGACCATTTCAATCTTTTTACCCTCCAATTCACAAATACCAATAAGACCTTTTTGAGACTTTAACCTACGCTGATAAAAAATGATAATGTCTTTTATTATTTCTTTGAGCTCAAGGTTAAGCTCGGGATAAAACTGGCTTTGGACATTCCAAATTGTATCAAATTCATCCTCATAATCTTTTCTGTAAAAAACTTGACCTTTCAGCCGAGTATGTCTATCAGCTTTTATTTGTTCAAATAGATACTGTCCAACAGTTTGATGATTAAAAAATAGCTCTTTGCTCCGGTCACTTATACTTCCAAGATAGCCACTTGAGCTATTTATTTGAGAGTTTATTTCCTGTAATACAACAATCAATTGTTCTAAGCTCAATTGCTTTTGAAGTGCATCTACCCTCCATTGAAAGTTCTCCAATTTTCTATCGAATCCGGAGGTATTTCTTTTGGTACCAACAATTCTGAAAGGTTTTTCACAAATAGCCCAAACGGCTTTTTGATTCTTTCCAATTAGTTGCTGCTTTAGATTATTTGATAAGATTTCAGGGTAATACTGACTTTGAAATTCCCAAATCCTATCAAATTCATTTTGCAAATCAGATCGATAAAAATCAGGAAGAAATCTCTTCCCTTGTTGAAGTCTCTCTAAGGAAAATTGGCCGGGAGTAATTTTTTTTCTATTCAGCTCCATTGCCACTTTCATCCCATCAATCAGCTGTCCTTCGTCTTCATTTTTTGCTTTCCGACTGCTCTTGAAGCCCCTCTTTTTATTGATAGAAATAAAGACTCTTGCCAATTCATTTTTTTCAATTTTTTCTACGGCTGACCTAGCTCTTAATTCCAAAGTCTGGAAAGTAGTGTTTGGCCCATCTTCAGTTAGTATCGAATCTTTATTGATAAGCCCATATTCTCTAAGAGTCTTCATGAGTTCCTGTCTTCGGAGCTTATAGCGCTGAAGATTTCTTCTTGCACTCCGTTTTGAAGTTCGATCTTGATTCGTAGTAATAGCCTTCCCTTTTTCGAAATTGCCTTGCTCATCCGTTGTAAGTGGAATGACCCTGACACCAAGTTTTAATATTTCAGATCTTTCTTGTTCATTTTCTGCCTCAAAAACCAAAGCCCAACCTATTGATGTACTCCCCAAATCCAATCCTAAAATCTTTTTCATATTTCTTGAAAAGTTGAAAGTTTAAAATCTATATTAGTGTCAACATTTTGAAGCAATTCACAATAAGGATTATTCCGTTGTGAAAACATCTAAAGGGGCCCGATCAGATTTCTGATCGGGTCGCTTTTTTTACCCCCTCTACCCATTCCCAAGATAGTCCTTCAAACTAAGATCGCTATACCCAGTACTGGGTATTTTATGCGATAAACAGAACTTTCTCGGACATATATTGTCGCAATATTCAATCAAGACCTGTCAGGTTTTTAAAACCTGACAGGTCTGTCCGCCTCAAAAAAAAACCACCCAAGATCGCTCTCGGGTGGCTTATCGCTGGCTTAGTTCCTTTTTTTTTATTTTATGTGCCTCCGTGAACCTGTACATAGTCTTTGAAATTTGGATTGGAGGACAGATTTGCTAAGCTATGGACCATGGACTATAGACCATAGTTGAGGATCCGCAACTTACTGGGCCGATTTTTACCCAAGGTGCATCCTTGCGGATACTCATACTTTATTTCTTATCTGTACTCGTAAAGGTCACCTTGAATGAGGCTCCGAAAATCCCGAGTTTTTCGCCGTATCCGGAAATCTCCTGCAGGGGGTAATTGTAAAACGGCATGACCGCATAGCTCGTCTTTTTGGATTCAAACAAGCGGATATTCACTCCCAAATTGGCTGTCGCTAGCGGATAGAAACGGTTTTGCGGAACATCCAACACGGAGGACTGATTGATGGATTCGGACTTCAGGGTAAAGGAATTCGCGCTGGCCGAACTCGCATCAAACACTGCCACCTGCCGGGTGAAGGAGGACTGCTGCTCTGCACCTTGACTGAAGGTGATCAAGTTTGAAAATCCTGCCTGCACAGAAATGGATTGATTGGATGTGACCGGATATTTGAAGTAAAGCGGAATATCCACCTGCACTTGGGCTATCTCATTTCGCTCGGTGACCGGTGAGGAGAATCCCGCCACCTGCGCATAGCTTTGACTTTCACTAGCCTGATTCAGGTAGTTGACCGCAAGGCCCGAACCCATCATCAGTTTCCCGGCGATATCCATATCGACCATTACGCCCAAGCCTAAACTTGAGCCGCTGGTGGCCTGCGTTTTACTTTGCGAAGCACCATACCCCGGAGAAAGGCCCAATGCTAATCTCCTTGTGCTTTTCGTTTCCAATATCTCGGCTATTTCTTCTTTTGCCAAAAGTGGTTCTTTGGGCAATTCTGCCACAGGGGAAGCCGGCACCTGAGTCTGTGCATTCTTCAATGTTTCATTTTCTGCTTTTTCATTTACAGCGATCAAGACTTCCTTTTCAACTGTTTTAGACTGATCAATCAGGGCTTGGCTTTGATTTGGCTGCTGTGCCGGAGGATTCGATTTTGAACCAGAACTTGAGTTAACAGTCGATTCGGTCCCCAAAACGGAAGATTTGGTGTTTGCTGAATTTGATCCTTTCGGAGTATTATTTTTAGAGCTGGATATGGAAAACTGATTTTCTGCCAGAACTTTTTCTTTTGCTCCTGAAACTGTCGCCTCATTGGGTTCGGCAAGGATTGCATCCGGGTTTGGAAGCCTTTCATTTCCAGTAGCATCTGCGGACTGCAGTTTCTCCTGCAACACAAGCTGATCAGAAAGCTGCGCGTCATCGGAATCTGAAAACTGCCCAAGCCAAAGCCCTCCGGCCACCAGCAAGAGGATAAGTGAAGCGGCAACACCGGATACCCAGTATCTGGTTCTTTTTGGACTGAGGGCAGCCCGCCTTTTCTCAAAGGCCTCCCAGGCCCCCAATTCATAAGGAAGCGGGTTTTCTTCCTGCTGCTTGCGCAGCTTGGCAGCCAACCATTTAAATGATTTATCTTCCTGCATATTCTTTCATGTGTTGTTGTATCAACTGACGCAATCTGGATTTTGCCCGCGTCAGGTAAACTCGGGAAGAGCTTTCGGTGATCTCGAGACGCTCTGCCACTTCCCTATGACTATAACCTTCCACCTCATAGAGGTTGAATACCAATTGCTGATCCTCGGGAAGCTGGTGGAGAAGCTTGAGAATATCTTCAAATGCCAGCTGATCCGGGGCATATACTTCATCGTAAACCGGGGTTTCACCGTCTGCTTCGAGGTGATTTTGCAGACGCTTGTCCTTCCGGTAATAATCTATCGCAGTGTTGACTGTGATTCTCCTAAGCCAAGGCTTGAGTGAAGGCACTTGATTCATCTTGCCAAATGAATCGAAGCATTTCATAAAAGAGTCATTGGTGATCTCCTGTGCCAAATCCCTGCTCTTGGAATAGGACAGACTGATCCCCATGACAAAGCCATAGTACTTTTTGAACAAAAATTCCTCATGCTTCTTTGACCGACGTTTGCAACCGTCAATCAATTCCTGGTCAGACCAATTCAATAGACTTTATATTTTCTTTTAATTATTTCCTTGTCAACTCCGATTTACCAAATCACAGTCGCCTTCGCAGTGATAATCTCTGGCATTACATTGTTCACGAATGTAAATCGAAAAGGGTGTTTGATCATATTGCCCACTTGGTGAGAGCGCTTTTGCCAAATCAACCGCTATCGTCTCCGGCACCATCTCTCCTGTAGCTGAACAGGAAGGAAATTCGCTGATTAGGTAAATCTGGATTCTTCTTGGATTTGATTCCTGCCATTTACCATCCCATAGCAATTGGTACGTCCCATTGCAGTTTTTCGGTTTCAGAATTTCCAATGTAAGCATATTGCTGCGCCTGCTAATCGCTTTGATTTCTGTATCAATCCCACAAAACGCTGCTCTTCCTCTGTTGAAGTCTATTTCTCGGTAGGCGCGTGCATCGACAGTAAACTTATACCCTGGACCTTCTACTTGATATAAGAACGGTACAAGGGAATCTGATTGCCCATCATCCAAAGTGCAACTGCAAAGAAATAAAACGAAAGCCAACCTGAAAAAGGAAACCATAAACACGCTTTTCGGTAAGACGGAATTCAGAAGCTACTCGCTACAATTAGGATATAAAAAAACAAATGACAATCCTTAAACTTGAGAGAAAGGCAAGTCAAAGAAAATGTCTGCGGAAAATCGTCGACTGAAAAAAGTTTGTTTTCTCGAACTTCAATCCTTATTCTAATTGGCCAAGACGAAGAAAGTACAAACAAAATCAAAAAAAATCCTGGAGGCTTAGCCTTACCGGATTAAAATTAATCCGGGTTGGAGTGTAGCTTAATCAGCCCTGTCCAGAAGCTCTCCAGGCTATCAACTGCCTGCTCAATTTCCTCGATATTACTCGGCTTGGAGACAAACAGATTTGCAAGTGCCTCATAGCTTTTGTCCACATCCTTAGCAGTTGAGGATGTGGTAAATACGATAATGGGGATCATTCTCGTTTTCTCGCTTCCCTTCAGGGCTTTTAACACTTCGTATCCATTTTTCAATGGAAGGTTGATATCCAAAATGATCAGATCAGGCGTTTCAGCATCCTGAAAGTTTTTTTCTTTATTAACAAAGTCAATCCCTTCCTGTCCGTTTTTAGCAACCGATACTTTTTTAACAGACGGACGCTTGAGTAAGGCTTCATTCATCAACAAAATATCACCTTCGTTGTCTTCGACTAACAGTATATGAATATGTCCCATCAGGTAATTGATTTAGCTATAGTAAAATGAAATATACTTCCTTTTTGGTATTCTGAATCAACCCAGATTTTTCCCCCAAGTCCTTCCACAATCTTTTTCACGATGGCCAGCCCAATTCCTGTTCCTTCATATTCTTCTTTTCGATGAAGCCGCATAAACAAGATAAATATTTTTTCAAAATATTCTTCTTTTATACCTAAGCCATTGTCACTAACGGATATTTGCCAGCAGGTGGGCAAGTCGATGGCAAGGATACTTATTTTTGGAGCCACATCCGGTTTAGAATACTTAAGCGCATTCCCGATCAGATTCTGAATAATCTGTAAAATTGGAGACCGATAAACCCAAATTGACACTATACCCTCAATAGTGATTTCAGCCCGTTTTTCTTTGATCATTTTCCGCTGGAGTTGCTTGATTTCTTCGAGGATCAAGGGCAAATTGACCCATTCCATCTGTGTGTTTTGCTTCCCTACACGTGAATATTCCAGCAAATCCAGGATGATATTTCGCATCTGAAGTGCACCTTTTACGGCAAAATCAATGTATTGCAAGGCCTTTTCATCCAGTTGATTTTTGTATTTTCTTTCCAACAGCGAAAGGAAACTGGACACCATACGGAGTGGTTCCTGAAGATCATGGGATGCTACATAGGCAAACCGCTCCAATTCAGAATTGGATAAAGCCAATTCTTTGGCATGAATCTCCAAGTTGCGGTTGAGTTCTTGCATAGATTGCTCATAAGCTTTTCGCTCGGTGATATCCTGGATAGTAAGAAGACAACATTCCTCGTGCCCATTCTCCACAATTGCAGTCAATTTTGCACAAATAAAATAACCAATACCTCTTCCGACCCCAATTTCGATTTCTTCTTTTTTCTTACTGTCAAAAGATTTGGCCAGAAAATCATTGAAAGTACTGAGGTCACTTTGAGGAGTAAACTTTTCAAAAGCTTTTCCTTTTAGAAAAGAGCGTTCTTTTCCAAGCATTTTGGCTGCAATCAGATTAAGGTTAAGAATGACCCCCTCCTCCGAAAGTGTAAAATAAGCAATGGGAGCAAAATCATACAGGGAAGTGTATTTTTGGGAAATATTTTCTGATCTCTCCAGAGACAATTTCAGTTCTTCATTCTGTAGCTCCAATTCGATCTGAAAGACTTCCAGCGTGTGGACTGCCCGCAAAAGTTCCGATTCGGTTTGTACCAAATCCAACTTTTCGGTCTTCCCTTTTATAATTTCCTCAGCCTTTTTCCGGAGGATATCGAATTTAGAATCAGTAGCGTGCCCCATAATTTTTAAAGTTAAAAGCTTGGGTGATAAAGGGCTCAAAAAGATAATTTAAGCAATGTAGAGATTGTTTTACTTTATCAGCACTAGTCTGACCTGGAAAAAACTTATAAACTTCTGAAAAAAATAGTTTATACTCGATAATAACACTTTCATTGGTTCTTTTAATCAAAACAGGTGATCTTCAAATTTTAGTATTTGATAAATTCTGACCAATCAATTTCTTGATAAAGGTTGATTTTTGGACAAAAAAGGTCCTTCATTTTTTTCGACTGACAGTACATGAACATGTCCCATCAGGCAGTTGGTTTAGCTATAGTAAAATGAAATATACTTCCTTTTTGGTATTCTGATTCAACCCAGATTTTTCCCCCGAGTCCTTCTACGATCTTTTTTACGATGGCCAGCCCAATTCCTGTTCCTTCATATTCTTCTTTCCGATGAAGCCGCTGGAACAGGATAAATATTTTATCAAAATATTCTTCTTTTATACCTAAGCCATTGTCACTAACGGATATTTGCCAGCAGCCGGGCAAGTCGATGGCAAGGATACTTATTTCTGGAGCCACATCCTGTTTAGAATACTTGAGCGCATTCCCGATCAAGTTCTGCATGATCTGTAAAAGAGGAGGCTTAAATGTCCACAAGGTTTCGATTCCTTCAAATTTAATTTCGGCCTTTTTTTCTTGAATTATTTTTCGCTGGAGTTGCTTGATTTCCTCGACGACACTTGGCAATTGGACCCATTCCAAGCGAGAATTTTGTTTCCCCACACGGGAATATTCCAGCAAATCAAGAATAATCCTTCGCATTCGTACTGCCCCGTCTATAGCAAAACCAATATATTGCAAGGCCTTTTCATCCAGTTGATCTTTATGTTTTCTTTCCAGAAGTGAAAGGAAGCTGGAAACCATGCGGAGCGGTTCTTGAAGGTCATGGGAGGCTACATAGGCAAACTGTTCCAATTCAGCATTGGAAACAGCAAGTTCTTTTGCCTGAATCTCCAAACTACTGTTTAGTTCCTGCAGCGATTGCTCATAGGCTTTTCGCTCGGTGATATCGATCATAGCCCCGATTGCACGGAGGGGGGTTCCGACTTCATCCCGGATGAAAGTTGCTCGATCCATTACAACAGCATAAGTCCCATCAGCCTTTTTGAATCGGTATTCTTCATTCCATGATCGGGTTTTCCCATCTCCCATGAGGGTCTGAATAGTACTACTTATTCTTTGCCTGTCATCAGGATGGATGCAACTAATCAAAAACTCAAAGTCAGGGTTTATCACTTCCGGATTGTATCCAAATAAAGTATAGAATCCCTTCCCCCAAAATAGATTGTCTTCTTCGATCTGGTAGTCCCAAATCGCATCATTGGTGGCTTCGACTACCCGCTCAAACCTTTCATTGGAAAGGCGGATTCGTTCTTCAGTCTGCTTGGCCAAAGTCACATCTTTGAAGTACACGGTCAGTCCGGAATCCGAAGGGTAAATTGAAATCGAGAACCAAGTATTGATCGGAGCATAATAATCCTCGAAATAGATCACCTGGCCCGTTTCCATAGCCAGGGAATAATTTTGATGGGAAAGTTTGTTTATTTCACCGGGGAAAACATCCCAAAGGTTTTTACCCAAAATTATTTCCCGTGGAGTTCTCAAGAGTTTTTCGGACATGTGGTTCCAATAGGTTACCGTAAACTCCCGATCTACTGCGAAAAACGCATCACCAATACTTTCCAGAATTTTGTTCTTTTCCTCAAAAAGGGAAAGAAGATTTAATTCCGTGATCTTTCGCTTATGAATATCCTGGAAACTCCCGTAAACACGATTCACTTTACCATTGATCGTATCGGCCTGGCCTATACAGCGAATCCATTTCTGATTTCCTTTGGAAGTCATCAGCAGAAACTCAGCGTCAAAGGCTACCCCATGATTGATCAAATCATTCATTGTCGCCATCGCCCGGATTTTGGATTCTCCGAGATAGACTTGATAGGCTTCTTCCAGCGGTAAGCCAGCCGCTGAATCCACCTCCAGGATTTCGCGGACTGTAGCGGACCAATTCAACTGTAGCGGATTGGAAATAAGATCAACTTCCCAGCTGCCTATTTTTGACATCCGGGCTGACTGCTCCAGTAGGTTTTCGAGATTTTTGCGGTCAGTGACATCCATGATCAGGGAATCCCACACGATGCTCCCATCAGATTGGCGTCTTGGAGTCCCTATTCCCTGATGCCATCTGATTTTGCCCTCAGGAGTAAGATTTCTCCACTCACAGCTCCAGTTATCCAGAGAGGTAGCCGAATCCATGATCGACTTTTGCACAAGTTCCAAATCACCCGCAGGTATAATCTGCGACCAGACTTTACTGATATCCTCAATACATTCTCTTGGATCTAAGCCCCAAATCAGTTTTGATCCTTGGCTTACAAACCGCAGTTCATCAGTCCCGTCCGGTCTTAAAACATATTGGAAGATTACACCGGGAATATTATCCGAGACACTTTTGAGTCGGTCCTCGACTTGCTTGCGGTCGTGAATGTCCTGGATAGATCCAAAAATCCGGGTGCAAGTGCCCTCCACAAATTCTGCTTCACCGATTGACCTTACCCAGCGTTCATTTCCTTTGGCTGTGATGATGGGGACTTCAAAATCAAAATTTTCGCCGAATGTGATTGCATTTTGTACTTTCTCCTGTATAAACTCCCTATAATCTTCCCGATAAAAATTTATTCCCTCTTCCAAAGTTGGGTAAAAATCGTAGGAGGTCTCAAAGATTTCTTGGGTGATTTTTGACCAACTCTGCAAGGGTTTAGAAAAGTCAACTTCCCAGGCACCCAATCTCGCCATTTTAGTAGCCGTGTCCAGTAGATTCTCAAGTTTTTTAAACTCCGTCACATCCCTCCCATAGGCAAAGACATAGCCGTCTTGTCCAAAAATATCAGAAGAATTCCAGGAGATATAGCGGTAATCGCCTGACTTGGCCCGGTATCTATTCGTGAAATTATTCGCCTTTCGATCGGCAGAAATGGTTTCCGAAAACTCCTGAACCGTAGATTTGATGTCATCGGGATGCAAAAAGTTTTCAAAGGGGACATGTGTTAACTCGTCCATCGTATACCCCAGCAACTCACAAAATGCCGGATTGACTTTGGTAAAATAGCCGTTAGGTGAAGCGATAGCCAATATTTCCGGTGCACTCTCAAAGAAAAGCCGAAGCTCCTCTTCCTGTTGTTTTCGTTTGATTTCCTTACCCAGAAAATCTTTGAGGGTGTTAAAAATCAGGATGCTGTTTTGATCATGACCAAGATTTTTATCCGAAAACAAAATCAATACACCCAATACCTGATCTCCGAAAATTACGGGAAGTCCAATTGCCGATCTATATCCAAACTTTTTTGCTCCTTCCTTTCTGATAAACTCGCTATGGTTCTCCAGTTCTTCCCATAATTGATTTTCTGAAGATTTCCACACCTTTCCTGGAAGTCCCTCTCCAAGGGAAAGTCGCTCCAAAATCACTGGATCTCCATAGAAACCTTGATGGCTTGGAAGTTTCAAGTGATTGGCTGCCAAAATCAATCGAGAATTTTCAAGTCCTGACAACCAAAATTCTGCAGCGACATAGGCTCCCTTATCGGATAGCAGGCGAATTAATTCGGTCAGTAGCTCTCCTAGACTAGCCTGACCCTTGAAAATCTCCATGACTTCACGCTGAAGCTCCTTGCTGATTTGTTCGGTTTTCAGGACACTTTGGTCCCGCAGGACCCCAATCATTCGAATTGGAGCACCATTTTCGTCACGGATCATGTATCCGATTTCTTCTATGTAGGCATAGGAACCGTCCGATTTCTTAATTCTAAACTCATTGGTCCATTTATTCTGGCTTGAATCTTTCAAAAATTCCTGCCATTGTTTCTCTTTTACTCCCACATCATCAGGATGCATCATCGCTACCCAATCGTCCAAGGTGAATGTTTTTTGAGAAAAATCATGACCAAATACTCTGAAAAAGCTTTCCCCCCAAGCAAAGCGATTTTGAGCGACATCCCAGTCGAAGATCGCCTCATTGGTAGATTTGTTGATCAATTCGTAGCGCTCATTGTTAAGCCTGATTTTCTCCAAATAGCCAAACTTAGCCACAAGGATTGTCACCAACGTGGATGTTCGCTCCAGTACTTGCAGCTCTTTCTCCTCTATTGGTTTGGCATGTGGAAAATAATTGGCCAATGTGGCTACCACATTTCCTTCTGAATTAACTATCGGGAAAGACCAGCAGGCTCCGATTGAGAACTCCTTAGCTAAGTCACTATACTTCTCCCATCGTTTATCCTGAAATACATCCTCTACGATCACTTTTTGTTTTAAAAAAGCTGCAGTACCACAAGATCCTTGATTTTCACCAATCGGGAGCCCTTCCAGTATTTTCAACAATTTCTTGTCAAGGGAAGGAGATACAAAGTTGGCCAGTTTTGAATTTTCAATCCTCATAATTGAAGCCTTCATCCCCGGCAGCAGTACTTCCAAGTCACTGAGGTATTTAAAAAATAAATCTCTTTCGACGGCATTTTCGGAAATACTTGCTTGCATTACCTCTCTTTCGATTTGATCTAGCCTATTGTCAAAATGCTCCCGTGTCACATCTTTCAGTGCTCCCACTACTCTCACCGGATTCCCCGACTCATCTCTCAACAGGATTGCCTTGTCTTTGACTATGGCATATCGGCCATCGCCTTGGCGAAGCCTAAATTCACGCGTCCATACTTCTTTTTCCTTTTGACCAAGAATCATCCTAAAATCATGAATTACCTGATTTCGATCTTCGGGGTGAATCAATGAATTAATTAAGTCATTGTTTTGATCTTCAGAACGTATTTCAATTCCAAAATTTTCCCGAAACCCGGCTGACAAAAAGAGATTTTTGGTTTGAGGATCAAAATCCCAAATACTTTCAGAACCTGCCCTTAAAACCAGTTCAAAGCGTTCATTGCTTGCCTTCAATTGATGCTGGACGGTAAGTACTTCGGTCACATCGACCGAATTGATTACAATTCCCTGAATATCCGGATCAGCAAGGAGATTGGTGCCTACACTTTGAATCCAGCGCCAACCGTCGTTTTTATGTTTGAATCGATATGGGAAGGATTTGATCTGCTTTGCTTCCACTATTGTGGAAAACTCAGCGATAATCCCGGGGAGATCATCGGGATGAATGAATTCAAAAGAATTTTTGCCCAATAGCTCTTCGACAGACAATCCAAGATAGGAAGGATAGTTTGGGCTTAGGTAGTGATAATTCCCCTCCAAATCCAAAATACAAACCAGATCCGCTCCTTCTTGCGCCAAGGTCCTAAAAAGCTTTTCACGCTGGATCAGCCTATTATTGGCCAAAACCTCCTCTGTTACATCTTTGAAATTATCGATGATCCCATTGATAACCGGGTCGTGAAGCATGTTGGTAATTGTGGCGGAAAGGTATCGCCAGCTTCCATCTTTATGAAGAACACGGGAGGTATGGCCTTCCACAGGAATCCCGGGGTTTTCAAGCGAAATTTTCATTCGTTTGCCCATCTCTTCTAAGTCATCAGGATGAACCAGAGAATTCAGGTTCAAGTTAAGCGCCTCCGCCTCGGTATACCCCAAAACCCGTTGAATAGAACCCGAAACATAGCTTGGACTGCCGTCCAATCCAATTATTGCAATCGCATCATCACTGTTTTCGATCAGCTTTTTGAATCGTTTCTCTCGAAGGTACAATTGCTCACTAGCGGTGACTTGGGCGGTGATATCAGTGTGAGTCCCAAACATCGTAAGCGGCTTACCCGCCTCGTCCCAATTCATGATCTGCCCCCGATCTAGAATCCACACCCAATGCCCTTTTTTGTGCCTCATTCTCACCTCACATTCATAGAGCCCCTTTTGGGAATTGAGGTAGTGGTAGAGAATGTCATTAGAAGATGTTAAATCTTCAGGATGGACAAATTGATTTCTGGTCTCCCGGTTGATTGTACCCAATTCCTCCAAGGTATATCCGATCATTTCTGCCCAACCTCTGCTGTAGATCAATAGGTCTGAAGTAATATGCCATTCCCAGGTTCCTACTTGGGTGGCATCAATGATATTCCAAAGTCGTTTACGCTCCTCTTCCAGGCGGTTTTCTATTTGGATGAGATCAAGTTTGCTTTTCTTCAGCTCACAAATTCTCACGACTTGATTGGCCAGAATTTGAAGCGACTTCAGATTTTCAGCAGAGAGTTCTCTCGGCTCATAATCCAGTACACAAAGTGCCCCAAAAGGAATTCCCGAAGTGGAAGTCAGCGGGATTCCGGCATAAAAGACCACTCCTATCTGAGTGACTAAAGTATTTTCCTTAAACCGGGGATCTTCTCGAGCATCCCTGACAATCATCACTTGATTTGGATTTAATAGCGCATGGCTACAAAAAGAATCCTCAAGTGAAATTTCTTTGAGATCTAGGCCATGTTGGGATTTGAAAAGCTGCTTTTCAGTATTCAGAATAGTGATCAGCGATGCAGGAACTTGACAGATCGTGGAAGCTAGTGCCGTGACCTCATCAAATTCTTTCTCGGGCGCTTCAGCCAAAAGATCAAACAAATGAGGGGAAATTGGGCTATTCTCCATATTAAAAGATAAAGGAAAAAATTGATTTACAAATTATATTGGGTATTTAGTGAAAATAAGAGATATCACCAAACAATCTTACGGTAGAGGTATAAATACATTTGATTTGGAAAGGCAAGTATTCTTGTCTTCAACTAACTGATCTAGTTAATTTGGATTTTTTTGATTTCCGGATTTGGGGAGGCATCTTTTCCAATGAGCACATTTAGGTAGCTTTGGGCGTGGATAGGCTGATCCGTGTTGATGTAGTCGACACCCATTTCGTAGAATTCCTTCCAGGCGGAATTACTATCAGGTGAAGCCCAAAACCGAACCGGTTTATTGAAGGAATGGACTAAATGGATGAACTCCAATAGCTTCTCCCTATCCGCTTCGCCCATACTACCTTCCCCATTCCAATTCGAAAATTGTCTAAAACTCAAACTGACCATCCCGATCTTTTCCCAAGGGAGGTCGGCTGTTAAGGTTTTGCTCTGGTAATCAAAAAATACCCATTCAGGATACTTGATGTAATCCTCCGGCTTCGGCCTGTTTCCTGAGATAATCAGTTTCAAACCTCCGGGATTTTGAGTGGAGTAAAGGATTTCTTCAAAAGCTTGCGAATCATTTACTACCTGATCCAGCGTATTGTATCCTTCTGTTTTGCAATCTACGAGGAGGTGGAAATCAAAATTTTGGATCATTCCTTGTTCTACCGCTTTCTGGATTGGCTCGAAGTAAAGCGAACGAAGTGTCAGTTCGGGTTTAATGCTGGCAACCTCATGTGCGACCAGCAATTGGTCGTTTTGCAAAATCACATCCACTTCGATGGATGCGGCACCAGCACCAAATGCTTCCCAAAAAGGGCGTTTTCGCAGGTAATCATTGTGGGAATGAAGCTTGAAATCCTGCTGGGAAAAAACCAAAACAGGAAAAAGAAAGGCGATCAGAAAAATGAGTTTTTTAGAATTCTTCATACTCAAAAATACCTTTATCCTATTAAAATCCGGGAATTGCCAAGTTCATTTTCTCTCTTATTCAAAAAAGATAAATTCCCGGATTGATCTATAGGCAAAGCATCAGAATACCTATAAATATTGGGAATTCTACTCACCTAGGCAGTGAAACATAAAAAGTGGATCCTTGACCTTTTTCGGACTCTGCCCAGATTTTCCCTCGGTGTTTTTCCACAAACTCTTTGCAAAGAATCAATCCAAGGCCTGTCCCTTTTTCATTATTTGTACCTAAAGATGTAATAGGAGTATCCGCGCTAAACAATTTTTCGATCTCGTCTGGGGACATCCCTACGCCATTGTCCTTTACACAGATGGTCAATGAATCGGCCGACGCTTTGGTATACACGGCAATTTCACCTCCCGGCATGGCAAACTTAAGCGCATTGGAAACCAAATTCCTGATGACAGTGGCAATCATATTTCTGTCAGCCGAAATTATAATTTCCTCAGAAATGTCCATGTTAATCTTAATGTGCTTTTGCACGGCGATTTGATCAAACAAGGCGAAGACTTCTGACACTACGGCTTTCATACAAAACTTTGTCGGATTGAAGCTATGCCTGCCTGTCTGAGATTTTGCCCATTCCATCAAATTAAAGAGCAAGTCCATTGCCCGCTTGGAAGAATTAAGGATAACCCCTGCAATTTCCTCCACAGCCTCATAGTCTTTGCTTTGCACTTCCATCATCAACAACTCGCTGTGTCCGATAATAGACGTAAATGGATTCTTCAAATCATGGGCAATGATCGAAAAAAACATGTCCTTCTGTGAATTCAAAAGATTCAACTGCTTGACCACTTCCTCCAATTCGGACTCGGCCTTTTTGCGTTCGGTGATATCCAATATCGTCAGAAGGCAGTGGTCATCATGCTCCTCTTCAACAATAGCTGTCAATTGGGCACAGATGGATTTATCATTACAGCCCAAGACCAGCATTTCGCTCATTTCTTTGGTTTTGCTTTTAAAAGTCTTTTTAAGAAAAAGATTGAAAGTGGAAAGGCCTTTTTCGGGAATAAACCGACCAAAGGATTTCCCCTTAAGAACAGCTCGCTCTTTTCCCAGCATTTTGGAACCGATGAGATTGAGATCGAGTATTATACCCTCCTCAGAAAGTGTGAAATAGCCGATCGGTGCAAAATCGTAAAGGGAGGTGTATTTTTGAGCGATATATTCAGCTCTCTCACGCGCCAATTTCAGCTCTTCATTCTGAAGCTCCAATTCGATCTGAAAGACTTCAAGCTCATGGACCGCTCTCAAAAGTTCGGCTTCAGTCAGGGCTGAATTAGACTTTTGGGTTTTATTCTTTAAGATTGCTTCGGCTTTTTTACGAAGTAAACCAAACTCGGATTTAGTAGCGTAGTCCATAATATCGTCTGTTTAAAGCACGGGCAAAAAGAAGCACTTAGGAGAAGAGGATTATCGTTAAGGTAGAAATTGTTTTGGCTAAAACAACAACTTGTCACTATTAATCCCTCTTACTTTTTCCCCTTATTGTCTTTTTGGAGCTTGTCATTCAATTCCTTTAGCTTGATTTCCAAACTTTTGGCAACAGTGATATCGGTGAATGTGATCACTACACCATCGATTTTATCCTCGAGTGTACGATAAGGCATAATCCGTATACTGAACCATCGCTCATCTTTGGCCGAAATGCAACTTTCTATAGTTTTCAATGATTTCAATACTTCTTTGACGTGTTGACCAAATTCGGGGTAGTCCAACTCAGTCACCAAGTCTGTAAAGGGCCGACCGATGTCACTTTTTCGGATTTTCACGATGCTTTGGGCATTGTCCGTGAAGCGACGGATATTGAACTCTTTGTCCAGAAAGAGTGTGGCGATCTCCGTACTGTTGAGTAGATTTTTCATATCATCATTGGCACGGACAAAGTCATTTACTTTACTCTGCAATTCTATATTTACCGTTTGAAGTTCCTCATTCATACTTTGCATTTCTTCTTTGGAAGTGGTCAGTTCTTCGTTTGTCGATTGCAATTCTTCATTGGTTGACTGGAGTTCCTCATTGGTTGATTTCAATTCCTCTTGAGAAGTCTGCATTTCTTCCCGGGTACTTTGGAGGTCCTCATGGCTTCTTCTCAGTTGCTCATCCAACTCCTTAAGTTTAAGTGAGGATCGACTTTTACCTACACGACCTTTACCTACAGCCTTTTCTACAGGGCTTTTCACCTCAGAAAACACAATGATCGTCAATCCTTTGACCGCTTCCGGGGCATCGAGTCGCTGCACCGTTACGTCCACATAATTGTCGATACCGTTACTTTGGACTTTAGCATTTTTGATAAATACCGGAGATAAGTCTCTATTGGCTTTTCGCAGTGCATCGGAAATTTCCTGATTCAATCCTTCCCGTACCATGGCATGGATGTTCATGTTTGCTTTACCGGCTGCCGGTTCGAGGTACTTTCCGGTGCGACCGGTGATGAATAGGATATCTCCCCTATCGTTGACCAATACACTCGATGGAGCAAATCGCTGCAGTAAGAGTTGTTCGGTTACCGTCTGAATGCTATCGAGTGATTTTTGGGGAAGCTTTTTCTCTGATGTGAAACGTCTATTGCGAAAGAAAGCACTTGGAAAATCTGCCAACTCAGCAGGAGAAAGTGCAGAAGTGCGCTTATATATTTTTAATTTATTTTCAATTTCTCTAAAGCCTTCCGTAGAACTCCCAAGAGTTTCTGCCGTACCGAGAACCAAAATCCCGTCCTGATTTAGGCTGTAATTAAACAGTGAGATGAGTTTTTTCTGTAAGTCGGGCTCCATATAGATCAGCATATTCCTGCAAGTCAGGATATCCAACTTGGTAAAAGGAGGATCCTTGATGATATTTTGCGGAGCAAAAACAACCATCTCCCGAATTGAATTACTTATCCTATAACCACTTGACTCTACAGTAAAAAAACGGGTGAGTCGTTCAGGGGACACTTCTGCAGCGATGTTTTCCGGATAAACCCCCGACCGTGCCTTTTCAATGGCATCTTTATCCAAGTCTGTAGCAAATATCTGAAGTGATAGCCCTCTTCCATTTTGGGATTTTTCCAGCACTTCCTTAAAAATCATCGCGAGAGAATAGGCTTCTTCCCCTGTAGAACAAGCCGTCACCCAAGCCCTAAAGACATGCCGATTAGGTGCTTCTTTGATCATCTCCGGCAGCGTGCTGTCCTTCAGCTTTTCCCAAACCTCGGGATCTCTGAAGAAACTGGTCACACCAATGAGCAATTCTTTAAAGAGAATTTCTACTTCTGCCGGATTCTCTTGAAGAAATCTGACGTATGAGTTTATTTTGTCAATCTGATGTACACCTTTTCTACGCTCAATTCGACGCAGCAAGGTGTTTTTTTTATAATTCGAAAAATCATGGCCTGATTGTTCCCGTAGTAAAATGATGATTTTGTCAAGATGACTTTTACTTTTTTCATCAATCGATTTGTCGGGTCCCACTTCCGGAATTTGCTTGAGGATGGCCAACAGCCTGGCCGGTAATTCAGTTGCCGGAGCAATGACATCAGCAATTACCGCTTCCCTAGCGCTGATTGGCATCCCATCGAATTTGGCGGATATAGGGTCCTGAACCAATACCAATCCATTCTTTTCTTTGATTGCTTTTATCCCTTGCGTACCATCGCTTCCCATGCCGGACAGGATTACGCCAACACTATTTTGAAGACGGTCAATTGCCAGTGATTTCATAAAGAAATCAATGGGCAGACGGAGACCTCGGGATTCGACAGGGACCAGCAGATGAAGATGTCCATTCAGGACCGATAAGCTTTTATTGGGAGGAATGACATAAACGCAGTCAGGCTTCACCAAGAGCCCATCGGTAGCCTGCTGTACCTTCATTTGCGTAACCCGCTGCAGCAGCTCCGGTAAAATCCCCACGTGAGTGGGGTCAAGGTGCTGAATAACTACAAAAGCCAAACCTGTATCTGAAGGCATATTGCTGAAAAACTGTTCCAAAGCTTCCAATCCTCCGGCAGAAGCACCTATCGCGACAATTGAAAATTGAGCTTCGGGTAAGATTTTATTATCTGATGATACGGGATCTTCATTTGTTTTCAGTGCATTTTTCTTTTCCATGATCTCGTACTTTTATAATAAATCTCAACTACTTCATGAAGGTAGCTTTATTATCTCCAAATGGCTATTTCCAATAAAAGCTAAGAATAAAAACCTTGGAATGAAGATTCCCCATAACTTCCAAACAGGCAACAAACTTTCCAATAGTCTAAACTAGTGTAAGTTGGTCTGAGGATAGTTTTGAATTGGAACCTAAATCCCAAACTAGTTTTAAGATTGTGTTAAGCTCAGGCATCATGTTAATTTTTAACATTAGCAGGTGATGGGAACGAGTAAATTTGAATTCACACAAAAATCCGCAAACCCCATCCCTACAAAGATGAAAAACCTATCAATTTTAAGCAGATCACCTTTGCTTTTTTTGCTTGCTGTAACGCTTGGCTGTAGCCCCACTATAACCAAACAAAACTCATTTGAGGGAAATGGAATTCACCTTGAGACCATTGCTTTCGGCTCCTGCAATCATGAATATGGCGAACAGCCCCTCTGGGATCCTATCGTCTCACACCGTCCGGACCTTTGGATTTGGCTTGGCGACAATATATATGGCGATACTGATTCCATGCCTTTGCTGAAAACCAAATACGAATTACAAAACACCAATTTGGGTTATAAAAAACTCAAGGCTAAAACTCCTATCATCGGAATATGGGATGACCATGATTACGGAAAAAATGACGCCGGCAAAGAATATCCCTATAGAGAAGAAAGCCGCAACTTGATGTATGATTTTTTGGAAATACCTCAAAATAGTCCGTTGAGACAAAAAGAAGGTGCTTACGGGGCCTATAATTATGGAAGTGGTGACAGAAAAGTGAAAGTTATTTTACTCGATGCACGGTATTTTCGTGACAACTTGGAAAAGAAGGACAAGGAATATGTTTTAAATGAAACCGGTACGATCCTCGGGGAAGAGCAGTGGAAATGGTTAGAACAAGAACTAAAAAACAACACTGCGAAAATTACCATAATAGGCTCCGGAATTCAGATTTTATCCAAAGAGCATCCTTTTGAGAAATGGGCAAATTTCCCGAAAGAACGCGCACGGCTGCTGCAACTTTTGGAAACCTATCAAGTCAACGGCGCAATAATGCTAAGTGGCGATCGACACATTGCCGAAATCAGTAAAACAGAAATCCCGGGCATCACTCATCCTGTCTTTGACGTAACTTCCAGCGGTTTGACACACACCTGGAAAACTTATACTGATGAGCCCAATTCCTATCGGGTTGGAGAGTTGATCGCAAAACTAAACTTCGGGTTGATTGAGTTAGAATGGCAGCAAGATGGGGTAAAAGTAGATTTGGAAATTCGAGGAAAAGCCGATTCCCTCTTTTTGAAAGAGTCTTTTCTCAGGAAATATTAAAGAAACATGACTAAAACTATTGGTTAATCAAGTCAAAATTCTCTCAAAATTATTTTCCTGTTAAGCTTTGAAACCAAGGCGATATTTTTTGTGCTTTTCGCTGAACTTGTAGAAAAAAGCTATGAAATCGGACCTGGCAACCGAAGGTTAGGTCTATGTGTGGCAGAAACCGAGTTCATAAATCTCACATGTCGGAATACCATTAAGAAATTCTTCACGTGGAGGGTATGCCCCGATAGCTCGGGGATTTAGGCATTCTCCCGATGAAAGATCGGGACAGGCTATCTGACCAATAAAATCAAATTATGAACACATGAAATCGAGCATACCCACTGAGGTGACACACAGAGAGATGATTAAAATCCATGCGAAGATTCCATGTGGCAATTAAAAAACAAAATATAAACACATGAAATCGAGCTTGTCTGCCACAAGCAGGCCTGCCTGAGGCAGACAGGCATGACTAAAAAGTCACACACTGGGATGATTATCGACGATGCGAGATTCTCCCGATGAAAAATCGGGACAGGCTATGTGGCGATTAAAAAACAAAATATAAACACATGAAATCGAGCTTGTCTGTCACAAGCAGGCCTGCCTGAGGCAGACAGGCATGACTAAAAAGTCACACACTGGGATGATTATCGACCATGCGAGATTCCATGTGGCGATTAAAAAACAAAATATACACACATGAAACACGGACCTTTTACTTACTTGCTTGAAGAGGTACTAGAAGGAAGCGGGAAAATGATGGAATCATATCACCTTGAAAAAGGTCATTTGATTTACCAACCTCCACAACGCATCACTCCGATTTTTGAAATCATATCCGGTGCGGTGAGGATTGGATCTTATTCGCCTGCAGGGGAAGAAGTTTGCTATGATATTCTAAAACCCGGGGACTTTTTCGGTAATCTAAATTGTCTAGGGGGGCAATTTTCAGAGTTTGCAAAAAGCCTTACCCCAGTAGAATTACGAGCTTACGATGCAGATTTTTTCAAAGAAACAATTTATAATAACCCAAAACTTGCGGCCTGGTTTTTCAAAGAACTTGTGAGAAGATGGTGTCGTGCAGAAGACCGTCTATACGCTGTAAGAAGTTTGGATGCAGCCGAAAAAATTAAAAGAATCCTCCCCTATTTTCAGGATCAGATTACCGATTCCAGCGGAAAAACAAACCCACTTCTGAAACTGATCACTTTTCAGGATTTGGCAGATTTGACAGGACTTACACGGCAGACCGTATCCAAAGTAATGCGAGTCGACGTTTTGCGACTGAGTTAATCCTCCAAAAAATCCTTGTGTTAATTATTTTTCCGATCGGAGCAATGTTCAATTTATTGCCCTCAATGACCTTAATGGTTTGAAAAAACCGCTAGTAGAGCTCCCTCAACTTTCATCAGAAAAATTATCGCGCATTAAAAATTCCTTAAGAATTTAAGATTCTGGATTCAAGCCTTATTACATTTTTTTTGTAGTCTTTATTAATTCAATTTGGCAATGGAATTACACAATTTTTATAAAAAATTTGAATTCAAAAACGCTTTCTATAATTGAATTTTCGAGCCTGAATTACGCTACTTATTGACAGCAGGGAAATCAGTGAATTATGTAAGTCTTTTATTTTTTTATATAACTTTTTCGGCTAAAAATGTCCTGAACTTTACTCCACGTGAGTCTAAAAAACTGCGCTGATTAGTATTTTACCCACTTTTATTATCAGCTACATATTTTATATTATAAAATTCATTTTTAGCTAGTCAAGCAGTTCAGTCCACTTATTTAGTTTCCCGTCAGGAGATGTATTTATTCTATTAATATGATTACCCAGCTATATAATTGAAAATTTAAATTCAACTAATTATGAAAATACCCAGTACAAAAAAACGGTTTTGGCAGACCATTTTGGTTGCCTTATCGATTACGACAATCTTCGGAAGTTGTCAGGATACATTTGACGAAATGCTCGGAATCTGTCCTGAGGTGGAATCCACCTCTCCTGCCGACAAAGCCACGGGAGTGCAATTGAATAAAATTATCGCTGTGACATTCAATGAAGCCATGAATCCAGCCAGCATCAAAGCAGAGGCATTCAGCTTACGGGTAATGAATTCAACAGGAGGAATCGATGTCGATATACCAGGCAAGCTGACTTACGATGCCACAAACAACACCATGAGTTTTGCTCCAAATGCTCCTCTTGCCCCTAACACAACTTATACAGGAAGGGTAGAACCCATTGTGAGTGATGTTTTGGGTAATGTACTGCAAGCACCCTATGTATGGACTTTTACTACAGGTTCAGCTCCGACAGTGATTGCTACCAATCCGGCGAATATGTCAACCGGAAATGCACTAAATAAGCCCATTACAGCCAAATTCAGTGCAAAGATGAACCCGGAGACAATCAAGGCCTCCTCTTTTATAATCAAATCCGGGACTACAGCTATCGCCGGTGTGGTGACTTACATGGATAGCACTGCAACGTTCACTCCCTCGGCCGACCTATTGCCAGGCACCACTTATACAGGTACTATCACTGTGGAAGCTGCGAATACCGACGGAATTCCACTTGCCAGCGAATATACCTGGACTTTTAATACGGGTGCAGCACCATCGGTAATCTCTGTAGATCCGAAAGATCAAGAAAAAGGTGTAGCTGTAAATAAGTCCATCAGCGCGGTTTTCAGTGAAATGATGGATGGAGGAACGATCAATACGGCTTCTTTCACCTTGAAAACCGGAATGACACCAGTGCCGGGTACAGTCACTTACGCTGAATTGACAGCGGTCTTCAAACCGTTTATTCCTTTGATCCCAAACACTACCTACACTGCAACCATTTCCAAGACAGTGAAAAACCCACAGGGTATAGCGATCACCGGTGACTTTGTCTGGAGTTTCACCACAGCTGCGCCTGACGCTATTGTCGCACCATTGGTAATTTCAACAGATCCGACCAGCAATGCCGTGAATGTAGCTTTCGACAAAGTAATCAAAGCCAATTTCAGTCAAACCATGGATCTCGCCACCATCAATGGGGCAACCTTCCTGTTGAAACAAGGAAATACTGTAATACCTGGAACTGTGACCTATTCAGGCACCACTGCATCCTTCACACCGAGCAGTCCGCTTTCTTCGGGTCTTGTGTACACAGCTACCATTACTACAGGTGTTAAAAGTTCAGCTGGTGCAGCTCTGGAAAATAATTATGTTTGGAATTTCACTACGGTAGTATCTGAAACTGCGGCAGCACCAACGGTAACTTCTACCGATCCAACAAACAATGCTGTAAATATAGCTTTCAACAAGGTGATCAAAGCCACCTTCAGCCAAGCAATGGATCCGGCTTCTATCACAGCAACCACCTTCACGCTGAAACAAGGCAACACGGTCGTGGCAGGAACAGTGACTTACTCCGGTACCACTGCATCCTTCACACCGAACAGTCCGCTTTCCTCGGGTGGAGTTTACACGGCTACCATTACCACAGGAGCCAAGAATACCACGGGAATAGCCTTAGCAGCTAATTATGTATGGAACTTCACAACTGTCGTATCACAAACTGCTACAGCACCAACTGTAACCTCTACCGATCCTGCAAACAATGATACCGGTGTTTCATTGAACAAAGTGATCAAAGCCAATTTCAGCCAAGTAATGGATCCTGCTTCGATCACTGGTGCAACGTTCACACTGAAACAGGGAAATACGACCGTGACAGGAACCGTAACCTATTCAGGGTCCACGGCATCTTTTACACCGAACAGTCCGCTTTCAGCCAGTCTCGAATACACTGCTACTATTACCACAGGTGCAAAAAATACCTCTGGCACAGCACTGGCGAGTAATTATGAATGGACATTCACTACAGGTATTCCAGTTGCCCCGACGGTGACTTCTACCGATCCGGCTAACAATGCGACAAACGTTCCCCTTAACAAGGTGATCAAAGCCACTTTCAGCGAGGCAATGGATCCTGCCACAATCACAGGAACTACCTTCACACTGAAACAGGGAAATACAACCGTGACAGGAACTGTGACCTATTCAGGTACCACGGCATCTTTTACACCGAACAGTCCACTTTCTGCAAGTCTTGTTTACACGGCTACTATCACAACCGGAGCCAAGAATACGGCAGGTACTGCCCTAGCAAACGATTATGTCTGGACATTCACTACGGCTGCCGCAGTGGCTCCGACGGTAACTTCTACCGATCCGACTAACAATGCGACAAACGTTCCTCTTAACAAAGTGATCAAAGCCACTTTCAGTGAGCCAATGAATCCTGCCACAATCACAGGCACTACATTCACACTGAAACAAGGAAATACGACCGTAACAGGAACCGTAACCTATTCAGGTACCACGGCATCCTTTACGCCGAATAATCCGCTTTCGCCAAATGTCACTTACACCGCAACCATCACTACAGGTGCGCAGAATTTGGCAGGTACAGGTTTGGCAAACGATTATGTTTGGACTTTCCAAACGCTTTCCCAGCAATCTGCCAATTTCGTAGATCTTAAAACTGCCGGAAGATTTGGGATTTTTGCAGCAACAGGAATCAGTAATAATGCAGGATTCAGCCAGATCCGAAACCTAGACGTAGGGATCACACCCGGTGCACGTTCATCTGTAACCGGATTTCCACCGGCAACTATCATAAACGGAGCAATCTATGCTTCTGATGATGCCTCCCCTGCCGGAGTAGCTGCAATGCTGATCCAAGCGAAAAAAGACCTGACTGAGGCTTATTTGTTTGCCGAAGGAGCAACTTCCCCGGCACCTGTTACGGTAGCGGGTGATCAGGGTGGTAAAACGCTCGCTCCGGGAATCTATAAATCCAATTCTACACTCCTGATTCAGGCAGGTGATCTGACCTTGGATGCTCAGGGTGATCCCAACGCGGTATGGATCTTCCAGATAGCCTCAGGCTTTACCACTGTTGGCGGAGCCGGCGGAAGTATCATCCTAAGTGGCGGAGCTCAAGCTTCAAACATTTTCTGGCAAGTCGGAAGTTCTGCCACCATTGGTGACAACACCAAATTCAAAGGGAATGTATTGGCCTTAACCTCGATCACCATGAATTCCAATGCCACAGTCGTGGGCAGAATGCTGGTAATCAACGGAGCAGTGGTCATGACCAATACAAACATCATCGAGAAACCTTAATTCAAAAAAAATGCAATCAACAACATATCTAACCAAGGGATCACGCACTTCGTGGTCCCCTGATTTTCTCCCGGTCAAAGCCCTGATTTTAGGGGCATTGTTAATGGGAGGAAGCACGCTACAGGCCCAACAGTATACCAGGCCGGCATGGAAGTTTGGTGCAGCGGCAGGTGCAAACTTTAATTTTAATCAAGGACTAACACAGCAGCTAAATTCAAACCTTACAGTCTCAGCGGGATTCAATCACGGTAACGGTGTGGGATTGTTTCTGGGTCCTGTCATCGAATATCACCGCCCTGAGTCTAGTTTTGGAATGATGCTCCAGGCGGGATACGACAGTCGAAAAAGCACATTTGACCAGATCACCACTCCCTGTAATTGCCCAGCCGATTTGTCAACGGATTTAAGTTATCTGACAATTGAGCCAAGCCTACGCTTTGCTCCTTTTAAGAATAACTTTTACCTCTATGCTGGTCCACGCTTTGCATTTAACAGAACCAAGGCATTTACCTACCAGTTGGGGATCAACCCGGATTTCCCGGATCAAGCACCTACCCCAGCGGTGAACGGCGAATTCAGCGATATCCGTGAAAACCTGATTTCGATGCAGATCGGTGCAGGGCATGATATTCATCTTTCATCCCAAAACAGCAAAATACAAACTGTACTTTCCCCCTTCGTAGCTATTCAGCCTTATTTCGGTCAGAATCCTAGATCTACTGAAACATGGACGTTGACTACACTTCGGGTAGGTGCAGCATTGAAATTCGGAAAAGGACGCAAAATACCTGTTGCTGTGCTACCTCCGGCTGCCCCGATTGTGGAACCTGTCTTTGGGTTTGCAGTAAACTCCCCTAAAAACAATCCGGAAACAACCAGTATCATCGAGACTTTTCCGATCCGAAACTATGTGTACTTCGATGCAGGTTCAACTGCCATCCCAAGTCGTTATGTGACACTTGGGAAAAGTCAGGTGAAAGATTTCAAAGCAGATCAATTGGATGTATTTGCACCAAGCGAGCTATCCGGCCGGGCTAACCGACAGCTGATGGTGTATTACAATGTGCTGAATATCCTTGGAGATCGAATGGTAAAGAATCCTTCGGCGAATATCAAATTGGTAGGCTCTTCGGAGAAAGGCGCTCAGGAAGGTAAAAAAATGTCCGAATCAGTCAAATCCTACCTGGTAAATACTTGGGGAATAGATGCTTCAAGAATCGCCACGGAAGGGTTGACCAAGCCTAGGATTCCGTCCAGAAGTATAGGCGGAACCCGCGAACTTGATCTGTTGCTCGATGGTGACCGACGTGTTTCCATTGAAAGCAGCTCTCCTGAATTGCTGATGGAATTCAAAGGTGGATTGGACGCTCCACTGAAGCCCGTATCTCTGGTAGCACCGGAGGAAAGTTATGTCACTTTCGAGGTCGATGGTGCGAAAGAGGCCTTTAGCTCTTGGACTTTGGAAGTCAAAGATGCACAGGGGAAAATCCAAAATTTCGGTCCTTACACTGAGGATAAAGTAAGTATTGCAGGCGAATCAATCTTGGGAAAGAAAGCCGAAGGCGATTATACCGTAACCATGGTGGGTAGGACTAAAGATGGTCAAACAATCAGAAAAGAAACCCCGGTAAAAATGGTGCTTTGGACTCCTCCTACCAGTGTGGAAGGAAACAGATATAGTGTCATCTATGAATTCAACGATGCCAAGGCTATCGCTTCTTATGAGAAATACCTAACCGAATTGGTCGCTCCAAAAATTCCGGCCGGTGGTACAGTGACCATCAACGGTCATACTGACAGCATCGGAGAAGAAGCACACAACCTCGGGCTTTCCCTTGCCCGGGCAAATGATGTAAAAGGCATTCTGGAAAGAAGCCTGTTGAAGTCAGGAAGAACTGATGTGAAATTTGTGGTGAACGGATTTGGAGAAGATGAAAAAGTCTCTCCGTTCAAAAACAAGTTTCCTGAGGAACGTGCGTATAACCGAACCGTCATCATCGATGTGACCCCGGCCAAATAAGGATTGCCGATCAGTTGGGATCAACCCAACCTAAGCAATAACATGAGACAGTTCCGGGTAGCCGGGATTGTCTCTTTTATTTAGGGAGTATTTGCCTGTGGCAGCCAAGCTTTATTCCTCTCAATGCAATGGGCTTGGTGGAGCTTGTTATTTTTTTGACTGGTAAAAAGAGGAGGGACTCAGTCCTGTTACTTTTTTAAACTGATTGGAAAGGTGGGAGACACTGCTGTAATTCATTCTGTCAGAAATCTCCGTAAGAGACAATTCATCATACAGTAGAAATTCCTTCACCCGTTCGATTTTGAGAGCGATGATGTACTGTTGAATCGTGATACCTTCCACCTCAGAAAAAATATTGGATAGGTAGGTATAATCGTAATCAAGCTTTTCACTGATGAAATCAGAATAATTAACCCTTGTGGCATCCTCCCCGGATTGGATCAATTCATTGATGGCGAGCTTGATTTTATCAATCAGGATATTTTTTTTATCCTCAAGAATTTCCAAACCTACACGTTTTAGGCTTTCCTTTAGCTCCTCCATCTGATTGCAGGGAATACTGCTTTCCGTTTCTACGGAGCCAAGGTTGACAGACAAATAAGGGATCCCTATTCTATCCAACTCCTGCTGCACAATCATTTTGCAACGAAGGCTAACCATAAATTTTATGTGGATTTTCAAGCTGTCATTTTGATTTAATCGGGAATTCCAATCAATGGATTACCGAAAGTCTGCAAGGTACCTGCCAGCCTGCCGGAACGGACCTTTTGGGCTTAGAATAGATTCTTTTCTGTTAAATCAAATTTTTTTTGGGATGATAATCCGAGGAAGGCACGCTTAATTCCCCACTATGCGATTTTGGAATGGTTCTCCTGCCAAAAAAATTCACGTTAAACAGAAGCAAATTAAACAACAAAAAGCCCAATGGAATCAGTACTTGATCCATTGGACTTTTGAAATTCAGCAAACCAATACTTACTTCTTCATTCCCGGGTAAAGTGTGCTTTCCGGCAAATCCATTTTCAGATTCAGAAGGTAGTCTACCACTGCGGCCACATCTACCAAACTCATTTCCTGAATCTCCACATTTTCCCTGATTCCGGCACCCCAAGCGATAAATCCGGTTTCGATCTCATCAAAATCAGGAAAAAAACCATGGGTTCCACCTTTGGCAGGCTTCAAAACGGAACCTTGACTGGACGGAGAAAAAGAAATCCCCTGAATCGAAGCTAAAGCTAAGGCGGCATTGGGATCTGCCCCTACCCGCATTAATTCTTCCTGATCTACCACACGGAAAAGCTTCTTTTGATTTTCCGGTAAATTTTCCAAGATTGACTTTACCTTGTTTAATGTTACAAAATCATTTTTATCCTTTAAATGCAAGAATGCAGACGCACCACTAGTGTGGAAGGTCGCTTTCCAGTTACCGCGGTCTGGCTGATTTTCCATCAAACCTGCCTCAACAAGCCAGACGTTTGGACTGATGGAACTGTGAATATTCACAAATCCATGATCTCCGGTGACGATAAAGGTGGTTTGCTCCAAAATTCCGGCACGGTCGGCTGCTTCAATGATTTTGCCGATGGCACGGTCGGTAGCTGCAAGTGACTTGCGAACCATGGGTCCGTCTCTGCCTTCCATATGCTGGAAATGGTCAGTGGCGATCAGGTGAAGCGTAATCAGATTCGGCTTATAGGTTTCGAGGATATATCCTGCCATTTCTCCTATTCGATCCTCCCGGTTTAGATAATCTCCATTAAAGGTTCGCTCATTGAGTTTGCCTAACACATTGAGCTCCATTTCGGCCAAAAGCCCCTTTGGAGTCTCTTTTTCCCGCATGGGTTCGATTCTGCCAAAACCTTCCTCCAAACTCCAAAATTCGGGTAAATTGTAGTCTATCGGCGCATGGACAGATACGGGCCAGATAAAACTGGCACTTTTAAGCCCCGCAGCCTTGACCGCGTCCCAAAGCGTAGGCACCTTGATCAATTCGCTTTCCCAAAACCATCTTCCGGTTTGGCCGGTGGGTTCAAAGGGGGCATTGTAATAAATCCCATGGTGCAGGGGAGTTCGTCCCGTGATGATCGTGGTGTGAGAGGGATAGGTAACCGAAGGAAATACGCCAGTCACACCCAATGATCTTGCTCCTGCTTTTGCCATTTCCTGAAGATTTGGGGCAGGCCATTTTTCTTCCAGGTAAAAGTCGGGACGAAAGCCGTCAATGGAGATTAAGACCACATGTTGCGTAGGTCTTGATTCTTGAGCATTCAAAAAGGATGGAGTGGAAAATCCCATTACCATTACCAGTAACAGCGTAAAGAACTTTTTATTTGAGTGATTTCTCATTAATCTGATTGATTTGTAGCAATGAAGAAGTCCAGCAACTCAAGGGCTGCTGGACTTTTAGATTTGAAATAATTAGAAGAAGAATCTTCCTGAGATTTGAATTTGAAAAGGAGTTCCGCCCGGATTTGCAACACCTACATTGGGGTTGATTTGATATACATATTGCTGGTTTTGCCGATCAAAGTTTCTTAGCGTCATGAGGTTCTGATTACCCAGATTTTTTGAAGTTCCCCATTCCTTATTGAACATGTTTGCTACATTGAAAATATCCGCACCAAGTTCAAAACCGGTTCTCTTGACATTGGTAAAGAAAAATTTCTTAGCCATTCTCACGTCCCAAAATCCAAAGTAGCCATTCTCTCCGCCGTTTCTCTCCGCCACTTTACCCAGGCTGTTTTGAATATAACTCAAAGCCAAATTATTTGGGTTAGCAAGCACTTCACGCATAGCATTTGCCACTGATTCTGACAATCCCGGTGCATTCGGATCGAAAACAAAGGCAAGATCATTGCTATTCACGAAGTCACCGTTCACGTTTCCGTTAACCATCAAAGAATAGCGAGTACCGCCGATTCCGGAGTAGCGGACACCCACAGTGATGCCTTTAAAAGTTGGTAATGTTCCATAAAGTACCACTTTGTTTCTGAATTGACCGTTTGAATAGCTCATTCTTGAGAGGTCCCTTGGATCATCAACTACAGCTTGGAATAAGGTGGCACTGTTTGCCACGTTTCCGTTGAAGGAAGTGTTATCCTTTGAGTCATTCCAAGTGTAACTGGCTGTAATCTGGCCATCCTTAAAGTAGCGGTAAGTACCGTCTACGACCGCAGTGTAGGTATTATTTCTGCCCTCACTGACCAATTCAAGCACACGGCCGATTTCAGTAGTCTTTCTTCCCCGAGTCCAATCGGCATTGCCATTGGTAATACTGATGGTTTCGAGCGGAACAAAAACTCCCCTGTTTCCTTCATTCGCCAATCTGAAAAACGGCTCATCCACCATGTTCCGATCCAGATACATGTAATTGTTTCTGGCAAGCGAGGCTATAAAGTTGACACCGATGCGAAGTCGGTTGTTGATGATTTTATTATACATCGCATTTCCCTTGTATACTGTTGGAACCTTTAGGTTTTCACTGTTCATATTGATCGTGGCCACAGGAGAAACACCCGGTAAATTCAATAAATCAACACCCGGAGCAGTGGAGGGATTGTCTCTATAGGAAATAAAGTTTGGAGTAGGCACGTTTGCACCTGTGATATCCACAGCAACGATTTTAGTCCCGTCAAACTGAAGGTTGTTGACGTCAGTATAGTTGTTTAGCGCAGATCCAAATACCCCGGCTCCGACACGAATTACATCGGTCTGACGCTCGTTGATGTCCCAAGTGAATTGAAATCTAGGTTGAATCTGAAATGCGTTGGTCTTCACATCGGTTTTTAATCCTAGCTCATCAAAAACCGTTTGGTTGAAATTTGGAGCATTTTTATATGCGGTGTAATCCCCCCGCAATCCCAAATTCAAACTCATTCCACGACCTAAGTCCGAATTGGACTGTGCGTAAATTCCTCCTCCAAAGATGCTCTGCTCTACCGTAGGATCGGTCAAGGCAACTTCTCTTGCGTATCGGAAAGGCCGGAGGTTGTCAAAATTATCCAAGCCCGTAAAGAAGAATCGACCATTGAATTCACTTGTAGCTAATGAAGAAAGATTGTTCAGCATCAAGTCCATTCCAAAGGTAAAATTGGTTCTTCCCATATTATAGTAGAGGTTATTTACTAACTGATACACATGGGATTCAAATCGCTCTGGCAGGTAGCGTTGTCCTCCCAATTGGATGTTGGTATTGACAACCCTGTCGTTCACCTGTGATTGTACGTTTTGTACAATAGCTCTTGGGATATTTTCACTCGGCAGTTGAGCACTCGGTCTACCATCATCCAAAGTGTACAGGTATTGGAGTTTCAGTTCGTTGGTGAGCTTTGGAGAAAGCACAGTACGAAGCGATGCCATCAAACTATTTGCTTTGGAGAGATGGTCTCCATACACTTCGTATAGGTTGATTGAAGTGTTGTCATTTACTCCTTGGCTGTTAAGATCCCAGGAAAAGTTATTTCTGACCGTCAATAGATTCTTGGAATTGATCTGATAGTCCAATCGGGCAAAAGCTGTGTGGGAATACCTGAGTTTGTCAAAGCTTCCTGTCTGAGGTGACTCTGCCACGCCATATTTGGTTCGTGCTATCTGTAGGTACCGATCCAAAGACTGTCGGGAAACATTGAATCGTGCTTCATCCTCCGGAGTCTGGAGGTCTGCAATAAACAAAGGCTGCGCATCCCGCTGCCCATCATAAGCAATGAAATAATGTAGCTTATCCTTGATGATAGGACCACCTAGGGTTACTCCATATTGTTGAATTGCAAATTCATTTTGTCTAAGGTTTCCACGGATATCATATTTGCTGGCCAACCAGTCCGCCCTGTTGAAAAGGAAAGCTGAACCTTCCATTCGATTTGTTCCGGTTTTGGTTACCGCACTGATGATCCCTCCTCCATTTCTACCATTCGCAACATCGTAGTCGTTGGTTAAAATTTCAAATTCACGAATAGCTTCCATAGAAATTGAAAAAGGCCCTCTGTTTGTCGATCCACTGGAAAGGGGACTACGGTTGGTCATTCCGTCGATGGTATAGTTGGTCGATGAAAACAACTGACCCAACAGGCTATTTCCGTTGGAAACCGGAGAAAGACCGACCAAGGAATTAAAATTTCTGCCGTTAACAGGTAGCGTGGACATGTCCTTAGCTGAAATAGCTGTCGAACTTCCCAAGCGGTCAATGCTATTGGCGATGGAATTTGCGACGACACTGACCTCATTAAGTTCTTGGGCTTCTTCGCTTAATACAAAGTCCAGCTTGATGATTTCCCCCTGATTCAGGGAAATTCCAGTCAAGGTTTTTGATCCATATCCCATGTAGGTTGCGGAAACCGAGTAGTTGGTTCCGAGTGGGATTTGGGAGATAATGTAGTTGCCCGTTACTCCTGTCACAGTGGAAGTTGTAAATCCTGTCAGTTCATTTTTGACGAGGATTTGGGCTCCAATCAGGATTTCACCTTTTGAATCAGTTAATTTTCCCGATATCGTCGCATTGACTGCCTGAGCAAGTACTTTTTGCGGCAGCAAAATGCTGAAGAAAAGCATCAGCATTACAGATAACATGTGTGTAAAAGTTTTGAATCCCATAGATTTTAGCAGGTTAATTAATGCTCAAAACTAGAGGCTCATTCAGCCTACGGCATGTTAAAAATTAACATGGTAGCCAATCTTCACGAAAGCTTAAAAGAGGAAACAATTTGGTAAACGTATAGACAGGAAATTTTAATCGACCATTAAGAGATAGAGCATAAACTAAACACTTGTTCAACTCCAAAAAAATATAAAGCACTCACTTTTGCCAATAATCCAAAGTAAATATTCTTTTCATTAACCCTGTATATTTGAAATACAAACTCATCAAAAATGGAAAAAGCCAAGAAAACCAAAATCACCGTGCGGGCAGCAATCGATGCCTCTTTGGAAAAAGTATGGAAATTCTGGACCGATCCTGAGCATATCACACAATGGAATCATGCTTCCGACGACTGGCATACGACACATGCAAGTAACGACCTCAAAGTGGGTGGAAAATTCCTTTCACACATGGCTGCCAAAGACGGGAGTATGGGTTTCGATTTTGAAGGAAGTTACACCAAAATTGAACTTCATGAATCGATTGAATACGCCATGGCAGATGGACGTGAAGTGAAAATATCATTTTCTAAAAAGGGCAATGAAACTGTAGTGGATGAAACTTTTGATGCAGAAAACACCCATTCAATTGAAATGCAACAAGCCGGTTGGCAAGCCATACTGGACAACTTCAAAAAGTATGTAGAATCAAAAGAAGGCTAAGAGAAATTGACTTTCGAAAAGGAATTCAAGCTCCTGTCGACAGGGTCTAGGTAAAGATATTGGACCAGAATCAATATAAAGACTGGACTTGTCCTTGCTCCTATTTCAAGGACCCAATCAAAAACTATAGCACGGCTGGGGAAATTCTTTAAAAAGCTTCCCCGATAAACAGGTAAAACCCTGATCCTTCCCGGGTAAATGCCACATCAAATCGGGTGTAGATGTCCTTTTTGGGGAAAAGTAGAAATCGTAAACCTCCTCCTGCCGACCAGACCATTTTATTGATTGATTCCAGCGATAATTCAGGAAACACGGTTCCGGATCCTGCAAATACAGCAGCTCCGATTCTTTTGGAAAATCCCAATGGCAGTGGCAGCATCCTGAATTCCAGCTGCGTGGCCAATTGGTTTCGATCTCTGAATCGCCCAAGATAATACCCCCGCATCATGCTGTCTCCACCCAAGAGAGATAAATGATTAAAGGGAACATTGCCTGAGTAAAACTGACCGATGGCCTGCCAGGCCAATACTCCATTTTTACCGACAGGTCTGAAAATCCGTGTATCCATCAATACAGCTTTGAATCCATAGGAACTCAGCGCAGAGGAATAGTTGAGAAAGGCCAGTTCTGCAAAGTGCCCGTTTCGCACATTCAGGACGTTGTGCCGATCATCATAGACCATCCCTACCCCCAGGCCAAAATTAGTCGACCCCTCAGATCCTACAGGCAATGGAAAATCGAAAGCTTCACTGGATGGGATAAAATCAACGTTGGCCATCCGCTGAAAATCCGCCTCTACACCGAAATAAAGATTGGGGCGAAGTTCCCGAAGCACCCGCTCTTTGATCAGGATCTGATTGGCTTCTACCAAGGCCAGGTAATCCCTAGGCGAATCAATCCCGATCCCGTGATACTTCAATGGAAAACTTTGAAATCGCAGCCTCCCCAAAAAAAACCATTTATCTTGGTCAGAATAGATCGCATGGTCAAACCAAAAACCATATTGGCTTTGCAGCGTGAAAAAGGTAAATCCACTGATTTCACTGAGCCTATTGGTTGTGTCACGCTTGGCATAATACACCAAAAGCGAAGACAACCCTAATTCCCAGCTCGTCTCCGGTGCATAAGCCACTGTAGGGTACACCAAAAATTGCGGCTTGCTGATATCGGTGGTATCATTGATAAGATTGTCAAAATACCTTCTGAATAAACTTTGAGAAATCGCCAGACCTGATTGAAGCCCAAAAATCAGGATGAATATTAATTTCTTAGACGACATGTTATTTTTTAAACGAATAAATTGTAGATAGTTTGACAAATCTCGACTTTTCTGCAAAATATCTAACACAACCTTTTACTGCTTTTAAGAAGTGGTTGTGACAAATAGTATGGATTGTTCGGATTTGCCTGATGAAATTCACACCGAAATGGTTTGGAATTGCCCCCCCTTCATTTGAATATTTTGTGGAGTTTTCTTGCTCTTTTGATCTTTAATTGTCAAATCATAAATTCCGAAAAATACACTGAATTCTAATTGACCAATGGCTATTCAAAAAGCAATGCCAATGGGGCGATTGAATTTAATCCAAACATGGGAGCTTGACTTTTTCAAGTTAAATCAATGCCTATGATTTTCTTTTTGTTTTACAATACGAAAAAAAAATTGTGCCCGGTTAAAACAAACGGGGATGGATAAAAAGAAAGTTTTGGACAAGACACAGACTTTTGTCAGATGATTTAAGCCACAGATTCCAGCACATAAAGGTAGCCTCAAACTAGCTTAGGCATGTGAAGTGTCCAAAAAATGAAGATTTATTCAAATATTAACCAAAATCAATTTTCAGATCTGATTAACACACTGTCAAATCACTAATCATTTGACAGTGTTATTGTTATTTCTGAGCTTATTATGAGCCTCTTGTTCTTTGCTTCGGCCTCGCTTAGTATCTTTTCTAACTTAACAAGCTCTTTTTTTAAGGCAGGAATCCTTTTTTTTGCCGTTGGATCTTCTTTTCCAAATCGCTCTTTGTAACTAAAATTATTTCTTTGATGAAAATTAATCTTAGTGTAAAATACGTTGAATAAAATTTCTTTGGCTTCCCGGAATGGAAATTCACCTTCAATCAGTTTAAGTTTCTTTGCTTTACTCATAGTTTGGTACTTTTAAAATAATGAAAATTTGAAAGTTGGAGATCGTGTTTTAGTTGTTGAAACAGCCTATTCGGTAAGTTTCTGTATATCCGCTTTTTTTACCATCGATTCGCCCGCTTTATCAGGTTTAGGATTCATGAGTTTCAGCATTACTTATTGACCTTGCCCCAATGAGTATCCTGGCTTTCCATCAAAAGAATAAAGATTCTCAGTTTTAATGGTATCTATATTATGTTTAAGTCCATTTACCAAGAGGTCAATAATATTTTGCTTTTCGATTTTATTTCCTGATTCATGTTGGAATCTGCAGCGCCAATGATCAGTGCAAAAAGTTTCATTGAAGCCATCGGGCCAAACTTTTATCCCCCGGTTGGTGATCATGGCTAGTTTGATTCCATCGCTTTCCACAAGTTGAAGTCGCTTTGCCAGTTCATTGGCATCAGTCCCATTCCAATGCACAAAAATATCCACTCCAACCAACTCCTTTAAAGCTGCTGGTTTCCTTTTATATTTTGGTAATTGTAGTGCTGAGGTGTTATTCTGATTGGCAGGTTTTAGTAGTGTCGGCCTTTTTCCCAAATTTCCAATTACTGCTTTTGCAAATTCTTTGGTACTAACCTTTTGCTTGCTGGTTTCATTATTAAAAATATCAAATGTATGAATACCCTCTTCCATGGTTTTCAGCCATGCATTCTGCACTTTTGCAGCTACCTCGGTTTCCCCGATATGATTCAGCATCATGATGGCACCATTCAACAACCCGGAGGGATTGGCAATATTTTGCCCCGCAATCAAAGGAGCTGAACCATGAATTGCTTCAAACATTGCACATACCTCCCCGATATTTGCTGATCCTGCCAATCCTACCGAACCTGTAATTTGAGCTGCCACATCAGACAAAACATCCCCATAGAGATTGGGCATTACGATCACATCAAAGAGTTCAGGAGTGTCTGCCATTTTAGCAGCACCAATATCTATAATCCAATGTTCGTTTTCGATTTCAGGATACTCTTTGGCGATTTCGTCAAACACCTTATGAAACAAGCCATCTGTTTGTTTCATAATATTATCCTTGGTAAAACAGGTTACTTTTTTTCTTCCTTGTTGCCTCGCAAACTCAAAAGCATACCGCACAATTTTTTCACTTCCCGGCCGGCTGATTAATTTCAAACACTGCACTACCTCGTCTGTCTGCTGGTGTTCGATACCTGCATATAAATCTTCTTCATTCTCTCGAACGATCACCAAGTCCATGATAGGGTGCTTGGTTTTGACAAAGGGATGCAAACTCATGCAGGGTCGAACATTGGAATAAAGCCCTAAAAATTTTCGAATACTGACATTTAGACTTTTGTAGCCTCCACCCTGAGGAGTGGTGATGGGAGCCTTTAGAAAAATTTTATTCTTACGGATAATGTCCCAAGACTCCTTGGCGATACCTGATGGATTTCCGGCTAGGTAAACTTTTTCTCCTACCTCTATTTCCTCAATCGCTATGTTGGCCCCTGCAGCCAAAATAATCTCTAGCGTTGCATCCATGATTTCAGGACCAATTCCATCTCCCTTTGCTATGGTGATTTTCTTCATTCTTGCCTTGTTGATTAACAATGGCACAAAAGTGGTTTTCGGAAGTCATAAATTTTCATTTATATTTACAATATTTCACATAAATCAATTTTATGAATTACACTATAAATCAACTGCGCATTTTTCTGAAAATCACACAGACACAAAGTGTAACCAAGGCCTCTGAGGAATTACACCTCACTCAACCTGCGGTATCCATTCAATTGAAAAATTTTCAGGATCAGTTTGAGATTCCATTAACTGAAATAATCGGAAGGAAAATTTTCATCACAGATTTCGGAAGAGAAATAGCTGTGACCGCGGAAAATATTTTAAATCAGATCTACGAAATAAATTATAAAACGCTAGCGCATAAAGGCTTGCTGACTGGACGACTCAAAATATCAGTCGTATCAACCGGAAAATATGTTATGCCTTATTTTTTATCAGATTTTTTAAGAGAACATGATGGAATTGAATTGGTAATGGATGTGACCAATAAATCAAAGGTGATTCGGAGTTTGGAAAAAAATGAGGTTGATTTTTCTTTGGTTTCAGTGTTGCCGGAAAACCTTCAAATAGAGAAAACTGAATTGATGCAGAACAAATTGTACGTGATCGGCAATACCAATCAACAATTCAATGATAAGATCTATGACAAAAGCATCTTGGAAGAGCTACCCTTAATCTACCGCGAGCCGGGATCCGGAACCCGGCAGACTATGGAAAAATTTATTCGCGAAAATAAGCTGCCTGTCAAAAAGAAGATGGAACTCACCTCCAATGAGGCTGTAAAACAATCGGTGATTGCGGGTTTGGGATGCTCGATTATGCCTTTGATCGGAATAAAAAACGAATTACAAAATGGTCAACTGCAGATCATCCCTGTGAAAGAATTCCCAATCAAATCTGTTTGGAATCTGATCTGGCTAAAAGGAAAAAACCACTCCCCCGTTGCCTTAGCTTTTCTGGATTACTTGAAAAATGAAAAGGAAAACATCATCAAAGCCAAATTTGATTGGTTTGAGCGTTATTGAGAATTATAATTGATCGTTTCCAAGAGAGTACATAGACTTAAACACAGAGCCTAAGTATTCTATGATTTTTACTTAGAAAAATCAATATAAATTTGATTTTAGATTTTTTAAATACGTATATTTACTTACTTTTGAATTAAAATACGTAGCAATGGAACGGATAATCTTAGTCGGAAATGGAATGGTGGGATACAAGTTTTGCGAAAAACTCATCGCCCACCCCAACAGAAATCAGTTTGACATTCTTGTCTTTGGAGAAGAAGTCAGACCCGCTTATGACCGCGTACACCTAAGTGAATATTTCTCGCTGGAATCTCCAGATGACTTGCTTTTGGCACCGCTCAACTGGTATCAGGAGAATAACATCACGCTAAGAACTTCTGAGCTTATCTCTTGGATAGATACCGAAAACAAGAAAGTCTTCAGCCACAAAGACGAATCCTTTGACTACGATTACCTGGTTTTATCGACCGGGTCTTCCCCTTTCATCCCCCCTATCAAAGGAGTTGAAAAAGAAGGCATTTTCATCTACCGCACTATCGAGGATTTGGAAGCCATTCAGAATTATGCAGATAAACTCAAGTCAAAAGGCCGATTTCAGTCTGCCGTTTTGGGAGGAGGACTTTTGGGATTAGAGGCTGCTAATGCCAGTAAGGAATTGGGAATGACTACGCATGTGATCGAGTTTGCACCCAAGTTAATGCCAAGACAATTGGATCAGACGGCTTCAGACTTGCTCCAGTCCAAGATTGAAAGTCTGGGAATGAAAATTCATTTGGGCAAAAACTCAAAAGAAATAATCGGTGAAAGTGAAATTGAGGCCATCGCGTTCACTGACGGCAGCTCGCTGCCGATCGACATGATTATCATTTCTGCAGGCATCAGGCCACGGGATGAAGTCGCCAAAAGCTCGGGGATTGCAGTCGGTCCAAGGGGAGGAATCCTGGTCAATAATAAAATGGAAACTTCTGTTCCAGGCATATATGCCATTGGCGAAGTGGCTCTTTACAATCAAAACATCTACGGCCTAGTCGCTCCGGGATATGAAATGGCTGGGGTTGCATTGGATCAAATCATGGGCGGAACCAAACTCATGAGTCCTTCGATCGATATGTCCACCCAACTGAAACTGGTGGGTACGGAAGTGGCATCTTTCGGTGATCCATTCTTGGAAAACGATGACACAGTAGTCATCCGCTATGAAAACAAACAGCGGGGAGTCTATAAAAGAATCAATATCAGCAAGGATGGCATCAGGCTATTGGGAGGCATACTTGTGGGTGATTCCTCGGATTACAATACGCTTTTTCAGCTTTATCTCAACGAAATGAAGCTTCCCGAAAACGCGGAAGATCTTATCCTCGGACAGCGGGGTACCGAATCCAAAAGTCTTTTGGGATCTGTACTCGATCTGCCGGCTACTGCCCAAATCTGCTCCTGTGAATCCGTGTCAAAAGGTGCCATCTGTGATGCCATCCAAAACGGAACATGTCAAGACCTTAAAGGAGTGATCAAGCAAACCAAAGCTTCCACCTGTTGCGGCGGTTGTAAACCGATGGTTGCGGACCTTGTCAAAGAAACCTTAAAATCATTAGGGAAAGAAGTCAAAGAAACCATTTGCGAGCACTTCCACTACACAAGGCAGGAGCTTTATGATTTGGTCAAAATAAACCGCATCGCAGGTTATGATGATGCGCTCGATCAATTGGGCAAAGGCCATGGTTGCGAAGTCTGTAAGCCGGTAATGGCCTCGATTTTCGCCAGCATATTTATGGAAACTGCCAACAAGCAAATCGCAATTCAGGATTCCAACGATAGATTTCTCGCCAACATCCAGCGAAACGGCACCTATTCCGTAGTTCCAAGAGTGCCTGGAGGAGAAATCACGCCAGAAAAACTGGTCGTTCTGGGTGAGGTTGCTAAAAAATATGACCTCTACACCAAGATCACCGGAGGACAACGAATAGACCTTTTCGGCGCGCAATTGAATGAATTACCCATGATATGGAAAGAACTCATCGATGCCGGATTTGAGAGCGGACATGCCTATGGCAAGTCATTAAGAACTGTCAAAAGCTGCGTGGGATCGACCTGGTGCCGCTTTGGAATGCATGACAGCGTAAGCTTTGCGATCCGAATCGAGGAGCGCTACAAAGGCCTCCGCTCACCACACAAACTGAAAGGCGGAGTCTCAGGCTGCATTCGAGAGTGCGCAGAAGCACGAGGCAAGGACTTCGGTGTGATTGCAGTTGAAGGAGGCTGGAACCTCTATGTCTGCGGAAACGGCGGAGCTAATCCGAAGCACGCCATTCTCCTAGCCTCCCAACTGGACGATGACACCTGCATTAAATTCCTGGACCGCTTTCTCATCTATTACATCCGAACTGCAGGGCCACTGATCAGAACCTCCACCTGGCTTGAAAAACTGGAAGGTGGAATCGAATACCTCAAAAAAGTAGTCGTAGATGACTGTCTCGGAATGGCGGAAGAATTTGAAAGAGAAATGGATGGACTGGTTGAAAAATATACCTGCGAATGGAAAGAGGCAATCGAAAACCCTGAAACCCTAAAAAGATTCAAGCCATTTGTCAACACCGAGGAGTCGGATGACCAATTGGTCTTTGTGCCGCTTCGTGAACAAAAAATGCCCAGACCCTGGTAATCCTTAACGCTTGAAACCATGGAAGAGATCGTAAGTTTATATCAAACCGTTAAGCCAGCCGAGGTAAATTCCTGGGTAAAAGTGGGACTTATACATGACTTTCCCGAAAATGCCGGAGCCTGTATCAAGTATAAGTCCAGGCAGATTGCAGTATATCATTTTACCCGAACCCAAAAATGGTATGCCTGCCAAAATCTTTGCCCGCATAAAATGGAAATGGTCTTGTCAAGAGGTCTGATTGGAGATGCAGAAGGCATCCCAAAACTGGCCTGTCCCATGCATAAAAAAACCTTTTCGCTCGAAGATGGCTCAAATCTGAACGGTGAGGAATACAGCATAGCCACCTATCCGGTCAAAATTGAGGAGGGAAATGTCTATATTGGATTTGTCGAATAATCACTTTCAATGACCCGTTTTGAAAAGGCCATCCAGTTGATCGATCAAATCAACGCCGAAGATCCAACTCTTGAAACATGGAAAGGCAAAGGCTTTCCCAAAGAATTGCTCTATTCCCATCGAATGACTAAGAAACTGGGAGAATTCGCTCCAGACGCGGCTGAGCACCTGAAAATTGCCGCCCGTGCCCAACATATTGCCAGGTGGAAAATCCAGCGGTCAGCCTATCCCATGGATCGCACCGGCTATCTGACTTGGCGTGAAGAACTAAAAAAATTCCATGCTGAACTTGCAAGCGAAATCCTGTCACAGGTAGGATATGAGGAAGAGATTATCTCCAAAGTCAAATTCCTCATTCGTAAAAAGCAACTCAAAACCGATTTCGAAACGCAGATCTTGGAAGATGTGGTTTGCCTAGTCTTTTTGGAATATTACTTTGAGGAATTTGCCGAGAAGCACGAATCCGAAAAGATCAAGGATATCCTTAAAAAAACCTGGAACAAAATGTCCGACAATGGCCATAAAGCTGCCTTACAACTCAATTTTTCACCCCAAAGTCTTCGCCTGATTCAGGAAGCACTTTTCGAATCCAATGACTGAGAAGACCAATTCACTCGATCAGGACACTTTCACTCGGCTCAAGCGACTCTATCTCATCGCGCTTGGAGCGATTGCCATTTCCCTGATCACCAGCCAAATTTTGATCCGGCAGTACTTAGCCGATCAGGAAGACGACAGCCGCTTAGTCAATGTTGCAGGCCGTCAGCGGATGCTTAGCCAAAAACTCAGCAAAGAAGCCTTAATTCTATCCCTTAGCCCAGCTGACTTTGAGCGAAAGGCAATGGAAGACACACTTTTGGCAACAAAAACAGCTTGGGAAACAGCTCATCTGGCACTTCAGTTTGGAGATAAAAAGCTGGGACTTAACCCGGGAAACAGCCCGGAAATCATGAAAATGTTTGAAGGAATTCAAGCTTCGTTCGATACAATCGTCATCAACACCAATTCCCTGATTCAGCTTTCGAGAGCCAATTCTGACTCGCTGCATCTCAATCTTCCAGTGGCCAAAATCTTAGACAGTTCGAAGAAATTTCTTTCCAAAATGGAAGAAATCGTAAATCGCTATGACTTTGAGGCCAAGGAAAAAGTCGAAAGTCTTAAGCGCCTCGAGCTCATCATTACCCTATTTACCCTGCTGATCTTAGTAGCAGAGTTTTTTATCATCTTTTGGCCCTCGGCAAAAGCAATGCGAGCCAGCATCCATGAACTGATGGAGACGGAGAAAAAAGCAATAAAAATGGCCCAAGACGCAGATTTCCTAAGCCAGGCCAAGGAAAAATCAGTACGCGAACTCCGGGCATTGAGCCAGGCAATGGATCAAATTCTGCTTTTTGCCAGAATCTCTCCGGACGGCCACATTACCCATATCGGCGACCGTTTTGCCAAATTGCTCAAGTTTCAGAAGTTCAACCAAAATGCAAAGTTTTCCGAGGTGCTGACTGTACAGGAAAATGAGCAACTGACCATTGACCGTATTATCTCCGAAAACAAGAAATCAGGTTGGCAGGGTGAACTGAAGGCAACCACACCCGGAGGGCAAGACCTCTGGCTCGACTTTTCCATGATTCCCTTTTTCTCGGGAGAAAAATCCGAACTGATCATTATCTGTCTGGATATCACCAAGCGAAAAGAAGCTCAATTGGAAGTGGCCCAACTGACCAAGGAGAGTTTTGAAGAAAAAATGCTACAACAAAATGCGATCAGTCGTCAAATCATTGAAAATCAGGAAAACGAACAAAATCGAATCGCCAAAGACATTCACGATGGGATAGGTCAGATGCTGACCGGATTGAAGTATTTGCTTGAAAGTGTGGATCTCAGCGAAGGCGAGAAGGCGCAGCTCAAACTCGAAAAACTCAAAGAACTGACCACAAACATCATCAAGGGAGTTCGAACAGCCACCTTTAACCTCACCCCTCCCGAGCTCAAGGATTACGGAATCGTGCCGGCTTTGACTGAACTGACGCAGGAACTGAGCAAACTCACCGGCAAAGACATCATCCTGATGAACAAGTCCGACTTCAACCGAAGATTGGATTCTCTGGTAGAAATCAACCTCTACCGAATCACCCAAGAAGCCATCAACAATGCCATCAAATACGCAGAATCTACCCTGATTCTGGTGACCATTTCTCACAGTGAAAAAATCCTGAGCATCACCATCGATGACAATGGAAAGGGTTTTGACAAAAAATTGCTCAAACCAAAACCTGACAAAAACGGTGGAATGGGGCTCACATTTATGCAGGAACGAATCAAATACATCAACGGTCGACTATTCATCAATTCCTCCCCTCAAAAAGGAACCAAGGTCACGCTGAATATTCCTTTACAATAATTACAACTTCTAGGATTTTTCACCACAGAGAATGAGGCTTTTTTACAGTGATATTTCAAAAACTTCATTCCGGATTACTAGGACTGAGTTCTTATCAGTACACAGAAAAGCTGAAGCTTTTGTTGCCACTTACCGCTTACTTTTCACCACTTACCTATTGGCTCCCTCACTTCACAAAACAACCATTCGAAGGAAGGAAAATGTAAATTTTCCAGATGGGATTACGTAAAAACCCTTTACTTTACTACGTAATAACTTTAGAAACAATGAACCCGACCCGAATTGTGCTTGCCGATGATCACGAACTCGTACGTGACGGAATCAAATCCCTTTTAGAAAATGAAGAAGATTTCAAAGTCGTAGCAGAAGCTTCTGACGGAAAAGAAGCCCTAAAAATAATCGCTCAAGAACAACCAGATATCCTGATTGTCGATATTCGAATGCCATTAATGAATGGGATCGAAGTAGTCAAGTGTGTGACAAGGGATTTTCCAAAAGTCAAAAAGCTGGTCTTGTCCATGCACGACTCCGAGGAATATGTGGTGGAATCCATTGAATCAGGAGCAGACGGTTACTTACTCAAGGGAAGCAACAAGGCAGAATTCCTCAAGGCTCTCCATACTATTGCGGCTGGGGGCAAGTATTTTTCAGGTGACATCTCAGAGATTATTATAGACAACTTTGTCAATGGAAAATCCAAAACTTCCAAGAAGCCACTAAGTACACCTGAGGAAATCTCCTTTCTCACCAATCGGGAAAAGCAAATCCTCGAATTGATCCTCGACGGAAAAGGGAATAGCGAAATCGCTGAAGCTCTAAAAATAAGCAAGCGGACTGCCGAAGTACATCGCTTTAATCTGATGAAAAAACTGAATGTCAAAAATCTAATCGAACTGACTCAAAAATCCAAAGAATTGAACTTGATCTAAGAATCATCTAAGTATTATATTTTTAAAAACCCATTTTTTATGGCTTAGAATAAATTTTTCAATTTTAATCACTTATTTTTTTACGTATTAATTGTTTGATATAAGTATTTTTACTTACTTTTATTTTAAATAAAAGTAAGTACTATGAAGAATCAAGCTACACTTAAAGCCACACGCTTAAATCTGGGAGATTTTAACAGTGTGCCGATCCGGACATTCTGGATCACCTCCTTCGCGTTTTTCATTTGTTTCTTTGCCTGGTTTGGCATAATCCCCTTCATGCCTGATGTGGTCAAAGATCTCGGTCTTACTCCCGAGCAAAAGTGGAATTCAGTTGTATTGGCTGTTGCGGGGACTATTTTTTCCCGCTTACTTATCGGGAAACTGTGCGACAAATATGGCCCAAGGCTATGCTACACCTGGCTGTTGATTTTGGGCTCCATTCCGGTGGTTATGAGCGGATTGGTCACGTCTCCGATGCAGTTTTACATCTGCCGGCTTCTTACAGGTTTTATAGGAGCTTCTTTTGTGATCACACAGGTTCATACTTCGCTGATGTTTGCTCCAAATGTGGTCGGCACAGCCAATGCAACCTCTGCCGGCTGGGGGAATCTGGGCGGAGGTGCCAATAGATTGGGCATGCCACTGCTGGCTGCGCTGGTAATTGCATTTGGAATTGCCGAGGCTGATGCCTGGAGGTATTCGATGGTAATTATCGGGATCGTTTGCTTTTTGACAGGTCTCCTTTATTATTTTTTCACCAAAGACACGCCTTCAGGAAATTACTCTGATTTAATCGCAAGAGGTGAAAAGATTCCAAAAGGAAAAAAAGACAGTGTAGGTTTTTTTGAGGCTGCCAAAGATTACCGTGTTTGGGTTTTGTTTATGGTATATGCGGCCTGTTTCGGCATCGAACTGACCGTCTACGGCACCATGGATGATTACCTTCAAAACACCTTTGGCTTAAATCGAATCTCAGCAGGTAACCTTGTATTGTCTTTTGCCCTGATGAATATTTTTGCCAGAACATTGGGAGGATGGTTTGGTGATAGATTCGGTAAGACCAACGGACTCAAAGGAAGAGTATGGTTTCTTGCTGCCATCATCGTGGCGGAGGGGCTGATGCTGGGATTATTTTCAATGGCTACAAGTTTGATTTTGGGAATTGCGCTATTGATTGGGTTCAGCCTAACCGTGCAAATGGCAGAAGGCGCTACGTTTTCCGTGGTTCCTTTTATTAACAAAAAGGCCATTGGATCCATCTCGGGCATTGTCGGAGCTGGAGGGAATTTCGGGGCATTTTTGACCGCTCTTTTTCTTAGATACCGATCCGCCGAAGCGGAGAAGCTGGCTCTCCAGGCAAATGAACTCTTGGGTGAGGAAGCCGCAAAAGTAGCTCAGGCAGCAGCAGCAGCTTCAGCAGTTTCTGGAGGCTACCTGCTGATCGGTGCGATGATAGTTGTTTCCGGAATAATTACCTTAATCATACGATTCAGCCTGGAGGATGAAAAAGTCGCCAAAACAGAATTGGAACAACTTACTCCTGAATTAATCCGGATTGAGGATTAAATTGTGTCATTGAATAATACAATACCACTTTCTCTGGAAGCATATCTGCTGGAGGAAGTGGCTTGAATTTCCTCATCCGGTCAACATTCTTTGCTGTGAATTCCCAAAAAAAAATAAAAACTACTTGCTCTTACTGTGGGGTGGGCTGCGGAATCATCGCCGGAGTAAACTCGCAGGACAAGGTTACAGTGGAAGGCGACCCGGATCATCCGGTCAATTCCGGAATGCTCTGCTCCAAAGGGATGAATCTCCACTACGTGGCCAACGATATTTCGGATCGGATTCTGTATCCTGAAATGCGCTGGGGTCGTTCTCATCCACGGGAACGAGTCACCTGGGATGAAGCCCTTGACAGGGCTGCGGCAGTGTTTAAATCCCTCATCCGAAAATACGGGCCCAACAGCGTCGGTTTTTACATTTCCGGCCAATGCTTGACTGAGGAATATTACATCGCCAACAAGCTGACCAAGGGCTTTTTGGGAACGAATAACATCGACACTAATTCCCGGCTATGCATGAGCTCGGCGGTAGTAGCATACAAAAAGACTTTTGGAGAAGATTCTGTTCCGATTTCGTATGAGGACATTGAGCTGGCTGATGTGTTTTTGATTGCTGGGGCTAATCCTGCCTGGAATCACCCTATCCTATTCCGAAGGTTAGAAAAACACAAGGAAAAGAATCCCAATGTCAAAGTCATTGTAGTCGATCCCAGAAAAACGGACTCAGCCAATTTTGCAGATATCCACCTTCAGCTCATCCCCGGCACGGATATCATTCTCTACAATGCCATCGGACGAAGACTGATCGAGACGGGATTGATTGATGCTGATTTTGTAAAAAATCACACCGAAAACTTCCAAAATTACCGCAAGCAGGTAATGGAAACCTCCCTGAAAGAGTCTGCCAAACTCTGCGGAATAAGTGTGGAAGAAATCAAAGAAGTGGCTGACTTGATTGGTACATCCAATGGATTTATCAGTATGTGGGCCATGGGACTGAATCAAAGTTCAATAGGAACGGACAAGAACTTCTCCCTGCTCAACCTTTCACTTGTGACAGGAAGGGTCGGTAAACCCGGTAATGGACCTTTCTCTCTTACCGGTCAACCCAATGCCATGGGCGGTAGGGAGGTTGGTGGCATGGCCAATCTTCTTGCAGTCCACAAAGACCTCCAAAACCCGCAAGATCGACAGGATGTGGCGGACTTTTGGGGAGTTGATCAGATCTCCCCTACTCCTGGGTATACGGCAACTGAAATGTTTGATGCCTTGGCAAGCGGGGAAATGAAAGCAGTTTGGATCATATGTACCAATCCCATGGTTAGCCTTCCCAACCTGAATAGTGTGGAGAAAGCGCTGGCCAACGCCAAATTTGTGGTGGTTCAGGACATCTCGCACCGATCGGATACAGTTGCTTATGCAGATTTGGTTTTGCCTGCTGCCACTTGGTTGGAAAAAGAAGGCACCATGACCAATTCTGAGCGACGGATCTCCTACCTGCCAAAGGGAATCAATCCTCCCGGTGAAGCCCGACCTGATGTAGAGATCCTTTGCGATTTTGCCAAGCGGATGGGCTTCAGAGGATTTAACTTCACCAATGCCGAAGAAATCTACGAGGAGTATTGTGCCATGACTAAAGGGACAAATATTGATATTTCTTTCCTCAATTATGACCGCTTAAAATCCGAGGGTAGCCTTCAGTGGCCTGTTCCTGAATACCGTCATCCGGGCACAACCAGACTTTTTGCAGACAAAAAATTCTATACCCCAAGCCAAAAGGCCATTTTCAACATTCCGGCTCAGATCGAAAATAGTTCTGAGAAAATCAGCCAAGAATTCCCTTTCATTTTGACCACAGGGAGAATTAGGGATCAGTGGCATACCATGACCAAAACAGGCAAGGTGGCCCGACTCCGGACTCACTATTCCCATCCTGTGTTGGAAATCAGTTCGCTGGATGGCTACATCTACAAGGTCAAGGACGGGGATGTGGTGGAGGTGAAAAGTAAAAACGGGGTAGTCAGAGTTCGGGCGAAACTTTCCAAATCCATCCGGAATGGTGTGGTCTTTCTGCCCATGCACTGGGGAAAACAACTGGAAAACGACCTCAATCGGGCGAATAACCTGACCTATACCCGGGTGGATCCGCAATCCAAAGAACCTGATTTCAAATACACCACCGTTTCGGTCACCAAATACCAGAAGCCAAAAGAAAAAATCATTGTTATTGGAGCCGGAGCAGCATCCTTCCGGTTTATCCAAAATTTCAGGGAACACAACGAATCCGACTCCATCCATGTCTTCTCCAAGGAACCGCATCCTTTTTACAACCGAGTATTGCTTCCTGAGTATGTGACTGAAGAACTCACTTGGGAGCAGCTTCAAAAAATCAAAGAGACAGGGCTTGCAAAACTTAAAATCAACCTGCAAACCGGCCTTTCAATAGAAAAAATAGACCCTGAACGTCAGATGGTATGGGATTCTCAAGGGAATGCCCATGCCTATGACAAATTGATTTTGGCGACAGGGAGCCGGGCTTTTATCCCAAAAGATGCCCAACTGGACCTCCCAGGACGCTTCACCATGCGCAGCCGCGAAGACGCAGACAAATTCAAAAACTATCTGGATTCCACAAAATTACCCGCTGAGGATCAGCACGTAGTCATTGTTGGTGGTGGGCTTTTGGGACTCGAATTGGCAGCGGCCCTTCAGCATACGAATGTAAAAGTCACCATTGTCCAACGAGCATCCCGCCTGATGGAACGTCAATTGGATTTGGTTTCAAGTAAACTGCTTTCCCTGGATGTTCAAGAACGAGGCATTCATATTTATTTCGACAATGAGGTCAGTACAGTTTTTGACGATGAAAATTCAAAAATCCTGAACATTACCCTAAAAAGTGGTAAAACCATTCAAGCCAATGCCATTGTCTATGCCATCGGCACACAGCCCAACATCAAAATTGCCAGAGAAAACGGCATCAATTGCGGACGGGGAATCAAGGTAAACAAGCATCTACAGACTAATTTTCCCAACATTTTCGCCATCGGCGAGATTGCGGAGTTTGAAAACCAACTGTTTGGAATCACCTCAGCTGCCGAGGAGCAGGCAGCCATTCTTTCCAATTTCATCCTTGGCGACATCAGCAGTACTTACAGCGGATCTGTACTGATGAATATTCTGAAATTTAAAGATTTGGAGCTATGCAGTATCGGTGAAATCATCATCCCTGAAAACGAGGAAGGCTATGAGGAGATAGTATTTACCGATCTGAGCAGGAGGTATTACAAGAAATGCATCGTCAAAGATGATTTGTTGATCGGGGCGGTTTTGATGGGAGACAAAAGTGAATTTGCCGAATTCAAGAGCCTGATTGAGAATAAAATCGAGCTTTCTGAAAAGCGAAAATCACTACTGATGGGATCATCGGAAACCCGATCTATACTGGGAAAACTGGTTTGCAGTTGCAGCCGGGTGGGTGAAGGGAATATCTTGGAAGCGATTGCTGGTGGATGCACGGATTTCTCAACCCTCTGCACCCAAACTGGCGCGGGTCTCGGTTGTGGAAGTTGCAAAACTGAAGTGCGAGAAATATTAAACCAATCAAAGGTTAAGGCATGAAGAGTACATTCACCCGGGTAGTCGTCAAAGGCGGAGTACTTTCTCCAGCTGAACTCAAGCAAATTCTGGAAATCGCAGAAAGTGCCGGACTGGACACGATATCGTTTGGATCTCGGCAAGACATCTTGTTTATAAAAGAAGAAGGTGATTTTTCCATTGAGCCCCATGGTAAATTTCAGATCATTTCCCCAGAGGTAGAAGGCGCAGAAAATATTGTTTCATCTTATGTTTCCTCGGACATTTTCCCTAATACCCCTTGGCTGACCAGTGATCGCTACCTGTACATCTTGGAGCAATTCCGAATTCTGCCTATCCTTAAAATCAACATCACAGACCCCAAACAACGCCTTGTTCCTCTATTCACCGGACACCTGAATTTCATCGCCTCCGAGCATGAAGATTATTGGTACTTATTTGTCAGACTTCCTGAATGGGAAAGCAATCGGATGTACCCGGCACTGATTTACAGTTGGGATTTGGCAAAAGTTGCAGCAGCAATCGAGGACATTTTGCAGGAAGAGCCGGAGACGGTGGACTTCCTTTTTGAGCTGGTCAATGATGCGCTAGACCTCAACAGTCGCACAGTGGACAAGCTACTGGAGGTCCCCTTCTACCCTTTCCCTTACTATGAAGGGATCAATCGAGTGGGTTCAGACAGCTATTGGCTGGGATTATATTGGAGAAATAATAGATACTACATCGAATTTCTAAAGGCACTCTGTGACCTGTGTTCAGAATGTCGGATTGGAAAAATCTCTATCACCCCCTGGAAATCCCTTATCATCAAAGGAATTGCCGAGCAATACAAGTTGGAATGGGAAAAGCTACTGGGAAAATACGGAATCAATGTCCGCCACTCTATGCTGGAGTTAAACTGGCACTTACCTGTCAGTAACAAGTCGGCATTAAAACTGAAAAAATACCTCGTTTCCTACTTCGACAAGCATGACATCAGTACCTATGGATTGACTTTTGGAATTACGGATTACACCAGAAAAGCCTATTATTTCACTTCGATAATTATTGAAAAAAACGAACCTCCAATTCAGTTGGAAAGTGTGAAAATCCGAAGTACCTACAATCTCTTGTTTGCCAAAAACTTCGACCCCAATACGCAGGAATATTTGGTTTACGTGCAAGAAGTGGATAAAACGGATCTGCCGGAATTACTCATTGAATTGAGTAAAATTTATTTTGAACAGTTGGGACAGGAAAATAAGAAGCCTGAAAAACCCAACAACCCAAAAGACCCTACCAGTCGGGAGGTGTATCAATGTCAGGAATGCCTGACGGTCTATGATTCTGAGTTTGGAGATTTGAGCCAGGGAATTATTCCGGAGACTCCTTTCAGAAACCTTTCGGAAACCTACCACTGCCCGCTTTGCGAAGCACCAAAAAGCAGCTTTTTGAAAAAGAAATTTCTCAGACGGGAGGAATAATATTATACGTATTTTTTTAAGTATTTTTTAAAATATATAAGTATTTTTACTTATTTTTATTCAACCTATTTTACCTTTTATGAAAAAACTATTCTACACCCTAGCACTTGGGATCATTCTGATTTCCAATTCCCAAGCACAATCAGTTTCCTTAGACGCTGATATGCGCCCCAGATTTGAATACCGTCATGGTTTTGGTAGCCTCCTACCTGAAGGAGGTAAACCAGCAGCTTTTGTCACGCAGCGATCCCGGCTCAATTTCTCCTTCCAAGACAGTAAACTGAAAGTATATTTCAGTGTACAGGATGTAAGCACATGGGGTGACACCCGTCAACTTGCCATCAGCGATGAAAATAATTCTTTAGGACTTTTCCAGGCTTGGTTGAGCTATGCTTTTACAGAAAATTGGTCCATGAAACTCGGCAGACAGACGTTATCGTACGACGATCAGCGAATATTGGGGGAAGTGGATTGGGTGATGCAGGGTAGATTTCATGATGCTGCGATGTTTACTTTTTCCAAAAATGGCTTCAAAACTGATTTAGCTTTAGCATTCAATCAGGAAAACCAGAAAAACCAGGGATCTGCTTACACCATTAATGGATTCTATTCCTATAAAGTAATGCAGCTACTCCATGCCAATAAGTCATGGAATAAAGCATCGGTAAGTTTTCTTTTTATGAACAATGGTTTTCAAAGGTTCACACAAGAGGAAACATCACTTCCTGATGGTGTTTATTATCGGCAAACTACCGGAACCTATTTCACTTTCCCCTTGGCAGCAATCACCCTGACCGGTTCGGCTTACTTTCAAACAGGGAAATCCACACCAAACACAGATTTATTCGCTTACCAATACATGCTTGAAGCCAAATACAAGCCTGGAAAAGTGGCCTTAGGATTAGGCTACGAGGCACTTAGCGGCTCAGACCAGATCTTGGAATCCAAGTCCAACTCCTTCTTTCCGTTGTATGGCACAAACCATAAATTCAATGGCTTAATGGATCTTTTCTATGTAGGAAATCATGCGAATAGTGTTGGGCTGAATGACTTTTATGCCAATATCCTGATCCCAAGCGGGGAGAATTCAACTATTGCAGCTCATCTGCACTTTTTCACCTCAAATGCTCAATTAAAGGACAATCAAAATGGATATCTAGGTTCTGAACTGGATTTGGTTTACTCCAGAACTTTAGCAAAAAACATCAAACTAAACGCTGGCTACTCCCAATTTTTTGAGACTGAAAGCATGGCAAGTGTCAAAGGTGGAATTCAGCCTGCAAAAACTCAAAACTGGGCTTGGATTCAGCTGATTGTGACTCCAAATCTGTTCAAGCACATCTGGAAAGAGGAATAAAACCTCTTTCCTTCCAAAAATCACTTGAGGTATTATTCATTGGGAACTTTCATGCTTTTGATTACATGAAGTATGGCAGGGAAAATAGCCTCTACTGATTCCTTGGCTCCCCTTGTCGATCCTGGTAAAGCCATTACAAGGCAATCTCCGATCATACCAGCTAAACTTCTTGAAAACATGGCATATGGCGTCCTGATTTGCCCATAGCTACGCATCGCTTCTTCAATTCCAGGAATTCTCCTTTCGAGCAATGACTCCAAAGCCTCGGGAGTGATATCAGTTTTTGAAAGTCCGCTTCCACCGCAGAATATCACCAGCTGATTTAGGGCGGATAGACTTTTTGCTTTTTCCCGGATCTGCTGCAAATCATCCGGGATAATCTCGTAGGAGTTTGGATGAATGTTTTGAGCCTTCAGAATTGATAAAATTTCCTGCCCGGCCGAATCCGGTTTGAAGCCATTATAAATCGCATTAGAGCATACTACAAGAGCTGTAGTGATTGCTTTTTGATTTCCGACATTCGAAATCTTTTGAGTCCTTTCTTCGGATTGAATTTTCAGGATGCTGATCCCTTTATCGATCGGTTTAAGCATATCATATATGGTCAAAGCCACTATTGTGGCTCCATGGAGAGCTTCCATTTCAAGATCTGACTTGCATACGGATTTTACTTTGACCAGGATATGAATTTCCAAATCTTGAATCTGATACTCAATTCCGGTGAATTCGATGGGTTTGGGATGCGAATTAGGAAGAATTTGAGCTGTGCTTTTTACTGCAAAAAGTCCGGCTACTTTGGCCATTTCGAAGACGTTTCCTTTTGGAACTCGATTTTCAACCACCGCTGAAATCGTCTCGGGATTGCTGACTTGAACGATCGCTTTTGCTGATGCCTCCTTAAGAGAGAAAAGGTTTGGAGTGATATCTACCATTGAACAAAAATTGTCTTTATACTCTTTTAAAATGGAAAAGCTCCAAGATTCTGGAAAATAAATTCATCCTCGCAAGCAAAAATCTCCTCCGTTATTTTTTTTACCCCGGCAAAATTCACCACCTCTCCGATTACCAAAACGGACGGACCTTTGATTGCTTCTTCTTCAGAAAGTTTAACGATCGACTTAATCGTGCCAATCACTTCTCGCTGATCGTTTCGGGTACCATTCTGAATGATTGCTATGGGTAAATCTGATCTCCCTAAGTCCTTATAAATCTTGGTGATTTCCTCAATTTTCGACAATCCCATCAAGATTATTACTGTAGCTGAAGACTGAGCTGCCAGAGCTATATCGCCCGACAATTCATGCGAGCTGTTGGTGCCTGTTATCACCCAAAAGCTTTCGGAAATCCCCCTAAAAGTAACCGGGATCCCAATCGAGGCAGGCACGGCAACACAGGATGAAATCCCTGGAATTACCGTTGTTTCAACTCCATGCTTTCCGGCAAATACTTCCTCCTCTTTTCCCCTGCCAAACACAAAAGGGTCTCCCCCTTTTAGCCGAACTACAGAACCAAATTCATAGGCATAGGTGACGATCAATTGGTTGATTTCGTCTTGAGTGAAAGAATGGGATCCTTTTCGCTTTCCAACCGAAACTTTGACCGCATTTTCGGCCAAGTCAAGTATATCCTCATTGACCAAGGCATCGTAAAGCACTACTTCAGCTTGCTGCAAGGCTTTGACTGCCTTTAGCGTGAGCAATTCGGGATCCCCCGGCCCTGCTCCGATCAGCGTGAGATGAGGAGTTTTTTTTGGTGAGATTTTCATAGTAATCAGGTTTAAGATAGGCTGAGTAACTGGTCTTTGGTATTAATATTCTGAACCGATTGAATATGACTGGGGCTCAGCAAAATCCGCTGATGAGCTTGGCTTTCCACAAACTGTCGAAGTCTCAATTCATTTCTTAAAACTGAATTTTCGACAGCTTTTAAACATTTTTTGGGATAAACTCCAATCAATGGATAATCATTCGCTCCATCTGAGAGAAAGGTGATTTTGTCAGGATTTCTAGTGGAATATCGAAGCAAAAAGGCAAGAACATCGGTGCTGATTTTCGGGATATCACAACTTAGAATAAGTACTAAATCGGTGGAGGAATGTGTCAACGCTGAATAAATTCCTCCCAAGGGCCCCTTGCCTTCGATCCTATCAGAAATCATATCCAATTGGAATGATTCATAAGCTGGATTTTTGGTAACCAAAACAGGGCATAGAACCAAGGGATAAAGCGCTTCAAGAATCCATTGAACAAAGCTTTTTTCCTGAAATTGGACAAGTCCTTTTTCAGTTTTCATTCGGGAGCTTTTTCCTCCACAAAGAATATAGGCCGACAGATTTGGGTCCATAGATTACTTAAATTGAGAATAAATATAAATATTAATACGTATTTATACTTATATTCTACGTATTTTTTCAAAAAATGAGAAAAAAAGCCATCTGACCAAAATCGTCGGGTTTTGAAAAAAAAACATCTTTTTTCAAACCTCTGCTTTGAGCAAAGATTTTAATCCGTATGTTTGCATGCCGTTAAAAAAAGGACCTAGAAAGCCAAAAATTGACAGAAAGCAGAGTATAGCGTAGCCCGATATCGCGTCCCGATTGCGATCGGGAAGGTCTCAGGTTCGAATCCCTCAATTGGCAAAAGTGCTGATTGAAAAATAAAGTAAAATTAAAGTCTTCGGGGTGTAGCGTAGCCCGGTATCGCGCCACATTTGGGATGTGGAGGTCGTAGGTTCGAATCCTGCCACCCCGACTTAATTTCAATAGCCTTTGGATGAAAATCCAGAGGCTTTTTTTATGCTTTTTTTCCTTCCCATCCTTTTGCTTAATCTGAGGGCTGTGGCGTAGCCCGGTATCGCGTCCCGATGCAGATCGGGAAGGTCCTAGGTTCTCCCGAAAGCTTTCGGGACTGCCACCCTGACTTAGTTTCAATAGCCTTTGGATGAAAATCCAGAGGCTTTTATTGATTTAAAAATCCAAATATCTGTGATTTTCTATGTCAGCTGAGAGAACCCAACAATGCATAATCAAAATCCCTCCTCCACCATGCCCTATCATAACCTGCATTCAAAACCAAATCCCTTCATTTTTCAACCCATTCATCAAGTTTTTCACAATTTTTCCGCTACTTAGCCCCTATTTCAAAGCTTGATTTCTGTAAAATAAAACTTTAAAGAAAATATAATCTAATTCATGAAGGAGATAATTGATACAATCAATGGTATTATTTGGAGTAATGCCTTGATATTTTTGTGTCTAGCGGCAGGAGTTTACTTTTCTTTTGCAACCAAGTTTGTTCAAATCACCTATTTCCAGGAAATGATCCGGCTGCTTTTTGGAGGAAAGTCCTCTGAAAAAGGCGTTTCTTCTTTTCAGGCTTTTGCGATAGCAATTTCCGGTAGAGTTGGCACTGGCAATATTGCAGGAGTTGCCACAGCGATTGCCATGGGTGGTCCGGGGGCAATTTTCTGGATGTGGGTAATCGCATTTTTGGGTGCTTCTTCGGCGTTTATTGAATCTACACTTGGCCAGATCTACAAAGAAGTAAATAATGGGCTTTACCGAGGTGGTCCCGCATACTACATCGAAAAAGGACTAGGCATAAAATGGTACGCGGTAATTTTTGCTATTGCGACTATTCTGAGCACCGTTCTATTTCTTCCCGGGGTTCAAAGTAACAGTATCGCACTAAGTGCAAATAATGCTTTTGACATCCCTGTTCTTTACACTGGAATAGTCGTTACATTTTTTCTTGGCTTGATTATCCTTGGCGGCGTAAAACGGATTAGCAAAGTCGCCGAAATAGTCGTTCCGTTTATGGCTATGACCTATATTCTGATGGCCGTTATTATCATTGTTATCAATATTACAGAAGTGCCTGCTGTTTTTGCCCTGATCTTCAAATCTGCATTTAATCTGGAGGCTACTTACAGCGGGGTGTTCGGGATGGCGATTGCTTGGGGTGTAAAGCGAGGAATCTATTCCAATGAAGCGGGTCAAGGCACCGCTCCTCATGCTGCCGCTGCTGCTGAGGTCTCTCACCCGGTGAAGCAAGGCTTGGTACAGGCATTTTCCGTTTACGTTGACACCCTATTTGTATGCACTGCTACTGCGCTGATGATTTTATTCACCGGACAATTCAATGTAGTGAATCCTGAGGGCGGCTTTATTGTAGAAAACCTCCCTGGTGTTCCATTTGGTCCCGAATACACGCAGTATGCGATTGGCACCCACTTCCCCAGTATTGGAAAAGGATTCATTGCCGTCTCTCTTTTATTTTTTGCATTTACTACGATTATGGCTTATTACTTTATCGCAGAGGCTAATCTGAGCTATCTAACTCGAAACAAATCCTCCAAATTGGCAATCAAATTACTCCAGTCAGCGATCCTTATCGCAACATTTTATGGTTCTATAAAAACCGCAGAAATCGCTTGGACTCTCGGAGATATCGGTGTTGGAATGATGGCATGGTTGAATATCATAGCTATACTTTTACTCCGAAAACCCGCATATATGGCTTTTGAAGATTATAAAAAACAACGAAAAGCCGGAAAAGACCCTGTATTTATAGCAAAGAATGTTGGGATTGAAAACACCGATTTATGGAAGTGATTGGTTGTCAAAGCTATTTATAAAGGAGCTAAGCAAAGCTCAATTTTATTGAGTCTTCGTTTAGTTTAGGTGTCAGAGTTTTACTTTATTTGTAATTCAATCGAGTAATGCGGATGTGGCGAAATTGGTAGACGCACTGCTTTCAGGTGGCAGCGCCTTCGGGTGTGAAAGTTCGAATCTTTTCATCCGCACAATATTTCAAAAGCAGACCAAATGGTCTGCTTTTTTATTTTTTTTGAATCCGTTTTTGCAACAGTATCCAGAAATTCTCCTTTTCCTCTGATATCGGAATGTCATCTCCCAACAAATACCCAAATGCATTAAGGGATTGACTCCTTTCAAGAGTAATTTTCAAAACTCCCACTAATGGAATGAAAAGTACCATTCCGGATATCCCCCATAGCCAACCTCCCAGTAAAATGGCTAAAATCACAGCTAGGGCATTTACCCTAACCTTTGACCCAACTACCAAAGGCGTGATTAAATTATTTTCAAGAAGTTGAATTCCCCATAGAACAGCAAAGGTCAAAACCGGCGGAAACAAGGAATCTGTGGTAAGAAACACATAGAGAATGACAAAAAAGGAGGAGATGAAAACCCCCACGTAAGGAATCAGATTCATGATCGCGATAAATAATGCAAACAATATAAAATACTTGATTCCCATCAGGTAGAAGAAAAGCCCTGCCATTAGCGCTACTATCCCCGTCACCCGGATGATCCCTGCGAGGTAAGACTGGATAATATGACCTGAGTCCGTTGCCCAATTGAGAATGAGCTCCTTGTTTTTGGATGAAAACCGAACTAAAAATTCGATAAAAAAATCCTTGTAATACATCAATAAGAATGTAAAAAGAGGCACAATTCCTGCCAAAGTCAATGACTTTCCAGTTGCGAGTATGGTTTGATTGAAGTTGCCACTGGGAAGCAATGAGAACTTATTCCCGGGATCTACCAAGTCTTTCCCAACCAAAAGGCTGAGCTCATCGATATATCTACCAAGCTTTTCCTCAAGATTATTACCGATTTCAGGAATTTCCTTTATCAAACCAACCATTTGATTGATAAGTAAATAGAACACCCCAAAAGAAACCAAACCAACAATTAAAATACTCGAAAAAATAGCCAATCCACGGGGTATCCTTTTGCGCTCAATCCATGATGAAACAGGATACAATGCAAACGCAAAAAAAACTCCCCAAACTAGTGGCACCAAGATAAATGCACCTTCGATTAATAGGATAGCACCCAGTACTACTATGATCAGAAAGTTGGCTATTTCTTGTAGGCGATTCATAAAATTTCTTTAAGGAAAAATTAACTGGAAATAGTTTGAATAGCACTAAGATGGCCAGTGAATTTCATCCTTTAGAGAAAATAAACTGATACAATCTCATTTTTGGGGAAATCCTTTGTCATAGGGAGGTTGAAGTGTAGGAGCATCTTTTCTAGCTTCATTTTCCTGAAATATCCCCTCGAATGTAGGCGCTTGATCCATTCGGTCTCCCAACCCCCATCGGGTTTTTGGAATTCCATACCATTGAAGCAGCGTCGCTGCAAATGAAGTAGAGTCGTATGGTTTTGGCCCTCCTGACCTGAAAACCGTGTTTTTCTTAATCCACGGGGAGACCATAATGGTAGGGACTCTTGGTCCCATCATATCAAATTCAAATCCATCCGCCCAGTCATTTGGCCAAGGCTTGGCCGCATAAGGTGGAGCTACATGATCGTATATCCCTCCATTTTTAGAAAATGTGATCACAAACAAGGTGTCCTCCCAATGAGGTCCTGACTTGATAGCTTCATAGATGGTGTTCAATGTCACTTCTGCCGGAACCATGCTTGCGCCTGGATGGTAAGAAGAGGTCCCCACAGGAGCAATCCACACCGGCTCCAAAAAGCTGAAACTTGGGAGTGAACCTGACTTGGCCTGAGAGACAAAGTTATCCACGCTATCCAGATAATTCTTGGAGTTGGCATCGATGCTGGGGACTTGGCCTTCTAAATATAGGTGGTAAGTGAATGGGTGATTGGTCCATTCAATGGCATTATAAATTTTCCAGTCTTTGATCCCATTATTCCAAAGTACCTTCCAAAGCGAAGGACGATGAGGATACTGATTCCAATTTTGATAAATATTTCCTCCCTCCCAAGTATCCAGTCGATTCATTGCTGATCCTGTGTGCGCAAACGCTCGGTTGATATCGGTACCACCGGGCACCGAGCAAAACCATTCATCGCTTATGGCAAAATTCTCCGCGAGTCCATTGAGAATCGGAAGCTGCTCGGGCGTCAAACTGAGCATGACATCGTCACTGGAATTATTCTGAACAAAACCTCCCATATCTGGCTTAGCCTTGCCAGGATAGCCCGGATATTTGTTGTAAAACATTTGCTGCAAACCATCCGAGTTGTCATGGAATGGGTCTTGCTTTTGATCGGATAAATCCCACTGATTGCTCAGCTGCCCATCATGAAATTTGCTCTGGAAAGCTTTCTTTTCTCCGTCCATATTAAAGTTCTGGCTGCTTGCTCCCTCGAAAGGCTTGTCAGAACCGATATAATTGACGGCAGCCTGATTTTTTTCATATAGCCACCCACATACATTATCAAAAGACCTACTCTCCAACATGTAATAAACCACATGCTTGATTTTGGACCTCATGTAGTCCATTGTCGCCGGCTGAATATCGCCTTCAGCCTCGATCTGTGTTTTGCTTTGGATGGCTACTAAGGAATCACTGTTTTTGATCTCATCCGGGAGTTTGCCTATAGCCAATTCCTCAAATGGAACTTCTGAATGAGGGTTAAAAGACCAAAGTTTATAAACAGATTCTCCGGGGATCCAAGTCAGGATTTTATCGCCTACCGGAACTAATTGATGCCGGGAGTCAATCCCATTCCACTTTCCGCTCCAGACTTCCGGAATGGAAAGCGGGACAGTATTTTGGGGGTCAAAACTCCAAATTCTGACATTGGTCCCATCACCATGCCTGTCAATGACATAGTTATTCATACAGACCAATTCATGCCCTTGCTGTATCGTCGGGAAGCCGCCTTGGGGCGTGTAAGTTGAAGGAATAGGATCCGTCGTATTGGGATTGGCGAAATTGGGATCAAAGTTATATAGCATGTAGGTGCCTCTTCCTTTTCCACCAATGAAAAATAACATGAAATTACCCATTGAAATGAGGGGTAACTCATTTTGCTCACTTGGATTATCGGAATAGTGAGCACGGTAGCCCCAAAATTTCTTGGAGGACCAAACTCCCTGTTGGATTGCCTTGCCATTGAGTGGATCTGGGGAAGTCGGATCAAATTCAAAAAGCTTATAGGGGTAATTTTTTCCATTTACCGCATCCATACCGGGGCCCCATTCCAATACATATCCTCCTAACGGAGCGAATTTGAGTGTAGGATTATACTCGGCATCTTTGGAAATCGAAACGGAACGAAAAAACTCCTGTTTTTCGGTGTTGAAACTCCAGACTTGGTATTTGCTGTCTGATTTACATCTGCTGATAAGGAAAGTGCTCATGTGAATGGCTTTTTATGAAAAATGTGAAAAGAAGCTCGAAATTACTTTCGGTACACAAATCAAAATTGTATTAAATACTGCTTAAATTAAGTAAATTATTCTGGAAAAAATCCTATATTATTCCACCAAACATTCAAATACGATTTAATTTTTTCTTACCGCCAATTAAAGGCAAAAACGTAATTCAATTTAGTTCCAAACATTACTTTTATTCTCAATAGATGGAAAATACAATCGACATCGGATTAAATTTTAGTGAAGAATTTCTTTCCCAGCTTTTTTCATTTACTCCCGAAAAATCAGCCGATGGAATGACTTCTCTGGAGACTTACATCGGGCATTTCATCAACCAAACGCTCCAACGAGATGGCTTATTTGGGGCCTGGGCCAAGGTCTGGAAAATCGGGGATAGCTACAACCTCAAAATCTCCAGCCCTCATCATGACCTAAGTCAGTATCGCCAATGCATTCCTGACTTCATCGAGGCCGGAACACTTGCCTTGGAGATCCTCCAACAAAATCAGGAAAAGCTCGATCAGGTAATAAAAACCACGGGCAAGGGAATGCAATTCATGCTGCCTTGGGGACTTTCTTTGGCTAAAGTCAAATCGGTACAAATGCTGCATTTTCCTCCTATTGAAGCATTTATCTACTCAGATTATATTTTTTCACCAACCAACCGACGCTGGGAAAACTTATTGGGATACAACGATTTGAACCCAGCCGATTTTCCCAAATTTGAAAGCATTGTGGACTGTGTTCCAATTGGAGCTCCCGGAGGTGACATGCAGGGAATCGAACCTTTTAATGACACTTTCGCACCATATGTCAAAAAGATGCTTCAGGCGCGCCTTACCTCCGATGGGTATCACACTCAGCCGGTTGTCGCTTGTGGGTCACCAGTACATGATTTGCTACAAAAATTGTTTCCGGATCAGATTCCCGAAAAACCCAAGACACTTTCTGTACTGAAGCTCAAACTCTACGATGATGACACCATCACTCCATTCCTAATCGCCAACCACCCCAGTCAATACCTTTATTATACCAATAAGCCCTATTCCGATGAAAAAAGGGAGATTTTAATGCAGGACTTAATTGCAACCGGATGGCAGGCAAGAATGACGGAAAACTTCAACGGAAGATCAGAGGAAATTCTCGAATCCCTGAACGTATTCTGGACTGATAATCCCGATTTCCAAAGAATCATGGATCAGGAAGACAAAGCGTACAATTTCAATCAATAGGAATGTTCTACTATTTCGGATACGGGTCAAATATGAATCTGATTTCTCTGAGAGCAAAAGGAGTGGATCCAATCCATTCCCAAAAAGCAATCCTTAGAGGCTGGAAACTTACATTTAATGTCCAGCATTGGTTTCGGCACGAGGGAGGAATGGGAAATATAGCACGCTCCAGTAATGAGGATGACCTAGTCGAAGGTGTGGTTCATTTGTGCCACGATGATCAGCTTGCTTCGATGGATGCTATGGAATCATTCGGGGTAGCCTATGACCGCGTTGAGGTACAATTGGAGACCGCCTCTGGCATAGTAAAAGCATTTGCCTATATCGGCATGCCGGATTACCTGGATAACTCTTGTCTTCCCACCCGCAGGTATTTAAACATCCTGTTGAAAGGGGCAAGGGCCGCAGAACTTAGTGAATCTTATATTTACAACCTTAGCTCCCACTCGCTTTTACCTGAAATCGTGTATCCTGTATTTGAAGCTCCTGCTGGAAATTTCCCGATTTATACTTCGGAAACTTTGGCCCAATACAAGCACCTTACTGCGCTGCTGGGAGCAGTTTTCGACATGAGCAAAGCCCGGCCAAAATTGAAAGTGATTGAAGGGCTATTTGGAGGCAAAGACATGACGCTTTTTCACCTGAAGCGACATGATACCAGCACCGGGACTGAAACCTTGGAAGAAGTCAAATTGGGCCGAATTTCGAAACCCGTCCAACACTACCTAAATGCCTATTTGAATGAGTATAATAAAGAATTCAACTATGCAGGGAGGTATCTATATGATCCTGCTTAACTTGTACATTTAAAGATATTTAAGAAAAACCAAACAACTTTAACCCAACCAAACAATAACATGAAAAACTATCAAGAGGCCATGCCCCATGGCCCAATTCAGGAGGTTTTTAAAGATGTATTTTTCGTTACCGGGACGATGAAAAATGAATTCTTTGGTTCAATGTGGCAATTCAGCCGCAATATGACCGTAGTTAGGGAAAACGGAAACCTTACGATCATCAACTCTGTCCGACTGAAAGATGAAGCCCTGGCCGAGCTCGATCGTCTGGGTAAGGTAATCAATGTGGTAAGGATCGGTGATATGCACGGAGTGGATGATCCGTTTTATGTGGATCGCTACAAGGCTAAATTTTGGGCAATGCCTGGCATGCGAGTTCAGGAGGGATTGACTGTCGACAAGGAACTCCGGGAAGGCGGAGAAATGCCTTTCGGTGACTGCACCTTATTTGAATTCAAAACTGTAGCCAGACCCGAAGGTATCCTCCGGCTCGATCGTGAAGGCGGAATCATGATTGCCTGCGATTCGCTTCAAAACTGGGTGGAACCGGATCAGTTTTTTGATGAGGAAACTGTACCTACCATGGAAAAAATGAATTTCTTCAAAAAAGCCGGACTTGGACTTGCTTGGCTTCATGAAAGCCAGCCAAAACCTGAAGATTTTGAACGATTGAAAAAAGTCCAGTACAAACATGCATTATGCGGACATGGGTATCCACTGAAGCACGAAGCACAAGAAGAATATCACAAAACTATTGCACAATTTTTCAATATTTGATTTGTGAAAAACCTCCACGATATACCACTGACTGAAGATATCCCAGGATATGTCGTGGAGGAAATTATCAAAGAATCCTTTCCCCATATTTTGTACCTCGCCTCCAGAAAAAAAGACGGCGTTCAGGTAGTCTTAAAAACTTTACTTGACCAATATCCCAAAAAAGAACACTTATCCAGTCTTCGTAGAGAATATCAAATCATCACCAAACTGCAGGGAGAAGGGATCATTGCGGTAAACGCTTTGGTCAATTTCGGAAATGGCAAATCGGCCATTGAAATGGAACGGTTTGGAATCTCTCTCGAAGAACATAGTGCAGCCTTTCCAGGTCAAATTTTACCCCTTGACCAATTTTTTACACTTGCTATTCCTCTGGTTAAGTCTCTGGGCAATATGCACGAAAAAGGGATTGTTCATAAAGATCTCGTCCCGCGAAATATTCTGATCGATCCCCACTCCGCCGATTTTCGGCTGATTGATTTCAGTGCTTCATCTGAGCTTTCCAGAGAGCATCAGGATGTTGCTTTTCTAAACAATATCGAAGGCTCACTTCCCTACATGGCACCGGAACAAACCGGAAGAATGAACCGCGACATTGATTACCGGACAGATTACTATACGCTCGGCATTTCTTTCTTTCAACTTCTCACAGGCAAGCTTCCATTCAATGCCAAAGATGCCTTGGAGTGGGTTCACTGCCACATCAGCAAGCAAGCTCCCGCGCCTGTAAGCATTGATGGCACCATTCCAAAAATGGTATCAGCCATCATCGAAAAACTGATGGCAAAAAATGCCGAAGACCGTTACCAAAGCAGTTTTGGACTGGTATTGGACTTGGAAAAAGCGCGTGAAAACTTCCAAAACGGGGTAAATCCGGATGCTTTTTCGCTGGGCCTTTCGGATGTTTCCCAGCTTTTTCAAATTCCTCAACGCCTCTATGGAAGAGCTCAAGAGCTTCAAAAGCTGGAGACTTTCTTTGAAAATACCAGCTCAGGTTCAGTGGAATTCTGTTTGGTGTCAGGCTACTCAGGCGTCGGAAAATCTGTATTGGTCCAAGAATTAGGTCGGTCCATTGCCAAAAAAAGAGGATACCTCATTCACGGAAAGTTTGATCAGTTTCGACAAAATGCCGCTTATATCGCGATAGCAAGTGCATTTCGGGATTTGATCCGGCAATTGTTGGGCGAACCCAAAGAACGACTGGACGAATGGAACACAAAAATATCCTCCGCACTCGATACCAACGGACAACTGATAGTGGATTTGATTCCCGAATTGGAACTGATCATCGGAAAACAGGCCCAGGTACAGGAACTTTCTCCGGCAGAAACCCAAAACCGGTTTTTGATACTCTTTCTGAACTTCGTTAAAGTTTTTGCTACAGCAGATCACCCCTTGGTTATTTTTCTTGATGACCTGCAGTGGAGTGACATCCCTACTCTCAACCTGATCAACAGATTGGTCACCGCCCAAGAACAAAGTCACTTGTTGTTGATCGGTGCCTATCGCGACAACGCCGTAGATGCCACCCATCCCTTGATTTTGACTTTGGAAGAAATCAAGAAAAAGCGAAACGTGGGAATGCTTCCACTTCAGCCGCTAACGCAAGAGGCCGTAGATCAGATCATCATGGACACCTTACTTTGCGACCATTCAAGATCTGAATCCCTCAGTGCTGTATTGTATGAAAAGACTGGTGGAAATCCATTTTTCACTATCGAATTGTTGAAGGACTTGCATGAACGGGGAGTCATCGTTTTCAATCTGAATAAAGGAGCATGGGATTGGGATCTGAATGCCGTAAAAAATGTTGAAAACAGTGATAGCGTGATTGATTTTTTGGTTTCGGGTCAGCACAGATTGAATGAATCAACGCAACATGTCTTACAATTGGCAGCTTGTATCGGTGCTACATTCGACCTCAAAACCCTTTCTATAATCCGTGAAGGAAGTATGGAAACTACCGCGGCAGAACTGTATGAGGCCATCAAATCCAACATGGTCATTCCGCTGAATGAAAACTATAAATATGTAGGGGTTGCATTTGCCACGAAAAACGAAGAAATACAAGACTTTAGCGAAACTGGCTCTGATCTTCTCAATCCGATCTACAAATTTCAACATGACCGCGTGCAACAGGCTGCCTATTCTACGATTCCAAAGGAAAAGCGGCAGGCCTTACACCTTTCTATAGGAAGGTTGATACTTGCCCACACGACTGCAAAAGAACTCGACGAGGTCTTGGTAGATGTGGTCGGTCACTTAAATGAGGGTAGGACTTTAATTCATGATCCCAAAGAACGCAGGGAATTTTCCCGCCTGAATCTGGAAGCTGGAATCAAAGCCCGTCATTCTTCTGCCTATGACGCCGCACTGGGTTATCTAAAGATCAGCTTTGAAATGCTGGATGAAAATTCCTGGGAAAATGACTACGCGCTCATGTGGAGACTCAGTGAAGAATTGCAAAGCTGCTATTACCTGACCGGAGATTGGAAAAATGCGGATGACTGGACCGAAGTCATGCTCAAAAATGCAAGAACACCTGTTGAAAAAGGGCTGGTCTTGGCAGTAAGAACTCGGCAGTACGCCACTATCGGTAAACTTCCCGAATCTATAAAAGCCGCCTATCAGGGACTTGCCATTCTGGGGTTCAATTTTATCCAAGTTCCCGACTCCAAAAATGTCGCCGAGGAAGTCCAGCTTGTCACTGAAAACCTCAAGGGAAAAGAAGTCGCTGACCTCATCAACAATCCTGAAATCACTGACGAAAAAGCGAAAATTGCCAGTCAACTTCTGATGGAAATTTTTCCGGCAGCTTTCCTTTCAGGGACCGGCAGAATGTTTCCCTACCTGGTGCTGAAATCTGTCAATATCGCATTAAAATACGGCAACAGTCCTGAGACGGCCTTTGCCTATGCAGGCTATGCCATGCTCCTATCGGGGTATTTTGAAGATCCCGCTGAAGGCTATAAATACGGTAAACTGGCTGTGAATCTGATTGAAAAGTTCGACGACATTTCCCTAAGGTCTAGAATCATCTATGTCTACACCATGTTTGTCCATCACTGGAGCAATCACTGGTCCAGTATGACGACTTGGTTTCAACGAGGCATCAAAGCCGGCTACCAATCCGGTGACTTATTGTATTTGGCATACAGTGCGCAGGATTGTATCATCTGGGATCCGACCCTTGATTTGGAAACTGCCTCCCGGGAACAGCGAAAACTACTCGTCATTGTAAAAGAATGTGAGTACCAGGACTCCTATGATTCCGGCACACTCTTTCTGCAAATGCAGCAAAACTTCCAGGGACTGACCAAAAGTCAATTCACATTGACTGATGAGAATTTTGACGAAATGGAGTGTGTGAGCGGGATGTTGGAGCGGCATTTCATGACCGGAATCGCTAATTACCACATCTATAAAGCAGAAATTCACCTATTTTACAATGATCCTGCAGGGGCAATGCCTCATATTAAAGAACAGGAAAAATTGATGGCATCCGTGATGTCATTACCCCAATCCGTGAGATTTCAGATCGTCGCATTTTTAGTCAGATCGATGCTGCTTTCCAATCTGGAATTGGAAGAACAAGAGTCGGTAATTTTAATCTTGCACCAAGAGCTGGAGAAAATGGCCAAATGGGCCAAAACTTGCCCTGAAAACTTCGAACACCTGCGATTACTAATGGAGGCCGAACTTAGCGGCCATTCAGGCAGAATCAGCGAGGCCTTGCATCTGTATGAACAATCCATCCAACATGCCAATAAAAATGGATTTATAAGAGACGAAGCTATGGCAAACGAACTGACTGCCCAGTTTCTGATCCGAAACGCTTTGCCGAAAGCTTCCGAAGGGTACCTGCTTGCCTCCCATTACCTCTACTATCGATGGGGAGCTTACAGAAAAACCCAGGAGATGGAGAAAAAATATCAGGTTTTCAGGACTTCTTCACAATACAACAGCTCCTCTTTGTCCCGGCAAAATTTAAGCGCGCCAGGAACCATGGGTTCTGATTCGCTCAATGCAGATTTCTTGGATATGAGCTCCGTTTTTCGAGCTTCTCAGATAATTTCCGGGGAGTTGGTGTTGGGAAAGCTACTGAAAGCAACTTTGCAAATCCTAATTGAAAATGCTGGGGCCAAAAAAGGATTCTTGGTCGAACAGAAGGATGGAACTTTGGTGGTACTGGCACAAAACGATGCGGATCATCCAGAAGAAGTTATTCCTGTCCAAGTCGCTGGAAAAGCAGATCCATCCTTAATTCCCACTTCCCTGATCAACACGGCATTGCGAACCAATAAGCCGATTGTGATCGGGAATGCCCGTGAGCAGAACTCCTTTTCCTCAGATCCCTACATCATTCATCAGAAGCCACTTTCAATGATGTGCGTGCCACTTTCCACACATAATCAGGGAAATGTAGCAGTCTATCTGGAAAATAACCTGACGCACAGTGCTTTTACAGAGGATCGGGTCAAAGTAATCAAATTGCTGGCTGCCCAAGCGGCCATTTCCATCGAAAATGCCCGAATCTACGAACAGCAAGAAAAACTCCTGAAAGCACAGCAGCATTTTGTTCCTATTCAATTTCTGAAGCACTTGGGACATAATGACATTGCCAAAGTTAAACTGGGAGAATCGGTCTCCATGGATATGTCAGTCCTCTTCTCTGACATTCGGAATTTCACTCCTTTGGTAGAGTTACTCACGCCGCAATCTGTGATTGAGCTACTTAATGAATACTTCAACCACCTCGGGAAACACATTTCGGAGTCTGGTGGATTTATTGACTCTTATTCAGGAGATGAGTTTTTGGCACTTTTTGCTGTTCCTGCACAGCAAGCTGTAGAGGCCGGAGTCAACATGGCTGCAGCACTTCGGAAATTCAACCTGGAATCCGAGTTCAAGGGCCGTCCAATCCTGAAAATGGGTATCGGAGTCAATACAGGCCCTTTGGTCTTGGGGACGATGGGGGCATACGACCGAATGCAATGTTCTGTGTTGGGTGATACCGTCAACCTGGCCTCCAGGATCGAGCAACTCACCAAAGTCTATGGTGCCCAATTTCTGATCGGGGAAAATACCTTTCAATCTTTGGGAGATCCTGATCAGTTTTCCATCCGAATGGTAGACCGAGTAGCTGTAAAAGGAAAAGCACAGGCGGTAAGCCTCTACGAGGTAATCGACGCAGAAAGCCCGGAGCGGAAAGAAATCAAAGAAGCGACAAAAAGCCTACTCCAAGCCGGCATGAATGCCTATTTCGGCAGGGACTTTGCCTTAGCCTTTGAAATTTTTTCAAAAGGAACGCTCCAAGATGCAGAGGATCCGGTGTTTGAAATTTTCATCAATCGGTCTCAACGATATCTCGAAAACCCTCCACCGGAAGATTGGAAGGGGTATGAGAGCCTCTTTTCCAAATAGTCTCACAGTGACCTATTTTTCTTACCTTAAAAGAAAATAGATACGGGTACAGGCATAGCTTTTAAAACCACTCAATAAAGGACCACGATAAATGGATTTTTTTTCTCGCAACAAAATGGAAACAATTTCATGAAGGCTTTTCGACTAGGCGTAGTAATGGATCCCATCGAATCCATCAATCCAAAAAAAGACACTTCACTTGCACTCATGATCGAAGCACAGTCAAGAGGCTGGGACTTGGTTTATCTTGAGATGAAAGACCTATTTCTAAGAAGCGGTCGTGCAGAAGCAAGAATGCGTCAGGTCAAAGTCTTTGATGACCCGCATCATTGGTATGAAATCGGAGTTGAAACCTACGGCAGTCTTTCAGAATTGGATGCCATCATGATGCGAAAGGATCCTCCTTTTGACATAGAATACATCATGGCAACTTATATTCTCGAACGTGCCGAATCCGAAGGCGTGTTGGTCCTCAATCGGGCCCAGTCACTCCGCGATGTCAATGAGAAGGTTTTCACGGCTTGGTTTCCTCAGTGCTGCCCTGCCAGCCTATTGACACGTTCTAAATCGGCCATTAAAGATTTTCTCCAAACTCATCACAAAATCGTCGTAAAACCCACCGCTAAAATGGGGGGACAGTCAATTTTTGTGATTGCAGAAGGAGACCCGAATACCAATGTCATCATCGAAGAATTGACCCAACGGGAAACCTGCTACATACAGGCACAAGCCTATATTCCTGAAATCTCGACTAAAGGCGACAAGCGAATCATATTAATCGACGGAGAGGCCGTGGAATATGGCATTGCACGAATCCCGGGAGCAGGTGATCATCGCGGAAATCTAGCCGTCGGAGCTACCGCAGAGGGATTTGAATTGACTGAACGGGATAAATGGATATGCGCTCAAATTGGCCCGGAACTAAAACAGCGGGGCTTGTTTTTCGTCGGAATCGATGTAATCGGAGATTACCTGACTGAAATCAATGTGACCAGCCCTACCGGCATCAAAGAAATCGGCAAAATTTTCCACATCAACATTGGCGCAAAATTTTTTGAGGCACTTGAAAACAAGCTTTCCACCCAGAAAAATAAACCATGATTTCGCCCTTAAGCAACCAAACAGCTCAGGTCGTAGATTGGTGGTTTATTTACAAATTACCCATCAAAATCGGACCCCATAAGAACAGCACCGGTTTTGAATTTTTGTACTCAGATTCGCTTCCCGAAAACGGATTGAAGCTTTCGCCTATTTCACTGGATCATCCCGAGTCAGCCTTGGGTTTGACTTTGGAGCAAATTTTTTCCCCAGATTCAGGCTACGGATATATACTCTGGAACGACGAAATCCCCCCAACTCCGGGAAATCCTAAGCCCAAAAACAAAGGATCCATGGGACATACCAAAGGAATTTTAGCCTTTTCCAAAAAATCCAACAGTGGATTTTATTTGCTTCATTCTACGCCAAGATTCCCTATTCCGGGTGCTACCGTTCTTCCCGATTACGAACGGAAATTTGGACAAACCTATCTTTGTGTAAGCTTAAAGGATTATGACACTGCAAATCAGATTGCTGGAATTTTGCATTCCCAGCATGAGGCACAAGTCTATGCGAGCCACCTACCGGAGACCGATCCTGATGAAAATCTCTCCAAATTCGCAAAAAGTGAAACTGTAGATAAACCCATTCAACCTATTCATTTTCAATTTAATACTCACAATGGAATCGAGTTTAACTTGATAGCCAAAAACAGGAGATGGAGCAAAGCTCCAAAGGGAAGTAAAGTCGGAAGGGACTTCTGGAAGGATCTGATTGGCCCTACGCTTAAGTGTGACATAGATGTGGAATCCTGGCGGAGAGGCATCGTATTCGGTGATTTGGATTCCGAAGTACAGGATATTACAGAGGACATTGTGGATGTGGATCTCAGCAAAATCGGATTGGCAGGATTTTCTTGGGCATTCGAAAAAGACCATGCGAAATGGGGAATTACTCCGAGTATCGAACCGGGATACATTATCGTATCCGACATCAACCGACAACTCAGCCAAGCCAACCGTGGCGGAGGCGGTTTGGCTTTTCGGGATACCGACCTTTGGAATTTCCTTGATCAAATCCAGATTGTTGAAAAAAATATTGAATCCGATCCTCACAAAGACCTATCCTAACTGAATACTTTTTTGTCATCTGAACCAATGAAAATTGAAAAACTTACGCTCGATGGATGTCGAAATTTTCTCGCGCAAACTCTTTTTGAACCTAAGACTGATTCGGGTGCGTCTCAAAAAAATTCGGATAAAATAGGCGTTGAACTGGAAGCTTTCCCTGTTCGGTTTACAGACTATGAAAAAACTAAAGCTATTCCAATCCCGCTGAAAGGTGAGAAATTATCCTTGCATCAAGAACTGGAAAAAGCCTCCGTCTTGATGGATGGAAAAGTTGATTTTAGCAACAATGGAAGTCTCGCTCCAATCAGATTCCCGAACGGAAGTTTGTTTCAATATGAGCCGGGAGGACAACTGGAAATTGCCACCTCTCCCTGTAAAACCCTGCCGGAGTTGATCGCTCAGCTCAGACTTCAACAGGATATTTTAGACCGTATTACAAGCGAACATCAGATATACTTTTCCCAATTGGGCACAAATCCATGGTTTGATCTCACACAAATCGGACTTCAATTAGACAAGCCCCGGTACCGGGCATTGCAAGAATACTTTTCCCGATTGGGTCCATATGGTGTTCAAATGATGCGGCAGACTTGTTCGCTTCATGTCAATCTAGACCTGGGATTGGCTGAATCAACCCAAGTTAAACGGATTGTGGCGGCAAATCTTTTGGCACCGTTTGCCACGGCAATTTTCGCCAATTCAGGGATTTTGGAAGGGAAAATTACCACTCGGAAATCACATCGAAGCTATCTGTGGCAACAACTTGATTCCTCAAGAACAGGGATAAGAGGACTTGAACCCTTTGATGGACTACCCGAAAAAAGTCAGCTAATAGAAACGTATCTGGATTTTGCCATGAAGGCTCCAATCCTTCATATCAAGGCCTTGGGAGATCGTGTTTTCCCGGTTGATTTCACTTTTGACTCTTGGTTAAAAAATCCTATCGCGGGACTTTCTCCATCATGGGACGACTTGGAAAATCATCTATCCTTACTTTATCCTGAAGTAAGAATTAAAGGATTTTTGGAAATCAGAACGGCAGATGCATTACCCCGGGAATGGCAATTGGTACCTGCATTTTTTTATACAGGTCTTCTCTATTCCAATGATTCCTTGGAAAAAGTGTTGGAATTGCTTTTGCCATTTCAGAAAGAAATCAACGCACTTTGGGAGAAATCATCCTTTGGATTTGAATCCAATGAGATCTTTGGAATATCCGGTAAATTGATGAAGCTGGCTTTGGACGGGATGGCTGGCTTCGAAGAGGAATTTGCCTGCAAGGATTCGAAATTAAATTTGGAAAATTATTACAACACCTTCACCTCACAACGAAAATCTGTTGCTGAAGCGACGGTTGCAAGATTTTTAGAAGGTAAATCATTGATTTATTGATTCATTATTCTAACTTCTGGATTATTCTATTCACATATTTTTAACCCAACAAATCTTACATGACCGATTTTTCCCCACTTCAAAAAGTCATTCCTGCCATCAAATCAGAAAACCTGCTGCCGATTGTGGTTTTTGACTTGGACGACACACTGTTCTCAACTGCCCGCAGAAACTTGACCATTATTCAGAATTTTGCCGCGGACCAGGGAGATCAATTTCCTGATTTTGCAAAAGTAGCTGCCAAGCTGAGCCTCTCCGACATGAATTGGAGTGTGAAGTTTGCACTTACCCAAGCCGGATTAGATGCTAATTCTGCCTCAATCGCCCCTTTCATTACCTATTGGGGCAATACTTTTTTCACCGATGACTATGCTTCACTTGATTTGCCAAATCCCGGCGCTGTCGACTTTGCAAATGCCTGCCATGATGCCGGAGCGATGATATTCTACCTCACCGGTCGACATATCGGAGATCCCGGGCTGAAAAACGGAATGGGACTGGGAACTGCTCTGGATTTTACCAATAGAGGATTCCCATTTTGGAAAGGCCGTTGCGAATTGAAATTGAAAAAAGAGAAAACCCAAACCGATGTGGACTACAAATCTGAAGCTTTGGCTGAGATCAACTCCTTAAAGGGTACTGTTGTGGCGACCTTTGACAATGAGCCTGGAAACTCAGTTTTATTCAACCAACATTATCCAAATGCATTGAACTTTTGGGTGAAAACCACCTGGAATCCCAATGATAAAGTCAGTACTGAGGGACTGAATGTGATTTCTGACTTTTCAAATTGGCAGACTCCTGCAAGCAACTATTCATCCCAAAAACCATGACCTCTTATCGTTATTCTCTCGGGCCTGTCCGGGCACTGAATGAGCTTTTTCCTGCGGCAAAATTCGCCAATAAAGACCTGGATTTTAAAACCAGGGCTGATGTCATTGCCCATTACACTAAAAACTCCCTGGCAGCAGACAGGATCAGCGGCATCGATCAGGTGAATGTCAAAAAAGAAAATGGAGAATACATCATCGAACTCAGCGGTACGGCATCATTGGAAGTTTTAAAGACATTTGGAAATCGCCATTTCCGGATATTCGATGCTTCCCATTCACAAAAAGCCATTCGAGGCAAGAAATTGATGGAACGCTTTGGCGTTTGGAATCCCATGAACAACTACTCCGTCAATAAAAATCCAAATGACGGCACCTCCAAGTGGACGCTTTTTCCACCCTTGGGACTAAACGTGATCGGGCAAAAGGGATTGCTTTTACTTCATTATCCACCTTGGGCAGTGCTACAGGCAGGTACTTTTGAAAACGCCATGACGATGCAGCGTTGGGGAAGGATGCTATCAGCGGCCGGAGTCCCGCCTGATGAAGTCGATCTTTACAAAACCTTCATCGATGTCAATCCGGTGGCTGCCCCGGGTTCGGGCGAAAGTGAATATCCAAATGACTACATGCCGATCATGATGGCTTCTGCATTCTTTGACGGGCCAAGAGACCGGGATTACATCAAATCCATGTTGGAACTTTACCTGAGTCCTCCGGGATGGCCCGAAGACAGCAAATACACTTTGCCCCTTTTGATTTGCGGCTCACCGCTCTATGATCCACAGGCTCCGGGTTGGTTTAGGACGGCTTACACGGATATCTTACCTACTGATACAGGTGAACAAAGTGGTGTCCCCTACTCCATTCCACTGGTCGATGTGATGCAGACAGGTAAGTTTAGAGTCTTCCCTGATTCCAAGCGTGAAACACCTTATTTCATCGGGAATCACATGATTGCTGCCGGAGTGACCGGAAAATGCACCAAAGACCCATCGCAGATTCCTGATATCAGACAATATGAAGCGCAGGATTTAGTGGCGGCAACTTTCCTGAAACTCTATACCGAAAATCCGAATCTGGAACCCGAAGACGCCAAGGCACAAGCCTGTAAAAGATGGTATGGAAACGAAACCGGAACCGGGGCTCCGACGCCTCCGGACCCTAAAGATGCCCTCACATTATGTGCGCTGGCTCAAATGGATCTATTTTTCACTCCAAATCCTCCCAGTCCAACTTACAACTTCGATCAGGCTTGCAAGCGCTGTCAGGAGGCAAAGGAAAAAAACAATCCCTGCGGTGATCCCATTGGTCCTACCGATCCTCGGAAACTTTCTTGCTGATTAAGAATGGAATGGGTTAAAACCCCATTCCTATTCAAAAATCAATTCTCATCTGAATTCCGGCCCATGAATTCCCTCCAGCTTTAGCTGGGGGATTATCCCCAATTTCCAAAGCAATTCCGGCTTTAGCCAAACCATTCTTTTTTGGATCTTTCAAATCAATTTTTTCAAACCCAAACTTTCTGAACCTCGATCGAAGGTTCATTTTTTTCCAGTCTGGAGTTTCCATCACCTTTTTCTATATTAAGGATTCGAATTATCATACCGATTCGTCTGATATTCTCCCACAACCCAATCAACCTCAAGCCTATGTATCCAGCACGTATTTCCTGGCTTTCGCTCTTTTGTCTTTTAGGTATTCTTTTCTACTGTAAGCCAAAAGCCCCCAAGCAAGCAGAAATCTCAACAGAACCTACCCTCCTTACACTTGTCCAAAATGAAGACGATGGCACCATTTCAGTTTATAGGCAGGGAGAAACAGATCCCCTTCTGACCCAAAATGCAAAAGATGATTTTCGTCCTTACATCCACCCCATTATTGCTCCCGATGGAAAAGGTGTGCTGACCGAATACAGTCCCGGCCACCATAAACATCAGACCGGACTCTACTGGGGCCTAACCCGGGTCAACGGCCGGGATTACTTTCACAATCCTCAGGACGATTATTGGAAAAAAGTAGCGCTGAATATCGTGGAGGAAAGCGGTCAACAGGTAAAATGGCAGACGATTTATCACCTTTTGGATTCCCTTGGAAATCCGGTGATGGAGGAAACCCAAAACTGGTCTTTGGCTGAAGTGAACGGGGAATATATCCTGGATCTGGAATGGAAAGGGGAAGCAAAAACGCAGGTGACGATTGGACAATATGACTATGGTAGTCTATTCATCCGAATGCCCTGGAAAGAAGGAATTGACGGCGAAATAATCAATGCGGCCCGACAAAAAAATGCTCAAGCAGAAGGTCAGCCTTCTATGTGGATCAATGTGGGAATGACGGTGGACAGCCGGGAAAACCGGGCCAACATAGCAGTTTTTGATCATCCGGAAAACAGAGGCTATCCCAATAAATGGCGCGTGGACGGTCAGTTGGGCTTGGGGCCCGCATTTACCAAGGACGGAGACTGGACCATCGATCAGGGCAAAACAGAGACCATCAAACTTCGCCTTTTAGTCCATTCCGGTGATATAAATGATGTGGCATTGACGGAAGCCTGGGGGAAATTCTCCGGCAGAGAAGGGATGTATTCGACCACCGAACTTTGGGGTCTGGCTCAACAAGAAGGGCGAAATGCGAAATTTCTAACTGCCCAAGAAGCGGTAGATGCGATGACTGTCAAGGCAGGATACAAAGTAAATGTCTGGGCCTCCGAACCCATGATGACCCAGCCCATGGCATTTGCTTGGGATGATCGGGGAAGACTTTGGATTGCCGAAAACAAGGATTATGAGTCCCGGGGGGACGGTTTCTCCAACTCCGGAGACAGCCGAATCCTAATTTTGGAGGATACCGATGGGGATGGAGTGGCGGACAGTCAGAAGGTGTTCATGGAAGGATTAGCTTTCCCTGCGGCAATCGCAGTGGGATTTGACGGAGTCTTTATCGGTGCACCACCCAATCTGATTTTTGTACCTGACAAAAACGGGGACGACAAGGCGGATATGAAAGACATCCAAATTCTGCTGACCGGCTGGGGAATCCGGGATCGCCACGAAACACTCAACAGCTTGCATTGGGGTCCGGATGGTTGGCTTTACGGCCTACAGGGTTTTGCTACCCCTTCCAAAATCCGTAAACCCAAGGATGATGGAGATTCCAAGCTTTATTACCACAAGGATCCTTTTCCGGAGGACCTTTTGGAAAAAGACGGAGTGGACATCAACGGTGGCGTGTGGCGCTATCATCCGGTCAAGGACAGGTTTGAGGTGGTAGCGCATGGATTCAGCAATCCCTGGGGGATTGACTACGATGCCAAAGGTCAACTTTTCATGAGTGCCTGTGTGATTCCCCACCTTTGGCATGTGGTACCGGGAGGAATCTACCACCGTCAGGGCGGGCAGCATTTCAATCCCTTCGTGTACGAGGATATCAAAACCATCGCCAACCACAGCCACCGTTCCGCCCATGGAGGCGCACGGGTTTACCAGTCCGATGCTTTTCCCAAAGAGGAACAGGGAAGGATTTTCATGGCAAACATCCACGAGCATGGTGTCCTGTCAGACATTCTGATCCCAAAAGGATCCGGATTTGAAGGAAAACACGGCGATGAATTCATGTTGGCCAATAATGCCCAATGGGTAGGATTCAGCATGGAGATTGGCCCGGACGGAGGACTTTACGCATTGGATTGGCATGACGCCGATATCTGTGGCAAAGAAGTGTTGAATGAGGAGACGGGCCGGATTTTCAGAATTATGCCGGAGAAATCGCTTGCGCAAAATTTCCCCGGCAGATACAGTGATTTGAATAAAATGTCGGATGCCCAACTGGTGGCTTTGCAGACCAATACTTCTGACTGGCATGCCCGCAGAGCGCGGGGCATTTTGCACAAGCGGGCGGTAAACAAAAAATTGGATACGAGGACCAATCCGGCCTTGAAATCGATTTTTGAAAAAGATAAAAATCCCGACTGGAGGCTTAGGGCCATGTGGACCCTGCATCAGACCGGAGGATTTTCAGAAAAGGAATTGATCAATTCACTCTCCGATGGCGATCCATACATCCGCGCTTGGGCGATCCAACTGCTCTGCGAAGACATGAAACCTTCTCCGGAAGCCCTGACAAAATTTAAGTCAATGGCAGCGAAAGATCCCTCCCCTGTGGTTCGGCTTTATCTGACTGCGGCATTGCAAAGAATCCCCACATCCGAAAAATGGGCATTGGCAGAAAGTCTGATTCAGCATGCCGAAGACGAGAAAGACCACAATCTGCCTAAAATGCTTTGGTATGGTGTCGAGCCCCTTTTTGCTCAAAGTGCAGATAAATTCCTTGAATTGGCTCCCAAATCCAAGCTTACTTTTGTCACCCAAAATATGGGCAGACGGGCTGTGGATGGAGATCAGATTGAAAAACTGGTCGCCTTGATCGGCAGAGGTGGCCCCAATACCGAATTGCTCATGTCGGGAATGCTGAGCGGAATGGAGGGACGAACAGATCTCAAAACTCCGGCTAACTGGAAGGCAGTAGCAGAAAAACTTCAAAAATCAGGAGGAAAACAGCAGGACTTAGCCACAGAAATTTCCAGTTTATTTGGTGATAAAGAAGCCACCCAACGCGCTTTTGCGATGCTGAAAAACAAATCAGCGACCCGAGATCAACGAATCAAAGCCCTGCAAACACTCAGCGCACAACAACAGAAAGGATTGCCGGCGGAAATCCCTGCCCTGCTGCAGGAACCAAGCATGAGACTAGACGCCATCCGATCAGTCGCGGCATTCGATAATGAGTCCCTGGGAAAACTACTTTTGGAAAACTATCCGAAATTTTCCCCCACGGAAAAACTTGAAGCCATGCAAACCCTGTCCTCCCGGGCGCGCTATGGAAATATGCTCACCCAGGAAATCAAATCCAAAAAAATCGCCAAGTCGGAAGTTCCAGCAAGTGTCGCCCGACAGCTGCTGCGGGTAGTGGGAAGTGGATTTATTGAAGTTTGGGGACCGATTGAGCAAGTGCCCAGCGACAAAGCAGCCTATGCCACCTATCGCGCTATGCTCAGTACTTCCGCCCTGAATTCCGCCAATCTCAAAACCGGAAAAACGGTCTTTTCAAAATCCTGCGGAAGCTGCCACAAAATGTATGGAGAAGGCGGAATCATCGGTCCTGATCTCACAGGATCCAACCGAACCGATCCGGAATATATCCTGATGAATGTGCTGGAGCCCAGTGCCGAAATTCAGGATGATTACAAAATGGTCGTGATCAATACCCGGGATGGCAGGACCTATTCCGGAAATATCATTTCGGAAAACGAACGCCAGGTCACCATGCGGATCGTAGGTCAGGATCAGCTTATCATTAACAAATCCGGCATCCTCTCCCGGGAAGTCACGGATGTGTCCATGATGCCTTCCGGCCTATTTGAAAATTTGACCAAAGAGGAGATTGTCAACTTGATGGCGTACCTGAAGACGAATAAGAGGGTGGAATGATTTTGGCCGAAAGGAAAGTTTGGTTTCTGAATTTAAAAAAGAGCTTGTCTCAAAAGGTCTGAAGATGTCAACACGACCATTCGACTACTGTCACCATGAGCGGAGTCGAAGGGTCAGGTTGACAAACAGCAATTATGAGACAGCCTCCTTTAAATTTCTGACTTATTTCTCCTCTTTGACAAGTATTACAGCAATTTCTGTATCCCGGATGGGCATCCGAAGATAGATCTTGTCCTTGTCAATTTTTCCGAAAAAAGTGGACGTGTTACCCATAAGTTCCATTTTGAACTGCATGTTTTTCCCTTTGATGGAGCCGTCTTTAATCGGGATTTCAGTTCCTTGAGGACTGATACTTTTGCCGTTTAGTGTTTCCCCGTCATATTCAAAGAAATAGACTACATCATATTGGCCCATGACTTTTCCAGTCCACTTACCATTGACATCCTGTGCGAAGGAGACCAAAGCGAAGGATAAAGAAAGAAAGATCGTTGAAAGTATTTTTTTTGTCATCTGCATTGATTGTTAAGAACATTGGATATACTCAAATCCAATAACCCGGGTTGTAAGGGTGACCAAATAATTCATTCTTTTTTGTGATTATCCGCTTTACTACCACTATCCCTTTTTGATAAAATGACCTCGACTTCGCTCAGCCACCGAATTTTGGGTTATGCCAAGAGGTTGTCTCAAATGGTCTGAAGATGTCAAGTCGAACCAAGTCGAGGTGAAATCAATATGAAATTCGGCCCCTAGTGTCATTGGGAACAATCATTTTCTTTTTCAAAAGGCTAAAATAGCCCAACTATTAAGCTTAAAATAGGGTACCTCGATCGCAATTGAAGAAATCTGGTCCACACTTACCTGAATTTCATCACTGGAATTCTTGGGGTTTAACCGGAATATATAGGTTAAAGCAATTCTAAGCCTTAACCCGAATAATTTCTCCTTTTATCCTTCCCTCCAAGCTCTTCAGATAAGCATCGGCAACTCTTTTCATGGAAACCGGCGTATGTCCGGGAAAGTAATCTTTATACTTTTCGTAAGAATCCTCCACAAGATCCGAACAAACTACATTTACCCTGACATTGTCCAATTCCAAAGCAACCGCTTTTACAAAGCTGTGCAACGCTCCATTTACCATAGCTGCGCTAGTACTCATATACACAGGATCATCAGCCAAAACTCCGGAAGTTAATGTTATGGATCCCCCAAAGGACACATAATCTTTACCCCATCGCACAAGGCTTACCTGTCCCATGAGCTTGTTTTTAAGCCCGTGATAATAATCCTCTTCTGTCATGTTTTCAAATTGATCCCATTTTGCCTCCCCTGCCACACAAATCACAGCATCAATCCTTCCCACGTTTTTAAACATTGCTTTAATGGAATCAACATTGGCCAAATCCAGTTGGACCATACCCGAATGCTTCCCTGCTAAGACAAGCTCATGTTTCAATTCAAGGCATTCCTTCAATCGTTTGCCAATAGTCCCTGAAGCACCAATGAGTAATACTTTCATATGATTATAATTTGTTTTTTAAATGCCATATGGAATGCCCAAAATAATCATTCCCCTGTGTGAGAATCTTTTCTCATGGGCATTTCATGTGTTTATAATTGTTTTTTAGCGGTCACATAGCCTGTCCCGATTTTTCATCGGGAGAATCTTCGCATGGATTATAATTATCTCTCTGTGTGTCACCTCAGGGGGCATGCCTGTCTGCCTCAGGCAGGCCTGCTTGTGGCAGAAAAGCTCGATTTCACCTGTTTATAATTTGATTTTTTTGGTCAGATGGAATCTCGCAAGTTTGATAATCATTCCAGTGTGTGACTTTTTAGTCTTGCCTGCCTGTAGCAGACAGGCTCGATTTCATCTCAGAATATAAAGGTTTTATTGAGCTTTAAGCCAATCCATTGACTATCCGCAAGTCTAACTATTTCCGACTGACCATTCATTTTTTTATTGTCAACATACTTGTTGATCACCAGGTAAATGAAACTCCCCTTACTGTATTGCCAGGAGGCTGTAAAATTGATTAAAGGCATTTTTTCTTCAAACCCATATTCGTGGGGAATGAACACATCATTGAATTGTAAAATTGAACGGATGTTAATGACATCATTTAGGTTATACTCTGCTTTTAATCGGTGAAAGGTCTGCACATAGCGCACTTGAAAGGCTGATCCTTCCAGTAAAACATTTTCTATTCCGTAGGTAAGATTGGCCTTCGATGATATTTTCCAAAACACATCTCCTTTTGTGTTCCGGCTTGCTGATTTTCTGATTTCGTAATTATTGAATTGGAGCATCAAGCCTACCTTTTTGGAATTATCGGTATTGATTTTAAATTCAAATGAACCCCTGCTTTGATTGGTGAGTAGGAAGGGTCCATAAGCATCCTGATGAATTACACTTTCTTTTCCTTCTACATTTCTGTATCGGAAATAATTGTTAATACCCGGTTGGTAGGTAAGCGCAAATTCTAAATTCCCCCATGCATCACTTGGATGTATAACTGTTTGCACGCGAGGTCTTAACACATAAAACTCAGTGTTATCCGCGTCGTAAAGTTCCTTTCTGCTTGCATGTATCCCAGTGGTAATTTGCCTCAGCAGTCCCTCTTTTGGGAAGTAGGTATAATTTGCCCATCCGGCATAAATTATTTCATTTGACAAGGTGTTATGGCCAACGATATTGGGATTATAAAACTCTGATTTATGATGGCTCCAAAGGCCAAGGTTCAGTTCTCTGCTTACCCACTGAACAGAATTGACAGTTTCAAATTCATTTTTACCTTTCTGACCATTGATCGTACCAAACCAATTATAGAAAGTGAGTCTGCGGTTGAACGCCCAAGCCCGCAGGTTAGTGGTGATATTATAATCTGTTCTTTCAGCATTATTTCGGACACCACTTACCGCTTCTGCGTGAAATGTTTTATTGTTGGTGTAGCGTACATTGCCCAAATACCAATGATTATCCTCTTTGTCCTTTACCCAAGTGGCATCATATTTAAAATTACCAATTACCTGTCTGAGTTTTATGCCTGCATTAATGTCTTGAATATTTCGTGTGTTCACTGCCAGACCAGGGTATAGGTCACTGGATTCGGTAAAAAATGGCCTACGTTCCGGTAATGACACCGGTACATCATTCATATTCACAATCACCGCATCGGCTTCTACCTGGGCAAAATCCGGATTAAAAGTAGCTATTATATTCATTGAAGAAGTAGGCCTGAACTTCAACTCCCCACCTGATTTCAGACCTGCCACAGATTGACCAGTTATGAGATCACGGTTAAATGATGAAAATAAATAAGGTGCAAATTGAACTGTAAGTTTTTGTTTTAAGTGTTTTAATCCCTCTACCTTATAAAAATCGTCAACCCGCAATGGATTATCTTTATCAATAATGCGATTTGCGGATTTTTCCTGAATAAGTGCAAAATTCCTGATAAACATTACTGCCCAGGTCTGCTCCTCCTTATTTTGAAAATTAATAGAGGATATGGGAAGTTGAAATTCAAATGACCAGTGATCCTCATAAATTTTTGTGGCTGTATGAAAAATGGCGTCCCATTTAAAATCAAAGTTATTATTCATCAATAAGCCATCTGCAATCCCGTTTGCCGGATTTATTATAAAAAATTGTGCGGCATTTCCATTGTTAAGCGGGTCAATCGCTACTAGTAACATATCCCCCTCATAAACGATTCCCGCATCTTTTCTGCCCGAACTGGCTTTAATCGTGCTCTTCTCCTGAAAAAGCTTTCCTGCTATATAGATATTTTCGAGGTCGTACATGAAATAGATTTCTGTCTTACCCTTTGCATCCATTAAAATATAAGGCTCAATTTGCTTGAATGATGAGAAATGGATGCCTTGGTAAAATGAACTGTCGATGATCCCGTCAATTACAGGTTTGGTTGGTGTTAAATAGGGTTCTGTATTGGCTTCCTTTGCCAGTAAGCCGAAGCAAAATGTTAGTTGCAAGAGAATAAAGGAGAAGAATCCGGCAATTGTCCCTGTGGAGTATCGGCCAGTTTTTAGAATTTTTTGATACTTTTTCATGCGCTCGTTGAGTTGATTTAAAATTTCAGCTTCAAGACGCAGAGGGTTTAAAAAGACGCAGGCGATCCTATTTTTCCTGTAACTTTTTAGGCTTTTTTTCAATAAGGGGAGTAGAATTAGACTGAAAGGCGGTTTAAATGAACAACAGGATAAGGTTTTATACTGTCATAGCTTATTCACTAGTTTGACCATTGTCCGAAATACGATAGCTGGATTACTTGTTTGGTTTACAGTCCCGGTAATATAGGCTTCTTTGTCAGGCAGGTAAAATGCCACTGAACCTACAGAACCACAATGACCAATTAATTCAGGAACTGCTTTAAAGGGAGACAATAATCTTGGGATATAAAACTTTTGAATTCCAATACCATACTTGAAAGGAAAGAATATAGCATTCCATTTTTTTAGCTCTTCAATAAATTCAGGAGTAAAATATTTACCGCCAAAAAATGCTCTGATAAATTTCATTTGGTCAGCCGCTGTACTTACAATGTCGTGATGTGTTGACTTCCAATAGCGGTTTATATCTATTTGGTTTTGTTTAAAATAAATGGGAGCACAATTGTCTGCTGAATTTGAAGGGAGAACAAAGGAATTGTTCATCTCTAATTCCTGAAAAACATCGGCTAATAAAACTTGAATAGGTTTATTCGTTACCACTTCTAAAACTCGATCTAATAGTCTAAAGTTGGTTTCAGAATAGCTTGCCTTGCCTTTAGTACCTGGAATAAATTTGGACTTCATCTTTTTTACTTCACTTACTACTTTGTCTATTGGCCAAGACTGGTCATGACCATTCAGTATAAGGTCCATATTCTTTTTGCCGTCAGGTCTTTTGTCAATAAGATAACAAGGCAAGCCCGATGTGTGTGAAATTAAATGCAGAATTGTCAATTCCCCTGAATAGTCTTTACTATTGTGAACCAAAAGTCCGTTGAGCGTTTCATTTGGTAAATAATTTGAGAGTTTTTCTTCAAGATTGATGGCCTTCTTTTGCCATAGCCTGAGGGTAATAAATGAGATGATTAACTTATTAATGCTGGCAATGTAATAGTGGCTTTCTGGAGAAATATTTCCAGAAGATGAAAATAAACTCATTGACTTGTCAGCTGATTCTATGTGAAAGACTGAACCCTGAATATTTTTATTTTTTGTTGTCTGTGCAACTATTTTATCCAAGGTCTCTTGTTTTAATAGTTTCATTTCAATTTTTATTTCAGATTTAATCGTTGCAGTGTTTTCAATATTTGGCACCGGCGGTTTCGGGCTTGGCAAAGGCGGGGACTTTCAGTACTAAACTCCATTAGATGCACAATGAGGATGGCTATCGGGATGATGTAAGCATTGAACCGCCACTTTTGGGTAGGTGCCGTTGAACTGACACCCTCCGGGTGAGCGAATTACCTAAATTCTGTTTAAATTCCGTCAAATCAAAATCAATCATTATGGAAACTAAAAAAAAACACCTTAGGGACTGTTGCCCTTAACGGTCCGGCACAGGAGTATCTGCTCAGACTTGCCTCATTTCTTGAAGCCAAGGCCTATTCCCCCATGACCATCCGCAACTATATGGCCGAGATGCGCCAGATCTTTGCCTATTACAACCATCTCAATCCCGAGCAGCTTACACAGGAACACATTGCCTCCTACATCAACTACATCAAGAAGGAACATGCTGTGGGCAGGGACAAATGCCGAATGACGGCCCAAAGCTGCAGCTTCTTTTTCAAGCACATCCTGCCCTCTCCCTATGTAGTTCCCCATGCCCTCTATCCCAGAAAAGAGTTCCGACTTCCCGATATCCTGACACAGGAACAGGTCGGACAGGTTCTCGGATCGGTTTCCAACCTCAAGCACAGGGCAATCATCGCTTTGTTCTATGGCACCGGAATCCGGCTCAGCGAACTCCGTTTTCTGGAAATGAAACATATTTCAAGGGCGGATATGCAGCTCAAGGTAGTGGCGGGAAAGGGAAGCAGGGACAGGTTCACCATCCTGCCGGCTGCCGTGCTTCCATTGCTTGAAACCTACTACAAGGCCTACAGGCCCAAACAATACCTTTTCGAGGGACAGACACCGGGCAGGGCCATGAATGACCGATCAATCCAGCATGCCATCCGCATGGCCATGAAGCAGGCAGGACTCGGACAGCATGCATTCTCCGCACATACCCTCAGGCATTCCTTCGCCACCCATCTGCTTGATGCAGGAACAGACATACACACCATCAAGCAGCTGCTCGGACACTCCAAGATAGAGACCACCATGGTCTATCTCCACCTGACCAAACAGCGCAGGGAAAAGCTCGTTTCCCCACTTGATATCTTGGGCTATGCCGGCTGAGACTGCTTTCCAGAACCTGTTCAGACATCCGTACATCCAAAATTTCAACCCCTACAGCAAAGCCGTGTTTGCCGACCTTGCCGCATGCCATACCGCTGCCAAAGGCTACCACCTCAGCAGGTGCGACAGGCAGGAATGCGGGAACCTGTCCCACAGCTACCATTGCTGCGGAAACAGGCACTGCCCCAATTGCGGAAGCATGAGACGGGATGCTTGGATAGAAAGCAGGATGGACGAACTCCTTCCAACCGCCTATTACCATATGGTGTTTACCCTGCCGCATGAACTCAATCCCCTGATCATGGGCAACAGAAGTAAGCTGTTCGACCTTTTGTTCCTGGCGGCTTCCCAGACGCTGCTCAAGCATGCCCGGATGCCCGAATACCTCGGGGCGGAACCGGGGATTACAATGGTGCTCCACACTTGGGGACAGGATCTTAGCTTTCATCCCCACGTCCACTGTATCGTCAGTGCAGGAGGTTTTGACGGACACCGGTGGATAGAGCCCAAACGCAAAAACAACCGCTTCCTCTTCCCCGAAAAAAGCATGGCAAAAATGTACAAGGCCATGTTCATGGAAGGGCTGGAAAAGGACAGTTCCATTACCTGGTTCGGTGACAAAAACTCCATCCTCAAAGCAATAAGGTTCAAAAAGTGGAACGTCTATGCCAAAGCCCCTTTTGGATCACCGGACCGGGTAGTGGAATATCTGGGCAGATATACACACAAGATCGCCATCACAAGGCACCGTATTCTGGAAGTCAACGCTACCCAGATCAGGTTCAGCTACAAGGACTACGCTGACGGTTCCAAAACCAAACAGATGCTCCTTACCCATCAGGAATTCCTCAGAAGGTTCGAGCAGCATGTTCTTCCGAAAAGGTTTGTCAAGATCAGACACTTTGGGTATCTGAGGCTTCAGGGAAAAGGTGAGAGGTTGGCACTGATCCGGTCAAAACTGAACATGGAACCTGAAAAACCAAAGGTGAAAATCCCTTTTCAAATAAGAATGCTGGAAAAGTACGGCAGGGATATCTTCAAATGTCCCTGCTGCAAGACCGGAAGAATGACAGTCATCTTCAATACAAGGGACAGGGCAAACAGGAAACCAAAACCCATAAGATCCACTCCGGCCCCATCTTGAGAACCAAAGGGACCAATGAAGACAGCGGCTTGGTCCAGGACATCCCAAAGCTAAAAAGCCCCATTTACTGGGTAGGGGATTTTATGTCCAAAACAGAAAATACTTCCAAAAAACACAGTTTATGCAACAGTAAAAAAACACTATAGACCAATAGCTGGCCTACTAATCCACCTAGCAGCCGTTTCACCCTGCGGATGTCAGTCAACAGCCACTAGCAAAAAGCCCTGAAAGATGAATGCATCAATCAGGGCTTTTTTTCAGGGGCTTTTCTCTAGTGGGCTAAATGTTA
>NZ_JAUXYL010000018.1 GCF_030694375.1 Algoriphagus sp.
AAACGTGTGTGACTTGAACAATCAGCCAACGGCTGATTGGTGCTTTAAAACAGATGAGAGTAGGTCTCTCGGTGACGATTTGCAGGAATAGTTACCAAACCGCCTTATGCTGCGAGTATTGGAAACATGCTTGTGGTGAGCGATAAGGAAAAACGGAAGCATGACTTCTGTAGGTGTGAATACAATGAGCTGAATGAAAGTGAACCAATGATGAAGCCTCGTAAGAGCAACAGACGATGTCGAAAATAGGTAGTTACGTTTGTACCTATGATAAGAGTGTGTCGGAAACCTGATTACTGGACACACGGCATCCGGGGTTAAGTTGGCAGGACATGTATTTAGGCTGTTTTAAGGAACAAGTGAACTCTATTTCGTTCTGTAAAATCGCAAGAGGAAGCAGACATCAAAGGATGTGGATGAGAAATAGGGGGCAGACTTAGTCGTAGTAGTGATGAAGTTTCTGTAATAGGAATGGAGCGAAGGGCTAGGCATGTTAAGATTCATAACAATTTACAACCGTAAAAGGGATGACAGATTACTATGAAACAAAATCACAGCCAATAACCAGAGTAATGGTTTGGCATGCATACAAGGAAGTAAAATCCCATGCTGGAAGTGGTGGAATAGATGGAATGAGTTGGGAATATTTGCAGGAAAATGCAAGTACAGAGCTCTATTTGCTATGGAATCGCCTAAGTTCAGGAAGCTACTTTCCGAAAGCGGTCAAACAAGTTGCCATACCAAAAAAAGGAGGAGGAGAACGCCTTTTGGGCATACCAACCCTTTTAGACCGTATTGCGCAACAAGTAGTGAGAAACCACTTAGAACGAATTTTAGAGCCTAAATTTCACAACAGTTCCTTTGGCTATCGACCCAATCGAGGGTGTCATCAAGCCGTTGAACAAGCCAATGCAAATTCATTTAACCACGATTTTGCCATTGACTTAGACATCAGGGGGTTCTTCGACAACATAGACCATGAGTTGCTGCTAAAGGCTGTAAAGCACTATTGTTCAGATAAGTGGGTGTTAATGTACGTGGAAAGATGGTTGAAAGCAGGAGTAGTTCAAAAAGACGGAAATTTCAGTCCGTTACTGACGGGAACGCCACAAGGGGGCGTAATTAGTCCACTTTTGGCAAACCTTTTTCTGCACATAGTTTTCGATAAATGGATGGACAAACACCATCCTGAAAAGCCATTTGAAAGGTATGCGGACGATATTGTGGTGCATTGCAAAACTGAAAGTCAAGCCAAGTTCATGCTGCGACAAATTAAGGAGCGCATGGAAATTTGTAAACTACAGCTGCATGAGACCAAGAGTAAAATCGTCAATCTAAGAGGGTTTTCAAATACAAAATACCCCAAAGGATTTGACTTTTTAGGCTTTACAATTCGTCCGAGAGCATACAAAACACAGGAGACAAGGAAAGTGAAATCCATTCCATGCATCTGTGTAAGTCAGAAGGCGAAAACGAGCATCATGGAGAAGTTCAAGGAGATGAACCTACATAAACGCAGAAAACCATTGGAACAAATTGCCAAGGAAATCAATCCAGTAATCCGTGGAATAATCAACTATTACCACCATTTTTGGAAAGACGACATGCGAATTGTATGGAATCAACTCAACGCAAGACTACTTAAATGGGTAAAATGGGAAAAGGACTTGTATAAAATGGCATCGGTAAAATATCTGAAAACAAAATACAAAGAGAAGCCCAATTTATTCGAACACTGGTTGCTGGTATATCCCTGAGAGTTTATACTTTCAATGTGATTTGATAACATGAAGAGCCGTGTGAGGTGAGAGTCTCACGCACGGTTCTGTGGGAAGGTGGGGGTGAGATTCCCCTGCCTGACCCGATT
>NZ_JAUXYL010000026.1 GCF_030694375.1 Algoriphagus sp.
TGATGACAAGCAGAAAACATACGGCGAAGCCAATCCTGCCCTGACTTTCAGCTACAGCGGCTTAGTCAACGGTGACACCAAAGTGACCACCGAGCCAGGCATCAGCACGACTGCTATACAAAGTTCGAACGCAGGCACGTATCCGATCACGTTAACCGGCGGTGAAGATCAGAACTACACCATCACGCTGGTAAGCGGCACGCTGACCATCGGCAAGAAGGACTTGACCATCACGGCTGATGACAAGCAGAAAACCTACGGGGAAGCCAATCCTGCTCTGACCTTCAGCTACACAGGTCTGGTCAACGGAGACACGAAGGTGACAACCGAGCCAACGATCAGTACGACAGCAACCCAGTCCTCGAACGTGGGAAGCTATCCGATCACCCTAAGCGGAGGATCAGACGAAAACTACACGATCACCTTGGTGAACGGAACGCTGACCATCGGCAAGAAGGACTTGAGCATCAGGGCTGATGACAAGCAGAAAACTTACGGCGATACGAATCCTGCCCTGACCTTCAGCTACACAGGTCTGGTCAACGGAGACACGAAAGTGATGACCGAGCCAAGCATCAGCACGACTGCTACTCAAAGCTCGAATGTGGGAACTTATCCAATCACACTAGCTGGCGGATCAGACGAAAACTACGAGATCACGCTTGTAAACGGGACGTTGACGATAAACAAAGCGACGCTTAAAATCGAGGCGAATGGACAGACCAAAATATTCGGTTCTGCAGATCCTGCCCTGACATTTGTGGCTACAGGCTTCAAGGGCACGGATAACCTGAGTGTACTGACGGGAAATCTTGTCAGAGCAGCAGGCGAACAGGTAGGAAAGTATGCGATCGGCTTGGGTACATTGAAATCTACTGAGAACTATCAGCTGGAGTTTGTTTCCGCACAGTTTGAAATTATCCCGGCCGAATTGATTGCCATTTCCAATCCTGACCCGATTACCACCCCATGGTCTGTGAGTCCGACCTTGCCTGCAAAAGTGACTGCGGTTACCGCAGACGGACAGGTGGTGCAGCTTTCGGTTAGCTGGAATCTTGCTCCATTGAATCTGTTCAAGCGGGGCACTTACTTCCTGACCGGAGTGGTGACTTTGCCAAACGGCATTCTGAATCCTGAAGGTCTGAGGGCAATGCTGGAAGTAAGAGTTTTGGCCAAGCCAGCTCCACAGGATGTGATTTTGAGCAACGATGACTTTGATCCGGATCCGAAGAATTACTTCCAGGTGATCGGCAACTTCACGGTGATCGATCCGATTGACAATGTGCATACGATCACGCTGGTACCGGGAGCAGGAGACAACCAATACTTTGAGGTGAAGAACGGAATCCTGTTCTGGAGCAGTGCCGAAGAGGTTGCGGGAAGAACTCAGTTTACGGTAGTCATTCGGGTAACGGACCGGGACGGGAATGTGATCGAAAAATCCTTTACAATCAACAGAGGACGAACCGACATTCTGGAGTTGGAAGTGTTCAACAGTTTCACTCCAAACGGGGATGGTATCAACGACACCTGGGGAGTGCCGGATCTGCGCTACTTCCGTGGAGTGAGGGTACAGGTCTTTGACCGCAACGGAGAGCGACTCTTCTATACCGAAGATGCGGATACCCGTTGGGATGGGACTTACAAGGGCAAAGAAATGCCAGTCGGTACTTATTTCTGGATCATTGAGGTGATCGAAACCGGAAATGTAAGAAGAGGTATTTTGACACTTCTGAGAAAATAAAGCTAAATAATCCGGGCATCTCAATGCCCGGGTTTTTATACCAATCTTCAAATACTGAAACGCTATGACCTTAAAATATCTCCCATTTCTAGCCTGTTTTCTTTTGGTGAATTCGCTTTCAGAAGCACAAACCCGCAAGAACATCTCCCAGTTTTCCCACTTTCAGAGCTACTTCAATCCGGGCTTGACCGGCTATGAGGGTTCGACGGTGCGGGGCTTTGTGCGGAACCAATGGTCAGGATTTGAGGGGGCGCCAAAGACCTACTTCTTCAGCACCGAGATTGACTTTGGGGAGATAGCCGGAGAGATGGACCCGGCCCTGATGGGCAAGAATGCGATCTCGGTCAACCTGCTTCACGACACCTACGGAGCCTTTCGGGACAATGAACTGATGATCAGTTACGCCAGTCGAGTTAGACTGACCGAAAACCACAACCTGAGACTGGGAGTGGGAGTCAATTATCAGACGGTACGTTTGGACGGGAATGCAATGACGACAGAAGAGCAAAACGATCCGACTTTGGGACAGTATTACGGTGCCTTCTCGGACATGCAGTTTCTGGACGCCAATATTGGAATAGCGCTGACGCACCGGCAATACTACTTTTCGTACGCAGTACACCGGATCAATGGAGGAGGAGCAAGTCGTGGAGATAATTTCATGGAAGGCTACCCGGCCGAGCAGTTTATTCAGGCGGGCTTCCGGGAGGCGATCACCCCCAATCTGTCCATCATCACCAATGCATTCTTCAGAAGCAGGAAAGATCTGCCCAATGTGGTGGAGCTGAATATCAAAGCGCTGTTGATGGACAAAGTATGGGTTGGGGCCGGTCATCGGATCGACTATGCGAGCAACTTGCAGGCGGGTTTTTTAACGAAGCGGATGCGTGTCGGCTACCTCTACGAATTCCCGATGGGCAGGAGCTACCTGCTTCCGGGCAGCACCCATGAATTCACTGTAGCCTTGAACCTGTTCAAGGACAACATAAAGAGCAAATTCGCAAAAGACGAGGTGCTGATCTGGTAATCACATTCATTTAGCCAAAAAAAGGAAGGAGCGATCTTTCCTTTTTTTTTGCGTACGGCTCAATCTGCCAACTTGGAAAGTTGCAACCAGAATTCCTCAATTTTGAGGATTGCTTCCAGAAATTCATCCATGTCCAGCGGTTTTTTCACATAGCTGTTGCTGTGGTTTTCATAGGCTTGGTTCACGTCTTTTTGGCTGGACGAGGTAGTTAGCATGATCACCGGGATTTTCTTAAGAAAATCAGTCGTTTTGATTTGTCTCAATACTTCGTGACCATTGAATATCGGAATATTTATATCCAAAAGGACTAGGTCCGGTTTTTCGACTTCTGTGTATTCTCCTCTTCGAAACAAAAAATCTAACGCCTCTTGGCCATTTTTCACCACACTGATATTAGTTTTGATCTTGCTTTCCTCAAAAGCATCAAGTGTCAGGATGATGTCTCCTTCATTGTCCTCTACCAGGAGTATGTGCGCTGTCTTCATGTATTTTTAATGTTTGATCGTAAAGATAAAGGTAGGACCGGAATCTCCGTCTGATTCAACCCAAATTCGACTTCCATGTAATATATTGATTCTTAACATGCCTAAAGCCCAATTCCCTTGTGGTTTATATTTTGGTCAATTTTTTTGAAAACATCGAAAATTTCTTCCTGATGGGTATTGTTATTATTTTACCCATTAGTACACATGGAAGAAGTAACTTCCATTATGCCATCAATTTGAATTTATCCTAAAATTAAACTTTAGGCACTGAAAAATAGAATACAGAACCTTCTCCAAGTTTAGAACTCAGCCAAACTTTACCCCCCCAAGATTCGACCTGCTTTTTCACGATCGACAGGCCGATGCCACTTCCACCGTATTGGTCTCGATTGTGCAAGCGCTGGAAAATGACAAAGATTTTATCGAAGAATTCGGGTGCTATTCCAATTCCGTTATCCCGAACCGAAAACACCCATTCACTTTCGGTCTCCTCTACCCCAAGCTCAATCCGGGGCGCTATCCCGTCTCTGGAATATTTGGTTGCATTGTCCAGCAGGCAATGGATGACCTGCGTAAAGGGAGCCAGATATCCATCAATGACAGGAAGCGGGGGGTGGTCGATCTCGACTGTTTTTTCGTGAATGATTTTCTTCCGCAGGGATTTATAATCTCCTATCAGTTGGTCAAGGTTGATTTTTACCTTATTTTCTTCAAGTTTTCCGGCTCGGGAATATTCGAGCAAATCAAGGATAATCTGCTTCATTCGCTTGGCCCCATCTGTGGCGAAATGGATGTATTGATGTGCTTTGTCATCCAGCTGTCCGCCATATTTTCGCTTAAGTTGATCCAGAAAGCTGGAGATCATCCGCAGCGGTTCCTGCAGGTCATGGGAGGCGATGAAGGCAAATTGCTCCAGCTGTTCGTTGGTGAGTTCGAGCTCATGGGCATGTTTTTTCAGGGATTCATTGAGTTCGAGTAGTTCTGCTTCATGGAGCTTTCGTTCTGATATATCCGTCATTGCACCGACCATTCGGACAGCCTTACCTTTCTTGTTTCTAATGACTATTCCTTTGTCGACCACATATCCAATGTTTCCATCTTCCTTGAGGATTCGGTACTCCATTTCCCAGCGAGAAATGTCCGGATCCTCGATGGCCTCGCTAATACTTTTTTGGATCTGAGGGAGATCTTCGGGGTGAAATGCATCCTCCCAGAAATCTTCTTCTGTAAGTGACTTTGACGCATTTTCTCCAAATAATTTTTCAATCCCATTACTTCTGAAAAAGGTCTTGTTTTCTAGGTCCCAATCCCAGATTGCATCATTGGTCGCCTCGGTTACTTTTTCAAAACGTTCGTTGGCGCGGAGGATTTTTTCAGCGATTTGCTTCTTCTCGGTGATATCCCTAAAAAAAACACTGATCCCCTCAGGAGAAGGGTAACCATTGGCCTCATACCATTGGTTTAAGGGTTCAAAAAACTCTTCAAAGTGGACAGGAGATTGGGTTTGAAATGCCCTTTCGTATTGTTTGAAGAATTCAAGATCCTTGGCCAAAGGGAATTTTTCCCACAAATTGTATCCTACCAAATCCTCCCGTTTGATACCTATGATTTCTTCTGCCCGCTTATTCCAATAAGTTACTGTCCAGTCTTTATCTAATGCGAAAAAGGCATCACCAACCCGCTCCAAAATATTGTTTTTTTCTTTGAAAGCTTTTTCCAATTTTTCATCAGCTTGCTTTCTTTCTTCAATATTTTTAAAATAAGCCGAGACTCCTCCATTGGAGGGATAGGCATTGATTTCATACCACTTGCTGTCTCCAGGGTAAAGGATTTCAAAGGATTCCGCCTTTTCGGTGGATGCCACCCGCTCATAAACCTCCTGAATCAACGTGCCAACCGCCGCCGGGAAAAGTTCCCAGATATTGTTCCCAAGTACTTCCTCAGCTTTTTTGAGGAGGAGGTTCTCCGCCTCCCTGTTGAAATAGGTGAAGTTCCAGTTTTTATCCACCGCATAGAATGCATCGGAAATACTTCCCAGAATTTCGCTAAGCTGAAGTTGCAGGGATTTGGTGGCATGGATATCCTGAAAACTTCCAAATATTTTCACGCACTTTCCGCCGGCCCATTTCCCCCTTCCTATGCATCGGATCCAGCGGTCATCTCCCCGTGCTGTGATAACGTGGAGTTCCTCGTCAAACTCATTCCCTTCATGGATGAGTAAGTCTACCGCATGCTGAATTCGAGCTTTACTGTCCTCGGTATAGAATTCAAAGCCTCCGGTGAGGGTAGGATTATAGTCATTTGGTACGCCTAGAATTTTTCTTGTCATCGGAGACCAAAACATAGAATCTCCTTCCTGATTTAGTAAATCGAGCTCCCAGCTGCCTATGTGAGCCATCGCCGAAGCCTGATTCAATAATTCTTCATTTTTTTTCTCCTCTGTGATATCCAAAATCAAGGAATTGAAAACCACAGTCCCATCTGTGAGGTACTCTGGAGTTCCGTGGCCGATATGGAATCGTAGTTCACCACTTGGCATCATGTACCTCCATTTGGCCGTCCATTTCATCTTGTTTTTCACAGATTCAATGATACTTACCTGAACTTCTTCAAAATCCCCTCCGGCTTTTATTCCGTTCCAGATGAGATTATTGTCATTAATGGAATCCTCTGCCGAGTATCCCCAGATTTCTTTGGCCCCTAGGCTGACATATTTCATTGCGTCAGATCCGTCAGGGTTGATGATATATCTAAATACTACTCCCGGAAGGTTATCCGAAATTGACTTGAGTCTCAATTCGCTTTCCTTTCGATCGTGAATGTCCTGGAAGCTTCCATAGAGCCGGGTACATACACCGTCCCTAAACTCCGCATTACCAATAGCCCTTACCCAGCGTTCATTGTTTTTCAACGTGATCAATACCGCCTCAAAGTCAAAGGGGATGCCCTCCGTGATACAGACATTCACCTGATTTTGAACAAATTCTTTGAAATCGGGCCGGTATAGATTTATCGCCGTTTCCAAATCGGGTGAAAACGTTGCCGGATCTGTTTCATGCAGTTCGTAAACTATATCCGACCAAAACAGGCGATTCCCCACCACATCGATTTCCCAGCTGCCTATTTTCGCCAGTTTGGAGGATAGGCGGTTGAGCTCACTCAGTTTTTTCTCTTTGGTTATGTTTTTTGCAGAAGCATAGATCACCCCGGCTTCCACCTCGGAATTGCAGGTCCAGCTCAGCCATACGATCTCCCCGGATTTGGTTATGTACCGGTTTTCGAATTTGAAGGTGGTTTCTCCCTCACTCAGTTTCATCACTTCATTGGCGGAGATTTCTTTGTCCTCGGGATGTACAAACTCATCGAAGGAATGGTACAAAAGCTCTTCCTCGCCATAGCCAAGGAGCTCACAGCCTGCTTTGTTCATTCTGAGAAATCTTCCCTGGAAATCTGCCAGACAAACGATATCCGGAATAGCTTCAAAGAGATTTTGGAGGTTGGTTTCAAGAGACTTTCGGTTGATCTCTGAGCCGATAAAATTCTCCAATCGGTGAAAAAGTTTCACAAAGCGTTTCATGAACTTTGATTCTTTTGTATCTCCAATTACCAATACCCCCACTACTGTATCATTAAACAGTAATGGTAAACCAAGTACTGCCAAGATTCCCGAGTTTACTGCAGCTAACCTCCGTATAAACGTTTCCGAATACTCTCGGGGATTTAAAAGTATCGGCTTCTTGGTCTTATAGACCACCCCAGGCAGACCATCGCCGATCTCGAATTGTCTGATTGCACCAGCGTCTGCGTAAAATTTGGCTGCTTGTTCTGAATGATGGCTGAAATTCAGGAGCTGAATGTGCGAATTTTCCAGATTCGGTGTCCATACCTCTACAAAATCAAAACCCCCAAAGTCTGCAAATGCAGTGCATAAACGCTGCGTGGCATCGACCAATTTTTTTTCCTCATTAAAAATCAGACTGATCTTACTCAATAGATTCTGCTCCAGTTCCCGGTTTTTCTTGTCCGTCACATCCCGCTCTACTGCAATCCAATGGGTAAACCAGCCCTTTTCGTTGGCCACAGGGGATACGGTGAAGTTGATCCAGAATTCCTCGCCGTTTTTTTTGTAGTTGATGGTCGTGATTTCGCAGGATTCCCAGTTTCGCAGGGCTTTGCTGAGTCTTGCCAGTTCGGCTTTGTCTGATTTTGGGCCCTGAAGAATTCTTGGCGTCTTACCGATCACTTCCTCGGCGGTGTAGCCGGTCATTTTGGTAAAAGCCTCATTGACATACACAATGCGCGGGCCCGGTTCATCGAAGGGCTCGGCTTCGGTGATCAAAATGGCATCGGAGGTATTGGTAATGACACTTTCGAGGAGTTTGAGCCGTTGATCTTCCTGTTTTTGAGCCGTGACATCTTGGACAGTTCCTTCGAAAATTACGGGCTTTCCTTCTTCAGAAGGTTTCACCCTCCCAATTGCGTGTACCCAGCGAATACTTTTGTCGGGCAGGATTATCCGATGGATAATATCCACATTTTTTCCCCCTGGGCGTACCGTTTGATCTTCTAGGTCGAATGCATCTTGATCATCAGGATGTATGGTTTTGAGAAGATTTTCAAAGTTTATTTCAAAATTGTCCTTTTGTCTTCCCCATATTTTGTAAACTTCATCTGTCCATGTAATAGACTGAGATTCTAGTTCGAATCTCCAATAGCCTAATTTGGCAATGGCCGAGGCTGCTTTTAGTCTTTCTTCTGATTCTTTGATCAATTGAGTTTTTATTTCTTCCTCAGAGACATCCTGACAAATCACCAACACGCATTTTCTGCCCTGAAAATCAACTTTATGTCCGTTGATTTTCATTCTGATTTTTTCGAGGTTTTTTTTCTGATGTGTAAATGCCCCGAAGTAAATATTCCCATGCTGTGAATCAATATCGATATGCGCTGCTACCAATTTTGGTATTTCTTCCTTAAGCCGGAGATCTTTGATGGTCATCTTTAGAAATTCATCCCGGGAATAGCCATAGTGCTGGATTGCTGCTTCATTAACATCCAGAATTTCGAAAGTGCTTATATCATATACCCATTGTGGAAGAGGGCTCAAATAAAAAAGGCTGCTGTAATCTGTCGGGTTTGCTTCCATAGTAAATAGTTTGGGTGTTTATTATGGCTAAATTGCTAGGTAAATAAAAAAGATATACCATTTTGAAAATGGTTGCATTTTTTTGATTTTCAACCTTTGTACTTATTGAATATAAATATAGTTACAAAGTATTATATTTAAAATTCGATTTAAATGGGATTAATAAGTGATATTGAACTTGTTTAAATAATATTTTTCGGAATATTGAGTTATTAAAAATTGGCTTTTTTTCTTGATTAAGTACAATTTCGTGAGCTTTTGAGAAGAAAAATGGATTGTATTGTAAAAGAAAAGCTGTTTAAAAATCGAGAAATTGAATTTACAAGACAAGGTAGTTGTCGCTATGCCTACCCCCTTATTTTTTATAAAAAAATGAAGGTGAGATTACCTGGGAAGTGTAAAATAGAAGGTGCTTCCTTTTCCCGGTTCTGATGTTGCGCCGATAGTCCCCCCGTGGATTTCAAGAATCCGCTTGCAGGCAGATAGACCTATTCCTGTTCCGGGTATGCTGTCATGAGAATGCAGCCGTTTCATAAAACCAAATACTTGATCGGCTAGATCTTCTTCGAATCCCATCCCATTGTCCTTTACAAAGACCCTGATTTCATCATTTTTTTCCTCAAACTCCACTCGTATTACTGGGTCGTTTTCCGATCGGTATTTGATGGAATTTCCAAAAAGGTTCTGAAAAAGACGAGCCAATTGAAGCTTGTTTCCGATTACCATCGGCAATTCGGGGATGGTGATGACCGCATTGTTTTCTTTGACTTGATCCCCGATCAGCTCCAGTCCGATTTCACAGGCTTCATTTAAGGAGAGTTCTTCAAATGGCAACTCTTCACTGTCGATTTTGGCATAGTCAAGAAGGTCGCCGATCATCAGTTTCATCCGTTGCGCATTTCTTTTTATCAGTGAAAAATATTTGGTCACCTCACTGTCTGCAGGAAAATGTCCTTTTTTTTCCGACAAACCGATCAAACCGGAAATGGTACGAAGTGGCGCCTGAAGATCATGAGAGGCGATATAAGCAAATTGTTCCAGTTCCGAATTGATTTGTTTGAGGCGTTGGATTGTTTGTTCGGCTTCTTGCCTTGCTTTGATCAATTCCAACTCATAGCTTTTTCGCTGCGTGATATCCAGAATGGAGAACCTGAAATAGGTTTCAAGGGCTGATTGATCATGAATTCGACTTGCATTGACTAAAGTCGGGAGCTTGATAGATGCTTTGCCTTTGAGTTCGATATTTATTTCTGAGATTTCACCCTGCATTAGCAGCATGGGCATCATGTGAGTTTCAAAATAAATTTTCCCTCCCATATCCAGTAGATCCTGAAATGATTTTTGGAGGAGGATTTCTTCCCATTCATAATCTAACCACTTGAGCAATGTGGCATTTACATTTACAATGAGTCCGTCAGCGCGTACGGTCATGTAGCCAAAAGGTGCATTTTGGTAAAGATCTTCGGCGTTTTCCAAGAATGGCTGAGTATTCAAGGTCTAGGTGGTTAGGTAAGAATGTATACTGGATATAACCTGATCGGGAGCGGTAAGGTGCGGACAGTGACCGGGGCTATTCAAGAGCACGTATTTACTATCAGGTATTTTTTTATGAACAAATTCTCCAACTCGGACAGGAGCGATCACATCGGGATGACATTGGATAATCAAAGTCGAGGTACTAACCCTTGATAAATCCTCCCTGTTGTCTCCAAGAAAGGTCACCTTAGCGAAGTGCTTGGCAATGTCCGGGTTCATAGCACAAAAGCTGTTCTTCAATTCATCAGAATATTCCGGTAATTCCGGATTTCCGATGATCACCGGTGTGATAAAGCTTGACCAGCCCAGATAATTGCTTTCTAAGGTTGCTATGAGTTCATCTATATCCTTGTCGCTGAAGCCACCGAAATATTCATTATCGTTGATGTAGCAGGGGGAAGGCCCAATCAAAATCAGTTTTTCATAAAGTTCGGGCCGGTCAGCGGCAGCAAGTACTCCAATCATACTGCTCACAGAATGTCCCACAAAAATCGCTTTTTGGAGATCAAGAGAATCTAAAATTTCATTGAGGTCCTCAGCGTAGCCTTTGAGGGAACTGTATTTTTCAAAATCGTACGCGCTTTGATCTGAGTTGCCGGAGCCAACATGATCAAACAAAATAATCCGGTAATCTTTTTCAAAAGCTGGAGTGATAAATCGCCACATTTTCTGATCACAACCATAACCATGGGCAAAAACAATTGCTTGGGTACCTTTTCCGAAAATTTTTACATTATTCCTTTTTGTAATGGCAATACTCATGCTTGGGTTTATTCAGTTAAAATGTTCTAAGAATTCCAGTAGGGCATTTTGCCGGCAATGAGAGGCAATGGCAAATTGGTGTTTGGATTATTTAAATCAATTTTAAGAGTGGTTTAAATTACTTGATTTGAGTTAGTTAACCAATAATTTTTTCGATGAAATTGCCGTCTTAGACCTATATGTCCATTCAATCAGCTCAACTTTTGGGCCTTTTTTGATAGGTGAAAATTCAAAATGAAGAATTTAAAGGCATTTTCATACCAAAAAGTGGCTATTGAAAAAAAACGGGGAATCCTAAACTCTAAAAAGCCTTCAACACATGCAATAGGTCCCGTTTGGTAATGATTCCTCCTTTTCTCCAAAGGATTTTCCCTCGCTTGAAAAGGATGTAATGCGGGATCGACCGAATTGCAAACTGTTGGGTAAGTTGGGGATGTTTATCCACATTCAGTTTAAGTAGTTTGATTTTACCGCCAAGTTCTTCCAAAACCTCCTCAAGGATTGGAGTCATCGTTTGGCAAGGGCCACACCAATCTGCATAGAAATCCACTAGCACAGCGTCCTGGCTTTTGGAGATGATGTCTTTTGGGTTCTTTTTGGACATAGATGAGATTTTAGACACAAGATGCAAGATCCAAGAATCAGGATCCAAGATATTGGAATAAGACGTAGGACGGACGATCCAAAAACTATTAAGCAACAAAAAATAAAGGCCGCCTTTTTTGAAGACAGCCTTTTGGAGGAAGTAAGATTTTTTGGATTAGTTTCTGACAGGTGCACCTGCAGGCGGAGTCGGCATTTTAAGGCCAAGCTTGGCTACAACTAGTTCCGTGAATTTGTCTTCTTCTTTGGTGTAAAGCAAGACTGGAGACTGACCGGCAGTTTCCGCGAAAATATGCGTGTAATTGTTTTCAGCAGCTACAGCATTGATCGCATTGATGACCTTGGTCTGTACAGGCTCCAATAGCTCACCCAGTTTTCTCTGATAAGAAACCTGAGCATCTTGCTCATATTTCTGCAGATCATTCTGAAGCTTCGTCAATTCAGCTTCTTTGGCAGCTCTAGCCTCTTCGGTCATAGTAGGTGCTGCTTGCTGATACGCCTGAACTTGTCTTTGGAAGTCAGCCGCTTTAGTCTGGATATTGGTTTGCAGTTGAGTCTGGTAATCTTGGATATCTGCTCCGATTTGTTCCATCTCAGGCATTATGTCCATGATAAATTCCACACTCGTATAGCCGATTTTTACATCTTGAGCCTGAGCTGCAAATCCTACGAATAGCAATGCTACTGCTGATAGGATAACTTTAACTTTCATCATTTGGTGTTTGTATTTAATTGTTGTCTTCAATTCCCAATTCGTCCAGGACAAACTCAGAGTAGTCGTGTCTTGGATCAGTATAGATTATGGCCGAAGGGCCTGCTGCCTTGTCAAACAAAAGGCCCAGGTTATTCCGCCTCGAAACGCGTTCGATCGCTTCGTAAATCTTGGACTGCAGGGGCTGCAGCAGTTCTGCCTGCTTCTGGTAATACACCCCGTTTATTCCAAAGATTCTATTGTTGAACTCTTGCGAGGCCTTTTGCTTCGCTTTGATTTCTTCAAGCCTTTGCTTGTACATTTCTTCTGTCAATAATACCTCCTCTGCCTTCAGCTGAGTGGTCATTTCTTTTATCTCCTGATCCAAACTTTGTGCCTCTTTCTTCCAATCAGAGCTTAACTTCAAAAGCTCATCTTGAATGACTTTATAGTCAGGATGCTTATTCAGTATGTATTCCGTGTCAATGTATCCGCTCTTTTGAGCCGCTAAAGGGCCTCCTTGTATCAGAATGAGGAGCAAAAGTACAATTTTCAGTGATTTATCCATGTCTTCGCCTTGTTTTCAGTGAGTCTTTATTGAGTTAATACCAAGCTTTATTTTTGCATAAATTAACTAAACGTACTACTGAAATCAAGATTATCTGAATTGCTGACCAATAGTAAAGTGGAACTGGGCACCGCTTCGGTCCAAAGATCCCGGAATCCGATCAAATCCATAACCCCAGTCTACCCCTAGCAGTCCAAAGGCCGGCATAAAGATCCTTGCACCCATTCCTGCTGATTTTTTCAGATCATAGGGGTTGTAATCTTTGTAAGATCCCCAGTTGTTTCCAGCCTCAGCAAAAGCCAATAAGAATATCGTAGCCGAAGGGTTTGGAGACACCAAGAATCTAATTTCAGTTACGAATTTATTGTAGACTACCCCGCCATAAGGATCTGGATTGGCCGTCCCTCTAGTAGCTCTTCCGGGCGTGATAGATTGGTTCTCATAACCTCTAAGTCCAATGATTTCCTGGCCTAAGGCAAAGTTATTGAATGTCATCCCGTCACCACCCATTACAAAGCGCTCCAAAGGAATGATTCCGATTTTGTTACCATAAGAGCCTAAGAAGCCCATGTGTGCTCTCGCACTTGCCACCCACTTGGTAGATCCCAGGAGCGGGGTGTAGAACGAAGCATCAAGCATCCATTTATGGTATTCAAGCCAGTTGTATTTTTGCTGATCTGTGGATTCGCCATTGATATTCTTGTTGAGCGAAGAATAAGGCGGGGTTAAGGCTGTAGAAAGCATAATGTTGGATCCCAATCTTGGATAGATTGTGTTGTCCACGTTATTTCTTGCTATTGTGGTGTTTAAGGTGACACTTTTCGAGTTTCCTGAAGGATAGCTTAGTCCAAAGGATGTTCCGAACTGGTCAAACTCATAGTTTTGGAATCGCACTGAATTGCTGATGCTGAAGTAGTCATCAGGCCAAGTCACTCGCTTCGCAAGTCCAAGTGTGACGCCGGTAATCTTAAAGAAACCCAAAGAATTACCAAAATTATCCCGGTTAAAGAAGTCGACTTGTCGCTGAATAGAATGGTTAAAGGAAAAACTCAAAGCATTAGGTTTTTTGCCGCCAAACCAAGGCTCAGTCAAGGACAGGGAGTAGTTTTGGAAAGTTTGACCATTGGCCTGAACTCGAAGCGAAAGCTTTTGTCCATCTCCTACAGGAAGTGGGTCCCACTTACTGAAATCTCCGATATTTTTAACTGAGAAGTTATTGAATACCAAACCTACTGTCCCTACGAAACCGTAGAATCCACCCCAACCGCCGGAGAGTTCGATCTGATCATTAGGCCGTTCTTCGAGTTCGAAGGTGATGTCCACCGTAGCTGCCTCAAAGTTTGGTCTGAGATCGGGATTGATTTTCTCAGGGTCAAAATATCCCAGCGTTGAAAGTTCACGGATGGTTCTCACCAAATCCTTTCTACTAAACTTTTGACCCGGTAGAATCCGGATCTCACGCATGACCACGTGATCCGAGGTTCGGTCGTTGCCTTTGATGTTTACGCTGTTTACGGTCACCTGAGGCCCTTCAAAGATTCGCATTTCCAGGTCAATGGAATCCCCGACTACATTAATCTCTACCGGATCAATGGAGAAAAACAAGTATCCATTATCCTGATAAAGAGAACTCACATCATCTCCCTTTTGGGGATCATAATTCAGACGCTTATCCAGTTTTTCTTTATTGTAAACATCTCCCTTTTCAATCCCTAGTTTCGCAAGTAGAACTGAGCTAGGATGAATGTAATTGCCTGTGAATGAAATATTTCGGTAATAGTATTTTCGGCCTTCTTCAACCGCGATGTCAATGTTGATTTTATCTTCTGAGAAACTGTAGACTGAATCATCCAGAATTTTAGCATCACGGAAACCGCGGCTATTGTAAAAGTTGATCACATTATCTTTGTCATTTCTATATTCTTTGGGAATATATTTTGATCCGCTGAAAAAGTTGAGCTTTAGATTTTTGTTGATATAGCTTTTAGTTTGTTCTTTGGATACGGTGTCTGTTTGAAAAATTGTTTTTTTGATGCTTTCAGCATCAGCCTCTACAATTCTGGTATGGATATCCTTGAAAATCGCAACGCGTGCATGTTCCTTGGTTTTTTTCAATTTTTTCTTCAGTGGACCATCAGCTATTTCCTCATTTCCGTAAAATTGGATTTCATTGATTTTTACTTTGGAATTGATATCGATATCGAATCGAAGTTTGACGCTGTTAGGAAGCGTAGTATCCCGGTCTTGGAAGATTTTGACATCGGTATTCAGGTAGCCTTTGTCGAGGTAATATTTTTCGATGTTTCTCTTGGCGGTATTGAGTACGTCATCACGTACGACACGACCTCTAATATTTACTTTATCACGGAGTTCCCCCTCTTGAGTTTTATTGATGCCATTAAACTCTACGCGTGAAAATCTCGGCCTTTCAGTAAGATCAAGCAATAAATAAATGTCTTCACCTTCAATTTTTGTCACTAAGATTTTCACATCCCCGATGATTCCCTGTCTCCAGAGCTTTTTCAAAGCATTTGAGATAGCATCCCCTGGCACATCTATTCGGTCATCAACTTTTAGTCCTGACAGTGAAATGATTGCATTTTCATCCAGCGTGGTCAAGCCCATCGCTTTGATTTCTGCTATTCTGTATTTCTGGGGTTTGGCATAGTTCAGTTCCAGAATATCAACAGGTTTTGAGGACGCGTAACGACTTTGCCCCAAGCGAATTTGGGAATAAGCCGAAGCTGACCATATCAAACACAACAGGATTAATAAACTTCTTTTCATATAATTATATTTTGACCTTAAAGGCCACACTAGCCTGGCTGAGGCAGACAGGCTCGATTTCATCAATTACTTAAGGTTTAACTTGCTCACCGGTCTTGCCGAATCTTCTTTCACGCTTTTGATAATCTTCCACTGCAGCATAAAGGTGCTCTATTCTGAAATCAGGCCATAATACCGGTGTAAAGTACAGTTCGGTATAGGCCAATTGCCAAAGGAGAAAATTACTGATTCGATATTCCCCGCTGGTTCGGATCATTAGTTCCGGATCCGGTATTCCTGCCGTTTCCAAATGATCAGCGACTGTTTGTTGCGTAATTTCCTCTGGTTTCAATTTGCCTTCAGAGACTTTTTGAGCAATGCGTTTGGTTGCTTGAGTGAGTTCCCATTGTCCACTATAGCTAAGCGCCAAAATAACCGTGAGGCCGGTGTTAGATTCTGTTTGCCTTTGGGCTTCGATGAGTTTTTCGTAAGCAGATTTCGGTAGACTTTCCACATCTCCAATGGATCTCAATCTGATGTTGTTTTTCATCATGAGTGATACCTCATCGATAATCGTTTTCACCAGCAATTCCATCAGTGCCTTTACCTCATCTTGAGGGCGGGACCAATTCTCGGTGGAGAATGAAAATAGGGTGAGGTATTTTATCCCTAAGTTGTCAGCTCCTTCGATCGCATCTTTTACAGCCTGAATTGCGTGACGATGACCGAAGATTCTCATGGCACCTTTTTTTTTGGCCCAACGGCCATTGCCGTCCATGATTATTGCGAGATGTCTAGGGATTCTGGTTAGGTCTAGTTTTTCCTTCATTCCAATGGGTCGGGTACCTACATTTTTGGAGGTACAAAAATGCTATTTCTTTTCCAATAATCAGGGCTAGCCCTCAATTAATTAATAGGCATAACACTTAACATTGGCAATAGTATAGCTCAATGTGAGTCCAAGAAAGTAGTACCAATCTTTTGTGTTGGGGTTTCCGAAGTTTACCCCATATGGTGGTGTTTGGCCTGTTGTTGGATCGGTAGGTTGTTGATAGCGTGGAATAGCCGGAAGTGTGCTGTCAATTTTATCCAGATAGTCTGTCATGGTAGGCCTAAATCCTAGTTCTGCTGCTAAAGTCCATCGATCATTCAATCTGTACTTGACACCTCCTCCGAATGGTATAACAACTGAGTTTAAGTTATACCGTTCTGAAACCAAAAATTGGTATGTATTTCCTTTCATTATGAAATGGGAAAAACCCAATCCAAAGAATGCATAGGGAGACCACCTAAATTCGGAATCATTTCTTAGAAAATCCAAGAAATTAAATTCCATCACGGCACTGCCTTCGATGACACCTCCTCTGAATCGACCGTCTCTTATTCGAGCGGCAGGATCTAGTGGTCTCAAGCTGTCTTCTGCCTGAAGTATCGAAGAACTAAGTGCGACTCGTAAGCTCCACACATTGTCAAAATTTCTCTTGCCAAACAACGTGCCTTGAAGTCCAATTTGACGGGGATCAATTCTCCTTATTATATCTCCTGTGTAAGTTCCTACGCCAAGACCTCCACCTATCTCATATTTTTGAGCGTTGACGGGAATACTATAGCCTGTCAATACAAGTATTAAAGTGAGTAAGTTTTTGATAATGTTTGAGTTGATCTTTTTCAAGACGATGCAAGTTATGAAGTACCTAACGTTTAAAAAACGCCCTATGGTATTTGACGGGTTAATTAATGTTAAGCTCTATTCGGCTAAAATTCAGTTTCTCATGTCAAAACCCCAATTCAGTTTTTGTCTCAGGGTGTCAAAGAAATGATAATGCGGCAATTTGACCAATTTTGCTGAAAACAGCTCTTTTTTTACGCTTAGTTTTATTTCGGAAGAAATAGAAGTGGATCTTGAATCCAATGAAATCAGGAACTTTTCGGTACGGCCTTCGATCTCAAAACTGATTTCGGATTCATCTGACACAATAATTGGGCGGACATTCAAATTGTGTGGACTCACAGGGGTAATTACAAAGCTCTTTGCTCCTGGAGTGATCAATGGTCCCCCACAACTCAAGGAATAGCCTGTAGACCCGGTAGGTGTGGAGACAATCAAGCCGTCTGCCCAATAGGAATTGAGGTACTTCCCGTCAATATAGGTATGGACTGTAATCATCGAAGAGGTGTCACGCTTGTGAATGGTAAATTCATTCAGGGCGAAATTTAACCCATTGAAAAGTTTACGACTCGAGTGTAATGAAATCAGGGAACGTGATTCAATTTGAAAATTGCCGTTGGCAAGGTGTTCGATTGCTTCACTGATCCGATCTGTGGCAACGGTGGCGAGAAAGCCCATTCTGCCGGTATTTAGGCCTAAAATGGGGATTTCAAGACTGCCTACCAAGCAGACTGCATCCAACAATGTACCATCCCCACCGATCGAAATCAAAAAGTCTACAGCCTTGAGTTCTTCCTGATTTTCAATAAGCCAATAGCTCAAGGTTCTATTACCCGACATTTTCAATGCCCTGTCCAAAGGTTCCGTAACCAGAATTTCGATCTGATGTTTTTTAAGTTCCCGAAAGAGTATTTCGATGTCAGCTATGTATTCGGCTTTCAATGCAAGGCCGTGCAAGGCGATTTTCATGTGGTTAAAATTGTTTTTTATCGGTCACATGGAATGCCCTAATCCCCGATAGCTATCGGGGCATTTCCTTTTGTGAGAAGTCTTTCACATAGGCGTTTCATACCTCAAATATCTAAAAATCTCAGCAAGTTACCGATTCGATCTTCCTCACTTCCAACTCCCGTCTCTTCTTGGTAATGGTCAATCACCCGATAGCCAAAACGTTCCAATGTTGCTTTTACGTGCCGGAGTTCAGGTTTATCGAGTTTAAGGGTCAATTTGATTTTGCTGTCATCCAGTGGGTCATTCGTAATGAATGAGCTGAGAATTTTGGTGTTTTCGGACTCCACCAGTCTTGATATTTCAGACAAATGGTAATCGGTCATATTTAAGGAAAGTATTAATACACTCCCTTGAGACTTGATGGATAGACTGTCTGCGAAGGCAGAAATTGCATCTTCCATTGTTATTACTCCTAAGTAGGAGTTTTCCCTGTCAATCACTGCTACGAGATTTGATTGGTTTTCAGAGGCAACCCGAAGTACGTCGTAAATATGCTTATCAGAATAAACCCAACAAGCTCCTCCCTTTAGACTAATGGCACCAATCAATTGTTCGGGCTCATTCAATTCGAAAATCACCTCATCACTGATGAATCCCAGAAATCTCCCTTGATCCGTGACCGGAAGCGCATCGATCCGGATTTCTTCCATCCATGCCAAAGCCTTTCCTGCCCGATCAGAAAGTTTGAGGGGCGGAATGAGACTATTAATGAATTCGTAGGCTTGCATGTAAGAAAGTTAGGAAATGATATCACAACACAAAACGCTTTCTTAGGTATTCTTGTTTCCTTGCTCTTTTTTGTAAGCAATCAGAGTACAAAATAGTTGGCTAAAATACCCAGCCCAATACCTGTCAGAATGATTACCGGGGAGGATATTTTGGTGAATTGGAGTACTGAGTACGTACCCAAAATAAACATGATATGGAGTCCATTTGCCTCAAGAGGCTCAAATAGTAAATATGCAGCAGCAATCAGCATTCCGCAGGAGACAGCATTGATGCCTTCCAATGCAGCTCGGACAGGCCTGTAAAGTTTGAGTTGATCCCAAAATCGAATAACAAAAAATATGAGAAATATTCCGGGTAGAAAAATTCCCGCAGCAGCAATCATTCCTCCCATCAGGAATCCCGATAGGCCAAACTCTCTCATAGACAGCGCACCAACATACGATGAAATGGAAAAAGTAGGGCCAGGAATTCCCTGTGAAATGGCATATCCGGTCAGGAATTCCTCTGAACTCAAAAAATGCTTGAAGTCCACAAATTCAGTATACAGATAAGGAACAAGCACTTGACCTCCTCCGAAAATCAAACTGCCGTTTCGGTAGAAGTTTTCGAAAAGTAAGATGGGTTGATACTTTGTGATCGCACCTGCTACAGCTGCCAAAATCAAAACTCCTGCCCAGAGGTAGAAATTTGCCCATTTAATCTTCAGGGGTTTTTCCTCCTCTACTTTAGGTTGGTTTTTGTATTTGACGGAAGTACTCAGCCCCCCAAGAATCAGCATTATGGGAAAAATGTATGGAGAGCTGTAAAAGAAAGAGACAAAGGCCGAAATCAACATCAAAATCATCGCTTCGGAACTTTTAACCATTTTACTGATTGTTTTTTGCGCAGCAAAAATGATAAATCCGATAGCCATCGGCTGAATAAACCGTGCGAAGTCCAATGCACCGGGAGTATTTTCCTGTAAAAAGTTGATCACTATAGCCGTGGCTATCATGAGGAGTGTGGCAGGAAGAATCCAAACCAATAGTGCCAAATAGGCTAAATTGGGTCCGCCAACCCGAAATCCAATTGCAGAGACCAACTGAGTAGAAGAAGGACCCGGGAGAATATTGCACAGGGCATTCAATTCCCAAAGTTCTTCTTCAGTGATGTATCCCCGATTTTTCACCATTCGCTCCAACAGCATGGCCAAGAAGGCTTGTGGTCCTCCAAATGCCGTGATGGAGAGCGTGAGAATGTCCTTTAGGAACACATAGTATCGGACTTGGCGGACCGACATGTTATTTTTTCAAACCCAATTCACGAAGTCTTTCATCCAAAAACTCACCTGCAGTCGCGTCAGTAAATTGCTTTGGATGGGTTTCGTCAATACAGCTTTCCAGACAGGTGAGATCCATTTCAGATCTTGGGTGCATGAAGAACGGAATGGAATACCGACTCGTGTGCATCATTTCCCGTGGTGGATTTACCACACGGTGGATGGTAGATTTCAGTTTTTTGTTTGTCAGACGCTCCAGCATATCTCCTACGTTTACGACTAGTTGGTCGGGAAGAGCAGTGATTGGGATCCATTTGCCGTCTTTTCTCAACACTTGTAATCCATCAGCACTGGCACCCATCAAAAGCGTGATCAGGTTGATATCTCCATGTTCTGCCGCACGGACCGCATCCGCAGGTACCTCATCCGGATTTTCGATTGGGAAGTAATGGATTTGTCTCAAGATGGAATTGCCGTAGGCTACTTTATCTTCAAAGTAATCTTCTGGTAATTCCAGGTTCAAGGCGATAGCCCGAAGCATGGCTTTACCTGCATTTTCCAAGGTTTGATAGGCTTCTATTGCATCATTCTGGAATCCCGCAATTTCGGAAGGCCAAAGATTTTCAGGATATTCGTTTTTGACAGAATCCGTGTCAGGGATAAGACTTGTCTCTTGTCCCACATGATAAAACTCCTTCAAATCTCCTGTATTTCTACCTTTTGCATGTTCTTTTCCCTTGCCGGTATAGCCTCTTTGATACCCGATCTCGGGTTTTTCGTACTTCTTTTTTATTTCATCAGGAAGTGTAAAAAAAGCCTTGATTGAATTATAAAGTCTGTCTTGCAAATCCTTGGAGAGCCCGTGGTTTTTTATAGCTACAAAACCGATGTTCTGATAGGCCTCACCCAATTTTTTCACGAAAGCTGTTTTTTGTTCTGGGGTTCCAGCGGTAAAATCTGCCAGGTCCAGACTTGGGATTTCATCAAATAGGATGTCCATTTATTTTATTGTTTAGTTGAATTGTCAATGTAATTCTTCAAAATTAAATATCTTTAAACTCAATTTGGATTGAATTATGAAGAAAATCCTATTTCTAAGTCTTTTTGTCGCTTTAATTTCATTGTCTTGTTCCGAAAGCAAGCGGAAAATAAATGAGTCGGTAGTGGATCATTCAGGAGATTCATTGGCTATTGATTCAACTACTCCTAAAGTTACATTTTTCCAATATGAAGACTCTACTGCATTTCCTGACGCCATTCTTGAGTTATATACGCCCTTAGGCAATCAAGTATTTAGGCCGGGCAAAGTCCCATTTGAATTCAATATCAAGAATTTTCCAGACTTAAGACAACTTCCTTCAAATCCGCAGCTTTTTCTGATATTCAATGGAGGCGATCCGATAGGTTTTTTTTCTCCAATATTTCAGCGCGAACTCACAGAGGGAACGTATCGAGTAGTAGGATACTTGGTCGATGCTGAAGGTCATGTCTTGAAAAGCTTTGGCAATTATGTTGATCGTGATTTTATTGTAGGAGACTCAAGACCCTTCCCCTATTCTGCAGAGCCATATCTTGCTTTGAATTTTCCTCGAAATGGACAAGTACTGGTTTCGGGTGAAGAATTGATCATTGATTTTTTGGTTTTGGGCGGGGATATGAAGCTCGATAGGCTCAAAGTCCAAATTAAAATAAATGAATACGCCTACGAAATAGATCACATGGCACCTGTTCGGGTTACCAACTTACCCAAAGGTGACTATCGTGTAAGTGTAAAACTATCCCGAGCAGATGGAAAAGAGCTGGAAGGACCCTTCTCCTCTGTGACCAAGACGGTCTATGTCCGATAAGTCCTTATCTTTGGACACCAAATCAATGATTTATTCATGCTTTTAGTTAATCAAATCCGGGAAAATTATGCCGGTGTTCTTGCCGGTTTACAAAAAAGAAATGTTCACAATGCCCCGTCAATTCTTGATCAAGTCATCGCATTAGATGATTTGAGGAAATTGACGCAAGCGCAACGGGATCAGATCCAAGCCGAAGCCAATACGATATCCAAACAAATCGGAATCCTCATGAAAGAAGGCAGGGCTGAGGAGGCCGTTGCGATTCGTGAGCGGACTACCCAAATTAAAGAACAGATCAAGGATTTGGAAGAGCAGTATTCCAAAACGGAGGAGGATCTAAAGGCTCTGCTTTACACTATTCCCAATGTGCCGCATAGTTCTGTTCCTGCCGGAAAATCTGCTGAGGATAATGAAGTGGTTTTAGAATATGGTACAATTCCAGCACTATTCGATGGAAAGCTGCCACACTGGGAATTGATCAAAAAGTACGACATCATAGATTTTGATCTAGGAGTAAAAATCACCGGGGCGGGTTTTCCGGTATATAAAGGAAAAGGTGCCCGGCTTCAGCGTGCACTGATTAACTTCTTTCTGGATGAGGCGTTGGCCGCAGGCTATATGGAAATCCAGCCTCCGATTTTGGTCAATGAAGACTCTGGATATGGCACTGGTCAGCTTCCGGATAAGGAAGGGCAGATGTATTTTGCGACAGCAGATCAACTTTATCTAATTCCAACAGCGGAGGTTCCGATCACCAACTTGTACCGGGATGTGATTTTGTCCGAAGAAGATCTTCCGATAAAAAACGTGGGCTACACCCCTTGCTTCCGCAGAGAAGCCGGCAGTTGGGGTGCGCATGTGAGGGGGTTGAACAGACTTCATCAGTTTGACAAAGTGGAGGTGGTTCAAATCACGCATCCGGATAAATCTTACGAGACTTTGGAAAGTATGAGCAGCTATGTGCAAGGACTTTTACAAAAACTTGAATTACCCTATCGTGTTTTAAGACTTTGCGGGGGGGACATGGGTTTCACTTCAGCATTGACTTATGACATGGAGGTGTATTCTGCAGGACAGGAGCGTTGGTTGGAGGTAAGTTCCGTTTCCAATTTTGAAACGTATCAGGCCAACAGGCTCAAACTCCGATTCAAAGGAGAGGATAAAAAAACTCAACTTGCTCACTCCCTCAACGGAAGTGCTTTGGCATTGCCGAGAATTGTAGCTGCAATCCTGGAAAATAATCAGACGCCGGAAGGTATAAAAATGCCAAAAGTTCTGCACGCTTATCTTGGGTTTGAATCGATCTAAGATTCTTAAATTTCAAGCCGTTGGGGTTTTGCCAACGGCTTTTTTTAATTCCCTCATACATTATGAATTCGAGCCTGATAGCCGAAAGGTATGTAGGCAAGATTAAAAAGTCACACACTGGGATGGCTATAGAAAATCAAATAATAAACACATGAAATCGAGCCTGCCTGCGGCAGACAGGCATGACTAAAAAGTCACACACTGGGATGATTATCGACCATGCGAGATTCCATGTGGCCTTAAAGAAAAAATTATAAACACATGAAAAGTCTGTTTTTGGCGGTTTTCAGTTTTTTTCCAATTTTTTGTTTTGCACAGCAAAATGAAATCGAAGCAATCACCAAAACTGTCAACCTCTATTTTGAAGGAATGATCCAACGAGACCGGACTATGTTAGAAGAAGCGTTTCACCCTGAGGCAAGATTGATTGGGTATCGGGGGGAAAACTTCACAGTGACTGCATTTGAAACCTGGGCAAACGGAACCGTAAAAGGTGATCCGCGTGATCCTGCCCAATATCTAAACTCCATAAAGTCTTTGCGTATAGCGGGCTATACTGCTTCAGTCGAGACAGAACTTCACTGGCCGGGGATTTATTATTATGACTTTTTGACTTTGATTAAGGTGGAAGGGAAGTGGAAAATTGTTCACAAGACCTGGTATGAGGAACTAAGGTAATTCCTGTTTCAGATTTAAATTTTAGAAAAATGACATGAATGTTTTCAGCGCTTTTTTCAAAACTCGGTCATAGGCACTGCTCCAAGCAGGTTCTTCCGTTTTCCCAGTCAGAATAATACCGTCCCCCTTTCTATTCGGAAGTTGATAACTTCTTGTGAATCTCGAGCACCTGGGGTATCAGCAGTTTATTGTCGGTATTTTTGATGACAAAATCAGCCCGTTCGTTTTTCTGTTCATCGGGAAGCTGCTGGTTGATGATTTGATTTACCTGGTCTTCCTTTCGGTGTGGATCCCGGGCCAATACTCGAGCCATTCTGATTTTTAACGGGGAGCTGACATTGATCACCCGATCCAGTTCTTCTGCAGCACCGGTTTCAAAAAGTAATGCGGCTTCTTTGATCAGGTATGGAGCGGATTGAATTTCTGCCCATTGCTTGAAATCTTTTGCCACAGCCGGATGGACAAAGGAATTTATTTTTTTCACTTTCTCCGGATCAGAAAATACTTTTTGTGCCAAATAGGCCCGATTAACACCTCCATTGGGAAGATATGAGTCCTCTCCAAATTCTTCAAGAATTTGTGATTTTAGAGTTGGGTCGACTGCCATGAGCGCCTTTGCCCTGTCGTCAGCCGAATAAACCGGAATTCCCAAAAGTTTGAAAAGTTGACATACAGTGGACTTGCCAGAGCCTATTCCACCTGTAATTCCCACCCACAATGGCCGTGAATTAATCATATTTCAGCTTGAAAATAGCCGGTTCCACCGTGATGTTTTTAATGTATTTTGGAATCGGTCTAACCTCAATGGAAATTGTACTATCCACGCGGTTTCGCTTTCCATAATCCAAAAATGCTTCAAATTCCAATTCTTTTAAATCGGCGACTTTATTTTCGTCGACCAAATAAGTCATCATCGGAGTGATGTCTTCCCTTTCCAAACTCACTGATTTCGGGAAATTGATTTTAGTGATTTTGAGCCGCTTATTTCCTTCCAAATATTGGATTATTGAAAAGCTTACTTCGACAGTTTGCTCTTTTAGTCTGACGAAATCAGCTAGATTTTTGTCAATTCCTACCGGAACTGTTTTTTTGAAGTTTTCACTGATTCGGTTTTCAGCTAAAGAAACAGGAAATTTTCCTTCAAAAGAATCCAATAAGGAGGATGGACCTGTTAGTGTTATTTTCTTGGGAGAAAAAATAATCTCGCCATCGATTTCCACGTTTTTGGCCAAACTAAAACTGGTTGAATCTACTGCCAAGTCTAAACTTCGTGTTTCAATTTTATCTATTTTAAAATGAATCGAATCTTCCAAAGCTCCCAACAGGGTGGTAGGGGTGATGAAATCTCCCAATGGCCGCTTCAGGTCGGCAGTAAGGATGTAGCTTCTGGATGCAGGATCAGCCAAATTAATGACAAAGGGAGGTTCATTCAGCTTAAAATATTTGCGTAGAAGATCCCAGCCATCTCCAGAGATTTGAATGGGAAAACTTTCGGGCAGGGGCTGAACGGCCATATACTTGTCCTCATCAAAACTCCAAGCGATAGGGTAGTCTACAATGGTGGTGTAATTGTCCTTATTGAGGGCATTTAAAATCCAAAAAGTGGCAGCCGCTGCGATACAGAGGACTACCACTTTTAGATTAGAGAGTTTTCTGGAAGAAATCCTTCCGGAGGATTTTTTTGTTTCCGGCAAAGCTCAGTTTATTTTGTTGTGGTTGACTTTTTGGAGAAGTCGAGTGAGATAGCGGATTTTTCAATTTTCACTTTAAGTCCACGATCCAGTTCAATCTGAACGGTATCCCCGTCAACACTGTACACTTTGCCGTGAAGTCCGCCGATCGTTACGACATCATCTCCTTTTTTGATTTCGTCAATAAATTTTTTAGTGTCTTTTTGTTTCTTTTGCTGGGGTCTGATCATGAAGAAATACATGATCAGAATGATCGATCCAAAAAGAAATACTTGGCCAAGAATTGATTCGTTCATAATTATCGCTTCAATGGACCAGCTGGAGCTGATGCGCCTACTAATTTAGGGGTAACAGAACCCTTCATTCTCAATCGGGTTACCGTAGGGTTTGTGTTTGCTTGGATCGTCACCGTAGGTGCCTGTGCACCTGACTTTGCGGTGGAGTTGAACACCACTTTCACAAAACCTTTTTCTCCCGGATTTACCGGTGTTTTTGTCCACTCCGGACTTGTGCAGCCACATGAAGCAGTAATGTTAGAAATCACCAATGGAGATTGACCGTTATTGGTGAAATTGAAAATGTGTTCAATCACCTGTCCTTCATTGATAGTCCCGAAGTCAAACTCTTCTTCAGAAAAACCGAATGCACCCAAGGTACTAGGATCTGCAGAAGTAGTTGTCTGTGCATTTACAGGGGTTATGGCAGTATTGTTGTTTTCAAGTTGGGCTATTTTATCCTCCAATGCTTGAATTTTTGCCGCCTGATCATTCTTTTGTTCGCAAGAGCTGGCCAAAACCAACACCAAAGCGAAAACGCTTAGCAATTTGATTTTCATATTAGTTGTTTCCTTGGTTTATTTGATCGATTAATTTATTGACATCATTGAGCAGGTTTTCTGCTTTATTTTTTGCTTCAGAGATGACTCTCTTCCCTTCTGTTTTAGCCTCATTGAGATGGAGTTCTTTTCCTTCGACCAGGTCTCCGATTAGCTCTTCCAATTCTTTCTTGTATTTGGAAAGTTTGAAAGAAAGTTTGTCACGGGTGTTGACACCTGTATCAGGTGCAAACAAAATACCTAATACCGCACCTACTCCTGCGCCTACTGCAAATGCTATCAGTGAATTTGTACTTTTACTCATGGTTTCCTTATTTATTGTCTAAAAGTCCTCGACCACTCTTACGGATTTGGCCACTATCGGTTAATTCTTTTGCCAAAACATCCAACAATCCGTTTACGAATTGCTTACTTTTTGGTGTGCTGTATGTTTTGGAAATATCAATGTACTCATTGATGCTCACTTTCACCGGGATGCTCGGGAAATTCTTCATCTCGGCAATGGCCATCGAAATGATGATTTTGTCAGTAAATGCAAGCCTCTCAATGTCCCAGTTTTTGGTTTTTTGAGCAATCATTGCTTTACTCGAATCAATATTTTCAATGGTGAAGTTAAATATATTTTGAAAAAACTCCTTATCCTCATCCCAGTTGATTGCTATTTCGGGCAGTGAATCCAATTCTACCTGCTCAGGCTGGGACGCATTTTTTAGGACTTTTGAAGCCAAACTGCGTACTACTGATTTGTTTTCTGTCCAATTCAGATCCTTTTCCGAGAAAAAGTTTAAAAACACCTCGTTTTTAAATATAACCTTTTTCAGAAGGTCATCTGCCGCCTCATAATCCTGATCTATGGAAGGATTGACCAGGAGCAGATATTCCTGATAGGTTTCTGAAGTTTTGATGTAATCTCGGAACCATTCTTTAAGTTCAAGTTCGATATCATCTAAGTTGACGTTGTTACGTGCGAGCGCTGCCCTATAGGTAGCGGATTCCCGGATGTTTTTCAAAACCTGATTTTTGGCCAAGTTCATCTCATTTGCAAAAGCAATGGGATTGTCGCCAGCCAGTTTTTTCTTCTTTTCGATCTCTTTTTCCACATGCTTTGCAAATGCCTGCAAGAGTTCTATGGCCAGTAAATACAGATGAGGTATTCTTTCTGCTGATACGATCATGTTCTTTAGCATAAACTGACGGTCTTTTTCAGTTGCTGCGTGAAATTGCCTGATCGCCTCGAGCACTACTTGCTTGATTTTGGGTTTTGCCGTGGAGGACTTTAGGATACTCTCATTTTCAAGGTTTTGGTCAAATAGCTTGACAGCCTCGTCCGAATCTTTGATTAAAGCAGGCTTGTCCTGAATTTCCATACTGTTGAGATCCGGTAAAAATGACTCCCGTATGAAGTCTCTGGCAATATTGATATTAGATCCTTTGCATTGTTCAAAGGCATAGAGGTTTTGAAATGCCTTGACCCTGAGGATTCTTCTGTTTAGCATAGAGATTGGTAATGTGATGCAAATATAGGGAATTTGCATGGGGTATAGCCATCTGGTAGTGGACAAAAAAAACCACCGAATTATAAAATTCAGTGGCTTTTTAGAATTTCGAATTTAAGCTTAGAATGGAAGTTTTACTCTCCCAATGGCTTCAATTCTGGCTTTTGCAGCTTCGATTGCAGCTTGTTGTGCTGGGATCTTTTCTTTTTCAGCCTTATCCAGTATGCCAAGGCAGGTATCATAAATCTTTTCTGTTTGAGCGAAGACTGACTCTTTGTGATAATCCCCATAGTACTCGGCGCCAACGTTGATTACGCCGCCGGCATTGATCAGGAAGTCAGGAGCATAGATGATTCCCTTCTCCATCAGTATTTTCCCATGCTTGTCTTCATCCTTTAACTGATTGTTGGCCCCACCTGCTATCACAGCACACTTCAGCCTTTCAATGGTCTGATCGTTGATGGTAGCACCTAGCGCACACGGAGCGTAAATGTCCATCGGGAGGTCATAGATTACATTCGGGTCCACGATGGTGGCGCCGGAGGCATTGGCTATTTCCTTTAATTTATCTTCGAAAATGTCTGTGATGATAATCTCTGCACCTTCTTTGACGAGGTATTCGATTAGGTATTTGCCTACTTGACCCACACCCTGTACGCCGATTTTCTTGCCGCTTAATGAATCAGTTCCAAACGCTTTTTTCGCAGCGGCCTTCATCCCCATATACACTCCGAATGCAGTCACCGGTGAAGGATCCCCGGCACCGCCTTTGATTTGTGGCAATCCGGTGACATGACGGGTCTCCATGGCGATATATTCCATGTCTGAAGTCTTCATGTTCACGTCTTCGGCAGTGACATAGCGTCCGCCCAGGCTCTCCACAAATCGGCCGAATCTTCTCAGGAAAGCTTCATTTTTCAAACTTGGATTACCGATGAGTACAGCTTTGCCTCCTCCGAGATTAAGTCCGGCGAGGGCGTTTTTAAAAGTCATTCCTCTGGAAAGCCGAAGCACATCAGTGATGGCTTCCGCTTCTGAAGCATAGGGCCACATCCGGGTGCCTCCCAAGGCTGGACCAAGTACGGTATTGTGAATTCCAATGAGGGCTTTAAGGCCTGTGGCTTGGTCGTGGCAAACGACCAGCTGCTCATGATCCATCGTGCTGATTTGTCCAAAAATAGACCCTTCTCGCACGCTTTCGGTTGCTTTAATCTCCAACATCTGAACTTAGCTTTTTAGAATATGTTATATTTGGGTTGTTGCCTAACTGTGATAGGCTGGTACAAAATTAAATACTTTTATCAGCCCACAAAGGAATTACATCCGCAGTTTCTATAAGTTTATCCTCGGTTTTAAAATTTTTATTTGGTGAAGTCACTTTGGAGAATCAATAAGTATTTATATAAATACAAGGGTTTGCTGTTGTTGGGGATACTATTTACCGTCATATCCAACATTTTCGTAATCATCCCCGCGCAACTTGTTAGAATAGCCATAGATTATGTGGTGGAGAGTTTCTCGATTTATCGTCCATTAATGCAGGGAGGAATGGGTGAACTGGCACGGGAAAATTTTTTGGAGTTCGTTTTTATTTTTGGAATTCTAATCATAATAATGGCCTTGCTTCGAGGATTTTTCCTCTTTTTGATCCGGCAGACCATCATAATCATGTCAAGAAAAGTGGAATATGACATGAAGAATGAAATCTTCAATCACTACCAAAATCTTCCCTTAAGCTTCTACAGAAAAAATAGTACCGGAGACCTTATGGCCAGGATCACCGAAGATGTAAGTCGCGTGAGAATGTATTTGGGGCCGGCAATCATGTATGGGCTCAATCTGTTGATTCTTTTCCCTTTGGTCATTTTTTATATGATATCGGTGAATGCTGAATTGACGCTCTACTCTTTGCTCCCATTACCAATTTTGTCCATCAGCATCTATTTTGTAAACAATCTGATAAACGAGCGGTCTGAGAAAATCCAACGCAGTTTATCTGAATTGAGCACTTTTGTTCAGGAAGCGTTCTCCGGAATTCGGGTTTTGAAGGCCTTTGTACGCGAAGAGGATTCTGCGAGAGAATTTGCAATAGCAAGTGAGGAATACAAACACAAATCCATACAGTTGACACGGGTGAATGCCTTATTCTTTCCCTTGATCATGGCTTTGGTAGGAATTTCTACGATCATCACCGTTTATGTAGGAGGTATCCAAGTGATACAGGGAGAAATAGGGTATGGAGTTATAGCAGAATTTATTCTTTACGTCAGTATTTTGACTTGGCCGGTGACCTCTCTCGGGTGGGTGACCAGTATTGTGCAGCGTGCTGCTGCTTCGCAGACCAGGATCAATGAGTTTCTGGATATCAAAAATGACATCGTGAGCTCTCAGAATCTGGAGGCGGATATCCACGGTGGAATCGTAGTTGAAAATGTGTCTTTTCAATATCCTGAATCAGGAATTAGGGCTTTGGATAAGGTTTCCTTTGAAATCAAGGCAGGCCAAACTTTGGGAATAATCGGCACAACAGGTTCGGGCAAGTCCACAATAGCCAATTTGTTGATGAGAATGTATGACCCAACATCAGGCAGTATCAAGATTGACGGTCAGGACATCCGCAATTACAACATATCTGGATTGCGAAAGCAAATCGGATTTGTTCCCCAGGATGTATTTTTATTTTCGGATACTATTTCAAATAATATAGCTTTCGGCTTGGACCATGCAGATGAGCTAGTAATTGAAAAAGCAGCGAAAGACGCCGATGTTTATCAAAATATTGTCGACTTTCCAAAGGGATTCAAAACTATGCTTGGGGAACGGGGGATAACGCTTTCAGGGGGACAAAAACAGCGGGTTTCTATTGCTCGGGCTATTGCAAAAGAACCAAAAATTCTGATTTTGGACGACTGTCTTTCTGCAGTAGACACTAAAACCGAAAACTCCATATTGACTGCGCTAAGGAAGATCATGAAAGACAGAACTTCAGTGATCATTTCCCATCGGGTTTCTTCGGCAAAACTTGCAGATCACATCATTGTGCTGCATGATGGTAAAATCATAGAGCGGGGAGATCATGATTCACTGATGAGTCAAAAGGGAGTTTATGCAGACCTGTATGAAAAGCAAACTCAATCCGGTGAGCCGATTGAAGGCTGATTTTTAGAACGTCTCTGGTTTTCAATATTTTCCGCTAACTTGATCACCTAATTAGACACTTTTGGCCATGAAAAATAAGAAATCAACAACCCAGGATATTGAAGATGTTCTCCAGGAAATAGGAAACAAAATTGAGGACCTCATTCAAAAAGGTGCTGAAGCAGGCGCGGATGTCAAGGAAGAAATTGAGCAAAAGATCAAAGACCTAAAAGACAACAAAACCTCCTTGGAAGAGGAACTACGCAAAGGCAAGGAAATGCTGGAACGCGAATTCCAGGAGAAAAAAGAAGAATTAGAACCCAGGATTCAGGAATCTAAAGGATTTATGAAGGAAGGATTCAAACAGATTTTTTTGGGCATCAAGGCACTTTTCGGCAAAAAGTAAATTGAAGATTCAGTTCATTTGACCCCGCAGACATCCGGTTTAATTTTTCTCGAAGAAAAAGAAAGTGACTGAAAATTGAATTTTAATACTTTATAAGTTTTAAAATACGGGAATCAGCCCTGCGGGAAGCTAAGGATAGGGCAAGATTTGAACGAAAAAAAGCCCGGAGTCAATTCTGGGCTTTGCTGCTATGGGGTTTCTTCCTGGACGCTTTCGTTGGCTGTGAATGGATTCCCTTTGCGAAGCATTCCCTCAGGAAGTTCGCCTTCTGTACTGGCGACCACTGTTGTGACTACTACATCTCCGGTTACGTTTACCACTGTTCGGAACATGTCAAGGATTCGATCAGGAGCCATGATCAGCGCAATGCCTGCCGCAGGAACTCCGATGGACTCCAGGACTACGATCAACATAATCAATCCTGCACCGGGAACTCCCGCAGATCCAATTGCTGCTAAAGTAGATGTTAGCACGATCATGATTTGCTGGGAAAAAGTAAGATCCATTCCCAAGGCTTGCGCGATAAAAACGGCCGCAACACTTTGGTAAAGGCTAGTCCCGTTCATGTTGATGGTCGCTCCGAGGGGAAGGACAAAGCTGGTGATATTTTCAGAAACCCCTAATTCCTCCTCTGTCAACTTCATGGTTACAGGCAGTGTAGCTGAACTGGAACTGGTAGAAAATGCCAACAACTGCGCCGGACGAATTGCTTTGAAGAAGTCAACATATTTGACCTTGGTGAAAGATTTTAAAAGAAGGGGATAAATGACAAGCATCATAAAGAAAAGGCCTCCCAATACAATCAAACTGTATTTTAATAGGGCTAGAAGCAAGGTTACGGCAGACTGAGGATTGTCACCGGCAATCTCTACAATCAAGGAAGCCATCAAAGCAAAGACCCCATAGGGTGCGATGACCATGATGTAATTGACTATTTGGATGATCAAATCATTGAATCCGTCAAAGAAAGCGATCACCGGTTCTGCTTTTGTTTTTGGAATTTGGAGCAGAGCAATTCCGGCTAAAATCGCGAAGAATACAACCTGTAGCATTGCGGCATTGTCGGTGGTAGCCTGAAATAAATTTTGAGGTACCATGTCTACTATAGGCTGAAGCGGACTTTGATCCTGAAGTTCTGCGGCAGCTTCGGCACGCTGTCCGGCATCGCCTTCATACATGGCCATCAAGCTTTCCCGTGTAGAATCCGGAAGACCTTCGCCGGGTTTAAAGAGATTAACCAAGCCCAAACCTGTACAAATTGCGATGATGGTTGTGATCAGGAAAGCAAAAAGTGTTTTGCCACCTATCCTGCTCAACTTGGAAATATCTCCCAAATTGGAGACTCCGATAATCAAGGACGCTAAAACCAATGGCATGGCAATCATTTTCAGTCCATTGATAAATATCGTCCCTACGGGCTTAATGAAGTCCAATGTGATCCATTTTGGGATACCAAACTGTATGGAAACCAATCCAAAAATAAGTCCTAAGACAAGTCCAATGATTATTTGGGTATGAAGGGGTAATTTTTTCAACATCTTCTTAGGATTAAATTTCCTGCAGTTTATTGCTTTTTGCCAACAAAAGATAATCTGCAATGACTAATGCAGCCATTGCCTCCACAATCGGTACCGCGCGGGGAACCACACAGGGGTCATGTCGCCCTTTTCCGCTGACCGTGACAGTTTCTCCAGCCTCGTTTAAAGATTCCTGATCTTGCATGATCGTGGCCACAGGCTTGAAGGCAACGCGGAAGTAGATGTCTTCGCCGTTGCTGATTCCACCTTGTATTCCGCCTGAATGGTTGGTTAAGGTGTGTACTTTTTGGCCTTCTTTGAAAAAAGTGTCGTTGTGTTGTGATCCACGCATTTTAACCCCATCAAAGCCGCTCCCATATTCAAAGCCTTTGACCGCATTGATGCTAAGCATGGCTTTGCCAAGTTCTGCATGCAGTCTGTCGAAAACAGGCTCTCCGAGTCCGGGAGGGGTGTTTTTGATCACACAGGTCACCACGCCACCGATCGTATCTCGCTCAAGACGCACTTGATCGATTAGCGAAATCATCTTTTCTGCCATTTCCGGATCGGGACAGCGGATGATATTTTCTTCTGCGAGGTCCAGGTTGAGTTCCGAATAGTTTTTATTCAAAGTCAAATCTCCTACCTGCGAAACAAACGCCTGCACACTGATTCCTTTGGCTTCCAAAAATTGCTTTGCAATAGCGCCACCTGCTACTCTTGCGGCAGTTTCGCGGGCACTGGACCGGCCACCTCCGCGATAATCCCGGATGCCATATTTCTCAAAATAGGTATAGTCCGCATGTGAAGGGCGGAATTTATCAGCGATATGAGAGTAATCCTTACTTTTCTGATCCGCGTTTTGAATGACAATGCCGATAGGGGTACCGGTGGTTTTTCCTTCGAATACTCCTGAAAGGATTTCGATTTCATCTTCTTCTTTTCGCTGCGTGGTGATTTTGGATTGACCGGGTTTTCTGCGTTGCATTTCTAGACGGATTTTGGACTCATCCAATTCCAAACCAGCCGGACAACCTTCTACGATCGCACCTAAAGCTTTTCCGTGTGATTCACCAAAAGTGGTTAGCTTGAAAAGCTTTCCAAATGAATTTCCCATTATTTTTTCTTGATTATCAGGACCGCGAGAAGGGCAATTGCTCCCAGAAGTAGCAGATTAATTACGGTCGTAAAGTAATATTTATATTGCTCGTTTAAAAACTGATTGCTTTCGGTTCCGATCCGATCGTAGATTCCCCCCAATCGCTGGCCTGAAAGTGCCTGATTTACTTTGCTTTCGCCGGATACGATAATTTTTGCACTTGGCATAAGGGTGTCATAGACGGCCCTCACCGGATCAAAATATATCCACTGGAAGTGATCATCCAGTTCATAATTCCCGGCTTCATTGATGGTGATGTAGTAATTAAACTCTTTGATCCCCGAGACCCGTCCGTAACCACGGTTGATTTGTTGCCTGACATTGGGGTCAAAGGTATTGAGATTTGTGCCTGTCATTCGCTTGGGTGGAGAGACCGAATTGATGTTTCCAACTCCATTAACGCCAAAATTGTATTCAAATCCCTGCCCGGTTTCCACCTCAAGCGTGCTGATATTTTCCCGCAGTTGAAATACGCCCACACTCACTTCATTTTTGAGTGGATGGGGAGGGAGTGGCTTGACAGTAATGGTTTGTGGGCTGGAGTAGAATGTCTTAAAGTCTTCCTGCCGGCTGGCCCCGAAAAAGCTGGGGTTTTTTGCAACTCGGTATTTAATCATTTCCCAAGGGACGCGGGGAATTTCTATTTTTCCTTCGGAAAAAGGGAAAAATGAAGCCTCGTAAACCTTGTACCGAATCCATTTTTTACCGTTAATATTGACCATCTCAGGTTCAATATTGGTGATGTTGAAATTTACTTCCCAGACGCTGTTGGGTTTGAGTTTTTTCAAAATCGCATCCAGCTGTCTTCCCGCTTCATAAAACTGGAATGGGGCCTGATTTTGCTCTGACATGTAAAATGCCACGTTGAGATTTAATCCTTCTCCTGCAAAAATTTCCTTTTTATCCACCGAAACTGAGAAAAACGCATCGTCTTCCAGTTCGATGAATTCAGGTTCCTCAGCTACCCTTCCGAAGTAATCAGCAAAAGGGTCTGTAACATTCCCTCCAAATCCCCGGGAACTGACAGGGTCAGTCACGGTTATCCTTTTTCCGGGTGAATCAAATAATGCACCGTTGATCAAAACGGAGAAATTACCTAAAGTAAATTGGCCCTTTCGGCTTGGCTTATAATATTGAATGATGCTGTTTGAGCTGCTCATTTGTCCATTGATGATATTCATGGACGATGACTGAGAAATTCCTTGCTTTTGGAATCCCGGGATTTCCGGAAACTGATCATAGGATTTGATCTTATCGTTAGCCAGAGTGACTTTGATTGTAAATGTTTCATTTAGCCCGATTTCGTCTGCCCCCAATTCTATCTGGACTTCTTGGGCATGTGAAAAGTTCACAACCAGAAAAGAAAGGCATACGAAAGAAAGGCAAAGTAACGTTTTGAACATGGATGCGAAAATAGGAATAATTCTATACTTAGGACTTTCAAAAATAACGTAACATCCTTGGAAATGCCTGCGTATCCTACCTTAAAATCAGTTAATAAACCCAAATGAAGACAGCCATGCTAGAATATGTGAAGACCATTTTGCAAAAAGTCAGCTTTAACGCCTATTTGTTTGAGCGAGAATTGAGAAAGGGAATAAAATATTTGATGCCGACAGAGATTGAGGAGTTCAAAGACTGGTGTTATGCTAATTTTGGACGAAGTCATCAACCCATTCTTAACCGTTATTTTAGACCAGCTTATTAATATACTTCACACAAAGAGAAAAAGCCCCGGAGATTAACACTCTGGGGCTTTTCATTAATCTGGTTGATTGGTATTAATCTTTGGTCATGAAGTCTGGATAGGCCCGCATGCTGTGTTCATTGATGTCAAGCCCTTCGACTTCTTCTTTTTCATCGACACGGATACCGATTGTTTTCTTTAGTGTAAAGAAAATCAGCCATGCGGTTCCAAAGCAAAATACTGCAGTGGATCCGATTCCGATCAATTGGGAAATCACTTGGCTCATTCCGGCTAAGTCCCCAAAAAGACCTACAGCCAAGGTTCCCCAAATTCCTCCGACCAAGTGAACTGAAATAGCTCCAACAGGATCATCGATTTTTATTTTGTCAAATAATACCACGCCGAATACCACCAATCCCCCACCTACAAAGCCAATAATCACAGAATCCAACACGCCCATTTGGTCTGCACCGGCTGTGATTCCAACCAATCCGGCAAGAATCCCATTGAGCACCATAGTGATGTCATAGGTTTTAAACTTAACATAGGAAACAATCAGGGCTCCAAAAGCTCCCGCAGCTGCCGCCAGTGAGGTGGTGACAAAAACTTTGGAAACCAAGCCTGGAGAAGCGCTCAATACAGATCCGCCATTAAAGCCAAACCAACCAAACCAAAGTAGAAACACGCCGATGGTGGCCATGGGAATATTATGTCCCGGAATGGCTTTCATGCCTTGAGCGGTGTATTTACCGATTCTTGGGCCCAATAGATAGGCTCCAACCAAGGCTCCCCAGCCACCTACGGAGTGAACAATCGTGGAGCCGGCAAAGTCATAAAAGGGAGTTTCTAGCGTATTCAGGAATCCTCCACCCCACTTCCACATGCCGACAATGGGATAGATGAAGGCTACGTATAAGATGGAGAAGGTGATAAAAGGTCCCAATTTTACGCGTTCTGCTACAGCACCGGATACGATGGTCGCCGCTGTGGCCGCAAACATGGCCTGGAAGATGAAGTCGGTGAAATAGGTATAGCCAGCATTGTAATTGCTGCTGTCCCAACCTTCTGGCAGGCTGAGTCCCAATCCGCCGAAGCCGAAAAAGCTTCCTGCAAAATCAGCTCCCGGATACATCAGGTTAAAACCGACCAGGGCATAGGTTAGAATCCCAATTGCAGGAATAATAGTGTTTTTAAAGAGGATGTTTACAGTGTTTTTTGACCGGGTAAGGCCGGCTTCCAGTGTGGCAAAGCCAAGGTGCATGATGAAAACCAATATGGTGGCAATCATCATCCAAAGATTATTGACCGTGAAAAGGTCTTGTACAGGTTCTTGCATAGGTCTGAATAGGTGTGATGTGTGGTGTAAGGTTTAAAGCGCTGACTCTCCGGTATCGCTGTTTCTGATCCGGTAAGCTTCCTGCACGTCGTAGACGAAGATTTTTCCATCGCCAACTTCCCCTGTTTTTCCTTCGGAAAGGATGCATTGGATTACTCCGGGGGCCAATTCATCAGGCACAACGATTTCCAGCTTGGTGCGGGGGATGTAGGCAGGTTCGTAAGAGACGCCGCGGTACATTTCCTGACGGGCATGCTCAAAACCCATCCCTTTGATCTCGTAAAACGAGAGAAACTTGACCCCAAGCTTGGAAACGCAAGCGTGGATTTGGTCAAAGCGAGAGGTTCTGATAATCGCTTCTATTTTTTTCATTTTTTACAACAGGTTTAAGATTTCATTGAAATTATGGCATGAAAGTAAGGGAAATATTAAACTTTCTGATTAAATGGGTTAAAAAAATACCTATTCGTAATAAAAACATTAATCAAAATCGATTTTCTGGAAATAAAACAAACCTTGTGTGACTTTTTTGGTAATAAAATTTAAAAAATAAGCTTTTTATTGAACGAGGTTGGTTTCATTATCCGCAATTTGCCAGCGGAGGATAAAAACTTAATTTTGCCAGCGATTTTAAATAAGACTATGACTAACAAACCAACACTTTTAGTATTGGCAGCCGGAATGGGCAGCAGATACGGAGGAAATAAGCAAATTGACGGTTTTGGCCCCAGTGGCGAGACCATTTTGGAATACTCGATTTTTGACGCCATCCGGGCAGGTTTTGGCAAAGTGGTATTTATCGTTCGACAGGAAATCCTGGAGGTAGCCAAAGAAAAATTCCTTCCCAAACTGGAAGGCAAGATTGAAGTGGATTGGGTCATCCAGTCCTTGGACAGCTTTGTGCCTGCAGAATTGAAGCAGGCTGAGCGAGTAAAACCTTTTGGTACTGCCCATGCCGTTCTTTGCGCCAAGGATGCCGTTCACGAGCCTTTCGCGGTGATCAATGCGGATGACTTCTATGGCAAAGAGGCGTTTGAGGTCTTGGGCAAATTCCTTTCGACGGAAGTTCGCCCTGACTTGCATGCCATGGTAGGCTATGCGATCCAGAATGTGCTGTCTGAAAATGGTACCGTCAGCCGGGGAGTCTGCGAAACCAATGAAAAAGGGCAACTGATCGGAATGGTTGAGCGCACATCCATCGCCCGCGAAGGGGACAAAATCCTGAGCAAAGGTGAAAATGAAATCCTTGAAATCGCTGAAAACACGCCTGTCAGCATGAATTTCTGGGGTTTTCATCAGGATGTCTTCTCAGATATTGAGAAAATGTGGAATGAATTCTTGCCAGCTAATTTGAATAACCTTAAATCAGAATTCTATATCCCAACCGTAGCCAATAATCTGATCAAGGCCGGAGACGCTGCTTTTGAAATTCTGCCTGGTGGCAAAACCTGGTTTGGGGTCACCTACACCGAGGATCGGCCTGTAGTGATCGAATCACTGAAGAAATTGCACGATGCGGGAGAATATCCTGGGGAATTGTGGGGATAGAAGAATGAATCATTTTTGAAGATTAAAGCGTTTTTATTTGTAGATTCCTTAAAAACAGAAATCATGCATATTGAAACTTCAAAAATACATCTGGTCAAAGCTATCCTGAATAGTAATGATGAGGAATTCATTTCAAGGCTTATCGACTTTGTCAATAAAGAGAACGCTGATTTTTGGCATGAATTGACTCCGGAAGAGAAAGCAGAAATTAAAGAAGGTATCAATCAATTAGACCGAGGAAATAGAAAACCATTCCGGCAGCTTTTGAAATCTTAGAAGGCAGAAAGGACTGGATTGGAGTGATCTATACTGAAGATCGGCCTTTGGTGATCGATTCCTTGAAAAAGCTCCATGATGCTGGAGAATATCCCTCGTATTTGTGGAAATAAATGAAAGAGCTTCGGCCTTTTTTTTGGCTGGGCTCCCGCTGATTTACGCAGAAAAATTCGCTGATTTTCCGCAGATTTATTGATTTTCAAAGTTAGTTACTTCCTAACGGTTAATTGAATTTCTTATCTTGATATCAGGGAAATCGCTTTTAAAATCTATATCACCCCTTGCGGGGTTTTATTACATGCATGCCCAATCTATTTTATAATAATTTCAGCCATACTGGCTTTTAAATCCCGAAGGGATGAAAGGATTATAGCTTTAGACGTGTTTATCAGGTAAGATAACCCCAAAGGGGTGACATCATTTTTATCGAAAGTGATAAAAGCGATTTCCCTGCGTTTTTCAGAAGAGCTAATCATTTTACAATTTAACTAGTTCTGTTTTTTGGAGGAGTTGGTGAAGTTTGGACTTATCAAAATAAAAAGGTTAATATCAGAGTGGTTGGCTGCACTGGAGAAGTTACTTATGACTTTATTGAACAATAAATAATTTGACATGATAACTATGAATTTAAATTCCCCTGGTTTCGGCTTATTCTTTTGGCAGATCTTCGGATTCGTTTTTTTGGTATATATGACCTATTTAGTTATTCGGTTTCTTAAAGGCCGGAAGAACTCAGATTGAACAAATAAGAGAGGCTTCGGCCTCTTTTTTTGGTTGGTTACGCAACTCTCCAAGGGTTTCAAATCCCTTGGAAAGTTTTTGTATTTTAGGGCACTACTGTCCGACTAAAATATAATAGTCGGTTAATTCTTTTTCTATTCGTCTAATTTGGGGGTTTTCAGGTAGAATTTGGTAAGTGAAGCCCCCTATGGTGGGAAAATGTTCATTTGGGAGGATTTTGCGAGGTTTTCTTGGAGTTCTTTTTCCGGATTGTTTAAGAAGTTTGTCAGGTGAACGTAGCTGGTTAGGTGGAATCTGACTACTGCGACCATGTTGGAAAAAGCCCAGGACTTTTTGAGTTGCTTTCGTACTACCTCCATCAGTAGCAGTGAGATCAAGGCACACCAGATCTGGATTTCGATGGCGTTTTGGTTGTCTCCCAAGAAGTATTTGAGTGGGAAGTTTTGCTTGAGTTTTTTGAAAAGTAGCTCGATTTGCCATCGGTGCTTGTAAATGGCGGCCACTGTGGATGCTTCCAGTTCCAGATTGTTGGTCAGGAAGATGAGCAGCTTTTGGTTTTTTTGGTCCCAGTAGGCAATCCTGCGGAGTTTGAGCGGATGTTTTTCCTTGTCCACGCTGTACTGGACAGTGATGGTTTCGTCCTTGAGGATTTCATGATCTCGGTCTTCGGGCAGTTCTATTTCTTCCAGACTTTCGAACTTTGCATTGTTCTTCATTCTGGACACAAAGAAAATCCCTCTGTCTGTCCATTGGGCATACTGGTGATAGTCTGTGTATCCCTTGTCCATCACCAGATAAGAACCTTCAGGTAGATTGAGATACTTGAGGAAGGTGTGGTCGTGGCGACTTCCTTCTGTAAATCTAACTAGACAGGGCATCAGTTCAGCTGCATGAATCATCACGTGAGCTTTGATACCGCCTTTGCTTCTGCCATCTTTTCGGGGTCTTCCAGCTACCTTGAGGATGTCTTTGAAAAGGCTGATGACTGTCGAATCGACAATAAACAGCTTCTGAATCACCTCAATTTTGAGTCGGCTGTCCGGCAAAAGACCCCTGTACTTTTCAAAAAGTGACAGATAAAGGGCCCTGAACACTTCACTGGGCCGTCGCTTGTTCCCGTCAGAGATGGTGGACCTACGTGGGGCTTTGGGTATTCCGATATGAATGAGCCTGTTCTGCCAGGCCAAAAGGCCCGTGGACAGCTCCCTAAGCGAGGTGGCTCCACTGAAAGAACAGTACAACATCGTGACCAGATGCTGCCAGGTATCAAAGCTTTTGTAATACCGATCTGATTGGTTTTTGGAAACCACTTTGGACACAATACTCTTATCGACCAAAGAAAGAAGTTGAGAAAAAATCGGCTGTCCGAAGAAATGTGTATTTTTCATCCGCTGTAATTTGAAGTTGTGGTAAACCTAAAATACAGCAAAAAGGGTAGGCTTCTCCTAAGAAGCTTACCCTAAATTTTAAAACCGTTTCTCGGACAGTAGTGGTATTTAATTGGTCTTTTAGCCTCTATGAGCATTACCCTTGGGTGGTTATTTAAGTATTTAAACTGGAAAGGCGGAGGAGACATGGTAACTTATGGAATGATTTGCTTTTTACTGCTCTTTTTGCCAATGCTAGCTATTAATAGCTATAAAATGACCTCGGGTAAAGCTTTATCTGAAAATCTTAAAATCATTTTAGGCCTCAGTGGTGCAATTGTAACTGGTTTGGGTATCCTATTACGGACAAGCGGAATGCAATACGGTTCTTTATTAGTTGTTATAGGGACATTAATAATTGCATTCGGATTTCTGCCTTTCCTGTTTTTTCGAATGTACCGAAAATCAATAGAGCAGATTTAATTAAAATAAAAATGCTCAGCTGTCAGTCGAGTAGACGGGATACTCAGTGTAATCCCCCTAACACTACTCCCCTTTTCTCCTAACTCACCGCCCAAACCGATAATACTCGGCAAGTTTGTGATCTTTCCCCTGAAGAAAATTCTGAATCATCTCCATTCCCTGAACAGAGAACGTAATTCCATTTCCTCCAAAACCCAACACGAATAGCGTGTTTTCATACTCCGGACTTTTTCCGATATAAGGAAGCCCATCTTTGGTCGTACCAAAAGTCCCGCCCCAACTGAAATCCTCGATGAAATTGACTTCAGGCATGATTTCCTCTAACTTTTTAACAAGCTTTTCTGCTTTTCGCTCTTTGATTTTTTGCTGGAAAAACTGAAAGTTGGCCCCGGAATCCTCGCCGCCAACGAGGAATCGTCCGTCGTCTGTGGTTCGCATGTAGAGGTAAGGATCACCGGTGTTCCAAATCAGCGTGTTTTGGATGTTTTTGTTGAGCTTGATTCCCTGCTCGCTGACCGTCGCATAGGTGTAGAACAGATCAGCTATTTTTTCCTTTAGCAACTTGGTACTTTCAAAACCGGTACAGCACACAATCTTTTTGGCTTCGATGCTATGTCCGGTTTTGAGGATGACCTTGGGATTCTTGCCAGAAGTCTCAATCTGATCAATGTCGGTCTGATCGTAGACCTTCATGCCACGCTTCACATTCAGTTGAATGAGTTCATGGGCCAACTGGTAAGCATCCACACTTGCCGCCACTTCCGACAAAATCGCCCCATGACAGATCAGCCCGTATTTGGCTTTCACCTCAGAAGCGCTAAGCCACTTCACTCCCAGCTTGTACTTATCCCGAATGGCAAACTCCTGCTTAAGCCAAACCGAAGCTTTCTTACTGTGGGCGAGGTAAAGACTTTCTTTCATCTCAAATCCGCAGTCGATCTTGGTGCTTTCCACCAGCTTTTTCATTTCCAAAATCGCCTCAATTCCGGCCTGATAGCAGATCGCCGCTGCTTCCTCTCCGATCATTTCGCTCAGAAGATACATCGGCACGTCAATTTCATATTGTAGCATGCTGGTGGTGGCAGAACTGCTGCCCATGGCGATATCCCGACGGTCGATCAGCATGACCTTGTGTCCCGCTTCCATCAGCGCATGACTGATCAATGCCCCGGTGATGCCTCCACCGATTACCAGAATCTCAGTTTTGGAATCTGATTGTAGGGAGGGATAGCTGTAAAGAATACCGTTTTTTACCAGCCAGAATGATTCAAAAGTTCTTAAGCGCATTGATTTTCAATTTAAAAATTACTTCCTGTTTCAAAATGTGATCGGAGTTGAGTAAGTTAAGATAATCTACCCCTTTATATCAAAACGAATTTGTAATTCGCTTGAAATCAACCCCAATCAACATGGACAAAAGAACTTTTATCAAAAACTCTTCTCTTTTGGTTGGAACCGCTATTCTTCACCCAATACTCTCCTGCACTCCCAAAAAACCTGTGGAAACTATAACTCCTGAACGATTGAAAAACTGGGCTGAAAACTTTGAGTTCAGCACGGCAAATGTCCATTATCCCAAAACTGTAGAAGAGGTTCGAGACCTTGTCATTAAATGCGATCAGCTGAGAGTTTTAGGCTCCCGTCACTCCTTCAACCGGATTGCTGACAGCACAGAAAACCTCCTTTCCTTTCAGCACCTGAATAAAGTAATCTCCTTGGATCGGGAAAAAAGTCGGGTGACCGTCGAAGGAGGAATAAAATACGGAGACCTTTCTGCCTACCTCCACGAAAACGGTTTTGCACTTCACAACCTTGCCTCACTTCCTCATATCTCAGTGGCAGGAACTATAGCCACGGCCACTCACGGTTCAGGCCTTGGCAATGGAAACCTATCCACCAGTGTCGCTGCTATTGAATTTGTCAATGCAAGCGGGGAAATCGTCAACCTGTCCCGAGAATCTGATCCTGAATTTTACGGCGCTGTGGTCGCTTTGGGAGGATTAGGCCCCGTGACCAAGGTGACTTTGGACCTTGTTCCGACTTTTGAAGTAGCCCAGGTAGTCTACCTCGACATGCCCATGGAATCCCTGAAAGATAACTTTAAGGAAATCATGGGTGCAGGCTACAGCGTCAGCTTATTTATTGACTGGAAAACTGACAAAATCACTGAAGTATGGGTCAAAAAGAAAGTGGTACCGGGAGAAGAACTGGATTTTCCTGAGGATTTCTTTGGTGGGAAAAAAGCGGATGTAAAAATGCATCCTGTTCCAGACTTAGATCCCGAAAGTTGCTCTGAGCAACTTGGAGTACCGGGTCCTTGGTTTGATCGACTACCACATTTCAAGATGGAATTCCAGCCCAGTGCCGGAAAAGAGCTCCAGTCGGAGTTTTTTGTTCCCCTCGAAAATGGCTACGAGGCGATTCTTGCCGTATCGGAAATGGCTGAACAAATCAATCCCTATCTTTTCATTTCAGAAATCCGGAGTATCAAAGCGGATGAACTCTGGATGAGCACCTGCTATCAGCGGGATTCGATTGCGATTCACACGACTTGGAAGCAGGAAATTCCCGAGGTGATGGCTTTTTTGCCTCAAATGGAAGGAAGGCTAAACCGCTTCAACCCAAGACCACATTGGGCCAAGTTGTTTACGATTCCATCTGAAACCTTACAATCACGCTATCCAAAAATTGAGGAATTCAAGGCCCTGCTTAGCAAACACGATCCAGAGGGCAAGTTTAGAAATGAGTTTCTTAATCGAACGGTCTTCGGAGTGAGTTGATCCAAAAACACCTAAGCAGAGATGATTCTGTTTGAAATATTATTTCGTTTTTAGCGATTTTTCTGTTCTATTTTCGCTTTTTATGATATTTCAACCCTATTTTCAATTGATTTTTTTTGAAAAAATTGATCTTTTCTAAAAACTTTTTGAAATTCCTGATATATCCCACAACTCACTCACTATGAAAAATTTAACATTCCTTCCGATGGCCGCACTTCTCGGCCTCTTATTCTTTCAGGGAACCACCAAACCAGAGGACAAGACCACCTCTTCTCACCTTGCTTTTTCCCCGGACATGCCGGCCAATATCAAGGCGATTGTCGACCAAAAATGCTACGGCTGCCACAATTCTGAGTCTAAAAATGAAAAAGGCAAAGCCAAACTGGATTGGGATGCCTTCGAAGCTTCTAAAAAGGCAAAGCAAATGGCGACAAAAGGCAAAATAGCCGAAGCCTTGGAAGCAGGCGAAATGCCCCCCGCTAAATTCCTGGAAAATAAACCGGAGGGAAAACTTACCGAAGCGGAATTGGCAACGCTGTTGGAATGGAGCGCGGGCAAAAAGAAATCAAATTGATGAAGGGCTGGCAATACCTTTTGTCAGGGATTGTTTTGATTGTTTTAGTCATTCAATTAGTCCCAAGCGAACTGCCTTCCACGGAAATCAACAATCCTGGAGATCTGATCGAAAGTGGAATCGTAAGTATCGAAGTAGCAGGGCTGTTGAGAACCTCCTGCTACGATTGCCACAGCAACGAGACCAAATTTCCATGGTATTCTTATGTAGCTCCCTTTTCGTGGCTGGTTGCAAAAGACGTGAAGGATGCCCGCAAAGAACTCAATTTCTCTGTATGGCAAGATTACGACATGATGGAAAAGCTGGAAAAACTGGACGATATTTCCATAGAAGTGAAGGAAGGTGAAATGCCTATGCCCATTTACACGGCTATTCACACATCAGCCAAACTCTCCGATGCCCAGCGCCAACTGATTGTGCAGTGGGCTGAGGATGCAATGGATAGTGTGGTGGAAGAAGATGAGGAATCAGGACCTGAAGAAGGGTAAATCAAACCTTCGGGGCTTTTTTTCCACCCCCTTTAAATTCTGAATTCAGCGGCTTTTTCACTCATTCATCATCCGATTCAATCCAAGGAAATTCTGAAGAGAAAATCCTGTAAATAGCCGTTGAATACTTCGGGCTGCTCAAGATTTGATACATGCCCTGCTTTTTCGATAACCTGCAATTCGGCACCCTTAATGGCTTCCTGCATGGATTCTGACTGAGCAAGGGGAGTCACCTCATCTTCTCTGCCGCAGATAATAAGCGTAGGGACAGAAATATCAGCCAGCGTTGAGCAGGTTTCTGAGCGGCCGGACAGCACTCTCAATCCCTCTGCGATAATATGCTGTGAATTGGCAGAAACGACCGCTTTTAATTCTTCTACCAATTCCTTCTTTTCCGTCAAAGAATCCGGGTGAAAAACTTTCTTCACAAAGTCTTCATTAAATTCTCCGGGCCCTTCTGCCTCCACTTTGGTGATTGCCTCCAGGCGTTTGGCAGTGACTTCATTGGAATCATTGATGCATTGGGTGTCGCACAGAATCAATGCTTCAAATCGATTGGCAAATCGTCCATGCGCATTGAGCGCAATATATCCTCCCATAGATAGCCCACAGACTATTGCTTTTTCAAAACCTAAAGCATCCATAAAATGGATCAGATCATTACCAAAAAGATCAATGCTTAATGCAGAATCTTCATCAGTGGATTTTCCGAAACCTCTGATGTCAACTGCAATTACACGTTGCGATGAGGAAAAATACTCAAGCTGCACTTTCCACATCGACTTATCGAAGGGAAAGCCATGCAAAAAAATGATCGGAACGCTTCCTTCCCCCAGGTCATCATAGGAAATATTGATGGTATTGACTGGTACAATCAAGTTGTATCCTTTGCTTGCAGTGTTCATGACTAATTGGTTTTGATTATCAAGTACATGATTTTCAAATTGCAGTAATCAAGCCAGCAAAGCATTTGGCAAATATTGAATTGACTTATTCATTCTGAATAAAAACGACAGCTCCTTTTCACCGGGCAAATACTTGGAAAAAGCAAAATCCAAAATGAGGAACGCTGCTGCCCAATCTTAAAAAATCGTTTCCATTACCCTGAAATACAGTTTTACAAGGATTTAGAAAACTTACTTTCCGGATGATACATTCTGAACTGATGAATTGATAATTATGACAGAAATTATTGTTCTGGATTTTTTGTCTAAATCCATTCGAGTAAAAAATACCGGTGAAAAGATCATTTCCGAAAATGGGGTACAAACTGCCACTATTAAGTGAAATTTAGATTAAGAATTGGAGCAGCTAATCTATAAACCGGGCAATCTCTCCTATTTTAGCTTTTCGCTAATAATTTAACCCAGCTAATCACATGATAAAAAAATCACTGATAGTCCTCTGTCTTTTAATCTGCTTTAGCCCTGTCTGGGCTCAAAAAAAAGCCAAACACCCAAAAAACATCATCCTGATGATCGGTGACGGCATGGGCGTCTCCCAGATTTACGCCGGAATGGTTGGCAACTTCGGCAGTCTTCATCTCGAACAGTTTCCCGTCATCGGTTTTCACAAAAATCAAGCTTCAAACGCCTTTGTAACTGACTCTGCAGCCGGTGCCACGGCTTTTTCCTGCGGTGTAAAAACGTATAACGGTGCAATCGGAGTTGACGCCAACGGTGAAGCCGTTCCTACGATCCTCGAAATTGCAGAACAAAATGGTCTTGCTACAGGCTTGGTCGCCACCTGTTCGATCACGCATGCAACCCCGGCAAGCTTTATCTCCCACCAAGCTTCCCGCTCTCTGGATGAAAATATCGCCTTGGATTTTCTCAATACCGATATTGACGTATTTATCGGAGGAGGCAGGAAGTTTTTCGCAAATCGAAGCGATGGTTTAAATCTGGTTGATTCCCTGAAAAACAGAAGCTATCAAATCGCCAATACCATCGAAGAGGTGCAGCGGATCAAATCAGGAAAATTGGCAGCTTTCCTTGCCGAAGAGCAGCAGGCCAAATTTTCCGAAGGACGGGGAGACGAATTGGTGAAATCAACCGAAGTGGCGCTGAATCTCCTGAAAACGAATAAAAAAGGGATGTTTCTAATGATCGAAGGCTCTCAAATCGACTGGGGCGGACATGCGAACAACACCAAATACATTGTGGACGAAATGATCGACTTTGACAATGCCATCGGTAAGGTTTTGGAGTTTGCGAAGAAAGACGGTAACACGCTGGTCATCATCACCGCAGATCATGAGACGGGGGGATTCTCCATCAACAAGGGAGATACCAAAACTGGCATGGTTGAGGGAAAATTCACCACGGGCAGTCATACCGGGGTGATGATTCCTGTTTTTGCCTATGGTCCGGGTTCTGAGAGATTTGCGGGATTTTATGAAAACAATGAGATTTTTCACAAAATGATGCGGGCATACAAGTTCAAAAAATAAGAGAATCAGCAATTTGGTAGGCTTATAAACCTCTTTAGTCTTGAAAAAGGTTATTTGAGCCAAAAGTTTTTATTGAAAACCACATAGGCTCATAGAAACCATAGCATAAAACCGTTGAGAAATGGAAGCTATGTGTCCCTAAGTTTCTATGTGGTTTAAAACCTCCACAGCCTCAGCGGTAATTACAAAAAGCTTCAGCTTTTTCTCTGTGACCTTGAGAAAATTCTCAGAAAGCCAAAAGGATTGAGGTTCTTTTTATTATCCTGAACCACTTAAACTCAAATTCTCTGTGTCCTCTGTGGTGAAAAATCTTTGCGTCACTTCGCGTGCTTTGCGGCTTTAAAACAGATCGTGCCTTCAGCACTCAAAACTGGATGATCTCCTCTAATCCCGGAATTGCATACCGGGCTTTTACAGTACGTGCCTTTGGCACTTTTAAGATTCACAAAGAAAAGCTTTAGCTTTTCACCTCTGTGACCTTGAAAAAGGCCAATCTAGCCAATTAGCTATAAAGTCCAAATCAAGGCCTGCTCCCTAAATCTCTTTTCCTCTGAGAACTCTGTGGTAAAATCCTTTCTTGTTAAAAACCTTTGCGTGCCTTTGCGTGCTTTGTGGCTTAAAAAACAGGTCGTGCCTTCAGCACTCGAAATTTGATTATTCTCATTTTGCCCAGCATTGCATACTGGGCTTCTACGGAACGTGCCTTTGGCACTTTTACACTGACTGTTTCTGAAAAAAAGCTTTAGCTTTTCCCCTCTGTGACCTTGAAAAAGAATTGAAATATCAATAACAATTGTGGTTCTTTTAAAAATCTATTCCACTCAAAACCAATTTCTCTGAGCTCTCCGTGGTAAAAATCTTTGCTGAAAAGGTTGCTCCTGTAAATCCAAAGAGCAAATTTCACTTTACATCCCCAAGTGAAGCTCGAGATCGAGTTGATTTTCTACCTTGACCAGTCCTCCAAATTTGCTGGGTGGACTTAACTTGAGCATGTCAAAATTGAGAATCAAGTTGGCACTGAGGCCTTCCTTATTTTTCTCAAGAATGATATCCGGGAACTCCAGCTTTTGCCCCACCAAGTCTAAGACCATGGTACAATAAACCTTGCCTGATTTCTGTCGAAAATTGGAGACAGTTACCAAAGCATTTGGATATTCCTTTTCCTTCAGGGTAGCCCGAAAGTCATTGTTGAGGAGGAAATTTCCACAGGAGAAGCTTTTTACGGGAATAATAAACTCCAATTTTCTGAGATCCCCTGTGGAATTTAATTTCAGCGTATCCTTCATACCCACCCGAGAGAAATCACAGTTGAACTTACCTAAGGAGGTGTATCCACTTACCTGTATTCTTTGGTCGGTGATGATCAGTTCGCTTCTGTCCTGTGCCAAAGCTGAGAAGAAGAGAAAGATCATTAGGATGAGGACTTGCATAATTTTGTTGATTTAGAAACCTATGACTCCTTCAATCATCAATCCGTTGAATTTACCGCCGTTGAATCTATCTGCGGCAGCAAAGTCGTTATAGTTTTGTCTGACGTACTCCAATTTGGCCAGCACATTTTTAGTCACAAACCAACCACCGCCAATTTGGATTCTATCGAGACTAACCTCAAGTCCAGAACCGGCCAATGGGCCATTGACTTTGTTGTATCTGCCAGCCATGTAGAATTTTTCGTGGGTACCAAATCTGTAGACCAAGTCAGCACCTGTCTGATTCCAAGTTCTGTCCACGGTTTCATTTCTGGCTTTTCCGGTTGATCTTTCAAAGTTACCGAAGAACTCCAAGCCATGGAATTTGATGAATGGGTTGAAGACAAACGCTGTAATATTATTGGTTTGATTAGGATTGAATCTACCTGAAGTAAAGTTTGCAGCGGTAGTAGCGAGCGTGTTCTCCATGACCAGATAATATCTTGAACCGGCTCTGTCTCCTCCCCAAAGTGTATTTCTCTGAGAACTTGATGTTGTGTAAACTGAACCAGTCAACCTCACTCTCAAATCATCAGACAGATTTTTGTCGTACCCGAATTTTCCGATAAAGTTTGGTTTTCTATTGTCTGGACTTGTAATACCACCTTGGATTTCCCCTCCTGTGACAGCCACCATCGCCAACCATCCGTTGCTTTGGAAGAAGACTTCACCACCAACTTCAGTTGTAAATGCATCCATGATATAATTACCTACAAAAGGGTTGTACATGGCATTACCGTTGTCAGATCTTCTAAAGTGAGCATCACCATAGTTGATTTCCATGTGGCCAACACGGACAGTAAGGTATTTGTCAAACCAGTCTGTATTTCCCAAATTCAAGAAGCCCAACTTGTCAACCTGAAGATATCCACCTTTTACCCAAGTTTCCGGGTGGTGTCTAGAGGAAAGATAGGTCGTCAGGTTTAATCTTAAACCATCTGCCAATTCAACATCAATGTTAAGGTTGGCAGTTGCAAGGTTGGTACCTGCGCCAATCTCAATTAGTTGATTGAGATTCACATTTTGCGCATTCAATACCGGTGATGCTGTGTTTTCATGGCTGAGGTTTTGCCATTGTTGTGTAAAGTGTCCTCCGATTCTTACTTTCATACCTTCGAAAGCTACGGTATCGGCTTTGCCTGTCTCAAAGACATTGATACCTCTTTGGTCATAAGGTCTCCAATATTGAACGTCTCGCTGTAATCCCTGTGCCAAACCTGTGGCAGAGATTCCCGCAGCAAGAATTGCGGATAATAGATAATTTTTCATAATTATTGGGGTTAGAGGATTGGTTGGAATGTAGACTTGAAAGAAATTTTTATGTCATCGTGAGTTTTGACTGTACCCAAAAGGGCAGTGGGGGGAGTCACCGAGAAGGTGGTCAGTTTGGTGTCAAAGCTTCCCTCAAAAGTCAGTTTGTTTCCTGAGGTAGTCAGCTTTACCGGAAAACTTACTGCCTTGGTTACTCCGGCAATCGTGAGGTCGCCTTTAGCAAGGTAGGATGTACCACTACTTGAAAATTCTTTGAGATCAAATCTGATTTCTTTGTTTTTACCGGTGTTGAGCGCCTTGTAAGCATTGGTGTCGAGTCCTTTTGTACCGCTCTTTAATGTTTCTGCGACAAAATTGACCGTCAGAGCTCTTACAGTTTTAAGTTTGCCATCTGCAATCACAAAGGACCCTTCACCCACTCCGTTTTGGGAGGTCATGGACCAATCGTGAAGAGATGATCCACCATCCACCTTGAACATGGGAGTGCCAGACATCACATATTTAGTCTGTGCAACACTGTCAACCGAAACCAGTAAAAGCAGGAAGGCCAGCAGGTAAAACGGGGGAAGTTTTGATAGTTTCATCATCTTTTGGAGTAATTTGATGAGTCAAAAGTCCACACTAAACCCCGTATAAAAGATGATCAAAATCAGTAAAGGCCATGATTTACTACAGCTCAAAAAAAATGATGATTTAAAATTTTATATCGAATTATTGATTTATAGATATAAAAACAGTCTTTTATATTAAAAAATAAATTATAATAAGAATTTTATTCTTTATTTCAACAAACTGACAAAACTTTAATTTAACTACAGAAGAGGATTTAACTAGGCTAAAAAAAAACTTTACGCCTAATTTCTTTTTTCAAAAACCAAAAAGTGCTGGATTTTCATGAATTGGCCGTTTTTAACCAGTTTAAAACCATTGGCTTCCAACTCTTTTTCTACTTGCTTGACCGTCATTTTGTGAAGCGGTTTGATTGCCACTGCTGGATCTTCCCCTCGGTATTCGATCAAAAGAATTTTCCCCTCCGGTTTTAATGATTTCCGAATAGCTGCCAACATTTCAACAGGATATTCAAGTTCGTGGTAGACATCCACCAGGATGACCAAATCCACTGAATTTTCAGGAAGATTAGGAGAGGTCTCTGTTCCTTTTACTGGGATTACATTGTCAAAGCCAAGTTCTTTACTTTGGTTTTCGAGGTATTGAATAGCGTCATCCTGAATTTCTACGGCATAGACTTTTCCATCCGGGACTTTTGGTGCAATTCTAAATGTGTAATAGCCAGAACCGGCACCTAAATCTGCCACTACGCTTGCGGTAGTTAAGGGAAGGTTTTCGATCGCTAGTGATACGCTTTCCTCCTGTTCCCGACTTTGACGCTCTAACCAGCCTCTACCTTCGAATCCCATGACGAATGATATTTCCCTTCCCATATATACCTTGCCTATGCCATCGTAACTGGACTTTTTGGAAGAATAGGGAGAATCAGTAGAATTCTGCTTGCTTTGACCTTGGCAGGAAAAGATAAGCAAAAAACTCACGATCATTAGACTATATATCGGGTATTGCTTCATGGTTGTATTTTTTGATTTAACCAATTTACTTGTGCGGTGTTTAAAAAGAGCCTCCTGTCAAAAAAACCTGATAAATCTTTAGCTTTAAAAACGAAATCCGGAATAGGCTGACCCATCAAGCCCTAAATCAAATTTACCATGAAATCGAGCTTGTCTGCCATAAGCAGGCCTGCCTGGGGCAGACAGGCATGACGAAAACGTCACACACTGGGATGATTATTATCCATGCGAAGATTCCCTGTGGCCAATAAAATAAAAAACAATTATAAACTCATGAAATTCATTCTGTTTGCAGCCTGTTTTCTTGTAATTCGGATTTCCTTCGCCCAAGCGCTATCCATTGACTCCGATGGTACCGGTGGAATCTCAAACCAAGGAACTGGATCTATCCGATATAAAGTAACCGTCCTAGGACCGGGTGGACATTCATGGGGTGATTTCGGTTTGGTAAATCCCCATCATGCTCTTGGGAAAATGATCCATTACTTTTCTGATAATGCTGCTCAATTTTCTGCTGTTGCCAAGACAAAAACCAGTTTCAATGTTGGCAAAATCGGAGGAGGAACATCGGTCAATTCAATTCCATTCGAATCCTGGATGGAGGTAGACATGCGTTCGGAAGACGATGAAAGCCTCAAGAAAATGGACTCAATTTTCAATGCTTCAATGCAAAAGGGACTGGAAGAATACAACAGCAACCGAAAGACAAGCCCAGCACTAACCGTGAAAATCGATCAAATCGGATTTAGACCTTCAGGAGTAACTTCTACCGAAACTTCCCTCGTTCAACGTTCGATGGCATCCATTCAATCTTTCGGTATTAAGCCTACCTTATTTATTATGTCGGGCAATGCAAATTGGCCTATTTCAAAAGGCATTCCCGCAGTGACTTTGGGTTGGGGCGGGAAGAGCGACAAAGCTCACTCACTCGATGAATGGTGGCTGGATGACAAGGGAACGGACGCCATCAAACTTGCTTTATTGACCTTGATTTCCGAAGCAGGATTCATCAAATAAGCCAGTTCAGAGATCTGGAAAAGCTGGGCATTCGACCGACAGATTGAGGGGCAGTTCATGCTTTTATCCTGATGATTTAGAACCTCCATTCCACACTCCAATTCGTTCCAAAACTACCGAGTTAGATGAGTTGAATATAGATTTATAAAGCAACCCATTTCACCTTGTATTTGCTTCGCTTCGTTGGAAAAGCCTAGTTCCAAAAAGCACAAAATAAATCAAATTATCCTCCACAGGGAAAGCCTTCCGATGCTTTCGTTCCTTGACTTTTTGGAGTGATTTCGCTTTGATTTTTTTAAACCAAAAAGGAGATACTTTGAGAAAAGTCCAAATTCATCACCAGCAAAAAATTGAAGTCTGCATGGGATGATATCCCTGCTTCCTACCCAATTTAGGTTTGATATTTAAGGTTCTTCTTTCGCAAAGCACCTATTACTAGTTTCAGCACAAACTACATGAAACCCACAAAGTCAAAGTCAAAAATTAAGGTACGATTATTGACAATTTAATTGCGGGAAAAGATCATTTTTAAGTTTTGTTTAACGTTGAATCGAGATTCTGTTTATGCTTTTGGAAATTCACTTTTCACCCAAAAACCACTTAAGTCAAGTCCTGAATTTTCCTTTTTCTTCAAATTAATCCAACTTATAATCAACTGATTTTAAATATTTTGATTTGCATCTATTCACTGATTAGATGCAGGTTTTTTGAAGTTTCAAAAAGCAGAATATTATTTGGTTTCGTAAAATTTACCCGAATTACTGCACTTGCAGTCTCTTTCCTGAGGAAAACCATTCTCTTCAAATACCAGCTAATAAAGTTGTATTTTTAGATGAGTCTAAATTTTAATTTCCGATGCAAATCTCCTCCAAAAACATCCAATACACAGGTTACATTCTTTCTGCGGATAAATGAGAATGTCCTCAAAAATGAATAATTTCAGAATGCTTGATCCTCGCAGCTTAAGCTGGTTGATTTCATTAATTATGACTATTTTCAAAAATAATCGCCGGAATCTATGCTTGATTTTTTTCGCTCCTTCGCCCTTTCATTTCCAGAAACATTGGAAGTCCCACACTTCGATAAGATCTCCTTTCGGGTCCGCAAAAAGATCTTCGCAACTTTCGATTTCAAGACCCAATTGGCCTGCCTGAAACTCTCCGAAAAAGATCAGGATCTCTTTTCACTTTTCGATTCCAAACTGGTTTTCCCGGTTCCGAATAAGTGGGGAAAACAGGGTTGGACCCTAGCCAAAATCGGAGAGTTGAAGGAGGAAATAATCAGAGATTTAATCACAGCCGCCTTCAACCAAACTGCTCCCGAAAACCTAAAACCCAATTCCAAGCCCCACCCTTTTCAACAATGAAAATTAAATTCTCCTCTGCCTTCAAATCCCCCACCGAAGACCGGCAATGGTTCGAAAATTGGGTAGACCAACTCGAAGAAATCAATGCCCGAACTTATGAAAAAATCGAGGTAGAAACCGGTTTGGGAAAGACGATGATCTACGGATTGCAGACTTCTGATAAGACCCTAGAACCTTTGGTGATTTTTCCCGGGGCACGAACAACAGCTTTGATTTGGGACTTTGACCGAAATCTGGATCATCTCCTCGACCGCTTTCGGATTTACCTGGTCGAAACCAACGGCCTTCCAAATCTCAGCGATGGCGATACACCGGACATCAAATCCTTGGATTACGGGCATTGGGCAGCGGATATAATGGATAAGTTGGATCTCAAGTCCAGCTACGTGGCGGGAGCCTCTTTTGGAGGATCGATTTGCATGAAACTCAGCATCACCAATCCTGAAAAAATCAAAGTTGCCTTTCTCTATAATCCTGGATGTTTGCAGCCATTTTCACTTTCACTAAAGAATCTCTATTACAACCTTCTGCCTATTTTCAGTCCAAAGCGGAAAAATGTGGAGCAATTTCTTGAAAAGGCCATTTTCCTCAAACCAGACCATTTCCTTTCCCCAAAGGCTTGGAAGCTATTGGTGGACTACGAACTGTTTGCATTGACTCGCTATGTTGACAAAACCCAGAAGCCCTATTTCATGAACCAAGAATTGAAAAAGGTAAAATCAAACGTCTATTTGGTACTAGGAGATCATGACCTGCTTTTTCCTTTTGGGAAAAGTATCAGCAAGGCCAAAGCTTTAATCCAAAATCTGAAAGATATTCAGGTTTATCCTGCGGGACATGGTGTAGAAACGCTACCGGAAAGCATGCTTTACCTCAAAGAAAAGGTCGGAAAGCTGGAAAAATGGAAGTGAAATTTGAGTTTTTTTTCCTGATTACTTAAAGCTAGTAGAAAGTGTGATTTACAGCCTTGACAAAGCAAAGAAGGTAGCCGTCTTGGCAGCTTTTCAAAGGTGGCAATTTGGAAAATCGATAACTCAGGGCTTTTCTATCCCCTCGAGAAATCCTGCTTTCAATTTCATTTGCCGATCAAAAATCAAGGCATAGTTCGTCCGTCCTCTGACAGGCCAGTTATTTAGCCAGCTTCGACCATCGTGGAGTCCCCAGAAAGTCACCCGGCTGATCTTATCCGAATGCTTGCGGAACAACTGAAAAAGTGAGACGTATCGAGCTACCAATTCCTGTGCTACAGCCTGAGGGAGACTATCGGCATATGGATTCCACTCCGGAGACTCGGCATAGTTGATATTCAGATCAGCGCCTTCACTGTCGCTGGGTCGTGGCAAAACATCCACATCAAGTTCCGTGAACATCACCTGAAATCCGGCATCATGAATCTCAACAATTGCTTGTTCGATTTGGTCCAACGACGGTGAATTCAAGCGATAGTGCCCTTGCATCCCAATCCCGTCAATCCGAATCCCTTCGGCACGGAGCTCTTTTGCCAAGGCTAGAATCGCTTTTCGCTTTTCGGGTTTCCAAACATTGTAATCGTTGTAATACAACTCCACATCCGGATCGATTTCATTTGCTTTGCGAAAAGCAGCCTTGATGAATTCCGTTCCGGTAATGTTATACCAGTGCGTCTTACGCCAGCTTCCATCGTCTTCAAAAGCTTCATTCACCACATCCCAACCGTCAATTTTTCCCTTATACCTTCCCACTACAGTCGCAATATGATCTTCCATCCGCCGGATCAAATCCATTTGATTAAGAAACTGTCCTTCTCCGTTTTGAAAAACCCAAGCAGGAGTCTGCTGATGCCAAACTAAGGTGTGCCCAATGGTGAATGCACCCATTTTCTCTCCCATTGCAACATAGGCATCCCCAAACTCAAAATTGTATTCACCTTCTTTGGGATGTACCGGGCCCCATTTTAACCCATTTTCTGATGTAATGGAGCTGAAATGAAGCTCTAAAAGCGAATCCGCCCCCACTTCCCTTCCTGTGACTTGAGCCAGATTTACCGCTGCTCCTATAAAAAAATCCTCCTGAAATCGATTTTTCAAACTTTCTAATTCGGGCTTTTGACAAGCCAGCAGAAGTGGTAAGAGCAGGATAAGGGCAGCCAATTTTCGCATACTCTAACTTAGTCTCTTTCGAGATTAAATAGAAGAAAGCGGATTGATTAATTCCGAAATCGATTGGATTTAGAAGGATTTCGGATGATTTATAATTTTTAAGGTCCCCAAAACCATCTCACCATCTCACCACACCTGAAAGTTCCTCTTTGGAAAAATCCAATTCCGTGGAACCCATCACATACGGCCCGATTTCATAGGGAATATAGATCACCCAAAACTTTCCTTCCTTGAAGCCTATCGCATTCGCCAGGAAAAACCCGGTCTCAGGCAGAAAAAACCGCCCATCCTCCGATAAGCTCAGCCCTTCTTCCACTTCATGGTATGCTCTAAACTTCTGTTCTGAAAGCTTCAAAAGGCTATTTTCATCCAAAACCAACTGATCGAGACTTAAGGCCTCGCCGGACTTTGGGTCAATGTTTAAAAAAGACACTGCACTGTTGGGATGGGCACCACCCAGGTAGCTGAACTGAGAAAAATAAATACTTAAGGTCCTGTCAGACTGGTAAGAAACCTTTGCCTCGACTTCGATTTCCCATCCTCCATAGGAGTCCGGAAATTCACTTTTAAACTCATCAAACGATCTGAAGTACGCTACTATCATGGTATCCAAAAGCGCTGCGTCTTCGCCCGTTTGCACGAATAAGCTCATCTGATCCCGGATATATTGATTGATCTTGTCAGCCGCTGCCGGCCCTGAGGCAACCGGCCAAGAGAGTCTGAGTTTGGCGCAATTTTCTCCAACACAGGATTCCCTTACGACTGTTTCAGTCCTAAATGAAAGGGTCGGATCGACTACGCTTTCTTCGACTCCGGATTTTTGGGCGCAGGAAATCATCACTACCAGTATCGCAAAGGAAAGAATCTTCATTTGTTTTATTTTTTTGAAAGGAAAATCTGAATCAAGGACTTTGCCAAGGTTCCTGGATTCAGAGCTCCAGACCGGACTTTTGGTTTTTCCGCTTCTAGAATCTTAAGAATTACAGGATCTCGATGAAAAGCCTGCCCCAAGAGAAACTGAACTTGATCATCCAACCAATTAATCCGCTGTGTGGCTCTGTTGGTCTCCCAAAACCCATTTTCTGTCATTGCATCCTTGTATTGGGAAATTAATTCCCAGGCCTTTTCCAGCCCTAATCCTGTGGTTGAGGATGCAAGTAGAACTTTGGGATTCCAGTTTTTTTCAGCATTGGGAAGCAAGTGTAAGGCGTTTTGATAGTTGACTTTTGCTTTTTTTGCAGGTTCGATATTCTCTCCATCCGCTTTATGAATGAGCAGTGCATCTGCCATTTCCATGATGCCTTTTTTGATCCCTTGAAGCTCATCTCCTGCCCCCGCCAACATGAGAAGCAGAAAAAAATCCACCATATTTTTCACCGCAGTTTCGCTTTGCCCCACTCCTACCGTCTCCACCAGGATCACATCAAAGCCGGCAGCCTCACAGAGCAACATCGCTTCGCGGGTCTTACCGCTGACCCCGCCCAATGTAGTGCCGGATGGGCTGGGTCTGATGAAGGCGCGCTTGTCAGCTGCCAGAATTTCCATCCGGGTTTTGTCACCCAAAATACTGCCTTTGGTCAGCTGACTACTCGGGTCAATGGCAAGTACAGCCACTTTTTTGCCCAGATCCAGAAGCATCTTTCCAAACGCTTCAATAAAGGTGCTTTTCCCGACTCCGGGCACACCCGTAATCCCGATCCGGATCGACTTTCCTGAATGAGAAATCAGGGATTGAACGAGTTCGGATGCTAATTCCTGGTCAGAATCGAGTGTACTTTCCACCAAGGTGATCGCCTGACTTAGAATCACCCGGTTGCCGGAAAGAATTCCCTCATGAAAATCCGTTAATTCAAGTCTCTTCTTCATTGGCTGGAATATTGAAAGCGGCTTTCGCCCATGGGTGTCTTTTCGTATTCTGCCAATAGAAATTCTCGAAATTCCTGAGAAAAGTAAGGCTCCTGTGGGGAAAGTTTGACTTTTTCATTGAGCTGATCTGAGAAAAAGAAAACCAGGGTTTTGCCATATTTTGTATGGGGCTGAGCGTCGGAAAAATCCTTCATCCAGGCTAAATCTGAATCCAAAACCCGAATTGCATAAATCCGGAGTACCGGCCCGGTATTATTTTCATTTCGGTAGAATCCGATTTCTTCATATTTTCCTTCGAATTGCTGCAATCCAGGCTGTGAGAGGCTGGAACTTACGATCTGAAACAGGATAATCAGTACCACTGCTCCGATCAAATAGAAAATCAGTTTATTCCTTTTCAAAAACTTTGGCGGGTTTACGGGGTTTAGACCTTAATTTAGCCCAAAATTCTGACAATGACTTTCGAGTACGTCAAGGCGCTTCATATCATTTTCGTAGTCACTTGGTTTGCAGGGCTTTTCTATATCGTCCGCTTATTTATCTACCAAACTGAGGCCCTTCAAAAACCTGAACTGGAACGAAACATCCTAAAACCCCAGCTTGATCTCATGGCAAGCAGGCTTTGGTATATTATAACTTGGCCGTCTGCAATCCTGACCTTGATTTTTGGAACTTGGGTTTTGATGTATCGATGGGGCTACCTGGAGCTGGGATTCATGCATGCCAAATTGGGCTTTGTGGTTTTGCTTTACATCTACCATGGTTTTTGTCATGTGCTGTTCAGGGAACTTCAAAGCGGGAAAGCAAGATGGACGTCTACCCAACTCCGGATTTGGAACGAAGCTTCTACAATTTTGCTTTTTGCCATAGTATTCCTGATTGTCCTTAAGAGCACAATTAGCATGGTTTGGGGTATTTTGGGTTTGATCGGATTGTCCCTGACGCTGATGCTAGGAATACGGCTTTACAAAAAATATAGACTCAAAAAAGAAAAATGAACAGAACCTATATACTGCTTGGATTACTTGTGACTTTAGGATTCTCCTGTCAGCCGGCTTCCGAGAAAACTGCCTCGGCTGAGCTTCCGATTCTGGGTGAGCGCTACGCGGATGATAATCAGGACACCGTTTATCATAGAATTGCGGCCTTTGCTTTTGTCAACCAAGTGGGCGATACCATCTCCAATAAGGATGTAGAAGATAAAATCTATGTGGCAGATTTCTTTTTCACCTCCTGCCCTACGATTTGCCCGATTATGAAAAAGGAGATGCTCAGAGTGTATGAGAAATATAAGGATCAACCGAACTTTTTGATTCTCAGCCATTCCATTGACCCGATACACGACACACAAGCAGTTTTGAAAGATTATGCCGAGAAGCTGGGTGTAGAGGATGCTTCTACCTGGAATTTCCTGACAGGAGAACAGGAAAAGATCTACGAAATCGGTCAAACCAGCTACCTCACGACAGCCATGGCAGATCAGCAGGAACCTGGAGGATTCCTTCACAGCGGAGCCTTCCTTTTGATTGATGGAAAAGGTCGGATTCGGGGCGTGTACGATGGAACCAAATCAGATCAGGTAGACCGACTGATCTCTGACATTCCAAAATTGCTCAAGCAATGAAAAAACTTGCAGGCCTTGCAATCATTTTCCTGGCTTTTTCATGTGCCCCCAAATCGAGTGACGAGACCAATACTTTGGCTCAAATCAGTGATCCGGAAGTGATGAAATTCGCTATTCCCGGCAAAAAACTCTATGAAAACTACTGCGGGAACTGCCATCAAGCCGATGGAAAAGGTCTTGGAAAACTAATTCCACCTCTTCGGGATGCTGACTATTTCAAAGCGAGTGTACACCGAACAGTCTGGATCATCCGCCATGGTCAAAAAGGTGAAATCATGGTAAATGGTGAAAAATACAATCAGGCAATGCCTGCAAACCCAAATCTAAAACCTTTGGAAATTGCGCAGATAAGCACCTACTTGTATAATATCTGGGGAATGAACGAAGGGGTGATTGTTTCCTCAGATGTGGAAAAATATTTGAAAAACGCCCCTGAAAACTATTGATCCTTTAAAAGTGAGTCGGCTTTGGTAAGCGCAGCCTTCATCAGTCGGTTGACTTCACTCACAGATTTCATCTGAGCTTCCAGATAGGACTTCACCTCCTCCGGTGTACGCGCTCCATCTTCAGTTTCATATTGCCGCATCCAAACAAACATCTCCTCGTAGGCATGGTCCAACTCGACGGCCAAATCTTTCATTTGCTGAACCTTTTCGGGATTTACCGGATCCATTGCCGCCAATTCTCCGGCTTTTTGCAATGCTTTTTTCTCAAAAGATTTGAGCTGTCCCATCTTTGGCATCACCTCATCATGGACTGCGATGACCTCAGATCTTCTGACGGCATTCAATTCTTTTTGGTTGGGCCCGCAGGACTGCACTACGGCTACCAGACTAAAAACCAAACAAATACGCGCTAATTTCATTAAAATGATCTTTTGATGTTCCAAGGTACAATTTAATCTTGTAATAATTAAAGATTTGGCTCAAAATGAGGTCTTAACATAATTAGTATTTTTGATGTTAATTTTAGGCGCTAATAGAACTGAAGATGAAACCATTTTGCTTTGCTGACGGGAAGATCATCCCGACCGAATCTGCCACAATCCATCCGATGGATTTGGGATTAATACGTGGGTATGGAATATTTGATTTCTTCCGCACGGTCAATCAATCCCCACTTTTCCTGGAGCATTACCTGGACAGATTTATTACTTCTGCCGAAAAAACCTTCCTTCCTTTGCCCTACAGTCGTGAGCAGCTACGAGAAATCATTTCGGTTTTGATCGAAAAAAATGATCTGACAAATGGGGGTTTGCGGATGGTTTTGAGCGGAGGAGTTTCGGAAAATCATTTTTCCCCTGCCGAAGGCAAGCTCTTTATCTTTGCAGAATCACTTTCGCTGCCTTCTGAAGAAAAGTATCAAAATGGAATAAAATTACTCAGCCTAGAATATGTGAGGGCAATTGCCGACATCAAAACTACCAATTATACGCTTCCGGTATGGCATAGCGTCAATTGGAAGAGGCTTGGTGCTGAGGACGTACTTTACCACTGGAACGGTTGGGTAAGTGAAAGCTCGCGAAGTAATTTTTTCATTGTGAAAAATGGGGTACTCCACACGCCGGACCAGCACATCCTCTTGGGAATCACAAGAAAACAAATATTGGGCATCGCGAAAAATGTGGTTATCAGACCAATCTCTCTCGAGGAAGTTTGGGAAGCTGATGAGGCCTTCATCACAAGCACGACTAAGATTCTTTTGCCGGTAACTCAGCTGGATGAGCGAAAAATAGGCTCCGGGAGACCCGGCCCGGTAACGCTGGATATTCTGGAAAAATTCAGAGAATTGGAAAGAGAAACAGTGGCCTAAACCAAAAAAAAAGCTCCTCATGGGAGCTTTTACTTTTTAATCCATTATCAATCTGGCATCCTTGAGGATATACATCAGCTTTTCGGGATCACTTGCGTTTAGGGTAAGCTTACCACGCACTTTGACCCGCTTGGAGGTGTATTTGATTGGACTGGACATCATCACTTCCATGACTGTCTCAGGACCTCCTGAACCGCAAAAGAAACACTCAGCCAAGGGAAGACTAGATAAGATGATATGCTCTGGCTTAAACATCCCCTCAAAAGGAATAATGTAACCATCTGCCTCCACTTCTTTTCCTTCCAGTTTCTTGATTTCGTCCGAGAAAACCGGAACATACAATTCACCGAATTTATCTTCGCTGATTTTGTAAGTAACAGCCGCTAGACTCTTCCAAACCCCCTGAGCATTAGCTTCTGCCGACGCGAAACTAAAAAACAGGACTGCCGCCAGAATAAAACTCGACTTTTTCATAATTCCAATTTCTATTATTTCTGCTAATTACACCTTTGTAAGCTGCTTTGCAATGCTTGTTTGATAAGCTGACCAAGCAGGAATGATGGATGCCAGCACACCTACTCCTAACGCATAAGCTATGATCCAAAGTTCTTGTTTCAAGAAAATCCATGGCTGAAGTGCAGCAACCACATTTTGATCGCTTTGGCTGACCAGCAACCAAAGGAATGAATGGCCCAAAGCAATGCCCAAAACTGCGCCCAGGAAAGTCAGCATCAATCCTTCCAAAAAAATCAAAGCAAGCAATTGCGTTCGCGAGGCCCCAATCGCTCTCAGAATTGCCAAGTCATACTTCCGCTCTTTCAGCGAATTATAAAGCGCAATAAAAATCCCAAGCCCAGCGATCACTATCAATACTACCGCCAAACCTTGCAGAAGACTGATGCCCACACCCAATAATTCAAATAACCTCGACATCTCAAATGAAGGAGACGCTGCTTGCATGGAAGTTCCGGAATTTATCATTCGCGGCAATTGAACTGCCGCGATGGGGTTACGATATTGAAGCAACAGTGTGGTCACTTCACGATCCTGATCAGAAATGGGAAAGCCGGTTTTGGATACCGCCGCATGAAATTTCGCGTGTTCATCTGAATCATGATTTTCGGTGGCATCATGTCCTTCAGAGTCATGATCATGATCTTCATGAGCTTCTTTATCACTTGCTTCTGCCAAAGGGCTGCTTTCCGGTTCAACGGCCACAGGCTCTTCATCATGAGTATACCAAACCGATTCAATACTGGTCAAAATCAAACGGTCCACCACATTTCCTCGCGGCGCAAGGATTCCTGAAACCACGAAATTATGTTCATCGTGGTCATGACTTCCTTCACTGATCCCATGGCTTGAGGTGAATTCATCCCCGAGTTTCAACTTTAATTTTGTAGCAATTTCAGAACCGATCACTACTTCAAAAGGCACTTCCCAAGGCTTTCCATCGGCAAAATCAACACCATAGAGTTCGAGATAATCGTGATTGGTTCCCACGATTCTGAATCCCTGAAAATTATCACCGAGCGCCATTGGAATGATTTTTTTCACCAGCCGATTTCGGGAGAGTCGCTGTGCTTCTTCCATTTTGATATTTCCCGTGGGAAAATCGATATGGTATACTGAGGAAAGAATCAATTGCAGCGGACTCCCTTTTGCACCAACTACCAAATCGATTCCTGCCGCATCCTGATTCATCTTTTTCTCAAACTGGTCCTGAATCAACAGCAACACCGTAATGATCGCCAAGCCCAAGGCAAGGAGAAAGACATTCAATCCTGTAGAAAGCGGCCGAAACGTCAGATATTTCCAGCTGATCTTAAATAGATTCATGAGGCTAAGACTTCGATAAAATGAGGAATATGATTTTTCACCCGCTGATCATGTGTAACGATAATGAGTGCCGCTCCGATTTTCTGAGCTTGTGCTTTCAGCAGCCGGATGACTTTCTCGGTATTTTCATCATCGAGACTGGAGGTAGGTTCATCAGCCAAAATCAACTTTGGATTGGTAACCAAAGCCCTTGCAATGGATACACGCTGCGCCTCTCCTTCACTCAAGGTCAAAACAGAAGTGTTTGCCTTGTCACTTATTCCCAACTCGGTAAGTAATTGGATAATATCCTGCCCCTTTTTTTTACTGAAAAAATGCGCCAATTCAAGATTCTGACGGACATTTAAGGCAGCGATCAAATGTGGCTTTTGAAAGACAATGCCAATGTTTTTTCCACGAAACAAATCCAGCTTTTGATCTGAGAGCGCTGAAAGTTTAACGCCATCAAGGATCACGTCTCCGCCCTTGGGATTTAGAAGTCCGGCTAACAGGTTGAGAAGCGTGGTCTTCCCACTTCCGGATTTTCCGAGGACCAGGAGTGCTTCTCCTGAATCCACCCTGATTTCAGGAAATGAAATTAAATCTTGGCCCGGATGGGCATACTGTAAGGAATTTGCTTTCAATAACATACTTTATTTCACGGGTATTGTGATCTGGAAAGTGGTTCCTTTGTTTACTTCACTTTCAAAAGTAATCTCTCCCTGCAAGACGTCCAGGCATTTTTTCACTATCGAAAGCCCCAGTCCAGAACCTTCAATAATCCCCACATTTCCGGCACGGAAAAAGCGTTCAAAAAGTTTACCTTGCTCCGACTTGGGAATTCCAATCCCCTTATCCGAAACGATCGCCTGAAGTTTTTTATCGCTGTATGCAATCTTAAATTCGACCTCCTTACCATCTTTGGAATACTTCACAGCATTGGATAGGAGATTTTCAAAAACCTGATAAAGTAGTTCCGGATCAGAGGTGATGGTTTTTGGCATTTCCCCGATATCTGATTTGATTTTCACATCATTATCGATCCCTGCTTTGACCGTGTCCAAAAGCTCCTTTATAAAAGCCCCTGAAAAAATCTTTTTGGGTTTAAACTCCAATTTGTTTTCATCGGCTTTTCCAAAGAAGAGTACACTGGTCAAAAGGTTATTTAATGCTCTGACCGAATGCTCGATCTTAAATGCGTGCTTTGTGATTTTTTGCTTAAAAGGGTGATCTTTTTCAGCATAAATCTGCAATAGCTGTGCAGAACTGAGAATCGAGGTTAGCGGTGTTTTAAAGCCGTGCGACACATTCAGGACAATTCTGGATTTCAGCTCATTGATCTCCCGCTCTTTTTCAAGTGCTCTGGTAAGTTCCTTATTGGCCTCATAGAGCTCGAAGGTCCGCTGCTTTACTTTTTCTTCAAGTTCATTGTTAAGATTTTGAAGCTCCTTTTCCTTTCGGTCTTTGAAGATGGCCAGTTCAATCACCATGTTCAATTCCCGAATATTAAACGGCTTGATCACATAGGCACTTGGGTTGGTGCCGACTACCTTGTTTAGTGTTTCCGCATCGGAGCTTGCACTGAGGTACACTACCGGAATATCATATTTTTCATTGATAATTTCGGTCGTTTTAATGCCATCGAGTTCCCCTGCCAGATTGATATCCATCATCACGATATCGGCCAAACTTTCCTCCAAAATTTCAAGGGCCTTTTCTCCGGTATCGGCAATTCCGATGATTTCGTGTGCGTTTTTTTCTAGTGCTCGCTGCAGTAGAAGTGCCGAAACTGAATCGTCTTCGACTATGAGGATTTTCAATGTAAACATGGTGGATTCTGGAATAAAAGGTGGTATTGGGTTTTTGAAATTACAAAAATTACGCTTCGGGCAATGGGATTTCGACGATGACTCTGGTTCCTGAATTTTTTATGCTTTGAATATCAATCTTTCCGTCGAGTAACTGCACCAGATTTTTTGTGATACTCAAGCCAAGTCCAGTACCCTCAAAAAGGCGATCATGACCTTTACTTTCCTGCTCAAAAGGATCAAACATTTTGCTCTGGAAATTTTCTGACATCCCAACTCCTGTATCGGTGACTTCCAATATAAGTTGTTTGTCCTTCTTCTCGCATATCACTGTGATCAGCCCTTTTTCGGTGTATTTGATTGAATTACTGACAATATTATTCAAGATCATCTCCATAAATCGCCGGTCAATTTTTGCATGGAAAGCGGGAGAAAGGAATCTAAAAGCAAAGTGGAGTCCTTTTCGATCTGCAGCTGCCTGAAGGGGTTTCATCACAGTTTCAACAAAGTTTTTCACATCAGTTTCCACATATTCAATCGGGAATTTGTTTGCCTCCATTTTGGCCAAGTCCAACAGCGAGTTAATTGTTCCCAGTAATCTTTCGCCGCTTTGTAAGATGATATCCAGTTGGGAAACCAACTCCAAATCTTCTTTTTTGGTCATGATGATATGCTCCGCCCCCCCTATGATCCCATTAAGAGGGGTTCTGATCTCGTGGCTGATATTAGACAGCAGACTTGACTTAAACCTATTGGCTTGTTCGGCCTTTTCCTTTGCATCCTTAAGTTTGTTTTGAACATTCTTTTGAGCAGAGATATCTTTGAAAACCGAAAGCACCAGACTTTTCCCTTCTTTATCCTGATCCAACATTACAGAAAACACCTCCATCTCCAAATGTCCTGACTTCCAATCTAGCTCCGCTTCAACAGAAACGCCCTGCCCGGGAGAATTTCTTGCACGATTGAGAAGGGTGTCCAAATAAAAGTTCTGTGAAGTTTTGGAATTGAAAAGAACAGCTAGAGGTTGGTTTTCCAATTTTTTGATATCACTGCGCATCATTCTTGCAAAAGCCGGATTAACTGTCAGGATTCGTTCATTCTCAAGGGTGAGTATCATCCCATCTTGAGAGCTGTTCCACACATTTTTAAACTGTTGCTCGGCGATGACTTTGCTTTTGTTTTCCCTTTCTACAGCCGATTGAAGTATCCCGAGGTTCTGGAGCTGTTTGAAAAATGTGTTAATCAGGATCCCCAAGGCTACCAATAACAACACAGTAAATACTATAAACCAGGGCCGAAGGTAAAATGGACTTAAAATCTCAAATTCTTTAGACCTGAAGGTGTCGGAAAACTCAAGTCCATTGTAGGAGGTTTTAAACTCCAGTCTGTAGCTTCCCGAAGGGAGATTGGAGAAGAACAGTTGATTGGACCGGGGGTCTTTTACTATTTCCCAAGGGGTCTCTTCATCACCTCTTATCAGTCGATGATGAACCCAAAGTTCCTTGGATTCATTGAATCCCGGCGCGATAAATTCTACCTCCAGGGAGTTTTGGTCATAAGGCACTTTAAATTCTTCTGAGCTTAAAATCTCCCTATTTCCAAGTTTCATGGATTTCACAAATGCTTTAGGTGCCCCATAGGCAAAAAATGTTTCTTCAGGAAAATAAATTGAAAGTCCTTTCATAGTTCCGATCAAAACTCTTCCCGAAGCCGCCTCAATCAGTGCGCCCCTGTTGACTTCATTTCCTATTAGCCCATTGGATTCATCATACTGGATAATCTTATCCTCTCCGAAAACAAAGACTCCATTGTCAGTCCCTGCCCAAATTTTGCCATCCTTATCTTTCATCAGGGTGTAAATAGGCCTGGTGATTGACCTCCCCGCATAAATAAAAAAGCCTACATATCCCTCTCTGTAGATTTTTAGACCAAATTCGGTTCCCAAGAGTATGCTTCCATCTTCCATTTCCAGAAAATCATATCCTTCAGCTAGGAAATAGCGTGGGGTTTCGATTATCGGGTACTGATTTTCTAATCTACTTGCTCGGAGGACCACCAATTTCCCGTTAGAAAGCTTACCTGATTTTCGAAAATGCGGCGCAACATCTCCAAGCAATTTCAAAATCTCAGAAGTCAGTTCTTTCTTAAAGAACTCCGAATTATCGGCCGTGATGGATGAAATAAAAACACGCTTGGGAGATGTGATCAACAAACTATCTCCAACGGCCTGTACGGAAGAAACATTAAGTCCCTCAGGTATTGGTAAAAAACTCACTCGCTTATAATTCGGCACAATTTTACCCAAACCTTTGAAATTGGCCGATGCCCAAATCACTCCATTTTTGTCTTTCGAGAAATTTATAATTCTTTCATTGGGAGTCTGCGGGCCATCTTTCCCCTGATAAAGTGTCTCCACATCGAACCTGCTCATCTTTTGGACTCCATTGTTGAAGCCAAATAGAAATTCTCCCGGTCTACTTTCTATACTTGCCGTAAACTCCTCTGCAAGGAAGGCATCCATGTCAATTCCATAGTTTTGAAAAACCTGAGAATTATTTACTCCAATACCCCGACTTGTTCCTACCCAAAGTAAGCCTTCCCTGTCGATAAAAGCAGTTTGAATATAGACCGCTCGAAAAAGACTGGACAAATCAATCAAAACCGGTCTTTTTCTTGTAGGATTATACTTTTTGAGGTGGGAATTATAGTGGTAGAAAACGTTTTCTCCCGAAAAAACCAATGAAAAATAGTCCTCCTCAACGAAATTGATGGTTGAAAAGTCCTGATCAATTATTTCAGTTGGAAATTCAGCAGCGGGCCCACTTGCCAAATAATCTTTACCCAAAAAATAATACGTCCCGCTAGGAGATTTCTTGATTAAAACCGGAGAGGATGGAAGAGGAACCCCTCGAAACTGGTATGGAAATAATTCGCCGTTCTTAAGCTCAAATGTTCCATTTTTAAAAATCAGTAAAATCTTATCTGCCACTTCAGACACAGCTAATAAGTGCCCGGTAGCAGAAATGTCTCTACATAATTTCCTTTCGATTCGCTCTCCGTTCTTCCAGACCACCAAATCTCTTCCGGTTTCGAGGAAAAATAATTTTTCAGTGCTTTTTCCGATGCTGAAAAAATGGATTTTGGAAGAAAAATAAGATTTTAGACTATCGGAAAATTGGAATTCCGACCATGCGTTAGGTTTCCTTTCCAACACTGTTGGAACTCCACTGGCATTGTAAATCCATAAAATCCCATCCTCATCCTTCAACAGCCCAATTTTATAGACAAACCTCCTGGTCAGTGTATCCGGCAATTCGTAAGTCTCGATCCCATCGGAATAAACCACTCCCCGCCCAGTCGAAAACCACATTCGCCCAAGCGTATCCTGTTCAACCTGTAGAACATTCTGGACATTGAGCCTGACTCCTCGGGGTTGTGTGTTGAATTTGAAATTTTGCGCAGCAAGAAACCCTTGGACTAGGAAAAGACTTACAGTCAAAAGTACGGCTGGTAGATGGCGCAAAAGCATGAAACGAAAATAGGAAATCAAGCCTGCCTGAGCAGACAGGCATGACTCTACGGTGTCACACAGAGGAATGATTATCTGTCATGCGAAGATTCCCTGTCCGTCGACAGGCGGGCATGTGGCCATTAAAATACAAATTATAAACACATGAAATGCCCATGAGAAAAGATTCTCACACAGGGGAGTAATTATTTTGGGCATTCCATATGGCATTTAAAAAACAAATTATAATCATATGAAAAGATTCCGGTCACCAAATTACGTGGAGATTGTTTCGCTTTTCTTTTGTCGGCGGATGGTTTCTCTTAATTTTGTGCCAAACTTAAAAAATCGAAGCATGAGTGTACTAGTCAATAAAAATTCCAAAGTGATCGTACAGGGATTCACTGGGTCTGAGGGCTCTTTCCACGCACAGCAAATGATCGAATACGGAACCAACGTAGTCGGTGGTGTGACTCCCGGCAAAGGTGGATCGGTTCATTTGGAAAGACCTGTTTTCAATTCAGTAGAAGAGGCAGTTCAAAAGACAGGTGCTGATGTTTCCATTATTTTTGTACCCCCTGCATTTGCTGCAGATGCAATTATGGAAGCAGCCGATGCTGGTATCAAAGTAATCATCACCATCACGGAAGGAATTCCTGTGGCAGATATGATGGTTGCAAAGCCTTACATCAAACAAAGGGGTTGTGTATTGATCGGGCCAAACTGCCCTGGGGTGATCACTCCGGGCGAGGCGAAAGTGGGTATTATGCCTGGCTTCGTCTTCAAAGCTGGCCGTATAGGCATCGTTTCCAAATCAGGAACCCTGACCTATGAAGCGGCAGATCAAGTGGCAAAAGCTGGTCTTGGCGTATCCACGGCTATTGGTATCGGCGGTGACCCAATCATTGGAACTTCCACCAAACAAGCTGTAGAAATGCTGATGAATGATCCTGAGACTGACGCGATTGTCATGATTGGGGAGATTGGCGGAAACTATGAAGCAGAAGCTGCAAAGTGGATTCGGGAAAATGGCAACAAAAAGCCGGTTGTAGGATTTATTGCCGGACAGACAGCACCTCCGGGTCGCAGAATGGGGCACGCCGGTGCAATCATCGGAGGAGCGGATGATACCGCTGCTGCTAAAATCAGAATCATGCGAGAAAACGGAATCCATGTAGCGGAGTCGCCTGCAGAAATTGGAGCCGTGATGGCAAAGGTTTTGGGCGTTAACGTTTAAAAAAAAGATAAAGCGAGTTTTTAAATTCGAAAAATAAAATCAGAAACCGCCTCGGATTGAAAAATTCGGGGCGGCTTTGTTTTTTCTCAGCTGAAAAGCTATTCACTTTTTGTATTTTCAGTCCATGCACATGAATGGATCCTTTATTTCAGACCAGTTCTATTCCAAAAATGTCCGAGATCTACACCCCCGACATTTGAGAATGGCGCAGCATAGTGACCCAGTTTATGAATGTGCAGCGTTGATGGCAAGTGAAAAAGTGAGTTGCCTTTTTATAGGCAATTCCCCTCAAGAGATTGTCGGCTACATCACAGACATTACGCTTCGGGATCGATTATTGGCTGCGCAGCTTCCTTCTGATATTCCAGTTTCACAGATTATGGAATACGACATGGTTAGCATTCATCCTGACGCAAGTCTGGTTGAAGCCTTGATCCTGATGTTTCAGACAAAATCCAGGTATCTCCTGGTGCGGGAAGGGGATGAATTTATAGGTTGGATCAGCAGGACTAAAATCCTTACTGAGCAAAGCCAGGGACCGTTCATGTTTATCCAGTCTGTCAAAGAGGCCAGACAGATCCCCGAACTCCGTGAAAAATGGGCCCGAATGCCTGAGATCATTCATCTTCTCAATACACGGGGGATGAAAGCTGGGCTGATCAATCAGATCATTACCACGGTAGCTGACACCATCACCCAACGAGTCATTGAGCGGGTGATTAAAGTAATCGGACCTGCCCCAGCCAAGTTTGTCTTTATTGTGCTCGGAAGCGAAGGCCGTGGGGAGCTCACTTTGAAAACTGACCAAGACAACGCGATCATATATGAGGACAAGGCCAATGAACATCGGGAAGAAGTACGTGCCTATTTTCTGGATTTTGCCACTCGGGTTTCCACTGCACTGGATCAAATAGGGATCGTCTTTTGCGAGGGAGACCTCATGGCCATGAACCCCAAATGGACGCATTCGCTCTCTCATTGGAAGCGAAATTATGATGCATGGATTTCAGATGCCTCGCAGGAGACTGCCATGAATTACGCTACATTTTTTGACTGCCGGGCTATCTATGGAGCGTTTCCACTTTTGGAGGAATTAAAGGAATACATGGGAAATCTCCTGGAGAAAGCCCCCGAACGGTTTTTTATCAATCTGGGTCACAATGCACTCCAATATGAACCTCCTCTGACATTTTTCAGGAAAATTAAAGCTGAAGAAATCGATGGTGAAAAGCAACTCAATCTCAAGCAAATCATGCGACCTATCGTGGATCTGGCACGGGTGTATGCATTGAAGCATCGGATTTTTGACACCAATACAACGAAGAGAATCGATGGATTAAAGGAAAAAGGAGTGTTTTCTGCAAAAGAGGCATTGGAACTCAGCCATGCATTCGATTATCTGATGAGCTTAAGACTGGAAAATCAAACGCTTTCAATTTTGGACCAGAACCGAAAACCAAAAAACTTCTTAAAGATCAAAGCGCTTACAAAAGTACAGCAAGTAACACTCATTGAGATTTTTAAAGTTATCGAAGAATTCCAGGCCAGAATCAAGTTATCCTTCACCCGTAGTCTATAATTTCTCGCTTCAAGAAATACTTTTATAAATTTTTTATAAAAGTTGTTTTTTATTCATCAAAGTTTTTTAATTTTGAATCATAGAATAAATTGCTGTTCAGATCATTAAAATCTGTGAAAAATTTGGTGAAATATTCCTTGTCAAATTTTAATTTGGCAAAGAATCCTTTGACTGCGACAGAAAATTTGGAACCCAACAAGATTCAAAACATTAAACCTTACACCCACTAAACTGACCCATCAGTATGCTAAGTAAGTATCCCCTCTCCGAAGTAGAAAAGGCTTTTTTGGCCGAATCCGGAGTAGAAAAAATCTCGACCCTGATTCCTTACCTGACAGTAGACAATTTTCCAAAGCTAGGCTTACTTACCGCCTGCCGTTTTTTGGAATGGGCAGCTGCAAATCCTGAAGGTGTGATCAGTTTACCAACCGGAAAAACCCCAGAGTTTTTTATCAAGTGGACTCAATTCTTACTTGAAAACTGGGACAGTAAAAAAGGGAAGGATGTCCGTGAAAAATACGGACTTGGGAACATCAAAAAGCCGGTCTTGAAAGATTTGACCTTCGTGCAGATTGATGAATTCTATCCCATCTCCTCCAAACAGCACAATAGCTTCTACGACTACGTCAACAAATTCTATATCAACGGCTTTGGGCTTTCGAAAGAAAAGGCAATCCTGATCAATTCCGATGAGATCCCATTGGCAAACGGACTTCATTTCAAGGAAGTTTTTCCCGATCTGAAAGTGGACCTTTCGCTGAGATTTCGCGACCCAATTAATGAGTTGGAAAAGCTGCAGCAGCAATCCATCTACATGATCGATCAGTGGTGTGGAGAATATGAGCAGCGAATCCGGGACAAAGGCGGCATCGGCTTTTTCTTGGGAGGTATAGGACCTGACGGTCATATTGCATTCAACACCCGCGGTTCTCATCTCTTCTCCGTGACCCGATTGACGGACACCAACTTTGAGACACAAGCTGTGGCGGCAGGTGACTTGGGGGGAATTGAGGTTTCGTCAAACAGGTTGGTGATCACCATCGGATTGGACACCATTGTATACAATCCTGAGGCGGTTGGGATAATCATCGCAGCAGGTGAGGCAAAAGCAGGAATCGTCAGAGATTCTTTGGAGACCAAATTAAACAATGTCTACCCTGCCACAGTCCTCCAAAAGCTGAAAAATGGCCGCTTTTATCTTACCAAAGGTGCGGCCGTAAAGCTCACCGACTCTATGGACGCTTACTTTCAAAAGGGTGAATGGACTTTTGAAAAAACCGAACGGGCAGTCATCGAGCTTTGCAAAAAATTGAATAAATACGGTCACCGAATCAAAATTGAGGATTTGAAAGCCGATAAATACACAAGACTTATTCCGGGGCTATCAGAAGACACGGTCAATCAAGTCATGCGAAGTGCTGAAGCCAAACTTGCCAAAGGGCTGGAACAGGAAAGCAATGAAATTCTTCTTCACACCGGACCTCACCATGATGACATTTCCCTCGGCATTCTTCCGCATATCACCAATCAACTGAGCGAACCTACCAACGAGGCGCATTTTTCGGTGCTCACATCGGGTTTTACAGCAGTGACCAATACGTTTGTGATTGATACGCTTCAGCATACCAAAAAACTTTTGGACGAAGGGAAAATCCAGATGGTCAATTTTGAAGACTTTTTTGATGTGGGCTACAGCCTGAAGACTGACAAAGACGTCTACCACTTCCTGACTAACGTTGCTTCAGAAAATCCTGATGCCCGTAAACGTGGCCTTTGCCACAGGGTGGTGAGAGCGATTGTCATCGTCTACGGAGTGAAAAACAAAAGCCAGCTTCGAGAGACTATTAACGAGGTGATCAGCATACTTAGAAATTCCTACGACGGGGAGAAAAACCCATCGAAAATCCAAAAGCTCAAAGGAATGATCCGGGAGTTTGAAGAAGAATTGGTATGGGCTCATTTTGGTGTTCAGGTAAAAAATGTCCACCATCTCCGACTCGGCTTTTATACAGGTGATATCTTCACCGAACAACCCGACAAAACCCGCGATGTAGAACCGATCGTGGAAATGTTTCGAAAAATTAAACCTACCAAGATTAGTTTAACGCTCGATCCTGAAGGTTCAGGACCCGACACACATTACAAAGTACTTCAGGCAACGGCCGAAGCAGTCAAAAAATGGGGAGAAGAGCACGATACCAGTAACCTGAGAATCCTGGGATACAGAAACGTCTGGTTCAAATTTGAGCCGCACGAGGCCAATGTGATTGTGCCCGTTTCTCTTGGGGACATGTCGGTGATGGAGGATTCCTTCTCCAATTGCTACCTGAGTCAAGTCAACGCCTCTTTCCCCAGTTACTCGCACAATGGCAAGTTTAGCACAGTAGCCAAGCGTACCTGGGTGGGACAATTGAATGACATCCAGTTACTGTTGGGCAAAAACTACTTCTACCTGCATGAGCGGGCAAAAGTAAGAGCCAGTCACGGTCTGATCTTTTTCAGAGATATGAATGTGGATGAGTTTTTGGCCACTGCCAGAGAACTGGAAAAATCCATTGAAGGAATGCTATAAGTCAGTCTCAGGTCTCAAACCTAATTTTGAAAGCAGCCGGGAATTTTCCGGCGGCTTTCTGCCTTAAACCTATTTATCAACCAAACAATAGCCCAAAGCGAATGGAAAAAGCCATTTTAGGATTAGATATCGGCGGCACCGGCATCAAAGGCGGCATCCTGATCAAAGGACATCTGGAAGACATTCGCTCCATTCCCACACCTGCTTTAGAGAGTAAAGAATTTATTCTTGAAACCATTGCCTCATTTATTGAGACCTATCTTCACTACGATTTCGTGGGGATAGGAATAGGGATACCGGGATTGGTGGATACACAGGAGGGTATTGTTTTAGGCTTAGCAAACATTCCTTCTTTCCAACATGTGGAATTGAAAAAATTCCTGACTACGCGTTTTTTGAAGCCTGTCTTTGTCAACAATGACGCAAACTGCTTTGCGATAGGTGTCCACAAATATGGAGTGGGGAAACCTTTCAAAAACCTGGTGGGCATCACTTTGGGAACCGGCACCGGCGGGGGAATTGTCATCAATGGACACCTTTATTCCGGACTCTTCTCTGCGGCTGGAGAATGGTGCAGTGCACCCTATCTAGACTACAACTATGAGTACTATTGTTCCGGGAAATTTTTCCAAAACTTCTACCACAGCAAACCAAAAGCTTTGGCTAAACTAGCCTTGGCCGGTGATCCCATAGCCTTACAGGCATTTGATGAATTTGGTCAGCATTTAGGCGAATTGTTTAAGATGATCATGTATTCCCTGGCACCGGAAGCCATCGTTTTGGGTGGTTCGATCAGGAAAACGTATCCTTTGTTCAAAAAATCTCTTCTGAAAACCTTGGAAACTTTTGCCTATCCATCGGTATTGGGAAATCTGAAAATTCTGATCTCTGAACTTGACGAGACTGCGATTCACGGTGCTGTAGCACTGGTAGACGTGGAAGAGGATATGGTTACAGCATAAAAGATAAAAGTTGGTTTAATAAGTCAAAAAGGCGGTTTCTCGGGAGACCGCTTTTTTTCATTTTGTAGTAAAAATGGAAAACAAATTTATCCCCATTGAAAAGCCACAAAATATCTGTGGTAATCCGTGTCATCTGTGAGACCAATTCTTATTTTCAGCCTGTAAATAAAATCTCATGCCCAATTCCACCCTCAAAGTCGCCCTTGCCCAAATCGCTCCCATTTGGCTCGATAAAGCCGCCACCTTGGAAAAGGTCAAAAAATCAATTAAAGAAGCTGCGGAAAATGGTGCTGAGCTCATTGTATTTGGTGAAGGTCTAGTCCCCGGCTATCCATGGTGGCTTCCCATTACCAATGCAACAGCTTGGGATAATAAAATCCAGAAGGAAATCCACGCCCACTATGTCCGAAATGCAGTACAGATCGAAGCAGGCGACCTAAATGAAGTCCAAAAATTAGCCGCAGCGCATCAGATTGCAGTCTATCTGGGAATCATCGAGCGACCCATTGACCGTGGCGGACACAGTTTGTTTTGTTCCTTGGTGTACATCAATCAGCAGGGCGAAATCTGCTCCGTCCACCGTAAACTCCAGCCCACTTATGACGAGCGACTAACCTGGTCGCCCGGAGATGGACACGGACTTCAGGTTCATCCACTCAAAGAGTTTACTGTCGGGGGATTGAACTGCTGGGAAAACTGGATGCCACTTGCCAGAACAGCCCTTTACGGATTGGGAGAAAATCTCCACATCGCAGTGTGGCCCGGAGCGGTAAGGAACACTGAAAACATCACCCGAATGATCGCTCAGGAGGGTAGATCCTATGTGATCTCCGTATCAAGTCTGATGCGAAAGAATGACTTCCCAACCAATACGCCTCATCTGGAGGTGATTTTGGAAAACTGCCCAGAAACACTCGGAAATGGCGGCAGCTGCATCGCAGGACCGGACGGAAAATGGATTTTAGAACCTGTGGCATATGAGGAAGGGATTCTATACCATACGCTGGACTTCAACCGGGTATTGGAAGAACGACAGAACTTTGATCCCGTCGGGCATTATTCACGGCCGGATGTATTGGAACTTAGGGTGAACCGGGAGCGGCAAAGTAGCGTAAGGGTTGAGTAAAAGAATTCGAACTAGATCTCAAAATTTAGTATTTTCGTTTAAAGACTTCAATATGACTTCACTCTCACTATATACTAAATTGGAAACACTTCCCTCGGAATTGAAGGAGGAGGCAAAGAAATTCATCGAAAATCTGGTAGAAAAAAACCGGAAGAAAAAGGGGGATAATCTCCAAAAGCCAACCCCAAAGTTTGGAGGCCTAAAAGGTAAAATTCACTTATCAGATGATTTTGATGAACCTCTTGATGATTTCAAAGAATACATATAATGAATTTGTTGCTCGATACACATACTTTTTTATGGTTTCTTGAAGGAAGCCAAAATCTTTCCTCTTCTGCTAAAACTGCAATTCAAAATCAAAACAATACCAGTTTTATAAGTATTGCATCTATCTGGGAAATTGCGATAAAACTTGGTTTGGGAAAACTGAAACTTGATACAGGACTTGATGAACTAAAATCTGAAATCCTTAAGAATGGTTTTGAGATTCTTCCACTTGATTTTGAGCATATTTTTTAGAACTTTCAAGGCTTGATGAATTTCATAAAGACCAGTTTGATCGAATAATTATTTCACAAGCCATTTTTGAAGAGCTCACACTCATAACAAAAGATGCAAACTTTAACCTTTACAATAAGGTGAAGCTTTTTTGGTGATTACTTTCTTTTGTTGACAAACGATCAATCACCTATAAGTTTTACAGTGAAAAGCCTTTGTTTATTCTATAAGTTTACGTCTTAATTGAATTGAATTATGAACAAATTTGGATTCGGTTTTCTAATTGCCCTGATCTTATTTGCAGGATTTTGGTTTTTCTACCAAGGCAAACAAGAGCGGGAGGAGCTGCGTGCCAGCTCTGAACTGATCCAAAAACAGGTTCAGCAAGTCGGCAAACTGATCGTCACGGAGGGTTATTATTCCAAGGTATTTACGTTCAAAAATTCCCAAAATCTCTTTCTGAATCTCCTGACCTCCAATAAAAAGGCCTTGGTGATTGTCAATGCCAAAGCTACCGTGGAATATGACCTCAGACAGCTCGAAGTGGAAATCGATGAGTCCAAGAAAACCCTCATTCTGAAAAAAATCCCCGAACCTGTTCTTAACATCTATCCTGACATCGAGTACTACGATGTGACGCAGGATTATTTTAATTCCTTCGAGGCTAAGGATTACAACAAAATCAAAAACTCCGTTACGGCCCAAATCAGAACCCAAATTGAAAAATCAGATCTGATGGAAAACTCACGGGAAAGGCTGATGGTGGAATTGACCAACCTCTTTGTCCTGACCAAATCCATGGGATGGACACTGATGTATGAGGAAAAAATCATCGAAAACCAGGAGCAGCTGGAGTTGATAAAAAGGTAGACCGATGTGGGGGATTTCTTCAACATTCGAAATTCATCATTCGATATTCGAAATTTAAAGATGGAAGACCGGAGACGGAAGAGGTAGACCGATACTTAGACTAGGCTCATTACAGGTGTAGGGTAATCGATGACCGATGTTGGGGGATTTCTTCAACATTCGATATTCATCATTCGATATTCGAAATTTAAATTTGGAAGACCAGAGACGGAAGATCATTTCGACATTTGATAAGAAAGGAATCTTTGGGAATTAGCGATATTAGATTTGTTAAAACCCTAGAAAAAAAAATCCCACGAAGCTTCCTCCGCGGGACAATAAATCCGAAATCAACAATCCGAAATCCGAAATTATCAGGCTCCTCTCCCGCTTGCTTGCAGCGGAATATCCGTTAAGTCCTGAACTTTGATCGATTTACCCTGTTCAATGGATTTTCGGGCCGCAATTCCGACCAGACAGGACATTGCCCCGTCTCTGCTTCCCGCTGATTGCCTCCAAGGATCGGCAGCCTTGGTGTCCAGGAATAGCTTATCCTTGAGTCTGGTATCCCCTCCTCCATGTCCTCCACCGCCCTGAGGCACCGTGATGGTGTAGCGCTCCCCAAAGTTTTTCACCAGCACAATTTCATCCTCGTTTTTTTCGTCCCAGGGTTGGCTTTCCTTGATCCAGGCTTCCATGCGGCCTTTAGTCCCGTTGAAAGCAATCCGGTAGCCTTCATAGGGTGAGTAAGTGGTCAGGGAATAGCTGACTTGCACCTTGTTTTTGTACTTGATCTGCACCGCCATCTTGTCGTAGATGTCGATTTCCTCTCGGAACACACAGCCATCCCGATGATAGCCGTCATACTTTTCATTGTCTACATAGAGCTTGGTCAGGTGCTCACTCTTGGTGATGTCCCAGTGAAAATCACACTTGGAAGCATGGGGACAGCCCCGGCAAGTTGTAGAGCGGAAGGGGCCATTTTTCCCATAAAACTCCAGCTCACCAAATGCATGAACCTCCTCAGGGTCAGAATCCAACCACCAATTGAGCAGATCAAAGTGGTGCGTCGATTTGTGTACCAAGAGCGTACCCCCAAATTCTCGCTTCCCATGCCACCTACGGAAATAATCAGCACCATGGGATGTATCCAAATACCAGTGAAAATCAACAGAGGTGATCGTACCGATCTCTCCTGCCCGAAGCAATTCATAGAGTTTTTGGCGATGCGGAGAATAGCGGTAATTGAAGGTGACGATGAGTTTATTCCCTGATTTACGCTCTGCATCGAGGATCGCTTTGATCTTCACCTCGTCGGTAGTCATCGGTTTTTCGGAGATCACATTCATCCCGGCCATCAGTCCTTTGACGATGAACTCATGATGAGTACTATCCATAGTTGTCACGATGAGCACATCGGGTTTGGTTTTTTGGAGCATTTCATCAGTATTCAGGAACAGCGGACAATCCAAACTCATATAGGTCTGTCCATATTTCAGTCGGCCCTCGTTTTTGTCCGAGAGCCCGACAAATTCCACCTGATCCTTATAGCTGCGGATCACATCTCTCCCCCACATGGCCAAGCCTCTTACTCCGGTCCCGACCATGGCAAGTTTCATTTTTTGTCCGGGGCGGTCAAACATACTCAATGCCTCAGCGACGGGATGGATAAAAAACGAGCCTGCAAGCGCAGCCCCTGACTTGGCAATAAAATCCCTCCTGGATTGATTTTCTGTTTTATTCATGGTTCTTTGGGTTGATTCGGTTTTATGATTTGGAAGTTAGGGAAAACTTAAAAACGGCACATTGAAAATTACGGAATCGATTTTTATTCAGTATTAATGGAATTAAGGAGAAAAGGAGAATTGAATTACTCTAATTTTAAACCATGAATACCAAAAGTATGGAGCGAAGTATTTCAATCAGTGGACTTTTCCGTATCAGCAGACCGGTCAACCTGCTGATGGTAGCTTTCGCTCAGTTGATGACTGCTTATTTTTTGGTGGAAACAACTCCTGTAGGGCTTCCTGTATTACAAGATTTCCGATTATATCTGCTTGTGCTTTCCACGGTTATGATCACCGCCGCCGGCTACATGATCAATGACTATTATGATGTCAAAATAGACTATGTCAATCGCCCTCATGAGGTAGTAGTAGGAAAAAGTATCAAACGCCGAATGGTTATTTTCCTCCACACCATTCTCAATTTCAGCGCCATCGGGCTTGGCTATCTGGTCTCACCAAGAATTGCGGTTGTCAATTTTATTGCTGCATTTCTTCTCTGGCTTTACAGCAACAGACTAAAAAGAGAGCCTTTTATAGGGAATTTAACCGTGGCTTTTCTCACAGGTCTTTCCATTTATTTGGTAGCTTATTTTTACCAAAAATCAGAATTACTGGTATTGACCTATGCAATCTTTGCATTTTTCCTAAACCTGATCCGTGAGATTATCAAAGATATCGAAGACCGACCCGGCGATCGGAAACATGGCTGTCGTACACTTCCCATTGTGATTGGCTTTCGCAGAACTAAACAGGTAATTTTCTTGATTGCCTTTGCGTTTGTCTGCTCCATTTTGATAGTTACCTTCAAAATCAACAACCCTGTTCTGTTTGTTTATTTCGGTGTTTTGGGGATTGTATTTATGTGGTTTATGCGAAAAATCTATCTGGCCGACCGCAAGGACCACTTCAAGCAACTTAGTATTATTTCCAAAATCCTGATGCTGGTGGGTACCCTGAGTATGGGGTTTTTGTAATCTTCATCATTCAGCGTTTAGCATTCGACATTCATTATTCATTTTAGGGAAAATAATATCGAATTTCGAACGTCGAATATCGAATGATGAAGACGGATCCCAAATGGATATTAAACTTCCGTCTTCTGTCTCCCATCTCCCCGCTTGCATTAGCAATTCCCTAACTTCTTCCCTAATTTCATGCAAAATTCTCAACAAATGCTGGAAAGCAAGGTATTGGTAATAAAAATCGGTTCGAATGTCCTCACTCAGTCCAATGGGCTACCTGACTTGGACAGAATGAAGCATTTGGTGAATCAGATCCAAGGGCTGATATCCGCTGGCAAAAAAGTCGTGCTGGTAAGTTCAGGCGCTGTGGCATTTGGACGACAGTCTATTCCACTTCCGGAAAAGCTAAATCCGGTTTTCAAAAAACAGATCTGGGCCTCCACCGGACAAATTCGCCTGATCAATCAATACCAACAGTTTTTTGGCAATCTAAATCAGCACATCGCTCAGATTCTCGTCACCAAAGAGGATTTCCGCGACAGAAAGCATTTTCTTAACATGAAAAACTGCATCGAAGCGCTGCTTCAGCAGGGGATTTTGCCCATCATCAATGAAAATGATACAGTGACCATCACCGAGCTGATGTTTACAGACAATGATGAATTGGCCAGCCTAACGGCTGCCATGATCAATGCCGACACCCTGATGCTTTTGACCAACGTGGACGGGATTTTCACGGGAAATCCTTCGGATCCTGAGTCCATTCTAGTGGAAAAAGTTGCTTTTTCCATGCCTGAAGTGTCAAATTACATTTCAGCTACCAAGTCATCCTTTGGGCGCGGAGGAATGTTGACAAAATACACCATGGCCAAAAAGTCCGCCGATTTGGGGATTCAGGTCATTATTGCCAATGGAAAACGGGATGGAGTTTTGGATGAATTCACTACAAAATCCCTCCGCTGCACCTGGTTTGAACCTCAAAAAGTGAAACATGCACCCAAAAAATGGCTGGCACATGGGGCGCAATATTACAAAGGCGAAATCACCATCAACGAGGGCGCGAAAAATTCCCTGAACTCCTCAGTAATCCGTAGTCTCCTACCTGTTGGTATTACAAAAATCGAGGGAGAATTCACCAAAGGAGATATCTTGCTCATCCGTGATGAAAATGGAATCAAAATCGGTTTGGGGCGAGCGGAATATGCATCCAAACCTGCATTGGAACGGATGGGGGAAAAAAACCAAAAACCACTGATTCATTACGATTACCTCTATCTTTTCGACCATGAATGAATTTTCCACCCTTTTTGAACAAGTCCAAAAGAGCAGCCGTCGACTGACCGGAATCAGCGATTCTTTGGTCAACTCGGTTTTGGAAGACTTGGCGACCTTTGCAGAGCGTGAGACACTTTTTCTCCTGATGGAAAACAAAAAAGACCTCGAGCGGATGGAAATTACCAATCCGATGTACGACAGACTTTTGTTGACCGAAGCCAGAATCAAAGGAATTGCGGCTGAAATCAGACAAGTGGTGGAATTGCCAAGTCCGCTTCATCATGTATTGGAAGAGAAAAAACTCGAAAATGGACTGCAGTTACGGAAAATGACAGTACCGCTCGGGGTAATTGGCATTATCTACGAAGCACGACCCAATGTAACGTTCGATGTATTTACCTTAGCCTTGAAGTCCGGCAATGGATTGGTCTTAAAAGGGGGTTCGGATGCGGACTTTTCAAACCGCGCCATTTTGAGTCTGATTCATCGAGCTTTGGAAAAGCAGGGGTTGCCCGTCTCGGCTTTCCAACTTCTACCTCCGGATCGAGCAGCTACCAAAGCGCTGCTGGAAGCGGTTGGTTTTGTGGATGTGATCATTCCTCGAGGTTCGCAGGGCCTGATCAATTTTGTGCGAGAAAATGCCAAAGTACCGGTGATTGAAACAGGCGCTGGAATTGTCCATACTTTTGTCGATGAGTCTGCTGATCTGGCAAAAGCCAAAAAGATCATTCACAATGCCAAAACCCGACGTCCGAGCGTCTGCAATTCACTGGACTGTCTGATCATCCACGAGGAGCTGTTGGACGAATTGGGTGAATTGGTACATCCACTGATGCTGGACAATGTAAAAATCTTTGCAGATGACAAGGCTTTTGCCCATCTCCAGCGGCATGAATTGATCCAAAAAGCAGATGAAAGCCACTTTGGAACTGAGTTTCTCAGTCTGAATATGTCAATCAAGACGGTGAAAAATCTTGATGAGGCATTAGACCATATCGCTGCCTATTCTTCCAAACATTCCGAAGCGATCATTTCTGAAACGCCGGAACATATCGAGCGATTTCTACTGGAAGTCGATGCGGCGGCGGTTTATGCCAATGCTTCTACAGCTTTTACCGACGGAAATCAGTTTGGTCTGGGTGCCGAAATCGGCATCAGCACCCAAAAGCTCCATGCTCGCGGACCGATGGCGCTCCGAGAACTCACTAGCTACAAATGGGTGGTGCGGGGAAATGGACAGATTAGGTAGTTTGATCTTCTTAGAGTCTACTTGTTCTGAACTCAGGACAAATTTTACTGATTTCTGTCGTCTGGCCAAGCCAAAAATTGGAAATAAAAAGACCCAAGGTGCCAAAACTCACATTTCTTATCCTTTAATTCTCCCTATTTTGCGCAAAAACAAATCAATGCAAAAGGCCCTACTTCTACTCTCCGCTGGCATTATGGCATTTTCTTCCTGTGAATCAAAAAGAGAAAACACAGAAGCGGCCTCCTCATCACAATCGGCTACTGCTACTGTAACCAATCTCAATCCTAGTGAATTTCAGCAGAAAAGCACAAACGGAATCGTCGTTGACGTCCGCACAGCTGAGGAAATCGCCGAAGGCAAAATCGCAGGAGCCTTGGAACTAGACTATTTCCTCCCAAGTTTCCAATCCCAAGTCGAGAAACTGTCAAAGGATGAGGAAATTTATATTTACTGCGCAGTCGGAGCCAGAAGCAGAGAAGCTGCCGAAATGCTGACCCAACAAGGGTTCACAAAAGTCTACCACTTAAGCGGTGGAATTCAGGCTTGGGCTAGATCAGGACTGCCGATCGTGCAGGAATAATACAGCAAATCGGCAATCCTAATTCATCTTTCTATTGTCAGATAAGTCCTGACTTTAGGCCTTTTTCACAAGCGGAGATACTGTCTTACCGATCAGCTCGATAGACTCACTGAGCTGTTCGTGACTTAATCCGGCATTATCCATCTGAAAAGTGAATCGGTCAATTCCGCCCAATGACTCGCTGTGTCGAAGAATTTTTTCTGCTACTTCCTCCGATTCGCCAACTAAATAGGCACCGCGCCGGGAATTTTGTGCTTCAAAATGACCCCGAGTCACCGGCGGCCAACCCCGTTCTTTTCCGATTCGGGTAAAGGTCTCAGCATAGCCAGGATAGTAGGTTTCAACCGCTTCTTCATGAGACTTGCCCACATAACCGAGCGAATGCAAGCCGACTTTCAGTTTCTCTTTGGGATGACCTGCCTTTTCTCCAGCCTCCCGATAGAGGTCGATCAAAGGCCGAAAACGATGGGTTTCCCCACCGATCACCGCAACCATCAGCGGAAGTCCAAGTGAACCAGCTCTCACAAATGAACCCGGAGTTCCTCCCACTCCCAACCAAATCGGAAGCCGCTTCTGAAGCGGCCTTGGGTAAATCGGCTGATTGTTCAAGGCTGGTCTGAATTTTCCTGACCAATTGACGATTTCATTTTCGTTGATTTGAAGGAGCAAACCCAGTTTCTCGGCAAAAAGCTTGTCGTAGTCTTCCAATCGAAGGCCGAAAAGCGGGAATGCCTCGGTAAAAGAGCCTCTTCCCACCACCAACTCCGCCCGACCTTTTGACACCAAATCCAGCGTAGCGAATTCCTGAAAAATCCGAACGGGATCGGCAGCGCTCAAGACGGTAACGGCACTCGTCAGCTTAATTCTGCTGGTCTGCGCTGCGGCAGCTGCAAGAATAATGGCAGTCGCCGAATCCAGAAACTCTTTGCGATGATGCTCTCCGATGCCGAAGACATCCAAACCTACTTCATCTGCCAGTTTAATTCTAGCAAGCAATGCGGTGATTGCTTCCTGCGCAGTTCCTTGGATCGTCCCTTTTCCATCTGTGGGAAAAGCGGCAAAGCTGTCTATTCCAATTTCCATGGAGTAATTCCTTTCTTTTTGATTACCCTGTAAACTCCATGTGCCGGCAAAAAATTCAAAACAAATTGCCGGCTCATTCAATTTGAGTACCGTATGGTTTGATGTCCTTTCTATTTAGAATTTTTAGGGAGATCTGCATGAATGCGAAATCAGTTTATTTTCAGATTCCGATCTGTGAGGACACAGACCGGGGCAACAGTAAAATAATCCTCCTACTTTTAACCTATGGACAAAGAAATTCTGGTCGACCTGGTGACCAAAACCATGCCTTTTGGCAAATACAAAGGACGGTTGCTTTGTGATATCCCTGAAGAATACCTCGTTTGGCTCCATCGAAAAGGCTTTCCCGAAGGGAAGCTAGGCATGTGGCTAAGCACACTTTATGAAATCCGTCTCAACGGGCTCGAAGGGATTTTGGCTGAGTTGAAAAGGCGATATGGGAAAGCCTAAACTTAAAATCCTGCCTACTCCACCCGCTGCGTCTCATACTTTTCACTTACCCCGTTTTCATTGATCGCCTCGATGGTGAAATAGTAAGGCTTGGTGCGGTCCATGGTTTTCAGCCAATATTCGTTGTTGCCCATGACCATGATGGTGTTGTAAAGCTTATCGGGTGCTGTTCCGTATGAAATATGATAAGCATAGGCATCGGGCATCGGAGACCACTTGATAAAAGCACTTCGCTTGTCTTTCTCCGTACGGAAAACCATAAACTGCTTGACTTTTTCTGGTTTTGAACCGCCTCCATTTCCGAAAACACGGAATCCACTGATAGCAAATTTGCCTGTAGGCATGTGAATGTTTTCCAGCTTGAGGTAGCGGGTCTTGACCGGATTTTTCAATTCCACATACTCATGGGGAACGTCCCTTAGATTTTTACTTTTGTCCACCAATACCTGCCACTTTTTCCCATCCAAGGAATGATAAAGGATGTATTGATGGTACTGATCCGTTCTTTTTCCCAATCTGTCATCGGCAACATCCTGATCGGCATAGTTGATTTGCACCGCATTGACCGTGCTGACTTGTCCCAAATCCGTCTGAATCCATTCGCCCTTATCACCCGAAGCCGCACTCCAGTAGGTTTTCAGATCCTCATCATTTGCTTTGTTGGCGGAAAATCCACCCAAGGCCGATGACACAGCCATGGGTTTATCATAATTCAGCAGCATCCAACCCGTGAATTGCCCGGCTTTTTCCGTATCGGGAAGGAAATGCGGATAATCCCCAAAAGCCAGATTGCTCCACATCACATCGTCCTTATCAAAACCCGCAGGCCAGATTCCAAGCCTACGCTCAAAGGTGTTTTTCACCGAGATCATGATCGTACTGATGTGCCAGTATTTTCCCTGATTGTCTTTGAAGGTACTGCCATGGCCCGCACCGCGTGCAAAGCCTCCCAACTTCATGCTGAGCGGATCAGACTGCGGAGTAAAAGGCCCCAAAGGTGTCGGACCCACGACTACTCCATCTGAATAGCCGCTGAATTCGGTCCCCGGTGCGCCATATTGCAGGTAGTATTTCCCATTGTGCTTGGTCACATGGGCCCCTTCCATGAAAGGATCCAAGAAGGTATTGTCCATGTGCTCGCCAAAGCGCTGCCAGCCGTATTTGTCGGGTTCGAGCAGGTACATTTCCTTTCGTGTTCCGATTGGAGCCAAGGTCTTGCGGTCAAGTTCGACTCCATACAGCGGGTAACGGTTGGAGCTACCATTGTACATGTATAGCCGGCCATCATCATCGGTGAAAAAATCCGGATCCCAGCCTCCGATTTCAAACTTTTCAACCAGGGGTTTCCATTCGTTTGCTTTGGGGTTGGTGCTCATCCAAATGGTGAAATCCTTCTCATAAGTCGAACCCATCACTAACACTGTATCGCCGACAATCCCAACTGCCGGAGCGCAAAGTTCATCGTAAACCTTATTCCATGGTCGAAGAAAAAGTCTGGAATGAAACTCCCAATTGTACATGTCTTCACTGGTCCAATAGCCCCATTGATTAGTGGAAAAAAGGATATAAGTACCCTTAAAATTCACAATCACCGGATCGGCAGTGGCTCGATGTCTTCCCCATTCTGAAAAGTTGGGAATGGGCGTATACCCATAGTCCAGATTGATGGGATTGCAGTAAGTCTGCTGCTGGGAGAAAGCCGGCGAAGCGAATAAAAAAGCCCATAAAATGAGCAGGTATTTTGGGTGCATGGCTGTGTTATTTAGAAAGAAAAACTGTCTTCCCGCTTGCGGCGCTTTCTTTGGCTGCCTGAAGGATTTCCATCACAATCATATTGTTTTCCAAACTGTAGGGATCATAAGGGGAAAGTTTGAGCTTGCCTCTGACGACGGCTTGCAGGACCGAAAAAGGATCGTCAAAAGGTGCTTTTCGGGAATCCAATTCAAATTTTTCCTCCCTAAATCCATCGTATCCCTGAGCCATTCTAATCCGGAGTGATTTGGCGTTGTCAGCGAAAATTGCTCCGGTAAGACCGTGGATTTCCATGTCCTTCCGACCGATTGGCCAGTTCCACGATGCTTCGATGATCGTCTGCGAATTGGGATAGGTGACAATAATCGTTGCCTCGTCATCTACCTTGGGGTTGTCGGCGGGGTTGAGTTGCTGGGTAATCGCGGTAACCGAAATCGGGCGCTGTCCCTGAAGCAACCAAGTGCTCAAGTTGGCCCCGTAGCATCCAAAATCCATCAGCGCCCCAGCTCCATTCAGGTGTGGATCAGTCAGCCATTCGAGAAACTCGGGTCCGACACCGATTTTCTTTGGACCACGATGCCCATCCCGAACCACAATTTTACGCGCATCGCCGATTTGCCCGGCAAGGAAAAGCTCATGCGCTTTTTCGTTGGTCGCATACCAGGAAGTCTCGTAGTTGGTGATCAGGTGGATGTTGTGCTGTTCCGCAAGAGCTTTCATTTCCAAAGCATGCTCCAAACTGACGGCTAAGGGCTTTTCCACCATGACATGAATCCCTTTCGGCGCACAGTGCTGCACGATTTCCAGGTGAGCGAATGTAGTCCCAAAACCTGTCACCGCTTCCGGCTTGGTTTTTTCCAGCATTTCTTCCAACGTATCGAAAACCAAATCCATCGGAAGGCCGTGCTGCTTCATGTAGCGCTCAGCCAATTCCCGATTGGGCTCGGCGATTCCCACGATTTCAATATCGGATCGCTTGTTTGCAGTGAAAACCCAACCCACATGCCCGTGATTCAAGCCCGCCACACCGATTTTCAGCGGTTGGTCTTGCGCTTCTGTTTGGTAGATGGTTAAGAAAAAGAACAGGAGGAGAAATAGGGGCTTCATAATGTGAAATTTAGCTAAAATTGAGGATTGTGTTTAGGACTTTTTGATGAGCAGAAAACCGGGGAATTGTGAGGTTATTTTGACTTTAATAATTCAAAAACCTGCATACTTACCAAGTAAATATTTTTATCACTAACTATGCCCTAATTACCCTAGAGTAATAGATCCTTCGGTCTCCGGTCTTCCTTCCTATTAACCAAAGTAAATTAGCTCACCGGTATGATTAAGAAAAACACCTTACACCCCTCCCCTTTTCCCCAATTCTACCACCCGAAGGTTTTGAATTTTTCCAGCCTCCAATTCAAAAAGCAACATCGTCCGCATGATATGAAATCCATGCCTTCCCATCGCACCGGGATTCATGTACAGGCAGTTGACAGTAGAATCAAACTCCACCTTGCAGATGTGCGAATGCCCACAAATAAATAACTGCGCCGCCGACTCCTTGATTCTTTTTTTCACTCCAGTTGCATAGCGTGGAGGTTTTCCTCCGATATGAGTCATGAGCACTTTCACACCTGCCAATTCAAACTCCTGCCATTCGGGGTAGGTTTCTTGAATCGACTGATCGTCAATATTTCCAAAAACTGCACGAACAGACTTTCCTTTTGGCAAAGCTGCCATCACTTCCAAGCTACCAATGTCTCCCGCATGCCAAATCTCATCCACATCCTGTAGATATGTTAAAGTTTTGTGATCAATGTAACTGTGTGAGTCTGAAATCAAAGCGATCTTTGTACACATTTTGAAACGAAATGGAGTAAATTTTCTGTTCAATATGGCAGACCTTATTCACTAATTCAACAAATACCTATGCAAACCAAATTAGTATTTCTATTCGCCTTCTTGATTTTGGGAATTACAGCACAAGCCCAAACTGTTGAAAAGGATTCGATCAATGTCATTTCAATTGCGGAGTTCGAGAAAATGTCTTCCAAGAAGAAGAATAAAGTAATTGACGTTAGAACTCCCGAAGAAGTGGCAGAAGGACATTTACCCGGGTCATTTAACATTAATTTCCTTGGAGAAACCTTCAATCAGGAAATCGAAGCGCTCAACAAAAACAAAACCTATCTACTTTATTGTCGCTCTGGAGCGAGAACTCGAAAAGCTGCTGATCAGATGCGAAAAGCCGGCTTTAAAAAAGTCTACATGCTGGAAGGCGGAATCACCGCATGGAATGAAGCCGGAAAAACAATAGAAAAATGAAGTTGATTCAATCCATTAATCCATGGACCGGAGAGGTGACTAAGGAATTTAAATCCTTAACATCCCAAGAAATGGATTTTAAAATTGATTTGGCTTCAAAATCTTTCGAGAACTGGAAGAGTACGTCCATTTTGGAACGCGCAAAGCTGATGAAAAGAGCAGGGGAAATTCTGCGAAAAAACAAAGAAGAATACGCCCGTATTATCACTTTGGAAATGGGCAAAATCCTTCGGGAGTCTAGGTCAGAAATCGAAAAATGCGCCTTGGCTTGTGATTACTACGCCGATAATGCGGAGGAATTCCTTTCAGCTGAAAAAATCAACCTTCCTGATGGAAAGAAGGCCAAAATCATGCATCAACCCTTGGGAACAATCCTGGCAGTGATGCCGTGGAATTTCCCGTTTTGGCAAGTTTTCCGTTTTGCTGCGCCGACCTTGATGGCTGGAAATGTGGGAATCCTCAAGCATGCTTCCAATGTGCCGCAATGTGCCATAGCGATCGAGTCTGTTTTTCGCGAAGCGAGCTTCCCAAAAGGTGTTTTCCAAAGCCTATTGATTGATTCCAAAGCCACTTTGACACTTCTGGAAGATGATCGCATCAAGGCAGTATCCCTCACCGGAAGCGAAAAAGCCGGGGCTGCAGTTGCCTCCACTGCCGGAAAAAATATAAAAAAATCACTATTGGAACTTGGAGGCAGCGATCCTTTTATAGTGTTGGCAGATGCTGATATTCCAAAAGCTGCCGAAATTGCAGTCCAAGCTCGGATGGTTAATTTTGGGCAAAGTTGCATTTCCGCCAAGCGATTTATCATTGAAGAGTCGGCTTATGATGAATTTTTGAAATTATTTCAGGAAAGATTGAGCATTTTGAAAGTGGGAAACCCCATGGACGAATCCTCAGATTTTGCCTGCATGGCAAGACCCGATCTGGCTTCTGAGTTGTATGAACAAGTACAGCAATCCGTGGAAAAAGGCGCAAAAATCCTTTTTGGAGGCCAAAAACCCAAAGCAGGAAGTGCCGAATTTAGCCCGACGATACTCGCAGACATTCCAGCAAATTCTCCGGCATATTCCGAGGAGCTTTTTGGGCCTGTTGCAAGCTTCTTTAAAGTCAAAAACACCACTGAGGCGATCAGAATAGCTAATGACACAGCGTTTGGGCTTGGGGCATCCATCTGGACAAGCGACCTGAAAAGAGGTGAACAACTTGCTTCCGAAATTGAAAGTGGAGCCGTTTTTCTCAATTCAATGGTGGCATCCCAACCTGCGCTTCCTTTTGGAGGAATTAAGAAATCAGGATTTGGACGGGAACTGGGGCGTCAGGGGATTTTGGAGTTCGTCAATTCCAAAACCGTTTATCTGGGTTAGAAACCTTATGGGATAAAGGTATGGACAACCTTTGCTTTTGCCCGATTCCTTTCTATTTTTACGAGCCAAAATTTTATCATTACAGATGAGAGAAATACAATTTCGGGAAGCTTTGAGAGAAGCGATGTCCGAGGAAATGAGACGGGACAAAACCGTTTTTTTGATGGGTGAGGAAGTAGCCGAGTACAACGGGGCCTACAAAGTATCTCAAGGAATGCTGGATGAATTCGGTCCCGAGCGGGTCGTGGATACTCCAATTGCTGAATTGGGATTTGCAGGACTGGGTGTAGGTGCTGCGATGAACGGACTGAAACCGATCATTGAATTCATGACCTTCAATTTCTCTCTGGTAGCGATCGATCAGATCATCAACTCTGCTGCCAAAATGTACGCGATGTCAGGAGGAGCTTACTCCGTTCCGATTGTCTTCAGGGGACCAACCGGAAATGCAGGACAATTAGGAGCTACACACTCTTCCAACTTCGAAAATTGGTTTGCCAATACCCCTGGCTTGAAAGTAATCGTCCCTTCTAATCCATATGATGCCAAAGGACTGATGAAAGCAGCTATCCGTGATCCGGATCCAGTCATTTTCATGGAATCTGAGGTCATGTATTCTGACAAGGGAGAAGTGCCTGAGGGCGAATATCTGCTTCCGATCGGGGTGGCTGACATCAAACGCAAAGGAAAAGATGTAACCTTGATTTCCTTTGGAAAAATGATGAAAGTAGCCTTGGAAGCTGCTGAAGAAATGGCAAAAGAAGGAGTAGAATGTGAAGTCATTGATCTGAGAACAGTGCGACCAATCGATTATGCAACTTGCCTTGAGTCTGTAAAAAAGACCAATCGGGTAGTAATCGTCGAAGAAGCTAATCCGCTTGCGGCAATTTCATCAGAACTGACTTATCATTTTCAGCGCTATGCTTTTGATTACCTTGACGCTCCGGTGATCCGGGTAAATTCAATGGACATTCCTTTGAGCTATAGCCCAAGCTATATTGAGGCGACGCTTCCAAATGTGAAGCGTACCATTGATGCAATTAAAAAAGTAACCTATAAGTCTTAATACACCCTTAAAAACAAAAAAAGCCCGATTCAATTTTGAGTCGGGTTTTTTTTATTCCACCTAATTCTATCTAATGGAGATTAGAATTAGAAGTTTTAAGTTGGTTTATTCTTCATAATAAAAAAGCCCGAACCTATGAGTCCGGGTTTTCTGTTACCCAATCTATCTAATAAAGTCTTTGTTCTTATTTCTAATCCAAGCTTGCTGAATGATTAAAAAACCCTGATTTTATAAATAAGGGTTTTTTAATCATTTATCTGTTTCGCACAGGGGCTGCAGCACCCTGTTCTTGTCCGCCATCTCCTCCGCCATCTTTCAAGTCATCATTGTTGATTGATCTTCTTCTTTTAGGACGCTGATCCATGGAAAGTTTCCCTATTCTGTAGCTGAAGTTCACTTTGAAATTCATGTTTCTGGTGGCGTTTAAGCTGTTTTGAATGATTGTTGGGGTCACAATTTCATTTCTTACGACAAATTCTTTCGCCAGGAAGTTTTCAACTCCAAATCCAATGCTTCCTTTTTTCTCAGCAAACTGCTTGTTCATGCTCAACCCATAAACTGCAAATCCACCTGAAGTTCCCTGAAGCTGTACCTGTCGGCCTCTTGCGAAAGAGAACAATTGTACTTGCCAGCTCTTAGGCAGGGTGTAGTTACCGAAGATTCGTCCACTGACCACAAAACCTTCATTACTTGCGGCAAACTGTGGATCTGTAAGTCCATTATCCAACATGGCATAGTACATGTCAAACCCACCATTTAAGGAGAATTTATTGTTGATATTCACATTGGCGAAAATGTTCGCTCCTACAGTTTGTTCCTGACCGATGTTATCATAGGTGGTAGATATTATTCCACCTTCCTGCACATTTCTTATAGCCTGTATGGATCCGGTTGTATTTCGGTAGAAGGTGGTGAAATTCAGCGTCGTACCCTTTATGAATGTGCTGTATCCCAACTCATAGTTGTCCGTGAATTCCGGATCAAGTTCAGGATTACCCTGCGAAATTTGCAGTGGATTGGATGCCTCAATGTTAGGATTCAAAAATCTCAAGGAAGGTCTCTGAATTCTTCTGTTGTATGCGGCTTTGATCATGTTTCCATTTTTCAATCTTCGGGAAGCATTTAAGCTCGGTACCCATGTTCCATAAGCTGGAATATCTGCCTGAAATTCAGTTCTGAAGTCGGCATTTATCGTGGTGTATTCATATCTGACGCCTGGCTTCAATGTGTAATTCTCCAAGAAAGCGAAGGTATAAGACACATAACCCGCTGTTACATTTTGATCGTAACTGAAGTCGTTGTTTCTGGAAGGGTTCGGATCCACTACAAATTCTCCTGTAGCACCTTCTGCTTCGAAATAGGCAAAATCCGAATACGCCTTTCTCAGGATATTTTTTGCTCCGTATTCCAGAATTTGATTTCCTTTTTCATCCAAAGGAGTGACATAATCCAACTGAACAGTAAACTCTTCGTTTCTGCTTGGGTTATCGTTTTTCAACCTGGAATCGATCGTGCTGAAATCTTCTGTGAATAGGGTGTTGATGAAAGAATTTTCACGGTTGTTTCTGCTGTAAAGCGTCAACAAACTCAGTTCTCTTCCTTTTTTCTCAAATGATCTGGTGTAGTTTAGACTCACGTCCACCGAATTGCTCAGGTCCTTTGTATCGGTACTTCTCAGTCGATTGCTCATCAGAACATTGTTTCTGAAATTTTCTGTCAAGAAGTTGGTTTGCTCATTATTTGAATTTCTCAATCCAAAATTGATTGCACCGGTGATGAAATTATACTGATTGATATCGTAGTCAACTCCAAAATTATATCTTCCGAAAATATCTCTCCTTTCCGTATCCGCAGACTGAATGACTCTGGAGATGGTGTTATCCGGATTGGTGATGATTTGCTCGTTTTCAAATCTTCCCAGCAAGTTATAGCCTGCACGTCCAAAACCACCCAGGCTAAAACCCAATTTCCCTTTTCTTGCGCTACCCTGAAGACCAAGGTTAGAACCCCTCAAGCCAAATCCGGAGTTAACATTCAAGGTTACTCCCTGAAGGTTGTTCTTTTTAGTGATGATATTGATAACTCCTGAAGTACCCTCTGCATCAAATCTTGCGGATGGAGAAGTGATCACTTCTACTGCTTTAATTTCGTCAGCAGGAATTTGTCTCAAGGCATCTGCGATGGATGAAGCTGCGATGGCGGAAGGTCTATTGTCAATCAACACCAGAATATTGGAACTTCCTCTCATGGACACGTTTCCGTCCAGATCGACAGAAAGCATGGGTACTCTTCTCAACACGTCCGTGGCATCACCACCTGCGGTGGTTTTGTCATTTTCAGCTTTGTAAATTGTTCTGTCTACTCGCTCTTCGATCAAATCACGCTGACCCTGTACAGTTACTTCCTGCAAGGCTAGGCCTTCGTCCGTCATACCGATTTCGCCGAGGTTGATATCAGTATCGGCAGAATTTATATTGATGGTGCGCTTCACGGTCTCATATCCCAAGAAACTAACTTGAAGTTCATAGGTACCCACAGAAAAACCTGTGATGAAGAAAACTCCTTCTCCGTCAGCCACAGCTCCGGAAGTACTGAGGTCAGTGCCAGATTTGTAAAGCGCTGCAGTAGCATAACCAATTGACTCACCTGTCTTGAGATTTTTTGCTACACCAATGATTCGTGCAGGCTCTTTTCTTTCTCCAGCCTGCTGTGCAAAAGAAACAGAGGTTCCGAAAAATGTAATTGCGATAATTAAATTGAGTAATTTCTTCATAGTGTTGTTTTCCAAAAGGGACTTCTGCCTATTGATACCCCAAAGTTGAGGGCAATGTTTTGTCCTAAAAAATGTAATAGACCAGCAGGAACTCTTCATCGACAAATACCAGCAATTCCAAGACGAACTTCGATAAATTCACGATTTAAGGCTTTATCCGCTCAATAGGGCTTTCCATGGGTCAAATCGCAGTTTTGGTAGATTGTGTTTGAGGGATAGAAGTAATTTGTTTTAGTTTGGATACTGAAAATCAACCATATGCTATCATTCACCCCTAAAAAAAGGCTCTCGGTTTTAGTACACATCCTCGGCTGGTTAATGCTGTGTATTGTATTATTATTGCTCTCTCCGCTCTCCTGGCGGATGGGAGAAATCCAATTGCCTATCCAATTCTGGTGGAAACAGGTGTTTCTTGTTGTCCTGCTGATATCAGTTTTCTATACCAACGCATCCTTTACAGTACCCAAAATCCTCCTTCAGGGAAAAAACTACCTCTTCCTCTTGATCGTGATTCTAGGCGGCGTGTTTTTTTATGGACTGATTATCTACTTTGAACAGTTTACGCTTTACTCTGAGAAAATGCACGTTGTATTCAGTCCTGACAAGCCCTTCGATCCGAACAGAAAACGATGGCTCCCTGGGGATGTATTCCAGATGTCGCTTTATCTGGTCTCTATCGGATTGAGTACTTCCTTGGCTTTGGTACAGAAGTGGCAAAAAGATGAAACACTCAGAAGAGAACTCGACAGGCAGCGGATCAATACCGAGCTTTCCTACCTCAAGGCTCAAATTAATCCTCACTTCTTCTTCAATACACTTAATAATATCTATGCACTCACCAATCTGGATGTGAAAAAGGCGCAGGAAGCCCTCCTGAAGCTTTCCAGAATGATGCGCTACGTTCTCTATGAAAATCAGAAGAATGAAACCCTTCTGAGCAAAGAGGTAAAGTTTATTGAAGATTACATCGAGTTGATGAAAATGAGGATGACTGAAAAAGTCAAGCTTAAAGTCGAAATCGAAATTCCCAAACATGATTTGATCATTGCACCGATGTTAATTTTGCCATTTCTGGAAAATTGCTTCAAGCACGGAGTCAGTTCACAGCATGAAAGTGAAATTCTGATCAAACTGGAAGTAATGGGAGATACTGTGTTTTTCGAAACCAGAAACCACATTTTCCCTGTAAATCCGGATAGTCCGGAAGCCCATGAAAACGGAATCGGACTGGCAAATACCCAACGACGTCTAAGCCTGATCTATCCGGATAAACACCGGTTGAAGTTTGGAAAAGATGATTCCAAAATGGAGTATTGGGTAAACCTGACAATCAATCTCGCATGACTATAAAATGTGTCGCCATAGACGATGAACCCTTGGCTCTGGAGTTATTGAGCAAATTCATTGGCCAAACAGCCTTCTTGCAGCTGGAAGGAAAGTTTTCCAACGCTATTGAAGCGTTGGGCTTTATCAATCAAAATGAGGTTCAACTCATTTTCATGGATATCCAAATGCCGGATCTCTCGGGAATGGAGCTTGCCCGAATCCTTGATGGAAAAAAGAACTCTGAAAAAACCCGCATTATTTTCTGCACTGCCTACAATCAGTTTGCCATCGAAGGCTATAAAGTAGAAGCGCTGGACTACCTGCTCAAACCTTACAGCTACGAGGAATTTCTGGCAGCGGCTACCAAAGCTTACCAGTATTTTGATCGGATTCAGCAGGCTCCTGTGGCTAAAATTGCCGAGCCCGTTGCCCAGCAGGATTTCATTTTTTTGAAAGTTGAATACCAACTCGTCAAAGTGATGCTCAAAGATATCACCCATGTAGAAGCCTACAAGGATTATGTCAAAGTGCACCTGAAGTCCAAGCCCAACCCGCTACTTTCATTGACCAGTATGAAAAATATGGAGGAATTACTTCCTTCGGAAAAGTTTATGCGTGTACACCGTTCTTTTATTGTGGCCTTGGATCACATTGACTCAGTATCCAAGAATGTCATCCAAACCGGAGATCATCAAATCGCAGTAGGGGACAATTACAAAGACCAATTCCTTGAGTTTCTGAGTAAGTGGATGAGTTGAGTCAGTGATCAGTTGGCAGTCTCAGTTTTCAGTTTTGTAAAAAGTAAGTAGTTAGTAGTAAGAGGTAAATCCGACTAACAACTTACTACTCACTCTTTACTACTTACCAAAACACTGACCACTCAAAACTGATCACTATCTTTACCCCATGACCGATTCCCAAAAAAACTTCATGCTCCAAGCCATTGACTTGGCGAAAAAAGGAATGCTTGCCGGAAATGGCGGGCCATTTGGATGCATCATTGTTAAAGATGGAAAAATCGTCGGTCAAGGGTCAAACATGGTCCTGAAAACCAAAGATCCTACCGCCCATGCCGAAGTGGTAGCCATCCGTGATGCCTGCAAAAACCTGGATAATTTTCAGTTGGACGGCTGTGAAGTCTACACTTCCTGCGAACCTTGTCCTATGTGTCTCGGCGCAATCTTTTGGGCGAGACCTTCGAAAGTTTTTTATGCCTGCACCAAAAATGACGCGGCCGAGGCCGGATTTGATGATGACTTTATCTATCAGGAAATCGAGGTAAAACCTGCGGATCGCAAAATCCCCATGAACTCACTACTTCGTGAGGAGAGTCTGAAGGCATTTGAGCTTTGGAAAGAAAAAGGGGATAAGACGCTTTATTAGAGATTAGAAGCAAGACCTTAAATCTTAGACCCTAGATGCAAGACTTTAGACACAAGACTTTAGACAATAGAAATCAAGATATCCATGTCCCAGCGGGACATCTGGTTGGCAACTTACAAACCGATGACCTAGCCCGCGTTCCAGGAACGTATGGTGACATGTGCTTGTAACTTGTATGTTTTACACCAAACGTTCCTACGGAACGAATTCCATAACCTCAAACTTATTTCTACCGACCAGGCGTTCCGATGGAACGAGAACGAATGGAAGTAAAATACGTATCACAGAATTTCAAAGCCACACCAATTCCCTAGAAAACTTAGTTGGAATTTTTTAATTCTTTTGAAATGGCGTCGATCTCTTGTAATAAAAAAACCCGACCATTTTGATCGGGTTGTTTAAATCCGAAATCGACTATACGAAATTCGAAATCCCCTTACCTTCTCCCTCCACCTGGAGGCATCATTCGGCTCATCGCCTGCTTCGCTCCGCCCATTTTATTCATCTGTTTCATCAGCTTGCGCATGTCGTCAAACTGCTTCATGAGGTTGTTAACCTCCACGATAGTTCTTCCCGAACCATCGGCAATTCGCTTTCTTCTTCGCCCATCGATGATGTCCGGCTGCTGACGCTCTTTGGGTGTCATGCTTCGGATGATCGCTTCGATCGGTTTGAAACTATCATCATCGATATCCAAACCTTTCATGGCTTTGCCCATTCCCGGGATCATTCCCATCAGGTCTTTGATATTTCCCATCTTTTTCACCTGCTCTAGCTGCGAAAGGAAATCGTCAAAATTAAAGTTGTTCTGACGGATTTTAGCATTGATACGCTTGGCTTCGTCTTCGTCAAAGGACTGCTGAGCACGCTCAACCAAGGAGATCACGTCACCCATTCCGAGGATTCGCTGAGCCATACGATCCGGATGGAAGACATCCAGATTTTCCATTTTCTCCCCTGTGGAGATAAACTTGATCGGCTTGTTCACCACGTGACGAATCGAAATCGCCGCACCACCTCGGGTATCGCCATCGAGTTTGGTAAGCACAACTCCGTCAAAATTCAATCGCTCATCAAAAGTCTTAGCAGTATTCACCGCATCCTGACCGGTCATCGAATCGACTACAAAAAGTGTCTCAGAAGGATTGAGTGCTTTTTTCAGCTCTTCAATTTCCTTCATCATCTGATCATCCACTGCCAAACGACCCGCGGTATCGACGACTACTGTCTTTTTGCCGGTTTTCTTTGCATATGCAATTGCATTGGTAGCGATCTGAAGCGCATTTTTATTTTCAGGCTCGGCATATACCTCCACTCCAATCTGCTCACCCAATACTTTCAGCTGATCAATTGCAGCAGGTCGGTAGATATCGCAAGCCACTAAGAGAACTTGTCTTCCCTGTCTTTTCAACAAGCTCCCAAGTTTCCCGGTGAAGGTCGTCTTGCCCGAACCCTGAAGACCGGCAATCAAAATCACGGCAGGATCTCCGCTCAGCTTGATGTCCACTTTGGATCCACCCATCAGCTTGGTAAGCTCCTCTTGGGTGATTTTGACCAGAAGCTGGCCCGGAGAAACGGAAATCAAAACGTCCCGGCCCAAGGCTTCGGTTCGGATCGTATCTGTGACTTCTTTGGCTACTTTATAGTTAACGTCGGCATCGATCAGGGCTCTTCTGATTTCCTTTACGGTGGATGCGACGTTGATTTCAGTGATTTTACCCGTCCCTTTCAGCGTTTTGAAAGCCCGGTCAAGCTTTAAACTTAAATTATCAAACATTCGGCTCTGCTTCTATTTGGAGCAAAAGTAATGAATTTAAGGGTTTTTGGGAAGGTGAATGTCTAAAAGGTAAACCAGAAAAGCAGATTGGTTCAAGACTTCAGTCTTGGACCCACAGTTATGCAGTCTTCGGACTGCTTCATTAAATTACCTATTATTATTTGACGCAGTCTGAATCCCTCGCCATCAAAAACTAGTACTTTGAGTTAAACAGTCGAATTATGGCACAGAGAATATCTTTAGTTCTAATTCTTATGATATTTTGGGGATGCTCTAAGAGAATTTCCTCAAAAGCGGTGATTGGGAGCTGGTGGTCTCTGCAAGAGGATTCTACTTATTTTGAAGTTTATATCAATGAAGAGCAGTTCGTTTTTAATCATGAAAAAGCTTTAGCTTTTCTCTGCGCTCTCAAAAAAACCCCAAAAGTGAAATTAGGATTGAAGTTCAAAACAAGCTTAAGATATACCAAAAACAATTTCTCTCTTTTTCTCTGTGGTAAAAAATTCAAAGTAAAAGCAGTCTGAAGACTGTATTATACTTGATCCAAGTCTGAAGACTTGAACCAATGAGGTTCAAAAAAATCTGTGCATAGCTGTGTCATCTGTGAGAGAGAGATTACCAAAAATCATATCCTCTCGCTCTTTCCCATTAAATCCCTAATTTGCAGGCTTAATTTTGGAGCTTAGCAAATCATCCCTATTGATGCAACTTAATTTTCAGAAAGACCTGCTTCCCCACCTGCTGGGCATCGTCCTTTTCTACCTCATTGTAGTCCTGTATTTCTCTCCGATGGTTTTTGACGGGAAAATCATCTTTCAGGGAGATATCCTTCAGTGGGAGGGTTCGGCAAAAGCAGTCTTGGATCATCGTGAATCTACCGGAGAACAGGCACTGTGGACCAACAGCATGTTTGGTGGGATGCCTTCCTATTTCATCAGTTTGGAGTTCCCGGGTGATATCACCAATGCTGTGATTTCAGTCCTGACTCTTGGACTTCCCCACCCGATCAATGGCTTGTTTTTCGGGATGCTGGGAATGTACATTTTACTTTTAAGCTTTGGAGTCAGACCGGTTTTCGCCATCGGCGGTGCAATTGCTTTCTCTTTTAATACATATAATTTACTTTCTCTCGAAGCCGGACATAATGCCAAAATCTGGGCAGTCTGTTTGATTCCCCTGATTTTAGCGGGCATTCATCTCGCTTTTGAGCGGAAACGAATCCTTGGCGCAGCACTTCTAGCCTTGGGACTTTTGCTCCAACTCAAATTCAATCACCTTCAGATCACCTACTACACGCTGATCATTTCTGTGATTTATGTGGTAGTCCGGATGGTTTTTGACTGGAAAAAAGAAGGAATTCCCGGCCTCTCCAAAACCATTGGTTTTCTGGTTTTGGGAGCAGTTTTGGCAGTTGGCGGAAATATCGGGAGGCTGGCAACAGCATTGGAATATAGCCCCTATTCAACACGGGGAAATTCAACCCTAGAAGCAAAATCCTCCGGTTTGGACAAAGATTATGCCTTTGGCTGGTCCAATGGAAAGTTGGAAACCCTGACTTTGCTGATTCCAGACTTTTATGGAGGAGGCAGCAGTACTCCACTCCCCAAAGACTCCGCATCCGAAAAAGTCCTCCGCTCCCAAGGAATGGATCCTGCCCAGATCAACGGATTTATCCAGGGCGCACCTACGTATTGGGGCGATCAGCCTTTCACTGGTGGACCGATTTACGGAAGTGTGATTCTGGTTTTTTTGGCGGTATTGGGAATCTGGGCAGCGCCTAAAGAAAGCCTGATTACCTTCGGGGTGATTATAGTCCTCTCCCTGATGCTGAGTTGGGGCAAAAACCTCGCGTGGTTCAACTACCTGCTTTTCGATATTTTGCCGGGGTATAATAAGTTTCGTGCCGTATCCATGGCATTGGGAATGACGTTGTTTGCAATTCCGATTTTGGGAATGATTTCACTGGAGAGGCTGGTACAAAAAAAGGAACTCAAGCCCCTGTTGATTTCGGGTGGAATCGTTGGAGGTTTAGTCTTGATATTGGCGGTCGCTTCCGGAGCTTTCTTCAGATTTGAAGGTGCAGCAGATGTAAATTATCCGGATTGGCTTGCTTCAGCGCTGAAAACCGACCGAAAGTCCATGCTTTCTGCTTCAGCCTGGAAAAGTTTGGCATTTATAGTCGCCGCAATGGGCTTGATTTATTTCTACCTGAAAGGCAAAATTTCCGACTTGATTTTAGGAATGGGATTAATCGCCTTGATCACTATTGATGTCTGGACGATCAACCGCCGCTATCTCAATGCAGATTCATTTCAGGGCAATCCTTCCCGACAGTTTTTTGCCGAGACTCCCGCAGAAAAGTCCCTTGCCCAGGATCAGGAATATTTCCGCGTGCTTCCCTTGACCGAAGGACTGACCCAAGGCGCCCGAACAAGCTATCGGTTCAACAGCCTGGGAGGATACCATGGAGCAAAGCTTCGTCGCTACCAAGATTTAGTAGAAAATCAACTCCAGCCTGAATTGGAGGCCTTCATCAAAAAAGCTCAGGAGGGAAATTTTGACTGGGAAGGATCAGATATCATGAATATGCTGAACACCAAATACCTCATTGCGGGGACAGAAGCTAATGCGGTCTTCAAAAATCCGGAGGCAAACGGTGCGGCCTGGATACCCTTTGAAATTGTTTCCGTGACTTCAAATCAGGAAGACATTGAGGCTTTGGGAAAAATAGACACAAAATCCCAAGCAACCCTCAATACAACTGAATTTGGACAAATCAGCGCAGGATCCGGTCAAATCTCACTTACTTCCAACGCTCCGAATGAACTGAAATACCAAGCTTCTATGAATAAAGGAGGCTTGGCAGTATTTTCAGAAATCCATTATCCAAAGGGCTGGATCGCAACAATTGATGGCAAGGAGGCTCAAATACTCCGTGTAAATTACCTGCTCCGAGGCTTGGAAATCCCCGCGGGAGCGCATGAGGTTGTTTTTACTTTTGCCCCAACCAGCTTTTACGCGACCAAAACTCCGATGGTGATTTTCCAATACCTGATTGTCCTGACTTTGATTGGCGGAATCTTCTTCACATATAAAGAAAACCATGCAAGAGCCTAAGCCGGATCAGAAAGATAAAGTCGTTAGTTTTTACGATCAGTTTGCCGAGAAGCAACAGAAAACCGGAATCAATTCCCGTCACCTGAGCATTTTGGACAAAGTGAAAGCTGCCGGACTGAAGTCAAATCACCGCATCCTTGAGGTGGGCTGCGGAATCGGAACTGTCTCTCATTTGCTGGCTACGCAGGTCACGAATGGGGAAGTTTTGGCGGTGGATATTTCTCCGGAAAGTATTGAAAAAGCCAAAGTTCTCTGGAAACAACAGACCAATCTGGGCTTCGAGGTTTCGGACATGTCGGACTTTGACAAAAAGGGTGAGACCTTTGATTTCTTCGTCTTTCCGGATGTGTTGGAGCATATTCCGGTGGATCAGCATTTTCGCCTTTTCCAGAATATTAGCAAACATGCGCATCAGGAATCGGTAATTTTTATTCACATACCATCGCCCCGTTATTTGCAATGGATGATCGAGAATGAACCCGAAAAACTACAGGTGATCGATCAGCCTTTGGACTCAGGGGATTTGATCAAAAGCATCACCAATGCAGGTTTTTACCTTGAAAAGATGGAAACTTATTCGCTTTTCTTTGCCGAGAAAGACTACCAGTACTTTGTCTTTCGCGCAGCAAAACCGCTAAAAACCTCTACTCCACTCAGCAAGTGGGTTGTATTGAAAGAACGACTGCTCATTCGCCTGAAATATGGCCTAACCAAATAACCCCCAACCAATGAACATCCAGGAAAATGTAGTGGTAGGCCTGACCTACGAACTCAAAGTCAGTAAAAACGAGGACGACATCGAATCTGCTCCATTCAGCGTGGAAATCCGGGACGATGAAGACCCGTTTTATTTTATCTATGGGCAAAGTGGGCTTCCTGAGAAATTCGAGGAACTGCTCAGTGGAAAAGCTGAGGGAGAGAATTTTGCTTTCGTCCTGACGGTAGAAGAAGCCTACGGAGAACCTGACGAGGAATTACTGATCACACTGCCCAAAGAGCAGTTTTCCGGAGAGCGTGGATTCTCACCTGAGATGCTAAAAGAAGGTGAGTTTCTTCCCTTAATGGATGAAAACGGCTACAGCATGCAGGCAAAAGTGCTGAAAGATCTGGGTGAAAATCTTTTGCTGGATTTCAACCATCCTTTGGTGGGATTTGAACTACATTTCGAAGGAAATATCCTGGAAGTGCGGGAAGCCACAAAAGAAGAACTTGCTCATGGCCATGTGCATGGCGAGCACGGGGAACACGAGGAGTGAGTGATCAGTAGGCAAGAAGTCAGAAAGCTGAAGTGAGAAAGCTGAAAAAAGTACAATGTCCTTTTGTTGGCGGTGGAGCTTGAACTTTGTGAACCTCGGAGGATAGACAATTAAATGATTAAGCAATGGGGTGCGGGGAGTGGATTGGACCTACTCGAGAAATGAATTTGATAATTGATCATATCACTCCTACCAAATCCCGCATGCTATCCGAAAGTAAATTTTCTCGTGTAAGCAGATCAGCAGGGCTGCCAAAATCTACTAAGGACCCATTTTCTAAAATCAAAACTTCATCCGCAAGTAAGGCGGGCTTAACCCGATGCGTGACGACCAAGACCGGTATGGATACTTTGATTTTCAAGATCAAATCCAACATCTTTTGCTCGGTTGTTCGATCCATTGCTCCGGTAAACTCATCCAAAAGTAAAAGTTTGGGTTGCTTGAGCAAAGCTCGTGTCAGGCCAATCACCTGCTTCTGACCTCCCGAAAGATTGATCCCTTCTTCACCCACCAAAGTAAGATAGCCTTGTGGCAAAGCCTCAAAGAATGAAGATAGACCCATTTCATTACAGAATAGGATTGCTTCCTGGAATTTTTGAGGATCACCATCCAGCGTCAGGTTAGAAATCAAAGTACCATTGAATATCTTGATCTCCTGAGGGACATAGCCGACCGTTTTTCTCCATTCAGCTTGTGAAAGGGAATTAAGATTAAACTGTTCATTGATTTCAATTTTTCCTGCTTCCGCAGGGTAGAAGCCCACTAACAACTGTAGCAGTGTACTCTTCCCCCCTCCTGATTCCCCAAGCAGCACCGTAAGTTTTCCACGTTTCAATTCAAACGAAACATCTTTCAGCAGCTGCTTTCTCCCGGGAATTCGAAAACTGATTTGCGCAAGCCGGACTGTATCTAATACTTCAGGGATTGGATTGTTCGCTTGTTGTATTTCCTGTTCAGCTTGAACAAACTCATAAAGCCGATCCAGAGCAATTTGTGCTTCTTGGTATTGCAGATTGACCAAAGCGAGCTTGTTTACAGCAGGCACCAACATTCCCAGCATTCCACTGATCGCTACCAAAACTCCCAATTCCATCTCAGCTATTGCCACCAAATAGCAACAAGTACCCAATACAGCCACCAAGAACACCGCTCCAGTCATCTGAGCAACTAAACCCAGCGAATTGCTCACTTGCCCCAGTCGATATGCTTCCTCTTGAAAAACACCATACATCGAACGATTCTTTTCTAAAAAATCAGCCTCCCGACCCCCTCCCTTGATTGCTCCGATGCCGGTGAGTGTATCAATAAACGTGGACTCAGATCCCGCATACTGCACCATCAAGGATTGCTGTCCACGCTTGATCGGAAAATTGTATCGGTAAATCAAAAAAAAATAAATCGGCAAAAAGGCTGAAACCAATGCTCCAGCCTGCCAAGAATAAATGAATATGCAAACCAAAGTGACTATCACAACAAATGAATCCACCATCAACTCCGTAGTCAGCACCGAGACGGCTCGCTGGATTCTGCGGGAATCATTCATTCGGGAAGTAATGTCACCAACCTTGCGCGAATCGAAAAATCGCTTGGGCAAATAGAGCAACTGCTCAAAAAATCGTGAGATCAAACGCAGGTTTAGTTCCTTGCTTTGTCTGATCAGCACAGTGGATCTGAGATATCCCAATATACTTCTACCAATTAATAGGATAGCCAAAAGGACTAAGCCTAAAGCCAACTTATCCCATTGCTCCTTAGGAAGAAGCTCATCGATCAGTTTCTGAGAAAAAACAGCAACCGAAAGTCCCAAAATGGTGACAACTAAGCCCAAGAAGCCGGAAATCAACAAAATGGGAAGATCCGGCTTGACCAAATCCAAGATCCATTTTTTCTTATTTGTAAGATAATCAGTCTTTAGCTGAAATTCTGAATTCGGCTTAGCCAAGATCATTGACTTGCTTTTCCATATCCGGTCCAGTTCAGGTCCGGTCAGTGTTCGTTCTCCGATCGCAGGATCCATCACTACGTATCCTTCCGGTACCAGACCATAACAGACAATGTAGTGACTGAATTTTTCTTCCAGCACTACATGAAGGATCGCTGGTCCATCTAAAAAATCTAATCTTGTAAATGCATCTACACGAAAGGCATCCGTGTCCATACCGGCAGCTTTGGCAGATTCGATCAATCCCAATACCGTAGTGCCCTGAATGGCAGTTCCACTTTGAACTCTGAGTTGCTCCAATGACTGATATCCTCCGAAAAAATTGATAACGGAGGACAGACAAGCCACCCCACAGTCAGAACTGGCTTGCTGCAATACCACAGGTACTTTATCGGGAGCTTTCATGAGTTTTAATTACGGCGGCTTTCAAATCAGTCATAGAAACAGCACCTTTAAAAAAATCAACCAACACGCCTTTGGAATCATAGACCAAAGTTGCGGGTACCGTAGTAAGCTTAAACTCCCCTGCCAGCCTGAAAAGTGTATCGGATAAAAAGGTATGATTGGAAAGGTTCACAAAATCATACCTTTCCCTAAAATCTTTTACGTCTGCTACAGATTCCGAAGAAATCCAGATAAAATTTGAATTCTTCTCTTCAGAAAATTCTCGTCTAATCAATTCCGCTTCAGATTGACAAATCGGACAGGTGGAATTAAAATAGATGAGAACCAGGGTAGTACCTATATGCTCTTTCAAATCAACGGAGTGACCTTCCAGCGAGGATACTAGAATCGAAGGTAGAGTTTCAAGTAACACTAGTTGATTCCTTTTAGCAGTATATTTAGAAAAGCCTAACCAAGCTCCAAAGGATAACAAACCAAGAAGTAAAATCGGGAAAATAAATTTAATCCGCATAGAATTAACTGTTCCCAAGAGTAATAAACATAACAAATACAATCCAGCAAAAAAGAAAACTAACGTAATAACCTAAGACTATTTTAAGCATTGAATCGATTGACTTATTCAAATACTTAGCAAGTAAAAAAGCAAGTAAAACCCAATAGGCTACCTCAAAAAGATTCAATACTTTAAAAGGATAATACAACCATTCCTTAAGAATACTTGAATCAAAGATACTAAATAGAGATAACGGGGCATACAAACGAATCGCATCCATAGACACGGGATGAAATGAAAACCAAGTAATCTTAATTATTAAGGGAATAAAGAAAATAAATTCAGAAATAAGCACTACCTCAAAAATTTTTTTGTACTTTATTTCATAATTACCTAAATAAAACCCTAAGTAGATTAACATGGCAGGGATCTGAATTGCTATCAGTTGAAAAAGAAATTTAATGGGATAAGTAATCCAAAGCCACTTTTTTCTAAAATCTAATAATTCAAAAATTCGAGATTCTGAAAACTTATCAGAATAAAATTCAAAATAAATTAGATCTGTTAAAATCTTATGATCAAAGTAAAAGGTTAGTGAAAAATAAAATATTATATAAATTAAAATAAGTGTCCTTAAATTTATTCCTTCCATATCAATAAAGGTATTATGAAATTAAAAAGTTCACTCCTTTCTAAAATTTTTTAATTATATAATCTAATCTACTTTTTGAAATTTCATTTCAGTAACTCCAACAACGCCATCCTTATGAATAATTTTCATTTTCAATTCATTATTATTAAGCGAAGAAATAAAAAATTTATGCACCTTAAACTTGCCTGATTCAATAATCACTAAGGTATCGGAATTTACCAAAAATTTTCCTTTCTTTTCTTTTACAATAAAATCTCCACCAGCATCAGTAAAAAAAACAGAATCCTTCTTGAAATTATAAAACGTATTATCTAATGCAAACTGGAAGGATTCGTAGGCCCTAGTTTTCTGTTCTTCGGACAAATTATTAAAATTAGATGATGATAAAATCGTTAGAAAACCACTGTATTCCGCTAATTTCCAGTTACCCTCAATAGGATTATCAGATGATTGAAAAATCATTAATAATAATATAAATATAATATTCATAATTTTTAAACTTTAATCTGCAGGATAGAATCCTGCAGATAATGAAAAATCGATTTTACTGGTCAGTTTCGCATAGCCTTACATAAATATCATATGTAGCAAGCCAAAGTTCATCTGAACCCTGAAAACCGCCCCCAAATAGGATCATGCTCATGTCTTCACAGTACCCAGCCCCCACCAGATTTTCCATCTGGTCATTTGTTAATTGTTTTGAGTTGAAAATAATTAAATGAATGGTTGATTTTAGGAATTGATTTTGATACTTACAAATCGCTGAACATTAGATATTTGCAAATTACCTAAAATTGCATTTTTTTAAGTTGAAATTTCAGAAGAATCTTTCGATTTTCGTTCATACCCCCCCCCCCGAATCATTATATTATTCGTTTGAATTGAAACTAACAAAATATTTAATTGAATATCACTTAATTTCAACTTTTTTTAAATTCTTTGAAAAATACAACGAATAAATTAGCAATAATCAATGCTCAATTTTCAATAGGCAATGATCAATGTTCAATTTTCAAAGAATAGCCCTTCGGTCGTTAAAAAATTTATTCACAAAAAAACCTGTCCAATTTTTTAAACGCAAATAGGTTTTCAATCTTTGAGCGTCTGCTCAAATCTAGACGGTCTTTTTTTTCTAAATGTGACTTTGATATCAAATCCATGAAAACCTACCTACTGGCAGGTCTGTGACTTTTTGTGTGGGAAACCTTCGGAATCCAAAAAATCAGCGAGAATCAGCGTCTTTTTCTTCGGGAGAAAAATATAACTTCAACTGCTAAATCCTAAATATTGAATCAAGAAAAACAGATCTACTAATTATCTAATTCACATTTTTAATTCCCAATATTAATTAACAAAATCAACTTTACAACCTTCTAACATTACCACTTTCCAACGCTACGACTTCAACATCAGCACCTTCTCCTCATCAAAATGCAGATACACGCGATCTCCAATTTTATACTTCCGAAACGGGTCATCGACTTCCCAGACTTGTCCTCCGTTTTTTAAGCGAATCGAAAGGGAATTGTAATGAACCAAATACCGCTGATCAATCACATGCCCCATTAATTCACCTTTAGTACGCAACCTCACGTCCGAAGGCCGGAGGTAGGAATTGAACCGGTCCGGGATCAGATTGATTGTGGAAAAAAGCCGTGCCACGTAGCGCGTCTTAGGATGCTCACAGAGCTCCTGAGACCCTCCATTTTGTACCACTTTCCCTTTTTGGAGTATGATCAGATTGTCCGTAAGCCGGAGGGCATCGTCCAGATCATGGGTCACAAAAACCACAGTTGTCTTCATCTCCAAAAACAACTCTTTGAGTTCTGCGATCAGTTTATGCTTCTGAATCGCATCCAAACTACTAAATGGCTCATCGAGTAAAAGAACATCCGGTTCCACGGCAATCGCCGCCGCTATGGCGACTTTCTGTTGCTGACCACCACTCAGCTGACGCGGATGCCTATACTTAAGCCCTTCAAGTCCCAAGTCAAACAACAGGCGATCCACCCGATTACGGGCATATTCCCGGTCATAGTTGAGCAGCGGACGAAAAATATTTTCCTCCACAGTGGAATTGGCATTCAGATGATAATCCTGATGGATTAGTTTGATTTCATCATATCCGGGAACCAGCTTTTGGGCTGGATTTTGGATTTGTTGATCTCTAAGCCAAACTTCACCCGAACTTTGAGTTTCCAAGCCTGCCATGATTCGCAGTAAGGTACTTTTTCCTGATCCGCTTTCTCCCACAATGGCAATAAATTGCCCTTTGGCCAATTCCAGTGAAAACTCTTGCAGGGCAGGGTGCAAATCGTAGGATTTGGAAACCTTGCGGATGGAGAAGAAGGTCATTTTCGGATTTGAAATTTGGGGTTCGGAATTTGAGATTCGATGATCGATATTCGACAATTATTGACCGATTGAAAAATTGGAAGATTGAAAAATTGAAAAATTTGTAATTGTTGGAAGATTGTAAAGTTGCAAGGCGGTAAAGTTTACCAAAGTCGAATGCCTCAACTCACCCATAACCCCGTACTTCGTATCTCGTATTTCAAGATTAAGATTGAAAGGTTATAAAGTTGGAAGGTTGTAAAGTTAAATAGGGTCACATGTATCACCTCACCAATAAACTCTTATTTCAAAAATTAGCCATAGCCAATCCCATAAACTGACCCAATTGTCACGTACTTCTTAAATCGCGAATCCTACTTTTTACCACTTACTTTTCACCACTTACAACATACTGATAATTTGCGACTGCCCACTGATTACTGCAAACTCTCTTTAACCTTCTTAGGCAAAGAATCCCGGATCAATTCATAACTGTGATTGGCAAGTTCCAAAACCAATGGATCCGGAACATTTCCTCGCACGCTGACCGAATTCCAAAGTTTTTTGTTCATGTGATACCCCGGGGTAATCCCTACATACCGCTCCCGCAATTCAACAGCACGCTCGGGGTCACATTTTAGATTTACATATTCAAAAACCTCCATATCCATAATCGCAAAGATCTTACCTCCCACTCTAAAGCAAAGTGTGGTAGGATCAAAAGGCGTGTCTTCAGTCACTGCGGGAAGTGAAAGGCAATGGTTGCGGAAATATTCCAAGGTCATTCGGAAGTGTAGGTCTGAAATTGAACAATGAAATTAAAAAAAAACGCCCAACTAAATGACCGAGGGAGGACGCATGAGCGATCTTTTATACTTTAAAAAATAGAAATCCAATATTTCTTATGAGGTTAGTGTAGCAAATCCCGATTGATCAACGTATTACAGGTAATTCGATTTTTCCCAATCCAAATTCTGCCTTTATGAAAAATTTGAACTCAGTCTTCGCCTCAATCCTAATTTTGATTTCGGCCATTTCTTTCTCTTCCTGCCAAGACCAAGTCACTACTACCTACACGTATCGGGCAATGATGCCTGTTTACCTTCAGATGAGTGATGTTCGGGCCAGAACGATTACCATAGAACCCGCACATGAACTGGAGAATCCGGGAAAAATCTACCTCTACGGAAATTACCTGCTGATCAACGAGCCGCAGGAGGGCATTCACATATTAGACAATACCAATCCGGCTTCGCCCGTAAACCTGAATTTCATTCCCATCAAAGGCAATGTGGATCTCGCTGTCAACAACAACATGCTTTATGCTGACAATTACGTCGATTTACTGGTGTTTGATATCAGCAATATCCGATCTATCAAACTGGTGGAACGGGTGAAGGATGTCTTCAATCACCTATACACCACATCGAACACCGGAGTTATTCTTACTTTCAAAGATACCGTCCTAACCAGTGAATCGGATCATGGATTTATGGGAAGAGGGTTTTTTCTGAACGATTCCCGGGCAAGTTTTGCATCCAATTTTTCAGGTGCCGCGCAAAGTTATGGTCAGGGCGGATCCATGGCGAGATTCACACTGATGAGCGGACATTTGTACGCAGTGGATGATTACAGTCTGCGGGTTTTTGATGTAAAAGATCCTGCCAAGCCCAGGCATCTCCGCAACATCGAGCTTGGCTGGGGAATAGAAACCATTTTTCCTTTTCAGGAAAATCTCTTTATCGGATCCAACTCAGGCATGCATATCTACGATGCCAAGACTCCCTCCAATCCACAAAAAATGTCGGTTTTTGAGCATGTCAGAGCCTGTGATCCAGTGGTTGTCAATGAAAAGTTTGCATTTGTCACACTCAGGAATGGAAGAAATTGTTTCAACGGTGTCAATGAACTTCAGGTAGTGGATATTGCCAATCTACGCCAACCCAAATTAGTAAAGGCGTATCCGATGCTCAATCCCCACGGTTTGGCTTTGGCAGGCGATTTTCTCTACGTGGCCGAAGGAAAGCATGGCTTGAAAAGCTTCAATGTCGCCAACGTAATGGGGATTGATCAAAACCAGCTGGAGTTTCTGCAATCAATGAAATCTGTAGACATCATTCCTGGTCCAAAGTCCCTGATTGTGATCGGACCTGATGGCGTTTGTCAGTTTGACTACAGCACACCTTCCAAGCTCAAGAAATTAAGCTGCATCAACGTGAAAAATCCGGTAAACGTACAGTAGGAACTCATGTACTCCACTATTTTGGGCCAAAATTCTAAAGTGATAAAATGACTACAAGACTACTGATTTTAGGCTTCTGGATTTTCGCTTTCCTTCCAGCTTTTGGCCAAAATAGACCCTACTTCAATCAAACTGAGCTGGGAGCTTTAATAGGAAATCCTATTGAAAACTGGAGTGGGAAAAACAAAAACCGAGTTGATTTTTCATTGATAACCTTTCACGGTGCTCAAATTTCCAAAAATCAGGTTTTGGGACTTTCAGTAGGCCTTGACCAATACGAAACGCTTACGGTTTTTCCCGTCGCATTGGGTTGGAGGGGATTTCTGGGCAAAGAAAACAGGCCTCAACTCATCGGAGGATTTGATCTTGGAGGAGGGTTTGCTTTGCTTGAAAAAAAGGAAAAAACGGAATGGCATGAGAGCTGGCACCAAGGTGGACTATTGCTCAGTCCTTCCATCGGCGTAAAATTACCCTCCACTAGGGGTAAAAAAACTGCGCTTACCATGAGTATTGCTTACAAAAGACAGGAGCTGGGCTATTTTATGGGGAATTTTGATTTCAACCCAACCCCTAGGCCATTTACCAATTCGAAGCTTCCACCCGGCTACAGTTCCATTACAGAAACCACCTATTTATTTCACAGCTTGGTGGCAAGAATGGGTTTTATTTTTTGAAGGGTAAAATTTTCAGAAGATTCCGGGTCATTGAATCATACATCCTCTTCCTAGGATTATAATTTGATTTTTTATGGTCACGAATAATCTCACACCTGTCTACCACAGGCAACTGCAGAATAATCATCCCAAGGGTGCAATGAATAGGAGCCTGACTTCCTCAAGCAAAAAGGCTCGAATTTATCAAGAAAGTGCTATCGTGATCTCCCTCATTTTTAATATGCAGTCCAACCACCATCCACTGTCAGCACTTCTCCATTGACAAAAGAGGAATCTTCAGAGGCTAAAAATAAAGCCACATTGGCAATTTCATCAGGCTCACCCATACGGGGCATTGAACCGGCGCCACTGCTACAAAGTGCAGCACCTTCAGGGTGCGGATTTGCATCTTTCATAATATTAGTATTGACTCCACCGGGCGCGATCACATTGCAGCGGATTCCTTTTTTGGCATACATGAAGGCAATGTTCCTACTCATTCCTATGAGCGCATGTTTGGAGGTGGTGTAGGCCAAACCTGCCCTTCCCCCGTTTATCCCTCCTATGGAAGCAATGTTGATGATCACTCCTTTTCCTTGTTTTAGCATTTCTGCAATTGCCAATCTACTGGCATAAAAAGGACCATTCACATTGACTGCCATGACCTTCTCCCACAGTCCGTCACTAACGCTTTCCAAAGGAGTAAAATCATCCATAATTCCAGCATTGTTAACCAGAATATCAATAGCACCAAATTCAATGGTAGCGGCATGGATCAAGCGCTTGACCTGCTCCCGATCTGACACATCGCATTTCAATCCAATGGCATGTCCACCTGCTGCGCGAATTGACTCAGCAACTGGTTCGACATCGGCGGCCATCAAATCAGCAGCAACTACTTTTGCCCCTTCTTTTGCAAATAGTTCAGCGATAGATTTACCCATTCCTGAGGCTGCGCCTGTTACAATAACGATTTTACCTTCCAGTTTTTTCATCTGTTTTTAGTTTGTTTTTTAATTGCCACATCTGCATGCAGGTAGTCTAACCCAAATCTGTCCACCACAAAAAGGTCTGTCTACCGACAGGCAGAATCGATTTTATTTATTTAATTTTTTATCGCTCGTTCTGCTTGGATCATATTTTCAATTCCTTTCAGCAGGGCATCAGCATTAAATGAAATACTGTCTATTCCCTGGGCGATAAGGAATTTGGCAAACTGTGGATTATCACTTGGAGCCTGACCGCAAAGACCGATTTTCTTACCCTTAGCACGAGCTACTCGAATTACTTCAGAGATCATCCATTTAACAGAAGTGTTATTTTCATCAAAAATCTCCCCTAAAACCTCTGAGTCCCGATCTACACCGAGGGTAAGTTGAGTGAGGTCATTTGACCCAATGGAAAATCCGTCAAAAATGCTCGCAAATTGATCGGCCTGAATGACATTGGATGGAATCTCGGCCATCACATAGATTTCAAGACCATTTTCCCCTTGCTTCAGTCCCATCTCTTCCATCAAGGAGATGACTTTTTTCCCTTCCTCAGGGGTCCTGCAAAATGGAATCATCAGCTTCAGGTTTACCAAACCCATATCTTCCCGAACCCGTCGTACCGCTTCACACTCCAAGGCAAATCCTTCCCGATATCGCTCATGATAATACCTCGAAGCTCCTCTAAAACCCAACATGGGATTTTCTTCAGTCTCTTCAAACTGACTTCCTCCGATCAAGTTTGCATATTCATTGGACTTGAAGTCGCTCATCCTCAAGATCACTTCTTTAGGATAAAAGGCGGCGGTGACGGTTGCCACTGCCTGCGAAAGTTTATCCACGAAATATGCCTTTTTGTCTGAATAATCCTGGCAAAGACTTTCTATTTCTCCTCTTTCCAGTTCATTTTCCAACTGATCGAAATGCACTAGTGCCATGGGATGTATTCGGATGCTTTTACTGATCACAAATTCCATCCGCATCAAGCCAACGCCCTGATTGGGAAAAAATGAAAGATCAAATGCTTTATCTGGGTCAGCGAGAATGAACATGGGCTTAGTCTTGGGAAGCTCCAGCCCTCTGAAATTGTGATTGATTGAAGTCCATTGGAGTTTTCCTTCATAGACTTTCCCTATTTTGCCAGAGGCATTGTCAATTGTTACCAGATCACCGGTTTTCAGGACATCCAGCGCACCCTCCGCTCCCACTATTGCCAAAGCGCCAACTTCCCGGGCTACGATAGCCGCATGACTGGTCCTTCCACCTTTCGTTGTTAGGATGGCTGCTGCCTTTTTCATAATCGGATCCCAATCCGGATTGGTGATTTCTGTAAGTAATATCTCACCTTCCTTCAAGAGATGAGCTTCAGCTGGGGAATGCAAAATCTTTATTTTTCCCGAAGTAATCCCACTGCCTATTGCATATCCTGAAGTCAGAAGTTTCCCCTTTTGGGTAAGTGAATATTCCTTGAGAATAAAGGGGTCTTTTTCAGAATGGACTGTTTCTGGTCTAGCCTGTACGATGAACAGCCCTCCGGTAACACCATCTTTAGCCCACTCGATGTCCATAGGCATACCATAATGATTTTCAATTGCTACTGACCAGCGACCTAGAGTTTCAATTTCTTCATCATTGAGAACGAACTTTCTTTGTTTATCAGGATCAGTATCCAAGTTGAGCACACCACCTTGTTCTGAATACACCATCGTCTTGGTCTTTGAGCCAGCTTTCTTCGAAATTACTGCCCTTTTACCTTTTGCCAGGGAAGGTTTAAAAACCAAAAACTCATCAGGTATGACTGCTCCTTGAACAATATTTTCTCCCAATCCCCAACAGCCCGTGATTAACACGGCATCGGAAAAGCCGGATTCGGGATCGATTGAAAAACAGACACCACTACTGGCTAAATCTGCCCTTACCATCAGCTGAACGCCAACGGAGAGCGCTATGACATGTTTGTCGTAGCCCTTGTCAAAGCGGTACTTAATCGCACGCCCATTGTAGAGGGAAGCAAAGCAGGAACGAACCGTTGAGACAAGCTTTTCATTTCCTCGGATATTGAGAAAAGAGTCGTGCTGTCCGGCAAAACTCGCGCCTGGTAGGTCCTCCGCTGTGGCGCTGCTGCGAACTGCCACATCCAATTCTCTTCCCGCTTTTTCACAAAGTTTTTGATAGGCAGAATGAACTTGGTCAGCCAATACCTCAGGAATTGCACCTTTAAGCATCCTCTCCTTTATCCTGGATGACACCTCCCTTAAGTTGGAAAAATCACGCTGATCCAACTTGGATAACTCGAGTCTGATAAAATCTTCCAATTCATTTTCCTGAATAAAAAGTCGATAAGCATCTGCTGTGACGGCAAAACCGTCGGGAATTTCGATCCCGAGCGGATGGAGTTCTTGAAACATTTCACCTAAGGAGGCATTCTTTCCTCCTACTCGGGCGACATCCACAATTTTTAGACGCTCAAAAGGAATTATTAGATCTTTCATCTTCAGTTATTTAGGAAGATGAACTTACGGGCAATCCGGCCAAAAAAATATGAGCAATCCTATGCTAAAAGTTGATAAAAGTCACACTTACTAAAAACCTCATACATCAGGTCTAAACCATTTCACCGCATTGTGAAAGTAAATTTTATCCACCACTTCTTTGGGGAGTTTCAGGCCTTGAAAGACTCCGCTTACCACGCTGTTTTCCATGGTTTGAGCTGTGACAAAGTATTTCCAGTCGGCTTCCCATGTCGCTTTGGCATTCGCTTTAACCCGATTGGGATCAGGATCTCCCGAAATCCCCAAATCGGTCCCATAGATCAGCCTGTCTTGGTATTTGATTATGAAGTTTCTGACTTTTTGCAGGTCTTTTTGACTTTGAAACTGAAGGTGACCAATTCTTGCAGCCATATCTACTGCCATGTTTGGAAATCGATCCAACCGCTTTGCGAGCTCGTCGATGTCCCACTCCAGGCTTCCCAAATGAGCTCCTACGAATCGGATTTCGGGAAATTTTGCCAGTAAATTATCCCTCGCCTCCACCTGTTGCTCATAGCTTGGGTATTCAGGATGCAAGTACATATGGTATTCGGGATGATCTCTAAAGTAATTGCGATCATTGTTGACAGTCATTTCATCCAGCGGAAGCCAGCAATTTTTGGGTTCGCCCAAATGTGCCATCAGTGTCTTGTCCTGATCTTGGACAAATCGGAAAATAGGTTCTAAGCGGGGATGATCCGCCATAATGAATTCTCCATTTTCGTCTTTATAGGTCATTCCGATATTCTTCCAGATTTTGATCCCGATTGCACCTTGGGCAAAGGTCTTTTTAATCCGCTCAATTTCCTTTTCAGCCCAATTGGGATCTTTCCAATTTTCAAGGGAAATGGTGGAAAGGAAGTCGATATGCTTTGGATTTTTCGACTTTTGCAAAAGTGAAAGCCTAATCTGTTCCGGCAATGGAGGATAACTCGGAACATCAACATTGACAGTCAGAAGATAAAAATTAGCCTCGATGCCAGCTTCCATTAAAGCCGTGCTTTCTGAATTGTGATGCGTGTGAGTATCGATTTTTCTGACCTTTTGAAATTCATTCATCGAATAATAATTTTCATCAGAATCAGATGAAAGCGAAATCAATGCAACAAGCATCAAGGAAAACATCAGGTCGATCATAGGTGGATTTATTTAGTATAGATAAGTTAGAAAATAAAAGTCCTCCAAAAAATGTAATCGCAAACAAGCTGGTTTAAGAAGTGGTTTAGATTATGATTTTCGATATTTGACTAATGGAAAAATACTTCAAGGCAATTGTGGATGGCTACTATGGCTATGCCAATTACCTTTATAATGAAATTATAAATCCGGGATGGCACAATTACTTCTACTGGCTAGTCGGTGCTTCGTTGCTGATTTGGATTTTGGAAGTGCTTTTCCCCTGGAGAAAAGATCAGCCTGCCATCAGACAGGATTTTTGGATGGATTTGTTTTACCTGTTTTGGAACTACTTCCTATTTGCCTTGATCGCCTACAATGCCCTGTCTATGGTGGCAGTCGAACTTTTCAATGATTTCCTCGGCCTTTTCGGCATCACCAATTTGGTGGCTATTAATATCGAATCTTGGCCATTCTGGGCCAAAATTATCCTCATTTTTGTCGTAAGAGACTTCATGCAGTGGAACATCCACCGAATGTACCATCATGTAGGCTGGATGTGGGAATTTCACAAAGTTCACCATAGCACGAGGGAAATGGGCTTTGCTGCGCTTCTGCGGTACCATTGGATGGAAAATGTAATCTATCGAACCTTAGAATATCTGCCTTTGGCTATGATCGGAGTAGGAATTACTGACTTTTTCATAGTGCATATGTTCACTTTGGTCACTGGACAAATCGGACATGCTAACCTGAAAATCCCTTTGGGCCCTTTCAAATACATCCTGAACGGACCACAGATGCACCTTTGGCACCATGCACGAAATCTACCTGAATCGCATCCAAATGGATTCAATTATGGGATAACGCTCAGCATTTGGGATTTTATTTTCCGGACAAACTACTGGCCTTCTGATGATGAAAATCTCCCGGTCGGTCTACCGGATGTAGAGCATTTTCCTGAGGATTTTGTAGGGCAAACCATAGAGCCCTTTCATAGAATTTTTGGAAAAAATAAAAGCTGATTAAAAAATCAGCCTTGAACTTTATGTGTTGGAAAGGAGATTTTCAATTAGATAAATCTCTTGATCGTCCAAACAATGACAGCGAAAAGGAAAACAATGATGGAAATTTTGTTGATTCCATGCATCATCCTTAAGTTGAAGTTTGTCGTTTTGTTCGGATCAGGCTTTTTGAAAACATTCAGAAAATAGTTGCCCACCTCACCCAACTTGAAGAATTCTTTGACTTTGCTGTTTTCTGACATGATTTCTGACTTTGAAGGATTAACAGATTGAGTAAGGGATAAGTTTATTTTTTTTTAAATCACCTCCGGTTCATTCCACATGCCATCTTCCTTGATGATGTTAATCAGTTCGTCGACGGCTTTTTCTGAGGGGACCGACTTCTTCATGACTTCCTTTCCCTTATAGAGTGTGATTTTGCCTTTTCCCGAACCTACATAGCCATAGTCTGCATCGGCCATTTCACCGGGTCCATTGACAATGCATCCCATGATACCGATTTTCACCCCTTTCAGGTGGTCAGTCCGCTTGCGGATCATAGCCGTGGTTTCCTGCAGATCAAAGAGTGTTCTACCACAGGAGGGACAGGAAATATATTCAGTTTTAGACATGCGGGTTCGGGCTGCCTGAAGCACACCAAAACTCACGGAGTTGTGCAATTTGATCTGATCCAAGACCTCCTGACGGGTATGTTCGGCTTCTTTTTCCAGTGAAATCATAATTCCATCGCCTAATCCATCGATCAGCAAACCTCCCACGTCCGTAGCAGCATACAGTGTAGTAGCGTCAGCTGACTGATCGGGGTAGGCTACTTTAAGTACCACCGGGATTTCAGAATTGGCCTCCAACAGACTCACAAAGGCCCTTCGCAACGCAGGCATGGAGTGCGTATTAGCAGTTTTCAGGATTAGAACTGTATCTTTCCTTCCAGTCAAAACAGCAATAGCGGTCTCAATTTCCTCGTCTGATATCTCCAGAAAATTCAATTCCGAATGGAATCTTTCCGCTGATTTGTATTCCTCAAGTCTGAATAGCGGGAATTTATTAACCGGATCAATTGACTTTTCCCAAACTGACAGGTTTTGGATTTCCTTCATTCCGTTTGGCAACATAAATGGAATAGGATTCAACCCCGTATAGACAAAATCAGATCCCTGATCGTTCATTTTCCACTTGTCAAGTTCCGGCAAATAGAAATGGCCCACAGTTTTCATTTCCCGATCGGTAACTTTTTCGATTCTCGAAATATCGGAAATGACGCGGGGCACATTATGCCCTCCGAAGTTATAGACCTCGGCTACATGCCGTTTGTTGTATTCAAAGGGAGTGATTGGATAATTTCGGATTTCGGCGATTGGAGCATGCCTTGATCTAAATGCATAGCGATCAATCAAAGCTTTGGCTACGGGGGCTTCGAATTCAGGATCTTCGGTAAGCGACACGCGAACCGTATCTCCCAAGCCATCTTCAAGCAAGGTCCCAATTCCCACCGCTGATTTGATTCTTCCATCTTCGGCCTCACCAGCTTCTGTCACACCCAAGTGCAGCGGATACGGTTTGAATCCACCATCATTTAACTTTTGCACCAAAAGCCGGTAGGCTTGCACCATCACCTGCGTATTGGATGACTTCATCGAAATGACGATGTCATGGTAATTTTCATTCTCACATATTCTTAAAAATTCCAAGGCTGATTCCACCATTCCCAATGGAGTGTCCCCATAGCGACTCATGATTCGATCAGAAAGCGAACCATGGTTAGTGCCAATCCGCATTGCTGTACCGTTTTCTTTACAGATTTTCACCAACGGCAAAAAGCGATCCCTTATTCGATCCAACTCTTCCGCATAGCTCGCATCAGTATAATCAATGACTTCAAATTTCTTTTTGTCGGCGTAGTTCCCCGGATTGATCCGGACTTTCTCCACAATCCTTGCTGCCAACTCAGCAGCATTGGGGGTAAAATGAATATCTGCTACAAGTGGTGTCTGATAGCCTCTTTTGCGAAGCTCGGCCTTAATATTTCTCAAATTTTCCGCCTCCTTGATACTAGGAGCAGTGATGCGCACCAATTCGCACCCTGACTCGATCATACGAATGGACTGCTCCACAGATCCCATGGTATCCATGGTGTCAATCGTGGTCATGGATTGCACTACAATATGATTATCACCACCGATGGTGATGTCACCGACTCGGACGGGGATGGTTTTCCTTCGGGAATACTGCGTCAAGCTGTCGCAATACAGGGAATCGAGGGATTTGATCAATGACTCCATAGCTTATAGATCTCCTAGTTGGGGGCGGATTATTATTTCTTCAACAACAGTTTGAGGGGAAAGGTTATATGCGCCCCATACGCTCTCTGCCACATCTTCGGCACGAATAAACCGATCGATCGGCAAATCCACTCCTTCCCAACTCGCTGTGTAAGTAGCGCCGGGAAGAATGGAAGTTACTTTAATTTGATGAGGTTTTAGTTCTTCGCGCAGACATTTGGTCATACCAAGCATTGCCCATTTGGTGACGGCATAAGTTCCTCCGTTGGGATAGGCAGTCAATCCCGCGATCGAGCCCATACTGAAAATATGACCGGACCTTCGCTCAATCATTTCATTGACAAAAGCCCGGGTAAGGTAATAGGCAGAAAATAGATTGGTATGCATCATGAACTCAAAATTCCCCTCCGGTTCATTATGGAGTGCTCCCGGCAGAAAAATACCAGTATTATTGACCAGTACATCAGGCAAACCGATTGCTTTCACCGCCGTCGAAAAAACTGCAACTTCCTCTTTTTTAGAAAGGTCAGCCGGAAGAGCCAAAACCTTAATTCCCGGGAAATTTTCCTCCAAATGAGCTTTCAGTGACACCAACTCTTTCTCATTCCGGGCACAGGTATAAATATCGAATCCCTCCTTCGCGAAGCGTTCAATAATTGCTCTGCCGATACCTTTGGTGCCTCCTGTGACGAGGATACTTTTGCTCATTTTGTTCGTGTTTTAATAGTTAGTATGACAACTATCTAGAGCTGGCAAAGTTACATTAATTTATCAAAACAGTGCGGAGACTTGCATTCTCCCCACATGCACAGTCCGCGCAAGCCCTTGGGAATTCCTTCCTTCATAGACCAAATTGAGTTGAAGACCTTCGCCGATTTTCTGAAGCCAGTTGAGTGACCAAGTCAAATTGGTGCCAGTTGTCAAAGCTTGGAGCATTTCGTAGCCCACCGGAGAATTGACTTCCCCGTTGTAGTTGATTTGGATCAAGCGAAGATTGCCCGATAAGGTCGTCTTAATCGCTTTCGCATAGCGCATATCGAGTCCCACTTGATGGGTTGAGGCTTTTTCCTCATACTCCATGTTTTGGGTGTTTTCTTTCCCTGTGAAAGAATAAGAACCCGTGGTTCTGAAAAAAGGACTTGGCTGCCAAGCCAATTCCGGTCCTAGGGTCGACTGAAGGATGGTGTAATTTCGGTTTTCCAGAAAGTCAGAAGCAGAGGTTCTGTTCCCTGTGCTTCCCAGAACTCTCAGCGTCAGCACTGAATTGAAATTGTATCGGGTATTGAGCTTCCAGTCTTGCTGAATCTGATCCTCAAAACCTCCGGAGAGCAATTGTTTCAGTTGAGAATCAAAGAGCGAAAGGTCAAAACCATATTTGGCTGATGCCCGGTTGAAAAAGAAACTTGTCCGAATGATCTGCCGGAGTGAAAGAATCTGATCCCGATCTATCGAACCGATGAATGGATTGATCCGGTCTCCAAAGTCATCCGAAGTCACTTTTTTCTCCACACTTAGGCTGGAGGTGTTTGAAAATCTGTGCAGAAAGGCCCGTACTCCCCCTGCCTCTTTCCATGTCTCGGGAAAACGTGCCTGAATGCGGTAATTGAGCAAGCTCGTGTAAGCCTGGACGTAGGTATCTGTGGGGACGAAGATTTTGATGTACTGCTTCTCTTCAGGATTGATTGCAATGTAAAATTCATTCAATTGCTGAATTCCGTCACCGTTGTCATCCCGCCAAGTATGCGTGCCGTCTCCATTTGGTGCGGGCAGGTAGACAAATTCACGTTGAAGCTCCCGACCATTTCCGATGGCATAGCTGACTTCATTTCGGATGAGATTTTTCCCCAAACTTCCGGAATAATCTACTTTTCCCATGACGGTCAATTCAGAGGGTAAATCCCGCTGTAAAAATTCCAATTCCCGATAGGTAAAGGTACTGGATAGATTATGCTGGGTCCACTGCTTACGAAAGGTGAAATTGGAGGTAAATCCCCGTGTATCATCCACCAGCCTTCCTCCTACCGGAGCTTTATCCTCTCTCCAGGCCGCATCTACCAAAAATGAATAGCTCAGGGTGTCATTACTGCGCAGGTAGAGCAAATGTTCCTTGAAGTTCATTGCTGTACTCAACACAGAGTCAGTCTCGGTATTTTTGAATGCATTACGATCCAGAGAAAACTGATATCCCGGAACCAGAATTTTGGATTGGAAGCTCACATTTCCCAGATAGCGAGTCCAATCCGAAGTCAGGGAATCCTGATCACTTTTCAGGCTGAAAAACTCCTGGCGCAACAGTAGCCGTTTTCCGATTTCAGTATTCCAGTTTGCAGTGTGCTGGGAACCGCTGAGTACATTTTCCCGATTTCTGAGGTAAAGCTTGTAGTTGAAGGCGTTTTTGGAGTCCTTCTCCAAACCGACCTGAGTCAGGAAAAAACGTTCGGCAGCCGGGTTTTTCAAAATTTCAGGTGAAAGCCCCCAATCCCGATCAAATTCAATGTATCTGAAGCGGTCAATAAACTGGAAGTTGGTCGAATTATACTCAAACTCAGTCAAGCCCCTGAATCGATACCCTTTGAGAAGACTCAATTCACGGTTTTCTGACTGAAGGCCTATTTTCCATCCCAAGCCTTGATTGTTCCCATCATCAGTAGTTGAAAAGAGATTTTTATCGGTGGACGAAAGCGCCACTTCTGTATACACCTTTTCAAATTCCCCCAACTTAACTCTGCTTCCGGCAGTGGTCATCCGTTTGCTGTCAGGAGCGGGAAGTTGTGTCAATATGGAATAATCTCCCTGAGGCTGACCGCTCACCCTAGGGACATATTCAAAGACCGTCCCGTTGGAAAGTTGCGAAGTTCTTCTGTAATCCCCCTGATTTGCACCAACCAAAGAAAACGCCAAAGCAAAATTGGCCAACTCAGGATTGGTCGAGTAGCGGTAGTAAATCACCGAATTCCCAAAAACATCCACCTCGGTTACCTTTTCATATAATATCCGGGTAGGATCAAAGGCGACTGAGTCGATTCTTGGAATTACCGCATTTTCAATATTATCCCCAACAGCGGCCAAAAGTGCTTGTTCCGCTTGGGTAAACTCCGTGAAAAGCGGTCGGTTTCGATTGTCTTTTTCCTGATAATAATTGAGATAAAAATCTACTTTTCCATTGGTCTGAAGATGATTAGCCCCAAGAATGGATCGGGAATAATTTCGCTCCGCAAATTCAAAATCGACTCGAACGCGGGAATATTGGGTAATGAGGACTTTGGGTGTAAAGGTGATTTCGGCTTGGTTATAATCTATCACATAGTCCGCATTGAAACCCCGCTGAAGCTGCCGGCCATCCAGAAATACCCGCTCGGAATTTGCCATAATGATGACGAAGCGCTCATTGTTTGGGCCGCTTACACGATACGGCCCAAGCACCCCTTCAAGAATGGGCAATTGGATGGAAGCAAACTTTCCTTTAGCCACTGAAGCAAAACCCTGAGAACTTGCCTCCCAGCCTTTTTTCAGTTTGTATTTGGAGGTAAACTGAAGGCCCTGCACATTTTTGTAGTATCGGAGAAATTCAGATTGCCGCTGCTGCAGGACTACATCACCTGCCGCCAGACTGAAATCATCATTATACAGCTCGATCAGCACGTTGTCAAAATCCTGAATTTGCTGGGTATTCCCCTCCGGCTGGAAAGGAACATTTTGATCGGTGATGCTGGCACGGATTTTAAGATTTTCCCCAATATCTCCTTCCAATTGAAGGTTCAACGCAGAATTCACAAAAACATTCTGCGTATTACCAAACGAAACTCCTCGTGTCAGACTTCCGGTTTTGTACAAATTTGTACTTGGAAAAAGTTCCTCTCGTATGTCAAAGCCAGGAACAGTCTGTACTCGATTATCCTTAAAAATTGCCGTAGAGTCATAATCCTCAGCCAAGGTTCGTTTTGCAAAAGTCCGATCCAGTCTGATGGTCAATGTCCGATAGCAAACCCGAATGGAGTCAGGCTTCGAACTTGGGTCAAAAGTGACTTGAAGGGTGCGATCTGAAAGATTATAGCGAAAAGGATACGAATTCCCGTTTTTATCATTGACAAGAATGCTTGCTTCAATCGCAGAAAGGGAGTCCAATACGGCGGGCTTTTCAAAATTATCGGCAGGAAACCAGCGACATTTTTCCTGAGCTTGAACAGTCCAACTCAACCCAAAAAACAAAACCAAGGAAGCTATCCAAACACGCATCAGTTCATTCGGCCCTTTTTCTTTCAATGTACTAAAAAGCCAAAACTATTCGACCAAAGGAAATGTAAGGTAGAAGGTTGTCCCTTTTCCCACCTCGGTTTCAAACCAAATCTTTCCACCTGCTGTCTCCACCCCACTTTTGGCGATAGCCAATCCAAGTCCCGAACCCGTAGATTTAGTGCTGAAATTGGGGATGAAAATTTTATCCTTCAGTTCCTGAGGAATCCCTTTACCATTGTCAGCGATCTCCAGAAAAACCGACTGTTCTGTCATCCAAAGCCAGATTTTGATGTGAGGAAATTTCCCCTGTTCCATTGCTTGAATCCCATTGATGATAAGATTGGCAATCACCCGACCAAAAAGCTTATCATCTCCCATGATGATGATTTCCTCAGTGTAAGAATCATCCAAAAAATCAATCTTCACACGCTTGTCATTTTTAAACAATTCCAAGACCTGCATCAAAACAGTCTTGAAGTTCATCAGCTCATTTTTTGGCAATGGCATTTTAGCAAAAGTCGAAAAAGAAGAAGCTATCCCACTGAGCGCATCCACTTGGTGAATCAAGGTCTCCAGTGATTTTCGAAGTTTTTGCTGATCATCGAGCTTTCCTTCTTGATCCAACCGAAGCAAATGCTGCAAAGTCAATTTCATCGGAGTGAGCGGGTTTTTGATTTCATGCGCTACCTGCTTGGCCATTTCCCGCCAAGCGGACTCCTTTTCCGTGGAAGCGAGTACTTTTTTACTGGCTTCCAATTTGAAAAGCATGTTATTGTATTCATTGACCAACAGTCCGATTTCATCCTTTGAGCCCCAATACATCGGCTCGTTATTTTCAAGATTGGTCGCTTTGAGTTTTTGGGTGAGCAACTTAAACGGAAGAGTCAGATTTTTTGAAACAAAGGATGAAACAATCAAAAAGAGAATAAAAATAACTACGAAAGCATTGAAGATATTACTCAATACGACGGAAATCAAAGAATTGAGCTCGGTCTCGGACTCGAAGAAGGGCACTGCCAAAATGCCGATATTGGACTGATCGATCTGGGAGGGTACCGCCAGATAGACGGTCTGATACTTTAGCTTGCCGATTTTTTCATCTGCCAGGAGTTGGATTTGATTTTTTTCCATAATCCCTGACATCGCTAAAGGATTGATCCAGGGACCCAGAATTTTTTTATCAAAAATATTCGATCTGTTGGACGACTCAAGGTAACCATTCGGTGTGTAGAGATGAATATCACTTGCAATGGTATTTGCCAGGGTATTGATTTCCTCATTGAGTAGATCCCGGTCGACACTTGCGGGGTTTTGGTTGTTGAAGAATACACCAAGATTACTTCGGATCAATCTCGCCTTTTCGATGTATTGCCTGTTGAGGTCGTCCTTATAGCTTCCTCCCAAGAGGCCTATCGTAATTATGGAAATAATAATGATGGGAAAAAAGAAGGCAAAATTGAGGTATAGCTGGAGCTTGGTGGAATAATTGAACTCGAAGTTTCGATATCCTTTGAAAAGGGTATTGAGTAAAATAGCCAGAAACGTCAAAAACACAAACGCCACAAAAAAGAGGGAAATATTTCCAAAAAACTGGGAAATAGAAATCGTGGGGGAAGAGAGAATAATGACCTCTTCTCCATTTTTCAGTCCGAAATGATGAAAACCCTGAACTAGAATCCCACTTTGAAAGATCTGGTTACGATCCAGAATATTCAGGAAATCAGTTTGATTATAATTGAAAGTACCGGAACTGCGGAGCAATTCTTTGTCTCTCAAAACTGCATAATCATAATTTAAGGGATCTAGCTTTTCGGCATATTTTCGATCCAACAAGAGTTTGGGATAGACACTACCCGGCTGTATCCGCAACTGATTTAACTCCAGATAAAGGGTTCCCTGCAAATTATCTTCTCGCAACACCGGAATGAATGCCACGAATTTATTACTGGCAGTAGTTTCTTTTCCACGGATAAAATAAAGATCACGGACACCTGTAGCAAAGTCACTTTTGACATATTGCTGACGCAATGACTTCAGGTCCTGTCCTTCCGGAGGCCCTTGAATTTGCTGTCCTGAAGCCGAGAAAATACGGATGACAACTTCAAATTGATCGAAGTAATTATCCAGATAAATCTTTCGGATTTTAGTTTCTATAGGATCTTTGGAAAGTAATGGGTCAGCCATCCTGTTAAGGATGAAAAGGTCACTTTTCACCCTGGAAAAAATATCTCCAAGGAAAAATTCCGTCATTACATCGTTTTCAATCAGGTTTTGATTTGCAAATCTTGTTTTGGAAAGTATAAGTCGCTCCCTTTCTGATTGAAAAGTACTGACTCCGATTATCCCTGCGGTGACTAAGCAAGCGTAGAAGAATGTCAAGAATGTATCCAGTCCCAACCTGAAGACATTTTGATAAAGTTCAAAACGAATGATGCTAAAAAGGAAAAACAAATGAATCAACCCCGCGACTCCTAACCAAAAACTGTAATACCCCGCAACAAGAAGAAGCGGAAAACCAAATACGCTCAAGTATCGGTAATAAATCTGCTTCTCTTTTTTGACACTAAGCAATAAGCTGAATAAGTTTAACGACAGTAACACATACACTGATCCCCACAAAAACAAAATCAAAATGCTCAAGCCTTTGAATAGGTCAAATGTTGGAATAGACCGGATGTCCAATACCCATTGAGAATTGAAGATCAAATCCCTGGGAAGAAACCACATTAGGCTAAAAAAAACTGTACTCATAAGCAGAGAAAAAATCAAAGCCAGTCGAAATTTCTTGTCATTTTTTAAGATTACCACCTGTTGAAAGGCCTTCTTAGAGGCAAATTGAAAAATGATCAAACCCAATATAAATCCGAGACAAAGGGTATTGAAAAACAAATCCCCTAAACTTGGATTCAACCAGGAAGAAGCATAATTCGCCGGATCAAACAGTGAGGTTTCAAAGAATTCACCCGGAAAATCAAGCAAAAGCATGGAAATTCTAATGGTAAACAAGATCAAAAAACCATAGCCTATCGTCTGCCAAGGGTAGCCGTTTTTCCATTTTTTTCTTAAAAAGTCAAAGCTTAAAATAAAGTAGAGCAAAAATATGGAGCAGATAAAAATCAGCAGGGGTGTATTGGAAACTCTACCCACCGGTTCATAACCTACTTGAAAACTTATTCCAAAAATTGGCTTTCCTGTAATTGAACTTACCTGAAAAGTTCCGTCTGCAGGATTTTCAAAAAGTTGAAATCGATCATTTCCGAAAAAATCAGGATTCGGACCGGTTTTAAGGTAATCATTTTCAATCGATCCAGGCCAAATCAGTCGCAAGGCATGAACGAGGTAGTAGTCAGTGGTAGCTCGCTTGATTTTTCTGATTTTGACAAAGAAAGTTCCAAATGGATCTTCAAGTAGCTGGAATTCTTGATTAAAGTCTAAGGATGAGAAATCAAGGGTGGTAGTGAAATCAGACCAAAAAAGGAGTTTTCCCGAAGTGTTTAAAAGGAAAAAAGGATGGCTATGATTCGGATTACTGACATGTTCAAAAGTAATGGAGTCCTCAGGTCTTACATCCATCAAAACACGGATAAAATCCTCGTCAAACTGGGAGTTTACCTTATGAATTTTAGTTTGGATGGACTCAAAATATTTCTCCTCTTCGCTTTTCTGCAAAACGAAAAAGTTTAAAATCAGAACGAAGAGAAGAGAAATTACGCTGATCAAGATGACCAGCCTTCGGGTTTTGAGGCTCATTTATGCTAAAAATAAAAAAGCAAAGTCTGGTATCAAACTTTGCCTTTGGATCTCTTATCTAAGTGAGAGTTTTGCTTTTTTCTTTTTGGCTGATTTATACCATAAATAGCCGATCACCGCCGCCAAAAGGTATGGCATTACAAAGAGGTATAAAATGCCACTGTTCAGCCCGGCACCAATGCTGGTGTCACCGTTGGAGACGTTATTTTCTACGGAAGCTCTACACATCGCACACTGTGCAAAGCTCACCAGTTGAATTCCAAAAAAGAAAATAGTCAGAATCAGAAATTTAATTTTCATGGTATTCAGGGTTAAGATTTATTGATTCCTTTCAAGATCAATTCACATAATACGGACTGATCATTAAGTAAACAATCACACCTGTGACTGACACATACAACCAGATCGGATAAGCAAATTTAACCACTTTACGGTGTTTATCACGCTGATCAGTATATCCATAATAGTAGGCAAATAAAATCGGGAACAGTGCTACTGCTGCCAAAATGATGTGGGTAATCAACAGGAAGTAGTAAACCGTACGAATGAATCCCTCTCCTCCGAACCTAGTGCTTTCCGCTGCACCGTGATAGATTACATAAGAGACGAGGAATATAGCCCCCAAAATGAACGCAACGGTCATCGTTGCCCCATGATAGGTGTATTTTTTTTGTTTGATAAAAATCAACCCTACTATCAGTGCCACTGAAGCCGCCGAATTGATTACTGCATTGAGGTGAGGCAGAAAATAGACCCAGTCACCCAAAGCCGTAATCTTAGTAGGCATAAACAGTAAGACTGCTACTGCCAAGGGAATCGCAATGGATATCCCAATAATCCAATTTTTAACTTTTGCTTCTTCCTGAAGCGTTAAACTTTTATTTGCTTGCATGTAATAAGACTTTTGTTTCTAACATCAATAAGTCAACATCTTCCCTATTTGTTCCGCTGTAATAGCCTCTAATTCTTCCTAATTCATCCACTAAGATAAATTTGTCGCTATGAACAAAGTCATCGGGCACTCCATTTCCATCAAGTGTGGGAATTATAAAACCACATCGAGCTAGCTGATAAGTTTCATCTTTTGGGCCTGAAAGAAAATGCCATTTTCCGCTGATCGCTCCGTGTTCCGTGGCGTAAGTCTTTAAAATAGTCGGAGTATCAAATTCCGGGTCGATACTGATGGACATAATTTGAACATTGGGTTCATCTCTAAACATATCATTGACACGTTCCATTTCTTTGGACATGACCGGACAGATGCTCGGACATGATGTGAAAAAGAAATCGACAATCGTGATTTTCCCTTCCATTTCTGCCTTGCCTACAGCAATTCCATCCTGATTGGTAAAAGTAAAATCAGGTATAAAATGCTGGGTGGTATCGGTGACCGGGCATTCAAGAAAAGGATTATCCACACCCTTTTCAAAAAAAATAGGGAGATCATACGAATTGGTACCAAAGCTTCTTAAAAACAGAAACACCAAGACAGGAATCAGTAATATGCAGACCAACACCATTCCCTGTAATATTCGCAATCCTTTCATGTGTTTATAATTTGTTTTTCAGTGATCAGATGGAATCTTCGCATGAATTCCCCGATAGCTCGGGGCATCCCAGTGTGTGACGCTTTGGGTCATGCCTGCCTGTAGCAGACAGGCTCGATTTCATCTGTTTATAATTTGTTTCAATAGGTCAGATGGAATCTCGCATGGTGGATAATCATGCCAGTGTGTGACGTTATCGTCATGCCTGCCTGTAGCAGACAGGCTCGATTTCATGTGTTTATTTTTTGTTTTTTAAAGGCCAAACCTGCCGGCAGCCATAGCTGAGGAAGACAGGCCCGGTTTGATGCTGATTTTTTAACAAAAAAACAGGTTGAAGTGATTCACTCCAACCTGCCATTTTTTATATTTTTCTGGATTTCTACCAACGCATCAAGAAGATGTCAGAGCCTTCCTTTACCAATGCAATCACTAGCCACACCAAGAATATAAGCGGGACAATAATTGAATAGAACAAAGGCTTAACCTCATCTCCGAGGTGCATAAATTCCATCATGATGTATTTGGCTTTCCACACAGTCAGCGCGATAAACAAGAAATAAAGGATGATTCCTCTATCCATAGTGAAAGCCATAATAAATTCTACCACTGTGATCGCAAGAAGAATGAAAGCTGTTTTCCAGATTTTCTTAATCTTTTGCTCGTCGCGGGTTTCAACTATAAGTGTCGATTTGTTTTCTTGAATTTCCATATTTCGAAGAATTTTAAATGCTTAAATCAGATAGAACAACGTAAACACGAATACCCATACAAGATCTACAAAGTGCCAATAAAGTCCGATTTTTTCTACCATCTCATAGTGTCCACGCTTATCATACACACCCACTGCTGCTTGGTAAAAACAAAGGAAAAGCAAAAATACTCCTATGGTCACGTGAAATCCGTGAAATCCTGTTATAAAGAAAAATAATTGAGCAAAAGAAGCCGGACCATATTCATTGACAACAAGATTGGCTCCATATACAGTTTCGGTTACATTTTGACTCAATGAATTAATGTAGGTCAAAACCGTTCCACTTTCAGTTCCATGAATGAAGTGATTCCACTCCCAAGCCTGACAGCTAAGGAAGGTAATACCTCCAAGTAAGGTCCAGAGCATCCATTTAACCACATCATTTCGATCATTCCGATGACCTGCTTCTACAGCCAATACCATAGTGACAGAACTGGCAATCAAAATGAAAGTCATAATACCCACAAAGATCAACGGCGCATGGACTCCGTGAAGAAACGGTAGTGCCTCAAAGACAAGCTCTGGCACAGGCCAATATTCATTTGATCCAACAAACTCAGTTGCAGGCCCCTCATAGGCCGGATAGGTTACTCGAGTTGCAACATAGGTGATCAAAAATGCAGCAAAAGTGAAAATATCGGAAAGCAGGAAAAACCACATCATGAGTTTTCCATAGCTTGCTTTCAGGGGTTCATTTCCTCCTCCCCAAACGCCTCTTTTCGAGCTTACTCCAATAACAGTAGAATGCGCAGACATAAATTATTGATTTGTACCAGGTTTTTATTTAATGATTAAGAAGCAAAAACATAAACAGATATAACCACAAGCCTCCTAAGAAATGCCAATATGTGGTGGCCATTTCCATCACATCCATTGCCTTGGAGTGCACTTGCAATCTGAGTGTCGAAATTAATACAATAATCAGAAATATCACACCGCTGATCAGGTGTGCAGCATGAAGACCCGTAAAAACATATAAAAATGAGCCGGATGGATTGCCAACAAAGAACACTTCGCGATCTACCATTGCAACCCAACTATACCACTGACCTATCAGAAATGCTATTCCAAGAAGGACGGTTAAACCCATTCCAATTTTAAGATTCAAAAAATTGTCTTTTTTAGCAGAGAAATACGCCCAATGAAGGGTAAAACTGCTTAAAAGTGCAATGCCAGACGTAATCCAGAAAATTTCCGGAAGATCATATTCCAACCAATTTCCTTCAGCCTGTCTTACGATATAGGCACTCGTCAATCCCGCAAAGACCATTACAACCGATACCATAAACAACCAAAGCGCAAATTTCTTTGGGTGCATGGAAATGGGCTGCTCGACCATATCTACATATTTCAGTTCTTTTTCCATGGATTAAGGCATTTTATCGAGAAGGTAAGCGATCTGCACTATAGGTAAATAAAGAAATGAACCAAACATAATTTTCAAAGCAGACTTTCTGGAGCAATCTCTCATCAAATTGAATGTCTGAGCTAAAAACAGGACACCACAAACAGTTGCGACAATACCTGAATTCAAACCTGTAAGCCCAAAATAACTTGGCAGTAATCCCAATGGAAGTAGAAATAGCGTATAGATCATGATTTGGATGGCAGTGTTCAAATCCTGACCTCCCCCACTCGGGAGAAGTTTAAAACCTGCTCGTTTGTAATCCTCATCACTTACCCAGGCGATCGCCCAGAAATGGGGAAACTGCCATATAAACTGGATCCCGAAAATGATAAGCGCTTCATAGGAAATGGATCCGGTCGCTGCTGTCCAACCCAATAAAGGAGGCATAGCACCAGGTATCGCTCCAACAAAAACAGCAATAGGACCCACTCTTTTCAAAGGTGTGTATACAAATACATACAACACCATACTTAGTATTCCAAGCCAGGTAGTCAATGGATTAGTAAAGATCCAAAGGAGAGAAATTCCAAGAATAGCAACTAGGGAAGTAAACCAATAAGCTTCCTGAAGTGAAATAATCTGAAGTGGAAGCGGACGATTTTGAGTTCGCTTCATTAACTTGTCCAGATCCCGCTCCATAATTTCGTTGGCAGCTCCAGAGGCTCCGGAAATCAGAAATCCCCCCAAGGCAAGGCCTACAAAGCCCGTCCAACCAAAACTAACTCCTCTATCGCCAAGTATATACCCGAAAACAGCCGAGAAAGTCACTAAGGCTGATAGCCTCAGCTTAATAAGATCAGAATAAGCTTTAATCCTGTAAAGAATCAAAGAAACTATAGATTGGTCAGCTGCATTAACTGTCCCCATTTCAATTAGTGTTTAGCTTAAATTGAATATGGTCTCTTAATTGAAGTATCAAAGTAAATTGAATCCCCAATAGTAAAGACCCGAGTAATAAGTGAATTGGCTGAAGAAAAGCCGGAATTCCGAAATAAGCCATTCCCATACCGGAACCAATTTCTAACAGCAAAACCAGCATCAGCACTTGTGACCAGAGGTTTACTTTTGAATTTCTTACAGTATATCGAAATGCCCAAAAGAAATACAAGATGTGAATTCCAAGTAGGACAAGTGAAAAGGAGCGATGAATCAGGAATTTAAGTCCAACTCTATCGACCCACTCCCCTCTTAGCATATCTCCAAGTGATGAAGAAATTTGATCAATTTGTTCTCTGACCTGTGTTCCAAGTACTACCTGAAATAGCATCAATACCGTACCGATAATCAAAACCCATTGAACCTTGGAAGGCACATCCATGAAAACACCACCTTTGCTTTGTAATCGTTCAGATCGGTGTCTGATGTAAAGAAGCACAGCTACCAAAGCCAAGGCAAGCAGCATGTGAAAGGTAATCATCCAAGTCAACAAATTGGTTGAGACGACAATCGAACCTATCCAACCTGTAAACAGCACTAGAACCAGCGAAACCACAGCATAAATCGGTATCCACCTGTCAATTCTCCAAAGCTGGAAAGACTTCCAAACCGTCAGAAGAATCATTAGTCCTATGACAACACCCAATAATCGATTAAGATACTCGATCCACGTTTTGGTGGCATTGAACTCTTCTTCAATTAGAATGGATTTATCATTTGCGATTTTATTAGCTGCATTTTTAAATCCGAGTTTTTCAAGTGTCGCTACAAACCGTTCGTTTTTAGCAATTCGTTGATCAAGATAAATTTCTTGATAATTTTTTGGGAGCTGATCCACGCTTGTAGGCGGAATCACACTCCCAAAACATTTTGGCCAATCGGGACAACCCATTCCAGAGCCTGTACTTCGAACTATCCCTCCAACCAGTATCAGAAAATAAACAGCGATAACCGTGAACGTAGAAACGCTCCTAAAGCTGTCTATTGCTTTTTTAGTGCTTGGATTCATTAGCTACCAGAACCTCCGATTCATCTTTCATGATCTCCATTTCGAGTGCGACCAATTCCTGCTCATGAGGAAGATTGGACTCCGGAGTTGCAGAAAGAGGAACAGTTTGCGGGATAAAATCCTCAGCAGCACCAGGCTTTGAGTAATCATAAGGCCAACGATATACTGTTGGAATTTCTCCTGGCCAGTTACCATGTCCTGGATAAAGCGGAGTTGTCCACTCCAATGTGTTAGATCTCCAAGGATTCAAAGTAGCTTTTCTACCTCTATACATGCTGTAGAAGAAATTGAATATGAAGATAAATTGTGCTGCAAACGTGATAATTGCTGCAACCGATACAAACATATTGAGATCAGTGTACATGTCTGCGAAGTTGAAGTTCGTCCAAGAATAATATCTTCTAGGGAAACCAGCTATACCGATGTAGTGCATTGGGAAAAAGACAAGATACACCCCAGTGAATGTCAGCCAGAAGTGAATGTATCCCAACTTTGCATCCATCATTCTTCCAAACATCTTAGGGAACCAATGATATACACCAGCCATCAAACCGAAGAACGATGCAGATCCCATTACTAAGTGAAAGTGAGCTACCACAAAGTATGTATCATGCAATTGAATATCAATCGCTGAGTTGCCAAGGAAAATACCTGTCAATCCACCGGAGATAAAGAACGATACCAAGCCGATGGAAAATAACATTGCCGGTGTAAAGATCAGATTACCTCTCCAGAGTGTGGTCAGGTAATTAAATACTTTTACAGCTGAAGGTACCGCAATGATCAAAGTCAAGAACATGAAGATCGAACCCAAGAAAGGATTCATACCAGACACAAACATGTGGTGAGCCCACACAATGAATGAAAGAATCGTAATTCCCAACATGGAAATAATCATCGCTTTGTATCCAAAGATTGGCTTTCTGGAATTGGTGGCAATTACCTCAGAGGTAATACCCAAAGCTGGAAGCAATACAATATATACTTCAGGGTGACCTAGAAACCAGAATAAGTGCTGGTAAAGGACTGGGCTACCGCCAGTATTTGGTAAAGCTTCTCCACCGATGTAGATATCAGACAAATAGAAGGAAGTCCCAAAGCTTCTGTCAAACACTAACAACAAAGCTGCAGCGAACAAAACAGGGAAAGAAAGAAGACCAATGACAGCCGTTAGGAAGAAGGCCCAAATTGTGAGCGGAAGTCTTGAGAAAGACATTCCTTTCGTTCTCAGGTTAATTACTGTAGTAATGTAGTTGATTCCTCCAAGAAGTGAGGATGCAATGAAAAATGTCATTGCAATCAACCACAAAGTCATACCCAATCCTGAGCCGGGAATAGCTTGTTCTAAAGCGGAAAGCGGCGGATAAACCACCCATCCTCCACCGGCAGGACCAGTTTTGATAAACAGGGAGATGAACATGATCACACCGGAAAGGAAGAAGAACCAGTAGGAAAGCATATTCATGAAGCCGGAAGCCATGTCACGGGCACCGATTTGAAGCGGAATCAGATAATTCGAAAAGGTACCACTCAAACCTGCAGTCAATACAAAGAATACCATGATGGTACCATGCATGGTAACCAAAGCAAGGTAAAAATTGGGATCCAATGCACCTGATTCATCAATCCAACCACCCAAAAGAGGGCGAAGAAATTCCATACTCATTTCAGGGAAACCTAACTGTAACCTGAAAAGAATCGAAAGAAATCCACCGATGATCGCCCAAAACATACCGGTAATCAGGAACTGCTTACCGATCATTTTATGATCTTGGGTGAAAATATATTTTGTTATAAAATTATCATGATGCTCGTGGTGTTCGTGAGCTGCCTCGTCATGATGTGCAACAGTTGCTGTAGCCATAACCTATAATTTTATTTTTTGCTTTTACTAATTTGAATCTCCGCAAGTTCTTTCGTTTCAGCATTTAGATTCTCCGCCAAGGCAGGATTCTGCTGAATGAAAGTTTTCTGTTCTACCAACCACTTTTGGTAAGCCTCTGGCTCTACCACTTCTATCACCTTTCTCATGGAGAAATGTCCACGACCACATACTTCCGTACAGGCAATTTCATATTCAAATTCAGGATCATTTAATTCAGCCCTCATTTCTTCAGTTGTCTTTGTAGGAACAAACCAAAAACGAGTTGGCATGCCCGGTACAGCATCCATTTTCAATCTCATGTGAGGAGCAAAAACGGAATGAAGTACATCACGTGCTCTAATTTTGAAAAGCACAGGCTCACCTTTAGGAATTACAACTTTAGAAGAAGGAAAATCATCAATTGAATTTTTGTCTGTGAAATCAACTCCGTGCGAGTTTGAAGCAGTGATCAATCGATAATCATAATCTCCCAATACATTATCCTGACCTGGATATCTTATCTCCCAAGCAAACTGGTAACCCATAATTTCTACTACATGAGCTTTTTCAGGCGCAGGAGCAGTGATATCTGACCAAGCCATCCAACCTGAAATGACCAAACCAGCTAAAACCACACCGGGTACAATAGTCCAAATGATTTCAAGCTTATTGTTATCAGGGTAGAAAGTTGCTTTTCGATCTTCCTTGTACTGGTATTTGTATGGGAAGACAAAGAGCAAAACGTGTGTGATCAGGAATACAATTCCGGTAACTGCCATGGTTATCCAAAACAATTGATCGGTAACAACTCCATGCTCTGAAGCTACTGGAAGTTGATAATTTTTAAACTCCTTAATAGAGTACCAAAACATCAAAATGGTGGTACCCACAAGAAATAATACAAATAAAATCGCATTGACTTTATTACTTCCTGATGCAATCTTCTTATCAGAACCCTTTACAACAGAAACCAAGGTCTGAATTCTGTAAACCATCCAGATTATGGACAATAACAATAAAACCCCTACTCCAATCAGAAATCCGTACATATTTTAGTTTTTTCGGATAATTAATTAAATGTGATGATGATAGCTTTCTTCAAGCATTGGATGATTTTTAGCAATCAGGTTTTTCTTAGCCAGGCCTCCTAACACTACCAACGCCACCCCTGAACCATAGACAAGGAACATTCCAACCTCCATTAGCCCGATACCTCCATTATGTCCCAAAGTACCCGGCTGAACCATCAGGAAGAAATCTATCCAGTGACCAACCAAAAGGATACTACAAACCAACTTAAGAAACACTCCATGTCTTTTCGCATCTCTAGTCATAAGAACAAGGAAGGGAAGGAAGAAGTTTAGACCGATGTTTACGAAAATGAACGGTCCATACACGTCACTCGTCAATCTCTCAATAAAGTAAACTGATTCTTCAGGTATGTTGGCATAATAGATCAACAAAAACTGAGAAAACCAGAGGTAAGTCCAGAAGATTGAGAAACCGAATATAAACTTACCCATGTCATGGATATGATTTTGATTGACCATTTCCAAATAACCTTTTCCTTTAAGAAATATGGTCAACAGCGTAATTGCACAAAGTCCTGCAACGAACCATGAAGCAAATACATACCATCCAAATAAAGTCGAGAACCAGTGCGTGTCAATGGACATTACCCAATCCCATGCAGAGATAGAGGATGAAACTGCAAAGAAAATTAAGAAGAAAGCTGACCAGCTTCTCATCTTAAACCAATAGGAATTACCTCCCAATTGATCTTCTTGATCACTTATCTGTTGAAACTTTTTAAAGAAAAATACCCATAGTCCAAAGAAAAGAACCATTCTCACAATAAAGAAGATTGGGAATGTTCCTTTTGCCATCGGCCAGAAAAAGAATGCTCCCTTTCCATCGATGATGCTGTCATACTGCGGGTCATTCTTATCGAAAAGATAGGAATGAGTCCAGTGAAACAGGTCATGATTTGCAAGGAAGAAAGTAGCCACCATTAATATACCTGCAAAAGGGAGCCAATATCCAAAGGATAGCATTACTCTCAAAAGCGGTGTGGACCAACCTGCCTGGGCAGCATATTGAATGGCAAAGAAGAATACTCCTACTATTGCAATACCGGTAAAATACACATTGTTAATCCAAAGGTTGGCATACAAACGTTCGTACCAGTGAAACGCATGTCCTCCGGCTTCGCCTGCCTCATCATGACCTCCACCGGTCATAGCTAGGACAATACCAAGGCCCAAGATGACTGCACCAATGACCAAAACGGTCATGATGGACTTCTTCGTAGCTGCAGTGAAATCAAATCGCTGCTCCAAATTATAATGTTGTTCGCCGTGATGAGCCATGATTAGTTAGCTGGGGTTACTTGTGCCACCGTGGTAGAATCTACTTCCGCTGCAGGAGCGGCTGCTGTAGCTTGACCTTGGATAACTTGTTTAACATAGTGAACGATTTTCCATCTGCTTTCTTCAGGAATCTGAGAACCGTGAGCGCCCATTCTTCCTTTTCCTTTTGTGATCACATGGAAAATATGGCCTTCTGGGAGATTGACGTAAGCACCGCCTTTTAGATTGGCAACTCCACCAATTACTTCTCCTGCTTTTCCGTCACCCTCTCCACCTTTGCCATGACAAGCATTGCAATACTGGAGGTAAAGCGCTTCTCCATCTTTCAAGATTGGATCAGAAGATTTAACCGGATTTTTAATCAAAGCTGCTTGCTCCAATTCAAAAGCCTTCAATCGATAAGGAAGATACCCTTGTTTGTTTCTTGGAACCGTGTTAGCCACTGGTTCACGCATGTTCATTCCGTGCGGGTTATTTTCATTGGAATTATAATATTCCCCCTTACCGTCTTCACGAGTAGATAGCCAGCCACCTTGAGACTCATCTTTAATCTGAGACAAAGGTTCGTAAGCAATGGAATGATACATCTGAGGTGCATATTCAAGCCCCGGGTTTTCACCACCGGCTTTACATCCGCCCAATAGTGAAATAACCAGTGCAGAACCTCCGAAAATTAATGCATTTGCAATTTTCATATATCCGGATTTTCTATTCAAAACTTTTATTATTAATCTCAGTAGCGCCGGATGATTTCAAGATTTCTTTAATCCTTTCCAAATCCATTGCACTGTTATTGGCAATATCGATAGCCATAATGTGCTTATCATCAGTAGATCTAATATCAAATATTCTAGGCTGAGCCCAGGGCTTCAAATTAGAACTGATCATAAAGACTCCCACCATACCGAAAGCAGCCAAAAGAACTGTCATCTCAAATCCGACGGGAATAAAATCAGGGAATGCAGCGTAATCTTTACCTCCAATAATCATCGGCCAATCGAAGCTCATCATGTAGAATTGCATCGTCATCGCCAATGTGGTCCCTAACATTCCAAAAAGGAAGGCGGCTATTGGAAGGCGGCTTCTTTTGTAGCCAAGTACATCCTCAAGCCCATGAATTGGGTATGGAGTATATACTTCATGGATTTTAACTCCATTACTTCTGACTTTTTCTACTGCATGGAGCAATACGTCCTCATCCTCGTACACTCCCAAAATAAAATGTGTGTCTCTTTCCATGATTATTTTTCCACTTTTTCAGATGAAGATTTCAATACAGCCTTTACTTCCGCCATGTTGATTACCGGGAAGAACTTCGCAAAAAGGAAGAACAAGGTAAAAAACAAGCCAAATGTAAAGAGGTAAACTCCCACATCAGCCCATGTTGGGTAAAACATCGCCCATGAAGAAGGAAGGTAATCTCGATGAAGGGAGGTTACAATAATCACGAATCGCTCAAACCACATTCCGATATTAACTACGATCGACAGAATGAACGTGGCTACAATGGATGTTCTGATTTTTTTGATCCAGAAAAGCTGAGGGGAAATCACATTACAAGTCATCATTGACCAATAAGCCCACCAGTAAGGTCCGGTAGCACGGTTGATGAACGCATATTGTTCGGCCTCTACGCCGGAATACCAAGCGATGAAGAATTCAGTGATATATGCGATACCTACAATGGATCCGGTGATGATGATCACGATATTCATCAATTCAATGTGTCCAATTGTGATGTAATCTTCCAACTTGAAAACCTTTCTCGTGACAATCATCAACGTCAATACCATTGCAAAACCTGAGAAAATAGCTCCGGCAACAAAGTATGGAGGGAAGATCGTGGTGTGCCAGCCTGGAATCACCGAAGTGGCAAAGTCAAAGGATACAATCGTGTGTACAGAAAGTACAAGTGGTGTGGCCAATCCTGCTAGAATTAATGAAACAGATTCATAACGCATCCAAGTCTTCGCAGCGCCATCCCAACCAAATGAAAGTGCCCCATAAATGGTTTTTCTAAGTCCGGTAGCTCTATCTCGAATGGTAGCAAAATCAGGAATCAAACCGATATACCAGAAAACAAGAGATACCGAGAAGTAAGTAGAAATCGCAAACACGTCCCACAGGAGTGGTGAATTAAAGTTTACCCAAAGTGAACCGAAAGTGTTTGGAAGCGGGAGTGCCCAATAGGCGCCTAACCAAGGACGGCCCATGTGTATCACTGGGAACATCGCGGCACAGATTACGGCGAAAATCGTCATCGCTTCCGCCGCGCGGTTGATGGATGTTCTCCATTTTTGTCTGAAAAGCAACAATACCGCTGAAATCAAAGTACCGGCGTGACCAATACCGACCCACCACACGAAATTGGTGATATCCCAAGCCCAGCCTACAGTTTTATTAAGACCCCACATTCCAATCCCTTCCCAGAGCGTGGCAATGAGGGCAATTGATCCAAGTGCCAAAACTCCGGCTGCTGTAAGGAAAGCCAAAAACCAAAGCATGGAAGGCTTTCCCTCTACCTGGCGTGACACATCATGTGTCACATCATGGTAGGTTTTACCTCCGGTAACTAACGGTTGGCGTACGGATGAAGTAACCTGCATAGTTTATAAAATTATGATTACGCTTCGTTTTTCTCTTTATTTCTGATCTTGGTAAAATACCAAACGTTAGGGCTAACGTTGATCTCTTCCAACACATGGTAAGCTCGCTCTTCACCCACTTCCTTCAAGGCTGAAGTATTCTCTTCAATCTTTAAAAGCTTGGAAACTTTGCTGCTTGGATCATTCATATCTCCGAACACCAATGCATCAGTAGGGCATGCTACAGCACAGGCCATGTTGATTTCTCCATCCTGAATGGTTCGCTTCTCGCGCTTTGCAGTAAGTTTACCGGCCTGAATTCGCTGCACGCACATGGAGCATTTTTCCATTACACCACGTACTCGGACAGTGACATCAGGATTCAATACCATTTTACCCAAATCATCGTTCTGAGCAATGTTCACTCCTGCGAAGTCTTTGTTGTCATGATATTTGAACCAGTTGAATCGACGCACTTTATACGGACAGTTGTTGGCACAATATCTTGTACCGATACATCTGTTGTAAGTCATTTGATTCAGACCTTCAGAAGAGTGAGTAGTAGCCGCTACAGGACAGACCGTCTCGCAAGGTGCGTTGTTACACTGCTGGCACATCATCGGCTGGAAAGTCACCTCAGGATTTTCAGCGGCGATTTCCATCCCTTTCAAATCTTCAGCAGAAGCATCAGATGAATAATAACGGTCAATTCGGATCCAAGCCATTTCTCTTCTGTTGAGAACTTCCTGCTTTCCTACTACCGCTACGTTGTTTTCAACCTGGCAAGCCACAGTACATGCACCGCAACCAATACAGGAGTTCATGTCGATGGCAAGCCCCCAATGGTGCTGGCTATATTGATGGCCCTTCCAAAGGGATAATTTAGATGGCTTTACAAATTCTCCATCCTTATAAATCTTCGGTCTATATCGACCGGCCGAAGCATCTGCCTGATAAGCAGACAGAACTGATTCCTGAATGACGTTTTCACGTCCCATGAAAGTTTGGTGAGTCTGTGTACGGGCAATTTTATAAGAATCTCCGGTTACAGCTACCTCAACGCCAGTGGTAATGTCAAAATTTACAAAGCCTTTAGAAGCATCCAGCAAATCGTAAGCATTAACCCCGACTCCATCAGCAACCCGGCCCGCTTTGGTTCTTCCGTAGCCTATTGCCAAACCAAAAGTACCATTTGCCTGACCCGGCTGAACCAAAATCGGAACGATTAGGGATTTTCCGTTGACAGTGATGGAAGCTTTTTGAGTATTTTCTTCATACATGGTTACACCTTTGTCCGTTGCCCATTTCTGAGATACAGTCAAGTAATTATCCCATGTTGCCTTTGTGATTGGATCAGGCATTTCCTGAAGCCAAGGATTATTGGCAAAAGCACCGCTTCCTAAACCTACTTTAGAATAGATAACTAATTCGGCACCGGAATTATCTGCTTTGTATGTCTGTGCAACAGCTGAGGCTGCCGCAGAGGCATCTCCAATTGCGGATACACTTTTTGGAGTAGTTTCTACAGATACAACTCCGTTGAACAGAGCCTGATCCCAAAATTCCTGGAAAGACGCACCCTTACCCGCAAGAGGAAACAAAGTAGCGTTCCAGTTTGCCTGAAGGTAATCGTAGTAATTGGTCGTAGAACCTGCCCAAATCAAGAAGGATTCCTGAGCTTGTCTGGTATTAAAAAGTGGGGAAATGGTTGGTTGGGACACTGAGAATTGACCTTGCTTTGGCTGAAAATCATTCCAAGATTCCAAGAAGTGATGATCAGGAGCAACAATTTGAACAAGTGATGAAGTCTCATCAAGCGTTCCATTTGTGGAGATACTCACTTTTGCTTTGGCAATACCTTCAGCGATTTCCGCTCCACGGGCATGGTCATACACCGGATTACAGTTGTAGAAAATTACTCCACCAACTTGTCCGCCTTTTAATTCGCCAACGAATTGATTCATCCGCTCGTCATTTCCTCTTCTGAAGAAAACAGGATTTGCGAAATCTACCGTTGCACCGTTATTTCCAAGCAATTCATTGATTGCGTTGATTACTATTTGAACATTTGGATCGTTTGATCCAGAAACGACAAGTGAAGCTCCATTTGAAGCTAAAAGATCAGCAGCAGCTTTGTCAAGATTTGCAATTTCTACTTTGGGAGCAGAAACGGTAGCCGCACCTGACTTGCTTGCGATAGCGTTATATAATGCCAATACAGCCAACCCGCTTTGTGAAGCTTTGATTGGAGTTCTGTAATCAGCATTGGCACCTGTCATGGACAAATTGGACTCAAACTGATAATGCCTGGACATTTCAGGCTTCTCTTTGCTGATTTTTCTTGTTTTTGCGTAAGCTCCGGCAAATTCAATCGGCGAAATCCAAGTTCCCAAGAAATCCGCGCCAAAGGAGACAATTGTCTTTGCTTTGTCGAAATGGTAAGAAGGGATAACAGCAGCGCCATAGAATGTTTCTGCAGCTTTTGAAATGCCAAAGTTTGAAATCGGATCATACATGATCAATTCGGCTCCACCAAAGGCTGCACCGAATTCCTGAAGCGCTTTTTCCGTGGATGGAGAAAGGATGGTGTTTGCTACAATCTTGACAGTTCCGGCAGAAGCTAACTTGCTTTTGACCTCTGTATCAAGTGCAGCCCACTCAGCCACAGCTCCACCGATCATAGGATTGGCGAGTCTTTGCTTATCGTATAGCGAAAGCACAGAAGCTTCGACGATGGCATTGACTTTTCCTTTATTAATTGGAGAAAGCTCATTTCCGTCAATTTTGATCGGACGGCCTTCTCTTGTTTTCACCACTACAGCAGCATAGTCACCGCCTGAAGCGAATGTTGATGCGTAATAATTAGGAATGGAAGGGTTGATATCAATCGGCTTATTTACATAAGGGATTGCCTTTCTGATTGGAGCCTCGCATGCAGCCAAAGAAGCTGCAGCTAAACTGAAACCCATTACTTTGAGAAAATCTCTTCGGGAGGCACTGCCGTCCTCATTTAGTATGGTTGGGAGTTCTGCAAACTCCTTGTCGGCATGCTTTACAAACTCCGGATCGTTGCTGAGTTGCTCGAGCCCTTTCCAGTAGGTTTTTTTGTTTTCCTTCATTTTTATTTCTAGGAATGAATTAGCAAATAGGATAAGGAATTAATAGTGGCACTTGGCACACTCTAGGCCACCGATGTCTTTGACTTTCAAAGCATCTTTAGAATCAGAGTGAAGTTGAACTAACTTATCATAGTAGGCATTACCTTGAGTTGCAACTTCAGTCTGTCTGTGGCAATCGATACACCAGCCCATAGTCAAAGAGCTATGCTGACCAACCACTTCCATTTCCTGAATAGGACCATGACATGTTTGGCATTCGATACCACCCACTGCTACGTGCTGCGCGTGATTGAAGTAAGCCAAGTCCGGAAGATTGTGCACCCGAACCCATTCGATTGGTTGGTTATTGTCTACTGCTGCGTAGATTTTTGCGATTTCAGGGGAAATCCCTTCTTTACCACCTACATTTTGGATATGAGTATGGCAGTTCATACAGATGTTTGCTGAAGGAATGTTTGCCGATTTTCCGATTTCTACACCGGTATGGCAATATTGACAGGCAACTTCATATTGACCGGCATGTAGCGCATGCGAGAATGCAATCGGCTGGGCCGGTGCATAGCCTTGCTGTACACCTACTGAATATAGGCCATCGATCGCTGTTTTAGCCACCAAGGCAATTACCAGCGCTGTAACTACAATTATGAATCCGTCACTTTTAAAAACTTTAGCGAATTCAAATTTCTGGGACACGAACTCTTTTTCATCCTCAGGAAGATCTTGCTTATTGATATATTTTGTCAATACTGAAATAATCAATCCCAGAACCACCAAAATAAGAATCAGTACCAAAACCAATACTCCCAAAATCACAGTCAAGTATTCACTTGGAATTCCTCCTCCAGCACCGGTCGAGCCATCTGCTCCTCCGGCAACGGCCGCTGCTGCAGCTGCAGGATCAACCTTGTCCCCGTACTCAATGTAGGATAACAAGCCATCTAACTCAGCATCACTCAAGAAAGTGTATGCAGGCATTATGGAGTTGTTATACTCTTTGTACAAGGCTACCGCGTAAGAATCACCGGAAGCAATAACCTCTCCTGAGTTCTTAATCCATCTCTTAACCCATTCAGCACTATTTCTGTCTGTTGCGCCTCTCAATGCCGGACCAATGTATTTTTGATCCAACTTATGACAAGTCTTACAGTTAGCGTTGAACACAGTCTTGCCTACCGCAATGGCTTCATCACTGTCTATTACGGCAGGATCCGCCGCATAAGCCGAGGCTCCGATCAGCATGAAAAACAGCACTGCCAGTGTCTGGAAACTCAATCGAATTCCTACTAACGAGCGTTTAGATAACATATACTAGCTAATTAAATAGTTTTAAGGTTCTCTTTAACCCCTGCAAAGGTACTACCCGACGCTAATTATTCAAACAAGAATTCGGATACCTTAAAATGATTCAAATAGCTATTTTTTAATATTTATTTAATTGACTTTCAATTGATTATAATTTCATTCTTAGGCTTAATATTATTTAGAATTGATATAAATAATGGAATTTTCGATCAAAAAACGTACTGCCTTGATAATCAGGTTTTACCCCATTGAAAATGTATAAATCCCTTGGTTTCCCTAAAAAACAAATATTTGTATGAACCAATATTTGAAAAATCATTGTTTGATGAAGTAAATAATAATCTTACATTTGCCATCCGAAAACTAATGGTCGAGTGGCCGAGTGGCTAGGCAGAGGTCTGCAAAACCTCGTACAGCGGTTCGAATCCGCTCTCGACCTCATTTCAAAAGCATCCGTCCAAACGGATGCTTTTATTTTTTATTGGCATTGTAAAATATCCTGCACAATTGAGAATTTGTCGGCAAACAGTTTCTCTCTCAACTCCGGATCCTGAGCACCTGTGGCGCCTCGAGTGCCTTTTTAAGCTTATTTGAAAATTTGTTTTTCACCTCTAACTGAATCCCATACTTCCTTGAGGATTTATTTTTTTGTAAAAAATATTCAAAAAAAAAACGCCGACTTTTCAGCCGGCGTTTTCAATTCTAAAGTATTAAGTCTAACGTCTTAAGTCTTACTTCTTTCCTTCCATTTTCTCTTTCAATTCAGCCAGCGCGCCGATATCACCCAAAGTTGATTTCTCAGCCTGAGCAGGCATCTCTACTGATTCTTCTTTCTTCTTTCCGGTAGGTGCAGCAGCTTTCTTAGGAGCTTTAGCTTCTTCCTTGAAAGTAGCAGTGTGAGAAAGCACAATTCGCTTGTCGTCTTTAGAGAATTCAGTCACTTTGAAATCCAAAGATTCGCCGATCTCAACCTGAGAACCGTCTTCTTTCTCCAAGTTCTTCACAGTAGCAAATCCTTCCAATCCGTATGGGAGCTCAAGAACAGCTCCTTTGTCATTCTTGGAGTTGACAGTACACTTATGCACTGAACCTACAGGGAATACAGTTTCGAAGGTATCCCAAGGGTTTTCTTCCAACTGCTTATGACCAAGCGCCAATCTTCTGTTGTCAACGTCAAGCTCAAGAACTGCTACGTCAAGCTCATCACCAACTTTTACAAATTCAGATGGATGCTTGATTTTCTTAGTCCAAGAAAGGTCAGATACGTGAACCAAACCGTCGATTCCCTCTTCCAATTCAAGGAAAAGACCAAAGTTGGTTAAGTTTCTTACGACACCTTTGTGCTTGGAACCCACCGCATACTTAGTACTCATGTCCTGCTTAGTCCATGGATCTTCGGTAAGTTGTTTGATACCCAAAGACATCTTTCTGTCGTCCTTGTCCAAAGTCAAAACTACTGCTTCGATTTCGTCTCCTACTTTCACGAAGTCAGCTGGGTTTCTCAAGTGCTGAGACCAGCTCATTTCCGAAACGTGAATCAAACCTTCAACACCAGGAGCAAGCTCAAGGAATGCACCGTAGTCCGCTACGTTTACAATCTTACCTTGTACTCTTGAACCGATTTCAAGGCTGGATGCCAACGAATCCCAAGGATGAGAAGTCAACTGCTTCATACCCAAAGAAATTCTTCTCTTGTCGTCATCAAAGTCAAGAACAACAATCTGAACCTTCTGATCAAGCTGCAATACTTCTTCTGGGTGGTTGATACGACCCCAAGAAATATCTGTAATGTGAAGTAGACCATCTACACCACCCAAATCGATGAATACACCGAAGTTGGTCATGTTCTTGATCACACCTTCCAATACCTGACCTTTTTCCAGGTTGTTGAGTATTTCCGCTTTTTGCTTCTCCAAATCCTTCTCGATGAGGATCTTATGAGAAACTACTACGTTATCATTTGCGTGGTTGATCTTCACCACTTTTACTTCCATTTTCTTACCTACATAGATATCGAAATCTCTGATAGGCTTCACATCGATCTGAGAACCCGGCAAGAATGCTTCTACACCGTAGATATCTACGATCAAACCACCTTTGGTTCTTCTCTTTACAAGACCTTCGATTACGCTGTCATTTTCCAACGCACCTTCGATGTCCTGCCAAGCACGAACAATCTTTGCTTTCTTACGGGAAAGGATCAACTGACCCAAAGCGTTTTCCTGCTCCTCGATGAATACTTCAACTTCGTCACCTGGCTTGATGCCGGCTACGTCACGGAATTCAGAAAGCGGAACCAGTCCGTCAGATTTGAAACCGATGTTGATGATTACATCTTTGTCATTTACTCCTACTACGACACCTTTGATCACTTCTTTTTCAGTGATTTCGCTCAAAGTACCGGTGTACATAGCTTCCATCTGAGCTCTTTGCTCTTTGGTGTAACCTTCTCCGAAACCTTTGGTATCGAAGGCTTCCCAATTAAATTCTTTTGTACTAGACATAGTGAAATTTGACTCTGATTAGCCTCAGTCTTAGAGTCGTCTGACTGAAGTTTTGTGGTTAGAAATCAGCGCTTTGAACTTACAAACCGCCCCGCTCACCCGAACGGATTGCAAAAGTACTGATTTTCTTCTATTTCCAGCCAAGATGATGGAAAATTCAGCATGATTTGAAGGTAATTTCAACTCCGTTTAGAGAAGTTTTTAAAGAAAAGTTTCGAATGAGCATTTAAAAATCAGCGATTATCTAGGAGCCAATCTGCGTTTTTCTGTATGAAAATTCCCAATATTTAAACAAAAATAAAAGCCCCGGATTGCTCCGAGGCTTTGCAAGCAAAGAGTTAAAGGATAATTTTCGAACTCAAATTTAACGAATATTCCGGATGATCAAATTCTTCCAGTGGATTTATACAGCCTATTCAGCGATCCTTTTTGTGATATTAATGCTGGTTTTAGGTCTTTTCGTTCTGATTCCGCTATTGATAAGCCAAAAGGGAGACAAAATCTCCTTCTTTTTCATCCGCCTTTGGGCAGGGACTTGGTCTTTTCTCTCAGGGGTTCGATACGAGATACATGGTCTGGAACATATCGACAGAAGTAAACCCTATATCTATATTTTCAATCATCGGTCTTTTGTCGATGCTCCTGTTATTCCTATGGTGATTCCCCAGGAAGTGAGAGCCATTGGAAAAAAAGAACTATCCAAAATCCCCGTTTTCGGTCAAGTCATCGGAAAGTTGGCTGTGTGGGTAGATCGGAGCGACTCCGAATCCAGAAGGATCAGCCTGGAAAAGCTCGTCAAATTCCTCAATCAAGGAAGTTCTATAGTCGTTGCCCCCGAAGGTACCAGAAATGATACAGATGAAACATTTCTCCCATTTCAAAAAGGAGCATTTCGGCTGTCTATCGAAACAGGTATTCCAATCTTGCCCATGGCAGTAATCGGAGCGAATCGAATCATGAAGCGGGGCTCACTTTTGCTCAGTCCGGGTAAAGTCAGTGTCTATTTTTCAGCACCCATCCAACCCCCGCTTACTTCCCAAACAGCAGTCAATGAGTTTTCATTAAAATGCCGGAACCGCCTGGAAGCCATGATTTTGGCTCATGAATAAGCTGAAAGAAAAAGTACTGAATCAAAAGTTGTGGCCAAAAAACCACTGATCCAACTGCCATCTAATCGCAAAAGGACGGAAAATAGGTTCTCAGTATTTCGACTAATTTAATCCCTTGACCCAAAGATAAGGAGGAAGGCAGAGAGTTAATTTGGCAGATTGAAGTAAATACAGAAATTTAAGCTCGGTAAAATGAATTTTTAATGCTCATTATTTCGTTACATTTGAAAAAAAAAGAAGATTTTGAAAGCAGTATTTTTCGGTAAAGGAATTACCCTCGTCTTTTGCTTATTCTTTCTGGCATACTTCGGCAATCAAAAAGCTGAGGCGTCTCCTTCTACAATTCCCCTAAAAGCTGAAGTACTCGAATCAAAACATGATTTTAATGATTTTGGTCTCACTCAGCGTCAAATAGCCTCTGAGGAATTTCACGATCAGGATAGAAAATTATCAGGATATTTTATCCATAGTCTTTCTGATTGCTTTTGCCCTCAAATCAATCGTTGGGCGAGATTGGCTTTATTTTTTTCACACAAATCATCTTTCAAAGACCTTTCAGTACTATATCATAATCTGAGGATTTAGGATTTCCCAACTCAAGCCTGTTCAAAAAGGCAGTTTAAAAAATCCATTTTAAAAAACTCAATTATGAAAACTATATCTGTAAATGATATGGCAAGTTTTAATGTTTCAAACTTTGCCATAAATGATGTGTTGCTTGATAAAAACTCAAAAACCGAAAGGGAATTCTTGTTGAAAAGGGCAATCCTACTTCATTATCTGGATCATCAGACATCAAAAATCACTTTCAAAGATGATCATGATGAAATCTTTGAAGTTGAATGCTCGGTAATAGCAGTCACAGACAGACATGTCATCCTGAAATCTGGGCTCTTTGTACCGATTCATGCGGTCATTTCCATAGAATTGATTTGACGGCTAATTTTAGTAAATCAATCCCTTACCAGCTTTGGTGGGGGATTTTTTTTGAATTAGCTGAATCAAATAAACTAGCTACTCCAGTTTTTCCATATTCAAAAATCAAGTTTTGCTCACCGAAAAATGGGAATGTGCTTTTTTTACAATGAGTTCCTTTTTAAACAAGTCAAATCTCCTGCTCTTGACATAAGAGAATCAAAAAACTGCCAATACTTGTCAAAACCACTTTACTCAACCTCAGGAATTCCTTTCGGTTCTGCTAAAGCATCCGCCGTAAGCTCCTCAAAAACAGCATAAATCGCATAATAACTTACCGGTATCGTAATCAATAGCCCAACGAAAAAAACGATAATTCCCACAATATTGATACCTACCAGTACAAGCACAAATCCGAAAAATTTCCACCAATTCATTGTAATCAGCCTTCGGCTCAGCTCAAGCGAAAACCAAAAATCCCTTCCTGAAAACAAAGCAAAGGGAATCCCAAACATAAAGGCTACTGCCAGATAAATACCGGGTAGCACCAATGCCAAAATCCCAAAAAAGATCAAAATTCCTGAAATCAATGAAGTAACAATTACAATCCCCCAATAGGAGAACCCTTCAAAATAACTGGAAAACTCCACTTCCACCCCTCGGCTGATCCGATTGGCAACCAAAAAGTAGCCCGCAGTAAGTGAAGGTGAAATTAAGATACTAATGAGAAGGCTGTAATTATCCAGATAGAAAGTGGATAATCCCTGAATAGTGAATATCAACAACGAGAAAGCAACAGAATTCAAGGGCTGAGTTTTAAAAAATTCCCAGCCCTTTCTAATACTCTCTTGGATATTGAATTCAGGATACTGCTGAAAAAGTTTCTCGATCTGTCCTTCGGTCATGCTGTTGAATTACTTCGTAAACGCCTCCAAGATATCATGCTTGGTGATGATATGGATATTATCCAAGGTATCTCGTACCAGGACCGCTTTTTCTTTTTCCACCATGGAAGAAAGCACATCAAGTGTAGAATCCAATGCGACAAACTTCATTGAGCCCTCCATCACATCTGCCACTTTCCCATCTTTCAAACCCGGATTATCGATGATTTTAGACAGCAACTTATTGTCTGTCAAGCTTCCTACGACTTCTCCATTTTCCATCACAGGGATTTGAGAGATACTTTTTCCATTCATCAAAGCAATTGCTTCTTTGACTGAATCGGTCTTTTTCACAGCAAGGATAGCATAACTTCCATTTCGCTGAGAGATAATATCGCGGGCAGTGGAATAGGTCTTATCCTCCAGAAAACCATGGTTCCGCATCCACTCGTCATTGTAAACTTTGCCCAGGTATCGCGTTCCGTGATCCGGTAAAATAATCACCATTTGATCGCCTTCTTTCAGATTTTCTTTAGCCCACTCCAATGCGCCGTGCACTGCTGATCCACAAGACCAGCCTACAAAAAGTCCTTCTTCACGTGCTAAGCGACGAGTCATCACCGCTGCGTCTTTGTCCGTCACTTTGATAAAGTGATCAATCAAGCTGAAATCCACATTTTTTGGCAAGATATCCTCTCCGATTCCTTCGGTCAGGTAAGGGTACACTTCCTTCTCGTCAAAAATTCCGGTTTCCTTATATTTCTTGAAAACAGAGCCATAGGTGTCGATTCCTACTGTAACGACGTTTGGATTTTGCTCTTTCAGGAATTTGGCTGTGCCACACATCGATCCACCGGTACCTACACCGGCTGCATAATGCGTGATTTTGCCATCCGTGTCATTCCAGATTTCCGGCCCGGTAGTCTCATAATGAGCCGCTGTGTTGGAGAGATTATCGTATTGATTGGGGTAAAAAGAATTGGGGATATCCGCATTCAATTTTCTGGCTACAGAATAATAGGATCTTGGATCATCGGGGGAGACGTTTGTTGGGCAAACTACCACTTCCGCTCCCACTGCTCTCAAAATGTCGATTTTTTCCTTTGACTGCTTATCCGCCATGGTAAAAATGCACTTGTACCCTTTGGCAATTGCAGCCAAAGCAAGTCCCATTCCGGTATTTCCACTTGTGCCTTCGATCAAGGTTCCACCTCGCTTCAAAATCCCTGCTTTTTCGGCATCCTCCACCATTTTGATCGCCATTCGGTCCTTCATAGAATTGCCCGGATTGAAGTATTCCACTTTGACCAAGACTTCGCCTTTGATGTCTTTGGCAAGTTTATTTAGGCGGACCATCGGGGTATTTCCGATCGTATCGATAATGGAGTTATAGATCATAGTGCTGTTACATTTGGATGAGCCAAAATTACAGGAATTTTTCTGCACTCAGCCAATTGAAGATTTTTTAACCAAATAATATTTTGTGAAAAAACCATTCTTATTGACTCCGAAGACTATGGCTAAATACTGATTTAACATTAAACTTTGGGCCTAATTTTTTGCTCCTAAGCGCTTGATTTATCGAAAAACTGCCTACTGAGACTGCTCACTGAACACTTTTTTCACATTTCCTTAAACTCCAAACGCTTCAATACATCCAAAGTGACATGAAGCAATATCGCCGCGACAAATGACATTCCAATCACACAGGTAAGTAACATCCACACAAACTGCTTGGTGATGATAAAAACCAACACACTCAGTATCACGGCCGGAATCACCCCAAACAGGAAAATCCCACCAATCATAAAGGGTTTGATAAGCTTGCGATCCCAACCCTCATCCAGCGCAATCTGTGGAATAAGATTGATCGCAAAACCAATGAGGTAGAACACAACTATCCCCACCAAAAATAAAGGAATCAAGCCTAAACTAACATGTGCCAATAAAACGGAAGGAATGATTAAAACGCCTGCAAAGAGTAGAATCTGTACGATATCCAACTTGATCATATTCCAAAACTTGGCTGACCAACTGGCAGGCACCAAAATAAAAAACGGCTTTTTCAGATCCCCGAAATTGGCTCTGCCTATGCCTGCCATGAAGTAGAAAAAGAGAATGAAAAGCAGGTAGAAATAAAGCACTTTGTGTGAAAACCAGTCAAAATTGGATAAGCCGGCAAATACAATCCCGATTCCTGCCAAACTCAATGAATAAATTCCAAACAAAGGATGAAAGTCTTGCCTGCTACTGTGCACATAATTTCTCCAGTAAAACGCCTTGGCTCCAGCCCCAAAATCCGGCAAAGCCAACTGTTTTTTTGCATTTAGGCTGTACGTTCCCTCATCCACTTCCTGCTTACCCCGGACTTTGTCCAGCTTGTCTTCGTTGGTTTTGGTCGCCTCCAGCACATCCTCATAGTAATATCCTGCATATCGAATCACTAACTTGACCACGGTAAAATAGGTCAAACCATACAATCCAATGAAGGAAACGGAAAGTAGAACATTCCCATGAGATACATAACTCATAATTCCCCTGCTCCAACCTACCAGTGGAAATAAACTAAACCATGGAGAAGCAATCCATGAAAACATGCCCTGCCAGAATTTCTCCGCCATCAGGCCGGGAATCAGGATCATCAAGGTAAGGGCCAATCCCAAACCAATGATTCCGCCTCGGATATATTCCATCACGCCATATTTGGTATGAAGGGTGTAAATCAAAAACCGGATAGGGAAAATCATGAAAAAGAATAGCGCAAATCCCAAAACAAGAAAGATCGCATTTCCCAGGTTCAATTCGAATTGGCTCGCCATCTGACTGGCACCGTATACAATAAACAGCAAAGCCCCGCCTAAGGAAGGCAAAATCGACCTCGCCATATAGTACAAAAGCAGGTTTTCGGGTTTAACAGGTGCGGTGAACAGCAAATTCACATCTGCCATTTTGAAAAAGCTGACATTATTTTTGGTCGCTCGAAAAAGCTGAAACACCAAAAAACCCAAAGCCAGAATGGTAATTCCACCGATTACATTTTGAACACCAAAATCGGCTTGTGGCATCCCGTTGAGATCCAAATTTTGAATATCACCCAAGTCCTCCGACCTTCTTTCCTTTGATCTTTGGCTGTAGATAAAAACAAAATAGGCTAGGAATCCGGCATAGGGTAATAACCGGAAAGGGTTTCGCAAAATCAGTTTTAGATTGTTGACAAGGATATACAGATCCTTTCTCAGCAAAATCTTTATTTCATGCATCTTTGGTCATTTCTAAAAACAGATCCTCCAAGGATGAAATTTCACTTTGCGCAGCTTGCTGCTTGAGATTGGCGATGGTGTCATTTCCGATGATGCTACCGTCTTTCAGGATCATAATCCGATCGGCGATCGTCTCCACACTGTCGATCAAGTGCGTGCTCACCAAAATAGTTTTTCCGGCTTCTTTCAGATTTTTAAAAACCTCTTTGGTGTTTTTAATCGCTTTAGGGTCCAGACCGATCATCGGCTCATCAAAAAACAGTAATTGCGGATCAGGCAACAGTGCACAACAAATCGATACTTTTTGGCGCATGCCCTTAGAAAGATCGCGACCTAATTTATTGGCCTTATCATCCAATTCAAACATTTCCATCAGTTCTCCTGCCTTACCCTGCCAGTCTTTCACTCCGTAGGCTTGGGCAATAAACTGCATGTGCTCTTTCACCGTCAGTAAATCGTAGACATAAGGTGTCTCAGGGATGTAGCTAAAAAAGCGCTTGGCCTCGACACTCAAATGATCATGCCCTCCAATAGTGATTTCCCCGGACGTTTTGCGAAGCAATCCCACAATACATTTTATGGTCGTACTTTTTCCTGCCCCGTTCGGACCAAGAAGGCCGACCACCTCCCCTCCATCAAGGTGAAAGGAAATGTCATCGACTGCATTTTGCTTGCCGTATTTTTTGATCAAATTGGAAACAGTGAGCATCTTAAATAATTTTGTTGATATTCCGCAAAATAGCTCGGTTGTGCCAGACATGGGTGGAGCAATGCAGAATTTAATCCATCAATGAAGTTTCAAAGGAAATAACAATAGCTAAGCCTGCCTGTTATGCTGATTTGAATCTTTTTTATAAAATTGAAATTTCAAAACGAAAAAATATGAAAAAACTTTTCGCAGTAGTCATGATTATGCTCTCAATTCACGCAGTGAATGCTCAGCGAGCAGGAGGTTTTCGCTATCAGATGGACTTTGGCGCGGCAATGCCTAAAGGAGGAGGGATCGGAGCTTTGGTAAACATGGAGCCTCAGATTTTATTAAGTGACAATCTCGCCTTTGGATTAAGATTGGGAGTAGCTGCTTTGGCAAAAGATGTGACTTACTATTCCATTCCTCAGGATTATAATGGAGAGGTTTCAGCGAATGCCTCGATGGCAGGTACTCTAAACTACTACTTCAATAATGGGAACAGTCGTGTCGCACCTTATATCGGTGGAGGATTTGGGTACTATGCCTTGAGTAGTGTCAAAATAGATGATTCTGACTTTGGAGATGGTGATGTTGGTAATTTGGAAGCCTCCTTTGCCTGGGCACCGATGCTAAGAGCAGGTATAGAATTAGGTAAATTCCGAATTGGTGCTGAATACAATTTTGTACCTACCAGTGATCTTCAAAATGTGAGCGGTCAAGTGATCGGAGAAGCTGTCAACGAATACTTTGGATTTACCCTCGGCTTTTTTGTCGGAGGAGGAAAGTGGGGGAAATAAAAGTTTGAGATTCGGGATTTAAAATTTGAGATCAAAAAAAATGGTGGTAAAGATGATTTTACCGCCATTTTTTTATTTGTAACCACTTATGATCTACCCCTTGATTCCAGCCAAAAGATAGAGAACAGCCATTCGTACGGCCACTCCATTTTCTACCTGATTGAGAATGATGGAATGCTCGGAATCTGCCGCATCCGAACTCAGTTCCACGCCACGGTTGATCGGCCCGGGGTGCATAATTACAATTTCCTTATTCAGCGCCTGAAGCATCTTTTTATTAATCCCGTAATAAAGGGAGTATTCTCTTAAGCTTGGGAAATATTTGATCTGCTGCCGCTCCAGCTGGATTCTGAGCACATTGGCTACATCGCACCATTCCAGTGCCTTTTTCACATCCAACTCCACTTTCACTCCCAAGCTGGCAATGTACTTTGGTAAAAGTGTAATCGGTCCGCAAACCATCACCTCAGCCCCCAACTTTTGAAGACAAAATATATTGGAAAGGGCAACTCTGGAATGAAGTATATCACCGATGATGGCGACTTTCTTTCCTGCAAGATCTCCAAGTTTTTCCTGCATGGAAAAGGCATCCAAAAGTGCCTGAGTGGGATGCTCATGTGTACCGTCACCGGCGTTGACGATGTTTGCTTTGATATTTCTGGCCAAAAAATGTGGCGCCCCCGGACTCGCGTGACGCATGACTACCATGTCCACTTTCATCGCAAGGATATTATTGACCGTATCGACCAGGGTTTCCCCTTTTTTTACTGAACTGTTTGAGGAGGAGAAGTTGACCACATCGGCACTGAGGCGCTTTTCGGCAAGTTCAAAGGAGAGTCGGGTGCGGGTGGAGTTTTCAAAAAAAATATTGGCAATGGTAATGTCGCGAAGGGAAGGAACTTTCTTGATCGGCCGATTGATCACTTCCTTAAAATTGGCTGCTGTCTCGAGAATCAGGCGAATATCGGCCTCGGTGATGTCTTTGATTCCAAGCAGGTGTTTGGTGCTAAGTTGCGACATGGTTAATTTTTAACTTTCTCTGTGATCCAAATTGCATCTGCCGGGTGACCCTGCTCTTTCCATTCCACCACGACGTATTGACTGTCCAGCGTATTTACTTTTACACCAAAGTAGTCAGGCATAATAGGATAATCCCGTGTCAGTCTTCGGTCTACCAATACCATCAATTCGACTTTCTGTGGTCGCCCAAATGCGATCATCGCATCCATCGCTGCCCGAACAGACCTCCCTTGGTAGAGTACATCATCGATGAGGATTACTTTTTTTCCTTCAACCAGAAAGTCAATTTTTGTTTCATTGGCTTTGAGGGGGAAATCTCTTCTTCGAAAATCATCCCGATGAAAAGTGGCATCCAAATATCCTGAGGGGACTTCAATCCCTGATATCTCTTTTAAAAGCGCTACGATTTTGTCTAAAAGTAAAGTGCCACGTGGCTGAAGCCCCAGGATCACGGTATTCTCAAAATCGTCATGATTTTCTATAAGTTGGTAGCAAAATCGCTTCAGAGTGATGGCAATCTGCTGCTGATCGAGTACAAGCCGCTTTTGCATAGGTTGGATTTGGGCGTAAATATAGAAAATAAAACTACTCCCGAACTTCCACTGGCTGGTACAAATCACCATTCACCAGAATTTTATTTATAAAAAAGACCTCGCGAGTTTCTTCTCTGCCACTGGAATTTAAAAATCGAATCGATTGCTGTCCAGTCAGGATGAAATACCGATCATACCAGTGCACTAGGCGAAGTGTGGTAAAATCAGTGTTTTTGATTCGATCGTTTGGATCTGCGGGCTCCAGTGGAAAACTCATCTGTTCAAAAATCTTCTCCCCATTTCTGAAAAAACTGGCCTTGATCACGTCATCCACGGCATAGAGATGATATACATCATCGTCTACGATGGCTATTTCTCCAAATGGCTCAGGATAATCTGTAGTAAATCCATTAAAGGTCGCGGCATTATCCCAAAGGACTTGACCTTCCTTAGATATTTTTATGATATGCGCAGACTCATATTGGTACTCGTTTGAAAAGGTGTAGGCTTGAAGTGGCATCCCCGGCGCAATAAATGGGTCCATATAATACGGCACATATCCCATGCGATTGATTCGGTCATAGCGATAGGAATTTGTTGGAGAGAATCCTCCTGGACGCCCCCCTCTGGCGCTTATGATATTAATCTGATCAAAATACAGGTAATACGCGTCGTTGGTTTCCCTCACATCCCGAATTGAAAATGTGTTTTTTATCAGCGGAACTTTGGATCTCCCGAGGTCCTTCTGAACTGCTTGATCTCGTTTATTTTTCTGCTTTTCCGGCAGGTAATTGAAAAAATTCGGAAAGTCTTCCAACGTGTAGAGTTTGAAACCATACTCTCCGAATTCATTGATTTCCATAATATAAGCCCCTTGGTATCCGCTTCGCCCCTCCAGACCAAAAGCCCCTATCATTACCTGTTGATAGTTTTGATCCGCCAAGAGCAAACCCTCAAGAATCTCCTGACCCGGCTCGCCAAACTGGTCCACCTTTACTTCCCGGACGAGATTCCCCAACATATCAAAAGTTAAAATAGAAGTCTCCCTGTTTTTATATTGTCCCCGTCTGCTCACCACAACTTCTAGGGATTCCAATTCAGGCATTTTCCGGATTTGAAGCACTTGCGTATTGTTTCCATAGACTCCCTGCACAGTATGGATACTTTTATCGTCCAAATCAAAAATCTGAAGCGCTGGCCTTCCTTCGGCATTACCCATAAAAACAGCTTTGCGATTTTGAACCAAAAACTCCACCAATTCTATGTTGAGCAGGTTATCAGCGGCATATTCAAAGCCTTGATTGGTCACCAGATTAACTTGCAGAATGTACTTGTCAGCGTTGGTATTGAACCCTTTTGACATCAACACAAAAAGATTGGAACCATCCGTGTCGTAGCCAATCATATCAAAACCTGGCCGGAGGTTGAGCTCAACCAATCCCCGGGTATTTAGATCAAAATCTGAAACAAAAAATTGAAAAACTTTTGGGCTTGTAAAACTGCGTGCTTGAAATGTCCTAAAAGAGACCAGTCCATCGGGCAAGCGCATCATTTCAAAAATAGGATCATAGGGCTCTGTGGGCACTTCAAATCTGGAAACAAATTTCACCTGAGCCTGAAGTGCAGCGCCTAGACTTAAAAAAAACAAGAGAGTGAGAAAGGTTTTCATTTGCTCAGAGTCAGAATCAAGTTGAATTCTTCTTTAGTCACAGACATGACCGAAAGTCTGGATTGACGTAACATCAACATTTCAGTCAGCCCGTCTTCAGCTTTGATGGTTTCCAAGGTCACGGGATTCTTGAGTGCTTGTTTTGCCTTTAGGCTTACGGCCACCCACGTCTCCTCTTTTGGATCCGGAAATGCCTCCGCTGATACTTCTGCAATCCCAACTACCGCTTTGTCCTTTCCACTGTGATAAAAAAGAACCGGGTCGCCCTGCTGCATTTCTTTAAGGAAATTTCGGGCTTGATAATTTCGCACACCATCCCAAATGTCTTCTCCTTTTTTCACAAAATCCTCCCAAGAATAAGAGCTGGGTTCCGTTTTGACCATCCAGTAGTTCATAGTGGGTTAAGTGTTAATGGTTATTTGTTAGTGGTAAATAGTTAGTCGTAATTCGTCATTCGTTGTACATGGATCATTTCCACCAGAACACTCAGGCTGAATACTGTCTGCTAGTAATCTTCCGACATAAGTTAGACGTTCGTTCTTTAAATTGAAACAATAATTAAAGACATTTGTCTGATTACTGACACGAAAAACTAACTGTTTTGGATCATAAAACTATTTTAAAGAAACTAAAGCTGAGTATTCAGCTGATGGAGCTTCACGACGAAAACCCTTTTAAGATCCGTAGCTATCAAAGCGCCCTGACATCGCTCGAACGTGGAGATCAGGATATTATGAGCCTCAACGATGCTGCACTTGCTCAAATTAACGGAATCGGAAAAAGCATCATCGAAGCGATCCAGCAGCTAAAAGTGTCAGAAACTTTTCCGGCTTTAGATTCACTTTTAGAAAAAACTCCAACAGGAATTCTTGAAATCCTTCAAATCAAAGGATTGGGACCAAAGAAAGTCAAGACCCTCTGGGAAGAGTTGGGCATCACCTCCACTCACGAACTCATGGAAGCCTGCCAAAGCGGAAAAGTGGCACTAATCAAAGGGTTTGGAGAAAAAACGCAGGATACCATCATCCAAAACCTGGAGTTCAAAGCCTCCAATTCGGGAAAATGGCTCTATGCCGATATCGAAGAGGCAATTGCCAAACTGGAATCAGCACTGAAAAACTTGCTTCCGAAGGTGCAGTTGGCAGTAGTTGGGGATTTTGCAAGAAAACTGGAGATCATCTCCAAAGCGGAAATTCTGGTTGGATCTGATCAGCTTGAAACTGCTAAATCCGGGCTGAAATCTTTTGATGAAATTGAATGGGTGCCAGCCGAATCAGGGCCCAAAACCTTGAGGGGAAAATTAAAAGATCTTGATCTCAAGGTGACGGTTCATCTGTGTACAGCCGCTGATTTTTTGTGGAAAAAGATGGCGCTTTCTGCTTCCAAACATCATTTGACCGGTTTGGTCGATGACACTGAAACTGTATCCGAAAAACTGAAAAAGAATGACTTCAGCAGTGAAGAAGAATTTTTTACCAAAAACGGTCTTCAGTTTATCCCAACAGAAATGCGGGAAGGTTTTGGAGAAATCGAACTGGCAAAAGAAAACAAGCTTCCCGAACTGCTTCAGGATGCTGACCTAAAAGGAATCCTTCACAACCACTCCACCTACAGTGATGGTAAGCATAGCCTTCGGCAAATGGCCGAGTACTGCAAGTCTTTGGGCTTTGAATACCTCGGAATCTCTGATCATAGCCGGACAGCGAGCTACGCAGGAGGATTGGACATCGAAAAGGTAATAAAACAACAGGCCGAAATAGATGAGCTAAACAAAGAGTTGGCCCCGTTTAAAATTTTCAAAGGGATCGAAAGTGACATTTTGGGAGACGGCAGTTTGGACTACCCTGTGGATGTATTGGCCAGCTTCGATTTTGTGGTGGCTTCTATCCATTCCATTTTGAATATGGATGTAAAAAGAGCCACAGAGCGATTGCTAAGAGCAATATCCAATCCCTACACTACGATACTTGGCCATCCGACCGGCAGACTTTTGCTGCGAAGAGAAGGCTACCCCATTGACCACCGAGCGATCATCGATGCCTGCGCAGCTCATCAGGTGGTGATTGAAATCAACGCAAATCCCTGGAGACTTGATCTTGACTGGAGATGGGTACGCTACGCCATGGATCAGGGGGTAAAACTGGCCATCAACCCCGATGCCCATGAAATGGACGGCTATGCGGATATGAAATATGGGGTTTTGATTGGAAGAAAAGGAGGCCTTACCAAAGAAATGACGCTCAATGCCCTCAGCGGGGAAGAAATTGCTGCGTACTTTGCGGGCCGAAAGGCTGGGTTGAGGTAGGCAGTTGGTAGTGGCAGTTTGTAGATAGCTAAAAGGCAAGTGGTTATTAGTTATTGGTTAGCTGTACACGAACGGGACTACATCGGTCATCCGACACCCGGCATCGGTCCTCTTGCTTCTTGCCTCTCGGCTTTTGCTTCTCGTTGTCTTGATACTAAAATCTAAATACTTGATACTTTAAAAATGAAATGGTCTGACCTTCCCGAACCTGTCCTCTTGCAACGTTCCTTCCTTTTCGGAATCACGGGAATTGTGTTGGGCGCACTTTCTATCCTGAATTCCAACTGGAATTATGTTCAAGCACCCATGGGACCACTCAATGGTGTAAGCTTACTCTTACAGTTTGCCGGCTTGGGTTTGGCGATTTTGGTCCTGAAAAAGCGAAAACTGTCCAAAGAGAACAAAGAAAAGGCACAAATGATGATTCTCATCTTAGGTGTGGCTCTGCTCTTTTTCATTTTTTCACTTTGAAAAAAAAGAATGGAACTATTAATGGAGCCTGAAATCACTTGATTATCAGGCTTTTTATTTTATGTTTGAAAATAGTTAACTTTTTTTCACAACTGAACGCAACCATTTTTTACCCCCTTGCATCTACCTATTCGAAAGCCAACCGGAATGTTTAACAGACCCAATTTTTCTACTGAAGAAGGACTTATTAAGGGATGCCTCAAGGGTGATCGGTCAGCCCAGCGTCACTTGTATGATTCCTATTCAGGGAAATTTCTGGCCATCTGCATGCGATACCTCAAAGATCGCGAACATGCCGAGGATGTGATGATTGAGAGTTTTATGAAAATCTTCGAAAAGCTGCCACAGTTTCAGGCAAAGGGGAGTTTTGAAGGATGGATGAAGCGAATCGTCGTCACTCAGGCGCTCATGACCTTGAGAAGCAATCGTCATCTGATGATGGAAGTCAATCTGGAACCGGAATTGGAATACAGCAACCAACACTACGAACTGACTCAACTTGAGGCAGCCGAATTGATGGAACTGGTTCAAAGTCTGCCTGTCGGATATCGTACGGTGTTCAATCTGTATGCGATCGAAGGCTTCGCCCATCAGGAAATTGCGGATATGCTCGGAATCACCGAAAGCACATCCAAATCTCAGCTCAACCGAGCCCGAACAGCGCTCAAAGAAAAAATTGCCAGTCTGCAACCCAAAACAAAGACTAACCATGGCTAAGACAAACGAACAATTCGATCAGCATTTCAGGGAAAAGCTGGACGGACATCGGGAAAAACCAAGTGCACTCGCCTGGGAAAGGCTCGAAAGCCAGCTTCCCAAAGAATCCAAACCTACATTCGGGATTTGGTGGGCGATCGCTGCATCAGTCACTGCCTTACTCGTGGCCGGATACTCGTTTTGGCCCACAGACGGCAAAGTCTCACCGGAAACCTTTGTGGCAGAAAAGACCGAACTGCCACAGAAAAATCAAACCGAAACAAGCATTGAAGTTCCTTTGAATTCAAGTGAAATCATTGAATCAGTAGAGCTAGACAAGACGACAGAAAATCCTGACTTCAAAACTGAAACCGCTCAAACCAAACCTGAAACAAAGCCAAGTACCACTCAGAAAACTAAACCAACTACTTCTCCGGCTTTGACTCAGGCTCCAAAAAATCTGATTGCTCAGCTTGAATCTGAGCCTGTTTCCAAACCAATTTCGGTAGCTACCCCTGAGCTCAAGACCGAGGAGATCCAGGTAGACTTACCCAAATTGAAAACTCCTGAAATCGAAAAAATGGTCGCTCAAACTACCGCTCCGGCAGATGAAGAACCACTCTATCGGGTGAGCATTTACTCCAACGGAGTCAAAAAAGGCGAGCCTCAGGAAAAAAATCTGATTACCGAACTTGGCAAGACTGTAGGCCAGGTGGAAGAATTACTGGGCAAAGTTGATGAAGGATTAATCAGCCTCCAAGACAAAAAAGACAACCTCTTTGCTTCGCTGACATCAAGAAAAAATCAAGCGGAGGAAAAAAGGTAAACTAAACCAACTCACCTCTTTTAATTGAAATTATTATGAAAAAATACCTGCTTTTGTTTTGCCTTATGGCACTGGTTCAGGTCGCTTTTGCATCCAGCCTGAAAGATTATCCTGTCCTCACCGAATCCGGAATCCAGAAAGACAGCGTCGTAGTCGAATTCGGAAAATCCGGAAAAGTAGTGATCATCGTCGAGTCCAAAGAAGACTTTGAAAAACTCAAACTCATGAACATCAATCAGATCATCAGCGAGCTGGATCTGGAAGAAAATAAGGAAACAGGAGAACTCACCATCGTTGAGATCAAGAAGCGTGACGGATCTGTAAAAGAAGTCGTCAAAGTCCATGAAAATGGAGGAAGTACCGAAGTCAAAGTTGGAGGAATGCGGGTTTATGTGGATGAATCAGGCGACAATACCCGTGTGAAGGTGGAAACCGGAACCAAAAAACACTCAGACCCTCCATTCAGATCCTATTTCAATTTGGATTTGGGCGTAAATAATGTGCTGGAAAATGGTTCTTTCCCCACTTCTGATAAACCATATGCCGTCAAAGGCTGGGGAAGCTGGATGGTAGGACTTAACTGGATGGCCGCACAGCGAATCTCTAAGGGGTTCCATTGGGACTTCGGAATCGGATTTCAATTCTACAATTTCAAATTTGAAAACCGGGATTTCCAGGCAGTGCGAGGAGAGGAAGCCATTGATTTTCTTCAGCGAACTGATGTAAATGGATTCAAAAGCAAACTTTCCTCCTCTTACCTCACTGCCATGACTATGCTGGAATTGGATTTTGGAAAAATGAACGACAAAGGACATAAAGGAATGCGAATCGCTGCAGGGCCTTACGTCGGATACAGGCTAGGAGGACAATCCAAGTTTGTATATGAAGAAATCAATGGGTCAGGCCGCCGTAAAGACAAAGAAGCCACAGGCCTTTATCTGGAAAACCTACGCTATGGTATCCGCGGCGAGCTGGGAATCGGAAGAGTTAATTTCTTCACCACCTACGATCTCAATGAGCTTTTCCAAGCTGGAAAAGGCCCTTCACTGAATCCAATTACCTTCGGAATTGTATTCTAAAACTTCTTGGGGAGAGAAATCTCCCCTTTTTCAACTGATTCTAAACCAGCCCCGCAATGAATTCACGATACATTACCACCCTTTTACTGCTATTTCTTACATTCCCAATTTTCGCACAGGAAAAAACAGCCATGCAGGGCGAAAAGACCAAAGTCTACACACTATTTGGTAAATCCTGGCAAGTCACCAAGTTCTCCGACGGGACCAAAACCTATGAATGGGACATCGAGAACATTGACTATTCCAATTATCAAAGCCCCCCAAAGTCTTCCAAGTTTTCATACAATTTCCTGGAATCTGAAGTCGGCATCAACATCTGGCCATCCAATCAAGGTGCACCAGCGGTGAAGCCTTGGGGAAGCTGGTATGTGGGGTTGAATTCCACAGGAACCTGGAAGCCCAGCAAAAACTTCCATTTGAAATCCTCTCTGGGAGTGAGCTGGTACAACTTCAAATTTGAAGACCGGGATATTATCGCACATAAAACTCCTGAAGGACTGGAATTCCGGGATTTTCGTGATGACACAGGACTTCCGATCGGCACAGGCGCCAAATCCAAAATATCCGCATCTTTTGTCAATATGACCTTGATGCCATCTGTCCGCACAAATGACGGGAATTTTAGGTTCGGTGTAGGTGGATATGCCGGAATGAGACTTGGTGGCAGAGGAAAATTCGTCTATGAAGATGCCGATGGAGAAAAGAATAAGCAATACGAAAAGTCCAACATGTATTTTGAAAACTTCAGGTACGGTCTAAGATCCGAAATCGGTGTCGGTGACTTTACCCTGTTTTTCAATAAAGACCTCAATAACCTCTTCCAAGCCGGAAAAGGACCTGAACTCAAGGCGATGAGCTTTGGAATAATCTTCGACGTAAACTAATCCACAAATCATGAAAAGCAATTTCACCAAACTCTCCCTGGCACTAGTCCTGCTGTTGGTCACTACAGCCACTTTTGCCCAAAACGTCATCGTAGACACCAAAAAATCCTATCCCGGTATCAATAAAATTGAGGTAGATAGCGGTTGGCTTACTGTCTCCTATGTAGGCGGTTCCGGATCTCAAGTCAATGTAGAAGCTTATTTGGAATCGAATGACAGTAACCAAGACATCATCTTTGTAACTGTGGGCGATGTATTAAAAATCACGCATACCAAAAAACAAAGCAACTACAACTGGAACTCCAAAAATAAGGGATATATCAAAATCTCCGGACCACAGGCAATTGCACTTGACTTAAAGGGTAGCTCTGGTAACATCAGCGTGGAGAATGTCAAAAATGAAAACACTTCACTGAGAGTTTCTTCGGGAAACCTCACTGCCAAAAACCTTCAGGGAAATCTTTCCATCAGAGCAACCTCAGGTAATTTAAATGTGAGTAATGTAGATGGAAATGTTACTGCCGGAATCACCTCTGGAAATGCCAATTTCAATGGAATCAAGGGAGACTTGGCTTATGAATCCACCAGCGGTTCGCTGGAAGCAAATCAAGTAGGTGGTGAAATCAACATAGGTTTAACCTCCGGTAATGCCAAGCTCAACAATATAGGCAAACTTGGGGCTATCAAATTTACTTCAGGAAATATCAAGGCAACCAATGCTGGATTGGGTGAAAATACACGCTTAAGTGGTAGCTCAGGAAATTTCAACATTCAGACTCCTTCCAACCTCAAGGACTTTAACTTCTCACTCAAAGCCTCCTCGGGAAATCTGAAAGTCGGCGGAGTCAACACCGGCAAAACGCTTGAACTTGACAACGGTTCAGGATCATGGGTTAGGGGAAATATCACCTCCGGAAACATCACCATTGTAAATTGAAAATTTGAGATTTGAAATTTGAGATTTGAGATTGATTCCAATTTCAAATCTTGAATTTCAAATCTTGAATTTCAAATTCATCGAGGCCGGGAAGCTTCTCTGACAAGTTCCCGGTCTTCTTTTTTCAGTTTCATCAGGCGGGCCATCCGGTCAGGACTGGGTTTGCCAAGGGAAAAGAATACCAGTGTAACGGCAAATATTACGACATACACCGGGTTTTTATAAAAAAGCAATCCTAAAGAGGCCACTATGGAAACCACGAAGAGAAACAAATAGCGCTGTTTAGTAGCCTTGCAGTAGATTTTTACTTTTTCAATTAATTCATCCTGCAAAATCCCAAGCTTTAATTTTTTATGGAAATTCACATATTGAATGATCAATAGTCCAATGCTCAAACCAATCCACAGTCCGTTTACAAAACCCGGCAACTGAGGCAAGTTCCAGGAAAGATTTCCTGAATTATAATACAGGTAGACAAAAGCAAAAAGCGGCAGTGACGCCAATAAAATAAATAAGGTAAGCTGCTCTGCTTTTCTGTAGATGATTCCTATTTCCTGGTTATCCAAAATTGCGTTTTATTTATTCGATGGTGATTTTGATGTCATCTGTCAAAGGTCTTGACACACAGCATAGCACATAACCTGCAGCGATTTCCTTTTCGCTCAAGCCCGCATCCTCATCCATCTTCACTTGCCCGCTCAACAGCTTTCCTCGGCAAGCTGTACAAAGCCCACTTTGACAGCTGTAAGGCATATTCAGACCTGAACTCAGTCCGGATTCCAACACCGTTTTACCCGGCTTGACAGTAACCAGATGCTCATCCCCTTCCAGCACAATCGTCACGTCTCTTGAAAGAACCCCGACATTGATGCCTTTGAGTGCTTCCTCATGTGCCTGATGAGCTGCAGCAGAAAAGAAACTTTCCCGGTGAATTCTCTCTTTGTCTATTTCCAACTCATTCAGCACATCCTGAGCGATGTCCATGATCCCGTCAGGACCGCACATGAAATATACCTCCTCATAACGTTGCTCGTATTCAGCTCTCAGAAAAAGCTCCCGTAGCAATTCGGAAGAAAGTCTTCCGCTCAGTCCTGTCCAGCTTTCGGAGGGCTGACTGAGATTGTGAATTACTTTCAGTCGGTCCGGATTGGCCTTTTCGAGTAAGCTCAGCTGATTTTTGAAAATAATCTGCTCCTCATTCCGGCTGCAGTAGATCAGTGTGATGATGGAATTCGGCTCATTGACCAAGGCTGTTTTTAGAATTCCCATGATCGGGGTAATCCCACTGCCTCCGGCGATCAGGAAGAAATGTCTTCTGTTTTTGGAGTGAAAATCCGTAGTGAAATGCCCAAGTGGCTTAAGGACATTAATCGTCTTGCCAGGGAAGATCTTTTCATTGAGGAAATTGGAAAAAAGTCCGCCGGCTACCCGTTTCACGGAGATTCCTGGAAAAGGGTCGACAAATGGTGAGGTGCAGAGACTATACGATCTGCGCTCCTCTTTCCCGTTGAACTCCATCACCAAAGTCAGAAACTGACCCGGCTTATAATCCAATATAGGCTCTGGTTGCTCAAAATATAGGGTAACCGTATCTTCTGTTTCCCTTACTACCTCCCGCACTTTCAATGGCAAATAGGCATTTGCCTTTGGCTCTTCTTTCTTTTTCTTAAATAAATTGAACATCTGGAATTGATCTGATCGTTAATTTGGCTGCAAAATTAAGCCCCAAGTCGGTTTTATTGCGCACTTCCCTGAGAAATTCCCCATCAAAACCCCAAATCGGAAAAGTAAGTTTGGCTCTGAGTGATAATAATCTTTTCTCCGACCTGATTTTGGCACTAAAAACCTAAATTGCGACCTCCGAAAATCGGACCTGAATCATCTATTCGAAGCAAACTCTAAAAAAATGGAATTATCTGCCCTGACAGCCGTATCCTCGGTAGATGGTCGCTACGCTGGCAAAACCGAACCACTTCGAGCTTTTTTCTCTGAATTTGCCCTGATTAAGTATCGGGTACATGTCGAAGTCGAATATTACATTGCCCTCTGTCAGTTGCCTTTGCCTCAACTTGCAGATTTTGATCACGGCTTATTTCCTAAACTTCGCGCAATCGTCAAACAGTTCAGCCTCGAAGATGCCGAATGGATTAAGATTACCGAACGCACGACCAATCATGACGTGAAGGCGGTTGAATACTTTTTAAAGGAAAAGTTCGATCAGCTGGGTCTTGAAGAATTCAAGGAGTTCATTCACTTTGGCTTGACTTCTCAGGACATTAACAATACAGCTACTCCCCTAATGCTAAAAAATGGCCTTCAAGAGGTGATTATGCCATTTTTGGGAGAGATTATCGAAAGACTGACAGATCTCGCCGAAGAATGGAGCGTGATCCCCATGCTGGCCAAAACTCACGGCCAACCAGCCTCTCCTACCCGATTGGGCAAAGAAATCAACGTCTTTGTCGTCCGCTTGAAAAAACAGATCGAACTACTCGAGCAAGTTCCTTATTCTGCCAAATTCGGCGGTGCAACAGGGAATATGAACGCGCATCAGGTGGCCTATCCTGATATGGATTGGAATGAATTCGCTTTTCACTTCGTGGAAAATTACCTCGGGCTGGAACGCAGCTATCCAACGACACAGATCGAGCATTACGATAATATTGCGGCCACTTTTGACGGTTTGAAGCGGATCAACACCATTCTGCTTGACCTTTCCAAAGACATTTGGCAGTATGTGGCGATGAATTATTTCAAGCAAAAAATCAAGGCCGGAGAGGTGGGCTCTTCCGCCATGCCACACAAGGTAAATCCAATCGACTTCGAAAATGCAGAAGGAAACTTGGGTATTGCCAATGCCCTATTGGAGCATTTAGCAGCCAAACTCCCTATCTCCAGATTACAGCGCGACTTAACTGACAGCACTGTGCTTCGTGTGATTGGAGTCCCTTTGGCCCACATGCTGATTTCCTTTGAGTCCCTGCAGAAAGGATTGGGTAAACTCGAATTGAACCGTGCAGCAATTAACGCAGACCTGGAGGAAAACTGGGCTGTGGTAGCCGAGGCGATTCAGACCATTCTGCGCAGAGAAGGTTTCCCAAAACCTTATGAAGCACTTCGCGACCTGACCCGCACCAATTCCAAAATCACCCAGGCATCGATCTCAGAATTTGTGGATGGTTTGTCGATTTCGGATGAAATCAAAGAAGAATTGAAGGCGATTACGCCTTTTAATTATACCGGAATCTGAGATTTAACAGGAAAAAAATCTGCGATAATCAGCGGGAAATAATCCAGATACTTTTACAAAAAAACCGATAGAAGGTTCTCTATCGGTTTTTTTTAGATAGTTTTTATAAATTTCCCGCAGATTGACGCGGAAAAAGTCGCAGATCTCCGCGGATTTTATTAATCAGTTAATCGTCACCAACTCAATGTCAAAAATCAGGTCCTTACCAGCCAGGTCGTGATTGGCATCGAGGACGATTTTTTCATCTGTCATATCCACTACAGTCACCTGCATCGGCTGTCCACCACCACCTTGTAGTGTCAACTGAAGACCGATTTCAGGCTGAATATTTGGCGGAACTTGGCTTAGCGGCACATCTATCATCATATCTGCACGACGCTCACCATAGGCCTCAGCAGCAGGGATCGTTACAGTTTTCTTATCGCCTATGACCATGCCATACACGGCAGCGTCAAAACCCTTAATCATGTTTCCATCGCCCAGCGTGAAGCCAAGCGGTTGACGGGAAACCGATGAATCAAAAACACTTCCATCCTCCAGTCTTCCGGTGTAGTGGACGGTCACGGCATCCCCTTTTTTAGCTTGCATATTCTTTTGTTTTTGTGATTGACAAAGATAATGAAAATCAAATTGTCCGCCCAATCGAACACTTGTGTCCGAAAACAGTATATTTCTGTACATTTTCGGACATTTTTTAAGGAAAAAAGCCCTCTATTCGCCTAATTTGTACTTGGCACCATTTTCCCCCTAACAGAACCAAACAATCAATCATGGAAGCCCAAAACTTAGGAAAGATTCTAATCATTGACGACAACGAAGACTTGCTTTTTGCAGCAAAAATGCTCCTGAAAAAGCACGCCAAAGAAGTCATGATCGAAAAAGATCCCCGAAGGATTCCCTTTTTGATCAACAACAACAGCTACGATGTCATCCTTTTGGATATGAACTTCCGGGAAGACACCACTTCGGGCAAGGAGGGTTTCTACTGGCTAAAACAGATCAAAGAGATTGATCCCAAGGCGGTCGTGATTTTGATCACTGCCTTCGGAGACGTGGAGATGGCTGTGCAGGCGCTCAAAGAAGGAGCGACCGACTTTATCCTGAAGCCTTGGCAAAATGAAAAACTAATCGCTACACTTTCCTCAGCCATCAAACTCAAGGAAAGCTATGATGAGGTAGATAAGCTTCAAAAAAAGCAAAAGCAACTTCAAACGGATCTCAAAAAACCTTACGCAGATATCATCGGCGCAAGTGCCTCGATGAAGAATATTTTTTCAATCATTGACAAAGTCGCTCAGACGGATGCTAATGTCTTGATTTTGGGAGAAAACGGAACCGGAAAAGAACTCATTGCCAGAGCGATTCATGACCGATCACTGCGCAAAGACGAGATTTTCGTCGGCGTAGATATGGGAGCGATCACCGAGACACTTTTTGAATCCGAACTATTCGGTCACAAAAGAGGTGCCTTTACCGATGCCAAAGACGACCGGGCCGGCAGATTTGAGATCGCTGACAAGGGCACCCTTTTCCTCGATGAAATCGGAAACCTTTCCATGCCACTTCAGTCCAAACTCCTCACTGTGCTTCAGCGAAGAGAAGTGACCCGCATCGGTACCAATAAAGCCATTCCAGTTGACATTCGCCTGATTTGCGCCACCAATATGCATGTGCATGAAATGGTGATGGAAAACACGTTTCGTCAGGATTTGCTCTATCGGATCAACACGGTGGAGATATTCCTTCCACCGCTTCGCGAACGACAGGACGACATCCCGACTTTGGCCAATCACTTCCTCAAAAGCTACTCCCAGAAATACCGAAAGAATTTCACCGGATTCCGACCTGCCGCCATGGAACTTTTGCAACGGTATCAGTGGCCGGGCAATATCCGTGAACTTCAGCATGCCATCGAGCGGGCGATCATCATGGCCGAAGGAGATGAGCTGGATTCACGGGATTTCTTTTTCCTTTCGGCTAAGCCCGCCTCCGAAAAAGCCCCAACCGCAGTGACACTCAATCTGGACGACATGGAGCGCAGCACCATCCAACGGGCAATTGACAAAAACGGCGGAAACATCTCCAAAGCGGCAAAAGAACTCGGACTCACCCGAGCTTCGCTTTACAGAAGATTAGAAAAATATGGATTATAGAGTTGGGTTGCTGGGCCGGATCGCTCTGGTCGCAGCTTCGTTGTTTTTGCTTGCGTACGCCATGATTGACGGTTGGGGAGTCTTTATGATTTCTCTATTTCTGATTTTGGTGGTTTTTCAGATTATTTTCCTCGTTCGCTATTCCGAAAGTTCCTTCAAAAAAGTTCGTCTTTTCCTCGATAACATCAAGCAGGATAAGTATTCCCAACTCTATCCTGTGAAATTTGACGGGACGGAGACAGATGATCTGCACATCGAGTTCAATGCCATTTTGGCGAAGCTGAAAGAAGATCAGGCGGAAAAAGAAGCGAATTACCAGTACTTTCGATCGGTATTCAAGCACCTGAGTATTGGCTTGATCACGTTCGGGGAAAATGGAGAAATCCAGATCCTCAACGTCGCAGCCAAGCGAATCTTGAATGTGGACGACCTCAAAAACATCGGTGAGATCGAAAGCATCAACAAGGAACTTCATCTCGCTATCCAAAACCTCCGCACCGGAGGTTCCGAGCTGATCAAAATCGCCCATCCTGACGGGATTATGCAGCTCTCGGTTTATGTAATCGAGCTCCTGATGCGTGGCGAGCGCTTCAAATTGGTTTCCCTTCAAAACATCCAATCCGAACTCGAAGAGAAAGAAATGGAAGCTTGGCAAAACCTCGTAAAGGTACTCACGCATGAGATTATGAATTCCATTGCGCCGATTTCTTCCTTGGCAGGTACGCTGAAAGGGGAAATCGAACACAAAATGGATCACAATGAACCCCTTAATCCAACCGATATGGAAGACTGCCTCCTGGGCATCACCACGATCGAAAAGCGAAGCGAAGGACTGATCAGCTTTGTGTCGGATTTCCGTAGTTTGGCACATATCCCCCCACCAAAATTCGGCAGTATCGGAATCTCCAGATTGTTTGATCAGCTGGAAGTATTGCTGCAAAATCAGCTGGATTCGAAGGAAATAAAATTCATAAAGGAGCTGAATCCGAAGGAGTTGATCCTTTTTGGCGATCAGATGCAGATTGAGCAGGTGATGATCAACCTGCTGCAAAATGCCATTCAGGCGGTGGAAGATTCCGAGGAAAAAGTGATCAAACTAAGTGCCTTCATTGATGAAGCAGGAAAGATCATTTTGGAGGTCAGCGACACGGGAAAAGGCATCGAGGAAGAAGCTTTGGGTAAAATCTTCATCCCTTTTTTCACCACCAAAAAGAAAGGTTCGGGAATCGGCCTCAGTCTCTCCAAGCAGATCATGCGCCGTCATAAAGGTAATATCCAAGTTCGCTCTACCTTGGGAGAAGGGACGACTTTTAAATTGATTTTTAATGGGTAAAATCAGAGGGTAGGTCACAGGAAGTATTTTACAGTAAATGTCCGGTTAGGTGGAATAAAAAAGACCTGAATGAGATTGGAGTCTGATAATAAGAGCTGAGGACTCCGCCACTGAGGACGAGTGTGATTAGTTGTCTGCCGAAGAGTATCCGCTACTTTTCAAGTTCACTTTTAGCATAATGGCTGGATTATGGATAATCGCATAATTCCAATTCCGAATAAAAAGGGATAAAAAAATCTTTTTTTTAAAACCTGATTTTGATCATGAATTGAAAGATCTTCAATTCGTAGTTTTGGTCAACAAAAATTTTTCTACTGTGTCTTTACCGGCTAAACTTAAGCGCTTCTTATTCGAAAAAAGTCTGATCCCACCGAGGAAATGGAGACCTGCTGCCATCTTCTTGGTTGCATCAATTTTCGGTTTGGGCTTTTTTCTGCTAAGGCTCAGTAATGCTACCTCCTATCTCTCTGACGATCCCCAAGCCTGCGTAAACTGTCATATCATGGCTCCTCAATACATCACTTGGACTCACAGCTCCCATCGGGAAGTAGCCCATTGCAATGATTGCCATGTCCCACATAACAACATTGCCAATAAGTATTTTTTCAAAGCTAAAGACGGACTTTACCACGCCTCAGTCTTCACCATGCGTGGTGAACCTGAAGTCATACAGGCCAGAACTCCCTCTATCGAAGTCATTCAAAACAACTGCATCCGATGTCATCAAGATCAAGTTACCGATGCAAAACTGGAAGCCTTTGTGACTGACCATACTGCTAACCGCACTGACCGTACCTGCTGGGAATGCCACCGCGATGTGCCTCATGGTAGGGTCAGAAGCCTTTCGGCTGTTGGCTCACAAATAGAACCCATTAAAGAATATACTCCAGAGGATCTCTCAATCATCCCAAAATGGTTGAAAGAATCCATGAATACGGTCAAATCCACCCCCAAGTAATATGAAAAATTGGATCCTTTTTATCAGCACGGCTGTCATTGTTTTTCTACTGGCAATCTTGGCAGCCAATATCTTCGAACGTAGGTCCGAGGCCAAATACAGCTATCAGCCAAAAGTCAAACTGGAAGGAATCGAACCCCGCGATTCCATTTGGGGACTCAACTACCCCCGACAGTACCAGTCTTACAGAAAAACTCAGGACACTACGTTTAAAAGCATGTTTGGAACATCAGGTCACAAGGACGTATTGGCTTCTGAACCTGATCTGGTAATCCTGTGGGCTGGGTATGGGTTTTCCAAGGATTACAATGCACCCAAAGGTCACGCATGGGCAATCGAAGATATCCACAAAACGCTACGAGTAGGCTCTCCAATGGCGCCCGGGGAGGGACCTCAGCCTTCTACTTGCTGGACTTGTAAAAGTACAGACGTCCCCCGACTCATGAGTGAAATGGGAGTGACAGAATATTACAGCCAGAAATTCTCGGATATGGGCACTCAAGCCATCAATCCTATTGGATGTGCAGACTGTCACAATCCCGAGACGATGCAACTAACCATCACCCGCCCGGCCTTGATTGAGGCTTTTGAAGCAATGGGAAAAGACATCAATAAAGCCTCGCATCAAGAAATGCGTTCTTTGGTATGTGCCCAATGCCATGTCGAATACTATTTTGACAAGACGCGTCCTGGTCAGGAAAAAGCCGCTTACCTCACTTTTCCATGGAAAGACGGTATGGAAGTAGAAAATGTAGAAGCCTACTACGACAAAATCGAATTTTCTGATTTTACTCATGCTTTGAGCAAAACTCCAATGGTCAAAGCACAACATCCGGACTATGAAATCTACCAAATGGGAGTTCACGCCAAGCGGGGAGTCAGTTGTGCCGATTGTCATATGCCCTATCAGACTGAGGGAGGTCAAAAATTCACCAATCACCAAATCGGCTCTCCTTTGGCAAATATTGAAAACTCCTGCTTTGTCTGCCACAGGGAAAAAGTTCAGGACCTGATCACTGATGTCTATGACAGGCAACGAAAAATCAAGGAGGGTACCAATGCGGTACAAAGACAGATTGCCATGGCACATATCGAAGCAGCTAAAGCCTTAGAACTCGGAGCAACAGAAGTACAGATGAAAGGAATTCAACAGAAAATTCGTCATGCTCAATGGAGATGGGACTATTCCGTAGCCTCTCACGGGGCGGCTTTTCACGCACCTCTAGAGACCAGCCGAATCGTCTCCTCTGCTACAGCAATCATTCAGGAAGCCAGAATTGAACTCGCTCGCTTACTGGCCACTTTGGGTTATAATCAACCTGTACCCATGCCGGATTTCACCAGTAAAGAAGCCCTTCAGGCCTATATCGGGTTGGATATTCCAAAAGAAAAAGCGGCCAAGGTCACTTTTATGGATCAAGTAATTCCGCAATGGCTCAAGGAAGGAAAAGCTAGAGAAGCCCAAAAGCCAGCGAAAATTGTGAGCAGCAGATAATCTACCCATTTTATGAATCTTTCAAAAATCTTATTCGGACTGGCAACCCTAATGTTGCTGGTTCCACTGCACAGCTCTGCCCAATTTACGGTGGATGGCCAACTTATCGTCCGCAGCGAATTCAGAAAAGGATACAATAAGCCGATTGCAGAAAGCTTGGATCCGGCAGGTTTCATTGCCCATCGAGCCAGAATTCAAGCTGGGTACAAATTGGATCGGTTGAACTTTTACATGAGTATCCAGGATATCCGTACTTGGGGGAGTACCGGTCAGGCTAATATTTCGGACGACTTTCTTTCTGTTCACGAAGCGTATGCAGAAACTTCATTCGGAGAAAACTGGAAATTGAAATTAGGACGACAGGAACTCAACTACGATAATGCCCGCTTTCTTGGCAATCTTGACTGGGCCCTTCAGGCTCGATCCCATGATTTTGCGTTGATGAAATATGAAAAAGAAAAAGCTAAGTTTCACTTTGGTGGAGGCTTCAATCAAGACAGTCAAAAACTGAGCGGAAACCTCTATACTATCCCCAACCAATATCGTGCTGCACAGCTGATTCGATATGAAAATATCTTGGGTAAAATAGATTACTCCTTGTTATTTTGGAATGAAGGCAGACAGTGGTCAACTAAAAATTCCACCGGGACAGTAGTGGCACAAGGTACACGCTTCCGTCAAACTTTAGGAATCCCAACACTCCGAACAAATCTTGGTAAATCCACCCTGAGTGGCTACTTCTATTACCAATTTGGAGAGGATATTACCGGGAAAACAGTCTCAGCATTCAACACTTCGGCCCAATTCAGCAGACTGTTGATCAATCAAGTAGAATCCGGAAAAAAATTAAGGGCCACTGTGGGGTTTGAATTCATCAGCGGAAGCGATGCAAGCGGTCAGGAAAAAAACACCTCCTATGCGCTGCAATATGGAACCAACCACCTTTTCAACGGATATATGGATTGGTTTTATGTCGCAAACGCCTGGGAAAACAGCGTAGGGCTTAAAAATTATTACCTTCGAAGCCGGTATGAATTCAATCCCAAATTCTGGGTCCAGACTGATTTCCATCTTTTTTCCACCTACTCCCAAGCTGTAGATCGGGAATTTAGAGCACTGGGTGAAAATAAATTGGGATCTGAACTTGATTTCACTTTTGGATGGATTCTAAACGAATCAGTCTCCCTTCAGGGTGGTTATAGCCAATTCTTCTTCACAGAAACGCTGGAGGCAATCCAACCAGTTAATTTGAAAAATCAGCAAAACTGGGCCTACCTTATGTTTGTCTTCAGACCTACCAGCAAGGCAAAATTCATCGGAGTGCTTCAATAAGCCTCTAATACCAAAAACAAACTATGAAGTTTCTTTTTTCCACTAAAATCAGCCTTGTCTTATTACTCACACTCGCAATTTCTATGGGAGTGGCTACTTTTATAGAAAACGATAATGGAACACTGGTAGCCAGAGAATTGGTCTATGAAGCTTGGTGGTTTGAGCTGATGATGGCTTGGCTAGCGGTGAATTTTATTTTTCATATAGGAAAATACCGTTTGCTCTCCAAAGAAAAACTGGCCGTAGGACTGTTTCACATAGCTTTTATCATCATTGTAATCGGAGCTGGAGTCACTCGGTTTTTCAGCCGGGAAGGGGTAATGCATATCCGCGAAGGACAGTCTCAAAACACCTTCTATAGTGCCGAAAATTACCTGCAACTCGCAGACGATTCAGATCAGTTGATTCTCAGCAATCAGGAATTTATTCCCAAAATATTCGAGGTCAAAAGCTATCCGATGACTCTGGACGGAATAAAATTTGAGCTCAAAGCCGAGGAATACATCAAAGGTGCAAGGCAGGAATTTGCCGCCGGAGAGGAAACGCTTCTTGAAATATCAGTTTTGGACAAAGGAAACCGTCAGGATTTCACGCTCAAAAAAGGGCAAAACCTCCAGGTGGGAAAACTTCTGCTCAGTACTTCTGCCAATCCGAAAGCTCAGATTCAATTGATCCCAGGCCAGCCTGATTGGCAACTCCTGAGTAAATTTCCACTCCAGCTGATGGAGATGAGTACGCAGCAAATGGGAACCATGGAAGCAGACAGTCTGGGCACACTGAAACTTCGTACCCTATACCAATGGGAAACCGGTGCCTTGGTCATCCGCTCCATCAGAGAAAATGTCAGGCAAATTTTGGTGCCCGAGCCCAATGAAAAAATAGCCAAAGATTACCTCGACGGGGTAAAAATTTCAGTGCTTGGTCCAGACCAGAAAGTCCTCAAAACAGGGTATTTCCTGAAGGTCAACCGAAACCCGGACTGGGTGAATTTTACTTATGGAGAAAAATCATTCCGATTTACCTATGGCCCAAAGGCCCAGCAACTCCCCTTTTCGATTTACCTGAATGATTTTCAGTTAGAGCGGTATCCAGGCTCAAGCAGTCCTTCCAGCTATGCCAGTGAGGTAATGGTACAGGATAAAGGAGAAGAATGGCCATTTCGAATCTATATGAACAATGTCTTGGATCACAAAGGCTATCGTTTCTATCAGTCCTCCTATGATTCGGATGAAGGTGGAACCGTGCTTTCCATCAATCAGGATCGACCTGGAACTTACATTACATACTTTGGCTACTCCCTTTTGACAATAGCGATGTTTTGGGCACTCTTTATAAAAGGGAGTAGATTTAGCCTGATCCTTCTCAAACTGGGAAAATTGAATAAAGTGGGAATTCTAATCGGAATTTTTGCTTTTGCTTCACTCACTGTGGCCGCAAAGGACTCCACAGGAGTATGGGTAGTTCCTGAAGAAAAAGCCGCTGCATACGGGCGCTTAATCGTCCAGGATCTGGATGGAAGGATGAAGCCACTCAATACTCTATCTCATGAGATCGTCCGCAAAATCTACGGAAAGTCCCGCATCGAACTTGACCTTCCAACTGGGAATACCCAACTCAATCCGGAACAATTTTTACTCGCTGCACAGCTTGATCCTGAAGGGTGGAGCAAGCTTCCTCTGATTAAAATCGATCAGAAAAAATCTGCTGAAATCTTTCAATACCTTGGAAAACCTTCCTCATCATACCTGAGCTTTTTGGATTTTGTGACTGAGGATGGTGACTATAAACTCAGCAATCAAGTAGAGGAAGCCAATAAACTCAAACCTTCACAACGTACTGAAGGCCACAATGAACTGCTCAAAGTCGATGAGCGATTTAATATATTCTATGGTCTGCTAACAGGAGATTTTTTAAAACTTTACCCTAACCGACTCGACGGGAACAATACCTGGTTCACAAGCCAGCAATTTACCCAGGGATTTGAGGAGGAGGATGCGATTTTTGTAAAAAATATCGGTGGGATGTATCTCAATTCTCTCAAATCCGCCCTCAGTACAGGGGATTGGTCAGAGGCGGATGAAGCATTGGGATACATGGACTTGTACCAGCGAAAAGCCGGTTCAGAAGTTTACCCCGACCAAATCCTCATCGATACTGAATTGCTCTACACTCAGATCAATCTGGGAAATAGGCTGTTTGGTGTCTTTTGGCTTCTGGGAGTAATCATGCTTTTCACAGGAATTTTATTTCTTTTCTACCAGGGAAAAACTCTCCAAATCATCTGGAAATCAGGGACTGTCCTAGCATGGATAGGCTGGCTTGCCTTCACGATCCATTTAGGAATGCGTTGGTTTATTGCCAAACATCCACCTTGGAGCGACGGTTTTGAAATGCTTGTTTTCGTAGCTTGGGGAGTACTCCTGTCTGGATTGGCATTCTCCGGAAAGTCCAAACTGACCGTTCCCTTATCGCTTCTGTTTTCGGGCACCTTGCTTTTCGTAAGCTTTCTGGACTGGCTCAATCCGGAAATCACCAACCTGATGCCAGTCTTGAATTCTTACTGGCTCAAAATACATGTGGCCATCATAGTAAGCGGATATGCTCCTTTGGGGCTTTCTGCCATCATTGGATTACTTAGTCTATTCCTGCTGATCTTCAAACCTGCCAATCCAACTTCCAATTGGTGGAAGGCCCAAAAAGAACTCATCGCAGTCAATGAATTGTCAATTACAATCGGCCTCTATTTATTGACAGTAGGTACATTTTTGGGTGGAGTATGGGCTAATGAAAGCTGGGGAAGGTACTGGGCTTGGGATCCAAAGGAAACTTGGGCACTTATCTCTATTTTAGTTTACGCCATCATTTTACACCTTAGGTTAATACCTGGGACCCGCTCTGCTATCACCTTCAGTTTGGCCAGTCTTTGGGGATTTTCGTCCATCATTATGACCTCTTTTGGAGTGAATTATTACCTGTCTGGTCTTCATTCCTATGCCAAAGGTGATCCCGTCCCCGTACCTCAATGGGTCTTTGTTTTGACAGGAATCTTATTGGTGATTTCAGTAATAGCTGTTTTTCGCTACCGAAAACTCACTTTTCAGGAAAAGCAAGATCTAATGATTTAATATGCGGCCGACAGGCTCAACCCTCTCAAGACCAGATCCGCCGTGGAAGAGCCAAGGATGAAACCCATGGACAACAAAAAAAGGAACCAATCCAAGGCACCTGAATCCATCGATAGATGTGCACAGCGTTTATAGGAGTTGTCGAACTTTTTTTGGTTTGGGAAGTAACTATCTGCCAGCCTAATAAAAGTATCTGTATTTTCACCCAGAGCCGAATGCCAATCTACAGATTTGATGACTCGGTGAATTATACCATTCTGAAAAAAGAGTATCGCTAGGTGATTATTCACTCGGGTCAAGCTTAGCATTCATAGCGAAGAATTTTAATAATTCGATTATTTTCGATTATGAAACCCGGTTACCTCCTCCTCTTTTTTATCCTTCTCAAATTCGCCATTCAATACGCTGTAGTTCACCCGGATTTTGACTTGCATCGGGATGAATTCCTGCATCTGGATCAGGCCGATCATTTGGCTTGGGGATATTTATCCGTACCTCCTCTCACCTCCTGGATTTCAGTGTTGATCCGTTGGTTGGGAAATGGGGAGTTTTGGGTTCGCTTTTTCCCCGCTTTGATCGGGGCGGTGACGATTGTGGTGGTTTGGGATTTGGTGAAAAGGTTGGGTGGAAACCTATTCGCCCAAAGTCTGGCGGCGGTCGCTTTGCTTTGTTCGGCTTTGATCCGGCTGAATATCCTCTTTCAGCCCAATTCCATCGACATCCTTTGTTGGAGCTTGGTTTTTTACACGCTGGTCTGGTTTTTCCAAACCAAAAACTCCAAATGGCTCTATTTCCTCGCACTAAGTTTTGCCTTCGGATTTCTCAACAAATACAACATCATCTTCCTGGCTTTGGGGCTTTTCCCCGCGTTGTTAGTGACCGATAAGCGAAGCATTTTCCGGGACAAGCACCTCTATTTTTCCCTGTTGCTTGCAGTAGTGATAGTCGCCCCAAATCTGATCTGGCAGTATCAAAACGGCTTTCCGGCTCTTACGCACATGCGACTATTGAGCAAATTCCAGCTGGTGAATAACAGCCGGGCGGGTTTTCTGACCGAGCAACTGTTGTTTTTCTATCCTTCGATTTTTATCTGGGTCACGGGCTTGTTCGCATTGGTTACCTCAAGGCGATTTAGGGATTTCAGGTTCATCTTTTGGACATTTATGTTTACGCTGGGGATTTTTACATACTTCCAAGCCAAGGCCTATTATGCCATTGGACTTTATCCGATTCTGATCGGTTTGGGGTCCGTTTGGCTTTCCGAGTTCTTTGAAACAGGCTGGAAGAAGAAGCTAAAGCCTATTTTATTGCTAATTCCACCCGCACTTTTCCTTCCGGCTTTGCCCTTGATTCATCCTTTTTATTCCCCGAATCGAATTCTGGAAAATCCTCCTCCCTACTCCCTGCTTGGACTCAATCGCTGGGAGGATGGGGAAGAGCATCCTATCCCACAGGATTTTGCGGATATGGTGGGATGGAGCGATTTGGCGAATTTGGTTGATTCTGCTTATCTCATGATGCCCAAAACTGGCCGCACCCTGATCATCTGCGACAATTATGGACAGGCTGGCGCGATCAATTACTACTCGAAAATTCCTGGACTCCGGGCCTTGACTATGAATGCCGACTACCTGTATTGGTTTGACCTGAAGGAGAAGGTGGACAACCTTATTCTGGTTTGGGAAAAAGACGAAAAAATCACGGATCGGGAGCTGAACTTCTTCGAGGAATATCAGGAAATCGGTAAAATCACCTATCCATTAGCAAGGGAAAAGGGCACTACAGTCCATTTTCTCCGCGGTGCAAAAGCCGACATCAATGCGATTTTGAAAGACGAAGTGGCGGAGGAAAAGAAGGTTTGGGAAGGTCGGGAATAGTATTACCCAAAAATTCAAAAAGTGCAATTATGATCCTAAGCATACTTGCAATAAGGAAAACCTACCTCATCCCAAAAAGCAGTTGGTGAATGAACTTCATTTTCTTCATCACTTCCCCATTGATGACAAAGGGATAGGCATCCGGAATCCCCATGGAGCGATTAAGGCTGTTGATGGCAAAGGAAATGGGGAACCAAGCCTTGAAGATCTGGCCAAAATCATGGTTTTGATAGGGATCAAAATCAAATTCCCCAACAAGGGATTGCTCATTCAAATTGGGATTTACAGAGAGCCCAAAAGAAAAAGAGGTCTCAGCCATATCCATGATATGCAGGTAATGCGCCCAGGTTTCCGCCCAATCTTCCCAAGGATGCGAGCCCGCATATTGACTGATGTAATTCCCCTTCCAATCCATATTGTATTTGGACTGGTAATACCGAAGCAAGGCTTGGCCATAATCCGCACGTTCATCTCCAAAAATCCCTCTGAATTCCTCCAGTATAACAGGGTCCGTCGCCACCAGCCTATCCCAAAAATAATGCCCCACCTCATGCCTAAAGTGCCCGATAAGCGTTCGGTATGGTTCCAACAGTTGCGTCTTCATCTTTTCCAGATGAACTGTGTCAGCCTCCTCCAGCAAAATAGTAATCACTCCGCTCGAATGTCCGGTCATCCGGTTATGTGTTGGATTTCGGGATAAAAAATCAAAGCAAACTCCTTGATTGAGGTCTTTCAGCTTGCTGATATATGACAAGTTCAATCGCTCCAATTGGTAGATCAGGCGATGTTTGGCCACTTCCAATTTTTTCCATTTTTGGAATTTTTCATTATCGGAAAGGTTTGGAATGATCCGGTTCAATTGGCAGGCAGGGCAAAACTTCCCGTTCTTTTCGATCGGTATCAACCAGTTGCAAACTCCAAATTCCCTGTTAGCACAATAGCGGAATTCCTTTCCGTCTTTATCCGAAACCAAGGTCAAAACTGATGGATCGAATGACAACATATCCTGATCGTCCGGTGAATATCCGGTCAGGTATCCGCACTTTTCACAGCGTTGATTTTCAAAAAATAGGGCATGACGACAGTGATCGCATTCAAAAATTTTCATGTGTTTATAATTGATTTAATAAAGCCACATGCCCGCCTGTAGTCGGACAGGGAATCTTCGCATGTTCGATAACTATCCCATTGTGTGACGTTCTCGTCATGCCTGTCTGCCACAGGCAGGCTTGATTTCATTGCATTGATGCATGATTTGGATTCAAAGGTACTTACTAAACATGCCAAAGGATAGGTAAATCTGATTTCATATTCCCGGTCTAGAAATTCACCACATAGGCGCGGAAAAAGCAGAGATATTTTATTTCCTTGTTTCCTATGAACTTTTGGTGTAAAACCTTTGCGCTACTTAGCGTTCGTGGCAAAAAAAAATTATCGTATTGCGCTGGCATCTGCATTCCTATTCCTAATAATAATTGTGCGCCAGCGCGGGGGTGAATGGAATTCTACTATCCAGGGGTTAAAACCCCTGGCTATTTATCGGTCGCCCATACTGGACTTTGGGGCAAAATTCAAAAAACTTTAGCTTTCTCTGTGACTTTGAAAAAAAATAAATGCGTCAAAAAGTTAAAAGTCCATTTTAAAGCTTAATCCCAAAATCTCTTTTCTCCGTGAACTCCGTGGTAAAAAAACCTTTGCGCTCCTTTGCGCCCTTTGCGGCAAAAAAAAGAAAACCTTCAAGGATAGAAAAACCTCACAGGTTAACCCAAGAAAAGCTTCAGCTTTTCCCCTCTGTGACCTTGAAAAAGCCAAATTGAGCCGAAAAGTTTAATAGTTCATTTTAAAGCTTAATCCCAAAATCTCTTTTCTCCGTGAACTCTGTGGTAAAAAAATGGGGTACAAAAAAACCTTCGATCCCGAAAACATCAGGATCAAAGGTTTAAGCACTTTTTACTACTTACTTTTTACCGTTTACAACTCACTTATCCTTCGGCTTATCCCGCTGCATCTCGATCATATCGACCGGTGGAGGAGTATTATCTCCCAACAGATGCTGCACGAAATAGTCTCCCATTTTCCAGAAGAAATATTCCGTCATATCCCCGTAGCCATGTCGCTGACCGGGAAGCATCACCAATTCAAACCGTTTTCCGGCTTTGATCAAGGCATTTACCATGCGGATCGTCCCGGCAGGATGAACATTGTTGTCCACATCACCGGTGCTGAGCATCAGATGTCCTTTTAGGTTTTTGGCCAAATCCGGATTTTTCTCAATCTGGTAGACAAAAGTTGTGTCTCCGCTTGGAAGGATTCGTTCCTGTACACCATGATGCTTCTCAGACCACCAGCGGTTGTAGATGTTGTTTTCATGATTTCCCGCTGAGGAAACTGCAACCTTAAACACATCCGGATAGACCAGCATCGCTGCCGTGGACATAAATCCACCTCCCGAGTGCCCGTGAATTCCGACTTTGTTTCGGTCAATAAACGGGTGACGATCTGCCAATTGCTCCACTGCCGCTTTCTTATCTGCCAAACCATAATCTCTCAATGATCCATAGCCGTAATTGTGATACCACTTCGAGCGGGCAGGATGTCCTCCGCGATTACCCAAGGTCACGACCACAAATCCAAACTGTGCCAAACGATCTGTTCTGTCCAATCCTCTTCCAAAAGCCTTATTGACTGCTTCGGTCTGAGGTCCAGGATATACATACTGGATGATCGGGTACTTTCTCGTGGAATCAAAATCGAATGGCTTGTACATCACGCCATACAAGTCGGTGACTCCATCGTCTGCCTTAAATTTAAACGGCTCGGGAAACTTGTAGCCTGCGGCAAATAGCTGACTGAGATCGGCAGTCTCCAAGTCCATCACCTTGGCTCCTGTTTTGTCCATCAGTGCCGAAACCGGAGCGGTATTTACTCTTGAATAATTATTCACAAAAAAAGTCGCATTATCATTGATGCTGATGTCGTGGTTGAAATCGCCCTTATTGAGCAAAGTCACTGCCCCGCCATCCAAACTCACGCTGTACATGTGCTCATAGTAAGGATCTTCGGCTTTTTCACGGCCGTTGGCAGTGAAGAATAGTCTGCGTGATTTCTCATCCAATCTTGCGGCACCTGCGGTGTGGTAAGGGCCGGAGGTTAATTGACGCTTAAGCAAACCGTCTTTGCCATAAAGGTAAAAATGCCCCCAACCATCACGCTCTGACCACCAGATCAGGTCATTTCCGGCGATTTCAAGCTTTTCAAAGTCGATGTAGGTATTGCTTCGCTCCTCGATGACCAACTCCTTTTGATTGGAGGCAATATTCCATCGAATTACATCTACTTTTTTCAAATCACGGGAAGTGATTGCAAAGTAGAATTCATTCAAATTTCCCAACCAAAGTGTGGGACGGAAATCATCATCCCGAGTATTGGCTGGAGGTGTTTTGGACCAAAGGCTTACGGTTTGATCTTTGAACGTGGCGATTGGTAATTTGCTCAGTTTGTTGGAATCGAATGAGAAGTGCAAAAGCTCAGTCTGTGGTTGTGCTTTCTCACCCGGCATTGCATACTTGTATGTTTCCAGTGTCGGACGTGGGTCACGTGTATTGTGAATCACCCAGAGGTTTTTGACTTTGCGCTGATCGGTTCGGGTGAGGATAAACTGCTTACTGTCAGCACTCCAAAGGATTCCGGCGCGCTTGCGGTCTTTCTTTTTCTTCTCGACTTCTTCGTTGTCGTCGCCCCGGTCACCAAAACCGTATTCATAATCCTCCTCGCCATCAGCAGTGAGTTGATTTTCGACAATGGTGGAGTCTTTTTCATCCTTTACAGCCTTCAGAAAGTTGGCTTTATCCATCCAGTACAGGTTGTATTCCTTCACAAAAACCACCTTGGAAGAGTCCGGAGCAATATTTGCCCAGGCAAGGCGCTTTGGGTCTTTTTCAGTTTCTATTTCAGAAAGCTGCTGCGTGCTGATGTTATACAGGAAGGTGTGAACCTTTTTTTCCAGTGAGTCTTTCGAATTCTTGTTTTTAGCTTTGATCTCAGCCCAGTCTTTTTTCAATACATCCTGCGAGCTTTTCACTTTGAACCGGATGGTGTTTTCATCTTCCAAAAGCTTCATGTCGTCGAGCTTGAGATGCTGCCCGTCAAAAGGGTCTTTGACCACTTTGGTGATTTCAGCAGCCAGTTTGTCCTTGTCAAAAAGTTGAGTTTTAGTCTTTCTGACTGGATCTACTACGTACCAGTTTTTGCCGTCTGAAGTCTCATATTCATACCAAAAGCGATCGGACTTCTTCATCCAATGGGGATCCACACTGGTAGAAAAGAGCATTTTTCTCATTTTTTCGGGCGAGAAGCGGGCAGCAAGCTCATAATTCCCCTTGTAAACGGTCTCCTGAGCCAGAACTGATAGATTAATCAGAATGAGCCCACACAACAGTAAAATTTTTCTCATCGTGGTGATTTTAGTTTCAGTCTCGAAACTAAAAAGTCAACTCCAAAATTTTTAACCGCTTGAGTAAAAGATTTCAATGTCTCGGTGTCCGATGTCCGGTGACCGTCGACCTGGGTTTGTTCTAGGAGGGGGTTCAAACTTCAAGTTTTTCAAAGAATCATAACTGCTCCTTTTTCGTTAAATTGCTTAAAAAAAAATATATATGGAAAAGATAAGTATTGAAGTTAATGCTGATTTGGCAAAGGCATGGGAGGATGCTTCTGCTGATTTTAAAAAAGAAATTTCCGAATTAATTGAAAGTCAAATTAAGCAGGCACTCGGTCGAGGGGATAAAGAAAAAGTATTGGAATATCTTGAGGAACTTCGTTCGAAATTGGAATCAAGAGGACTTACGCAAGAAATTTTGAGTCCATCTGGTTTTTTTTGAGAAGGAAATAATCTAATTATTTTATTTTCAACTGCTTTTCCGCTCAGTCTCAAATATCCATACTTCCTAACATCCTTACTTCCCAACCTCCTTTCCTCCATACCTCCCTTTTTCACGTTCCTTTAACACTATCTTCATTTTTACAGAATAAAATTTCGAATTCATAGCAATTTGTTAACAACCTAAACATTATGGATTCATGTCGCTACGGTAGCTTTCGATCAAAACCAATAGTGTGAAGACTGATTACAAAACCATCGTCATCTCTGACGTTCACTTAGGCACCAAAGGCTCCAAAGCCAAGGAAATTGCCCGATTTCTGAAACAGTACCGCTGCGAGAACCTCATCCTCAACGGCGACATCATCGACGGTTGGCAACTCAAAAAATCCGGAAGCTGGAAAAGAAAGCACACCCGTTTTTTTAACCGGATCCTAAAAATGATCGAAAATCACAGTACGAATGTATTCTACCTTCGAGGAAATCATGACGACTTTCTGGAGCAAATTCTGCCCTTACAAATCGGAAAACTCCGCATCCAAACTGACATGATCTACGAGTCTTTTGGAAAAAAATACTTCATCACGCATGGCGATGTTTTTGACAGTGTGACGACCAATCTGCGGTGGATTGCCTATGTAGGCGATATCGGCTATACTTTTTTACTTTGGCTCAATCGGGTAGTAAATCACTACCGGAGAAAGAGCGGACTGCCCTACTTCTCGCTTTCTCAGTACATCAAGGGAAAAGTAAAATCTGCCGTATCCTACGTGGATCAATACGAGAGCGAACTGGCAAAAATGGCGCGAGTAAAAGGCTGTGACGGTATTATTTGCGGTCATATTCACCAAGCAGAAAATCGAATTATCGATGGCATCGAATACATGAATTCAGGCGATTGGGTGGAAACGATGAGCGCCTTGGCCGAAGATCACGAAGGCAATTGGCAACTGATCTATTACAATGAAATTGATTTCAAAAGCATTCAGATTGAAGCACAAACTAGCCTTAGCATTATTGAGGAAGAGCGACCTGTGATTCCGCTGCGCAAAGTTTCCTTCGAATCATTCAAAGAAGACGTCAATCCACCTTCTTACCGTCTATAAAATGAATTTCCTTTTTATAGTTCAGGGAGAAGGCAGAGGTCACATGACCCAGGCGATTGCATTTGGCAAACTATTGGAAACGAATGGTCACAGACTGGTTGGAGTGATTTTGGGGAAAAGCAAACGAAGGGCAGTACCGGAGTTTTTTGAGCGGGAAATCAGCGCTCCGATCTATTTGATAGATAGCCCAAACTTCGAAACTGACGGGAATCAAAAGAAAGTTTCGATCCAAAAAACCATTCTGAAAAACAGTCTGAAGCTGAAGACTTTTCACAAAAGTCTAAGAGCGATCGACCAAATTGTTGAAGCCAAAAACCCGGATGTTATTCTGAATTTTTACGACCTGTTGGGTGGACTTTACAATTTTATTTACCGTCCAAAAGCCAAGTTTTGGGTAATAGGACATCAATACTTGATCGATCATCCAAGCTTCCAATTTGCTCCGAACAGACCGTTTGACAAATTTCTTTTTCGACTCAACACTGCATTGACAAGTTTGGGTGCGGATGAACGCTTAGCACTTAGCTTTTTGCCCCAAATCCGCTATGCAAATCAAAACCTGAGGGTCGTTCCGCCGCTGCTTAGGCCTGAAGTGAAGCTTCTGGATTCAAAACAAGGAGATTTTTATTTGGCGTACATGGTCAATCCAGGGTATGCAGAAGAGGTTATTTATTTTGCGGAAGCAAATCCTCACCTTCAGATCAAAGCCTATTGGGATAAAAAAGAAGCTGCCGAAACCGAGTTTCCGCTTTCAAATCTGAGCTTTCATCGAGTTCATGACAAAAACTTCCTTCAGGACATGGCCAATTGCAAAGGATTGGTGTGTACCGCAGGATTTGAATCGGTATGTGAAGCCAAATATCTAGGAAAGCCTGTGATGATGATTCCCGTGGCAGGGCAGTACGAACAGGCCTGCAATGCCTTGGATGCGGAAGCTTCGGGTGTGGGAATCACTTCGGAAAACTTTGATTTCGCCAAGCTGGAGAGCCTACAAAAAAAGGATGCCGAAGCATCCTTACTGTACAAAAATTGGGTTGATTTCTGGCCAATGGTATTCCGGGAAATGAGTTTAGAAGCTTTTGCTCAAGAGCAGGAAGGCCAATCAATTTTCCCTAAGGAATCAATTCCGGCACTGGGCTGATCCAGGCTTAGCACCCCAGTGCATTCCGCTCTTCCAGAGTCAGGAGTTCAAACTTTTTATAGGTAATCTGACCGTCCTTTTCAATTTTGGCGTAGGGAAAACTCGCCCGCTGTATTTTTCTTCGTTCTTCCATCGGGAGTTTAACATAACTCGCATCCAGAGCCCTGTATTGCTCCTGAAGTTCTTCAAATTCTTGATTGGATAGTTGTTCAAAAAGTCGGGTTTTGTTAATTCGAAATTCAAATTCTAAGACTTGCTTTTGATAACTGGAAACAGTTTCAATGTTGTTATTGACCGATGAAATTTGAGGAACTTTAGAAAAAGGACTTTGTACTTTCTTACTAATTCCTCCATCTTTTTCTATTCTGTCGTGTTGTAAATGAGGATTTACCGGTGCTTGAACCTTGCGTTTATCTACTGACCTTAGTGAAAGGTATTTGCTATGTAAATCATTGAATAACTTGACTAATTCCTCTCGTTCATTTTTTGATTTTTCCATGAATGAAGCTCCTGAATTGAGCTTTTCAAGATATTGAATGTATTCGCCTTGAAATAAAGAAACCGGATAGCCATTCAGCGTATGCCTCTGATTTTGTGGATTTTCAAAATTGAAAGTTATTGTACCTCCAATCGGTATCTTCCCGAAACTTGAATTTGACCCATAGACGTTCTCAAATCCTGAAAAAGTATAAATATTAACTTGATTCTTCTGAGGAAAACGCTCCGATCGCGCATTGGAATGAACATAGCTAGAGGAATGATGTGCAATATCGGTAACTTTCATCTCCTCCAATTTTGAATTGGGAGCCACTTTTCCATCAATCCAAATGGCAAACTCCTTTTCGCTTTTCCAACTTTCAAAAAGGGCTTGACTCGGCACATTTTTCTTGATTGTACCTGGTGGATTTGGCAATTCTTTTTTGTACTCGTTTGGTAAATTCTCGTAGCTGAATTCTTTAATTTCCCCGTCTGAATATTTAATCTGAAACTTGGTTTCGCTGTAATATTCTGCTTTGGTGAGCATTTGAAAAGGAGGACGACCGTAGACAATTGTGTAGACAGTATCAACCTGATTTACTTTTTGAACTTTAACATCCTCATAAATCACCCTTCTAAGGTCATTTTTCCTCAAAACCTTCTGAACATCTGACAAAAAGCCCATATCCACATCAGGCGCAGCTGAAAACCGTACAAGCGTATTCTCGGGATTTTTTGATTTGACCAACTCAGCCAATTCTTGGATCACAATGATTTGCCCATCCACTTCAATTTTGTTATCTGCTCTAAGGAGAATTCCGATTTCAATATCTTTTTGGTTAGCCTGGACTTCTCCGGATTCGAAGTTTCCACCTTCTTCCGCTTGCGCTGTTACCTTTTCACTAAAAAAGTAAACCAAAACTGCAAAAACTGGCAGGATAAAAAGGATTTTGACCCATTTGGTCGAATTTGCTGTGCTTCGTTTCATCATTTCAAATCGTTTTTTGGTGAGGGAAAAATTCAAGCTACTGGCCAATCCTGTACTTTGTCTTGGACTCATCATGGCAAGCAGGAAAGTTTTGTATTGATCCAGTGGCGTGACCTGTAGCGCAGCCTCGTCTGCAATAAATTCGTGGTTTAGCTTAATAGCTTGTCTGGCCAGATAGAGTCCGGGATGAAACCAAAGCGGAACTAGCAAGGCCTCGATCAACAAGTTGTCCCAAGTATGTCGACCTCGAACGTGGGCTTGCTCATGTGCAAAAATCGCATCACTGAGTTGATCAGACTCGAAATAGTCCCTGGAAACAAAAATGTAGCTCAAAAAAGAAAAGGGAAGGCTCTTTTCACTGAGCAAAACCAGAGTTTCTCCCCGAAATTGAACATGGATGTTTTGGTTGATTTTGTTCAGTAGCAACTTGATATTTCGAATGAATCGAATCATAAAAACCAAGGTGATCAATCCATAAAGCGACCAAAAAAGCAAATTCCAATCAAAAGACTTAGCCGCCAACTCAGGTTCCGGGACAAAATCGGATGCCAAAGCAAGATCAGTATGCAATTTAAAATCAGAAGAAAATTCCACTTCCTGAAGTGCATCCTCAGAAAAAACAATTGGTACTTCAGCAGCTACTTCCAACTCGATCAAAGGAATCAAAAAAGATCCCATCACCGCAGCCAAAAGGAAAAATCGGTTGAACTGATAAATCGCCTCCCGCTGCAAAAGCAGGCGGTGAACCAACAGCAAAATAACCAGACAAATTGAGGACTTGAGGAGATAGGCTATCATTTTTTGCTGTTTAATTGGTCATCTATAATTTCTTTGAGTTGAAGGAGTTCCTCCTGAGTCAGCTCGGTTTTTTTCGTAAAAAACGAGGCGAATTGAGCCGGAGAGTCATTGAAAAAGTTCTTGATCAATCCGTTGAGGTGCTTGGAAAAGTAGCTTTCCTTACTCACCAAGGGATAATATTCCCGCAGCTTGCCTGCCGTATCGTATCCGACAAAGTTCTTCTCCTGCATCCGGGTCAGAAGGGTGGAGATCGTGGTAGTTGCAGGCTTGGGTTCAGAATACGATTCCAGTAGATCTTTCATAAAAGCACGCTTGAGCTTCCACAGGTGATTCATCAGTTCTTCTTCGGTCGGAGTAAGTTTCATGTTCAGAAATAGCATCGTTCTCTACAAATGTAGAGCAATAAATCAACTCTACAAGTGTAGATCAAAATTTATTTCATTTTAATTCTAGCGATAAATAATTCAAAATCACCTGACTGCATGCCTCTTGCAAAAAATGCGCTTCGCAAAAAGCAAGTTTGGAAACCGATTTCTGAAGGCTTTTTTTGGAAAAAGCAACCAATGCCAACTTCACTTCCCAACTAATACCCCTCAACAACTGAAAAAAAATTAGAATGCAGTTCGTAAACAGATCGCTCCATTTTGGATTTTAATACTCAGAAATTGATAATTTCGAAACTTGCTCAAAGGAGAACATAGTGCATGTCAGCTGAACATATACGATTACAGGAAGATAAGGAACGGAAGAAACATTGGAAAAAGTGGGGACCATACCTCACTGAGAGGCAATGGGGGACTGTTCGCGAAGATTACAGCCCGGATGGGGCAGCATGGGAAAATGTAACCCATGACGATGCCAGAAGCAAAGCCTACCGCTGGGGTGAGGAAGGGATCGCCGGAATTTCGGATCACAAGCAAAAGCTCTGCTTGGCTTGGGGATTTTGGAACGGGAAGGACCCTTTTATCAAAGAGCGGCTTTTTGGTCTGACCGGAAATCAGGGAAATCACGGAGAAGATGTCAAGGAAATCTATTATTACCTGGACTCTACACCTACCCACAGCTACATGAAGATGCTGTACAAGTATCCTCAGGCTGAATATCCTTATCAAAAGCTCATTGACGAAAACAGAAAAGCGGGTAAGCTTCAGGATGAGTACGAACTGATCGATACCGGAGTTTTTGACGAAGATCGCTACTTTGATATTTTCATAGAGTACGCGAAAAATGACGTGGAAGACATCTTCTCCATTGTCACCGTACACAACAGAGGTCCTGAGGACGCAAAGCTAATAGTGATGCCAACGGTATGGTTCCGCAAAACCTGGTTTACCGGACATGAACCATTCATGCCAACTATCAGCAAGCTGGATGACCATTCGATCAAAGCATTCAATCCAAAGTCGGGAAATTACATTTTCACGTTTTGCAGTAATACCGACCTTGTTTTCTGCAATAATGAAACCAACCGTGAAAAATTGTACGGTATCCCAAAAGACCAAATTTTTTGCAAAGATGGAATCAATGATTTCATTGTTTCGGGAGATCGGAGAGGCTTGAATCCTCAAAACATGGGGACAAAAGCCGCGGCTATTTTTGAACTGGAGATTCCCGCAGGTGGTAGCAAGTCGATCAAAATGCGTATGCAGCATCAGATTGAGGAAAAACCACTCGAATCCTGTAAAGAAAGTGTCGAGCTACGCAAAAAAGAAGCGGACGAATTCTACGACACAATTCAAGACCGAGTCACAGACGCTGACCTAAAATCCATTCAAAGGCAAGCATTTGCCGGGCTGATGTGGTCCAAGCAGTTTTATTACTACGACGTCAATCGCTGGTTGGAGGGTGATGCAGGAAGATATACTCCTCCGGAACAGCGAAAAAAAGGAAGAAATAACAACTGGCGTCACCTGCAAAATTACGACATCATCTCCATGCCGGATAAGTGGGAATACCCCTGGTATGCGGCATGGGATTTGGCTTTTCACTGCATTCCGATTGCGCGAATAGATCCGGAATTTGCAAAGGATCAACTCCAACTCCTGCTCAATGAATGGTATATGCATCCCAATGGGCAGATACCTGCATACGAATGGAACTTCTCGGATGTGAATCCTCCTGTGCACGCCTATGCTATTCAGCGAGTCTATCAGATCGATAAGAAACTCAACGGGGGCAAGGGCGATCAGGAGTTTCTGGAGCGGGCAATGCACAAACTGATGCTCAACTTCACTTGGTGGGTCAATCAGAAGGATAGTGATGGCAAAAACATCTTTGAAGGAGGATTCCTTGGACTGGATAATATTTCCCTGTTTGACCGGAGTCATGCCAGCCATTATCAGGGAAAACTTGAACAGGCAGATGGCACTTCCTGGATGGCCATGTTTTCATTGAACCTTTTGAGAATTTCATTGGATCTCTGCGAGTTCAACAAAGTCTACCAATTCACTGCCACTAAGTTTCTTGAACATTTTCTCTACATCGCAGGTGCGATGAATAACATTTCACAGGAGCACATTTCCCTGTGGGATGATGAGGACAGCTTCTTCTATGATGTTTTTCACCTTAAGGGAAAAGAACCGAAAAAACTGAAGGTAAGGTCAATTGTGGGTCTCATACCTCTTTTTGCAGTAGAACCGATCAGAGAGGACTTGTTTGACGACCTGCCTGAATTTAAAAAGCGTCTGGACTTTTTCCTCAGTGAAAAGCCAAAATTGGCCGCCTTGGTGTCCAGCTGGATTCAGCCCGGATATGACAAACGTCGGCTTTTCTCCCTGCTGAGAGGACATCGAATGAAAAGTGTCCTCCACAAAATGCTGGATTCCGACGAATTCCTAAGTGACTACGGAATTCGATCGCTTTCAAAATATTATGAGAAGAATCCCTACGGGATGAAAATCAACGGGGACACGCTTTCCATCAAATACACTCCGGGAGAGTCTGACACCAGAATGTTTGGAGGCAATTCCAACTGGCGTGGCCCGATTTGGTTTCCGATCAACTTCCTGATCATCGAATCCCTGAAGAAGTTTGACTTCTACTATGGGGGCGACTTCTCTATTGAATACCCGACCGGATCGGGTAATTTCCTGACGATGGACATCATCGCAAAGGAGCTTTCGCTTCGCTGTATGCGGATTTTCATGAAGGACAAAAACGGTCATCGACCGGTCTATGGAAAGAATAAGAAATTTCAGGAAGACCCGCACTTTAAGGACTACATCCTTTTTTACGAGTATTTCCATGGGGATTCGGGTAAGGGTCTTGGGGCTTCCCATCAGACGGGTTGGACAGCCTTGGTTGCAGAGATGATTCACAAGTATTACAAAATCAGCGAAGTGCATCACGATGTCACTACTCCCCTATTTAGAAGCTAATCGAATCGAAGCTGGATGCGACGAGGTAGGACGCGGTTGCCTGGCGGGGCCGGTTGTTGCGGCGGCCGTCATTCTTCCTTTTTCCTACCACAACCCCTTGATCAATGACTCCAAAAAGCTGGGGAAAACTCAGCGGGAAGACCTCATCGGGGAAATCAAAAGTAAGTCTATGGCTTGGGCAATTGCAGAAGCTAGTGTGGAAGAAATCGACCAAATCAATATTCTCAATGCTTCTTTTTTGGCAATGAAACGCGCTGTGGTAAAACTGGAAATAAAGCCCGAACACCTGCTGATCGATGGAAATAGATGGAAATCTGACCTGACTTTCCCTTTTACCTGTGTGATCAAAGGAGATGGAAAATTCGCAAGCATCGCAGCGGCTTCGATTCTGGCAAAAGTTTATCGGGATGATTTGATGGAAAAGTTGGCGATAGAATTCCCTCATTTTTCTTGGGAGCGAAATGCCGGCTATCCGACCAAAGCGCATCGTGAGGGAATTGAAAAATTCGGAAGTACAATCTGGCACCGAAAGAGTTTTCAGCTGTTGCCGAGGCAACTGGAATTAGCACTGAAATAAAAAAGCCGCTAAAGAAACTTCAGCGGCTTTCTGTTTATTTTAAGGGTGTTTAATTTCTTTTTTGATTGATTTTGTGATGAGCTTGAAATCTCTTTCGAAGGCACTCTCCCTGACCACTGAAAACTACCTACTTCTTCTTGATCCGTTCGAAGATCAATTGACCTGTAGCTGAACTTTTACTTATCGGCTGGAGGACCATTCTGTCTTCTGAAAATTCAACAATTTGAGCTAATCGATCGCCTTTTTCATCATGGATCAATAATATGTTTCCTGGCATCAGCTCAATCTTCGCTTCTTTTTGCACAACCGTCTGATTTTCAAAATCGGTAAACTTCAGTAAATCTCCTTCTTCAAACTTGTAAACTGTGTTTTCCAATCGGTAATTTATTCTGGCATCCATACCGGCCTTTTCCAAAGCATTTGCATTTTGGTATTGTGGAGATTTTACGATTTTCTCCATTCCACCAAAGTGCACCAATTGCCAGCTTCCGATGAGTTGACTGTATTGAATCTGATTCCAGTAAAGCAACAGACTTAGGAAAAGGGAAGTGATGAGTGATAGATTCATGATCCTTCGGATTACAATTTTTCTGCCAAAAATCTCCGCTCACAGTCATTTAGATCTTAAGCAGCTGTTTTTTCTCCAAAGGAAGCTGAAAATTACCTGGACCAAAAAAATTTGTCAAATTAAGTAAACCAAGACCATGAAATTCAAGGACTCGACTTTAAAAAAACTATGGACTATAAATTCAAACTTATTTAAACTTAGATAAGATTCCCCCGATAAAAAAGTCCTCCTTCGGAAACCAAAGGAGGACTTTTCTTATTGAGGTTTAAAGACTAATCACATCTCCTTCATCTCACTCACCACTTTGGTGATCGTCTGCTTGGCATCGCCGAAGAGCATCAGGCAGTTAGGGTAGCCGAAAAGCTCATTTTCCACGCCTGCGTAGCCTTTGCCCATACTTCGTTTACTGACAATAACAGTTTTGGCTTTGTCGGCATTCAGGATCGGCATCCCATAGATAGGGCTTTGAGGATTGGTGCGGGCAGCCGGATTGACCACGTCATTTGCACCGACAATCAGCACCAAGTCAGTATTGGGAAATTCATCGTTGATCGCTTCCATTTCGATCAGCTTGTCGTAGCTGATGTTCGCCTCCGCAAGCAGTACATTCATGTGGCCAGGCATACGACCGGCAACCGGGTGAATGGCAAATTTGAAGTCAATTCCCCGTTTTTCGCATTGCTCCATCAATTCACGGATCACATGCTGAGCCTGTGCTACAGCCATTCCATAGCCTGGAACTACGATTACAGAAGAAACGGAATCAAACAGCATGGCCGTCTCTTCTACTCCGATTTCCTTAATCACTATCGACGGCCCATCCTGAGCTCCAGAAGCCACAGTTTGACCGAAGCCCCCCAAAAGCACATTGGTCAAAGATCTGTTCATCGCCTTGCACATGATCTGTGTAAGAATAAGTCCCGAAGCTCCAACCAGCGATCCCGCAACGATCAACACATTATTGTTTAGGATAAAACCTGTAGCACAGGCGGCCATCCCTGAGTAGGAATTTAGGAGAGAAATCACCACCGGCATATCCGCTCCACCGATTGGAATCACAATTAAGATCCCCACAAGCAAAGCCATTACTACAAGGATGGTGATATACATAGGATCACTTTGGTAGAGAAAAGTGAATACTGAAATCACCAAAAATGAAATCAAAAGGGCTAGGTTAAGAACATGCTGTCCTTTGAAAGTGATCGGTTGACCCGACACTTTACCATTAAGCTTAAGCCATGCCACCATCGAACCTGTAAAAGTCACCCCGCCTATCAATACACTGGCGATGATACTTATGGAATTGACCGGGTCGATTTCGACTGCTAGGACTGCTGTTTTCAGAAAATGATCCGAAAGGGCAACACCTAAGGAAGCCAGACCACCAAATCCGTTAAAAAGGGCAACCATTTCCGGGATTTGGGTCATTTCAACTTTCTTGGCATAGTAAAGTCCAATAGCTCCGCCTATCAGCATGCAGCTGAAAATCTCCACAAAGGAAAGAATATCAAGGGTAATCAAGGTAGCTACAATTGCTACCAGCATCCCTATGGCAGAAAGCATATTGCCTTTTCTGGCATCTTTGGTTTTACCCAATAGCTTGATCCCCATGATAAACAAGATCGAGGCAAGCAAGTAAGCGAGTTGTATAGCTATCGTCATTTCTTCTTAAACATTTTGAGCATCCGATCTGTCACCGCATATCCTCCGACCACATTGATCGTGGCGAGGATCAAGGCCATCATCCCCAACCATTTGCTGAGGGTACTATATCCCAGTTCACTTGTAGCAATGAGGGCACCGACAATGGTAATACCCGAAATCGCATTGGACCCGGACATCAGTGGCGTGTGTAAAGTGGGTGGCACTTTGGTGATCAGTTCAAAACCCAGATAACTGGCCAGGACCAATACATAAATGAGAATAATTAAGGACTCCAGGGTCATATCAAGAGTTTTTTGGGTGTGAATTCAAAATATTTTTAGTGAACTCATGTACGAGTTGACCTTCATGTGTAATCAACACCCCCTTGGTGATCTCTTCCTCTAAATTTGGAATAAGCCCAAAAGAATTGAAAAGATGCAAAAACAGGGTGCTGATATTCGTCGCATAGAGCTGACTGGCATTGACAGGCAAAAGGGAAGGCAGATTTGACTCCCCAACCAAGGTAACACCGTACTTTACGACAGTTTTGTCTTTTTCAGAGATAGCACAATTGCCCCCAGATTCTACGGCCATATCCACGATTACAGAACCGGTTTTCATGCTTTTTACCATTTCTTCTGTAACCAAAATCGGGGACTTCCTACCCATCACCAAAGCCGTGGTGATCACCAAATCGGCATCTTTGATTTTATCCTGAATGAGCTTCTGCTGCTTTTCCAAGAATTCCGCAGAAACCTCCTTCGCATATCCACCCTCGATTTTAACAGCCTCAGCACCTTCCACAGTCAAAAACCGCCCTCCAAGAGATTCCACCTGCTCTTTGGTCTCTGGCCTTACGTCAGACACTTCGACTATAGCTCCAAGCCTTTTGGCAGTAGCCACTGCTTGCAATCCTGCTACTCCAGCTCCAAAAATCAGGACTTTGGCTGGCGTAATCGTACCGGAAGCAGTCATCATCAAGGGGAAGATTTTCCCTAGATAATTGGCCCCCAAAATCACCGATTTATATCCGGCAAGGTTGGCTTGGGAGGAAAGGGCGTCCATCTTTTGGGCACGGGAGATCCTGGGCACAGCATCCATGGAAAAGGAAGAAATGGACTTTTTATTCAGGGCTTCGATAATCTCCGGATGCTGATAGGCATACATGTAGGAAATACAGGCAGAGCCTTGCTTCATTTGAGCGATTTCCTCAAGGGAAGGAATATTGACTTTGAGAATCACGTCCGAAGAGAAAACTCCCGAAAGATCAGAAACTTCCGCTCCTGCATCCCGGTAGTCCTGATCGGAGAAATAAGAACCTTCTCCAGCTCCTGACTCAATGATTACTTCAAATTCCTTTTTCTTAAGCAGCTTGACTACATCAGGACTGAGTGCCACTCTTTTCTCAAATTCCTTCGTTTCTTTAATTACTCCAATCTTCATTTTTAGAGATTTAAACAGGGTACGGGGAAATAATTTACTCCAAAATATTCTCGAAAGTAAATCCCTAACAATTATTTGCCCGTCCTGATTTTTAAAAATTGAAGATTTTTTTACGCAATCGATATTTCATTACAGTTTTTTTAATTTTTACCAGCCTTTTACAAATATTATTTTGGCTTATTGACTTTATTAAACAGTTTAATTTTGACAGGTTTAATTTTAACAGAATATTTATTTTATATGCCGCGCCGTTGATCCCAATAATTCAATCCTTTTAAAAAACCGCTTCCCACGGGATGCAATAATTCTTATTTTGTCTTACTATTAAACCAGAATTAACAACAGCCCATGAAAAAACCTGATCACACTTCTTCGGGACAAACCCGGAGGGACTTTATCAAAAACGCGGCAATTGCCTCTTCATTTTTCATCGTACCACGGCATGTATTGGGAGGCGTAGGTTTCACTGCCCCCTCTGACCAGCTAAACATCGCCGCCATCGGTGCCGGAGGAAAAGGCCGAAGTGACATCTTGCTTGCATCTGTCAATGGCCGAGAGCGCGTAGTCGCCCTCTGCGATGTGGACTTTTCCGGAACGGCGAAAGATTCCGTAACAAAATTCCCCAATGCCAAGCTCTACGCGGATTACCGTAAAATGCTGGAAGAACAAAAGGATATTGACGCTGTCACCATCTCCACACCGGATCACGTGCACGGTCCTGCCGCTAAATTCTGCATGGAACGCGGCAAGCATGTCTATGTGCAAAAGCCCATGACTCACAATATCCGAGAAGCCAGAATGCTGACGGAAATGGCACGAGACAAAAAAGTCGTTACCCAAATGGGGAATCAAGGCGCCTCCAATCCACTGCTTGACATGGTCAAAGGCTGGATTGACTCGGGTAAAATCGGAAATGTCTCCAAAGTCCAAGTCTGGACCAACCGGCCAGTTTGGCCTCAGGGAGGGCCACTTCCAGCACCAGACCCAAGCCAAAAACCTGCGGATCTTGATTGGGATCTTTGGTTAGGCCCGGCAAGTTTCAAGCCTTACACTCCGGGGATGCATCCTTTCAGCTGGAGAGGCTGGTGGGATTACGGAACAGGCGCTTTGGGTGATGTGGGATGCCACTTGATGGATATCCCTTTCCGTACGCTTGGACTTCATTACCCAAAAGATGCTGAGTGCTCTGTCGGATCAGTTTATTCCGGCATGTGGACCGCAGATTACAATCCAGAGGGTTGCCCAGCTTCATCATTCATTACTTTACATTATGCGCCTACGGCGAAAAATCCGGTTCCGCTGGAAATGACTTGGAGCGATGGTGGTCTCCGTCCTTCTCATCCGGATATCATTCCTGCTGATCACGACATCGGAGGTGCTAATTCAGCTAACGGCGTTTTACTGATCGGTGAAAAGGGAATCATCTCTCATAACATCAATGACAGCTCCCCTTTAATGCCCAAGCTGTACCTCTACGATGGTACTCAGGATTTTGGTCCGGACCGAATCGAAGGTACCGAGCCGGAATATGGACATCAGCGCAAGTGGGTAGACGCCTGCAAAGCTGGCTTTGGTTCGGCGGAACACAAAGGTCTGACTTCATCCTTCGACTACGCGGGCCCAATGACAGAGACTGTTTTGATGGGAAATCTGGCTATCCGTAGCTATATGCTCAGAAGAGACAATGGCAAAGGACAGCAAGAATTCTTCGGGCGTAAAAAGCTCCTATGGGACGGTGAGAACATGCGCATCACCAACTTGGAAGAAGCCAATCAGTTTGTCGGAAGAACCTATCGGCCTGGATTCGAAGTTTAATTCAGTGGGCAGTCGCAGTGATCAATTGCCAGTCCTGTCAGGGTGAGCAGCTTGCCCGCCGTGGCGGGGAGTCGAAGCCAGTTTCGAATAATCAAAAAAAATGAATAGAAAACCGTGGGTGGAGATACTCACGGTTTTTTTCTTTTTTAAAAGTAAAATCTCAAATTCTTCGACCAAATTGCAATTCCTGTTTTTCACCCATGATTCTTAATTAAATGAAAGCCCTTATTGTCGAGCATTTCCAAAAACATCCATCAATTCAAACCGTCCCTGACCCGACTTCCCCTCAGGATGGAGTTGTGATCGAAGTCAAAGCAACCGGACTTTGCAGAAGTGACTGGCATGGCTGGATGGGGCATGATTCGGACATCCGACTGCCGCATGTACCGGGGCATGAGTTTTCCGGAGTAATACGGGAAGTGGGAAAAGGGGTGAAAAACTGGAAAACCGGTGATCGCGTCACAGTGCCTTTCGTCTGTGCCTGCGGAATTTGCCCGACCTGTCACTCCGGCAATCAGCAAATTTGCGAGGATCAGTTTCAGCCAGGATTTACGCATTGGGGATCATTTGCCGAGTATGTGGCTGTCCATCGGGCAGAGACTAATCTGGTACGCCTTCCGGATTCAGTGAGTTTTGAAGCAGCTGCAAGTTTAGGCTGTAGGTTTGCGACTTCATTCCGAGGGATTGTCGCTCAGGGCAAAGTCAACGGTGGTCAATGGGTCGCAGTTCACGGCTGTGGTGGTGTGGGGCTTTCTGCGATTATGATTGCAGCGGCGCTGGGAGCCTCCGTGATTGCAGTGGATATTTCAGAGCAAAAGTTGGCCCTTGCCAAAGCCGCCGGAGCAAGTTTCCTGATTAATGGAAAAACTTCCGAAGACATTCCTTCTACTATTATAGAATTGACCAAAGGAGGCGCTCACGTATCTGTGGACGCTCTGGGAAGTAAAATCACCTGCTACAATTCCATTGCTTCATTACGAAAAAGAGGCAAACACATCCAAATAGGTCTGATGGCGGGAAATGAATCAAACCCTCCGATTCCCATGCATTTGGTGATTGCCAAGGAACTGGAAATCCTGGGAAGTCATGGTATGCAGGCCCACGCTTACCCTGAAATGATGCGGATGATTCAGGAAGGGAAACTCGCGCCGCAAAAGTTGATCGGTCGCAGAATCAGCCTTGAAGAGGCCACAAAAGAATTGCCCGCGATGGATGAGTTTCGGGAAAACGGAATCGTAATGATTGATAGGTTTTAATCTTTCTGAGGATTGACTAGCCACACTCTAATACCTTTTCTAAAAAAAAAAATCACAACAAATTTCAACGGATTTTCACTCATTAATCTTACAAGTCAAATCTGTGCTCATCTGAGTTATCTGTGAGAAAAACTACTAACGATCGAATTACCCTAATTTTAGATTACACCATTAATCACTAAGCTATGAAATCAAAAACTCGCTGGTTTGTGCAATCTGTTTTGGGATTGCTATTGACAGGAACAGGGCTTTCCATGTCTATAGATGCTGGATTTAGTCGATTTGCCGGTGGAGAGTGGTTTTGGTATGGAACTGTCGCCTTGGTTATATTTCAAGCCGGACTTTGCCTATTGATCGATGCGGCTCAATACCGATTAAAGTAATGCGAATGAAAACCAAAGACACTGGAATTGATTGGTAACAATACGGGATAGGTTACAGAAACATTAAAAATCAATTTTAATACTACTCATTGGGCAGCGATTTTTATTGCTATGAAGTCAGAATAAAATCAGTTAAGTCACCAAGACAAGAACAAATTCTGGCTCGCCTTTTTCAAAAATCCTCCGTATTTCTGCTCCATATTGGCATAGAAAAAGAGAAGTAAATTTTCTAACCTAAATCAAGAGGGTTGATTTTTTTGACCACCAAATATTTAAGAGAATATTAAGATTTTCTTAAGCTAATGTTTGGAAAAAGATCTGAACTTTAATTACGTAATCCGTCAACCCCCAATTAAACCAAATAAAAATATTCTGGTCAAAGCCCCATTAACCTTAGCCACTATGATCAAGAAAATCACCCTTGGAATTATTGTCCTGCTCGTTCTCATCCAGTTTATTCCGGCAGAGAGAAATGAAAGCAACGACACCGAATTTGACATCACCAAAAGCTACGACGTGCCGGACAACGTCGCAATGATTCTCAAAGGAGCCTGCAACGATTGTCACACCAATCTCACCCGCTACCCTTGGTATTCCAACATCCAACCTGTCAAATACATGCTGGCAGATCATGTGAATGAAGGCAAGCGAAAATGGAATCTATCCACCTTCACCAAACTCCCCCTCGCCGTTCAAAATCATAAGTTTGAAGAGGTCGTCCAAATGGTCGAAGAAAAGGAGATGCCGCTCCCGTCCTACACCTATCTAGGACTTCACCCCGAGGCAAAACTAACTGATGAGGAACGAAAAATACTCGTTGATTGGGCCAAAGACCAAATGGCTATGCTCGCGGCCACCTATCCTGCCGACAGCCTGAAAATGAAACCAAGACCAACACCTGCCAACTAGTACACAGTGAATAAACTTAGACCCGGATGGAAATTCGGGTCTTTTTTTGGCTCACCGCAGAGGCGCAGTGAACGCAGAGTTTTTTATACCTCAGACCTAAAAAAAAAAGAGATTGAAGGCTTTCAGACTTTGAGCAGAACTCCAATCCCCTATTCCTCTTACTATCCTTTTTGAGAGCATAGAGAAAAGCTAAAGCTTTTTACCGCAAACCTTTGAGGTTTTTGGCACCTCGAAAGTTTTAAATTTTTACCACAAAGAGGACGCCGAGGAACGCAGAGTTGTGAGAATTGCTCGTTGAAATTCAACTTAAAATGCTGCTCCCGGACCCAAGCAAAAACGACCAAAAAGCGAAGCATATATCCTTTGTGACTTTGAAAAAGGCCAGTCGAGCCGAAAAGTTCTGAAGATCAATTCAAGGACTGAACCCCCAATCTCTTTTTCTCTGAGCACTCTGTGGTAAAAACCCTTTGCGTGCCATTGCGAACTTCGCGATTAAAAAAAAATCATTCACCGTGGGGGCGCAGTGAACGCAGAGTTGTGAGAATTACTCACTGAAATTCAACTTAAAATGCTACTCCCGAACCCAAGCAAAAACGACCAAAAAGCGAAGCGTATATCCTCCGTGACCTTGAAAAAGGCCCGTCAATTCGAAAAGTTCTGAGGATCAATTTAAGGGCTGCTCCCTAAATCTCTTTTTCTCTGAGCACTCTGTGGTAAAAATCTTTTGCGTGCCTTTGCGAACTTCGCGGTTAAAAAAAATAATTCACCGCGGAGGCGCAGTGAACGCAGAGTTTTTTATACCTCAGACCTAAAAAAAAAAGAGATTGAAGGCTTTCAGACTTTGAGCAGAACTCCGGTCACAAAGCAGTCTGAAGACTGCATAATGATGGGTCCAAGACTGAAGTCTTGAACCACTTGGTCTTTGCGTGCCTTTGCGAACTTCGCGGTGATTTTTTTTCACAGAAACACTGAAAGCACCAACTATTTCCAAAACCTAAAATCATTTCCTACTTTCCGCAATGCAAAAATTCACCGATTCGGAAGTTCGTTGGGGTATCCTGGGTGTGGGTAATGTCTGCGAGGTCAAGTCCGCACCAGCCATGAATCTCATCCCAAACAGCAAACTCGTGGCAGTCATGCGCCGGGACGAAGCCAAAGTCAAAGACTACGCAGCACGACATGGAGTGCCCAAGTGGTACACTTCCGCAGAAGCACTCGTTAATGATCCCGAGGTAAACGCCATCTACATCGCAACTCCTCCCAATGCCCACCTTGAACTCAGCCGCCTTGCCGCTTCCGTCGGTAAACCTGTCTATGTAGAAAAACCAATGGCAAGAACACATGCTGAATGTCTGGAAATGATCGATGTCTGTGTGAAAGCAGGTGTACCACTTTTTGTGGCCTACTACCGCCGTGCCCTTCCCCACTTTGTCCGCATCAAAGAACTCCTTGACGCAGGGGCCATAGGAGAAATCCGCACAGTCCACATCAATCTCAAACAGGAAGTGGAAGCTGACCTGATCACCAAACTGGCAGACAACTGGCGTATAAATCCTGAAATCGCCGGAGGGGGATACTTCTTTGACCTTGCCTCCCATCAACTCGATTTGTTGGATTTCTTTTTCGGGAAAATCACACATGCTTCCGGCTTTTCAGCCAATCAGGCCAAAGCTTACGAAGCTGAAGATATGGTGGCCGGTAGTTTTGCTTTCGAAAACGGGGTACTCGGTACTGGCAATTGGTGTTTTACTTCCTCCCATTCTGCCAGAAAAGATGAAATCATCATCGATGGAAACATGGGGCAGATCCGCTTTCCTACCTTCGGAAAAGGAGAATTCAAGCTGATCCAAGATAGTCAGGAAACACAATTCCATGACCTGCCGCTCCCCAAACATATCCAGCAGCCCTTAATCCATAGCATCGTGGACGAGCTCCTTGGAAAAGGAACATGTCCAAGCAAAGGAATTTCCGGTGCCCGGACAAATTGGGCGATGGGCGAATTGGTGAAAAATAGGATTGGGTAGCGGAAAAAATCTCCACAATCCAGCCTGACAGTTTAATTCAAGCAAAAACAGAGGGTCAAACAAAATCAGAGAGGATCCAAACCCAATCAGTATATGGTCTATTTTCCTTTTTAAAAGGGTTACCTTGAAGAAAAAGTTAAAATGTCAAATAAAAACAAAAAGCAGTTCGGTGTTTGGATGGATTCACACCACGCGACGGTAGTAGGGAAAGCGGATTTTGAAACTGAAGATTTTCTGATCCTTGGACATGTAATAAATCAAGGAGCGGACAATAATTCAAATGAGAAAACTTCAAATAACCAGGATATTGCTTTGACAAATAAGTTCTTTAAGGAAATTGCCAGCCTTATGCCTAATGTTGATGAAATTCATGTGACGGGGACAGGTATAGTTCAGGCACAATTCATAAATTTTCTGAGCGAGACACCACACTATAAAAATGCATTATTCTCCGAAAGTACTTCCAATAAAATGAGTGATGGGAATATTGCTGAGTTTATTATGAATCAATTCAAATGATAAAGTAACTTTCAGGATTTCGGATATCTGTAAATTTTACAAAAGAGACTGCGAGCAATCATGTTTGCAGTCTCTTTCTTTTACAAAACATAGTTAACAGCCCACTTGGGATTTCAAAAATAATATCGGACACTTCCTGCTAATTGCCGTATGATTGAAGGAACCGGCCCAGGTTTGGAAATATTGTCTTTTATTCCTTCAAATTTGATTTTTAATGAAAACTGAATTAATCCAATCATCCGAGACTCCCGGAAGAGACTTTCCTATCGTTTGTATAGGAGGCTCTGCGGGGGGGCTGGATGCCTATATTCGATTACTGAGTAATATGCCTGACAAAATGGGGGTGGCAATCGTAATTGTCAACCATCTCAGACAAGTAGCAACTCACCTGCACGAGATCCTTCCCACATATACAACGATGCCGGTAGAACTTATCACTGACAGACTAATCATCAAACCCAACCATATTTTTATAATTCCCGAAAAGAGGGACCTGCATGTGATAAACAATGAATTTCGATTAAGACCTATCTCAAAACCATGGGGATGGCCCGATGTAATTACGGTTTTTTTAAAATCCATCACGGAAAATTGGGAAGGTAAGCTGATCGCCGTCATCGTATCCGGACTTGACGGGGATGGTGCCGAAGCTTTATGCGGGATCAAGGAAGTTTGCGGAACTACCATTGCGCAGAAACCCGAAACAGCCCAAAAACCGGATATGCCCAACACTGCAATAGATAGTGGCTGCATTGATTTTATCCTTTCACCGGAAGACATTGCGAAAAAGATCATCAAGCTTGCACGAAAAGAAATTACGGATTAGAAATAGTTGAAAAATTGATCGCAGACCCCTAAGATGACAAATAAATGAAGGTGGCTGCAAATTTGAAGTCAATGCAGTGGCGTACTCCGAAGTCAGTTTTGTGATTAAACCCAAAATATTCATTAGAAAATCAACTAAGGGCTCATCCGGCTGACAAAACCCTCATTTCTGGTAAATCTAAAACCGGTGGAAGATTTGGGGCAGATGTAATCATAAGGATGAAAAATTAATGCTGACCTTGGCCGAATATTCTGTTTCTCCCCAAATGGTAAGTAAAATTGAAAATGACAGTTTCATTGAATTTTTTAACCTCCCGACAGGACCGGATCGGTCAATCGTCAGGAAACAATAAACTGCTCGATCAATTCCTGCTTTACGGTTTATTTTTGGCACTCCCCTATTTATTTTTTAGCTTTTAGCATCCATATTCTAAACCCAATTTCCTATGAATCACCAATCTCTTCGACCCATGATGAATTGGGGACTCCTGCTTTTTAGTGTCTTTTCCTTTTTTTCCTGTCAAAAAAACGCTGAGACGCTTAGTGAAGTCAAGGCACCCAGTACCTCCTTGCTCAAGGATTATGTACACGCGCCGGACTCTACCTTTCGCTACGAAATTGTACACTCAGCACCGGGAGAGAAAACGGACTATTATGTTTTGAAAATGTACTCGCAGCATTGGCTAACTCCCGATGTCGTGGACAAGACCGAATGGTGGCACTGGGTGTCGATTATCGTCCCGAAAGACAGTCCACACGATACAGGCATGCTTTGGATCGGTGGCGGAAGCACCAATTCTAAAATGCCTGATCAACCAAATCCCCTGATTTTAGCCGCTTCCACCCAAACTAATTCGATTGTCGCACAGATTCACAATGTGCCATTTCAGCCGATCACCTTTGCCAATGATACTTTTGGAGAGCGATACGAGGATGAAATCATCTCTTATGGTTGGAGAAAATTCCTCGAAGGTGGTGCAAAAGATGAGGATGCAATCTGGCTGGCACGCCTGCCCATGACAAAAGCCGCCAAACTGGCCATGGATGCCATGACCGCCTTGGTCAAAGAAAAGTACAACAAGGAACTGAAGCACTTTGTAGTCGGCGGCGCATCCAAAAGAGGTTGGACTACCTGGACCACTGCGGCTGTCGATGATCGCGTAGTAGGCATCATCCCGGTGGTGATTGACTTGTTGAACCTCGTGCCTTCGTTTGAACACCACTGGAGAAATTACGGATTTTGGGCTCCTGCGGTGGGAGATTACGTCCGTGAAGGGGTGATGGACTGGGTGGGAACACCGGAGTTTGACCGAATGATGGAGATCACAGAGCCTTATTCCTTTTTGGCAACGTACGATATGCCCAAGCTACTGATCAATGCCGCCGGAGATGAGTTTTTCCAACCTGACAGCTGGAAGTTTTACTGGGATGCGCTTCCGGGTGAAAAGCACGTGATGTACGTCCCCAATTCCGGGCATGATGTGGGAGATTCGGATGCGATACCCAATCTGATATCCTTTTATGAGTCGGTTTTAAACAAGGCTCCAAGGCCTACATACGAATGGAAAATTGAGGGAGATAAAATCCAAGTGAAAACCGATCCGAAAAATCGACCGGCTTCAGTTAAACTCTGGTCCGCCTACAATCCGCTTTCTCGAGACTTCCGAATCGATGTCTTTGGTCCAAATTGGGTTGCTGAGGAAATTACTTTACCAGAAAACGGACAACTGGATGTGTTGATGAAAACTCCTGAGGAAGGATTTAGAGGTTATTTTGTGGAACTCACCTATGAAGGCACAAGCCCACTTAAAGTAACCAGCGGAATAGAGGTACTGCCCCGGGATTATCCGTTTGAGCCCTTTGTTCCAAAAAAATCTGCTGCGGTTTCCTCGAATTAACCAATTGTAAAAAATGTAAGTGGTAGGTGCTGCCTACCGCTTACGCTTTACCATTTTCAAAACTGACCATGAAGAAGCTACTCCTGATTTTCTCTGTTTTCCCACTCCTTTCCCCAATCAATGGCATGTCTCAAATCCCGGCAAACTACGATGAAGACAAGGTTCCGGCCTTGATCCTTTCTGATCCTTTTGTGAGCGAAAAAGGCAGGCTGATCCAATCCATCACAGACTGGGAAAAGATTCGGAGGCCGGAGATAGTTCGACTCTTTCAGGATGAGGTATATGGTCAAATCCCCTCAAATTTTGAAGCAATTTCATTCGAAAAAGTCAATGAAACAGCAAACCCTTACCCCGAACTAGCGGACCTGGAGGAAGTCAATATCACCGTGAAACGAAACGGGAAAAGTCATACGATGCGGATTAATTTTTTCCTTCCAAAAGATGGGAAGGGCCCTTTTCCGGTAATACTATTGATCAATTACCTCCCGAAATATGCGGATGGGACATTGGTCGACGAGGCCTTTTGGCCGGTGGAGAAACTTATTCGACGCGGTTTTGCCACGGCTTCCTTTCATGTCGAAACAGTCGCTCCGGATATCGCTGAAACCTTTCAGGATGGTGTCATTTCCACTCTTTACTCTGAGCAAATCGGCCAATCCAACGGCATGAAAGCCTTGGGTGCCTGGGGTTGGGGAGCGATGCGGGCCATGGATTATTTTGAAAAGCATAGCAAAGTAGATTCAAAAATATCCGTTTTGGTCGGCCACTCCCGAACCGGTAAAGCAGCCCTTTGGGCTTCAGCCAACGATCCCCGATGGGCATTTACTTACGCCAATGAATCAGGCTGTGGGGGTGCGGCTCTTTCAAAGCGGAAATTTGGAGAAACTGTCGGTGCCATCAACCGACGATTTCCGCACTGGTTTGCCGATAATTTCAATCAATACAACGAAAAAGAAGAGGACCTTCCAATTGATCAACATCTCCTACCGGGCTTGATTGCACCAAGAAGTGTGTATTATTCCAGTGCCAAAGGTGACCAATGGGCCGATCCCAAAGGGGAATATTTGGGTCTCCAGTTGGGAAGTCGGGTTGCTGCGGAGATTTATGGAAAAAAGGCAGTTTTCGATCAAGGTTTTGAAGACTTAGAAGGACCTATTCATCTGGAGTCAGTAGGATATCACATTCGCGAAGGAAAGCACGACTTGACTTGGGAGGATTGGAGCTTATTTTTGGACTTTGTTGAGAAGAATATTTAGTCTGCACTTGAGGTAATTTTTTAATCGGAAAGGTCCATACCTAGTGGGATAGGGTTGGAAGACCGAAGACCAGAAACCGAAGAAATATACTTCCATCTTCGGTCTCCGGTCTTTCTTTCCACTAAACAAAGTGGAACCCTTACCCGACAAACACATTAAAGTAAACTTTAAAAAGCAATTCTACCATCCCAAACAGGTCACAGCCGGACGGTTTCAAGGAAAAGTCCGGCTTTTTTGTTAGGTTAAACACTCAGTTTGTACCTCAACCCAATTGACCTATGCTGTCTTATATTTCTTTTTTAAGCCTCTTGGGCCTCTTTTCTTTTTCTCAGAAAAAAGAATCCCCTCCAAAAATTCTCTTTTCAGGATTCATCTACGAAACTGCCTCATTTCCTTCATGCCATGCCTCTACCCTACTGGAAACACCCGATGGTGTCATGGCGGCATGGTTTGGAGGCACTTATGAACGCCATCCCGATGTCAGTATTTACACTTCTCACAGGAAAAATGGGGAGTGGTCTATCCCGGCATTAGCTGCAGATGGGATAGAAAATGAGGTGTTCAGAAATCCTACCTGGAACCCGGTTCTCCACCGTAAAAACGACGGGAAAATCGTCCTTTTCTACAAGGAAGGCCCCAATCCAAGGGAATGGTGGGGACACTATAAAGTATCGGAAGACGAGGGTAAAACCTGGTCTAAGGAAACCCAACTTCCCCCGGGATTTCTCGGGCCAGTGCGAAACAAATCCGTCGAACTTTCCAACGGAAAACTACTCCATCCAAGCAGCTTTGAAACCAACAACGTTTGGACATCACATGTTGAAATATCCAATCCTGACTTGACGGGTTGGGAAAAAGTGGACTTGAAGGGCCCTTTCAATGCCATTCAACCGACTGCTCTTTTTCATCCCGACGGAAAAATCCAACTCCTGTGCCGAACGCAGGAAGGCGTAGTGGCAGAATCTTGGTCCTCTGATCAGGGCAAAACCTGGACTCCACTGGTGGCTACCAAGCTGGAAAATAACAACTCAGGAATCGATGGTGTGACACTTTCCAATGGATACCATCTTTTGGTGGTAAACCCACTAAAAAAAGGTCGAAACAAATTAGTCCTTTTAGGCTCAAGTGATGGTATTAGCTGGGAAGAGCTGCTGATTTTGGAAAATGAAGAGCGGGGAGAATTCAGCTATCCGGCAATCATTCAAGCCAAAGACGGTACGCTTCACATCAGTTACACTTACAATCGGGAAAAGATCAAATATGTCCACCTTAGCCTTTGATTTTTTTTTGAAAACCTTAAGCCTATGAACCAAACTGCATCATTTCGGGGGATTTTCCCTCCCATGATCACCCCATTAAATCCCGACTTTTCACTGGACATTGCCCATACCGAAATACTCATCGAGCACCTGATCGCAGGAGGTGTTCATGGGCTATTTATCCTCGGAACCACCGGGGAATTTGCCGGATTGAGTTCAGACGTGAAAAGCGACCTGATCCGACTGACCTGCCGGCAAGTCAAGGGACGAGTTCCCGTTTTGGTAGGAGTGACGGATTGCTCGTATGTAGAAAGCTTGGATTTGGCATCCATCGCACAGGAGTCCGGCGCAAAAGCCTTGGTTGCAGCTCCGCCATTTTACATGAATATCGGACAGGAAGAATTGATCTTTTACTATCAAAAATTGGCCGATTCGGTGGAACTGCCACTTTTCCTCTACGATATGCCTTCTCATACCAAGATCAATATCAAGGTAGAAACGGCGGTCAAACTCTCCGCACATCCCAATATCATAGGAATCAAGGACAGCTCCGGAAATTCGGAAAACTTCAGGGCTCTTTGCGAAGCGTTTAAAAATCAGCCCGAGTTCAAAATCTTTGTGGGACCGGAAGAAATATTGGCTGAAACCTTGGAAATGGGCGGTCATGGCGGAGTGACCGGGGGAGGAAATCTTTTCCCAAAACTGTATGTCGCACTTTATGAAGCATTCCAAAAAAAGGAATACGATACCGTCAAAGAGCTTCAGGAGATCATTCTCTTCCTGAGCAAAAACCTGTATCAAAACGGAACTTATCAGTCGAGTTATCTCAAAGGATTGAAAGCCTCGATGGCTTTTGAGGGCCTTTGTCAGGGAAATTTTGCACCGCCTCTTTTTCCATATTCTGAAGCCGAAAAAGCGGAGTTGCATGAAAAATTTCTCAAGGTGAAAGACCAGGTTCAGAAATCTTTGATTTCATGATAAACGGAATTGATCTGTGAAAATCTGTGATTTTTTCTGTGGTCATCTGTGAGAAAACAATCCTAACTTCCAATCCTCCTACTTCCTAACTTCCATTCTTCCCTACCTACACACCTCCTAGCTTCCCAAAATGCCTATCCTAGACCTCGTCATATTCCTAATATACATGTTGGCAATTGTCGGGTTTGGCGTTTCTTTTTCTTTCCGAAAGCGGACAGCAAGCGACTTCACGACCGGAGGAGGCCGACTTCCGGCTTGGGCCATCGGAATGTCGATCTTCGCCACCTTTGTGAGTAGCATCAGCTTTTTGGCTTTGCCCGGAAATGCTTATTCCGGTAATTGGAATGGGTTTGTCTTCAGCCTTTCGATTCCCTTGGCGGCTTGGATTGCAGTGAAATACTTCGTCCCACTCTATCGCCGACTCAAAAGTGAATCTGCCTATTTCTACCTCGAGCAGCGCTTTGGCGCCTGGGCAAGAATCTACGCATCCTGTTGTTATCTCCTGACCCAGCTTGCCCGCATGGGAGCCATCATGTATCTACTCGCTTTGCCTATGAATGCCCTGCTGGGCTGGAGTATACCAAGCATCATCATCGTGACAGGCGTCAGCGTGGTGATCTATGCCATGTGGGGAGGAATCGAAGCCGTGATCTGGACAGATGCTGTGCAGGGAATCATTCTGATCGGTGGTGCTTTGGCATGCTTAGGGGTAATTTTCTTCGGCATTCCGGAGGGACCGTCGGCCGTATTCCGGATTGCGGGAGAGGCAGATAAATTCAGCCTGGGGAGTTTTAAGCTGGATTTCACTACTTCCACTTTTTGGATGATTTTGGTCTATGGCCTGTTTATCAATCTGCAGAATTTCGGCATTGATCAAAGCTATGTGCAGCGCTACTTGACCGCCAAAACCGAGGCAGAAGCCAAGAAATCCACTTGGCTTGGAAGCTTGCTTTATGTGCCCGTTTCCCTGATTTTCTTCTTTATCGGCACTGCCCTATTCGCCTACTATCAGTCCTTGCCCGACTTGCTTCCTGCGGGACTTGCAGGAGATAAAGTATTCCCCTATTTCATCGTCAATCAACTTCCGGTGGGCGTCACAGGTTTACTGATTGCTTCGATCTTTGCAGCGGGTATGAGCACCGTATCCACAAGCATCAACAGTTCGGCGACGGTAATTCTATCCGACCATTTCAGCAAATACATCCATCCCAATCCTTCTGAAAAGCTTTCACTTCGAGTTTTGCGGCTTGCGTCCCTGACCATGGGTTTGCTGAGCATCGTGGTCGGCTTGGCATTCAATGGAGTCAACAGTGCCTTGGAAGCATGGTGGGCACTTTCTTCAATTTTCAGCGGGGGGATTTTGGGACTTTTCCTTTTGGGATTACTGTCAAAAGCCAAAAATCCACAGGCCGTTTTCGCTGTGATTCTCGGTGTTTTGGTCATCGGTTGGATGAGTTTATCGACGATTCTAATCCAAAATGGAATGTCCAAAACCTTCGCAAATCCACTTCACACGAATATGACCATCGTGATGGGAACGCTGACGATATTCTTGGTGGGATTTGGGTTGACTTGGGTGGGGAAAAGAAAAGATATAGGCAGAGAATAATTTGGGCATTTGCCAGTTAATTATATTGGATTTTCAATACAGGTCGTGCCTTCAGCACTCTGATATCCATCGGGATTTTATATACCCAGAATTGAATTCTGGGCTGCTAAAGAACGTGCCGTTGGCACTTAGAAGAACCAAATGGTTTCGGGATAAGAGCGCTGATGGCGCGTACTGTGAAAGCCCCAAATACAATTTGGGGTGACCAAATTAACCTCTTAATCCGAGCCCTGAAGGGGCGATCTGTGTCTGAATATGATTTGTCGCACAAATCGAGCATTCAGCACTCTGAAACCTATAGTTTCTACTATATACCCAGAATTGAATTCTGGGCTAGTACAGAACGTGCCGTTGGCACTTAGAAATACCATACGGTTTCGGGATAATAGCGCTGATGGCGCGTACTGTGATAGCCCCAAAAACAATTTGGGGTGACCAAATTAACCTCTTAATCCGAGCCCTGAAGGGGCGATCTGTGTCTGAATATGATTTGTCTCAAAAATCGAGCATTCAGCACTCTGAAACCTATAGTTTCTACTATATACCCAGAATCGAATTCTGGGCTGGTAAAGAACGTGCCGTTGGCACTTAGAAGAACCAAATGGTTTCGGGATAAGAGCGCTGATGGCGCGTACTGTGATAGCCCCAAATACAATTTGGGGTGACCAAATTAATCTCTTAATCCGAGCCCTGAAGGGGCAATCTGTATTAAATTGTCACTGCCTTATTTTCCTAAAAGTCAGTATGTCAGAAGAATTCTCCGAGTCAAAAAATCTTCCAACCTTCAATTCCAACTGGTTTTGCTTAAAGTAGTATTCTGTTGGATTATAAAAGCTTGACAAGGAATATTGCAGGGTGATGCTGTTTTTGTCCAGCGAAAAAGTGTATAAGCCTGACCCTATTTTCGGTAAATTATTGCCGTTTCTCATTTCTCTGCCTCTTGACAGATTTAAAAGCGAACTTCCATCCTCCAATCTCAAAAATTCCAAGGTATCGGTTTTAGTCAGTTGATCGACCCACTTTCCTTCCAAGGATAGTGGAAGAGGTTGATCGGAGGTATCTGTACAACCTATGAATACTCCTAAAAAAATCAGAATAAATGCTTGTTTCATCTTGGAAAAGATTGAGGAATCTTTGATTTCAATTAGTCTTAGGTGCTTTGAACCCTAAGCTAAACCAAATTCCATTAATTGTAGTTTTCAATAATCAATTTAGCCGCTTCTTTTTCAAAACTCATAGTTGTAGAGATTTATACTAATTCACTCCAGAATCATTACCAAACAGCTCCTGAAGTTTCTGCTGTAGAAGTTTTTTGTCAGGGAGTTGAGTTTTATATTCTGCAACCATCGTTGGGGAAAGGCTCCTGCTTAAAGCATATTCCACCACTTCACTGCCTTAAAAAGTGCTTATAAGATCAGCTTCACTTTCTCTCAGCAGTGCTGAGAGTTTTTGATTCAATAGTAATTGTTACTCTCGTATTAAGTCAAAATATCGAACACCGAATAACGAAGAAACTCAGGAATTCATGATCCGGCTGGACAAAAACGGCAACCATTCCTCCGCCTGCCGTTCGGCATATTCGGCCAAAAAATAGGATAATGATGGCTTGAATGGTTCTGATTTGAGGACCAAGCCTGCCTGTTCGGGAGTTTTGTCGCCTTTATTCACATTGCAGCGATTGCATGCGGTGATCAGGTTGGTCCAGTTGGTCTTGCCTCCTTTTGATTTGGGAATGATATGATCGATAGTCAGATGCTTTCTGCTGCCGCAATATTGGCATTCTCCGTTGTCACGCTTGAAGAGATTGTTTCGATTAAGTAATACTCCTCGAAATGGAATGTTTTTGTAATGGGTCAGACGGATGACAGCGGGATATTCAAAGCTTCGATCCACGGTACGGATTTTCAATAATTCGTATGTGGAGAGAACATTGGCTTTCTCCAAAAGACAAAGCACAATGGCTTTCTGTACCGGCACTACCGCCACCGGTGAATGATCTAAGTTCAGCACCAATACCCGCTTTTCCATACCTTATCACACTATCGATCTTGCGTCAAAAACGACCTGTTCACCCGTATTGTTTCTCAAAAAATCCTCCCACTCATCCAGATCGGAAACTTTCATTTTGTTGTCCATCCAGAGGATTTCTTCAGCTCCCAAAAACAAGCCAAAATGGGACTCTTTCTTCTCCAAGTCTCTGAAAACAAATAAATCACCCGGAATAGCCTCTTCAGGAGTTACGCTTTTGCCCGGAGTCTTTCCTGAAATCCAAGAATAGCCCGCTATCGCAAAAATCAGCGCAAATCCCAGCTCTTCATCCAAACCAAAAATACTTCTTCCCCCCGCCTGAAAGGGCGCATTGAGGTAGCGAAGTCCTATTTCGATCAATTCTTCGCGATTGGCTTTGAGCGCATGGGGCCGATAATTCCCGGTAAATCCGATGTGATCCTGCCAGTTGAAAAGTTCGAGTTCGCTAAAATGTAGCCGACTACCGGGAAGCAAGTACAGGTTGGTACCGAGGTATTCAATGGCGGCTATCGGACTGGTGACGATCTGAAAGTCCTGATTGAGGAATTTCTGATATTCTTCGCCTGTAATTTCTTTGATCAGCTTGGCCCATACCCATCCGCCCATGCCGGTGTCTTCGTGATACACCCTAAACCATTGACGGTCTGAGGTCAGACCATTGATCTGATAGCATTCCCCAAAAAGCAGCTGAGTGACCAGCGCGGAATCAAAAGTGGGTTGGCGGTAAAGTGGAAGGATGGTCTGACGACATATCCCATATGCATCAATCAAAGGCCATTCGCTGGAGCTCTCTTTTTGCATCTTTTTCTTTCAGGTCCTGTCGTTTATCATGAGTTTTCTTTCCCCGTGCCAGCGCAATTTCCAATTTTGCCAATCCACGGTCATTGATAAATATACGAACCGGAATGATTGCCAGCCCTTTTTCAGCCGACTTAGTTTCAAGCTTTTCCAATTCTTTTTTCTTCAAAAGGAGCTTTCGATCCCGTACCGCCAAATGATTGTAACTCGCGGCCATACTGTAAGGTGAAATGTGCATCTGACGAATGTAGAGTTCCCCGTCCAAAAAAATGCAAAAGGCTTCGGTCAGGGACACTTTGCTTTCACGGATCGACTTAATCTCCGTTCCTGTCAGCATAATTCCGGTCACGTAGGTATCAATAAACTCAAACTGGAAGTTTGCTTTCTTATTTTTAATGTTGACAAATTTTTCGAAGCGGTTGGACTTAGCCATATCAGAGTTTCATTTTGGCCAAAGGTGTCACGTCGAGTCCGACGAATTCGCCTTTGAGGTATTTGTAGTGTGCTGCCATGGCAATCATGGCGGCGTTGTCCGTACAGTATTCGAATTTTGGGACGTAGAGGTTCCAGCCTTTTCTCCGGGCGAGTTCTGCCAAGGTTTCCCGCAAACCTGAATTTGCGGATACACCACCTGCAATCGCAATTTCTTTGACTCCATACAGCTTGGCCGCTTCCTTGAGTTTGATCAGGAGCATTTCGATCAGCGTGTATTGGATGCTTGCGCAAAGGTCCGGAAGGTTTTCGGAAATAAAGTTCGGGTTCTCTTTGAGCTGATCTCTGAGAAAATAAAGCACGGCAGTTTTTATTCCTGAAAAAGAATAATTCAATCCCGGCATTCGGGTCACGGGAAATTTGAACGCTTTGGGATTTCCCTCCTTCGCATACCGATCGATCAAAGGACCTCCTGGATAAGGCAATCCGAGGAGTTTGGCCGTCTTGTCAAAAGCCTCACCGACGGCATCATCCTGCGTCTCGCCGATGACTTCCATTTTCAGGTAATCTTTGACCAATACCAGCTGGGTATGCCCTCCACTCACAGTAAGGCAGATAAACGGAAAGACCGGCTTGGGATCATCGATAAAATGCGCCAAAATATGCGCCTGCATGTGGTTGATATCAATCAAAGGAATCTTCAAGGCTGTCGCAAATGCCTTGGCAAAACTCACGCCCACCAAGAGCGAACCCATCAATCCGGGGCCGCGGGTAAATGCCACTGCCGATAATTGTTCTTTGGAAATGCCGGAAGATAAAATGGCCTCCTGAATCACAGGAATAAGGTTTTCCTGATGCGCTCTCGAGGCTAACTCGGGAACTACTCCCCCGTATTTTTCGTGTACGGATTGCGTTGCGACAATATTATTGAGTACTTTGCCATTTACTATAATGGACGCTGAAGTCTCGTCGCACGATGATTCAATTGCTAGTATAGAAATATCCTTGTTACCCATTGGAAAAGAACTCGAAAGTTACGGATTTTTTGCACAAAGCTTTCCGGGTAATCCTTTGGCTTGTCTTTTCGACTACTCTTTTGCTGATTTTTATTGGACTGGCGCTACAAGTCACGAGTGTCCAAAATTGGTTGATCGACAAGGTCACCACCTACCTTAATAAAAACTCCAATTTTCAAACTGAAATCGGCCGAATCCGGATATCCTGGTGGGATGCTTTGGAAATGGAAAATGTTTCTATCCGTGATCACAAAGACAGCCTGATGCTTGGCGCAGATAAGGCTTACGCTGATTTCTCCCTTCTTTCCTTAATTCCTCCGGGGGATTTTGTGGTGGATGCGGTTCGACTAGAACGTGCAGAATTAAATTTCTACACCCATCAGGGAGATTCGACTTTGAATATCAATCGCTGGATCACCGAGCTGGGATCCATATTTGGTTCGGTTGACACCACCGCAAAAGTTCCGGTTAACTTCTCGATTACTTCTATCGAATTGAGGCAGGCGAAGTTTTCATTGGTCAATTTCAATGCAGAACCTGTCAGCTCCGGGTTTGATTACACCAAGATCCGGTTTAGGGACATCACTGCCAATGCAGACAATTTCCGAATGAAAAAGGGAGTAATCGGGATTGATATCAAACTCTTAAGTGGAATTGAACAAACCTCGGGAGTAAGAATTCATGAGTTAAAGACCAACTTGACCTATGCTCCCACATACCTTGAACTGGACAAGCTAAGCCTGAAATCAGAAGGGAGTCATATCAAAAATTACCTTCGGATGGATCTCATTGGTCCGGATGGGTTTTCGGATTTCCTCCATCAAGTGAAGCTGAATGCGCGATTGGATGAAACCAAAATCAGGCTCAGCGAACTTCGGATTTTCGCTCCCTCCTTACCGGAGTTTGAAGATGAAATATTCCTGAGCGGGGAGTTAATCGGACCTGTTTCAGATATTAAATCCAAAGAATTTTTGATTCGACTGGGACAGAAAACCGCCATTTTCGGAGCTCTGGAATTGGACGGATTGCCGGATATCAATAAGACTTACCTCAACCTTTCCCTCAAAAATTCTGTCATTTCTGCAAGAGATCTCGCGCCCTATCTTACGCCTCAACTCGAAAAGGAAGTCAACAAATTCAACCTGATCCGGTTGGATGCGGATTTTGCAGGACTTATCACCCGCTTTACTACGAATGGAAATTTTCGAACCAGCATAGGCAATATATCAGGGCGGGTAAATTACGATTTGGTCAATGGGGTACCATCCATAGTTTCCAGGGTAAGAATCCAGAACCTCGACATGGGGATTTTGGCAGGAGACCGAGAATTATTCCAAAAGGTAAGTCTGGACGGCAATGTGAACCTTAAAGGGAATTCATTGGAAAACATCTTGATTGACCTCAATGCCAATATTTCACAGATTGGACTGAATAATTATAATTTCACCAACATTCGAACGGATGCTACTTATGGTTTGAATTTGTTTAGAGGAAATTTGGCTATTGACGACCCCAACCTCAAAGGGCAGGCAAAAGGTTATGTTAACCTGAATGAGTCTGTGGATTCGGTAAGGATGTTGGTCCAGATTGACACCGCATTTTTAGATAAGATTAATTTGGTGGAAAAACCAACTTTCATCAGTGGCAAATTGGACATTGATACCAAGGGCATCAAATTGGACGATATTCAGGGGATTGGCAGGTTTTCTGACATCAAAGTGGGTTACGAAGAACGCTTTCTGGATGTAGGTGATTTCTTTTTTCAGTCGCTTTTTGCAGGAGGCACGCGAACGCTTTCAATCAACTCGGATTACCTCGTGGCGGCAGCCTCGGGACAATTTAACCTGGACCAGATGTCCCGTGACTTGGACATACTCAGCCGGCAGTATATCTCAATCCTCCTGAATGAAGAACAACCCATCGCCAGCCTAGAGGAAAATTTTTCAGAAACCTACAATTTGGACCTCAACGTGCGGCTTCATGATGTAAACCCTTTGATCCAGCTCTTTCAGCCCAATATTTCCATTTCCAAAAACACCATTCTCGAAGGGGCTTTCTATCAAACCCCTGAAAACACCATATTCAATTTCTTCACCAGTATTGATACCCTTTCCTACCAAGGAAACTCCGCTTTTGGGGTAAACATCGACTTTAATACTTCCAAAATCATCAACAGCGCTGATATCTTAGCCTCATTTTACGTGTATTCCAAGGAACAAAAAGTTGGCACCGCACTTGGATTTGAAAACTTGGGACTAGAGGCGATTTGGGATCAAAACAACTTGGGCATCCAGTTCAGCCTCGACCAATTAACCACGCAAAGTAAGGCCAGAATTTCTGCTGAGACTAAATTCTCTGTCTTGGGAACGGAAATACATTTCCAACCCTCATTACTGAAAGTCTTGGATAGGGATTGGAATTTTGACCCGGAAAATCAGATCCTGATTTCCGAAGGAAATATTGATTTCAAAAAACTTCGTGTCCTCAAAGACGGGCAGTTTATCGGCGTCGACGGTCGCATCAGTCAAGACCCTGAGGAAATTCTTGATTTGTTTTTCGAAAATGTTGAATTAGACATTCTGAATACCATCACCACGCTGGAATTTCTGGGCTCAGCCAACGGATCTTTTCAATTGAAAAATCTTTTAGATCAACCGCGCTTCGAAGGTGAAATGTCTATCGATAAGGCAGAGATCAACCGATTCCCGATAGGGAACATCTTTGCTTCTGCAAAACTTCAAGACAATGAATTGATTCTTGATCTCGAAAATGAAATCAACGGTCAAAAGAAAATTGACATCAATGGAATCCTTGGTCTGGAATTTCAAAATCTTGATCTTGACGCTGTCCTCACAGAGGCAAACTTGGTGATTCTTGAACCATTTCTTTCCAATTACATTTCCAATCTGGATGGTACAGTAAGCGGAAACCTTCAAATCAGAGGCACAGTAGATTCCCCGGAGGTTTTGGGAAGCGGTAGAATCGACCGGGGAAAAATTAGGGTAAACTTTCTCAATACCAGCTATATCCTAGACGGAAGTATTCTTTTCCAACCCAAGCAGGTCAGCTTCAAAGATTTGATTTTTAGAGATTTGAACGGAAATCGGGCAACATTCACCGGTGGACTCAACCATACTGGATTTAACAACATCTTTCTGGATATAAACTCCACGCTGAGCAATTTCCAGGTATTAAATACGACCGCAAGAGACAATGAAGTCTTTTACGGAACTGCCTTCGCCACGGGAACCTTGTCCATTCGCGGCAGCACTACCAATCTGGATGTCACCGCCAGAGCTACCACTCAGCCTAATACACGAATCTACATCCCTCTCACCAGCAGCAATTCGCAATATCAGGAGGAGTTTATCCAGATCATCAACATTCAGGACACCGTGCGGATCAATCAATTGGCAACAGATATCAATAGGCTGGATATTGAAAATGTGAGGATGAACTTCATTCTGGATATCACTCCGGATGCTTTTGCCCAAATCATCATTGACCCGAAAACCGAAGAAAGCCTGGAAGCCCGAGGGCGCGGAATCCTGACCATGAACATCGATACCCAGGGCAATTTTAACCTCACGGGTAATTATGAAATCACGCAGGGGCAGTACAATTTCTCACTTTACAATGTCGTCAAACGGGAATTCGCCATACAGCCCGGAGGAAGGATTACGTGGTTTGGTGATCCGTATCAGGGAGTCATGAATCTCAAGGCTGTGTATGAGGAAAATATATCGCTCCAGCCCCTACTTTCTTCTTCATCAGCATCCGAAAACAGCCAAATGCGGCGACGCTATCCGCTTAAAGTTTTGATGGACCTGCAGGGAGAACTGCTTTCACCAAATATCAAGTTTGGGTTTGACTTCGGCCAATTCCCATCAAGCGGAGACGTGCAGACTACCATATCGGCCTTCCAGGGTAGGGTGGCAGCGGATGAACAGGAGATGAACCGGCAGGTATTCTCAGTCATCATGACACGAAATTTCTCTCCGGAGGGGCAGTTTTCGGGAGTAGCTACTATTTCCTCAAGTTTGGGAAACCTGCTTTCCTCACAACTGAACAGCTTTTTGGGACAAGTGGACAAAAATCTCGAAGTCAATATTGATCTCGCTACCCTGGACCAAAACACGCTGGAAAATTTTCAGTTAAGTGTCGCTTATACCTTTTTGGATGGCAGGCTAAGAGTCTCCCGGGACGGCGGATTTACAGATAATCAGGGGAATGCCAGTGCCGCTTCCATCATCGGGGACTGGCAGGCCGAATACTTACTCACCGGGGACGGGGTATATCGACTCCGAATTTTCAACCGAAATAATTACAATACCTTCACTTCACTTTCCCTAACTCAAAACGTCCTTACTTACGGTGCCTCCATCACTCAAAATGTGTCCTTCAACTCATTCTCTGAGCTGTTCAAAAAGTTAACCGGCAGAAATTCCGAGAAACTAAATATCATCGATTCCGATGATTTTCTCAGGGAAGAATACCAGGATGAAGAAAATTGGAAGCCCTTGAATCTGGAAGATATTCCACCGAGAAAAGACCCTCCTCTTCCAGAAAGGAAAGTGATTATCCCTTCAAAAGAAGATTTTTAAAACATTTCTTGGGATAGTACACTTTCCTTCAAAAAAGAACTTATGGAAAAAATAACCTTGTTTTGGTTTCGCAGAGACCTTCGATTGGAAGATAATACCGGGCTTTTTTACGCACTTCAGCAAGAAAAAAACATCCTACCGCTCTTTCTTTTTGATCGGAATATTCTGGATCGACTGGAGGACAAGGCAGACGCAAGAGTGGAATTTATCCATTCCCAACTTTTGGAAATCAAAACTAAACTGGAGCAGAAAGGCAGTTCCCTACTGATTAAATACGGCAAGCCGGAGGATATTTACCTCGAGCTTTTGCAGGAGTTTGACATTCAGTCCGTTTATACCAATCGGGATTACGAGCCCTACGCCAAGGAAAGAGATGCTAAAGTGGAAAGCCTCCTGAAAGAAAAAGGAGTTACTTTTTTGAGTTTTAAAGATCAGGTAATCTTCGAGCCGGGGGAAATTCTGAATGGTTCGGGAGAGTTTTATAAAGTGTTCACGCCATTTTCCCGCAATTGGCTGGAGAAGTACAAAAGCACAAAAGTGCAGACACTGGATGCTCCCAACTGGAAAAACCTTTACTCCATTTCTCCATTGGATATGATTTCTTTAGCGGAAATGGGATTTGAGAAAACCAGCATCAGTATCCCTCCAAAAGTAACGGACGAGGACCTGATCAGTCATTACGATAAGACCCGGAATTTTCCGGCACAAAATGGCACCACAAGACTTGGAATCCATCTGCGTTTTGGAACCATCTCTGTACGGAAATTGGCACAGGTTGCCGCTCGGTTGAATGAAACATACCTCAACGAATTGATCTGGCGGGAATTTTATATGATGATTTTGGCTTATAACCCGCAAGTGACAGAGCGGGCATTCAAGCCATCCTATGATCACATTCCCTGGAGAAACAATGAAATGGAATTTCAGGCTTGGTGTGAGGGCCTGACAGGCTACCCCATAGTAGATGCGGGGATGCGTGAACTCAATACCACAGGCTACATGCATAATCGAGTCCGCATGGTGGTGGCTTCGTTTCTTACCAAGCATCTGCTGATCGACTGGAGGTGGGGTGAGGCCTATTTTGCCAAAAAGCTCCTGGACTTCGATCTCTCTGCCAACAATGGGGGCTGGCAATGGGCGGCAGGCACCGGCACAGATGCACAGCCCTACTTTCGGGTATTCAATCCTGATTCCCAGACCGAGAAATTTGACAAGGACCTGAAGTATATCAAAAAATGGATTCCTGAAATAGGAACAGATAAGTACCCAAAACCCATTGTAGATCATAAATTTGCAAGGGTAAGAGCAATAGACACCTACAAACAAGCCCTCAATCCATGAACATCGGAGACAAAGTAAGATTACTGCACGGAACAGAAGAAGGAATCATACGCAAAATCTCCTCAAGTGGCCGACTCGAAATAGAAATAGAGGACGGCTTTCTTATTCCGGCCATGAAATCCGAAGTAGTCATTGTAGCAGAGGCAGAAAAAAATTATTTCGGTGAAAATGCAGGAGTCACCAAAGAATCCGAGGCTCCACTTCCGATTTCAGCACCAAAAGATCAGGGACTTTACCTGGCTTTCCTCCCGATCAATGATCAAAACCTGAGTCTCTATCTCATCAATGACAGCCATCAACCCTACCTTGCCCACAGCTCGGAGGTATATGGAAGCAATCACCGGACACTTTTTGCCGGAACGTTAAATCCCGGAGAGAGTAAAAAAATTGATGACCGCCTGATGAAGGAAATGGACGAATGGCCGGCATTTTTGATCCGCTTCATCCCTATCCAAAACAGATTGGAAAAGGCTATTCCTGCCTTTGAGCGACAGCTCAAAATGAAGGCGACGCAGTTTTTCAAGCATCTGAGCAAAGCACCGATCTTGGGAAAAAGTGTCTACCTCTTTGCCATGGAGCAGACGACCAAAGAACTGGACATCCGAAGTCTGAATGCTGAACTGAACCAAATCACGCCAAAACCGGAACAAACCAAAGCCCTAAAACCTGCCCGATCCATCGACCTGCACATCGAAGAGCTTCATTCGGATCCGGATAAGCTCAGCAATTCTGAAAAGATGCGCCTCCAACTTGAAGCCTTTGAGAAAAATCTCAATCAGGCCTTGGCCTCAGGTATGGATGAGATCACTTTCATTCATGGCTTGGGGAATGGGGTGCTTAGAAAAGAAATTCACAAGCGCCTCAGCCAATTAGGAAATATTAAGTACTTTCAGGACACCCAGAAAGACCAATGGGGTTACGGGGCCACATTGGTTCGAATTTCCTAATCCATGCAAGTCAAAACTTCTCCAGTTTTTCTGATTTTTGAACAGCAACACCAGGAAGCTAAAATCCTTTTTTTGGCCCTTGGTAAGCAGATTAAGTCAAAGAAAGCAATCGAGTTGCAGACCAAACTCGAATTTTTGGAACTCTTTACCGAATTGATGGAAAAGATCCACTTCGAAAATCAAAGCCTGAGCAATGAACTTTTTCTACCTTTCAAACCCCTGAAAAAGTCACTACGCAAAACCCATCATCTGAAACTGGTCGAGCGAAACCTCAAGTCAAAAGAAGAAAAATCTGGTCTCCAATTCGATAGCTACAGGGATTACCTTTTGATCCAAAAAAAGAAAATTCAAAAAGAAGCTTTCGATCTGGTAGTGGGCAGCACCCTGAAAACCTGGGATGATTTTAGGGAAAATGCCCAAAAGTCCAGCCGTGGGATCAAACCTCTAACCATTAATACCGCAATCAATCAGCTCTTTCAGGACGAGCTGATATTCCTGCACCGTGAACTCAAAGCTCCGATCAGCAGTCAAGGTTTCCGCGATTTGTTTGAAAGCCTACGCAAAATAATCATGTTGGAAAACCTGCTTATTCAACTTGGCTTCAACCCCATTTTTGTCTCCTCAATCCATGAGGAAATCGCCCAAGTCAAAGACAATCTAAAACCTTGGTATTCCAACCATTTGGCATTTCAAACACTTTCAGGGTTCCTTGCAGAGAAGACCAGTATATCCAAAAAGTACATGGATTGGATCAAAGAACTCAAGGAAGAAAAGAAAAGCCTGTCTTCCGAAATCGAAAAACAGGCTTTTGTCCTACTCAAAAAAGTATTGATATAAATTAAATTTTGGCCAAGGCCTGCAAAATGTCATTTTTCAGATCTTCGGCATCCTCCACGCCAACACTCAATCGGATCAAGGAATCTACCAAGCCGACTTTTTCTCTTTCCTCCTTTGGTATCGAGGCATGCGTCATGGAGGCAGGATGACCGCATAGGGATTCTACCCCTCCTAAAGACTCCGCAAGGGCAAATAACTCAAGATTTTCCATCACCGTCTTGGCATCTTCGATCCGGTTTCCCTTCAGGGTAAAAGAAATCATCCCCCCAAAGTCTCGCATTTGTCTTTTGGCTACTTGGTGATTTGGGTGATCTTCAAATCCAGGCCAATAGACTTTTTCCACTTTTGGGTGATTTTTAAGATAGGCTGCGATCGTCTTTCCATTCTGACAGTGGCGCTCCATTCTCAGGTGAAGGGTCTTAATTCCTCGCAATACCAAAAAGCAATCTTGCGGTCCGGGAGTCGCCCCGCAGGCATTTTGCAAAAAAACCAACCGGGACGCAAGCTCATCATCATTCACCACCAAGGCACCCATCACTACGTCTGAATGTCCTCCGAGATACTTGGTGACGGAGTGCATAACAATGTCTGCACCGAAGTCGAGCGGGTTTTGAAGGTATGGAGAGGCAAATGTATTATCCACTGCCAAGAGCAAATTGTGTTTTTTGGAAAATGCAGCCACAGCCTCCAAATCAATAATATTCATCATCGGATTGGTAGGAGTCTCCACCCATACCATTTTGGTATTCTCATTCACATAGGAAGAAAGTGAGGCCGGGTCGGACATCGGCACGAAGTGGAACTTAATCCCATACCGCTCGAAAACTTTGGTGAAAAGCCGATAGGTCCCGCCGTAAAGGTCATTGGTGGAAATGATTTCATCTCCGGGATTGAACAATTTCACCACCGAATCAATCGCCCCGAGACCGGAGGAAAAGCAGATTCCATGCTTCCCGTTTTCCAAAGCAGCTAAGCTATTTTGAAGCGCTGTACGGGTAGGGTTGTGTGTACGGCTGTACTCGTAGCCCTGATGATCTCCGGGAGATTTTTGGACATAAGTCGATGTCTGATAGATCGGAGTCATGATGGCCCCCGTAGAGGGGTCAGGGCTTACGCCGGCATGAATGGCTTTGGTACCAAATTTCATTATTCTTTGAGTTTATATTCTTGACGTAGAGAATTTATGGGGAGCGGGTGATTTTCGGTGAAAATCCGATTTTGCGTGCTAAACTTGCCGGGGAATTCCTAAAAAGAACCCTCATTAGCCCGTCAAAGATGACAAAAAAGGACAGTATTTTCAAAACTTTAAGAGAGTACTTTAGGGATCACCCAAGCGCTGCATTTGGGTGGCTTTGGGTGATGGTAATGCCGGCAATCGGAAGTTTGGTCTTAGTGTCAAATGCCGGCCTTACCGGAAATTTTCCACTTGATCTGGTATTTCATCACATCCTTTTTACTGGATTGATCGCTCTTTTACTCGGATTTGCCCTTTTACCTACCACGCTCACCGCCCTTGCAACCGGTTATTTTTTCGGTTGGATCGGCTTTCCGGGATTATTCCTTGGTTACTTATTCGCTAATGTGATCGGGTATGCGCTCGGAAAAGTACTGAACACTAATTTTCTTGGTCTGCTTTACCAACGGAAACCTGAAATAAGACAAGCGATTGAAAGCAGAATTGAACGCCCGCAAAGTCTGATATTTTTTATTCGAATCAGTCCGGTTATCCCTTTTGCGATTTCCAATTTCCTTTTTGCTTCGCTAAAAATCGATCTGAAAAAAGTCCTGCTTTTCGGGATTCCTGGTATGCTTCCCCGGACCCTGATCGCTTTTGGAACTGGCCTTTTGGCAAGCTCTTTTATGGATGCAAAAAAAGCCATGAATGATCCCATCCAATTGGGAATTCTGGCTTTCTTGTTTTTGGTTAGTTTTTGGGGACTTTATCGCAGTTGGAAAACTTCCAAGGCCTAGCGAAGCAAATACATTTTGCCGTAGCCTTTGGTGAATCCCCGATCTCCCGCAGTCGGTCGATGCTCCATAAACTGCCCATTCTTACGAATCAAAACCCGATAAATGTAAACGCCATTGGCCAGCTGATCACCAAACTCATCTTTTCCGTCCCAAGCATATTCGGTGATGTTGTTGCCTATACGGATAGGCCCCAATTCATTTTGAAGAATTTCTCTGACGACTTTGCCGGTGACGGTCATAATTTGAATTTTGATCTCATCAGGAATCTCCGCACCCGTCAAGGTAAAGACAAAGCGGACTGAAGTACTGAATGGATTTGGGTACGGATAGAAGTTGGTGATCTGAGACTCATTGACTACCTCGAATGTAATCTCATAGGGTTGAGGAGAATCCTCATTGGTGATCCTCAAGGTATAAAGTCCGTCTTCAAGCGGCCCCGGAATAAATGAAACTCTAAAACTTTCGCTCGCCGAAGCAGGTGACCAAGTAAGATTTGGATTGGAGAAATTGACTTTGGCAAACTGACAACCCTCACAGTTCTTCTTCAGGAATATTTCCATCCCCAAGGTATCCCTCTTATAAAGTAGAGTCTGATCATTTTTAAGAAGCGCTGTGACCATGACATTTGGTGACACTAAATCCCCATCCATGATATAAATCCCATCAAAATTCACATCCAAAAGTGAGGTGGAATTATCTCCTTCGACTACAAATGCTACCCCCAGGTCAATCATGTTATTTCGGAAGGTCTGCTCCCGCTGAATTCTTGGGTTGGCAAATACTTCCAATTCGGTCTCTCCCGCTCTGCCGATACTGTTAAATTCTACAGTAAATTCAAACTGCTCGCCGGCTTTCAGCGCAGGGAATTTTTTGGTAAAGTTTTCCGATTTTTTGGTGGTTATATTGGTCATTTTCCAATCCACCTGAATTGAATCCGAAAAGTTATACAGGGAGATATTTTTGAAAATAAAATCAATTTTGGCGCTCTGCCCTTCTCTTAGGCGGATTCGATCTCCGGGATTTTTCTCCAAAAGAACCCCCTCAGGCACTCCTTCGAAATTGACCTGCCACTTATCCAGCTGGGCGGGCTTTGTAGATTTCTCATCTTTCATCGAATACCTCAGCCGCAGATAAGGGTAGCTAAGCGGATTGATGAAAGAGAGATCGATTTCTTTATCCAAGGTATTTTCCACCAACACCCGTTGCTGGCCATCTTCAGCTACTCCAAGGATATCAAAGCGGGTAAACTCCTCCTCATTGATCCAGTTTCTGGCATTTACATTTTGGAAAAATCGCTCCCAAGATGATGCTGGGCCAATTCTCGGAGAGAGGATCACGCCATTGGTGAAATAGCCTTCAAGGGCTGTTGTAAAGCTGAGAGTCTGCTTGGAGGCAGGTTGGGTGAAATTTGGGTTGCCGACGATCTCAATAGATTCGCCTGCCCGCATTCCTTTTCGTCCATAGAGGATGTACGGATCACCGGTTTTCAGTGCTCTGAGTGTGGCTTCATTTGCCCCAAATGCTCTCAAACTTTGATAGGCTCGATCAGGCCAAGCATCAAAATTGACACTCCCAACCGTGAAAATGACGACATAATCACCCTCTTTCACCCCTCTGACATAATCCTGCAGGATGGTATTCCCCGGAGTTGTAATCCAGGCATTTTGGATACTTTGGATCATTTGAGGCACCCTACCGCAAGCTCTGGAATCAAGGATATCAAATCCCGGCACAGGGACCGCTAGGTATGGAAGCAAGGTTTTTTGATCGATCGCCACTAATCCGATCGATCCATTGGGACAAAGTCGGCTGTTGGCATTGTTGACGTTGTCGATGATCTGCGGGATATTGTCAAGATAAAATTGCGTGTTTCTAAAATTGAGCGAATCGACACCTGAGCCTACCGTGAACACTTCAATACTTGATTTCTGTTGGACATACTGCCATGACTTCCTCGCCTGGTCCAACTCCAGATTTTCCAGCTGACTTTGATCGAGCTGATCTTCCACTCGCTGTGTCCAGCCGTTTCCTGTATTCGGGATAAATGAAAAACTGGAATTTGTCCAAGCATCTGTTTCTCCCACTTTTGGATCTTGGTAGCGGGATCTCCAATAGTAGGTGGTGGAATCATTTCCCGCCAACAAGCTGACAGGCCACTCCACAAGCCCCGAGGTAGTCGATCGGATTTCCTTTCTGAAAGCTGAATTGAAGTTAATCGTCGTATCCATTTGAACGATCAGGGTTCTGCTTTCCGTCAGCTTTCCCGGTGCCTGAGTGATCAGCTTGAGCTCCTTTTGGTTGACAATCCCAAAATCGGTCGGAAACAAATTGACTGTGCCACTCAAAGGAATGAATGCGGTGTATGTGATGACATTATTGGCAAACGTCATCTCCGGGACAGTGCGCTCGGTATTTAACGCGATGGTAAACTGATTCTCCCCTGCGGCATCCAGGAGGAAGTTTGGAATAGAAAAAACGACTGTATCAGATCTGGAGATCGAGGAGATTTTGACCGGATCAAAGCTTAGCATCGTCCCATCGGGAAGTCTTCTGTCAATTTTGAAATTCAGGGAATCCGGATTGACAATTCCGAGATTTCTGACCAAGAAAGAAAGTTTTAGGCTATCCGAAATTGCAGAAAGGGGAGAGTCGTCAAAAGTACCTAAACTTACTTCCTCCACTTTGAGGGCGTAGTCGGCTTTATTGGCAGGGAAAATCCGTATTGCAGGATCTCCGAGCATAACCATCTGCTCCATGTGAGAGTAGTTGAGCGGGTTGGTGCCATAGAGGTTAATAAAGTTCTTTTCTGCCTCCATTTTCACTTCACCGATGGTTCGGTAGATGAGCGTGCTGTCTGCAAACGCTGATGAGTAAAACAAATCGGAATACCTTCTCAAGTACACGTCCACGCCGATTGAGGTATTTGCCATAACAATTGCCCCACCTTTATTCGGTGTGATAATCCAATCTTCCCCTTGTGTATACACGGTAGAATATGCACTTCCATAGTCACAGCCATTGAAAAGCATAATAGGATACTTCCCTTTGTTGGCATAGCCTAAGGTGGGGTCAGAGGCAAACCCAATCTCAATATCAATGATGGTCGGTGCACCATGGCCAAAGAAGGTCAACATGGATCGCCCTTCATTGAGATCCCCTGAGATATCGATCACTTCCACTACTGAATTGGACCGTTTACGATAGGTCGTCACCTTTCCTCCCAAAAATGGCCCCTCAGCCAGGGCTTTAAAACCATTCAAAAAACTGAAATAGCGCTCCAATTCAAATTCAGAGACTCCTCCACTGAGGTGGATCAATTCTTTTTGCCAGGGCTCGCTCACTCCCACCTGATCTTTTTCGATTGCTTTGTCCAGGTAATCGGAGAGTTGCTGCGCGTTTTTGCCTGGGATCCTGCCTACTGCCATTGCGGGAACCTCAGGATTTTCGGCATCTAAGCCTAAGACATACACATTGTCAGAAAAGGGATACCCTCCCACAGGTACCAGATCCTGGAAGGCAAAGGCCTCCGGAGATTTCCTGTAGAAAACGTTCTGATTATTGAGTCTACCCTGGGAAAAAACAGCAATTGATCTTGCAGCCAACAACATATGCGTTGGCTTATGGACAGGATAGTAGGCTCTCAGAAATTCGTACAGGGCAACCGGAGATTTTTCCCCATATCCAAACTGATCATAGAGCTCCTCCATTCTCACAGTAAGCGTATCAAATCCACCCCCTAAGGCAGAGGCACGATGCTGGGCATACATTTTTAATGGATTGGCATATTTTGAACTTGCCTTTTCCAATTCCCTATGACCTACAATGATGTAATTCGAGGCTTGGGTCAGGTAATTTCGAAATTTTACTTTTTGCATGGTCCCCACAGCGATCACAGTTCCCTCAGGCTGAATCCAGATTTTACTGGATTGGCCGGGTACTGCGGCGGTGAAACTCATGGCTGTGCCGACTTTGGATACCTGTACTTTTTGGGGGTTGTGAAGATCAGTCACATCTACAGCGACATAATTATTTTGGACCTGATTGATCACTGCCCGCTGACTTCCCGGAGGAAAGATCATTTGACGGGGCCCAAAATCTCCAGCTTGAATAGGTTTCCTATACGTAATTTTGGCGTATGCAATCGAAACATTATCCACAGATTGTGGCCCCTGAGGCAGGACTTTCACAATCAAAGAGCCATTTGCATTAAAATCGCTCATCTGCAAATCCAAACTGAGCTGAGGGTATTCAAAGCCGGTAAAACTGGCTTGGGTCAACGTGCGCTGAGTCCCTGTGAGCGGACCGGCACTGATCGTAACCAGATGGGGGTTTTCAGACCTTCCTACCAATCCGATTTCCAGTTTGGCAGTTCCTGAGTTACTAATGGTCCCCAAGCCGGAAAACGGCATATCCCTTGCTGCCCCTTTGGTAATCTGGACTCCCATCCATCCTTGGCCAATGTCATAGCTCGAAAGTCTAAATCCTAGCGTATAGGCTCTTCCCAAGGAATATTGATCCGAAAAGACTTGGAGCTGTTCTGTTTCGAAACCGGAAACAAGAGGGAGGTTTGAAGCAGGCACTGGTCTTTGACTCATCCGTTTTCCGGGTGTACCCGGAGTGACAGTGAGGAAAAATGCCGTGGTATCAGTATAGGTATTGTAATATGGATTTGGGATAGTAGAAAACTTGGTGTAGAGTTTTTTGTCCAGCTCGGCATCGTTTCGTATCCCATAAAAATCAATAAAGTCTTGCGGATCCAGTTTGCCGTCACCTTCTCCTTCCACATGGATTGCTACTTCTTTTCCCCGGTGAAAAACCCGGATCATCCGAGGATCCAAGTTGGAGGTATTGAGTCCCGAAGCTTGAAGTGAATTGGCTGAAATCCGATAAATTCCGTCTTGAGCCGTCGGAATCTTGTAGTAGGTCAAGGAGTAGTCATACCATACAGGTTCCTGAGCTTTCACAGATGTCAAAGCAAAAATCAAAATCAAACTGGTCAGCAAAGTCTTTATGAGTCTCATCTTTCCCAAGATTTAAATTTCCTGAAGTCTGAAGAAATCTTCTCCAAACTCACCTTTACACTGAAAATATGGGAATAAGGACTCTCCGAAACGTCTCCCAAATCTGAAAGGGCATAATCAATCTGAAACCGCTCACTTAGAATGACACCTATGCCTGCTGCCGGCAGAAAGTTTAACGATTCATTTCCCTGAAAATCTTTGATGTATTGAAAATTGCTGACACCGCCCCGGACAAATACCAGCTGTTTGAAGCCCAGTTCCAGACCAAATTTTGGATCAATGCTGAATGCAGAAGATGAAATCACGGTATTTCGAGCCCCGTCAAATGTGGTTTCCAGATCCAATGCAGTCAATAAATTGAATTTTTCACCAAGTTTCCAATCATACGCGATACTGGCGATTGCCTTGGGAAGAGTGATTTCAACTGTATTTAAGGGCACTTCATTATTGGTTTGCGCATAGACTTCGCGAACCAATTCCGCATTATGAGTCCAGGCATTATAAGTGGTAGTAATATCCCGGACCATGAGTCCGATGGTCATGCGCTTTTGGATGTAAAGTCCTCCCAGGTCCAACCCAAAACCCCATGCCTGTGCAAACTTCCCCACGTTCCGATGAACGACCTTTGCATTTGCCCCCAACTTAATCTTATCTGAAATGTCCCTTGCAAAACTGAGAAGCAGGGCATAATCCGCAGCATTGAAAAACTGGATATTGTTGTAATTAAGTGCGCCATTGGCATCGTAAAGAAATCGCGTATCGGGGATATCATCCACGCCAAAGCGGATCAAAGAAACTGCTACTTGGTTTTGATTCCCTATCGGGGTGCTAAACCCCAAATAATCATATTGGGCAATCCCTGCAAAGTATTCCGCGTGCATCAGGGAAAATTCATACTGGTGCCGGATACCGGTAAGTGCAGCAGGATTCCAATACGCAGCAGTCACATCCCGAACCGCCCCGACTTGCGCCCCGCCCATTCCCAAGGCTCTTGCCCCAACTCCGATGCTTAGAAATTCATTGGAATATTTGGGGGTCAGGCTCTGAGAAAAGACTTCCCCTGCCCAAAAGACCTGAAAACAAAACAAACAAGTAGCGCATAAAAATTTCACCATATTCAATTTCACAAGCCCAAAATAATTCAATTTAAAAAACTCCGAACTAGCCTAGGTGTTTTTAATTCAATCAATTGCACTGAAATGTACACCATCGGACACTTTAATGTCACATTGCTGAACATATTATTTGATTTGGATATCAGAAATCTAAGGTGTCGAAAAAACACAAGAATTTTTTCAAATAAATAAAATATCAACTGAGTCCATTTTGAAGGCCCTTTTTAGAAAGTGTAGTATCCCCGGTTGATAGTTTTAACAAGGAATCAGGTTATACAAGGTAGCTTGGAAAAGATTGGTATCATTTTTCTTTGAAGACTGGTAATAGAAAGGAAAAATATTCTCCGAAAGGATACCTAATCACCATACCATGAACGTCGCCAACACACAGATTCAAATGCGCAAAGGACTCCTGGAGTTTTGCGTGTTGCACATCATCTCACGGGGCGAGGTCTATACTTCAGATCTGATCGAAGAGCTGACTCAAGCTCAGATGATCGTGGTCGAGGGAACCCTCTACCCCCTGCTCAATCGGCTGAAATCTGCCGAACTTGTCACTTATCGCTGGGTCGAATCCGAATCCGGGCCACCTCGAAAATATTACTTGATCACCGAAGAAGGAAAAAAATTCCTGCTCACCCTCTCGGAAACCTGGACTTCATTGGTCAATTCTACAACTGAAATCATGGCTAAGAATTGATCCTGAAGCAACCCTAAAAACAGAATTAAAATGAAAAAGACGATAAGCATCAACATCAGCGGCATCCTTTTCCACATCGAAGAAGACGGCTACGACACCTTGCGAAAGTACCTGGATGCAATCAACAGGCACTTTTCAAGCTATAAAGACAATCAGGAAATCATCTCTGACATCGAAAACAGAATTGCGGAAATTTTCCTGAGCAATCTGAAAAATAACAAACAGGTCATCACCGCTGAAAATGTCGATAAACTCATTGAAAAGATGGGTACCATCGCTGACTTCACGGCAGTGGAAGAAGAAAAGGAGGAGCCTGTCGAAGAAAATTCCCATAGAGAGGAAGACTTCTATAAGTATGTAACCCCTCCAGGCAGCGAACCAGGCGGCTACAAAAAACTCAAGCGACTGGAAAACAAGAAAATTCTTGGCGGCGTGTGTGCCGGAATCGCCAACTATTTGGCTGTAGATCCCCTATGGATCAGGCTGATCGCTATTCTGCTTTTATTCAGCGGCAACCTCAATTTGAAATTTGGCATTTTTGACATCCTCCCTTTTGACAACTTCCGGTTCAATCTGGGCTTTGGCTTTTTCGCCATAGTCGCCTACATCGTCTTGTGGGTCATCTTACCGGTTTCTTATGAGCTGATGGAAGACAGCAAAATCAAAAAGCTCTTTAGAAACCCCGACGACAAGGTTTTGGGAGGAGTGTCCAGTGGTTTGGCAGCCTATTTTGGGGTAGAGGTTCTTTATGTAAGACTTGCATTTGTGTTATTGGCCTTTGCAGGAGGATCGGGGATTTTGATTTACCTGATTCTCTGGATCATCACACCGGTGGCAAGTTCAATCACAGAGCGGATCAAAATGAAAGGTGGAGAAATCACGCTGGACAGCATTGACTCCACGATCAAGGAGAGTATCAATCCTGTTCCACCGCAGCCTGAGTCCCAAGCCAGAAAAATTCTGATGGCACCTTTCCGGGTTTTAGGAAAAGTAATAGACGCTCTGGGATCAGCCTTGGGCCCTTTGGGGACATTTATCGGAACGGTCATTCGAATCATCTTTGGCTTGATCATTTTCTTCATTGGGCTTTCCTTGACCATAGCTCCTCTCGCAGCATTGGCCGCATACTTCGGGATCTCAGACTCTGATTACAGAGCCTTGATAGAAAATTTCCCGGTGGAATTGTTCACAGATATGGTTCCACTCTGGCTGGTCATCTCCAGCATGGGATTGATCATCATTCCGGGTATCATCATACTCTTGCTAGGCCTAAGTGTGCTGGCGCAAAAGAATCTCATCGGAGCGAGATTTGGTTTGGTAGCATTGGGATTGTGGCTGCTTTGTGTTGGAATTTCTCTTTTCCAGATTCCAAAAATTGTAGCACAGTTTAAGGAAGACAATTGGTATAAAACTGAAAGCCAACTTTCTGTCACACCCGGCACCTTGATCCTCAAGCTGAATGAGGCGGAAGATGATCCTACCTTTAACCATGTCAACCTCAAAATCGAAGGCAAAGCAGATTCCTTGGTCACCCTTAAAGAAGAATATTTCTCAAGGGGCCGAACCAAGTCCGAGGCTTTGGCCAATGCGCAGGGTTTTAAGTACTCCTATGCAGTGATGGATTCTGTGGTGATTTTCGACGAAGGATTTGACATCAGCAGTTTGGATCAGTTCAGAGACCAAAAGGTAAACCTGACACTTCAGATTCCATATGAGCGCCCATTCATTATGGAGCGGTCACTTCTTGACATTCTCAGAAACACCATTTACACCAATGGATACCGCTCCTCAGACGTAAGATCCACGACAGTTTGGGTCTTCAATGAAGCCGGTCTGGTTTGCCTTACCTGCGGGAGAAAAGACAATAGCACCGAAGATTGGGATAGGGAAGAAAAGGATAAAATACAACTGGACTCTCTGAGCAAGGCTAAAATTGACAGTGCAACCCGGGCAAAATTTGCTGATGCATTCTTTATGAAAGATTAACTTAATTGAAGGTATAAATAAGAAAGAGGCGCCATTAGGTGCCTCTTTTTTTGTACCTTCTAAACAAAAAAGAAATGGACGTTACTGCAAGATTTTTGGGCGGCTCCGGAGCTGTTACCGGTTCTAAATATCTTATCGACTTGGGAGATTTTGAATTCTTGGTGGATTGTGGGCTTTTTCAAGGACGTAAGGAACTCAGAGAACGAAACTGGGACAAATTTCCCACACCGGTGGACGAGTTGGATTGTGTCATATTGACCCATGCTCACCTGGACCACATTGGCTATCTGCCCCGATTGGTGAAGCAGGGATTCAGAGGACCAATTTATTGCACGGAAGCCAGTGAAGAATTGGCGAAAATTCTTCTTTTGGATTCAGGTAAGCTACAGGAGGAAGAAGCCGAGTTTGCCCGTAAGAAAGGCTACTCCCGCCATGAAGATCCGCAGCCCCTATACACCATAGAAGATGCCGAAGCCGTCTTTCCGATGCTTACTCCCAAGCCTTTTGATCGGGCCTTTTCGATTCACCCCGGAGTCGATGTGACCTTCTTCCATGCAGGGCATATTCTCGGAGCTTCCATCGTCAAAGTGGTCTTAAAAGGTGAATCTCAAACCAAAAAACTGGTCTTTTCCGGAGACTTGGGGAGATATCATGACCCCTTACTTTTCCCTCCAACACGTATTCCCAAAGGAGATATTGTTTGGATGGAATCGACCTATGGAGATCGAAACGCCCCTCCTACCAAGCCTGAGGAAGAGCTTGCCCGCGCAATTAGGGACACGTTCGACAGAGTTGGTTTGGTGATTATTCCAGCCTTTGCCGTTGGCAGGACTCAACTCATACTGTATCACCTTTACCAATTGATGAAAAAGGGTAAAATCCCCAAAGTGCCGATTTTTCTGGATAGTCCTATGGCCATCGATACAACCAAGCTTTACTTGGATTTCCATACCGACCATCGCCTCTCAGCTATGATTGAGGAGGAACATGAGCATGCGTATAAGCATCCTCAACTCCATTATTATCAAAAACGGGAGCAGTCCATGTCTTTGAACGAGTTTAAGGGTCGGGCTATCATTATATCAGCAAGTGGAATGGCAACAGGAGGACGTGTACTCCACCATCTTTTTCATCACTTGCCGCATGAAAAAAACGGAGTAATCATAGCAGGATTTCAGGCCGAAGGAACCCGCGGAAGAAGGTTACTCAATGGAGAGCCTACTGTCAGAATCTATGGAAATGAGGTCCCCGTCAAAGCGAAAATCTATCCAATTGAAGGGCTATCCGCTCATGCCGATCAATCCGAATTAATGGATTGGGCTGAGGGATTTTGTGAGAAGCCCAAAATGGTATTTATTGTGCATGGAGAGCAGCTTAGCGCTGAGACTTTAGCCCAGAAATTAAAGGATGAATTAGACTGGAACACCATAGTCCCACAATATTTGGAATCATTTGTGCTGTTCGAGGGAATTTAAGGAGTCACTAGGGGATAAGGTTTTCCGGGATGGAATTTGCTTTCCATAAGCGAAAGGAGTAAGAAGGCCGGAGCCGGAAGGTGTCTTATTCCTGCGTTTCAATCTTAACCCTTGACAATTTAAAGCTGCCTAAGGTTATGGATATTCACACTTATTAGATATTGGAATGAAATCGAGCCTGTCTGCTACAGGCAGGCCTGCCTGTAGCAGACAGGCATGACTAAAAAGTCACACACTGGGATGATTATTCTCTATGCGAGATTCCCTGTCCGAATACAGGTGGGCATATGGCCTTTGAAAAACAAATTATAAACAGATGAAATCGAGCCTGCCTGAGGTGACACACAGAGAGATGCCCCGAGCTATCGGGGAATCCATGCGAGATTCCCTGTCCGAATACAGGCGGGCATCTGACCTATTAAAACAAATTTTAAACAGATGAAAAGATTTTTGTTTTTAGCCTCGCTTCTTTCTGCCGGATTTCTGTTTCTGAGCTGCAAACCCCTAAAACCTGAAGGTCAGGGGATCACCGGCACAGTCACTTGGATAGAAGGGAATCAAATGCCCATGATTACAGAAAGTGGAAAAGCAGCTCCCAAAACGACTCCTAAACCTATAAAAAGGACAATAAGAATTTATCCATTGACTAAATTCTCTGACTTAAAAATGGAAGATGGTCTATTCACTGCTATAGCTTCAAAACCAATCACCGAGGTAGAATCCGACAAGCAGGGAAAATATTCCATTCAACTCAGTCCGGGAAGGTATTCAGTTTTCATTGTGGAAGAGAATGGCCTCTTTGCGAATATCTTCGACGGGGAAGGAAATGTGCAGCCTGTGACGGTCAAGGAAAACGAATGGACACTTTTGGATGTGGAGGTTAATTACAAGGCGGTGTATTGAAAAATGGAATTTGGTTAAAGCCCGATCGCGGAATTAATTTTCAAGGAATGGGCAAAAGCCACAATCCTATTTACAGGAGAACCAAAAAATATCCCTGACAAGGGCACAAAAAAAGCTCCGGAATTCATATCCGGAGCTTTTTGATTTTATTTTTCCCGCTGAATATTACTCGGCAGCTTTTTCTTTCTTCTTAACCGAAATCGTGAGTTCGGAACCTTCCCCGGAATAGTCCGCGGTAATCACATCCCCTTCAGAAAGGTCACCTTTTAGAATCTCTTCTGCGATGGCATCTTCCAGGTATTTTTGGATCGCCCGGTTCAATGGACGGGCACCGTACTGTTGATCATAGCCCTTCTCAGCAAGGAAGTCCTTGGCTTTGTCAGTCAACTCAATCTTATATCCCAGATCGGTAATTCTTCTGAAGAGTTTACCCAAGCTGATGTCAATGATCTTGAAGATATGCTCTTTGGTAAGGGAATTGAATACCACTACATCATCCAGACGGTTTAAGAATTCAGGACTGAATGCTTTCTTCAACGCAGATTGAATCGTCGACTTCATGATATCATCAATGCCCTCAGATTTTGCTTTGCTTGCGAAACCGATACCGGCACCAAAATCTTTCAAATCACGAACTCCAATATTCGAAGTCATGATGATGATGGTGTTTCGGAAATCCACTCTTCTTCCCAATCCGTCGGTCAGAATACCATCGTCCAGCACCTGAAGGAGGATATTAAATACATCCGGATGCGCTTTTTCGATTTCGTCAAGCAATACTACTGAATACGGCTTTCTTCTGACTTTTTCAGTCAACTGACCCCCTTCTTCATAGCCAACATAGCCTGGAGGCGCTCCTACCAATCGGGACACGGAGAATTTCTCCATATATTCCGACATGTCGATCCGAATCAGTGCATCGTCTTTGTCGAAGAGATAGGTAGCAAGCATTTTTGCCAGCTCAGTTTTTCCAACGCCTGTAGGACCAAGGAAAATAAAAGAGCCGATTGGCTTTTTGGGATCTTTCAGACCTACTCGTGTGCGCTGGATCGCTTTAGTCAATTTCTTGATCGCTTCTTCCTGACCGATTACCTTTCCACCCAATTCCACATTCATGTTGAGCAATTTAGCCCCTTCATTCTGTGCAATCCGCTTGGCAGGAATCCCGGTCATCATGGCAATGACTTCAGCTACGTTGTCTTCCTCAACAACAAAACGCTTAGACTTACTTTCATCTTCCCAGCGATTTTTCGCTGTCTCCAATTGCTCCAGGAGTTTCTTTTCCTTGTCGCGCAACTGAGCTGCTTCTTCGTATTTCTGCGATTTAACTACTCTATTTTTTTCAATCTTGATATTCTCTACTTCCGCTTCCAGCTTCAAAATATCTTCAGGGACGTGAATGTTGTTGATGTGAACTCTCGCGCCTGCCTCATCCAAGATATCGATCGCCTTATCGGGAAGGAATCGATCAGAAATATACCGATCAGACAACTTCACGCAAGCCGCAATTGCCTCAGGCGTATAGATCACATTGTGGTGATCTTCGTATTTATCCTTAATGTTTTCAAGAATCTGAATGGTCTCTTCGGGAGAAGTCGCATCCACCATCACCATTTGGAATCGACGGGCCAATGCACCGTCTTTCTCAATGTACTGACGGTATTCATCCAAAGTGGTGGCACCGATACATTGTATTTCTCCACGTGCCAAAGCAGGTTTAAACATGTTGGATGCATCCAGCGAACCGGAGGCTCCACCTGCACCAACGATGGTGTGTAACTCGTCAATGAAAAGGATCACGCTTGGAGATTTTTCAAGCTCGTTCATGACGGCTTTCATTCGCTCCTCAAATTGCCCTCTATATTTTGTCCCGGCCACCAAGGAGGCCAAGTCCAAAGTCACCACACGCTTATTGAAAAGCACTCGGGAGACTTTTTTCTGAACTATTCTGAGCGCTAAACCTTCAGCGATGGCTGTTTTACCGACACCCGGCTCGCCGATTAGGATCGGATTGTTTTTCTTTCTTCTGGAAAGAATCTGAGCTACTCGCTCAATTTCTTTTTCACGGCCGATGATAGGATCCAACTTATCATCTTCAGCCATTTTGGTCAGGTCACGACCGAAATTGTCTAAAACAGGAGTTCGGGATTTTTCAGCACCAGGCTTGGCCTGACTGCCTGATCCACTCCCGGATGACCCAAAGAGCTTGGACCCATCGTCATCCCCATCTTCCGCTTCTGCTTTAGCTCTCGGAGCGGTGCCCGCGTCTGATTGCATCTCTAACATGTCTTTGACAGAATCATAGTTCACTTCAAATTTATTAAGGATTTGAGTGGCAATATTGTCTTCATCTCTTAGGATGGAAAGAAGCAAATGTTCAGTTCCTATCAGTTGGCTTTTGAAAATTTTAGCTTCCAGGTAAGTGATTTTCAGGACCTTCTCCGACTGACGGGTCAGTGGAATATTGGCCATGTTTTTCACATTGTGATTTGCGGTGCCTTTTACAGCCCGTTCGATTGCATTGCGAAGCTCATCCAGAGGAACGCCCAATTTTTTAAGAATGGAAACAGCAACACCTTCTCCTTCTCGAATCATCCCAAGCAAGAGGTGCTCTGTGCCAATGTAATCATGTCCCAACCGCAGTGCTTCCTCGCGGCTAAGTGAGATCACCTCTTTGACTCTATTTGAAAATTTCGCTTCCATTTAAATCCTTTCTGATTGTATAATAAACCTTACGTATGTTACCGAATTTGTTTTAAAAACACAATCCTTTTAACGATTGTTCAATGTTTTTTTATCGAATCCCTCAGGATATGGTCTGACTCAGGACCTACACAAAACAACAAATCCAGAATGCTGAGGTTAGGCTCAAAGTCTAAGCCAAAAAGCTGGGTATAGGGACGGGGGGAGTAATAATTTCTATCCAAAAAGGGCCTTCCAGGCACTATCTGAGCTCTTATGTCTATCACATCTGAGGGAATTTGCTCTCCGTTAAACACAGTAAGTTTGGCAGGCCATCGGAGGAGTTTAAGACACATTGTCAGCAGACTCAAATTAAAATCCCATAGATTTTCCTCTGCGGATTCAAAGATCCCCTCAAAATAAGGGAAATAGAATTCAAAAAAAGGTGCTTTGCCATAGCCACTTTGGAGTCCACGCAGGTGCACCGCTTGCCAATTTTGAGTGTGGTCGATCTTGATTTGATCCATTGGCAGCCTCGGGCGGCGGCCCTGAATCGGAATACTCAGTGTCTCCACTTTGTTTGCAAGTCGAATTTTTGTCCGATTGAGATAGGATTGCCTCTGGTAGCGATCTTTTGGAAAAAGCAAAATTTCCTCTGCATCTGCCACTGCGGCGAAGAATTCGAGAGAGGGTAAAAAGTGAAGATCAGTTGCTACTCGATTCAAGGAGTGAGGGGTTATTGGTAAGAGGTTAATTGGTTATTGGTTATTTGGGAATTGATAATTGGGAATTGGGAATTGGTAATTGATAATTGGTAATTGGAAATTGGTAATTGAATTGGTTCAATCCGAGACCTCTCATCGGGCATCAGTCATCCGACTTTACACAATATCCTCCAACTGTCCGAGTCCCTGTCGGATGATTTCCACCTCATCACCGGTACAATCGAGGATGGTGGAAGCCACATTTTGACCGTAGCCTCCATCGATGACGATATCCACCAAATTCTGATATTTTTCAAAAATCAACTCGGGGTCAGTGCTGTATTCGACCACTTCATCTTCATCATGGATAGAGGTGGAAAGAATAGGCTGACCCAATTCCTCCACAATTGCCCGGGAAATCGAATGGTCCGGCACACGTATTCCGACAGTTTTTTTATTGCTGTGAAGGATCTTCGGCACCAATGAACTCGCCTCCAAAATAAAGGTAAAAGGTCCCGGAAAGCCCTTTTTCATCATTTTGAATACCGGCTTGGTGATCACTCGGGTATATTGGGAAATATTACTGAGATCGGCACAGACGAAAGAAAAATTATGCTTCTTCGGGTTGATGCCTTTGATTTTGCAGATTCGCTCGACGGCACGCTGATTAGTAATATCGCATCCCATTCCATAGACCGTATCGGTAGGATAGATTATTATGCCTCCGTTTCGAAGTACGTCGACCACCTGTCTCACCCGCTTGGGATCAGGATTTTGCTCATATAGCCGGATAAATTCAGCTGCCATTACTTTGCAGTTTTGATTTGTGTTACAAGCTTAACCCATTTCTCTTGTAAATCGTGCACAATCGGCACATCTGCTTCTGCCCAATCCACGCAAAAAAGTTCTTTTTCTCCCAACCAAACAATTTGCTCGTGTTCCAAAAGATCGATTTCTCCACTTTTCCAGGTAGCCACAAAAGGGATAAGCCGGATGGTTTTGGTAGGATAGGTGAACTCAGAAGGCTTTAGCGTTTCAAAAATTTCAATTTCAATTGACAATTCCTCTTTGATTTCTCTGGATAAGCAAACTTTCGGGTCTTCAGATTCTTCAATTTTTCCTCCGGGAAATTCCCACTTGCCGGGCAAATCCATATTTAGGGAGCGCTGTGCCACGAGAACTTTACCCTGATGAAAGATGATGGCGCAGGTGACGGGGATGGTTTTCATTGTACAAGGTACCAAGTACCAAGTACAAGGTATAAAAACAGAAATTTAAGAATGATGCTAAAATAAAGATAGCTGCGCAGATATGTTAAAGATATAGCTGAAGCTGAGATAGGGAAATACAAAATGAATGGGAAATACGGTTGACATAAGTCCGCTAACACGGACGAAATAAAGATTTAAAAAATAGGATTGTCCGCTTTTCCACCGGTAGGCGAATTTTATTTTGGTAAGGGTCGAGTGTCAGATGTCAGATGAGCGATGAGCGATGAAAACTGCCCTCAAATCAAGCGAGGGCCATATTCTTTTTCAAGATTGTGTAAAAACTTATATCTCACGACAGAAAGGGTTGTTTTTCATAACCGCAGGGAGCCTATCTCGCGAAGCTTATTTCGCGTAGCATATCTCAATCCCCTTTTTTCCATTCCAAAATCTTTTCGTCCGAAAAACCAACAACGACATCCTCCACTTTTCCATTTTCATCAATCAGATAAAAGGTAGGATAGCCAGTAACGCCATAAGCTTTCCCAACTTCCCCGGCATTGATTAGAACAGGAAATGGAATAGTGACTTTGGCTCGGTACTTATCCATTTTTTCTTTTGAATCTACCGGATTGAGGTAAAGCGGGATAATGTTTTCCGCAAACTGGTAATTGGGTTTATTGAATTGATCAATGGCAATTTTGCACCAGCCGCAATGGATCATGGAGAAATCCAGCAGAACCTTCTTCCCTCGAAATTCAGATAGTTTCACGCGCTCGCCATTTTCATCTGTCAATTCAAAATCCGGAGCTAAATCACCTTTATTTAAAACTTGAGCGGCATCCGGTTCCTTTTGCCCCCACTGTTTGGATAAATATCCAGAAGGCACGTCATAGGCCAATTTCTCTCCCAAATCAGCGAAATCATACTCCGAATATTTCACTTCAATAAACTGACTTTTCTTCCCATCATGAAACAATCTACGGGAATAATGATCCACCACTTCGTTTGATGGATTGATGAAAATATGGTTTTTCAGCAGCACTTTTTTGTCCGTGATGGTCGTATCCATTTCTATCCAGAGATATTCCTTGTATGTTTTACCAGCAATTGCAGTATCCCCCAAATAGCTCCATGGGCCATTCTTAAATAATCCTACAGGGCTGAAGCTGAGAAAAGAATTGGATTCGAGTACTGCCGAAACTTCGGCTTCTGGATAATAAGTGACGGTGCTGTCCTTATCGGAAATACTGGCTAGAACACCATCGATGTAGGTTAATGCGTATTTTTCCCTTGTTCCAACAAAGTCAAAACCCAATGTCACCTCCAAATTTTTCTGAAGGATAAGTCCCTTTGAAATAGTGTCAATGTCACCCAAATTAGGATCCTCCCAAAGCATCACTTGCTTGACAGAAAGTCTATTTGCTGAAAACACCTTCTCTTTGGCACCTTCAAATACTTCCTGTGGAGACTTTTCAGAAGACCAGGAGACTATCAAAAAGGAAACCAACAAACTCAGAATAGAGATTTTACTCATAGCCGAAGAATTTAGTGAAATTAAAGTTAGTTAAAATAAATAATATGGATAGGCGCAAATCTGCCAGTCGGCAAACTTTCCATAGGTAATAAGGGGCTGGATACTTCGCCTTCCGCCACGGCGGGTAAGCTGCTTAGTAAAGGTGGCCGAAGAGGACAAAAAGTTAGATTTTAGCCTATTCCTATTATTCTCTTTTATCTAAATAAAAGAACACAGATAATCAGAATAAATAAAAACTGGAACCTCCACTTCCTTTTTCGCCCAACCTAGGGGAGCATTTCTTACCCAGACGCGGGAGAGGTCAATCTCGCGACCGCAGGGAGCTTATCTCTATCATTTTATTTTTCCTCATTTCCATTCCTTATTTTTGTCACCTATGATTACTGAGAAAAAAAGAAAACTCTTTCTGGTCTTGCTCATCTCGAGTTCTGTACTGGTTATTTCCCTGACGTTTTATTTCTACCAACTTTTTTTCAGCCCAAATACGATGGTAGATTCGGATCGTGTCTACATGCTGAAAATTCCCAGCAACGCCGTTTTCAAAACGGTTTCCAATCAACTCTATGACGATCGGGTAATCAATGACGCGATCAGCTTTGCTTTCGTCAGTAAAGTGCTGGGCTATCAGGATGACGTCAAACCCGGATTGTACAAGATCGAACCAAAAATGAACAATCTGGCCTTGGTCAAAATGCTGCGGTCAGGCGCACAGGTTCCGGTGAAGGTGACCTTTAATAATGTACGTACCAAGGAAGACTTGGCGGAAAAAATCACAGCAAATCTGGAGGTGACGCCGGAGCAGTTTTTGGGTATGCTTCAGGATTCGGTGTACATCCGAAAGTTCGATTTCGAAGAGGAAACCATCATGAGCATGTTTATCCCCAATACCTATGAGTTTTGGTGGAACACCAGTCCTGAGGCGCTCTTTGACCGAATGTACAGGGAATATCAAACCTTTTGGACTGAAGAGCGAAAGCAAAAAGCACAGGCAATGGGCCTTTCCTTAAAGGAAGTAAGTACGCTGGCTTCCATTGTGCAGGCAGAAAGTCAAAAATCGGATGAGCGCCCAAAAATCGCCGGTGTTTACCTCAACCGCATGAAAATCGGAATGGCACTTCAGGCAGACCCCACCTTGGTCTATGCCACTGGAGACTTCACTTTGAAGCGTATTCTGAACATCCACAAGGAAATAGACAGCCCTTATAATACCTACAAATATACCGGACTACCTCCGGGTCCTATCAATCTACCGGACATCAACTCCCTGAATGCTGTTTTGAATGCCGAAAGTCATGATTTCCTGTATTTCTGCGCCAAGGAAGACTTCTCGGGATACCATGCCTTTGCCAGCAATTACACCGACCATATGGCTAATGCGCGCCGCTATCAGGCAGCGCTGAATGCAGCCAAAATCTTCTAGTATGTTCCATTCCGAAACCCAACTCCGTGTGCGATACGCTGAAACAGACCAAATGGGGTATGTGTACTACGGCAACTACGCCATGTATTTTGAGGTAGCCCGGGTGGAAGCAATGCGGTCGGCCAACTTTTCCTACCGGGAAATGGAAGAAAACGGTGTGATGATGCCGGTGCTGGAAAGCCACTTTCGCTACCTGAAACCGGGGAAGTATGACGAGCTCCTAAGGATCAAAACAACCATTCCACAAATGCCCGGTGTTCGGATCAGATTTGAGTACCAAGTGTTCAATGAAGAGGAAGAATTAATCACTGAAGGTTGGACAACCTTGACTTTTCTAAAAAAAGACAGCCATCAACCCACCCGGCCTCCAAAGAATTTGTTAGATTTATTAAAACCATTTTTTGAGTAAAACAATCTATCGTGGTCAACAAAAAACTATTCAAATGGAGATTACGCTTTCAACTGAAGGCAAGGCATTTGAAGAAAATTCACTTTGGCAGCCCCGACAAAAATCTCTACGACGTCGTCAGGATCTTCATCCAGCAACTCAAAAAAGATGACATCAGCGAACGGGCCGGGGCAATGGCTTTCAGTTACACCATTGCACTGTTCCCATTGATGCTGTTTTTACTCAACATGATCCCCTATCTCCAGGATTTTTTTCCGGTGGTGACTACTGAGAATATCTTTGGATTTGTGCAGACAGTCATGCCGGATGGGATTTATGAGAACATCGAAACCACACTGATGGACATCGTGTCCAAGCCAAGGCAAAGCCTGCTATCCTTCGGCTTCTTTTTCGCCCTTTTCGCCTCCACGCAGGGTGTCATGTCCATGATGGCCTCCTTCAATTCCGTCTATAAAACGCGGGAAAACCGTGGCTTTTTGAAAGCCAGAATCGTTGCTGTCAGTATCGTGTTTGCATTGGTATTGACCATTTTCACTGCCAGTACGGTCATGATCATTGGCAGTCTGATGATCAATGCACTGGATGAAATGCAGGTTTTCAACACCAATTTCATGATTTTTCTTTTCAACACGTTTAAATTCTTAATCCTGCTTTTTGTCTTTTACATCACTTCAGCCTTCATCTTTCGACTCGCCCCTGCCGTCCATGATAAGTGGAAATTTTTCTCAGTGGGAGCCCGGCTCTCCGGTTTCCTGATTACCGTGGCCTTTTATGCGTTTATTTTTTACCTAAACAATTTTGCCAGCTACAACAAACTCTATGGATCCATCGGGACCTTCATCGCCTTGATGCTTTGGCTTTGGATTACCTCTCTGATTGTGTTGGTTTGTTTTGAGGTCAATGTGAGTTTGGATTTGGCTGAGGAAAAACAGCGCGAGCGAGAAAATCGACGAAAAATGCAACTGGAAGCCCAAAAAACAACTGATAATCAGGCTTAAAGCTTAAGCTTATTTATTGTCCGGCTAAATCTTATACTTTTGACCACAAACCACGCAACGAGAAACTATGAATCGCAACATCCTTCCCATCAGCATTTTATTTGCCCTGACTCTTCTACAGGGATGCAGTAAACCTGAACCCAAAGTCATCCCGGATTCTGAAATCAACGCATGGTTTGACTCAGAATATGAAGAACTCCTTCAAATGAGTCCTTTGCAACTGACCACTCAGGGGAGAAAAGACCGCTACGGCGAAATAGACGACATGAGCGAAGAAGCAGAAGATAAAAAGCTGGCTTGGATGGCGGAAAGTGTGAAGGAAATGGAGTCAAAATTTGACTACACCCTCCTAAGCCCTCAGGCCAAAGTCTCCTATGAGCTTTGGAAATATCAGTACGAAATGGAAAAGGGCGACCTGCAGTTTCGGAGAATGAATTACGTTTTCAATCAGATGGGAGGTGTGCATACGATGATTCCGACCATGCTGATCAATTTTCATAAGGTCGATGAAGCCTCAGATATGGAAGCTTTGGTGTCACGAATCAAGGAATCCGGCAGGGCCATCAACCAACTATTGGAACGGGCAAAATTACAGACCGCATCCGGCATAAGACCCCCAAAATTCGCCTATGAGTATGTCATCCAGCAGTCGGGGGCATTGATTCAGGGACAGCCATTTACAGCTGGAAAAAATAACGCCCCACTTTGGACAGATGCTTTGGGGAAAATCGATAAGCTGGAGAAAGACGGGAAAATCACCGCTGAACAGGCAGAAGAATTCAGGACAAACACCAAAAATGCCCTGCTGGAAAGTTTCAAACCAGCCTATGAAGCACTGATTGACTGGCTGAAAACCGAACTCCCCAATCTGGAGGAAAAACCAACGGGCCTGAGTCGGCATGAAATGGGAAATGCATTCTATGCTCACAAACTCAAGTCCTCCACGACTACCAGTCTGACTGCCGAGGAAATCCATCAGATCGGACTGAGCGAAGTGAAGCGAATTCAGCAGGAAATGCTTGCAATCAAGGATCAGGTAGGCTTTACCGGAGATTTACCTGCTTTTTTCAAGTTTGTGAACAGTGACCCACAGTTTTTCTTCCCGAATACCGACGAAGGAAGACAGGCCTATCTGGACGAGTCCACGGCTTTTCTGGATGAGATAAAACAAAAATTACCACAGTATTTTGGCATCTTACCCAAAGCAGACCTGGTGGTGAAACGGGTGGAAGCTTTTCGTGAGCAAGACGGGGCACCGCAACATTACAATCAAGGCACGCCCGATGGCAGCAGGCCGGGCACCTATTATGTTCACCTATCGGACATGAAGGCTATGCCCAAGTCTACCATGGAAGGCGTAGCCTATCACGAAGGAAGCCCGGGGCATCACATGCAGATTTCGATCGCACAGGAATTGGAGTCTGTACCCAAATTCCGCACGCAGATGGGTTTCAATGCCTATGTAGAAGGTTGGGCCTTGTATTCTGAAGCTTTGGCAAAAGAAATGGGGCAATACAAAAACCCCTATTATGACTTTGGACGCTTGGTCAATGAAATCTGGCGAGCGATTCGACTGGTGACAGATACCGGTCTCCACGCCAAAGGCTGGACAGAGGCCGATGCGATCAAGTACTTCTCAGAAAACTCCTCCATTGCTCCCGGAGCGATTCAGGCGGAGGTGCGACGCTATATGGTGATCCCCGGTCAGGCTACGGGCTATAAGATCGGGATGCTGAAAATCCAGGAACTGCGCAAACATGCAGAGACGGAGTTGGGTGACAAATTTGATTTAAAAGCCTTTCATGATGTTGTTTTGGGTGGAGGGGCCTTGCCTTTGGATATTTTGGAAAAAGTGGTGAAGGAGTGGATTGCTGAGGTGAAGGGGAGTTAGGAGGTTTGGAGGTTGGGAAGTTTGGAGGTGAGGAAGTGGGAGGCTTGTAAGTGGTAAAGAGTAAGAGGTAAGTGGATAGTAGTTTTCAGTCGCAGTTGGCAGTTTTGTCAGGCTGAGCGGAGAGTCGAAGCCGTTTAAAGTGGTCAGTCACAGTAGCCAGGTTGTCAAGTTTAGCTTGTCTGCCGAGGTGGAGAGTCGAAGCCGGTTAGTTGTTAAGGGTTAAATAGTTAAAGGTTAATACGTCGCTGCCGAAACTGAATGCTTGGTTTAGAATTCTAAAAAAGCTTAATGGAAAGAATTGAAAGGGGGAGCGAAAAAAATTTAACCCATAAAAATCAGACACTTAAAAGAAAAAGTGGGTGAGTTCATTGGATAAAAAGAGAATCCCCTTACTTTTGCGATCTCGAAAAGAGCGAACACAGCACAGAGGAGTGGCAGAGTGGTCGATCGCGGCGGTCTTGAAAACCGTTGTACCGTGAGGTACCGGGGGTTCGAATCCCTCCTCCTCTGCAAGACAAAACCCTAACTATCTGAAATACTGAAAGTTAGGGTTTATTTTTTGAATTTAGTAGCGAATTTAGTAGCGAATCTTTCCAATTTTTGAAGTGATACCTCTTGTCACTTGTTCAAAGGCATTATCCAAAGAAATTATCAGCTATTTTTTTTAAAAAAGTCAACAAGGAATTAAAAACGCCAAACCCACAACTGATCAAATCCTGAGATAGGTCAAATCTGAAATTCGACTTAATCTTTTCGAATTTCGATCTTCGAACTATTCGTACCGTGCGAGGGGTACGAAGCGTACGATTGGTACGAGTTGCGATTGGCTTTAGAATCCAAAAAGAAACTTCAATGCTGCAAAAGACCCCAAAAGAAAAAAGCTAAAGGAACCAAGGCTAACCAGTCTAAACCACTTCTTCGAAAGAAATGGCTTTTTCAAATGTGAATCTTGGACCAAGGAAAGTACAAATCCAGTTCCTAAAAATAAGGTGACGATTAAAAGTGGCTCTAGCATATTAGTTCAAAAGGCGTAGACTTAAGATTGTTCAAGCTACAAAAAACAATAGTGACATAAAAAAGCGCCTTTCAAGAGTACTGACTTAACTTCTCATTAAAATGCCTATCGCCAACTGCGCTACAAATTGCGATTTGCAATGTTTCAAATTGTAAGACGTTAATTCCGAATAATTACTGAAAAATGAGGATTAAACCACAGGTTCTCTTTTCAAAGTTATTCGAAGGCTTAATTTTTACTCATAAATGCCAGTAAACATATTTTACTGGCATTTATGAGTATTTTCATTTTTTGCCATTATATTTGTATAACTGGCAAATTTAAGTAAACCTATAAATTGCCAAATAACTTAGCGACTGGCAAAACTCAGCGATGTCTAAAATCATTGATCGTCAAATATTGAAGCAATTTAAAGGTAAAGGTCATTTCGATCGAAATACCCTTAATTCCTTTTTGACTGATTTAGATCCTGAAATTTCAGAAAGTGCTTTAACTTGGAGAATTCATGATTTGGTCAAACGAAAAGTGATTGATCAGACGAAACTGGGTGTTTATACCATTTCCGGAAAAGAAGAATACAAACCATTTCTATCCGAGAAACTGGCTAGCCTATCCAAGATAGTGGCCAAAGAGTTTGATAAATTGGATTACTGTCTATGGAATACAGAATGGCTCAATGATTTTACCCGACATCAATTAGGAACCGTCTTTTATATTCTTGAGGTGGAAAAGGATTTTGTTGAGGAGGTATTCCATGCTTATTCAGAATCCAAACAATATAAAGTGTTTCTGGACCCAAAAGCAGAGATCATGGAAAGGTATTTGGAAAGTGAAGTTTCCATCATCATAAAACCGCTTATCAGCCGCTCACCAAAACAGAAAGTTGCGATAAAGGAAAAATCCAAGGATGAAATTTTTGTACCCACTTTGGAAAAGATCCTTATTGATGTGTATAGCGATGCGGTAACCTTCTACGCTATTAAGGGCAGCGAAATGAATGCACTGTTTGAAAATGCTTTAAAACGCTACCAGATAAACTTCACCAAGCTCTTCAGCTACGCTAGAAGGAGAAATAAAGAGGAACAAATCAAAATTTACTTGGGGACCAACTTTGGTTACCTCGTAAATGATATTTTAGAATGATAAAGGCGCATTGTTTTACCAAAGAATGGATCAACGGCTTTAAGCAGCAAAAACATTTAAAGCGTATCAATCCTCCGATATTGGAGAAGATGATTCATGCCCTATCCTTATTGCAGCAACTCAAAGCAAATGGATTGAATTTCACATTTAAGGGCGGGACAAGTCTTGTTTTGTTACTTTCCAAGTCTAGGCGGTTTTCAATTGATATTGACATTATTACCACTCAGAGTCGGGTGGAAGTTGAAGCTGTCCTTGACAAAGTAGTCGCAAACTCAAATTTCAAAAGTTGGGAATTGCAAGATAGAAGGAGCTACAAAGAAGGAGTACCTAAGGCTCATTACGAATTTGATTATGAATCCAACCTTAACCAAAGTGCGCATTTTATATTGTTGGACATTCTGTTTGAAGAATCCGACTATCCAAGACTGTTTTCTGCTCCCATTCAAGCAGAATGGATAGAATCGGAAGAATTGTTGGAAGTAACAGTACCTTCTATCGAATCCATTTTAGGAGATAAACTAACAGCATTTGCACCAAATACTGTAGGGATTTTATATGGTAAAGACAAAGAGCAAGAAATCATCAAACAGCTTTTTGACATAGGATGTCTCTTTGACGAAGCCGAAAAAGCAGAAGAAATCGCATTAAGTTTTGAGAAAATCGGAACCAAGGAAATCAACTATCGAGGACTTGAAATCGGGTTACCGGATATATTGGAAGATATATTTACTACTTCCATACTCATTGCCAAACGAGCCAAAAACTCTGAAGAACCTGCCAAATCAAGATTTAAAGAACTGACCACAGGAATTCTCAGGTTTGAAGGCTTCTTGATTGCCGAAAACTTCAAAATTGAGGATGCCATACTTGCAGCAGGTAAGGCAGCTTATCTAGCCAAACGATTAAAGAACCAGGACTATTCAGCATTAGAGAAATTTAATGGTCAGGACATCAGCCGACTGGAAATAATAGGTGAGCTAAACTTTCTGAACAAGCTAAAAAAGTCAAGAGATAAAGCAGCTTTTTTCTATTGGTTCCAGGCATTGAGCTAAAAAAACAACATTAAGCCAAAAAAGCGATAAATCAATATTTATATAAAAACATCTTTACACATTTACATTTTTAAACACAACAACTTTGAAATAGGATCGTAAATTCTTATACTGTAATCTTAAGTGCATGACCATGTGGAATACAATTAAATTTTTAGGAACTATTTTTATCAGCTTCATTGCAATGATTGGAGCTTTGGGAGCAGAAAATCCATTTCCGCTTTTTGCGGTTGCTTGGGGGATTTGGATACTCTTTATCGTAAGTCTGCGGACAAAAAGAAAAAAGGAATCGGACAGAGAGCGACTAATCCGGGAAATTTTGGATAAGCTTTAAATAGAGCAAAAATTTTAAATAGGCATCCCCCTTTCCCTTTCTCTTAATTCCCTCAAGCATGCCGCAAGCTTGAATTCGTCTCCATCGTCAGGTGATGAAATCGCTAACAAACACAATTCCTTTAGGCGGCTTCAAGCTGCAAGTCTTTCATAGGGTAACTTTAAATTGGTAACACAAATTCTCCAAATTTTCTTACGGATACTCCCTTCCAACGTCACCGAGTTCTCCCTTAGACGCTCTTCCTCTGGTGTTAATTTTCTTGACAATTTCATGTCCATATTTTAAACACTTAATTTCGCTATTGCAAGGCCAACCCCTTCACTTTTTAAAAGTGATTAGATTTTCAAGGCTTATGGAATGGAGATTTCTGATCAAAACTGAAAGCCTGTTAATTTTCCAGATTCCACATCCAAATGTCGGCAGCAGCTTTCCAATCACCGATATGTTCTCCTGATTCCCAACGCCAACTTTTTATTCGCAAGCAATAATAAAAAACCTCACCTTCTTCTTTGGCAAACTTATTTGTGATGAAGTACCTTTTTACTTCATTCCTAGTAGGCATCTCAAACCATAAACTTTCCCATTTTCTTGCTTTACAAATCATCGTCTTTTGATTTGGTGGAAGCATAAACTTCCTGAAAGAACTGGCCCATTTTTCACCAGTAAATCAGTAGGTGGGATGTTTTTTTAGGCAAAAAGTCAATGGAAAAACCTAAAATCATATTTTCAACCTGAATCAACTCAAAGAAATCTGATTCTGAAAAAGTTGATATTAGGAGAAACAATTTGTCAAAAAAAGGGGGATTACTCCTCCCCCTCTTGGTCAATTCCAAGAATATAATTTGCTGCTTGGTGGGTCTTTTGGGCAGCATAGATCAGCATTTTTGGATCATCTTTTAACGGCTTAAGCCATCCCTTTAGATAAGCCAAAGAGTTTTTGAAATTGGCATCTTTGATCCCTGCAAAAGCATTCAAATAACTGGCTCCCATTTCGGCAATCAATTCCTCTTTTGAATACTCTACTGAACCAAATCCTACCAAAGCAGGTCTTTCCGCAAATCTTCCCAATCTGCTTCCATGGCCGGTAGAGTGGATCATCTCATGAAAAAGAACGGAATAATATTGCTCGTCTCCTTTGAAAGATTCCTTTGCAGGCATGTTGATTAAGTCCCTTGAAGGGCTGTAGTAAGCATCATTTCCCTCGTGAAGGATAGGCGGGCAAGATTGGAAACCTGAAATAATGGACTCGCAAGCCTCGATGGGAGAAAAAACTTTCACTTCCTCTTCATTGAAAGAAAAATCAATTCCTTCAATTTGATCGACATTGAAAACGGTCCAGATAAACGGAGTGAATTTTCTACCAAAGATGTCTTGGTCCTGTCCATCCTCGTTGGTGGTTTGCCCTTTGACAAACTTGGAGATTTTCCAAAATACAACCTTTGAACCCTTTTCATCCTTCTTGACATTTCCGCCAAGATGTTTTGCCTGTTTAAAGGTCAGAAAATAAGGTCTCGAGAATTTCTTGTGGATGGTCACCCAAGCAAGCCAAAGTGCATTGAAGCCCAAATAAGGACGGTCTGAAGCATAGTTTTTTGGTGCATTTTGAGGACTCCATACCTGTTCCCAGGTAAGGTTTTCATTTTCGATTCCAGCGATAATCTCCTTTGTAACGGATTCTGCTAATTGATTGAAATTTTCCCAAGCGTTCATAATAAGGATGTTTTAAGGTTTGTCAAAAAATGCCTCTCCCTGATCCCACCTACCTGACGGTCAATACCCTGAAACCCCATGATATCCAAGGATATTAGGAAGTTCGACCCGACACTTAACCCAAGATTTTCTCCGCTCATTGGGGTCAGATTTTGGGAAGTGAAGAGCGATATGTAGGCGCGAAGTGACATTTTTTTTAATCCACTGGTATTGAGGTTCTGACCGACATGCAACCCAAAGAGGGCGGTTCTGCATAGGGCAAAAGCTTGGGATAAAAAACTGGGAGGCAGTTCGTAGGAGACCCTGTTTTTTTAGCTCAGGGCGAAGCGCACTTTTGACCATTGCAGGTTAGCACTCAACCTTTGCATTGGCGTGTCATGTCCTCACATACTGAGGCATTGGGCAGGAAAAAATGGAACGGAGTGGATACCGTCCGAAACGGACTGAAAATCCCCCAAGGAGCGGAAGAAAAATCGAAAATGGCTTGCCCCCGTAAAGGAGGCTAGGGGCAGTGTTTCCCGAAACGACCTTTCCAAGTCCCAGGCTTGCCGGGACTTGAGAAAAGGTAAAGTGTAGGGGAACTTTGCCCGTGGGGAGTGAAAGCCATATTCCAGAGTGAAGAGACGAAAGCTGTCATTTGCAAAATGGTGCTGAAGGATCAAATTCGGGAAGTAGGCGAAGCGGGGAAAACAGTTAAAAAGTGAGAGTTTTGGAAATTAGTTTCAACCTAACAACTCCTCAACCACCCACTCATCCGCCTTTTGGTAAGCACTTCGAATGGCAAGGTTTCCATATTTCTCTCTTATGTCGTCAAGATACAACGGAGAAGGATCGATCCTTTTTTCAGCCAGAACGCGGATTGCCAATTGGGCTTGAACTTCTTTTCGGATCCCTTCAAAAGCAAAAGGCATCATTGCCAACCATTCCATTCGCTGAGAAGGATTGAAATAATGGAAACCAATCGATTGACTAAGAAGTGTAGCTGTCATCCCACCCAATCCTGCTAAAAAAAATCAAATCACCTTTTAGGATTTGCAGATGCCTTTGGATTTCTGGCTTCAAAGGAAGCACTGGAAGACATTCCTTTTTTGGAATCCTAAGATGCTCTACCTGATCAAAAAGATGATCAGGGGATTGGAATGAGATAAATATTTGTCTTTCTACGATATTTCCAGGGTTTTCCCGATCAATAAACGTAACTGTGTCAAAAGACAAGCCCTCGAAATTGCTGTAAGCCAGTCGACAAGCCGCAGAGCCGAGTGCTATCAGATGGCGGGAATTGGAAGCATTCTTTGGATTTGCAGAAAAAGTCAAAGGAGCAACTGCAAATACAGGCAAGGATTTCAGAAAATTTCTTCTCTTCATTTTTCTGCAAGTTTTAGTTTCGGATGGAAAAAGGTATTTGAACTTTTTGATTTTGAAATAAAATCTGATCTAATCTGAAACTTCTTTGAACCTCCATCCCCCATTGAAATCAAGAGTCAATTCCCTAGGAGATCTCGATTCTGAGATTTTGGAACCTAATCGAGGATATTGTCGAAAAACAGGATCAAAAAATGCCAAAGCTTCATTTTTCTGCTTGGCGAAGCTTAACCTCTTGTAAAATGCATAATCGTAAAAGTAGGATAAGGCGCGATAAGTGAGGGTTACCGGCATTCCCAAAATTTGGCTTCCCATATTTTCGAGGGTTGGACGAAGCAAAATCAAATCCAACACCGTCTGAATGGCCTTACTTTCATCCTTAGAAAAAAAGATTAGTTCATCTTTCCTCAAATAGTTTTTCTCTACCAATTTCTTCAGTTCAATTGGGAAGTAATTTTTACGAAGGCTTTGGAAATCATTAGTCGGATTCTCCCAAATGTACTATAGCAAGCCTCCTCTATGATAATATGGCTTCGATTCAAAGTCGGGGATAAAGCTTATGATCAAACTCCCTCCTGCCCAAATTGGATTCAGTCGGAATCCAGATAAATCCAACTCCTTCCTTTCCTGAAGAAATTTGCCTATCTGTTTTCCGGAATCGCAGAGATCCAAATTATCAAACTGCACTTCGTGGAAGAAATCATACAAGCCATTCGTGATCAAAACCCGGGGAAATTCCGCGTAGCTTTCCTGGATAGCCTCCGCTTGGGCAAGTGCAGATGGAGAATTTATATCCGAGCCTTCCCATAGGAAAATAGCTTCATTTTGCCATTGGAGTAACTCTATTACATTGGAGATGATTTCCCTTGCCTTATCCATTTTTATGAATCCTACTAAATGGATAAAATGAGCCTCATTGATAGACTGCTGTTTGTAGATTATTGGCTTTAGTTTCTCCAAAAAGTCCTCAAGAAAATAACTGTAGTTGGGATGAATTTTTAACAATGCTCTTTGAATGAGATCAAAATTTAGGTAGGTGTTTGTTGCTTTCATGAATTCAAACCTAAACCCAACCCACGCCAAAGGGTGACAGAGGATAAAATTTTCCTATTATTACTAACCTAAGCCTTACTTTGGCAGAGGTTCTTTCTTCCTTTACACCGACATACATAATAATGAGCAAGCTTACCTCCCTATATCGTCAACTGCAGTTGATTAAACTCGCTAAGAAAGGGCCGTTTACATGGGATCAAGTGGAAAGTCTTTTGGAAAAAAAGTCTGAAGGAGGAGACTTGGATTTGCAGATCTCCAAACGAACACTAAACCGAGACTTGAAAGAAATACAGGAGCTCTTTGGTGTAGTGATAGAATTTGATTTCAAGTCAGCACGGTATCATATAAATGCAGAAGAAAGCTGTGAAAATCATTTAGAACTCATGGAATCTTTTGAGACCATCCAGGCTTTCAGACGGGCAAATCGATTGAGCGGAAAGGTGTTTTTCGAAAAGCGACTCGCTCGTGGCACGGAATACCTGAAACCAATCTTAGAAGCCATCGAAAATCAGGAAGCAGTCCGCTTTGAATATGAAAAGTTTTGGCTGTGGGAGATCGAATCCCGGGAGCTTCGTCCCATCGCACTCAAGGAATACCTACATCGCTGGTATGTGATGGCTTGGAATGAAACCGATCAACTCAGATTCTACGGACTTGATAGAATCAAGTCATTAGAAACCATGCCTGGGAAAGTAAAACTTCCCAAATCACCTGATCTAGAATCTCGCTTTTTGGAAACCATCGGCATTATAAATGATCCCATTGAACCGGTAGAAACCGTGATCCTGACTTTTACTGAGTTTAAAGGACGGTATATCAAATCTATGCCTATACATCCTACCCAGCAGATTTTAGTCGATGACGGCATCAACCTCCAAATCAGTCTCCGTGTTAAGATCAACTATGAGCTGATCTCGGTGATTCTGTCACATGGGGACGAAGTCAAGGTGGAAGAACCAGAGCGGCTAAAGGAGCTGGTGAGGGAAAAAGCCAAGAATATTTTGGAGAAGAAAATTAAATAATTAATTTAAAATCAATTGTTCTTTAGTTTTTAAATTTTACATATCGCTCAATTAAATATCCAACAAACTTTCGCTTAAATAACGACAAATGAATATCAGAGAAAAAGAAAATGAGCTTTTCCAGAGATGGAGGGCTCATTCTGGTGCAAATGAGAACACCTTTTTTGTTCAGGATGGAACATTGGATCCAGAAGCCTATTTAAAAGCAAAAATCAAAATTTGCTCTATTCTAAAAGAAACACCTGTTGATAGAGAATCAGAAAAAGGATATGTTTTTGGGGAGGGTTTCTTACGAAAGATTGAAAAATTTGGTAATGAATATTACAAAAAGTCAAAAGGAACATTGAGTGTGCTCTCTAGAAGAATTGCCCTTATTTTAGATACTCTTTACCCAAATCAAGAACACGACCCAGTCGATTCCCTCAAAGGAACAGCCTATTTGAATCTGAAAAAATACAGTGGAACAAAAACATCCTCTCAAAAAGATCTGGAAAATGTTACAAAAAAAGACAAAGGGTTATTAAAGGAACAGATTGATGAAATTCTGGAACCAGACATTATTCTTTGCGGAAAAACACGCCATTACCTTGGGTTTATTTACGGTGGAGATATCCAGTTTATTTCAGAAGATGCTTCCAAAAAAGTGAAACTCTTTCACCTCTTGAAAGCTGGCAAGCCCAAAAGACTAATCATCGAAATGTACCATCCAAGCCATAGGAGTTCAGAGGAAGAGCAAATGAAAAAACTTGAAGAAGTCTTGCTCAAGTATCGAAACTCAGAGAATTTTCTGTTCTAATAATATTTCATCAAAAACCTTAATGCTTTTTGAGCGCTAAAGACCAATTGGAAACAGGATAATGAATAAATGACCACTTCATTAAAACCAAAATGAATCTCAAGACTATAGCTATCTTAAACAATGTCCTAATCAAATTTGATTTTGAACCAAAGCTCCGATATGAGAAATGAAATTGAAAGTTGCATACAGAAATTTATTATTGAGGAATTTCAAAAATACCCACGAGATTTTATTAAGGAAGAAGATACACGTGCAGTTTTATTTACTCGGCTTAAGGACTGTTTAAAAGAGAATCGAAGAAAAATTCAACCTGAAAAGTTGCCATTGTACCAAAATGAAATTGAATTTGATATGGATTTGGTAAAATGTGAGTATAGTTATGAAAACTATCAGGGAAAAATTTGTAATGCTTTTGATATTGCAATTCTACATAAAGAGGAAAATGTTTGGATTGGTAAAGATAATTGGGAAAAATATCATCATCCCAAATCCAGAAAAGCTCAAATGTATTGGAACCAGCCAGTAAGGTTTGGATTAGAAATAAAGTCAGTTTGGCATAATTGGGAAGCAGATAAAAGAATTTCAGGAGTAAAATCCGATAGCAAAAAGTTGCAGGACTATTTGAAAAGTAATTACTGTTCGCAGAATTTCAAAGATGAAAACGGGTATCCATTCCAATTTGAAGGAGCAGCACTTTTATTTGCGTCTCACGAGATTTATCATGAATGCTTTCTTGAAAGCCGAGTTGAAGTAGACAAGAATTGCTTCCCCTATTGCATTACTCCTACTAAAATTTATAGGATTCAATAGTCAATAAAAAACCGAAATTTTATACCCATGGCTTGTTGCAAATCACAGAAAATAGCTTGCCCCCAAAATGGAGCCTAGGGGCAGTGTTCCCCGAATCGGCCTTTCCAAGTCCCAGGCTTGCCAGGAATTGAGAAAAGGTAAAGTGTAGGGGAACTTTGCCCGTGGGGAGTGAAAGCCCTGTTCCAGAGTGAAGAGACTGAAGCTGTCATTTGCAAAATGGTGCTGAAGGATCAAACTCGGGAAGTGGGCGAAACGGGGAATTGATTTAGAAATTTTTCCCTTTAAGAAGAGTCAGATATCAGCAAAGCCGAAAGCCCATCGAGAAAATTAGATTAGGTAGTTTAGCTAATCACAGATAATACCCTTTCTCCGCAGCTCGTCAAAGCAAGTTTTTCCCCATTGAGAAGAAGCATTCCTTGCTCGTATCTCAAAAGGGTTGTTGTGGTATCCCACCCTTTGCAATTCTCTCGCATATTCCTCATCATGCTTTCCATTTCGGATATCCAAAAAATGCTGATACTCATGAATTACGATATTAACAATGTCCATCAACGTAGGATTGCTGGCCCAATACACCGTAATCTCCTTAGTGGGCTGATGATATAGTCCGCCAAATTTTTTATGCTGATAATATCGAAGTGTAATATTTGGCCATCGATTGATTTTGGGAGGCATGCCTAGATTTTCAACACACCACCCAACGATTTGCCTTATAAATTCTATTTTTGATACGCTGAGTTGAGTGGTTAATGATTCCTCGGTTAAAAATCCTTCTTTCAGACATTTGTAAGTTAAATACAAGAATTGACCTAGGGCTGACAGGAGAAATGAACCCAACATAATAAGGGAGAAAATTTCCCAGTCAATGGTTGATAAGAAATTGAGGAAGGAGTCAATAATACGCATTTGGTCGTTGATGATTTAGGGTCAAAATTATCACCTTGAGGATCAGCATGAGTGATTTTACAACCTTGTATTTTTCTTAGGTAGTGCTAGGCGGCGGGTATTTTTGTAGAAAAATATAACCCATGGAACAGCCCCCAATTCTCAAACCTTCTCAATGGATCAACTTCGGATATATTCTATTTGGGGTAATCGCTTCCCCCCTGGTTATTCCTTTTCTGATTATGGTTTATCAGCTCTTGGATGTGTACTTCTGGCGCTACGAATTCTACGAGGATTATGTGATCGAGCGTAGAGGGGTGTTTTCAGTCAAACGACGAGAGCTTTATTTCCATCGAATCAAAGGCATCCACCATGAAGCCCCTTTTCTTTATCGCATTGTCGGGATTTCCAATATCCAGATCGTCTCTTCTGACCCCTTTTCTTCCTTTTTCCTCTTTGCAGCAGTGCCCAAAGGATTGGAGATTTCTGAAGCCATTAGGGAGATTACCAGTACCGGAAGGAGAAAGAAAAAAGTTCGGGAACTGGATTTCTTCCAACTCTAGCATATGCAAATACATTTATTGATTTTCCTGCCAGTTTACCTGATCTTGGGTCATGTTGATGCCTTTGCTCAACAAAGTCTTTTTTCTCTGCCACCCGATGAGGTTGGATTTGCTAGAAAGAATAAAACAGTTAAACTTCACACCTATCATCCGGATGGATCGGTCAGTACGATAAGTAGCTATAAGAATGGAGAACTTGCCCACTATTTGGATTATTTCCAAGGTGGACAACTATTCCAAAAACTGAACTTCAGAAAACAAAAATTTTATGGAGCCTATCAGATTTGGAGCGAAGAGGAAGGGAGGCTACTCAAAGGGAAAATGAAAAACGGAAGTCCGTATTCCGGTGAATTTGACCAATGGGATGAGGAGGAAAAAAGGTACAGAACGCTCAACTATAGAAAAGGAAAAGTTGCAAGTAATCCACTCCCTATTCACATTGAAACAACCGATAAATAAACTTACCACTTAAAAAAATCCAGATCAAATTGAATTTTTCATCATCAAAATCATAAAAAAAATGACCCCATTAGAAGATATAAAAGTTTACGCCTATCTCACACCGCACCCTTTGGAAGAAGATTCGTTTCTTGAGGAAGAATGGATCTCTTGGTTGCCTGGCTACAAAGCCGGTGAATCAGAAGATGGTGATTCGTCTATTTGGCGTGAGGAAAATATTGCCTTATATGAAAAAATAGAGAACTATTCCGCAAATGTTTTAAAGGCCGCCTTGGAAAGAATGTGGCCACTTCTTGATGGAATTTACTTCAATCAGATCCAGTTGGCAATAGATTATACGAATTATAAAAGTTCTGATGCTTTAGCGGGATATGACCTTTATCTATCAGATCCTGCCAAAGGAAATTATGTATTCCATGTGGATCAGAGTCTTTTGAACAGGTATTTACATTTTTTTAACGGTAACGAGAAAGCATTACCCAATATGAATATCTGGGAGCATGAACTCGTCCATTTGAAAGATCATTGGCAACTTGTAAAAGCTTCGGCTTTTAAAAATTCGGCTTACCCTTTGAATAATCTGGAGTATTATTTATTGAAATACAGAGAGGAGGGAATAGCTAATTTATTTGACTTACTCGATGGAAAAATTCAGACCTTCAAATCCATAGCCGAGGCAAAAAGAAAGTTTATTTTAAACTATACTGAAGTAAATAAAAGACTCCAGCCAATGGAGAAAAGCACTGAAAAGGATAGAATGGAAATTTATTCCGGCTTAGATTTTTATGAAATTGGTCCTTGGTTGATTTTGGACATGCTGAATGAAATACCCATGGTTACAGATATCGTAGACATAGAAAGTCTTGAAAAAAATATTGCTGATGGAATTATTTTAGAAGATTCAGTTAAACTGGAAATTTTGAAAAATACCTTTTACATTGATAATAATTGGTTTTTGGGCCGGTTGAAATTGGATAGCTGAGAAATGTTGAACAAACTACAGACTTTCGTTATTTATTTTGAAACTGGTTTGAACTGTATTTTCCAATTCCTGCCATGAAGTAAAATCCAAAGGATGTAGCCCATAGGTTGTTGTCTTAAAAGGAAGATTTAGCACCTCTTTTTGATAGACCTCCATTTCCGACTCTAGGCAAAATGGAATGAGGTGTATGCGTTGGTCAGTATGCAATTTTACTCCCTCAAGCTTTTCCTTCAAGGCTGAGATTTGCTCAATCGCTCCAGAACAACAAGCCTCTTCGGAGCCATTGTGTACTTTTAAACCCACTAAGGATTCCCAATAGATCAGTTTTACTTCAGCCGGAATGCTTTTTTGCAGTCGAGAAAGTCTATGAGGCAATACAATTAAATCTCCATCTTTTAGATGTGGACTTGTTTCCAATCTACTCCTTACCATGCTGTGCAATGAGCTCCATTGAATCAGGTTAGGTCTTTGATCCAAGGCCTTCCAAGTCTCATTGGTGATAAATCCCTTACATAACCTAAGGGAGAAACTGTCAGGATTGTATTCTCCTACCGACCAGTAGTGGTTAAAGTTCGTTCCAACTTTTCTGAAATAACCTGTTTCTGCTAATTGTTGCCCATTTGGCTCCCAAAAAGGCTCATACCCTCTGACCCAAATAAGAGGAGCATTGAATCTGCTACAAAATTGATCTACTTCTCTACCAGGAAACTCCAATACGCCAGTTTGTATGGTGACCAAAATTCTACAGGAATATTGCCCACTTTTGCTAAGCCTAAGGTAAGTAGCCAATCCCTCACCGTTGTAATAATAAAGTGCAAAATCCGGTCAAATTGACCCCCGCTAGCCGAAGGAAACTGACCCCTTCTGGCCGGAGCAAATTGACCCCCGCTAGCCGGAGTAAATTGACCCCCTTGGAGGAATATTTTTTGGGAATGGAATAGTGGTGTTTCGA
>NZ_JAUXYL010000028.1 GCF_030694375.1 Algoriphagus sp.
GGAGGAGGTGCAGGACCTAATGGTACAGTTAATATTTCCTATTCCTGTCCTGATGCCAATAAATTTGACTGTATCGAAATCATTGACGATGGTGCTATTTCAGGCACAACTGTCATCCGATTTATTTGTGATGATATTTGGAATATTCCAGGGGGTCTTATTGGATTTTCTGTTTTCTCAATTGGAGGTGGTGGAGGTGGTGGAATGGGCTCCACAGGTGGCGGAGGCGGAGGCGGAGGTTTTGCCTCAACCACCGTTTCAAGTACTTCAGCATTTGGGATTGCTGCAGGGAATTCTCTCAACATTAAGGTAGGCCAAGGTGGGCTGGGAGCATCAACAGCCAATGTAAAGGGGGGTAACGGAGTTAATTCAGCCGTAACTGCTACAATCCCGGATCCAAGTGGCAATATAGTCGTAAATCTCAATGCATTGGGAGGCGGAGGCGGAGGCTCATTTAACAATCTAAATGGTAATAATGGAGCATCAGGAGGTGGTGGGGCTTACAGTTCACAAGCCGAAGACATCAAGGGTTTAGGTGGTCTCGGTACTTCTGGACAAGGAAATAGAGGAGGTGATGGAGGAAGAGGGAACCAACCGAATCATGCCCGGGGTGGCGGTGGTGGAGGCGGAGCCGGCAGCGTCGGAAGTAATGGTGATGGCGCAGGTGTAGGTATATCAAAATCCGGAAATGGGGGAAATGGAAGTACTTTTGTACTGGCAGGTTCTACCTATGGCTATGGAGCCGGAGGTGGCGGAATCGGATTTAATTTCAATGGAAACACCAACGATCCAGGACTGGGAGGTACAGCGAATGGGGTTAGAATCGGAGGAAGTGCATCTGACAATGGGGTAGGAAACAATGGAACTATTTATACCGGTTCGGGAGGAGGAGCGGGAACGACTAGAGGTGGGAATGGTGGCCAAGGGGTGGTTTATGTTACCTACTTGAACTTTAGAATCCTCGGCGTAGAATACCTTTATTTCAATGCAAAACATGATCCACAGTCAAGATCCGGAGAACTCTCCTGGGTGACATCCCGGGAATGGGAAAACTCCCACTTTGAGATCGAGCGGGCAGTCAATGATGTGAGAACTTGGACAAAAGTTGGTGAAATAGACGGAGCAAGTTATTCGGATGCTCCGGTTGAATATACCTTCACAGACTCAACTCTTCCTGCGGCAGGAGGTAATATCTTTTATCGTTTGAAGCAGGTAAACCTTAGCGGTACCTCTGAATATAGCGTAACTCGTTCCATTCAGGTAAATCCAATTGCAAGCACTACCAACTGGATCGTCTATCCGAATCCGACTTCAGGTGATGCTATCAATCTGGAACTGGTGAACCGCGGTACATACAACGATGAAAAAGTCAGCGTAAGAATCATTTCTGCCACAGGTCAATTTGATACCATTGAAGGCAATTCAAGCAGCCTTTTGAGTGCTCAGCTTTCAGATCGTCTGAAGAATAAATTAGCGGGGGTATATACCCTTGAAATCAGCTGGGGGCAAAATCGTGAGTATCATAAAATTATTTTGAGGCGTTAGGTTTAGTAATGCCATTAGGCATCAAACTTTACAGCATTTTTTCTAGTAGAGTCTCTTTTTTCCTAACGATTTACCAAGTTCTTAAGCAGGTTGAAACACTTCTTTTCAATCGATGCCAGAAAATCCTTTGTTCTGCAAATGTCAAATCTGGTCAGACTATCCCCTTAGGCTTTTTAAAGCAGCTTTTTGATAAAAACTCCTGGTCAGAAATCCAAGAAAATCCCTCCGAACGTAATTCCCTGAAGTTCAATCAAAAGCTTACAAAAGATTTGTATTCTCAATATTCGGTTGTAATTTTGAAATACATTTTAATGGTATTGAAATTCAAATACCTGAAAACAAAACAAGCGTAATGTGGCCTAGACCTCTACCTGAATTTTTTATCAGAAAGCCAATCGCCCTACTGGGCTTTTTGGGTTTGATGATGTGGTCGATTTTGGGGATAGCGCAAACCCAGAATATTACTACTTCTGGTTCAAGTACTTTTACTGTTCCCGCAGGCGTAACTTCCATTACTGTTGAAGTTTGGGGAAGCGGGGGGAGTGGTGGTTCGACAAACACAAATGGAGCGGCTGCCGGCGGTGGTGGAGGTGCCTATTCCCGGAGTGTTCTTTCGGTCACCCCTGGTCAGGTGATCAATTATCATGTGGGTTTTGGCTCGGGATCCCCCGATCCAGGAGAAGACACTTGGTTTTTGAGCAATACCACATTAATGGCCAAGGGTGGAAATTCTGTGGCCATGAATGGAAGTACAGGTGCTACAGGGGGTGCAGCAGCCGATGGATTTGGAACCATTAGGTATAGCGGTGGAAATGGTGCTAATTCAGGATCAAATGGAGGAGGAGGAGGATCCTCTGCAGGAATAGCAGCAAACGGAAACAGTGCAACAACTTCCGCAGGGGCCTCTGCTCCAACTGGTGGAGCTAGCGGTGGAAGTGGTGCCACGAATTCTAACCCTGGAGGAAATGGATCATTTCCGGGAGGAGGAGGAGGAGGTTCAAAGAGGCAAAGCGCAAATCCTGCATTGCAATCTGGGGGACTAGGAGGAAATGGCCAGATTCGAATTTCCTACATCGCCTTGACTTCAGCTACTGGGACAGATAATCAATCTGTATGTATTACAACCGCTATTTCCTCAATCACCTATTCACTTCCTCCCAGTTCAACTGTTTCTATTCTAACTCTTCCTGCGGGATTAACATCAAATCATAATAGCACAACGGGAACAATAACTATTTCGGGAATCCCTACAGCAAGTGGGACTTACACTATTAATGTTACTCCTGGTTATAATCCCAATATTACGCTTACCAGAACCGGAACTGTAACAGTCATTCCAAATAACACCTCTAGCTCAGCAGCACCCAACCAAACCCGGTGTATCAATACGCCGCTTGCCAATATCACTCACAACACGACCGGAGCAACTGGGATAGCCAACAATGGAGTATCAGGAGCAAATGGACTTCCTGCCGGAGTTACCGCTACCTGGGCTGCCAATACCATCACGATTTCCGGTACTCCGACCGTTTCAGGGACATTCAATTACAGCATTCCACTGACCGGGGGATGTGGGAATATCAATGCCACGG
>NZ_JAUXYL010000030.1 GCF_030694375.1 Algoriphagus sp.
AGCAGATACTCCTGTGCCGGACCGTTAAGGACAACGGTCCCTAAGGTGTTTTTTTTTAGTTTCCATAATGATTGATTTTGATTTGACGGAATTTAAACAGAATTTAGGTAATTCGCTCACCCGGAGGGTGTCAGTTCAACAGCACCTACCCAAAAGTGGCGATTCAGTGCTTAAATCAAGCATTGTGCTTTTATCAAAGTTTCTGCTTGGTTGACAGTGAAGTGCTTCGAAATCGCCAACTTCTTATAGCTGCCAAACGTTATGCCTGATGCCAAAAGACGCCATACACAATGAAAATTTGGACTCTCATATTGACGGCCTTTCCATTTATGACATTTGCTCAAGTTACAGAAAGCAAAAGACTCATTGACAGTTTAAGGTTTGTGAGAGAGATGCCTTATGCTTGTGAAGTACTTCTTGATGTAAATACTCCTTACAACCGAGACACAATGATTTATAATATTGGTTGTGGCGACAAATATTTTTGGCAAGTAGTGAAAGGCAAACAAGAAGTTATTCCATTACTTCTTGACAAACTTGACGACACAACCCGAACAGAAGCCTCTGTTCCTTACTTTGGTGGACAATATACAGTTGCTGACATCGCCTACACTACATTACAAGAAATCATTAAGGACATTCCGACCTTCGACCTTTTGAAAATTAAGTTCGACACTAACGGTTGTGGTTACTGCTCATATTGGAATTACTTGCGTAAAGACGTTAAAAATAGACTGAAATTCAAAGTCGCCGTAGTTGACTGGTATGACAAAAACAAACCAAATTTATTTTGGTTGAAAAGCAATCAATTTCTAACCTTTGACACAAGCGGATTTAATCATCCAAACGGTGGACATTTTGAATTAAAGAAATAAATGAAAGCACGAAGGCTTAACAGCACGTTTGCAATAGCCGGGAGCACCCAAGTCGGTGATTTGCCGACACTATCCCAAGAAATCCCGAAGACCTAGGCATTCACCAATAACCTTACAACCCAATAACTTTCCAACCTTTCGACGCTCTAACCTTCAAACCTCATCCCCGAGAAAACCCGAAGACCTAGGCATTTACCAATAACCTTTCAACTTAATAACTTGATAACCGGCCCAGTGGCGCGACTCCTTTCATGAACAAATTAGAATGCGTGAACTCAAATGTATATTGTCCGAAGCCCAAGGTATTTTTCGATGGACTTAAAATCTTGGTCAGCATGGAGAAGGTCAAGATTGTTCTCGATACAAAATGTTCCAATAACCATATCGATCGTCTTTCTTACAGTGACTCCATTCTTCCGCAAAAATCGGTAATTGCGTGCAGCCTTAAAGGCCAATTCCTGACTACAAAGGCTAAAGCACGGGAGTATCTCAAACAGTTCCTGCGCTTTCCTAAAGTCCTTGTCGGATGAAAATCCCTGCAAAACTTCAACCATAATCAAATCCCCGGTCGCGATCAATTCCTGACCAAGAAGCTGGTAGAGCTTTTCAACATGGGGTTTGTCATGTCCATTGAAGAAATCGATCCAAACAGATGAGTCCACCAGGATCATAGGTCGAGTCGCATTTTCTCTAGATTCCCCTCCCACTTCAGCTTGCCTCTGTAGGATTTGATCTTCTCCTGCTGTTCCAAGGCAACCAGCAAGCGTAGGCCGGCCTCAACCGTCTCCTTTTTTGTTTTGCTGCCAGAAGCCTTCATCGCTGCCTGCATAAGCGCCTCGTCAATATCGATGTTGGTTCTCATAATGTGTATGATTTTTGCAAATATACACACACTTGGAAGGGATTCGAATCGTAAGGAGTTTTAAGTTGTTGTTTCCATTTTTTGTTGTACATCAGGCAAAAACATGAGAATTGCCGTTTTTCAGAAATCCCTTATACCTCAATGCCCACCGATAACCTTTAAACCTAACAACTTTTCAACCTTTCAACTCTCTGACCTTCCAACCCAATAACTTTCCAACCTCCAATCTCCCCTCTCCCGCTGAGCCCAAAGCGAATTAGAAAAAATTTACTAAATCATCACCCGCGCGGCTAATAATGGTATATTTCAGACAAACTGAAATAACCATGTCAAACACCAAGGCTCCCAAATCAAGCAAGAACGCGAGAGGAACAATTACCTGTGACAACACGACCATTCATCTCCTTCAAGCCAACGACTTTGTCGCAGAGAGCATCAGGAACCAAATGGCAGACAATAAAGTACTGATGATCAACATTGTATCATCTGCCGGAAGCGGGAAAACGACCCTCATGCAAGAGACCGTCAAAAGACTGAAGGACACCATCAAAATCGGGATTTTGGTAGGCGACCTAGAGACCGAGCGGGATGCGGATCGTATTCGGCAAGTGGGGGGAAATGCGCTCCAGATTGTCACAGGCGGTATCTGCCACCTAGAGGCGCAGATGATTTGGCAGGCATTGAAGGGCTTCGATACCAAGGATCTGGATGTGCTCTTTGTGGAAAACGTCGGTAACTTGGTTTGTCCGGCATCATTCGACCTTGGGGAAGACTATCGGGTTACCCTGATTGCCACAACGGAAGGAGATGACAAGCCCCAAAAATATCCCAAGATGTTTTTGACCAGTGAGTTGATGTTGGTTTCAAAATCAGATCTTCTCCCCTACCTGCCCTTCAGCGTAGCAGCTGTCACCAAAGATGCCCGGGCCATCAATCCCAACATTGAGGTGATTGAGCTCTCCGCCATGTCAGGTCAAGGTATAGATGCCTGGTGCGACTGGCTACTGGCGAAAATCAAGGAAAAAAAATCTGCGGAGGAAATCAGCGCATAGTGCAACACTGGCGAATCCATATTGAAGGTCAGGTGCAAGGGGTGGGATTCAGGCCAACCGTGGCAAGAATCGCCACCATCAGCGGCTTGGGCGGTAGGGTCTACAACACCTCTACAGGCGTCTGCATCGAACTCCTCGCATCCGTGCAGGATCGGGACGACTTCCTCGGCAGGTTGCGTACAAGCCTTTCGCCGCTCGCGATTGTTTCAAGCATGACCATCCAAGAAATTCCTGTGACGGACGGGGCTCGAAGTGGTTTTCAAATCATCGGCTCCCAAAGTAGCCAAACAAAAAGCGCTTTTATCAGTCCCGATTTTGGAATCTGCAAGTCCTGCCAATCAGAGGTGTTGGATCCAAACAATCGCCGCTATCTATATCCGTTTATTTCCTGCGTCAATTGTGGCCCGCGGTACAGCATCCTCGAAGGTATTCCCTATGACAGGGAGCGTTCCGCCATGAAGTCTTTCGCAATGTGCCCGGTATGTCTGGACGAATACGAAAACCCGCAAAACGGGCGTTTCCATTCCCAGACCAACTCTTGTCACGACTGCGGGATGGAGCTCTCTGTTTTTCCCGAGCGGGAAGGTACCCCTTTGCAGCAGGGCGATTTGATCGATCTGGCGGTATCGATGCTCCAGGACGGGAAAATCCTGGCCGTAAAAGCTACCTCGGGGTTTTTGCTTTTGGCTGACGCGACCGCTCCCTCCGCTATCTTGACGCTCCGGGAGAGAAAAAGAAGGCCACGAAAACCTTTGGCTTTGATGGTCGCGGATACACACATGCTAGCCGATTATTTTTTGGCCAGTGATCAGGAGAAAGAATGGATGCAATCGGCATCGCGCCCGATTGTCCTCTGCAAACCGAAAAAAACAACAGACTTATCCCTATCCAAAACGCTGATTGCGCCTGGGCTCTCCTTGTTGGGGGTATGCCTGCCTGCGGATCCCCTGATGTTTTTGCTTGCCAAAAAAATGGGCAGACCGATAATCTCCACAAGCGGAAACCTTCACCAAAGCCCTGTACAGTCTGAGAATGCGGATGCAATCAAAAATCTTTATGGCATCGCGGATGCCGTTTTGTTGCACAACAGGGAAATCCATTTTGCCCAAGATGACTCGGTGGGCAGGGTCGCAACGGCTTCCAAAAAGAAAATCATTTTGAGGAGGAGCCGTGGCTTGGCACCCACATTTTGGAACGTGTCGGATACCCCGTCTGAAAAATGTACCCTGGCGATGGGCGCCGACCTCAAGAGCAGCTTTGCCCTTTGGGAAGGGAAGCATGTATTTGTCAGCCAGTATTTGGGTAATCTGGAGAGTTTTGAGACACAACTGAGATACCTCCAAGTACTTCGGGGATTTCTTGAAATAACTGGAAAAGAGCCCGCGCAAATTTTGGTGGACAGACATCCTGGATACCATAGCAGGAGGTTGGCCACCCTATTGCCAACTGCCGAAGTGCTTGAAGTTCCCCATCACGAAGCCCACTTTGCGGCTTTGCTTTGGGAGCATTCCTTGCTGGACACGGATGAACCTGTCCTTGGCGTCGTCTGGGACGGCCTTGGATTTGGAAACGACGGATCACTTTGGGGATCTGAGGTTTTCGTTTTCCAGGAAAAAAACATGGCACATTTGGCTGGATTTGAGTATTTTGACATGCTACTCGGAGACAAAATGTCGAAAGAACCCCGTCTGGCGGCCCTTTCCCTCTGCCACCATGCGGATATGGATCCGGCATTTTTAAAGCGTAAATTCACCAATCAGGAATGGTCGCTGTATGCGAAGCTCCTGCAAAAGCCCAGCCATGCCCAAACCAATAGCATGGGAAGGATCTTCGATGCGGTATCGTCGATATTGGATATCACAGATTTCAATACCTTCGAAGGGGAAGCGGCCATGCACTTGGAGCAAAGGGCTCAGCAATACATCGATGCCAATGATTGGAAATGTATCCCGATTTACAGCCATCAGCCCTGGACCGAAGGCAGGATTTCCCTCTCCGACTTGCTTGTCCAAATCCTGAAGGACAAATCAGAAAACGTGGATCAAGGCCTGATTGCTGCCAAATTCCATCTGACGCTTGTGAGTATCGTCCGGCAAATCGTAGAAACGACTGAAATCCGGAAAGTCGGCTTTTCGGGTGGAGTTTTTCAAAATGCACTCTTGGTGGATCTGCTCACGCAAGTGTTGGGCAGCAGCTGCAGGTTACTTTTCCATGAACAACTCTCACCCAATGACGAAAACATTGCGCTAGGCCAATTGGCTTGGATGCATATTCAAGAAAAATCCCAAACCAATAAAACCAATTCTTATGTGTTTAGCGATACCAGGTAAAATCACAAGTATAGAGACCATGTACGATGGCTTGGTCCGAATGGCCAAGATCCAGTTTGGCGGCATCACCAAGCAGGCGAGCTTGGAGATGGTACCCGGGGCCAAGGAGGGAGATTATGTCTTGGTCCATGTCGGCGTGGCCATCAGCATTGTCGACGAACAAGAGGCCAAAAAATCCTTTGAATACCTCGAAATGATCGGAGAAATCGATGAACTGATCGAACACACCCAGACCGACAGGAATGACTTCAGTCCTACCAAGGAAACCGAAGAACCAAAAGCATGATTGCTACCCCATGATTATAGTCTCCTTTTCACGCAACAAGGGCATTTGTCCAAAAAAAGAAAGATGAAATACCTATCAGAATACCGAAACCCGGAATTGGTGAAGAAATACACCGATGAAATACATCGGGAATGCCGCCAACCTTGGATGATCATGGAGGTATGTGGGGGGCAGACCCACAGCATTGTGAAAAATGGACTCCTGCAACTGCTGCCGAAGGAAATCACCATGGTGCATGGTCCTGGCTGTCCGGTATGCGTGACACCCATGAATCTCATCGACAAAGCAGTATACTTGGCGATGGAAGAAGGAGTGATCCTTTGCTCGTTTGGAGATATGCTGCGGGTACCGGGTTCGAAATACAGCCTCTTGGAAGCCAAGTCCAAAGGTGCAGATGTGCGGATACTGTACTCCCCTTTGGAAGCCGTGAAGCTCGCAAAAGAAAATCCCTCCAGGCAGGTGGTTTTCTTCGCTGTGGGATTTGAGACGACTGCACCGGCCAATGCCCTGTCGGTGATACATGCTTACAGGGAGGGCTTGAAGAACTATTCTATTTTGGCTTCCCATGTATTGGTACCACCCGCCATCGATGCTGTGATGAATGACGAATTGGTCAAGATTCAGGGTTTTTTGGCAGCAGGACATGTATGCACCATCATGGGGATTGAGGAATATCGTCCACTCGTGGAAAAGTACCAGGTGCCTATCGTCGTGACGGGATTTGAGCCAGTGGATATCCTCCATGGAATCCTGATGGTAGTCAGACAGCTGGAAAAAGGTGAACACAAACTCGAAAACCAATATGGCCGCGTCGTAAGACCTGAGGGAAATCCCGAAGCCATCAAAGTGATCCATGAGGTTTTTGGTGTTTCTGATCGGGAGTGGCGGGGAGTAGGCACGATACCCATGAGCGGATACCATGTCAATCCGAAGTATACCGACTACGACGCAGATAGGAAGTTCTCAATCAGCATGCCCAAGGTGCTGGAAAACCCCGAATGCATTGCGGGTCAAGTACTGAAGGGAATCAAAAAACCACATGATTGCCCCCAATTTGGCAAAGGATGTACGCCTGAAAGACCCTTGGGAGCGCCGATGGTCAGCAGTGAAGGCGCATGCGCAGCCTACTACCACTTCTCAAAAATCAACGGTCAACTCACAGAAGCCTAACGACCCAAAAAACCACCGAATTGATGTCCAAGCCAAAAAGTATTCTTTCCGCATCTTGCCCGGTTCCAAAGCTCGATTTCGAAATCATCACCATGGGTCATGGCAGCGGCGGATTGCTGACCCACAAGCTACTCGATGGAGGCGTCTTCAATATTCTTTCAAACGAATACCTTGACAAGCAGCATGACGGGGCCGTTTTTGAGGTTTATTCAGGCAAAATGGCATTTACCACAGACAGTTATGTAGTGTCTCCCATTTTTTTTCCGGGAGGAAACATTGGCGAGTTGGCGATCAATGGCACCGTCAATGACCTCAATATGTGCGGGGCAAAGGCCCAATTCATTTCCTTAAGCTTCATCATCGAGGAAGGGTTGGCCGTAACCGATTTTTGGGAGATTTTGCTCCACATCCGGGACGCTGCCGATCGGGCCAATGTCAAAGTGGTCACGGGAGACACCAAGGTCGTCGAGCGTGGAAAAGGCGATAAGATATTCATCAACACCAGCGGGGTAGGCCAAATTCTCCCCAAAGCAGCGATTGATATCAATCAAATCAAGTCGGGCGACCAAATTATTGTCTCCAACGATATCGCCAAACACGGCATCGCAATCATGAGTGTACGGGAGGGGCTCGAGTTTGAATCCGATATCGAAAGCGATACATGTCACTTCAATGAGATCGTCCCCGAACTCCTGGCGGAATTTGGCAATGGAATCCATTTTTTAAGGGATGCTACACGGGGCGGGCTTTCTACGATTTTGAACGAAGTGGCCCAATCCCTTTCCAAAGGGATCGAAATCCACCAAAAATCCATCGCGGTGGACGAGGCTGTCTCGTCTGCCTGCGAGCTACTTGGCCTGGATCCATTGTATGTGGCAAATGAAGGAGTCTTCGTCGCATTTGTGGAAAAGGAAATCGCATCAGCCGTGGCAAACAAAATCAGATCATGGCAGCACGGTACCAATGCCGCGATTATCGGTGAAGTGACGGAAAATCACCCGCGGCAAGTCGTACTCCACAGCGCAATCGGCGGAAGGAGGGTAGTCAATATGCTACTCGGAGAGCAGTTACCAAGAATTTGTTAAAATGACACAAAAGGAATCTCCATCTGCATTGAACATCACCCTGAAAAGGGCAATACCTCCACATTTTGAAACAAACGCTGCATTCAAGAAAATCGCAGGTTCGCAAAGAAACTTCAAAGGGGATGAGAATAGCCCTTTTTTGGCGCCGAGAGGCGTATTTGCACATGGCTCAAGACTTTTGGTATCCGACACGGGTCAAAACCGCGTGTTTATCTGGAATCAAATACCCTCTTCCCTCACCCAAAAACCGGATTTGGTGATCGGGCAGGCAGACCTGGTCCAAACAGGCAGGAATGAAGGAGGCTCCGCATCTTCCAAATCGCTCCAATATCCCTCTGCAGTCTGGACCGACGGGAAAAGGATGATTGTAGCTGATGCCTGGAACCATCGGGTATTGGTTTGGAACAGTTTTCCCACAGAAAGCCATCAGGCGGCGGATGTCGTCATCGGGCAGGATGACTTTTTGGGCAACTTGCCCAACAAGTTGGGAATCAATGCAGCACCGAGTGCATCCTCCCTCTATTGGCCGTATGGGATCGCAGTTCACGAAGGTATGCTGTTTGTAGCCGACGCCGGAAATCGAAGGGTCGTGGTTTTCAATAGCATTCCCACAGAATCAGTAACTCCCGCCGACGCAGTTATCGGACAGGAGGACTTCGAAGGCAGAAGTTACGATCCGCAAAACGCTATTTGGCCCTATGGGGTCTCCCTGGGAAGCCAAGGAGAATTAGCGATCACTGATACCCAATATTTCAGGGTGCTGATTTGGAATCACTGGCGGGACGCTTTGGCCCAAAACGCCAATCGAATTATCGGACAGATGGATTTTGAATCCAATGGCCAAAACATGTTTGGACTGACGCCGTCTCCCTGTTCCCTCAATTGGTGTTACTGCTCACAATTTTATCAAAACGGGATTTTTGTGGGGGATACCGGAAACTCGAGGATTCTTTGGTTCGAAAACCTCCCCTCAACCAACGGAGCTGAAGCAGATTCCTTGATCGGAAAACCGGATTTCTTTACCGGAAGCGAATTCGCCGATACCGTTTATGGAACGGAAAAATCCATGTACTGGCCATTTAGCTTTTGTGTAGAACAAAAACAGCTATTCATAGCAGACACCGGCAACCACAGAATACTCATCCAAGACCTCTTGATAGACTAAATCGACTTAAAATGAATGCAATGGATAACTTGCTGGAAATGATGGCTGTATTTGGTTTGCCCGTATTGAAACAGGGGGAAAAACAGGTCGAGACGCTTTCCGGATTCTTGATCGAAGTCGAGCGGGTAGGCTTGTACAAGCTCATCCACCTCGGAGATGTGATCGCTCCCTTTGATGACCTGGAAGAAATGTGCGATTTTATCAAGGAACATAGTTAGCTGATATGATGGATTTGGTGGAAGTATTCATTGTGGCAATGTCCCCAAGTGTCAACTCACCCGGGAAGTTTGCTCTTATACTCGAAGACGTTTCCAAGAAAAACCGCTTTCCCCTATTGATTGGGCAAGCAGAAGCCCTATCAATTGGTGTAGCGCTGGAGCAGATCAAAACACAGCGCCCACTTACCCATGACCTGTTTTTTGAAGTAATCGGCCACCTTGGCGCCAGGGTAGACCATGTCTGGATCAAGGAAGTGGAAGGTACGATTTTCAAAAGTGAGATCGTTTTCAAACAAGACCCCGAAAAGGAAATTAGGGTGGATAGCCGAACGTCTGATGCAATATCACTCGCCCTGCGCTTTGACAGCCCCATCATGATCTCGAAAAACCTTCTCGAAGAACAGCGTATCGATATGGACATCTATGTGGGTGATTCCAAGCGGACCGCGTACTCCGCATATACCTTGGAGGAACTGGAAAATATGCTTCAAAAAGTATTGGAAAAGGAAGATTACCAAAGCGCGGTAAGGCTTCGAGAGGTTATCGCAAAACGAAAAAACACCAAACCCTAGCCATGCACGAGATTTCCTTGGTAAAAAACATTTTCGGATCATTGGACTCAGTCTATCCCGAACCGCAACGACGAAAAATCAGAAGCATCCATATGAGGGTAGGCCTGCTTTCCAATGTCGAGCCCATCCTCATGCAAAATGCCTTCGAAGCAGTAGTCGCGACCGAAAGGAAGGAATACAGCGAATGCAAGCTTCAAATCGAGGTTTTGCCGATTAAGGTTTTTTGTACGGAATGCCAAAAGGAATCCGAGGTAAAGAATTATAAATTTGTCTGTGCCTGCGACAAACCCAACAACAATATCATTCAGGGAAATGAACTCCTGATATCCGGTGTAGAGTTGATGGAATAAATTGCCGGAGGTGGCGTAGCATTTCCCGTCGATGTCAATGGTATCTTTGGCGCAGGATTCAAAAAACATGACAAAAAGAGACACCAAATCCAAAATCAAAGAGATCGCGCTGGGCCTTTTCAACAGGGACGGGTTTGCCAATGTCCGACTGCAGCATATTTCGGATGCCAGCGCCTTGAGCCTCGGTAATATCGGATATCATTTCAGAACCAAAAATGACATTCTGTATGCCCTGATCAATGACTTGGTGGAGGAGCAGAAAGTAATCTTGACAGAATTTAGGGTTTTGCCGCTGTTTGAAGACATTCAGCGATTTTTGAACTCCAATTTTGAACTCCAGCTACGGTATGTCTTTTTCTACAAAGACACATTGGACCTTATGAGGCTTTACGAAAACATCTCCAAACAGTACCGAGAGCATGTACATTGGCAGGAACTGCAACTGCAGGGAATGTTGGTGTTCAACGAGGCGAGAGGTGCATTGAATTCAAACGGTGAGCAAAACTTCGGCGCGAGGATGTCATCCCTGCTCGTTTGGGCAAGCGAAAGCTGGATCGGTCGACAGACAATTCTCGGAAAAAAGGAGATTGACAAGAAGGGATACGAGGAAATGTTTTGGTTTTTTTTGAAACCCTATTTTACCCCACTTGGAAAAGAGGAATTTGATGACAGGGTACGTATCTTTGAAAAATGAAACGGAACCCGGTACTCGACTACAAAATGTACGAATGGATACTCAAATCCATCAATCAAATGTCGCTGTACGAGGACAAGCTGGGCGTTGAATCGGAGTTTAACTTTCTCAGGTCCAATGAGTGGCTCGGCGATACTGCGGTTATCGAACGCCTTATTTATCGAAAAGGTCAGTTTAGGATCGACTTGGTCTTTGCACATCATCGGCAACCACTTCAACTACTGATACGGAACATCACCGAACATTCAAGCCGCAAAAAAGCTGAAATCATGTCCCAACTGTTCAGGAGACAAGCGGCAAAGGACCAAAGAGGTACACTCACGATCGAGGAAAAGGCCTTAAATCTCGGATATAATTAAGAGAACGGGATGTCGAAAACCAAAAACAAAATATTAGAGGCTGCGATCAAGACCTTCAATGCCAATGGTGTCGCCAATGTAAGGCTGCAGCAGATTGCGGACGAAGCAGAAATCAGCGTAGGCAACCTTGCATATCATTTCAAAAACAAAGAGGCGATTGTCACTTATACCTATGATTTTATTTTTAAGGAATTCTCGGAAATCCTTTCCGACTACTTGTTGATTGACAATTTCAAAGGGCTTGATAAAACCCTCGGACAGTATTATGGCTTTTTTATGGAGTACAAGTTTTTTTTCACCGACATGTTTGAGATAGAGCGAAACTACCCGGATATCCTGGAAAAGTGGCACCGCTACATCAACCGGATGTTGCTCCAAATCAAATCGAGAATCGAATTCGACGTGCAGCGGGGTGTGCTGGTACCACAATCGGACGAGATGAATGAGTTGCTTTCCAACAACATTTGGATGTCCATCATTTTTTGGCTGCCGCAGAGAATCCTGAGAGGATTGCCTGCCGAACAAAAGCTGTTCAAGGAAGCCGTCTGGAGTCAGATGACTCCCTATTTGACAGATCGTGGTGAGGAAGAATTCGTGGCATACATCTACCCCATCTTAATTTAAGACCTGTGTGCGCTATTCCACGATGTCCATGAATCCAATCGACAGCGCGAAGCAAAGAAGGGGCTGAATTCCGCTTTTTCACCAAAATTAAGGCCCATTTTTGATCGCAACAGGTTTTTCGGAAAATCAAAAGACCGGCGGATTGTACTACTAAGTATTACTTTTATACCTGATTAGAAAAATTTTTCTAAAAATTAGAAATTAATTTCAAATTAAATTAGGAAACGCTTTCTAATTCAAAAGCTATTTGATAATTTTAAGGGTATTGCATCGAAAGCAAAATAATCTTTGCATAGATGCAGTGAGGAACGATTCACTAAACCCAAAAATTTATCAATATGGCAAATGTTCTTTGGTTGCAAGGTGGGGCATGTAGCGGAAACACCATGTCCTTTTTAAATGCAGAGGAGCCGACAGTAGTAGAATTAGTGACCGATTTTGGGGTCAACATCCTATGGCACCCATCCATTGGTCTAGAGATTGGCCATCAGGTATCCGATCTTCTGGAAAGTATCTTGGCGGGGAAGACGCAGTTGGATATCTTGGTTTTTGAAGGTTCGATCGTACAGGGCCCAAATGGAACAGGTACAATGAACTATTTTGCCGAAAGGCCAATGATGGATTGGATCAAGGACCTTTCAAAGGTATCGGGATTTGTAGTTGCCATCGGCGATTGCGCGACCTGGGGCGGGATTCCTGCAGTTCCACCCAACCCGTCAGAAAGTACGGGCATGCAATTTCTCAAGAAGGAAAAGGGAGGATTTTTGGGGGCGGATTACAAATCGAAGGGAGGATTACCGGTCATCAATATTCCGGGATGTCCAGCCCATCCGGATTGGATCACCCAAATTTTGGTTGCCATTTCCACTGGAAGAATTGGAGATGTCCTTTTGGATGAATTCCACAGACCAAAAACGTTTTTTACCGATTTTGTACAAACCGGGTGCCCCAACGCGATTTCCTTCGCACAAAAAGTAGATGGTCACTTCGGGAAAAGAGGCGGCTGCCTGTTTTATGAGGTTGGATGCAGGGGACCGATGACGCGCGCGAGCTGCAACAGAATCTTGTGGAACAGACAATCCAGCAAGACAAGGGCCAACCACCCCTGCCTGGGATGTACCGAGCCAGGCTTCCCCCACAATGACTTGGTAAAAGGTTCAGTATTCAAAACCATGAAATACCTGGGGTTTCTACCAAAGTCAGTACCGGCAGGAAATAGTAAAGCGGCCTATTACGCCCGTGCGGGATTCGAAAAAGTGATGGGCACCGTAGATAAAGTAGTCGTAGGTACAAGACCTCAGTTTGAAAGCTCAAAATAACCAAAGCAATGTCGACATACAAAGAATTAAATATTTCCCCCGTAGGACGAGTCGAGGGGGATCTGGATGTAAAAGTTTACATGGAAAATGGAGTCGTGACCAGGGCCCATACCCAGGCAGCGATGTTCCGAGGATTCGAGCAAATCATGGCGGGAAAGGATCCTCAGTCGGGTCTTATCGTGACGCCAAGGATTTGTGGGATTTGTGGTGGTTCCCACCTTTACTGCGCATCCTCTGCGCTTGACACGATCTGGAAAACCCAACTGACGCCAAATGCGCTACTATTGCGTGCGATTGGACAGGCTTCAGAGACCATTCAAAGTATCCCACGCTGGTTTTATGCCATCTTCGCAACCGATTTGGCCAATAAGAAGTTTGCCAACAAGCCACTCTATGAAGAGGTCACGAAAAGGTTTGCCGCTTACGTCGGAACATCGTTCCAGACCGGATTGACAGCTTCTGCACTTCCGGTGGAAGTTTATGCGATTTTCGGTGGTCAATGGCCTCATTCCTCATACATGGTTCCCGGTGGAGTGATGTGCGCACCTACATTGAAAGACATCACCCGGGCTACCGCCATTCTGAACCACTTCAGAAACCGCTGGCTGGAGACTACATTCCTAGGATGCTCCATCGAGCGGTATCTCCAAATCAAGACCTGGGACGACATGATGGCATGGGTAGAAGAAAACGAAAGCCAAAGAAACTCAGACTTGGGTCTATTTATAAGAGCCGGACTGGAATTCGGTTTGGATAAATTTGGCCAAGGAGTAGGAAAGTTCATTGCCTATGGCACCTACCTGCACAAAGACAAATACAATTTCCCAACGATCGAAGGCCGAAACGACGCGGTGATCTCTGCCGGTGGGTTTTATGATGGGTCTAAGTTTTACCGCCTCAATCACTTGGATATACAGGAGCATGTGGATCATTCGTGGTACAAGCATGTGCCTGCTTCCCACCCTTGGGATGAACCTATCCCAACGCCCCTTCCCTCCCAAAACCTTGCCCAGACAGATTTCTCCGGAAAATACAGCTGGTCCAAGGCTCCTCGCTACATGGGACATGCCGCGGAAGCAGGTCCTTTGGCAAGGGTAATCATGGCAGGAAACCCAGACAATCTCGGCCACCAAAACAGGGATCCATTGTTTATGGATATCATGGACAAATTGGGACCATCAGTTTTCACCCGGGTTTTGGGAAGACTTCATGAAGCTCCTAGGCTTTATGAGTATTTGAACCAATGGTTAGGCCAAATTGACCTGGACGGTGAGTTCTACATCAAGCCGGAAGAAAAAGACGGTAAAGGATGGGGAGCTACCGAAGCTGCCCGAGGTGCTTTGGCACATTGGGTAGAAATCAAAAACGGAGTAATCGAAAACTACCAGGTCATGGCTCCCACGACATGGAATGTGGGTCCGAATGATGGGCAAGGTAACCCAGGACCCATCGAAGCGGCCTTGGAAGGAACGGAAATCGAAGATCCACACGATCCTGTAGAAGTGGGAATGGTGGCTCGTTCGTTTGACAGCTGCTTGGTATGTACCGTACATGCCCATGACGGAAAGAGCGGCAAAGAATTGACCAAATTCAAACTTTAATGCCAGCAGATACCTCGAAAAGTGGGATCCTTGTGCAGGATTCCACTTTTTTGGTTTTATTTCGATAGTGGAAAATAAAGATTGAAAGATGTCCAAAAAGAAAACCGCAGTGCTCGGTTTTGGTAATCCAGTAAGAAGTGACGACGCCGTGGGCTGCGAAGTCATCAGGCTGCTCAAGGAAAAACTTCAACCGGAACTTGATGACCTCACCATTCTTGATATGGGAACCTCCGCCTTTGAAGTCCTCTTTCAGTTGAAAGGACATGACGAGATGATATTGGTGGATGGAGTCATCAACTCAGGCCATGAGGATGGGACACTTTTCAAACTCCCGGCGGAGGAAATCCAAACTTCGATCCAAGATGACCCGATGGTGTTTCTCCACAGCTTAAAGTGGGATCAGGCGCTTTCCTATGCACGGAAAATCCTGCAGGACGAGTTTCCAAAGGATTCCATCACCGTGTATTTGATATCGATCAGCGACACCAAACTCAATGTGGGCATGTCCGAAATCGTCCAAAAAGCCGCCCAAACCGTAGTTGAAAAGATAATTGCAGATTTAGAACTGATCGAAGACGATGGAAAGAGCATTTGATTTCAATCAAAATATCCCGAAGCAAAGTCAGATTCTGAAAACCCCGGTCCAGCTGTTCAACCAGCATTTGATCATCGGTGTAGAACTAGCCAACCTGTGTATAGGGGAAGACAGGCAGGTCCTTGCAGCGATGAAGCCCGAAGCACAAAAAATCCTTTTGGCAAAGGCAAGTGATACAAAATTCAAAAGTGAACATAAGCCCATCATGCTTTTTGTCAAACAGAAAAATATTCAAGGAGACAAGTCGATTTCCCTGCAGGAGTTTTTTGCGGATCACCCGACAATGTCCCAGGAAAATCAAGCATTGCAATACAACTTCCACGAAAACGAAGGTATCCTAGAAATATCCATCCTATGATTACATTATTCTGCGACAAGGCACTTTGGGACGACATTAAAGAGATCGTTTATTTCGATTATTCCATTGGGGAATGGGTTTCATTTGCGGATTCAAGCACCATGCGCCCCTCGTCGAGTGCCAATCATTTGATCATTGAAGATGGATATATCAGGTTCCCGGTAGATTGGCAAAATGCGATGCCTCCCTACCTGCTTCCGGAGGGGATCATGTTTAGGACAGATGTACTGATGGCTTTGGTCATGTTGAGGTTGGGCGAATTCGAGAATTCCCTTAGGCTTTCAGCATCACTTCCAACATTGCAGTCCGAGCTCCAGATGATCATAGATTTGATGACGGGAGGACCTGTAGACCCGAACCTTATCTCAGTAGAAACATACCAGGACTATGATGACTACCGGCTGATGCATAATCACGCCATTGTGAGACATTACGGAAATTCCTCTGATCTCTCCAAGATCGAATACTTTTACCGGGACGCGATCTCATCCGCCCCCAGTGAAGAGCTTGCCGCATTTACCGCATTCCATTTCTTCAATTATCTTTTTGATCAAGGGAGATTTGACGAGGCAAAAAGCCAGCTCGGGAGGATTGTGCTTTCCGATGTTTCCCAGGAAGGGAAAATGAAGCTACAGGCCAGCATGGCGCACCTGCATACTACCTTGCTTTCCCCTCCCTATCCAGAAGAGCACCTCGAATCCTTGAAGGAAAAACTTTGGCAATGCGTCACTTTCTATGATATCCACGGATTCAAAATCGAAGAAGCGCAATGTCTCCTTGATGCAGGATTTATTGCGGGCATCTCAGAGAGTTTTTCCGAGGCTTTGGGTTATTACAGCAAGGCCGTGAAACTCTTCGAGGAAGAGGGCATGGAAGAGTTTAGCTACCAAGCATTGCTACAGAAAGCACGGCTATTGACGATTTGGGCCCAAAAAGGAAATCCACAGTTTTACAAACCTGCCATGGAGGCCTATCAGCGGGCAAGCAGGTTTTTCACCAAAGAATTTTTTCCCTTGGCCTATGCAGAGATACAGGAAAACCTTGGCATCATCTACTCCGAGATACCGGATGAAGCCAAAAAGAAGAGTGTGTGGGCAGCAGTTTCCGCATCCTCATTTTCCGAAGCGCTGACGATATTTACCAAAGAGGATTTCCCCTCTGACTATGCAAGGATATGTAGTCACTATGGCAATGCACTGATGAAGTACCCACAAGCTGTGCGCTCGGATAACTTCGTAAAGGCACTGAGCTACTTTCAGGAAGCCCTGTCGATCAGAAATGCCGAAGAATACCCGGTCGAACGAAGCATCACCCTTCTCAATTACCTGGAGGCTTGCTGGAATGCCGACAACTCCGCTGATGAGAACAATCCCGGAAGGCTCTATGAAATGCAAATCCGGATCAATGAACTGATCGAGATAAACGCGGGAGAGGATTTTGTCAGGGAAGCAAGGGTACACCAGGAAAAGATAAACCAACTCAAGTCTATCATTTCAGGTGAAAGCCAGCCATAATCGGTACATCGGCGAATCGGCGTAACCCAAAATTGGTCAAAATCGGTTTGAAAGAGAGGGCAATACGATCCTATTTCCACCGATTTCCCGGAGATTGCACATGGGACCATAGATGCTCCGGAGTGTTTGCTCGTCCAATACCTCGCTTGGGTGACCGTCGGCCACCAATCTCCTGCCGTCCATGACGAGCACTCTGTCGCAAAACCACAACACGTGATTAGGGTCATGGGTACATACCAAGACCGACTTGCCCTCCCGCCGCAAATTCGACAGCATGTTCCAAATCAACAGTTGGTTTTTAAAGTCCAATGAAGCCGTAGGCTCATCCAAGAGCATGAGCTTAGTTTCCTGCGCCAATGCCCTTGCTATCAACACCATCTGGCGTTGGCCACCACTGAGTTGGCCAAAAGGCTTATCAGCCAAATCCTCCAGTCCAAGGGTTTTCAAAGCTTCCTCCACTTTACTGTGGTGTTGGGCAGCGATATCAAAAAAGTTGGACATGTGCGTAGTCCTGCCCATCAACACCATCTCCCGAACCAAGAAAGGAAATGTAACTGGGTGGTCTTGGGGAACATAAGCAACCTTCTTTGCCAAATCTGAAATCCTGAGTTGCTTGATATCTTGGGTATCAAAACTTATCGATCCCCCCTGTGGCGAAAGGAAGCCCATAATGCACTTGAAAAGCGTTGACTTTCCGCTTCCATTAATGCCCAAGATCGCACAAAGCTCACCTTCCTTCAAGGAAAAACCAACATCCTGGAATACAGGCAAACTGCCATATCGAAAACTTAAACGATCTACTTGGAGCAAGGGCTAAACGGTTTTGGTTCTGAGTAAATAAATAAGATAGGGAGCACCCAAAATCGAAGTCAGGATGCCTATGGGAATTTCCCCCGCCACTAGGTTTCGGGCCAAGATATCACAGAAAAGCAAAAACAAGGTACCAATCAAAGCGGATAAAGGAACCACATAGCGGTTATCGGGTCCTACCATCAAGCGGGCGGCATGAGGGACCATTAGCCCTACCCATGCGATGATCCCCACATAGGCTACCGACAATGAAGTCAACAGCGTGGCAGAGAGGATCAAAATGATCTTGTTTTTCCTCGGATCGACTCCCAGACTTTTGGCCTCTTCATCTCCTATCGAAATCACGTTTAGCTTCCATGCCAAAAACCAGACTAAGCCTGACACAAGAATAGTGATTGGTGCCAAAAGGCGAATCTCACTCCATCCACTCTGGTAAAAGCCGCCCAAGAGCCAAAACACGATTTCACGCAGCGCGGCATCGTTGGAGATGTATTTTAGAATGGAAACCAGTGCTGAAAAGAAAGACCCAATGACAACCCCCGCAAGGATCAATGACAAAGTTTGAATCTGACCTCTTATCATCCCGATGCCAAGGGTCAACATGACAGTGATGCTTGCAAAAATAAAAGCCGTCAAGGGCAGCGAAAAAAATATCGCGGGAAAAACGATCGCCATAGAAGCTCCGAAAGCCGCACCACTCGACACACCCAACACGTAGGGCTCCACCAATGGATTACGGAAACAAGACTGAAAGATGCTGCCGGAAATTGAAAGGGCAGTTCCAACGAGCCCCGCCAACAGGATCCTGGGAAGCCTAATATCCCACACAATCACCCATGCCAATTCACTACGCTCATTTCCTGCAATTTCAAACCGGCTAGACCGAAAAAGCGATTGAAAAACCTCTTTTACAGTCAGATCATAGGGCCCAATACTCAATGAAATCAATGACGTCGCTACAACCAAGGTGGCGAAGGCGACCAACATCACCTTCTTTCGATGATTGCGCTTTCCAGAATCCATCGCTCTATGCATAGCCTAAAATCGGTCAATCGTCCAATCCAACCATTGAGCACTACGGATTTCCTTGGCTTTCTCACGATCTACGCCATAGACGGTTCCGTAAAAATCCAATACCCATTCATGTATCGAAATATCGGAAAACAAGTCCGGATAGGCCTGCTTAGCAAGCATCATGACCTCAATCGGATATTCCAATCGCTTAGAGCAATTGCATGGTGTCCACGGGAGCGAGATCACATTTTTTTCTCTTACAGCTCGAAGGTTTTGCAACTTGGAATAGTAGGGAGCTTCGTAAATCTCCTCCGGTGGGTGGTAGCCCGAAGCCGTATGCAAAACAACCTTGTCCGGATCCAAGGCCAATATTTGCTCATCGCTGAGCATCATGGAGGCCGCTCTTCCGCCTCTTCCTTGTATGGCGTTTTTTGCATGGACTATTTGCTCGACAAAGTAACCTTCTATCGTGTCAGTCCCCCGGGTTACCCCTGCACTGCCGCCCTCCCTTGCAACAGGAGACAATCCCAGCATTAGAACGCGGGGTTTGCCCGAATCCGAAATAGAACGGGTCCGTTCTTTGATCATTTCAATGGTCTTGTCAAGATATGCTACGAGTTCCGCTGCTTTTTCCCGATGGCCAAAGATCTCTCCAAGCAGCAGAATCTCTTGATTGAACTTTTCCAAGCTCGGTGGATCAAATACAGTTGTCCCCTTCAAAACCACCACGGGTACACCAAAAGACTCAAGCAAGGACAATGCTTGCCGATTTTTTGGCTCGTCTAGGCTATTGATCGTGCAACAACCCTCTCTAAGGATAACCAAGTCCGGCTCCAAGGCAATGATCTGCTCCAACTGCAGCGGCATCCCAGACCTAGCTATCAATGGCAATTCAGCGGTTTCAGGAAAAAGTACACGAAGGGGATTCATGCCGTCCGCATAGGTATAGGTCTGGCTTTTGCCAGGAATATCATAGGTAAAATTCTGCTGCAAGCAGCTCGACCCCAAGGCAATCAACTTATCCAACATGCCAAAATGAGCCATCACAGACTCAATCATGCCGTCGCTAACACTGATCACACGCTTGGGGTCAATTGGAATCTCCACTTTTTCCCCACGCATATCCGTCACTGTCTTGTAATTCCCGTCCCCTTGGCTTCGGGAGCTTTCCTTGATACCATTTTGGCAGGCGACAAAAAACAGAAGGCAAAAGGAAAAGCAAATCAATCTCATGTACAAATCGTTGTTGGTTGGCGTGGAAAGTACCTATCTGAGGTGCAACGGAGGACAACATAGTGATTTGCATACGCAAATCAGCAAAAATCAATTAGTAAAATATTTCTAATCGCCCTTACTCGAATCCACCGAAAAATCCATTGTGATATTCTAAGTAAGTTTTTGTAAAAAAAGAAATCAAAGGGTACAAACCCAACCACTTTTCTGACCGGATATGCCTCCCCAAATCAAAAAACACTCCACAAAATCAAGAGGGCATTTGATAACCTGTATCCAAAATCTACTATCTTAGGAGATGACAAAAAACGAAAAAAAACTTCGCCTATCCAGCCAAAATCTGAGGTAAAAGCGAAGGTTTGTTTCGGGTATAAACAAGTTGAACTAAACCGACTGCGTCGGCAGTCCATTTCACCTTAAGACGTATTATTCTCATTTTGAGGTGTTAAGGTTATTTTTATTCCATGTTTCATTCTAAATCTTTATTAAACATGGAAAAAAAAGCCTCCGACAGCGCAT
>NZ_JAUXYL010000050.1 GCF_030694375.1 Algoriphagus sp.
CTGGTTCACTCTGAATCCATTCTCGATATCCTGCTACTCGCTGTCCTGCTTCTCTCCCGATATTTCGATCGGGACTGGACTTGAATTCTTTGCGACTTACCGCCTTTGCGAGAAATCCTAACACCGCTCAATTTGGCGCAAGTTTTCAAACTTGTGCCTACGATACTGCAGTCTTCAGACTGCCTGCCGCTAGGTAGGTTTATCTACCGCAAGGTAGACTGCCTTGGTACTAAATTCTTTTCCCGACCAATTTTTAACTCCTCCTCGGCATCAACCACCGACTCCTCTCAATAATTTTGCGCCGAGGTGAATTGCTTTTCTTCCTTTTTTACTTATTTGTGCGTCACTTAAAAACAGTAATCTTTATAGAAAAAATCAGTACCTGACCTTAAATATTTGAATTATGAAAACATTCAATTTCTTCTTAATCTGTTTTGTTTTTATTTCTGCACACGCTATTGGACAATCAAATGATGAACAAGAAATCAGAAGATTAGAAAAACATTGGACAGCGTTGCTTGATAAGGGAGACACAACTTCATTGTTGAAAATATGGTCGAAGGACTACGTGGTAAACAATCCAAATGGTAAAATTGTGACAACCCAAGATATCATCGCATTGATGAATAGTGGACATATATTTCCCGCAGTTGAAAGAATTATTGAAAAAATCACTTTCAACCAAAACATTGCTATAGTAATGGGTAAGGAACTACAACAGCCATCAAATATGGTTACAAACCAAGACGAGTGGGTACCAAGGAGGTTCACCAATGTATGGATTAGGTCTGAAAATGGATGGCAAATGGCTGCGAGGCAGTCGTCAGAAGTAATTAGGGAATGACAGTGAAGCTAAGCACAAAGTAAATAAGGCGAACGCTCAACACGAGGCTATAAGCTATGGCCGGTGTTTCTGTGACGGTAACTTTTCTACTTTTCACTATTTTTATCCTGGGCGGATAAAGAAGTGGTTCTAAGATGGCCACAGATCATTGCCCAATAGGTTGGTGGCAATTTTAAAAAGACAGCGAATAAACAATGACAGAACAGTTTTTTACATTCACCGACAAAATTGTGAATTTCACAAAAGCTAATAAAGAACTATTGGCTACTGCATTGTCTTTTAGACAAGTAACTACAAAAACTGAACTCGTTTCGTATAACAAGCGGACAGATGAATTGTATTTCTTGCTCAAAGGTTGCCTTAGAAAATACTATGTAAAAGATGGAGAGCAAATAACAATTTACATAACAGCAGAAAATAGTTTTATCGGTGCTTTTGACAGTTTCGTTACAGGAACACCAAGCAAAGAAACCATTGAAACGCTTGAACCAACGGAACTGCTTGTTCTCAATAAAAAAGATTTGACCAGACTTTACAAAGAAATTCCGCTAATGAACGAGTTTGTGCGAAAAATCTTAGAGCAAACGCTAATTCAGTTTCAACAAGCATTGACATCGTTCATTTTAGACAGCCCCGAAGAACGATATACAAAATTACTTTCGCAAAATCCCCAAATCTTGCAACGAGTTCCGCAACATATGCTTGCCACCTATTTAGGAATTACAGCCACTTCACTGAGCCGTATCAGAAAAAGAATTTTAGAAAAATCATAGCTTTCTTTCTTGTCTTTTGTAAACGTTTTCCGCTTTTACCCTTGCCAACTTTGCTTCGTATCTCTTAAACAAGCAAAGTATGAAACAAGTATTTGTAACAGGTGGTTCGGGTTTTGTAGGACAAAATCTAATCCCAATGCTCATTGAAAACGGCTACAAAGTAAAGGCCTTGGCACGCTCAACGCAAGCCATTCAAAAAGTTGAACAGTTGGGAGCAATAGCCGTAAAAGGCGATTTGAACAATAAGCAAGCATTAGCAGTTGGCGTAAAAGATTGTGTTTCGGTATTTCATTTAGCGGCCTCGGTAGATTTTTTTGCTACTGAAAAAGACCTTAAAAAATTGCACGTTGAAGCAACCGAAGTTTTATTGGAAGTTGCAAAAAATGCTAACATAAAAAAGTTTGTTTACCTAAGTGCTGCCTCGGTAATTATGAATGGCAAACCAATCGTAAACGCTGATGAAACCTTTGTTTCCGACAACATTATTGACGGCTATTCACGAACAAAACTACAAGCCGAAAATTTAGTATTGAAAGCAAACAAAAATAACTTTCAAACCATTGCGGTAAGACCACCATTGGTTTGGGGTAAAGGCGACCCTAATACATTGATTGGTGTTATGGAAGCCACTAAAAAGGGAAGAATGCAATTTATTGATGAAGGCAAACACCGTTTAGTAACGTGTCACGTTACCAATGTCTGTCACGCCTTAATTTTAGCTGACCAATCAGTGCAAAACGGCAAAACTTATTTTATTACAGACGGTGAAACACCTGTTTTCAAAGACTTCATTAAAAAATATGTTGCTACGCAAGGCATAACCGTTCCCGACAAAGTTGTTTCGTTGGCAATGGCAAAACGTGTGGCGACTGTAATGGAATTTGTATGGAAAATATTTAAACTAAAAGGACACCCGCCAATTTACAATGGACTTGTAAATGTATTGGGTGTAGAGTTTATTACAGATGACAGCAAGGCAAGAAAAGAACTCGGCTATAAAACATTTGTAACAATTGAGCAAGGAATTGACCTAATGAGAAAATAAAACCCGATTGGCACCCGATTGGCGCAAGGTACTATCTTTCAAACTTGTGCCCCGATTGGCTCAAGTTTTCAAACTTGTATCTACGATAATGCAGTCTTCAGACTTGCCTGCCGCTAGGTAGGATTATCTACCGCAAGGTAGACTGCTTTCAATCTTCGCCGCCGTGAGTGCCCGTCCGCCGTGGAGGATCTCCACTCAGGGCTGAATCCACGCTCGATATCCTGCTACCCGCATTCCTGCTTCTTTCCCGATATTTCGATCGGGACTGGACTTGAATTCTTTGCGCCTTACCGCCTTTGCGAGAACTCCTAACACAGCTCAACTTGGCGCAAGTTTTCAAACTTGTGCCTATTTATATGAAGTCTGCAGATTGGTTTTTTTTAAACAGATTTAAAAATCATTCCGCCGCAACTCCCCCTTGGACCACAATTTTTATTGGGACGAGTCAGGCTTATCAAAAGGGGTAGGGGGATTTTTAAACTTCCATTGCGATGGTATCAACCCCCTTTTCCAAACCTGCCTTCTGCTACAGCTCTGGGAACATTGATCCCACATATTAACCCAGCTTTAAAAAGCTGGGCTATTAAAGGACCTGGCTTCAGCACTCAACAACATCACTCATCGGACACTTGTGCTGCGCGTAGTCAAAGCATGAGCCCTCCAACTCCCATACTTCCTATCCTCCCAACTCCCACCCAGTTATCAGAACAATACAAGTTTATCCCATAGAACGAAATGATCATGCGTTTTCATCCGGGACACTTGCTTTGGTTACAATTTCCTTGATAACCATGTCCAGTTGATCTGCCGATTTTTTCAGTGCTGTCAAAAACTCCCTTTTTGAGTTGTCACATAAGCTCTCATCTGTTTTCAAAATATCAGTCAATGCCAGAATATTAGCCAATGGTGCCCTCACTTTATGGGATTGTACCCATGCGATCTCTTTCAGGGCAAGATCTCGTTTTGAAATCTGTTGAAAGAAATCAAACTCCGAACTTACATCCCGAAGCGTCCCGATGATTTTTAGGTTATTGCTGCTTGATCCCTTTGTAAGTTTGATTGCATTTAGTGTCAGATTTTTGGTTTTTTCTTGGCTATAAGTGATTTCAAAATGAAGGATCATCGGGTTTCTATCATCCGAATCCTTCCATTGTATAAATTTTTCAAATTCTTCCCGAGATCGATTTTGGCTAAAATATTTTTTAAACCCTTCAAATGAAAAAACATCCAAGTTGGGATTGGAACCGAATATTTTGCGTTCCGAACCATTCCAGCTGATTCTTCCGCTTTCCGGTTCCAGTTCAAAAAACGACTCGTTTGAAGTCTTCAGAAAGTACTTGAAATATTCCTTAAAGGAGGACAGTTTTTGTTTGTACTCCAGCAATTCTTTTCCATCTGTTCCTATGAGAAGGTATAGGGCGGGATTTTTGTTTATTTCAATCTTCTGGATTACAGCCTTTGATGGGAGAAGTCCTTGATTTAAATCAAGGAAATTTAGCCGGTCAAGCCACATTTCTTCCTCCTTCTGTTCGATGGTTTGGTTTAGTCTCCTTTTGGACTCGGGAGTTAAAAAAGTTTCCAAATTGATAGATTTGGCGGAGGATTCGTTGAAAATCAAGCGATCCGCGTAGTCATTCTTTAAAATCACATTTAGATCTTTGTCAAAAAGGATAAAGAAGTTTGACATTTCCTTCATTACTTTTTCCAGGGGAATTAGCTCAAAGTAATTAAACAAATCTGCTTTCTTCATTCCGAAATACGTGCAAACGCTGAATACGGTCATCGTAGGAGAGGTAATGGCTAATTCAGCAACTCCAATCCAAGGAAACAAAACATGTGTGACAAATCCTGCGAGCACTGGAGGTATTATGCCGGCCAAAACCCACTTGACCTGGGTAACTCTTTTGGACTGACTTTTTTCGTGGTGATTCTCTTTCAAAAACTTCAGCATCAGTACCAATCCGAAAAATGCCTGAAAGGAAATCCATAATCTTTTAAAGATATCCGGTGAATCAGGCCTAACCGATGGAATACTCCCAAAAAAAGAATGCTCCGTAAATACCGTAGGTTGAGGGTAATTCAGGTATAATAAAAAAAAACAGAAGGTGATCCCATAATTCAAAATCTTAAATCTCCAGCTTTTCCCAAAAGGAAAATTCACCAGGTCGGAAATAAAATGAAGTAAAAATGAACCCACAAAAATCCACCCCATGCACAAAAAATCATCAATTAAGACCTTGACTTCTCGGGTTGAGGCGATTCGTAGAAGTACCTCCTCAAACTGCCAAAATATCAAGCAAAACAAAAGGAAAATAAATATAATTGTCCGTTGGTCCTTAGGCATCTTTATACCTATGATATAAAGCAATCCTACATTCAGAAACATTGGGATCAAGGCCAGAAGAACACTGATCAAATTAAAATCCATACCTGAGAATTTAAAAACAAGCTCTCATTTTTTTAGGTTACTTAAGCAAATGTTTCAAAAATACACTTTACTCGGTATTTTTTATTAATAGCCTTATCCGGGCTGTTCTGCTTTTCCACATTTGAAATATCGAACGATCTGCAGCAGGATTTTTATCCCAAATTACATCTCCCTTGCGATGGAATTAGGTATAATTTTCCATGCGGTCTTTCTGTGCCAGCGCAGCATCGTTCTTTTACTTTCACCCCGGGTTGGGTTGGTGAGCGCCTGTACTATGCAGCTTGTCTGCCAAGGCGGATAGTCGAAATGAAGTCGAACCATAGCCGAGGCCTTGCCCCGGCGCACAAGTATTCACGGTTTGACCCATTCAATGTCCAAATTCGAGAACCAACAGCAAACATCCCATACTTCTAACACCCCAACTTTTCAGCTAAACCTAAGCTAAACCGCCAAAAGCCGACTTTTTGCTTTTTCCCCCAATCCTGCCATCGACAGAGACTCCATCCCATACTGCTCCTTCAACTTCTGAAAATGCTGGATCAACTGACCCAATTCCTTCATACTTTGATCAGGGGCATTTCCGAAATTGTGGGGATGCCACCATAAATGATAGACTTCATTTTGCTTTGCGGCAAGCTCCATTTCCCTAAAAATCCTTCTTAAGCGAACGGAATTAAAGGGCGGGTTTAGTGGGTTTAAAGGTCTGAGAATCCGCGAAGCAGGAAGGATCAAAGGCTCATTGTCAAATTCCCTGATCTCATCAATTCCAAAAGATGATTTTTCTCCCACCTCGAAAAAACAATCCGCAGACCGAAATAGCTTTTTCTCGAAACTTTCATGTTGGGTCTCCTGCCAAAACCAGTTTTTGGGATTTCCCCGGACATAGTCATAGCCTTCTTCAAGGCAAATCCCCAGGTATAGCTCGTTAATGTGGTTTCGGGGAAATACCAGGGACTTCATCCTGATCCCAAATTTATCCTCGGCGATTTTTTGGGTGGCTCGGAGGTCTTGCCGAAATTGTTCCGGGCTTTGGCCCCGCATCAGCGTGTAATAATGGGCATAGGTATGCGAACCCAGTTCCTGAAAAGGTGTAGCTAAGATTTGGCCAATTAATTCCGGAGCAAAATGAACCTCCGGACGTATTCCGTTAAGCTTGGCCCATTCGTATGCCGATAGCTTTTTGTCCCGGTAGGAGGGAAGGTAAGTTGGGGAATAGAACTTCCATTCCTCTTCATTTTCGGCAAACAACATGCCTACAGTCGCCCAGGTTACCGAGATTTCATTGCTGCCAAAAAGCTCCAACATAGTAGGGATGATCTTTCGAGTATTCGAAAAATACTCCGGCTTGTACCGCGCACCAACCTTGTCAAATATTCCCCAAAGAAGTTCGAAGTCAAGGCTAATGGTAAATATTCCGGATTTCATTTTTGGCGAAAGAATAAAAAAGGGCAGTGGATGAATTATGCTTTCGAATAATAGTGATTCCTTGTTCGAGACGCAAATATTTCCATAATCCGAACTGAATGATTCAGCTGTTCCGATTTGCTCCGATTGACGCAAGTTTTCAAACTAGTGCCTATTTATATGAAGTCTGCAGATTGTTTTTTTTAAACAGATTTAAAGATCATTCCGCCGCAACTCCCCCTTGGACCACAATTTTTATTGGGACGAGTCGGGCTTATCAAAGGGGGTAGGGGGATTTTTCCACTTCCATTGCACTGGCATCAGCATCCATTTCCAAACCAACATCCTGCACTAGCTTGGAACTAGATCCCCACGAACCACTCTTTTTACCCGATGTGATCAAAAAAAACATTGATTGTTCTGCTTCTCCCGGGACTCTTGTTTTTGTGACAAATGCCCAACAGGGAGGGCGCGTAGGGCGGACGCAAAAGTGGGCCGGCGTTCGGCCTTGCGCGCGGAAGCTTTTTTGCGTCTTGATCTTTTGCCTGCCCGTCCGGAGGCGGGGTCCTTTTGGATCAAGCCAAATGGACGAAGAGAAAACTACCTTGGAAGGACCGAATGGCGCAAGTTTTCAAACTTGTGCCTACGGTAATGCAGTCTTCAGACAGCTTTCAATCTTCGCAGCCCAACTTGGCGCAAGTTTTCAAACTTGTGCCTACGATAATGCAGTCTTCAGACTTGCCTGCCGCTAGGTAGGTTTAGCTACAGATAGGTAGACTGCTTTCAATCTTCGCAGCCCTGAGTGCCCGTCTGCCGTGGAGGATCTCCACTCACGGCTTCCTTTAGCAATTTTTCAATCCCAGCCCGATGATGTAGCTCCTCTAAGGTCTAATGTTTACCGTCTTTATCTTCGTCAGCTCTTCCATGCCTCCAAACCTCCGAACTTCCGAACTCCCCAACTCCTAATCCTTTTTCAAAATCGTATAGCACATTAAACAATTATTACTTATTATTGTGTATCACACTATACATTTATGGAACATCTCTTTGAGCTATACAGAAGACTCTGGAATCGGACTTCCTTGGATTTTCAGCGAAGCTTGATTTCCGAAATAAAATGGGAAAACCGTCTAATCGGTATTACAGGGGCTAGAGGTGTTGGAAAAACGACCATGATCCTACAATATTTAAAGAGTCAGTTTGCTGTTTCGGATAATGCTGCGCTCTATGCCTCACTGGATCATATTTGGTTCTCATCGCACACGCTCTTGGAATTAGCTGATCAGTTTTCCAAATCAGGAGGGAAAGTTTTGGTTTTAGATGAAGTTCACAAATACGCAGGTTGGTCCCGGGAGCTGAAAAATATCTATGACTTTTATCCAGAACTGCAGGTAATATTCACTGGATCCTCCTTGCTGGAAATTCTCAATTCCGGAGCGGATTTAAGTAGAAGGGCTCTGATGTATTCTCTCAAAGGAATGTCATTTAGAGAATATGTCAATTTTGAAACCGGCAATACACTTCCTGCATTTTCTCTTAATGAGGTCTTGAATCAGCATGAAGAGATAGCAATTGAACTGGTTAATAAATTCAGACCCTACCAATTCTTTGGAAATTATTTGAAACATGGTTATTACCCCTTTTCAGGAGAATTTGGAGATCTCTATGATCAGCAATTAAGGGCCATTGTCAATTTGATTTTGGAGGTGGAATTACCCCAGCTGAGAAAATTTGATATTGGATATGTACCTAAGATCAAGCAACTACTTTCGATTATTGCTGATTCCGTGCCCTTCATTCCAAATGTCACCAAGATCAGTCAGAAAATCGGGATCAACCGGACTACCTTACTTACCTACTTTCACTACCTTGATGAAAGTAAATTGACTGCTAACCTTTACCAGTCAAATGAAGGTATTTCTTTACTTCAAAAGCCCGAAAAACTTTACCTGGAAAACACCAATTTGGCATTTGCACTCGGCAGAAATGTGGATATCGGGAATCTCAGAGAAACCTTTTTCTTAAATCAGGTTTCCTCCAAGCACTCAGTTACTTTACCTGAAAAAGGAGATTTCCTGATTGACAGAAAATCGAATATCGAAGTAGGTGGAATAGGTAAGGATCTACCTAAGAAAGAGCAGGCGTTTCATTTTGTCGCCGCTGACGGTATTGAAACTGGACTTGGATCAAAGATTCCCTTGTGGTTATTTGGTTTTTTGTATTAGCAAAAGAAAAAACTTCGCTGCCCTGAGTACCCCTCCGCCGTGGAGGATCTCCACTCAGGGCTGAATCCACGCTCAATATCCTGCTACTCGCTGTCCTGCTTCTTTCCCGATATTTCGATCGGGACTGGACTTGAATTCTTTGCGACTTACCGCCTTCGCGAGAACTCCTAACACCGCTCAACTTGGCGCAAGTTTTCAAACTTGTGCCTGCGATACTGCAGTCTTCAGACTTGCCTGCCGCTAGGTAGGTTTATCTACCACAAGGTAGACTGCTTTCAATCTGGATTCCAGATTCCCTTGAAGTCAATCCTGAAGTCCTGAAAATAGATTTTCTGCCTCCTAAATGCATGAATTCTTAATAATAA
>NZ_JAUXYL010000002.1 GCF_030694375.1 Algoriphagus sp.
AGAAAACCTCGCAAAATCCTCCCAAATGAACATTTTCCCACCATAGGGGGCTTCACTTACCAAATTCTACCTGAAAACCCCCAAATTAGACGAATAGAAAAAGAATTAACCGACTATTATATTTTAGTCGGACAGTAGTGATTCTAAATTCAGAAATATTGAGCTAAAGGAGTTATTGAGTGTCGAATCGTACTTTAAGTCTCTCCACATGAAATATATTGTCGTGTCGGCTAAACTCAATTTTGTAAATTCAACTTCTTCTGTTTTTCGGACTTTCGACTCCTCTTCAGTTTTTGTGTTTACCTGTTCACAAGAAGTCAAAAGAGATAAGGCTGTAATTATTTGTATTATTTTCATTTTTTTAATTCCCGTTAATAGAACACCGATAACCGCCTTCGACTCCGCTCAGCCTGACAAACAATGCCACTGAGACTGATCACTGATCACTGAACACTGCCACTGCCCTCTAAAAACTCTTCTTCGTCACTTTCGGATATAGCTCCGGCAGCATCATCAATGCCGCTGAACCGTACCATTCCTTCAAATCCATTTTCAAAACTCCGGCAATGATTGCAGGGTCGGTTTCGGTAAGTGCTTTGGCTTCTTCTAAGGTTTGAACGTCAAAGATGTAGATTCCCCGCAAGTCATCATTTCCCATAAATGGTCCTGCAACGATCAATTTTCCCATTTCAGCCATTTTGCCAATGTTGGCCATATGTCCGGCTTGGATTTCGGATCGCTGTTGAGGAGTGAAATCATTGACCTTATCACCCCTGAACAAGAAGGCCATTACATATTTTCGCATGCCATACTCATCGGCACCGAGTTTTTGCGCCAGAGCTTCATCGTAAGCGTCTTGAGCGAAAGCTGATCCGCAAAAGGTCAGGATCAGCAGAATAGGGAAGATTAGTGTTTTCATGGATTTTTGGTCTAGTCTATGATAAGTGCTACGGTATCTGATTTTGTTCTGATTTTCAGCCAATCCTGTAGCTTTTTAATTTCGGTACGTTGGGGTTTTGGCTGAAAGGATGCATAGGCCGAAATCAGCGTGTCGGTTTTGTTTTTTTCCAAATCCGTAAAAATCGACCTTCCCAGACTGAATTTTTTCAAGTTGGGATGATGGATTACAGCCTCATTGGCTACCTCTCTACTGAGGGACCGGATCTGGGCATCTTCCGAAAGCTCACGTTCTAACAGGGCGATTTTTCGGTCTTTGTCAATAATTAGCCCCTCATTTCGCTCATAAAGATCCTTGAGAATATCGTTTCTCAGGACATTAATGTCAGTGCCCTTGCTGCCGCTTTGATTGATGACAAGCTCAGTTTCGTTGAGCCCCATTGCAGTGATTTTATTTTTTAAAATTGCAATCTCTTCCTCGGAAACCAAATCTCCGATCAGACTGATCTCAATCATCCGACTGGTGTTGGTGTATTCATAGGTGGTATTCAAAACTTGAGTTCGGGGAAATTGCATTTCAATCGCGACAAACTGCCTCGCTTGCTCGTTCCAAATAGTTTTTTTGACAATACCGTAGGCCAAATAAACACTGGGTATCAAGGTCAGAATCGTGAAAATAGTGATGTAGGTTTGCACTCGCTTTTCCCGGGTAGCGTCCAAAAAATGCTTTTTGGGATAGCCCATAAAACGTACAATCAAGTAGGTCGATAAGCTGATGAAAACAGAGTTAATAAAGAACAAATAGAAGGCCCCAAAAAAGTAAAGTAGGTTGCCCGTGGCTAGTCCATAACCAGCCGTACAGAGTGGTGGCATCAAAGCAGTGGCGATAGCCACACCCGGAATTGCATTACTTTTCTCCTTCCTCGATCCAGCAACAATACCCGCAAGTCCTCCGAATAATGCGATCAACACATCCCAAACTGTGGGCTCAGTTCGTGCCAGAAGTTCTGATTCAGCTCCATAAATAGGAGTGATCGAGAAATAAATCGTCGAAGTAAGAATGGCGATAAAGACCGCCACGAGCAAATTTCTAAAAGATCGTTTGAGCAGTTCAAAGTCATTGATACCTGCTGCCATACCGATCCCCATGATGGGTCCCATGAGGGGTGAAATTAACATGGCACCGATGATCACTGCCGTAGAATTTACATTCAATCCGACCGAAGCGACGAGAATGGCAAATATCAAAATCCAGAGATTGGCACCTTTGAATTCGACGTTTTTTGAGATGTATTCGATGGTTTCGAGTTCGTCCTCTTTGCCCTCTTCCAGGTCAAATCGTTGGCGCAGGTATACCAACATGCGGATCAAACCGCTCCGTTTTATTCTCTTTTTCTTCGGCTCTTGAGTTAGTTCAGGCATGCACTAAAATTAGCTTTTTTTCCATAAGTGGATCTTCTTTTAGGTGAGATACGGAAAAATATTTACAAGAATAAGTGGGGGAGGAGGGGCCTGAGGTAATGTTAAATCCGGAATTATTCTGAAATAATTACCTCTTTAAAAAGTTTAATTAAATAAATTCAACTAGCTGATTTACAAATAATATAAGAGTGATTTTGATCCATCATAATTTGCCGAGCCTAAAAAATTTAGGCTAGGCTAAAAAACATGAACCCATTCAGTCTTGTACAAGATTGGGCAATCAAAAAGACTGATTCAAACTTTAAACCTCCATCCAACCATTTATTTTTTTCGTTTCTTTGATTCTGAAAAAAATGATTCTCCTTACAACTAATCACATATTTTTCTAGTCATGAATGAATTTCCAAGAAGGAAAATTTTAGTATTGGACGATGATAAAATCCAGCATCTCCTGTTTCGAAAAAGAGTGGGGCTTCTAAAAAGTGAAGTGGATTTGTTTTTTTTTGAAGATGCTGTTTCGGCCTTAAATTTTATTCAAAGTACTCCGCCGGATGTCGTTATTTCAGATATCAATTTGAATAAGATGGATGGCTGGCAATTTTTGGAAGAGATCCATAGGAGTGATTTCAAAGGAAAATTTTACCTGCTTTCCGGATCCATTTATCCAAATGACCGTCATCGTGCAAATGACGATTCTCGGATATCAGGGTTTTTTGAAAAGCCAATTCAAGAATCTGATTTAATTTTCATCCTTGGCATGTAGCTTGTTTCAATTATTGCTTTTAAGAAAAATACGTAATTTCGGAAATCAGATAATTAAATATGGCTGAAGAACCAGATGATCGCAAGCCTTTGCTTTCAAAGAAAATTGATAAGTTTTTTACAGGACTTGCAGATGCTTGGAATTTTGTAAAGCGATTCTTTCAGGAGGTCTTATTTCCACCATATGAGTTTAAGGAAGTAATCCATCAGTGTTATAGAATTGGGGTAGAATCCCTTCCGCTGATTTCTCTCACTGGGTTCATTGTAGGGGTCGTATTTACGAATCAATCGCGTCCATCACTTTCTGAATTTGGGGCAGCATCCTGGCTTCCCTCCTTGATCTCGATTGCTGTAGTCCGTGCCATGGGTCCATTGGTCACAGCGCTGATTGCCGCTGGTAAAGTAGGATCAAGTATTGGAGCCGAAATCGGTTCCATGAAGGTGACCGAGCAAATCGACGCAATGGAAGTTTCCGCCACTAATCCTTTCAAATTTCTGGTGGTAACACGCGTCCTAGCCACCACATTCATGATTCCCTTGTTGGTGATGTACACTGATTTTGTAGCCTTGATGGGTTCATTTTTGAGTGTAAATAAAAACGAGATGGTAAGTATGACCACGTTTTTTGTTCAGGTATTTGAGTCCATTACGTTCCTGGATATCACCTCTTCTTTGTTTAAATCAGTGTTATTTGGGTTTACAATCGGCATAGTGGGTTGTTACAAGGGATATAATTCATCCAAAGGAACAGAAGGAGTGGGTCGAGCAGCAAATGCTGCCGTGGTAATGGCGATGTTTTTGATATTCATTGAGGAATTGCTAGTACTTCAAATTGTCAATGCCATCAGAGGATCTTAAGCTATGAACCAGCAAGAAAAAGTAGTAGAAATTAAAGACCTAAGAAAATCTTTCGGAGATCTGAAGGTGTTACAAGGTGTTGATTTGGATTTATTCAATGAAGAAATATTAGTGGTTTTGGGAAAATCAGGATCTGGAAAATCGGTTTTGATCAAAATCATGGTTGGGTTATTGACTCAAGATTCAGGAAGCATGAAAGTGTTTGGGCAAGAAATTGCCCAATTGAAAAAGAAACCTCTCAATGCTATGCGGCTGAGGATTGGTTTTTCATTTCAAAGTTCTGCCTTGTATGATAGTATGACGGTCCGGGAAAACATGGAATTCCCTTTGGTTAGAAATGAGAAAAACCTAAGTCGAAAGGAAATTGATAGACGAATAGAAGAACTTCTCGACAGTGTGGGTCTCCCCCAAACGATTAACCAACTGCCGTCCGAATTATCGGGAGGTCAAAAGAAACGAATCGGTGTAGCCCGGACATTGATCCTCAACCCTGATATCATGCTGTATGATGAACCGACGGCCGGTCTTGATCCCATTACCTGCGTGGATATCAATAATCTTATTCTTGACGTCAGGGAACAATACAAGACTTCTTCCATTGTCATTACCCACGATTTAACCTGCGCCAAGCAGACGGGCGACCGAATGGCAGTATTATTGGACGGTCAGTTCAAATCGGTTGGAACCTTTAACGAAGTATTCCCAAATGCGGAAGACGAACGTGTAAAATCATTTTACGATTATAATTTTATAAACTCATGAGAGGCGAAAATAAGCGATCTGTTATAGTAGGAATCTTTGTATTTCTCGGAATAGCTATACTGGTGGCAGGCGTGATGACCCTGGGCGGTCAGCAGAAAAAATTTGTTAAGTCTGTACATCTTAAGACTGTTTTTGATGATGTGGGTGGGCTTCAGGCCGGAAATAATGTATGGTTTTCCGGTGTTAAAATCGGTACGGTGAGAAAGATCAATTTCTACGGTGACTCCCAGGTCGAAGTGGAAATGAATGTGGAAAAATCTTCGGTTGATTTTATCCGCAAAAACTCAAAAGCTACCATCAGTTCAGACGGATTGATCGGGAACAAAATTATCGTGCTATACGGAGGCAGTACTGACTTTCCTGCCGTATTGGACGGAGACAGACTTGAGTCTGTGATGCCTTTAGACACAGATAAAATGATGGAAACACTCCAGGAGAACAACAAAAATCTGGTAGCAATCACCACAGATCTAAAAGTGTTGACAGGGAAAATTGCAAATGGAGAAGGAATCGTCGGTTCAGTGATGACTGACTCTACATTGGCCAAAAACTTCAAATCAATTGTGGTTAATCTTGACAGAGCGTCTTCCAATAGCTTAAAGGTGATCAATGAGTTGAATAGCTTCACTGCAAAACTCAATACCAAAGGGAATTTATTCAACGATCTGGCTACGGATACTTCAATCGCTCCGGATCTCAAAGCAAGCATGGAAAGTCTCAAAGCCACCACAGCTAACTCTGCAGAATTGACCCAAAAGCTATCGGAGATCACGGATAAATTAAACTCCTCTGACAATTCCATGGGAATGTTGCTCAATGATCCCGGTTTTGCCGAGTCTTTGCGCAGTACGATGGAAAACACCGACTCTGCCACTTACAAACTGAGCAAAGGATTGGAGGCGTTGGAATATACCTGGCCTTTCAACAGAGGATTTAAGCGTAAAGCCAAGGCAGAAGAAAAAGCTGCTTCAGATAACTAAGGTTCAAAACCGATCAGAAATGATCGGTTTTTTTTTTGTGGTAAATCTGATCCAAAGACTGGAACATCAGCTGTTTAGATTTTAACTGTTTTCCTTTTTGCCATTGCTGATTTTTTCATTGGCTTCCTTTTTTTCCTCCGGAGAAGCTTTTTCTCGGTCCGTCGATTTTTGCTTTGCCAAAGTGGCTTTCAGTTCAATCGGAAAATGATCTGATCCAATCGACTTGAGCACATGGATCTTGGATAGTCCAAAATGTTTGCTCAAAAACACATGATCCAAGGGCCACCTGAAAAAGGGGTATTTGGCATGAAACGTATTGTAAAAGCCTCGTCCCCGACGTGGATCGGCCATTTCGGAAATTTTCAAAAAGAGGGAAGTCGTATAGCTCCATGCGACATCATTTAGGTCTCCGATCACAAGCGAGGTCTGAGGATTTTCCTTTGATTTTTTCCCGACTACCAGTATTTCCGCATCGCGCTCTGTCGAACTTAGACTCTCACCTGGCACAGGCGGTGCCGGATGGATTGCATAGATGGTAATCAGTTGACCGTTTCGAAGTTCAACATCTATTTCCAAAGAAGGGATTTCTTCATTGATCAAGTAATGAATCTGCTGTCGCTTAAATGGCAGTTTGGAATAAAGGACTAGCCCGTAGGTGTTTTCTAAAGGAAGTAATATCCGATGTTCAAAGGTCAGGTGGAGGGGAGTAAGTGCATCTGCCCAAGTCTGGTCGGTTTCAACTAGAAAAACAAGATCAGGGTCTTTAATTTGAATCAGATTCAGCGTTTTTTCAAACTCCCTATTGTATTGAAAGACATTTCCTACGATTAGGTGAATACCTTTTTCAGGATCATAGGGTTCTTTTTGAACCATTTTTTTTCCAAGAATTGAATAGGGCCAAACTAAAAAAACCAGATAGCTCATACTGACAAAAATACCGGCAGTCCAATACCAAAATCCAGCATCCTCACGACCCAAAAGCATCCAAAAGATCATCAGCGTAGCAAAAACAGATAGTTTTTGGAAACGTGGATAATCAAACACCCGAACCCACCAATAATCAAGTTTGATCAATGGAATCCAAGTGAAAGCGATAAAAAAGGAAATGAGAATTTTAAGAACGAGAATTTCCACAAAAGCCAAATTTGATCAAGCAGGTAAAGAAATAGGATTAGATCTGAAAATCAACGCTTTTGTTCCGTTCTTTCTAATTAAAGATTCAGCTTAACTTAAACCTTACGGGAATGTATAGCCATTTTTCAATGGGTTTCCCTTTCAAGTCCAATGCAGGAGTATAGGGGCCCTTAAATAACCGGACCACCCGAAGTGCTTCCTCACTCAATACTGGATCGAGCTGTATTCCATTGGCCAATTCTATCGCTTTGGCTTCCCCCGATCCTGATATCAAGATAGCTACAATGACTGTCCCCTGAGCCCCTGACCTTCTAGCAGCTAAGGGATAAGTAAGGTTTTTGGCATAAAAATCATTGAGGTCATTTGGGTTGAAACCGGGCTTGAAGTCATCGTAATCATTGAGGTAAGAAGAGTCAGGATTTTGTCTCCAGATGTGGTACTTGTTAATATCCTCTTTGAAAACCTCTCCTTTTTTCATGCCATTTTCAAAGTATGCAGTGATGTACTTTGAGTTTTCCAGGTTTAGGATGGTTTGGCTGGTCCGATTATTCATTGAGTCAAAGTATTCTGTGACTTCCTGCCTAAAATTCCCCTCAGGATTGATGCTTATCCTGCTTTGGCTAACCATTCTGTTTTGGAGGTCAAAAATCCAGACGACAGTGTCTCCAGCCTGAGTCCGATTTTCCAAGCGGGTAAAAAAGACCTCATCTGTTTTTGGATTTTCAACTTGATAAAAATGCTTATTCAAGGGAATTCGATCTTGGGCATACATATAGCTGGAGAAATGGATTAACACCGTAAGCAATAGATTTCTTAGTAGCACCATTGATTCGTTTTTTTGAAATTATTTAAACACGATTCGATCCACACGCCTGGCTCCACCGATATGAAAATGGAGGTAAATCCACTTTCCTACAGGATTTCCAAATGGATCCATGGCCGGTTCAAATTTCGTTGCCCAATTTCTCAGGACAGGAAGAAATTGTAATGCGTATTTTTGCGATGTTCCGAGCGGGTTTGCCCACTCTATGGATTCCGCCTTTCCTACTTCGTCGACATAAATTCCGAAATAGACCAGTTGCTCGTCTTCGGGCCATTCTTTTCCTTCCATGGAGATGGTCAGGCCCGAGTAAACGCCCTCACCTTTTTTGACTTTTTGATTTTTTGGAAGAAAATCGTCAAAAAAACTTTCCTGCGGTTCAGCATCTCCAGCCCGATGGATGACAAAGTTGCGATTTCCTGTATGCAGGACTTGACCAATTTGCTCTCCATCGAAAAAGTAGGTTCTTAAATACTTGGAGTTTGCCAAGTTGATGGTTTCTTTCCAAAGCAGATTTCCATAATTATCATACTGCTCAATAATGTTTTCCTGAAAATCTTCTTTTTTGGTTGAGGATCTGATGATGCGGTTGATCTTATTGTTTAATGTGAAAATCCGCTCCAACTTCACCGAGTCTTTGGTGTATGATTCGATTTTGTTGAAAACATGATTGACAGAATCTTCGGCCGGGATTTCGAAATAATGCTTATTCAGCCGTATTGGAGCCAAGGATTGGGCATTGACTATGCATGGGGTGAATCCCCACCAAAAAATAAAAAGGCTTAAAACATTTAAAATTTTTCGCATTTCAGAATTCACAAGCTAGATTTTCAAACTAAGAGTGAATAAAATGGAAATCCAAGGATTAGATACAAAATCCAATTCAGGTTATTTTCCTGTCCTGAATTCACTTCCATATCCTTTTACTTTTTTACCGCCTTGGGATTTTTACTCAGTTCCCCCAAATGTCAAACTTCGATTGTGTCAAAGAATTGGCACATTCCGTCCACTTTCACCTTCATTCCCCCGATTTAAATCTTATTTTTGTCCTTCATTCCTATTATTCAAAATTTCATGAATGCAATTAATCCAATGACTACGCCTGCCTGGTCAAGACTACTTGAATTAGTAGAAAAACATAAAAATCACTCTATCGCTTCACATTTTGATTATCCGGGACGATTTGAAGAGTTCAGCATTCACTTTGAAGATTTCCTTGTGGATTTTTCGAAAAATAGGATCTCTGATGGAATTCTTCATGCCTTAATGGATTTAGCCCGGGAAACAAATATTCGGAAGGCAATAGAGGATATGTTTACAGGTGTACCAATCAACCAAACCGAAAACAGAGCTGTGCTTCATACGGCTTTGAGAAACCGAAATGGTCATTCGGTGTATGTGGATGGAAAGGACGTGATGCCGGATATTAAGGCTGTTTTGGAGCAAATGAAAACTTTCGCCAATCTGGTCCACGGGGGCAGATGGCTCGGATATACCGGTAAGCCGATCACATCTCTGGTCAATATCGGTATCGGTGGATCTGACTTGGGTCCGGTGATGGTGACTGAGGCATTGAAGCCATTCCAAAACCCTAAACTTGACATCTATTTTGTGTCCAATGTCGACGGTACTCATATCGCCGAAACTTTAAAGAAGGTTGACCCCGAAACCACCCTTTTCTTCATCGCTTCCAAAACCTTTACCACTCAGGAAACGATGACTAATGCCCATACAGCAAGGGAATGGTTTATTGGAAAAGCAAAAGATGAGGCCGCTGTTGCAAAGCATTTCGTAGCACTCTCCACAAATGCCAAATCAGTGGAAGCTTTCGGTATTGATCCTGCCAATATGTTTGCTTTTTGGGATTGGGTAGGAGGCAGGTACTCCCTTTGGTCAGCTATCGGTTTACCGATTGCCTGCGTGATCGGATTTGATAATTTTGAAAAGCTTTTGGACGGGGCTCATTCCATGGATGAACATTTCCGTCATTCGGCCTTTGAGCGGAATATCCCTGTGGTACTGGCGATGATCGGTATTTGGAATACCAATTTTCTTGGCGCAAATTCAGAGGCAATTTTGCCCTATGACCAATACATGCATCGCTTTGCGGCCTATTTCCAGCAGGGAAATATGGAAAGCAATGGGAAATATGTGACTCGTGACGGTAAAAAAGTAAACTATAGTACCGGCCCGATTATTTGGGGAGAGCCAGGTACTAACGGTCAGCATGCCTTCTATCAGTTGATCCATCAGGGGACACACCTGATTCCTTGTGATTTCATCGCGCCGGCGATTTCTCATAACCCAATCGGAGATCATCACATGAAATTGCTTTCCAACTTCTTTGCGCAGACAGAAGCCTTGATGAATGGGAAGTCCCTGGAAGAGGTAACTGCCGAAATGAGAAAGTCCGGAAAATCAGAGGAAGAAATTGAAAAAATCGCGCCTCACCGCGTTTTTGAAGGAAATCGGCCGACCAACTCCATTTTGGTGAAAGAAATCAATCCCTATACACTGGGGCAGTTGATTGCGATGTACGAGCACAAAATCTTTGTGCAGGGGGTTGTTTGGAATATTTTCAGCTTTGATCAGTGGGGAGTGGAACTGGGAAAAGTGCTGGCAAATGGAATTCTTCCCGAACTCGCAGGTGAGAATGAAATCACCTCCCACGACAGCTCGACCAATGGGCTGATCAATGCCTACAAACAAATGCGAAAAGGCTAAGGGGTAAAAATCCCTGCCAAATCTACTTTAAATAACCTCGGGGGAACAGTCAGTCCACTAAAACTGATTCGTTCCCCCGAAATCGTTAATTCCATTTGTGAGTCAATCACAATTCCTTCTGCTTGACTTAGACCTGCCGGACTGCCCAAAAAGAATTGATTTCCCTGTCCTGAAAGTGTAGCTCCGGAGATAGCAGCAAAAGACCAAAGAAATACCCTTGAGCTGATTCCCAGGTTTTCGTAGCCGAGGAGCACAACATTTTTTCCGTCCGGACTTATATCAGCCCCCGTGATCAGTCCCTTGGAATCAAAGCTGCCTTGCAGACTTGCGACCTGTTTGCCCGGATTTGGTGCGAGTGTATAATGTTTTGTTCGTCCATCTCCCCTGTTTTTGGAGAAAAGGTGAAGTTGATTTTCTCTGAAAATCATGGCTTCGCAGTCAAAGTTGTGATTGGCGTTGCTTCCCGAAAAATCACTCTGATCCGGATAGCTGAATTCGATCACTTCTGCCGTCACTTCGGTCTGATTGAGAAGTGAGGTGATGGGAATTTTCAGGACTTTCAAGTCGGTTCGGTTTCCTATATTATTTCCAAAATCTCCGATAAAAAAATGACTTGAGCTGGCTGCCAAATCCTCCCAATCTACATTGGAAGCGTTGTTGACTTTGATGGTTCGGATCAAGGCTCCGGTTTGCGGATTCAATTCCTGGATTTCGGCCGAATTTCCTCCGTCATTGATCGAAAACAGCCTGCCATTGACCCATTGTAGCCCGGAAGTCTCATTGAATGGCGCGGCGAGATCCATAATCCGATATGGAAATAGCACCGACGGATATCCGTTGGGCTCAAGTATCAGACGCTCCGCTGAAATGATAAAATTTGCAGGCTGGAAAACATCCTGCGCTTCGGAAGCTTGATTTGCGATTTGGAATTGTTGCTGAGAAAAGCTTTTGGAAGGCTTGACTATTCGGAATGATTTTCCGTTGGTAAGCGCAAGCTCTGTTTTTAGTAATAAATCCCCCTTTACATAAGTATAGTAAAAGTCATTCATGCTAGAAAGTGTCCCGGCTTGGGGGGTTATTATTTTTGGTGCAGATGCAAGGTTTGATTTTGAAAAGGTAAAAAGGCCAAAGTCTGATTTACCATTCAATAATAAAGACTCAGTAGGAGCGTCAACACTGATCTGTCCGGAAACGGTGACTGGTAGTGTAGATGAAACACTCTCGGAAGTGGAGGTGCCAAGGTATTGATAGCTTCCATAGGGCAACGCGATGGTATAAGGCTTACTGAAATCATTTGGATTCAGAGAAATTTCGAAAGATTGTCCGCTGCCTGCTTCGGTAAAAGTCAATTGGACTTGGTTGCTGAATACATGCTTCCAGGTGAAGTTGGCCTGAGTTCTTCCTGCCGGCTTAGAGCCGTCCTGCAGTTCCATTCCTGTAATGCTTACTTTGCCTATGGCCTTAGCGGGTTTTTCTTTTTCCCCGCAGGAAAACATTACTATCAATACAATCGAAAAAATGGAGGTTATAATTTTCATTTCGGAAGTTGAATAAGTTAAAACTGCGCAATGGCCTGAATTTATAAGATTGTGAGTCGTTTTGAGCCGAATAATTTTTCGCGGCAGCTGAAATTCAAGGGATTATTAAAATCAAAACTACTGCCTAAAAAACAAATTCCTTATACATCCTGTTGCAATCGCAAAGGTTTTAGATATGAATTCCTGCAAGATGTAAACGTTGCGTATCGGGATATTAATCAATCCACGTGCCGGCGGTCAGGATTGACCTTTAAAAAACAACTTACAATCCTATGAAAGAACTATTAGAAGAGGTCCGTACGAATGAAAATGGAATCAGGAATGTGGAAATAGAAGTTCAGAATGATGGAAAAATCCTGATCCCGGATGCCATTTTTGTAAGGTTTGAAGGAAATCTGGTCAAAGTGAAATACGATGATATCCTTTGGCTCAAAGGTGATGGGAATTACACAACATTGGTTGCCCGTCACTCCGTGTTTTCAGTTCGGAATATTCTGAAAGATTTCGAAATTGCGCTTCCCTCCGATCGATTTATGCGGATTCACAAAAGCTATATTGTGCAGATATCTGAGATCAATGCAATCAATACCAAGGAAATAAAAGTTGCCACGGACCTCGTGCCAGTGGGTAGAACGTATTACCACGATTTGGTAAATGGAATTCAGAAACTAGGAAGTCACCCGGATTAAATCCAAAGTAAACTGCTATCCCCGTAGCTGAGGAAGCGGTAATCAGATTCCATTGCCTCCCGGTAGACCCTTTTCCAATCTTCTCCAAGAATAGTGGCAATCAACAAAATCAGGGTTGATCCCGGTTGATGAAAATTGGTGATCAATCCTTCAATCATCCGGTAGCGATAGCCCGGGAATATGAAAATCTCGGTACTTCCCATGATGCTTTCCAGCCCATTTTTTTCCATGAACTCCACTATCGCTTGCAAGGATTCAGATTTTGTCGGAACTGCTGTCCGAGTTTGATAGGCAAAAAGTTTTTCAATCACAAAGTCTTCACCTTTCTCTTCCAATAGCTTTACCCCAAACCAAAATAGGCTTTCCAAGGTCCTCACCGAGGTCGTTCCTACAGCTACGGTATTTCCTTTTTGGGCAAGCAGCTGCTCAATAGTTTCCCGACTTACCTGTATCTGTTCGCTGTGCATGGGGTGTTCCAGTACATTTTCAGCTTTAATTGGCTGGAAAGTTCCCGCACTCACGTGGAGCGTGACTTGCGCCTCCCGGATTCCTTTTGCCCTTAATTTCCGAAAAACATCTTCCGTGAAATGAAGTCCTGCAGTCGGTGCTGCTACAGCGCCCTCCTTTTTTGAATAGACCGTCTGATAGCGGGATTTGTCGGCTTCATTGGGTTTTCGGTTGAGGTAGGGGGGCAATGGAACTTCACCGCTGGCCTCGACCAGATCGACAAAAGCGATCTCAGGATCATCCCATGAGAATTCAACGGCTTTGGTTTCACGGTTAATCAACTTAGCCGAAAGGACGACTTTCCGATCATTAACCTGCACTTGTCCTTTAAGGATTTCTCCGTCTTTCCACTTCTTTGCATTCCCGATCATGGTTTCCCATGTGACAGGATAGTTGGCGAGCATGATTTCAGGGATTACCGTAGTTGGGGCAATGGGCTGAAGTAGGAAAATTTCAATTCTTGCACCTGTTTCCCGCTGGAAAATCAACCTTGCCGGAATTACTTTGGTGTCATTATACACCAAAAGTGTATCGGAAGAAAGTAACTCAGGAAGATCATAGAAATGAAGATGCTTGATATTTCCCTTCAGAAAATGTAAAAGCTTCGAAGCATCCCGCTTTTCAAGCGGAAATTTAGCAATGCGTTCATCAGGCAGTGTATATTCGTACTCACTCAGGTCGATCTTGGGAATCTCCATTTCTTGCTAGTTTTCGGGCGCAAATATAGGTTTCAATCAGCCATTCTTTCGGGTTTTTGCACAGTAATCCATGGTAAATACAGTTCAGCTTCAGTTTTCATACATCAAGCGTACCCTAGTTTTCAGATTTGATGCCGGAACTTCCCGTGGAGTCTTGAAGACTCGGGATGTGTATTGGATCAAAACGTTTGATCCTAAAAACCCCGAAATCTCCGGTTGGGGGGAGGCGGCACCCTTGGTCAAGTTGAGTCCGGATTTTAGAGAGGATTTTGAATCCGTTTTGGAAAAAATCCTTCGGAAGATGAATCAGGAAATTTGGGAATCAGACCCCCAGGCGGTGCTTTTAAAGCTGAAAGCCCTGATTCCATTTGAGCTTCCGTCTATCCGATTTGGCTTGGAAACAGCAATTTTGGACTGGTTGAATGGCGGCGAGAAACGAATTTTACCCAATGACTTTTTTGATGCGCTAAAACCAATTCCGATCAATGGCTTGATCTGGATGGGTGATCGGGAGTTTATGCTGGAGCAGATTGATCAGAAGTTAAGCGAGGGATTTATCTGCATTAAGATGAAAATCGGAGCAATTGATTTCGGTCAGGAAATAGCGCTTCTGGATTATATACGTTCCCGATTTTCACCTGAAAAAATCACCTTGCGCCTCGATGCAAACGGGGCTTTTTCACCAAATGATGCCCTGGAAAAGCTGAAAAAACTAGCTGAATTCCATGTTCAAAGCATCGAGCAACCCATTCCAGCCGGAAATTGGGCTGAAATGAAAAAACTCTGTGAGGTCACACCTTTGGCGATTGCGCTGGATGAGGAACTGATCGGAATAAAAGATAAGGAACAGCTCCTCGAGCAAATTCAACCCCAACATATTATTTTGAAGCCTACACTGATCGGGGGAATTTTGGAAACTCAAGCCTGGATTCAGCTTGCGCAAGAGCGAAACATCGGTTGGTGGATGACTTCGGCGCTGGAAAGCAATATTGGGCTAAATGCCATTTCGCAGTTGGCCTCGATTTATGATTCAAGCATTCCGCAGGGATTAGGCACTGGCAAACTGTACCACAACAATCTCGAATCTCCTTTGGAAGTCCATTCAGGATTTATACATTACAATTCAGAAATGGGCTGGGAAAGTCCAGAATAATCGCCTCGGTCTGTGTCCCCACAGCCCAAAACCAAGAACAAAAGCTTTAGCTTTTTCTCTGTGCCCTCAAAAAGTATTGAAAAGAAGGCAGGGATTGAAGATCTTTTCAATCGTAATCCCTGAATTATTAACTCTCTTTTCCTTTGCGGTAAAAAAAAGACATCTATTTCAAAGGCAGTCTGAAGACCTTGAACCAGTAGTTTGAAAGATTAATCATCCAGTCTAAAAAGATAAACCGGTTTATTAACGGCTGCTTTCCAAAGAGTCTGTGTGAGCTTTCCTGTAAATGAATCCCGTTCAAAAATCACAATGTCATTGCTTGCCTGATGAGCAACCAGGAGGTATTTTCCATCGGCAGTCAAATTGAAATTGCGAGGCATCAGCCCTCCGGATGAGATATTTTGAACAGGCACATATTCTCCCGAAGGTCTTTTTCCAAAAACAGAAATCGTATTCGCATCACCTCGATTGGAGACGTATACTTGTTTTCCGTCAGGAGAAAGTCGGATTTCAGCAGCACCTACTTTGCCTTCAAATCCCTCAACAAGTAAGGATAGCCGTTGTTTTGGAGTCAGTGTTCCATTTTCGTAAGCAAATACGTCCAAAGAAGCAGTCATTTCTTCGACAACCAACACCTCTTTTCCATCTGCCGAAAAGGTCAAATGCCTTGGTCCATCACCCGGAGTGACAGGGAATTCACCCGAAAGTCTTAAAGGCTCTGCCTGTGAACCGTCAAAGTCATACACATAGATTTTGTCCGTACCCAAGTCAGCCACCAAGACCTGCTTTCCGGCCGGATCGAAAGTCGTACTATGGACGTGGGGTTTTTCCTGTCGCTGAGGGTTCACACTTTTTCCTTTATGCTGAATTGTCTGCGCATGTTCCAGCATTCCGTCCGATGACACTTTGAATACGCTCAAGCTTCCTCCCGTGTAATTTCCTAAAATCACATAATCTTCATTGGGAGAAATCGAAATATGGCAAGGGTGATCCCCTCCTGATTTTTTTTGATCGATCAAAGTCAGTGAATTGTCATCGGGATTTCTTGCAAAACTCAGCACCTGCCCACCCGGCGTGCCTGATTCTTCTTCCAGGGAAAAAACCCGTTTTCCATCCTTTGAAGCGATGACAAATGATGGATTGGCGATACCACCGGCGATGGTCTCTACCGTCAGGATATTTTCTGAGGGAGAAAAATAGAGGTGATTGATTCCTTGAATCGGAGAGTCAGTGTAGGTTCCGATCAGGAATTCATAACTTAAGGGTGTAGGGGTGGAGGCAATCACTTCAGTTTCTTGTTTTGGGGAGGAGCAGGCCGCCAAAAGTAAAGCGGCACATAGCGTCTTGATGGAGTTCATGCCTTGAAATTAGAAATAATTTTGGCTTTTGTTTTTTTTCTTTTTTAGCGATAAATCAGAATAAAAACTGTCAAAAAGTAAAAGATTAAGCTAAATACTTGTTGAAATTTTAAATTTTGCTCCAAAAAATAGAAAATTCACTAATTTGCAATACCTATAAAAACCCGACCCTGGATGTTTCAAGTTTATGATACCCAAGTCGCCAAGCGATTTACGATTTACAACAGCCTTTTTTTAGATCTTCCTTTTGACGATATCTACGTCACGGGCACATTGCTTCCATTTCTGGGCAAGGCCTGCGAAAAAGGTTTTGCCGAAGGCAAATCACCCCGAGAGATTATCGATCGATTTTTTGAGGAGATGATGCCTGAAGAAAAAGGAAAAGCACAGACCGATTTTCTTTTTCAAATGATTCAATATGTGGAGCGACAGGTGGTTTTATTTGACTCCATCGAGGATGCTGCCTACGAAAAAATCAATGATATCTCTGGTAAGGGCTCAGTCAAAGCACTGATCAGCAGAGTAGAAAGCGATCGGAAAAAAGAAGAATTGATCGAGAAGTTGAAAACCTTTTCAATCAGACTTACGCTTACTGCTCATCCCACTCAATTTTACCCCGGAAATGTCCTTGGAATTATCACAGATCTCGAGAAGGCAATCCGTACCGATGATTTGGAAAGCATCAATTTACTCCTTCAGCAATTAGGCAAGACCGGCTTTATCAACCGAGAAAAGCCAACTCCGTTTGATGAGGCGATCAGTTTGATCTGGTATCTGGAAAATGTGTTTTACCATAGCATTCCGGACATCATCATCCGCCTGCTCAACGGACTGGGTCAGCCACTTCATACTTGGGAAAATCCCGCTATCCTTAAAGTTGGGTTTTGGCCGGGCGGTGATCGGGATGGAAATCCCTTTGTGACCCATGAAACTACGATTCAAGTAGCTGACCGATTGAAAAAATGGCTCATGCGCTGTTATTATCGGGATTTACGCAAGCTCAGAAAGCGATTGACTTTCAAGCATGTGGAAGAGCATATTGTGAAAGCTGAGCGGGGAATTTACTTCACATTGTTTGAAAATAAGGAGGTTTACGCTTCCAAAGAGGATCTTTTGGCGGTGCTTTTTGATGCAAGAGAAGCCTTGGTCAAGTATCACGACGGATTGTTTTTGGATCTTTTGGATCAATTTATCCTCAAGGTTAGAATTTTTGGATTTCACTTCGCCTACATGGATTTGAGACAAGACAGTCGAAAGCATGACGGGCTTTGGGAAGAAGTTTTCAGCCTTCAAGGAAAAGAGTTTATTGGTTCTGAATCCGAGCTGATTGAAAAAGTGATGAAGACAAAATCTCTCCCTTCCCTTGATCAATACCAAGAGCCATTTCATAAGGAAATGCTGCAGTCTATAGGAACAGTCAACGCAGTACAGAAAACAAACGGTGAGGATGGGCTTCACCGCTATATTATTTCCAATTGCCAATCCGTGCTTCACATTTTGGAGGTATACCAATTGGCCAAGCTAACCTTGAGGAAGAAAGTTGGGGAATTGCCACTGGATATTGTCCCACTATTTGAAACCATCGATGACCTGAAAATGGCACCGGAGATTATGTCCAAGCTCTATCAAATGCCGGAATACAAGACCCATTTGACTAGCCGAAATTCCAAGCAAAATATCATGCTGGGCTTCTCTGACGGAACCAAAGACGGAGGGTATTTAAAAGCAAATTGGTCTATACTTGTTGCCAAGGAGGAACTCACCCGAGTGTCCAGAGAAAATGGCATCGAAGTCGTGTTCTTTGACGGCCGGGGCGGTCCTGTGGCACGAGGAGGTGGGAATCTGCATAATTTCTATGCTTCGCTTGGGGAAAAGGTCGAAAATTCCGAGATCCAAGTGACGATTCAGGGCCAAACGATTTCATCCAACTACGGAAAGCAAGCCTCCTGTATTTACAATTTTGAGCAGTTGCTAAGCGCAGGAGTGGAAAGTCACCTGTATCCTAATTTTGAAAAATCCCTAAATGATGAGCAACGTGCTTTGATTGATAAGCTGGCCAATATCGGCTACGGTAAGTATAAGGACCTGAAAAGTCACCCGAAGTTTGTGCCTTATTTGGAGCATGTAGCGCCATTGAAATTTTTCGGTATGACCAATATTGGCTCAAGACCCTTGAAAAGAGGGAAAGACTCGGGACTTAGATTCGAAGACCTGAGAGCGATTCCTTTTGTAGGTTCCTGGGCACAGATGAAGCAGAATATTCCGGGATTTTATGGAGTGGGGACAGCCATCTCGGCTTTGGAAAAAGAAGGTGGAATGGGTGAATTGAAGAAACTTTACCAGGATAGTCTTTTTTTCAGAACCCTATTGAGTAACTCCATGCAGTCCCTCAAAAAATGCTTTTACCCTGCGACTGCCTATTTGAAAGACAATCCGGAGTACAGTGAGTTTTGGTATTTGCTTTTCCAGGAATTTGAATGTTCGGTAGAGAAACTGAAGGAAATCGCAGAAATGGAGGAGTTGATGGATGATAATCTGGTATCGAAGACTTCCATCGAAATCCGTGAGCGCATCGTTTTGCCTTTGATCACCATTCAGCAATATGCGATTCAAACGATCCTTGAAAATGGAGGCTCGACAGAGATTCTGGATAAACTTATCCTGCGAACCATGTTTGGGATCATCAACGCCACTCGGAACGCGGCGTAGGGTTAGGCATGATTAAATGCTATTCCGCCAATGAACGATTATCTTATGTGATTCAGTTGGAAGACGGGAGATCAGGGGGCTGAGATGGGAGACCGAAGACGGAAGACCGGAGACGGGGGACTGTAGTGTTTCTTGTTTCTAGTCTTCACTCTTGATATTAACATCTTGATAAATAATACTTAACACCGGTCTTCAGTCTCCAATCTTGATACTTATGTCTTGATACTTGATACTTTAAAATGTCTCATTAATGTTCAGATAAAAGCCGGAATTTCCCTTTTGGCCAAAGCCATAATCGGCAGCGATGGTAGTTCGGTTTTTCTTGTTGATCATCACCCGTAGTCCCATGCCGTAGCCGGGATTGATTTTGTTGAAGAGGGATTCATTGCTGGTTTTGCTGCTGAAGCTCGCTGCATTGACAAAGACAGTTCCTCCAAACGTCTCCTTGTTCTGCTGAAGGGGGAAGCGCCACTCAGCTTCGGAATATACCATATTTTCTCCGCGGAATCTGCCCTGTGCATAGCCTCGACCTGACCTACCAAACATGTCCCAGGTGATCGAGGGCAGATTCATGTAGGGCACATTTCCCGAAACCACAAAATTCCCAAATCCCCAAAGCGCGATCAGATTCCGTTTGCGCCGCTCACTCAGATTGATGTAGTGTCGGTAATCCAGCATCAGCAAAGAGGAAGATTGGTCTGAACCCAAGAAAGTGGGATTGACTTTGTATTGAACCCATGCAAAGTTTTTTTCATAAGGTGAGACAGCCAAGTCCCGATTTTCCATGACCATGTTTAGGCTGATTCCCGACAACGTGTAGCGGTCAATGTCAAAGCCTTTCGAAATGTTGTAGGCATCATGTGTAAAAAATTGGCTGTTTATTGGCCCATCCTCATTGAAGCTTTGAATCTTGGAATGAACATCAAGATGATAGCCTGCCCCAATATAAAATTTAGAATCCCCGATTCGTTTTAGGACAGTTTCATAAAACCGAACCAGGCTAAAATCCATTCCTTGTTTTCCCCATAAAACATTGCCTTGTGAAGGGTCAAAATCCGTTCCGTTCGGCGCACTGCTGCCCAGACCGTATGTAAATTGAGAGGTGACAAAATACCTCCAGTCACCTATAAAGATCAGTTTGTTTTCATCAGAGAAAATATTGCTTCTGGAGCTGAAAATCCACTGTTTTTTGGTGGTGTATAGAAAATTACCCACCAAGTTGGACATCTTGGTCGTCTTGGGATCGCCCATGTACCAGGTTGCGGAGGGGGCAAGGCCAAAAAGCCAACCGTTTGCCGGGTTGGAACCGATGGCAGGAAACGGGACTATCTTGAATTGGTTGATCTTATTCGGTTGATAAACGATCGAGTCTGACTGGGCAGAAAGTTTTAGGGTGATTGTTAAAAAGAGTCCAAGGAGTAGGCCTGATTTCATAGACTGAGATAAGTTTTGGGAGAGTCTCAATAAACATAATCCAATCTAAGATTAAGAGAGGATTTTCTTTTGTAATTATTGCAAAAGCTGAAAAAATATATTGCAAATAGGCGCAATTCAAAATTGGTATAAAAAAACAGTAGGTGATTTAAGTAATGGATAAGTTCTTCGGCAATATCATTACTTGTCGTGTTTAATAAATTTTCAAAAACTTTAAACATTACCAAGGGTACTTGGTTCTACTTGAAACATCTTCAACAAACAGAAAAATGAAAAAATTGAGAATCTTGTCTTTAGCAGTAGCTTCATTCGCTACAGTTTTCGCAGTAAGCTGCAGCAGCGAGCCAAAAGGGGAAGCAACGGAAGAAACCATGGAGGTAGTAGAAACTGCTCCGGTTGAAGCACCAAAAACAGTAGTGGACATCGCAGTTGGATCTCCTGATCACACGACGCTTGTAGCTGCTGTAACTGCAGCAGGTCTTGTTGAGACTTTGAGCGGTCCAGGACCATTCACCATTTTTGCACCCACCAATGCAGCTTTCGCCGCACTTCCTGCCGGAACTGTTGAAAACCTAGTGAAGCCAGAAAACAAAGATCAATTGACTTCCATCTTGACTTACCATGTAGTAGCAGGTAATGTGATGGCGGCTGATCTTACAGATGGACAGAAAGTAACGACATTGAATGGTCAGGAACTCACTGTATCTATTGCAAACGGTGTAGTAAAAATCAATGGCGCAACAGTAGTTGCGGCTGATTTGGCCGGCAGCAATGGTGTGATCCATGTTGTTGACGGAGTGATCTTGCCCAAGTAAATTTTTGGATTAGGTTGAATGTTAAAAAGGTCGGCTCCGAGAGTCGACTTTTTTTTTATAATATTCCAAAAAGTATAATTCTCCTTTAGTTGTCCAGCTTCTCCCGATGCAGGAAAGCAATAAAGCCCCTTGTGAGGTGATAGTTGTCCTTCATTTTTTGAAATTTATAATTCCCCTTTTTTAAGTATAGGAAATTGGCAGTTCCCAATTTCTAAGGGATATCCCAAGACCTTTAGCCCAAATTAGAATCTTGGAAGATTGGGTTTCAGTCTGTACTTGAAAAATCCCCGACAATTTTCGTCTATCTCCCTGAAACTGCTTTTGGTTTTCAGGCAAACTGATATCTTTAGGGAATGAGTTTGATACACTCACGATGGTCCGCCAAAATGAGTGTCGTCAAATCGGCGAGGTGAGTGCCTAGCTGACGGCTCCGTCAGGTCCTTACGCACTTCAAAAAACAATTTTTACCACCCTTTTTTCATGACCAACGAGCAAATTTTAAAACCTAGAAAAGCACTAAATCCAGCCTATCTCAAGGTTAAGCCGAATCGGATTGACATCGAGCGGTTCAAAAATCAGCTCATCGATTTATTGGATAAATCAAATGACAAGGAATCCGAGGAATTCCATAAGAATTTGATTTCTGACTTTTTGAAAAAGACTTGGTACGACCCGAGTCATTTTATCAATACCAAGGGGAGAAATGATCTGGTCATTCATAATGGAAATAAAGCCGGAACTGAGGTTGGCGTAATCATCGAAGCGAAGAAGCCAACCAACAAATCTGAGATGCCTACCAAGGGGAACCTTAATTCAAAGGCTTTTCAGGAGTTGGTTTTATATTACCTACGAGAAAGGATCATTGAGAAAAATACATCAGTCCGCCATCTGATTGTGACCAATATCTATGAATGGTTCATCGTAGATGCCATTCATTTTGACAGACTCTTTGCCCAAAACAAAAAGCTGGTCAAGGATTTTGAGGAGTTCACAGCTGGAAGTAAAGCAGATACTAAAACTGATTTCTTTTATAAAAGCATTGCAGAACCTGAATTCGAAAAGGTCAAGCATCAGATTCCTTTTACCTACTTCGATTTTCGTGAGTATGAAAAGCCGCTTCGAAATACCGACAAAGCGGACGATGCCAAGCTAATTGCTTTGTTCAAATTGCTTTCACCTGAGCATTTGCTCAAGCTTCCTTTTGCCAATGACTCCAACAGTCTGGATAAAAAGTTCTATTCTGAACTTCTACATCTGATCGGGTTGACCGAAACCAAAGATGGAGGAAAGAAACTGATTGGCAGACCAAAGAAGGAAGATCGGCATCCTGGTTCGCTGCTGGAAAATGCCATCAATCAACTCCAATCTCTCGATAAACTCTCCCGACTGGATCGCCCTTCTCAATATGGTGCAACAGAAGAGGAGCGCCTGTTTGCTGTAGGCTTGGAGCTATGCATTACTTGGGTCAATCGGATTCTCTTCTTGAAACTTCTTGAAGCCCAATTGCTGAGTTACAATAAAGGAAACAAGGTTTACAATTTTCTTTCTACAGATAAAATCTCTGATTTCGATGAGCTGAACAGTCTTTTCTTTGAAGTGCTGGCTCGAAAGAGTGAGGAAAGAATCGAAGAAGTCAAAAACAAATTCGCTCATGTTCCCTATCTCAACAGTTCGCTCTTTGAGCCAACAGATATGGAACATAATACGCTGCTGATAGCCAATCTGAAGAATGAGCGAAAATTAAAGATCCTTCCAACTTCCGTACTGAAAGACGGAAATGGGAAAAAACTCAGTGGTGAAATCAACGCTTTGGACTACTTCTTCCGATTTCTGGATTCCTATGACTTCAGCTCGGAGGGATCAGAAGAAATTCAGGAAGAAAACAAAACGCTGATCAATGCCTCGGTGCTCGGTTTGATCTTCGAAAAGATCAACGGCTACAAGGACGGTTCCTTCTTTACTCCGGGATTTATCACGATGTACATGTGTCGGGAGACGATCCGTCGGGCCGTGGTGCAAAAGTTTAATGAATCAAAAGCTTGGAACATCGAGGAGTTTGATCAGCTGTATGATCGAATCGAAGATCGGCAGGAAGCCAATAACCTGATCAATTCACTCAAAATCTGTGATCCTGCTGTGGGTTCGGGTCACTTCCTTGTATCGGCACTGAATGAAATCATCGCGGTCAAGAACGATCTACGAGTCCTACAAGACCGCAATGGCAAGCGACTAAAAGAATATGGCGTATCGGTAGTCAATGATGAACTTGTCGTGACAGACGAGGACGGAGAACTCTACGAATACAATCCCAATAATCCAGAATCCCAACGCATTCAGGAAACACTCTTCCACGAGAAGCAGACTATTATCGAAAACTGTCTATTCGGTGTCGATATCAATCCCAACTCGGTAAAAATCTGCCGCCTTCGTCTCTGGATCGAGTTGCTGAAGTCTGCTTACTACAGAAGAGGAGACCAGCGAGAACTGGAAACTCTCCCCAACATCGATATCAATATCAAGTGTGGGAACTCCCTCGTTTCTCGCTTTGCCCTAGATGCCGATCTCAGTCAAGCCCTGAAGAAAAGTAAATTCTCCATCGATGCTTATCGCATCGCTGTAGATACGTACCGAAATGCCAAAAACAAGGAAGAAAAGAGAGAGATGGAGCGGTTAATATTAGAAATTAAGCAAAATTTTTCTTCTACTATTACCATGAATAACCCAATCAAAAAGAGATTGGATAAATTAGCGAGTGAGCTATATCATCGATTCACTGGAACTTTTCTATTTGAACCTGAAAGAGAATACGGAGGGAAGAAATATGACGATAAACGTAAACAAGAGCAGCAAAAACTTGAAGATGAAATAGAGAAACTCTCTAAAAAGATTGATGAAATAAAGGAAAGTAAAATCTTCAATGTTTCTTTTGAGTGGAGATTTGAATTCCCAGAAGTTCTGGATAGTGATGGAAATTTTTTAGGTTTTGATGTTGTAATTGGAAATCCGCCATATGTAACAAAATTAAAAGAAGAAGAAATAAATTATTTTCAAGAAAACTATAAAACAATTCAAGGAAAAAAATATGATTTGTTTAGGCTTTTCTATGAAAAAACAATTGAACTAACAAAAAAATCCGGAATCCACAGCTTTATAGTTCCAGATGTTATTTTAAATTTACCTCAAGCTTCAATTTTACGATCTCATATTCTTAAAAACTATTCAATTTATAGAATAAATAAAATTAGTATTAACCCATTTGAAGATGTGCAGCTCGAGCCTGTAATCACTTTTATTAGAAATGACAAAAAAAACTCAGAGGTTGAATTTTTTGATTTAACAGGAAATCTAATGATTAATAAAGTGGATTCTAAAAATTGGATGAAGGAAAATTTTGATTTCAATTTAAACCAAAATGAAATTACCGATAACTTGATAAATAAGTTGAAATCAACCAAAATGATAATTAAAGATGTTTCTACTTGGAAAAAAGGATTAGGGGTTTACTCAAGGCAACACTTACTGTTGAAATTTTCAAAGGAAGAAGTGGAAAAGATAATGGAAGAAAGACCATGGACTCTAGACTATAAAAAAGATGAAACTTTTGGAAAAGAATTAGCAGGAAAAGATGTTGGTAGATATGAAGTAAATTGGAATGGTCAAAAGTGGCTAAGTTATGGGCCATGGTTGGCATTCCAAAGGCCACTCGTTTTTTTTGAAGGCCCAAGAATTCTGGTTAGGGAGATAACAACTGGAGGAAAGTATAAGGTTTTCTCATCTTTTTCGGAAGATCAATATTTTAATAACCAATCAATATTTAATGGAATATTGAAGCCGAATTCGAGCTACAATTTGAAGTTTATTCTTGCTTTAATTAATAGCTCTCTTTTCTCCTATTGGCAAATTGAAACATCCCCCAAGGCATCCAGAAAATTATTTCCAACTTTATTAATGGAAACAATTGAGAATTTCCCTCTTATAAAAGTTGATCAATTTAAACAAAATCAAGTAATTAAGTTAGTTGAGGAAATTATTCTAAGAAAGCAAAATAAAATTAGTAGTACTGAAATTGAGAAAAAAATCGACGCCTTGGTGTATGAGTTGTATGGATTGACGGAAGAGGAGATTAGGATAGTGGAGGGGGGTGAGGGATGATTGATATAATTGCGCCAACTCTTTTAATGAAGAAACCAAATGAAAGAAAAGTAATTTTTTATGGGTTCTGTAACCTAATCCATCAAGGTATTACTATCGATAGGAAAGTTAAAATCTTTTATGAATGGATTCCAGACATAAGAATAAAGATACATATTAAGGATATTCCTTTTAAAATGGCTAATTCATTTGGGAATTCACTTGTAATAAAAGGGCCAAAATTTGTTATAGACAATTTATTTATTACAAATATAACAGGATTAGTAAACGCAGATGTATCTGGTTATTTGATAGGGGAATTTAAAATAGGAGAATTACCTGAAAAGTTTAGAGTTTTTAAAATTGAGTTTACGTTATTAAATTTAGTTAATTACATAGGCGCAGGTATAAATTTTGAAAATTCAACTGGTAAACATTGGTCAAGAAGAGAATTAAAGTTTTTTTCAAATTCAACTCAATTAATTGTCCATCAATATTTTAAGGAAAATATCCAAAGAGAATTATTTAATAAATACGGGGTTTTTTTGTCTACCCATGGAGGTTGTTTGATTTTAAAAGATGGCATTTCTGAAAAGGAATATTTTTATTATATAAAAAGAATTGGATTATACTTCTCATTTATAAACGGGAGAAGATGTTTTCCAAATTTTTTAAAATTGTTTGATGAAAAAGGCAAGCTAATTTTAAGAGATTATACACCATACTTCGTAGATAAAAATAAGCATGTTGGTTCTTGGATCCCACAAGTTTTAGATGCTGAATTTCAAGATTTGTGGCCAAATTTTTTGAATCTTACAGATGATGAAGATGAATTTGAAAAAATTGATTTAATTATTCATTGGTATTTGGAAGCGCTTAATAATTTTGGATTTATTAATGGTTCAATTATTTTGATTCAGAATTCTTATGAATTGCTTTTTAATTGGATTTTTAATGAGAGAAATAATATTGTTTCCAATGAAAGCTTAGAGAAAATAAGAGCAAGCGATAAATTGAGGCTTTTACTTGATAAATTTAATATTGATTTAAATCTACCTCCTATTTATTTGGAAAAATACAAGGATGAAATAAAAATGTCTCCTGACCTTAAAGATTTTTCATATCAATTTACTGAGTTTAGAAATCATTTTGTTCATTATAAAGCTGGGAAAAGATCTAAGATAAAAAATAAGCCTGATGGATTTTCTTGGGCGCTTTTAAATACTTCAATTTTCAATTTGGAGATTATTATTCTTAAGCTTCTGAAATATAAAGGAAAAATGAGATCTAGAGTTCATGAAAATAATTGGAGAGGAAGTAATGAGATACAATTACCCTAGTTTTGGTTATTGCTACCTCGGTGTAGTCTATTTCCTTTCTGCTTTGAGGTTTCTTGGACGCTAAGAGTAGATTGAATCTACGCTTTCATATCCTTCGGAATTTGTAATTCCATTTCCCCGTTAGTTCAACCCCAATCGGGGTTGTCGTTCGTGTTCCTGTTTACACTTTTCCCTAGGTTTCACCTAGGGCTATTGAGAGGTTCGACCACTTCGTGGTCATTGGTTTGGTCATCTCTTATTCAGATTTCCGACCCCTGATAAGGGGTCAAACTTATGAATAGCCGCGGGTGAAACCCGTGGAAAACAAATGACACGACCATCCCCACGACCCCGAAGGGTGTCGAACTAATCCTAAAACCAATTGTCATAA
>NZ_JAUXYL010000008.1 GCF_030694375.1 Algoriphagus sp.
CGCAAAAGCGGCTTTACTCAATCCTGACAGCTGCCATCTGTAGAACAGCTCATAGTAGGTCTCGATACTTCTCTTTTTCATCCCGCAACTTTAGCTCATAAAGCAAAGCCCATCAAGATGCAGTTCGTCGGAGGGATACAATCCTCCAATCTTCCAATTCCTTCCCAACTTCCAAACTTCCCAACTTCCAAACAATTAAACCGAACGATTACTATATTTAACCCATAACTAACCAACATCATCCCTTGCTCGGAGCTGTACTCTTAGTCTTATTCCTCTTCTTCCTCAGCCAACCCATCCTTGGGAATCTACAGCGTGAGCACAAGTGGATCAAAGCCGGTCTGCTTAATCAGATGTACTGGTACCACATGTTTTTTGGACTGGTTTATTGGACTTATTCCCAGTTTAACCGCTCTGATTCCATAATGTATTTTAGAAGTGCTAGCCATTATCGGAATTGGTTTGATGCTTTTGAACCGGGAACATTATTTATCGAATGGGTGAATTATCCCTTTGCCAAATGGTTGGGATTCAACTACGACATGATGATGTTCTTCAGTACTTGGGTTGGATTCTGGGGCTTTGTGTATTTCTACCTGTTTATGAAGGAAAATCTGCGCTTCAACCCAAAATTCGAGGGTTGGGATGCGATTACCATTTTTATGTTTTTGCCCAATATGCATTTTTGGACAGCTTCCTTGGGAAAAGGAGCCTATATTTTTGCAGGATTGGCATTTCTCACTTACGGCCTTTCTTGGCCTCAAAAAAGGATCTTCCATATCGCATTGGGAAGTTTTATGTGCTATATGATCCGTCCTCATATTCTTTTTGCAGTATTGATTGGGATGGGGGTGGGTTTTGTTTTGGGTCGAGAAAAAGTGCCATTGTATCAAAAGTATGCAGTTGTGATTTTTGCAATTGGAATGAGCGTATATGTGTATGAAGATTTGCTGGTTTTTTTAGGATATGATCCAAATAACGTGGTGGCAAGCTTTGAAGAAGAATCAGCACTTAATCAGCAAAGACTTCAATCTGCTGGGTCTGCTGTTAATATGGGGTCTTACAGTCTTCCCATGAAGCTTTTTACATTTTGGTTTAGACCATTGTTTATTGATTCGCCCAATGTCATCGGTTTGGTGGTTTCCATGGAAAATGCGCTTTACATCTACATGTTCAGTAAAATCATAAATAAGGACTTTATCAAGTACATCAGAATAGCTCCTGCGATGGTCAAGATGTCAGGTGTTGTGTTTATTTCTATTTCGATTTCAATGACTTTTGTGATGGCCAACCTCGGAATCATCATCCGGCAGAAGAGCCAGATTATGTACTTTATGCTCTTTGTGATCGTGGCATTTATGGACTGGCAGAAAACCAATCGCATCAAAAGGCGAGGTGAAATCTTCAACCGCATCGTCGAAGAAGAGCGCCGCCGCCTCGCTGAAGCTGGTGTCTAAACCTTTGAGGTTTTTTCCTAGAGACCTTCCTGTTAATTTTTTCACCAAATTTGATTACATAGAACCTCGAAGGTTTTCATAGTTTAGGACCCGATTGGCGCAAGGTTCAAACTTGTACCTATTTATATGAAGTCTGCAGATTGGTTTTTTTTAAACAGATTTAAAAATCATTCCGCCGCAACTCCCCCTTGGACCACAATTTTTATTGGGACGAGTCAGGCTTATCAAAGGGGGTAGGGGGGATTTTTCCACTTCCATTGCGCTGGTATTTACATCCTTTTCCAAAACAAAAACCTGCTCCAGCGCGGTCTCCCCTATACATTTTTTACCCCGGGTTGCCACCCGGGGTTATTGAAAAGTTCGACCACTTCGTGGTCAGTTCCCACTGGTACAAGTCTTCCGATTTTTCTACCACAAGGTAGACTGCTTTCAATCTGAATTCCCCCCTGGTTCACTCTGAATCCATTCTCGATATCCTGCTACTCGCTATCCTGTTTCTCTCCCGATATTTCGATCGGGACTGGACTTGAATTCTTTGCGACTTACCGCCTTTGCGAGAAATCCAAACACCGCTCAACTAGGCTCAACTTGGCGCAAGTTTTCAAACTTGTGCCTATCTATATGAAGTCTTCAGACTTGTCTGCCGCTAGGTAGGTTTATCTACCGCAAGGTAGGCTGCTTTCAATCCAAATAACCCTCCCTTTGCGCTGGCATCAACCTTATTTTCCAAATCAACTTTCCTGGCCAGCGCTGGTGCCGGTGTACATCTTTTACCCCGGGTTGCCACCCGGGGTTATTGAAAAGTTCGACCACTCGTGGTCAGTTCCCACTGGTACAAGTCTTCCGATTTTCCTGCCACAAAGACTCTCCAGTGGAAAACGTGAACAAATCTTCCTGAAGGACCGAACGGATTGACTCCCATAGGATTAATCTGGCGTGGGGCAAGCTTGAAGGGTGGGTTTGTGGAGAATGAGGTAATTCAAAAAAAGTCTAGTAATGGGTATTTCTTTTGCTCAAAATCACTTTATTCGTCAAAATATTTCTAATCAACTACCAAACTTAATCATCCAAACCCAAAAAAATCCCTTATCCGATTTGGATGGAATATCCAAAATAACAGGGAAAATTCCACCCTAAAAAAGCCAATTTAGGGAATAGCTGGATTGAGGGATTTCGTAAACAAAATTATTGACAGCATCTGGAACGAGAGGGCCAGCATTGAAACATTAAGATGGCTAACACCAATAAAATTGTACAACTAATTTATGGATATAATATTTTTACTCGGTGCAGTTCAGGCTTTTTTTTTCGGGGTTTTACTTCTGGATAAAGGAAAGAACAGACTCTCCCAAAAATTGCTTTTGCTTTTCTTCAGCATAATTGGTCTTGTGTTGATTGAACATTACTTCTTTCAAAGAAAGGTCATTTTCGAATACCCTCATTTGATGGGGATTACTTATACTTTCCCAATTATATTAGGACCCATTTTGTTCTTTTACACAAAATCTTTGGTAAATGAACATGGCTTAATTTCCTTTCGAAGTTTTTTGCTTCACGCTATGCCTTTTTTATTAGCAACCACTTTTTTATTTTATGATTTTTATTTTTTAAGCCCACAAGAGAAGTTGATTTATTACGAAAAAGAAACACAGGGACAAACTTCCTTTTTCTTTCTCATTGCTGAATTTCTTATTAATTTTTCCATCCCTTTTTATTCTATAGTTTCCCTTATTTTATTAAAAAAACACCTTAGACAAATCAAGAAAAGCTACTCGAATACTGAAAATATAGACTTAAATTGGTTAAAAATAGTTTTGATTTGTATGGTATTTGTTTCATTTGTATCTGTTTTGATGGGCTTATTAAGTGATTTTTTTAATTTTATTTCTTTTGAAAGTGGAGATAATTTAATGTATACCGCTCTTACTATAATAATTTATTTTTTAGGTTATTATGGAATTAAACAAAAACCCATATTGTCAACTGAAAATCCAATTTTTCAAATTGAAACTGCTCCATCTCTAAAACCCAAATATGCAAATTCATCATTAAAAGATGGTGAAAAGGAAAAACTTATACAGCGGTTGACCAACTCTATGGATAACGAAAAGCCCTATTTAAATGAAAGTCTCACTTTGAAAGAACTGGCCGACAAACTTGAAACCACACCAAATAACCTCTCCCAAATAATTAATGAAAAATTTAGCAAGAATTTCTACGAGTTTATTAATGAATACAGAATTAATGAAGTGAAAAGTCTCCTTTCTGACCCAAAATACGCTCATTATTCAATGATAGGAATAGCCTTTGAATGCGGATTTAATTCCAAATCAACTTTCAATAGCGTCTTCAAACAAATCACCGGTAAAACACCCTCCGAATTCAAAAAATCTGCTTTTGACTTATCTGACTAAGTCCAACTTTTCAAAGTCGGAATTATGTTGCTTTATTGAAATGAACTTGTAGTCCGAACCTACACTTTCGGGCATATAGCCACTTGCTTGATTGTAGGTTTGACCGATAATCTAAAAAAAACCGGATGAATACAATTACGCGGCTCTACTACATCGACTGGCTAAGAGTTATAGCCTTCGGACTCCTATTTGTTTTCCACTCATTTCGTCTGTTCGACACCTATCCTTGGCATATAAAAAACCCTGAAACAAGCATTTCGATCAACTATATCATTGAATTTATGCATAGTTGGAGAATGTACATTATTTTCCTTGTATCAGGTACAGGAACTTATTTCGCCTTGAAATCCAAAAGTGAGAATTTTTTAAATGGAAGAATAAAGAGGCTCATCATCCCCTTTATTTTTGGGGTTATTATTTTGATTCCACCCCAGAAATTTTTTGAGGCCATTCAGCAATCAGGATTTGAAGGTAATTATCTAACTTTTCTGAGGCTATTGCCGAGTGCTTTAATTAATGAAAGTTATGGTTGGAACCTGCTGTGGACTGGATATTTAGGATACCACATCTGGTATTTGATTTATTTATTCATTCAAACACTTTTGTTTCTCCCATTTTTCAACTTAATGCTTAAGTACCAAAATAAAGTTTGCGAACAAACGAATAAGTTAATTCAATCATTTTATGCATTTTGGTATATCATCATTCCATTTGCCTTACTGGAGTTTCTTTTGCGACCTTTGTTCCCCCAATACCTGAACTGGGCTGATTTCGTAATATTTTCACTCTATTTTATTTTAGGATTTATTCTGCAAGTCAATCCCAAAATCATTTTATTTATTGAAAAAAATGCTCATAAATTTCTACTGATAGCCATTACCTGCTGGAGTTTGTATTTAATTAATAAAACCTTTCTTGACAATATTTCAATGCCAGACTATAATTGGAAATTCTTCTTCTCAATTATTTTAAAAAACCTGAACAGCATTTGTTGGGTATTTGCATTTATCGGATTTGGAAAAAAATATTTAAATTTTAATCACCACTATTTGAGTGACCTTAATCAAGGGATTTTACCTTTTTATATTCTACACCAAACCGTTATAGTCGTTGTGGGATATTTTGTAATTCAATGGGATTTATCGATTATTGAAAAATTTCTTATTGTTTTTTCTTCATCTTTTGTTCTTACCATTGGTATGTATCAAATTATACGGAGAAATAATTTATTGAGATTTGTATTCGGGATGAAACAAAAGAGAAAAAAACCATTAAGTGTATTGGGAAATAATATTTCAACTTGAAATCGCTTCGCTCCTCAGCTCAACTTGGCGCAAGTTTTCAAACTTGTGCCTACGGTAATGCAGTTTTCAGATTGTTTTTTTAAACAGATTTAAAGATCATTCCGCCGCAACTCCCCCTTGGACCACAATTTTTATTGGGACTGACTTGTCCTGAATTGAGTTTACACAAAGTAAACTACAATGAAACGACAAAAAGAAAAAAGAACAAGGAGCATAGGATCTCTGAGTTGGGCTGAGCGGGAAGAAATGATCAAAGAGTATCTATCGGGAAATTCCTCT
>NZ_JAUXYL010000009.1 GCF_030694375.1 Algoriphagus sp.
CGCAAAAGCGGCTTTACTCAATCCTGACAGCTGCCATCTGTAGAACAGCTCATAGTAGGTCTCGATACTTCTCTTTTTCATCCCGCAACTTTAGCTCATAAAGCAAAGCCCATCAAGATGCAGTTCGTCGGAGGGATACAAACTTGCAACTATTAAAACCGAGGTAGGAAGGAGGAATTTATCATTAAGAAAGCTTCCATGGAAAAAATTAAGAAATAGGAAAAGAATAAAATTGATCAGGACGGTCTTAAAAATATTTGAGCCATCACGAAATCCGGTATGCCTTACTATACCCTCATAACTTCGAGTATTTTGCATAACTAGCAGGCCTCCAATCATAAAAGTGAAGCTTCCTGCAAACGCATCATACTGCTCGATGAGTTCAAGTTCAAAGTTAAATCGAACCAAGTAACCGAAAAGAGCACAATGATAAAGAATAAGAGAATCAAGAGAAGCAATAATCCATCTTGGGAGAATCTTCAGTCTGGATAAAAAATTCATAGTAGATTTATTTTCAAATAGTTATAATACAAATTTTCAAACTATTTATTCAAAATATTATTGCAAAGTAAGCAGATTTTTTTTATTTATTCATTTTCATTTTTTTTTTTTAGGTTATTCTGTAATTTTCAGCCAATTGTATTGAAGATTTATCTAAAACCAACCCCTAAAGAAAGTTAAACTACGAAGCAAAAGAGGTTATTGGTTTTTTTTGAATTAAATAAGTTGGGAAAAGGACTATTTAGTACCAGTGAATTTTCCAACCGTGACATGTCCATGTTGGCTCACACCTTTTCCCCTGAATACATTCCAGAGAGTTTGAAAAAGTATTTTTAAATCCAAACCAAGGGAAACATGTTGTACATACCAGATATCGTATTCAAATTTTTTTTCCCATGTAATCGCATTTCTTCCGTTGATTTGGGCCCAACCTGTCACACCGGGTCTCACCTGATGTCTTTTTGCCTGTGTAGAATTATATAAAGTCAAGTACTCTTTCAGCAATGGTCGAGGCCCAACTAGGCTCATTTCTCCTTTCAAGACATTGATTAATTGAGGGATTTCATCCAATGAAGTTTTACGAACCATTTTGCCGAAATTGGTAATTCTAAGTTCATCTGAAAGTAAATCTCCAAATTGATTTTTGGAATCTGCCATAGTTTTAAACTTCATTATTTTAAAAAGTGCAGCATTTCTTCCGGGTCGATCTTGAAAAAAGAAAGGATTCCCTTTAAAATGTAGTGCGAGTAGAACTAGCAGCGTCAAAAAGAATGGAAGAAGAATAAGTAACATTAAAGAGGCAAGAATTACATCTAGAATTCTCTTCCAAAAATGTGGGTAATTCACACTAGGAAATTTTGGTCAATTCATTTTCTATAACTCCCACAATTTTCTTTTGATCTTCATAGGTCAGCGTAATCGAACTTGGGAGGCACAAACCGCGCAGAAATAACTTTTCAGCAACATGACCTCCATAAAACGGCACCCCGCGGTAGGCAGGCTGAAGATGGAGGGGTTTCCACAAAAACCTAGTCTCAATTCCATTTTTAAACAACAAAATCCGAAGTCGGTCATTTGAAAATCCGGTTTGTTTATCGTCAATCAAAATTGTGGTCAACCAAAAATTAGACTTAGATTCCTCCGACTCTGATTGAAAACTTATTCCTGGAAGGTCCTCAAAGAGAATTCTATACCTTTCGTTAATTAACCGTCGCTTTTCCACACAAGCATCGAGTTTCTCGAGTTGGGCAAGGCCTACTGCTGCGGCCATATTATTCATTCTATAATTGTATCCAATCTCCAGATGCTGATAATAGGGCAAGTCTTCTCTGGCTTGGGTGGATAGATATTTCGCTCTTTCAATAATGGTGACTTCATCAGAAATCAAAGCCCCGCCACCGCCTGAGGTGATGATTTTATTTCCATTGAAGGAAAATACGCCGATTTTACCAAACGAACCACAACTTAATTCTTTGTAGGTGCTACCGACAGCTTCAGCAGCATCTTCCAAGACTGGGATCTTATATTTTTCGGAAATCTCCATTATTTCTTTCATTTTGGCCGGCATGCCAAATAGATGAACGACAATAATAGCTTTGGGCTTTCTCCCCAAGGATATTCTACTCAAAATTGCATCTTCAAGAAGTTCTGGCGACATGTTCCATGTATCTTCCTCACTATCGACAAAAATTGGAGAGGCACCAAGGTATACGATTGGATTGGCTGAAGCACAAAAAGTAAAGGATTGGCAAATGACCTCATCTCCGGGACCGACTCCCAAAATCACCAGTCCGAGATGTAAAGCAGAAGTGCCTGAGTTGAGTGCAACTGCCTGATGGGTTCTAATTTTTTTTGAAAATTTATTTTCAAACTTATTTATAAAGGACCCATTTGTAGCCAATTGTCCCGAGCTCATGGCCTCTTCAATATATACCCTTTCATTTCCATCAAATACGGGAGCGGAAAGTGGAATCAAATAGGGCATAAATCAAATAATAAGAATTGATGCTGTTAAACTTACAACTTAAAGGACAAAAACCAAACCAGAAAATTCATTTTTAAAACTAAAAAGGCTCCAATGGAGCCTCTCTTACTATTTTACTGTCTATAATTACTAATTCAAATTCATCTCTTCAGGATTCAACATTTCTTTGTCCAATTTAACTTTACTTTTTTGGGTAGAAGTCAAAGGCTTGATTTCCAAAATCCTTGGAGTGTTAAGTGAATGTCTTTTGACATATTTTACAGTCACTTTGTCAAGTCTAAAACCAAGGGCAAGGACAATAGCTGCCAACACAGGAAGGATAATATTATCCGAAAAATCTCCCAAAATAAATACCAATAAAATTAGACTTAATTGCAGTAAACCCAAGGTTAAAGCAACTTCATTATGCTTCATCCCCATTCTTATCATAAAATGGTGAATATGGCTTTTATCTGCTGTCATCGGATGCTTTCCTTGGGCAAGCCTTTTAGCAAAAACTCTTGCCATATCATAAAGCGGATAGATCATCAGTACAATTCCTGCAGTGAATGAAGGCTGAATTTTAAGGAATGCGTCTGCGGGTAATGCTGCATTATTTTCCATGAAGGCGACGATCAAACTGCCCAATCCAAAGCCAAGGGTAAGAGAGCCTGTATCACCCATAAAAATTTTAGCAGGGTGCCAATTGAAGATCATAAATGCAAGTACACCACCGAGCAATGAAAAGCTAAGGACGGCATAACTTTCAAGACCTTGGATATAAAACCATCCTCCCAAGATGCTTAAGGAAATGGCTGCCACCGTACCTGCAAGTCCATCTAATCCATCAATTAAATTAAAGGCATTGGTCAAGGCTAAAAGTACAAAAGAAGTAAACCCATAGCTGATCAGTAGCGGGAGCTCATGTACTCCTATGAAACCATGAAAATCTTTGATCCGAATATCTCCGGCCACAACCACAATTAAGACAGCAACAAACTGACCCGCCAATTTATGTTTGGCTTTCAGTTCGACCATGTCATCCCGGAGTCCCACAATAAACATCAAGGCAATAGCACCAAGAAGAAATCGAATATCAGGAAGTGGAAACTGCCATCCCCAAATCGCAAGGGTGACGAAGGTGGCGACCACAAAACTAATTCCTCCCATCGAGGGCGTGAATTTCTTGTGAATTTTGCGCCC
>NZ_JAUXYL010000014.1 GCF_030694375.1 Algoriphagus sp.
CATCTCTTATTCAGATTTCCGACCCCTGATAAGGGGTCAAACTTATGAATAGCCGCGGGTGAAACCCGTGGAAAACAAATGACACGACCATCCCCACGACCCCGAAGGGTGTCGAACTAATCCTAAAACCAATTGTCATAATCATCCAAATTTCCGTAATTCATTTTATCCTTTTTTTAGCCAAAATCCCCACTCGGCGTAGTCTAGGTGCTTTCAGCTTTGATGTTCTATGGAAACTGGGTTTAATTTGGAATTACACCCTAATATCCTAAGGAATTTGTATTTCCACTTTCCCCCCTCGGTGTAGTCTATGTCATTCTGCTTTGAGGTGCCGTTGCCGCTTAAGCGTAGATTGGCTACCCTGCAATCTGGCCCAATGCTAAAATGATTCGTCGCAGCGAATCATTTCTTTACGCATTGTCCTGCTTTCATATCCTTAGGAATTTGTAATTCCTTTTCCTTCCAAGTTCAACACCCTTCGGGGTTGTTCAACTCTTTTCTTATGTTCTTTTTTCCCTAGGTTTCACCTAGGGCTCCGCCACGGCGGACGCGGTATTGAGAGGTTTGACTACTCCGTGGTCATGATTCAGTACCCAGCTAAAGCTGGAGGCAAATCACCATCATCTCATTGCATAAAATTTCCAAAGCAGGATTGCTTCCTTCAGAATTTCAGGTATTTTTTGGGATCCATTTTCAATCCTTATCTGTGGTCGGTGTCCTCACCGACCGCTTCACCTATCTCCCATGGCTCCAAACTATCCTTACAACCAAACCTACATCTGGCTGATCAGCATGACAGCGGCCTTGGGCGGATTTTTATTTGGATATGATTGGGTAGTGATCGGAGGTGCCAAACCTTTCTACGAACCGTTTTTTAACATCACATCCGTTGCCGATCAAGGTTGGGGGACGAGTTCTGCACTGGTTGGTTGTATGGTTGGGGCAATACTTTGTATCCTGTTAAGCGACAAACTCGGCCGAAAGCGCCTGCTTATTTTCTCCGGTTTTCTGTTTTCACTTTCAGCAATCGGGACAGCCTTAGCCGATACCTTCTGGTGGTTCAACTGCTATCGAATTTTGGGAGGAATTGCAATGGGCATCGCGCTGAATCTTTCTCCACTTTACATTTCCGAACTGGCTCCACCCGAGAGGCGGGGTCGCTTGGTGACGATCAACCAATTCCTCGTTATGATTGGTGTTTTGCTCGCACAGATCGCCAACTGGCAGATTTCCCTGTTGGATACTGCCTTGGCTGAAGATGCGGATTTCACAGCCATCGCTGCAAGTTGGAGTGGGCAGGAGGGCTGGCGCTGGATGTTTGGGGCAGAAGTAGTACCCGCTTTGCTTTTCTTTATCCTGATGTTTTTTGTGCCTGAAAGTACCCGCTGGTTGATTAAAAATAAGCAGCAGAAGAGAGCGATGGAAGTTTTGACAAAAATCGGAGGAAAGGAGTATGCCAAAGACTCACTGAACGAAACACTGTCAACTCTCAAGGAAGAAGATTTGGGTGCTGTCAATTTCAGGGAATTGCTTCAGAGGAACGTTTTGAAGCTTTTGGGAATCGGGATTTTTCTTGCATTTCTGCAACAATGGAGCGGTATCAATGTGGTCATCTATTATGCCGCTGATATTTTCACAGCTGCGGGATTTACCCTGAAGCAGATGATGCTCAATATTGTCGTGATTGGAGGGGTGATGGTAGCTTCGATTTTTGTAACCTTTGCCACGGTGGATCGGTACGGGAGGAAATCGATTCTGCTGGTTTGCCTTGCGGCGATGACCCTGCTGTATGCGGGGTTGGGCTATTCGTTTTATGCAGATTTGGGAGGTACTTCCGTGGTCGTCTTGGTCCTGTTGAATGTGATGTTTTATTCCATTTCTTTGGCCCCCTTGCTTTGGGTATTGCTGTCGGAGATTTTCCCGAACCGAATCCGGGGAGCGGCAATTTCCATCGGAGCACTGGCCCACTGGGTCGGGAATTTTACATTGACTTACTCTTTTCCTGCCATCAAGGAGAACTTGGGGTGGGCCAATAATTTCTGGTTGTACGGGGTGATCTGTGCGGTTGGATTTATGGTGATCTGGTGGATTTTACCCGAAACTAAGGGGAAGACATTGGAGGAATTGGAAAAGGACTTGGCTTGAACTGATGATGGAGGAGGGAGTTGATTTATTAAACAAGAAGGATTGAGATGGTTTTGTAAAAAGTCAAATCAGCACTAGTTAGATCCAGCCTGCCCCCAAGGCAATTGAAATCAGAATCAGTAGTATGGCAATGAATTGTTGAAGGAATTTCAGGGTGACTTTTTTCAGGAGTTTATTACCCAAAAAAGCTCCCAAAATAGCGGAGAAGGTAGCGATTGCCACAAGAGGTAAATTATCGATCAGTCCTGATTCCAAAAACCGGGTGGAATAGACTGCCAGTCTGGAAAAGTCAATGAGCGTACCGATAACCACTGAGGTGCCAATAAATGCTTCTTTGGTCAGTCCGGCTTTGATCAAAAAAGCCGCGCGAAGAGCACCCTGATGGCCGGAAAGTCCGCCAAAAAAACCGCTCAGGATTCCTCCAAATGGCATGTGCCTTTTCTCAATTCGAATTCGCTCAAAAAGTGGGATCAAATCCATTAACGCAAAGAGGATCAAAAGAAGAGAAATGATCAACTTGATCGGAGTGACTTCAAAGGCAGTATTAAAAAGTTGATAAGAGAAAAGGGGCTGGAGGTCTGTAATTTGAAGCAGAATCCAAGCGCCGAAAAATGCAGCGAAGATTGCCGGAATTCCAAATCGGATCAAGATTGACTTATCAGCATCTCTCCCTACCAGAAAGAGCTTAAAAATATTATTGAAGAAATGGACTACACCGGTCAGCGCAATTGCCAGATCAATCGGGAAAAAGATAACGAATACGGGGGTAAGAATTGTACCCAATCCAAAGCCCGAAAAGAAGGTGAGGATAGCAGTTAAAAATGCCGCTAATGAAATGATTAGAATGTCCATTTCGCTTGTAAAGGGTCTATAATTGGAGGCTCAAAATTTCCAGCAGGTGTAAAATTGTATTTGCTTGAGAGTTTTTTTGATCAGAGTACTTCAAACAAACTTCGAATCCGCCTTTTTTCTCTGATTTTTTGACTTCCAAGCATGCAATTAAAATCTTTTTTTCTCAAACTGTCGAGCCATTTTTAACTACTAGCCAAGAAGTGGATCATCAGACTTAGTAATTATCGTGAGGAACTATCTGTCAGGGATTCATTTCATTCATGGAAAAGTGATGTTGTGAAAACCGTTTAATTGATACCTTATTCAAAATTTGAAAGCATGAGGTTGATTTTAATATTGGGTATCTTTTTTACTTTCCCATCTTGGGTTTATAGTCAAAGTGAAATCAAGGGTAAAGTGGTGGATGAGCTTGGACAAACTGAGTTGGAGTTTGCGAGTGTAGCCTTATATCAATCCATGGATAGTTCACTCGTGGAAGGCAGCATCACAGATGTATTTGGTAGATTTTTGATCAAAAATGTAGCCCAGGGATCTTATTTTTTAAAAATCAGTTTTATAGGTTATCGCACATTTAATAGTCCTCCGTTTAATTTCACAAAAAACGAAAAGCGTGACTTCGGGACTTTTGTATTAAAGCCTGATCAACAGCAGCTTGAAGGAGTGGAAATTCAAGGACAAAAGATTACTTCCGATTTTAGATTGGATAAGCAGAGTTATTCTGCAGAAAACTTTGAAGCTGCTCAGGGGGGGAGTGCTTCAGATATTCTCAAAAATTTACCTGGAATTAGTATCAATGGCGAAGGGCAACTTTCAATCAGAGGATCGACGGGATTTGTGGTCATGCTTAATGGGAAACCCGTTCAGGGTGATCCAATGATGATATTAGGACAGTTGCCAGCTAATGGTATCGAAAAGGTAGAATGGATCTCCTCTCCATCTGCCCGATACGACTCGGAGGGCAAGGCCGGCATGATCAATATCACTACTAAAAAAGGAAGTACAGACGGACTTTACCTCCAAATCAATTCCAGGTTGGGATCTCCGTCCATTGAGAATTATGATAATGCGGGCTCGCCAAAACGATATGGGGCGGATTTTAACCTTAATTACATAAAAGGAAAGTGGGATTTATCTCTAGGGGCAAGTTATCAGCGAAATGATCTTTCTGGAAGAAGAATAGGAGAGGTCTTTACTGTCAGCGGGGACACGACTACCTATTTCCCTTCTGCGGGGGAACGCAGTACAGATGAATTGAACTACTCAGGAAGATTTACCTTAGGGTTCAATCCTGACGCTAACAATTCCTTCAGTTTGGGTTTCTTTGGAGGGGTAAGGGACAAAGTTCGTACTGCAGATATTTTGTACTTTGACAATCGCGCCGAATTAAATGGTTTGCGACTTTATTCCTTGCAGTATTTCAATGCCAACGAGCAAAATCGCCGCGGTGATTTCATTCTGGGAAGTTTGGATTATTCCCACCAATTTGGAAATTCTTCAAAAATAAGCACCTCCTTCCTTTATGAATATACCATGCTCGGTGGACCGACGATCAACCGAAATCTTGGTTTTCCTGACTTGAATGAGGTACTTCAAGACGAATACAATACAAATGACAATCCGCTAAATGGTTGGAGAGTTAATCTCGATTATAGTTTTAAACCACTTTTAATTGGACAATTTTTGATGGGGTATCAGTATCGGAAATTGGATCACAGAGGAAATTTTATTTACGAGCGTAGAAACAATGAAACCGGAATTTTTGAGCTCATCCCCGAGTTTTCTAGCAATGTTGATCTTCGTCGTTCGATCCACTCTGGATACCTTCAGTTAGACAAAAGTCTGAAAAAGCTTACCTATGGAGCAGGATTACGGGTGGAAATGATGGATAGGAATTTCCAGCTTCAAGACAAAGCTGGAACAGTGGATACCTTATATGTATATGATTTCATCCGACCCTTCGCTAGCGCCAATCTGGGCTATCAAGTCAATGAAGAACTGCAGTTGAAGGCTAATTTCAGTCAACGGGTAGAGCGGACCACTACTTTCAAAATGAATCCGTTTCCAGAGCGGGAGCATAGTGAAACCCTCGAACAAGGTGATCCCAATCTCCTCCCTGAATTTATTAATCAAATAGAAGTGGGTTTGGTGAAAAACCGGAAAGACAACAGCTTCTATCTTACGGGCTATCACTCAAGAGTTAAAAACTTAGTCAACAGGGTGAATACCGTTTACAATGACACCATTCTTAACCGAATTTATTCCAATGTTGGTATTGGAAAATCTACCGGTATTGATGTGGGAGCAGAGCTCTACCCCGCGAATTGGTGGAAGTTTTTTGCAGGATTCAACGGGTATTATTACGCGATAAAGGGAGAATTCGATGGGAGGCCTATAAATAATTCCTCCTGGGTTTACTCGTTCAATCTAACTTCAAGTTTTGATATTTCTCGTATTGTCAGTATTCAGGCTTCGTTCAATTACCTTTCCAAGCGAGTGACTGCTCAAGGGGAAGATGGTCGATTTTACAGTCCAAATTTATCCATCAAGAAATCATGGCTCGACAGTCGGTTGACTGCAAATCTGTTATGGCAAAATATCGATATGGGGCTTTTGAAAAGCAATGAGCAACGAATAACAACCTTTAGAAGGGGGGAGTTTTTCACGACAACAAATTATATCTATGAAGTGGACGTAATTGTTCTCAATTTATCTTACACGCTCAATTCTTCTAAAAACAGGTCGAAGTTTGTGAAAAGCGAGTTTGGGGAGAAAGAATTTTAAAAGGGGAAAGTGTACCATTTTATCTGATTTCACCCTATTAAATAAAAGATCATTTTTTGGGCTTTGAGTTTTTATCTTTGAGGCTGAATTAGATTGATGGTATGACAAATAGAACGCTGAAATGGTTTCTAACTTTCGGGATTGGTGCATTTCTTTTTAGCTGTCAGCATGAACCCAAAATAGCTGAGGGTTCTGTTGCAGCCAAAAAAATCCCTATCGCAGAAATCGAGGCTGGAATTAAAGATTTCATCGCTGCCAAAACAGCCGAAAATGACGGAATTTTTCCCGTCAAAGATGAAAATCATGACCTCAAAATGAAATTGGTCCGGGTACATACTGAGTACCTTTCCAATCTTGGTCCCAAGCGCCACTTTGCCTGTGTAGACTTGGTCGATGAGAGTGGGGATGTGTATGATGTGGATTTTTTTATGGAAGGGGAACCGGGCACTATGACCGTCACTGAGACCACCGTTCATAAATTGAACGGAAAACCTTTTTACAGTTGGAAGCAGAATAAAGAAGATAAAACCTGGTATCGCGTGCCCTTAGAACAATCAAACAACAGCCTCCTTGGCGTAGTGGAAGGGAAAGATTCCTTCGAATTTTATTACTCAGTACAGGTTCCTACCTTGACAGGTCCGGCAAAAATGTGGATTCCCATTGCAAAGTCGGATGACTTTCAGGAAGTGAAGGTTTTGGAGATGAAGGTTTCGGGTAAATCAAAAAATCTCGATGAAAAAGTGAATGACAACACGATCCTTTACTTGGAATTGGGTCCGGAGGACAGTGGGAAGTCTATTGAGATTAGCTACGCTGTCAATCGAAAGGAAAAAGGGCCTTATGAGGGAATTACTCCAGATCCCAAGGTTTACTTGGCTTCCAATATTTTGATGCCAAAAGGAGGTCGCTTTGAAGAGATTGCCAAGGAAGCCTTGGGTCCAAAAATCAGGGATAGTCATTTGATTCAAGCTCGTGCCCTTTACGATTACATTATCGACAACATGCGCTACATGAAGTTTGGGGATTTTGGACGTGGGGATTCCAACTATGCCTGCGACTCGAAGACCGGTAATTGCACTGAATTCCATTCCTTCTTTATTTCCTTGGCACGTTCGGTTGATATTCCGTCCCGATTTGCAATCGGCGCCTCCATTCCCTCTGATCGAAACGAAGGCGGAATTGACGGGTATCATTGCTGGGCAGAATTTTATGCCGATGGCAAGTGGTGGCCGGTGGACATCAGCGAAGCCAATAAATACACCGCTTTGGCAACTTATTATTTTGGACGACATCCTGCCAACCGTATCGAATTGAGTCGTGGCCGTGACTTGCAAGTCAGTCCCGGACCCGCATCAGGGCCGATTAACTTTCTGGCATATCCTTATTTGGAAATCGACGGAAAAGAAGTGAAGGCTCAATCCACTTTTAGTTTTCAGCGAAAGGCTGATTCTTAATCGCTAGCGGGAATGGATCTAAAAAAGAAAGGCTGCCAATTGGTAGCCTTTCTTTTTTAGGGTGTTGTTCGATTTTAGTTACCGGTGCTATCGGCAGGATGCTCCGTGCTGTCAGCAGGATGTTCTCCTCCTTCTGCCGGGTGTTCACCTTCAGTTTGTTCGACAGTCACTTCGGCACTGTCTTTCTTGCCACCACATGAAGTGAAGGCAATTGAAGCTACAAATCCAAGTGCCAAGGCAAGGGTAAGAATTGATTTTACTTTTTTCATTTCCGATTGAGTTTTAGGGTTGGTTTTTTTAACAGCTTGTAATTTAAGAAATTAATTTAATCGATTTCCGAATTTGATTTTTTTAGGCATTCTGAATTGAATGACCAGAGAGGATCCAATGGTAATCAAACCTATTGTCACAATCGCAATAGGTATACCAAATAGATCCGCTGTAATGCCGGATAAAATTGCTCCAATTGCATATCCCAAATCCCTCCAAAGGCGAAAGGTGCCGATGCTTTCTGCGCGTTGATGGGGATGAGTGGCTTCGGCAATAGCAGCAAGAAATGTGGGATAAACTACAGCAGTGCCAATTCCCAAGCTCACAGAGACCATTAAAAGCATGGGATAGGATTCGGCTAGCGGGAGGAAAAGGATCGCAATCCCCTGTGCAAGCATTCCCCAGAAGAGCAGGGTTTTCTTTGGGAAAATATCAGCCATTTTCCCGGTGAAGAGTTGACTAATCCCCCAAACTGTAGGATAAATTGCGGCAATAAGTCCCACTTCTTCTAACTCAAACCTCAGCGACATCAGTAATACAGGAAGCAATCCCCATATCATACCGTCATTCAGGTTATTGACCAAACCTGCTTGAGTGATAGCGCTTAAGGTTTTGTTTCGGAAAGTGGTCTCCCAAAATATCCCCTTAGTCGAAACCTGGGCGTGACCTTTAGATTCCATTTCCACATGTTTCCGGGTGTCTTTGACGAGGAAAATTGTAAGCAATAGCCCCATGATTGCGATGAGTTCTCCCAAGAGGAACGGATAGGGCCGGATACCATACTTTTGGGCAAGGAAGCCACTGATAAAGGCAAATATGCCTACTGCAAAATAGCCTGCAAATTCATTCAGTCCCATGGCAAATCCACGGTCTTTTTCGCCGACTAAATCGATTTTCATTACTACCGTACTACTCCAAGTCAGTCCCTGACTGATTCCGAGAAGGACGTTTGATGCGATTACCCAATTCCAGCTGCCGGTGAATGCCAAAATAAGCGGAACTGGCAAAGCTAAAATCCAGCCCAGAATAAGTAAGTTTTTCCGTCCAAATTGATTGGCGAGCTTTCCGGAGAAATAGTTGGCAGCGGATTTACTAATTCCGAAAGCGGTGATAAAAGAAAGGATCGCTACTTTGGATTCAAGGCCAAAAATCTCAATGGCAAATTGAGGAAAAATGGCACGTTCCAAGCCTATCATTGCACCCACAAAGGCATTGATGACCACCAAAATCGAAAATTGCTTCCAGTTTTGGCGTAATCCTAAAACAACTTGAGGGGCTGGATTTTTCACAGGACAAAGGTCCTGCCGTCAAATTCCTTATCCTTTTACAAATGTTAAATAATCAACGGATTGAGGCTCTTATTCTGGAAAGGCTCACTTGGGTGATGCCTAGATAAGAGGCAATATGCTTTAATGGAATCTGTTGGATGAGATTCGGTTTTTCGCTGAGCAGAAGCGCATACCTTTCCTCTGCAGCATGAAATTGGATGGCTTCCATTCGAAGAACCGTAGCAACGTAAGCCTGCTCTATGATTTTTCGAAATAATCGTTCGATTTCCGGTTTGGTATCAAAAAGTTCAAAAAGAGCGTCAGAAGGAATACCAATAAAGACTGTATTTTCCAGTGCCTGAATCGCTTTTTTACTTGGCTTTCCGGTAAAAAGACTTTCAGCCCTGATAATCAGATCATTTTCAAAGGCAAAATATTCCGTGACTTCATTTCCGTCTTTGAGATAGAATATCCTCGCCAATCCTTCCTTGACAAAGTAAATCGTTCGGCATTTTTGCCCGATTTCCTGTAGATTCTGATTTTTTCGGATAGAAATTAAGGAACAGAGTCCCACTATCGAATCTACAGCTTCCGGGGAAAAGGATTGGATTTTTTGCAGAAAATTCAAAAAGCCATCTAATTCTGTCTTGTTGACCATGGAGTTTCGTTGGATTATTTCAATGCCTGTCTGATCAATTCCCGCTTGACAAAGACAATAAAGAACCAAGATATCCAGGCTACGGCAGTTCCAATGGCAGCGCCCAATAGAATGTCAAATGGGTAATGAACTCCAAGATATATGCGCGTATAGCTGACGACTATGGCATATAAATAGAGCCAGCGCAATTGTTTTGTTTTTCCTTTCAGTTTCCTGTTTAGAAAAACAGCAAGTCCAAATGTATTGGCAGCATGTGAGGAAACGAACCCATACAATCCTCCACAGCGCCCGTAATTGTGCATTAGCCCTTCCCATCGAGGGTCGTGACAAGGCCTCAAGCGTTCCATAAGAGGTTTTAGGAATCCGGAGGTGAATTGATCAGCAGCCAATATCGTCAGCGCCACTCCACCTAATATCCACCAGGCATTGGGGCGGTCGAGTTTGAATATCACAAAAATCAATAAGGCATAAAGGGGGATCCAGGTGATGGTTTCAGTCATCTGAAATACGATCGGATCCAGCCAATCCGTATGAAAAGAATTGAGCCAAAGAAATAATTCCTCATCCCATTTTTTAAGCGTCTCGATCATTAGTCAAAAGTTAACCAATCGATGTCTTTTTTCAGATGATTCAGGGTGAATTCCTCCGCACTTCCGGCTTTGGGTTCATGCATATAGGTCCATTCGGCTTGGGGGGGCATACTCATCAGGATACTTTCGGTGCGGCCATTGGTGTCAAGTCCAAACTTAGTGCCTGCATCCCAGACCAAATTGAATTCGACGTACCTTCCTCTACGGAGGTTTTGCCAGGCTTTTTCGGCAGGGCCAAAGGGGATTTTGGAGTTTTTCTGCATGAAATAAGTATAGACTCGTGGAAATAGCCTTCCTATTTCCAGACTGAAGTCAAGGATTTGCTGGAAGTGATCATCAGATTTAGCACTAAGTCGATCGTAGAAGATTCCACCGATGCCTCGGGTTTCGTTTCGGTGTTGGACGAAGAAATAATCATCAGCCCAAGCTTTGAATTTGGAATAGTAATCCTGATCAAACTGATCACATACTTTTTTTACTTCCTGATGGAAATATTTTGCGTCCTGTGGGACCACGTAGTGAGGTGTCAGGTCGATGCCTCCACCAAACCAATGTACTCCATTTTCCATTTCAAAATATCGAATGTTCATGTGAATAATCGGGACCATCGGACTGAATGGGTGTAAGACGATCGAAACTCCGGTTGCGAAAAAATCTGCTTTTTCCAAGCCCAATTTTTGAAGGATTTTTTCAGGAGTGGGCCCGTGGACAGCTGAAAAAGCCACTCCTCCTTTTTCGATGATCGCACCATTTTGAAAAATCCGCGTTCTTCCGCCTCCACCATCTTCCCGTTCCCAGCGGTCTTCTATAAATTTCCCCTTTCCATCACCCAGTTCCAATCCTGCACAGATGTGGTCCTGCATTTGGCTGTAGATTTCAGCGATTTCGGCTTTTGTTTTTCTACTCATTCTTATGTTAAAAAGGATATCCTATCCCAAAATTAAGTACTGTTTGTCCCCGGACACCAAATGGTCGCCGGAAATTGACATTGTCAAAGACCCAACGTTCTCCCATTGGTTTGGCGGGGTCAATGGCTTTGGTAGCAAGATCGAGTCGAATGATCAAAAATTCAAAATCCATTCTCAAACCAAGACCCGTACCCACAGCCAATTCCTTATAAAAACGATCGTATCGAAAGTCTGCTCCTGGTCGGGCAGCATCATAGCCGATCACCCAGCTGTTTCCGGCATCTATGAAGAGTGCCATGTCAAAGTAACCAAACAGATTTCTACGATACTCCAGCATTGTTTCAAGGATCATTTCTGCCGGTTGCTCGTTGGTGTAGTCATATTCTCCACCTTTTCCTGTAGCGGGAACCGAACTTCCAGGTCCCAATCTTCGGGCTTGCCAAGCCCGGATACTTGTCCCACCTCCTGCGAAGAAATATTTTTCATAGGGTAAAATCCCCGCGCTTACGCCGTATGGACTAGCCCATCCTAAATTAAACCGATAAGCAAAAGTCTGTTTTTTGTTGACAGGGTAATATCTTCGGAAATCTACTTGGGCTTTTAGCCATTGGAAATTCGCAAATTCAATCCCAGGCTCACTGTTGCTTTTGGTTTCCAAAAAATTCAAAGTGGTACCACCGCTTTCAGCAAACAGTCGAAGGAGTGAAGCCTTATTGGAATTGAAGTTTCCATACTTGTTGAAATTAATGATGGTCTGACCAGATAAGCTGCTGATAAAAGAAGGCAGGAAAGACCAAATAAGGTTGTTTCCGTTGTCCTGAAGGTTGGTAAGTATAGTTAAAAATTCCTGCTGGATTTTTGGAGTCCGGATATAGCTGAGATCAGCTGCATTGAGTGTGTAAAGTATTCGATTATTAGAAGTGGCCCAAGTATAAGAAAGTAGTCCATTGACCGAATTTCGGGTGTATTCTGGACGATTGGTATAGTTGTAACTCAGTCTAACTCGGGTATTAGGGTTGTATCGACCAAATTTTTGAAGAGAATTCGGGGCAAAAGGGATTAGAAATCGAGGAAAGATCAAGGTCACTCCGGCACTGAGTTCGGAGCTTTGGTAGACTCCTTGGCCTGTCGCAGATGCCACTCCTTCGAGCCCTGCCCGAAAGTTGAATTCCAAAATTTCTCCTGCCCGAAAGAAATTCCTGTTTCTCAGGGCGGTACTGAAGAAGGGTCCGGGCAGCTGTTCTGTGATTGTCATACCCACCTGATTAGTGAGTTGATATTTCTGATTAGGTTGGGTAAAAATATTGGCAGTAAGAGAAGTGCCTACTGTGTCAAAGGAAATATTGACAAATCGGAAAAGGTCCAAATTGCTCAGCTGACGCTGAGTTTCAATGGCTGAAGTCCTACTATAAGCCTGTCCATTCCTGAAAAAAATCCTTGAGGCCAGCACATTCGCAGAGTACCTGTCCTGAAAGAACGAAAAGTTTATACCCCTAAATTTCTGTCTGATCCGTCTATCTGCAAATTCATTGGTAGGAGGATTGATAGTGAATGTGATCGAATCAATGGTGTAAATTTCATGGATGTCCGAGAAGGTGGGTTTTTGGATCACCTGCTCAAGCTTGATTGTTTTTGCTGCGGTGTCTTTATAGGCGATGTAATTGATATAGGACTTGGAAAACATGTAATATCCATTGTTTTTCAGCAGTTCCTCTATGCGGTTTCGTTCCCCGGTAATATTATTCTGATTGTAATTCTCTCCTTTTTTGAGGAGAGAACTCTTGGTCGTTGAGTTGAGTAGGTTGATGATCCCCGGGTTTTCCGAACGGGTATAGATGGAATCCAGGATGTATGGGCTTTTCTCGTTGATCTGGTAATTGACGTATGCTTTCCTGTTTTTGGCTTCAACTTCAAAATCAACGGAGGAATCGAAAAACCCATGATTTGCAAGGTAACCCTTGAGATTATTGACCGTGGTCTCTGTCTTGGCAGAGTCCAAAATCACCAAAGGATTTCCAGTTCGCATCAATGCATTTCCAAACTCGATTTTTTTGTTCAGGCTTTCGATTCTGGACGCCAACTTTTCTGCGCGCTTCCGTAATTTTTTATTATTGGGAAGGGTGTCTAAGGAAAGTCTTATTACCGAAAGCTCTGCTCTTGCCTCCTCTCGGTTAGTGACAACTTTAGCGCTATCGTAGAAATTTTTCCCGATTCGATAGATAGTGACTCCGGGGGAAGTACCCAGAAATCGGGTATTTGGCTCTTGTTCGAGTAGCCCATACAGGGCCTCCTTGTCAGATTTTTCTATTCCTTCGATCTCTGATTCATAGACAGCATATTGCCCATCTTTGAGATCTTTGGTCAGTGAGCAACTCAAGCATATCCCAAGAAGCGCTATAAAAAGTATATATTTGGAGGATTTCAAATCGGAATATGCTGAAGGAATGCTGAGCAAAAATACAGTTAAGTTTATTAAATCCTTACATCAAAAAAAATACCGAACAGAGAACGGACAGTTCTTTGTCGAAGGTGAAAAAAGTGTTTTGGAAGTTCTCCATTCTGATTTTCTGATTGAACTGCTTTTGGTTACTGAATCTTTTGGGAAAAAGCATTCAGAAGTGCTCAAATCCTATTCAGGTCAACTGATACAAGTTACGCAAAATCAATTGGAGCAATTGGGTCAGTATCAGTCCAATGATTCAGCCCTTGCTGTAGTAAACATGAAAGCAAATACTGCTTTTGAACCCAAAACATCCGATTTAATCATTGCTTTGGACGATGTCCGTGATCCGGGAAACCTCGGGACAATCATCAGAGTGGCAGATTGGTATGGGATCAATAAGCTGGTGTTTTCTTCCCAAACTGCGGAATTTTATAATCCAAAAGTCATACAGGCTACGATGGGCTCCTTCACAAGAATTCAGTTTTTTTACGGAAATCTGGAGGAAGTGCTGGACCGCTGGAACTTACCTGTCTATGGGGCTTTTTTGAACGGATCAAATATTCATCAGATGGCAAAACCTGAGCCCGGGATTCTTCTCATGGGAAATGAAGCCAATGGGATTTCAGCAGAACTGGAGAAAAAAGTAACTCAAAAGGTGACAATCCCCGGATTTGGACAGGCAGAATCGCTCAATGTGGCGATTGCCACTGCTATCCTATGTGATAATTTCAAACGGCTGATGAGCACATGATTGCCAAATTGATTCAAACCCTTCAACGAGTGGGGATCAACGGGTTTTTATTGGGCCTTTTTGTAGCCATCGGATTGGCGGCACTCTTGCCCGAACTGGGGTCCGAGGAATCCGGACTTCCCTGGAATCCGGTCATCAACATTGGAATTGCCTTCGTTTTCTTTTTTTATGGAGTAAAACTTGATCCAAAGCAGCTTTTATCAGGGCTTTCCAACTGGAAGCTCCATCTCCTTATTCAGCTATCGACCTTTTTGATTTTTCCGGCCATTGTTTTTTTGCTGCTGCAAATTATGCCTTGGGTTGATCCGGATTTCAGATTGGGGATCACCTATCTTTCAGTTTTACCTTCCACAGTCAGCGCTTCGGTGGTGATGGTTTCGATAGCAGGTGGAAATTTGCCCGCTGCTATTTTCAATGCAAGTATTTCCAGTCTTCTAGGGGTAATTTTGACTCCCGCTTGGATGGGGATTTTAGGAGCAGGGGCAGACGGTGAAATTGATTTTTGGGCAAGCCTAGGAGAGCTGACGCTTAAAGTTATTCTTCCTGTATTCCTTGGAATTTTGGCTCATGGTTGGCTATTTCCAAAGATTAAATCCGCTTTGCCAAAACTTAAGTATGTAGATCAGCTTGTGATTATGATTATTGTCTTCACTTCCTTTTCTGAGTCATTTTCACAAAGGCTGTTTTCGGCCTATCGGATTTCCGAGTTGCTGATCATAGCGGCCACGATGCTTGGGATTTTTATATTGATCTGGGTAATTCTTGAAGTGATTTCAAAGATTTTGGGATTTTCCATGCAGGACAGGATAACCACCCTTTTTTGCGGCTCCAAAAAATCTCTTGTACACGGTGTAGTCATCGGAAAAGTAATCTTCCCAGATGCGGCGGTGCTTGGTTTGGTTCTTCTTCCGCTGATGCTTTATCACATTCAGCAGTTGATCTTGGGAAGTATTTTTGCGGGATACTTTGGGAGAAAAAAAGCCCAAGCATAGACTTGGGCCCTGAGGATCAAATGTATTTTTCGGCTAGTTTTTCAACCAATTCCAAATAGAGTGCTGTTGCCTCTGATTTACTTTTCCCTTTAAAGCCTAACCAACTGTTATATTTTGCTGCAGCTTTAAAGTCAAATCCACCGGGTCTTTCCGATTCGTTATCTCCTTCTGTAGCTTGTTTGTACAATCCATAAAGTTTTAACAATTCTTCATTACTTGGCTTTGAAGTAAATTTTTGAGTTAGCGCTATCGCCTCCTCGAGTGTAGTTGGTTTCATAGAAAACTGGTTTAGTCAGTTTGAGTTTCCAAATTTGATACTTTAAAGTCGATTAAGAGCTATTTTGAATAAAAAAAGCCATCTGGTAGGATGGCATTTTGATATTTGTCAAATCGATTAGTTAGCGCTTATTCATGCTTACATAGTCGCGTTCGTTTGCTCCTACATAGACTTGTCTCGGACGACCGATAGGCTCGTTGTTTTCACGCATTTCTTTCCACTGAGCAATCCAGCCTGGAAGTCGGCCCAATGCAAACATCACCGTAAACATGTCGGTGGGTATTCCCAATGCTCGGTAGATAATACCGGAATAGAAATCCACGTTTGGATAAAGTTTTCTGTCAATAAAGTATTGATCATTTAATGCAGCATGTTCCAGCTCTTTTGCGATTTGCAAAATTGGGTCTTTAACGCCCAATTTGGCCAAGACGTCATCTGCAGCTTTTTTGATGATTTTAGCTCTTGGATCGAAGTTCTTATAAACCCGATGTCCAAAACCCATTAGTCGGAAAGGATCATTTTTATCCTTTGCTTTGTCTAGGTACTTTTTAGCATCTCCACCGTCAGCTTTGATTGCTTCGAGCATCTCGATTACCGATTGGTTGGCACCACCGTGTAAAGGTCCCCAAAGGGCATTGATTCCTGCAGAGATGGAAGCATAGATGGAAGCCTGAGAAGAACCAACTATTCGAACGGTAGAAGTAGAGCAGTTTTGCTCATGGTCAGCGTGCAAGATTAGAAGTTTGTCCAATGCAGATGCCACAATTGGGTCCACTTCAAACTTTTCAGCAGGAAGTGCAAACATCATTTTCAGGAAATTCGAGCAATAGTCCAAGGTGTTGTCCGGATAATTAACCGGATGCCCCATTTCGTTTTTGTAAGCCCAAGCTGCAAAAGTTGGCATTTTGGCCAGCAATCTGATGATGCTCAAATCCACTTCTTCTTTACTTCTGTTAGCATGCAAAGAATCAGGGTAGAAGGCTGTCAAAGAACAAATCAGGGATGACAAAACTCCCATCGGGTGTGCATTGGATGGAAAACCTTCTAGGATTTTTTTGATGTCTTCATGCACTAGCGTGTGGTGCGTGATATCTTCATTGAATTTCTCGTACTCAGCTTGAGTAGGTAGCTCACCATTAATTAAAAGATAGGCTACTTCAAGGAAGGTTGATTTTTCGGCCAGATCTTCAATCCGATAGCCTCTGTACCGGAGGATGCCTTCCTCACCATCTAAAAAAGTAATGGCACTTTTGGTTGCTCCCGTATTTTTATAGCCGGGATCGAGGGTGACCAATCCCGTTGCATCACGGAGTTTTCCTATTTCGATTGCACTTTCGTTTTCAGTACCTGTAATTACAGGGAATTCGTATTCTTGTCCATTGTAGGACAATTTGGCGGAATCAGACATATAGCGTTTTTGGATTACTTTTATTGGAAAACATTAAAAGATGCCCTTAAGATAGTAAAATGGAATCTTTTTCAAGGTCTTAATTATGCAGGATGGCAAAATTATATTGCGAAAGCGATTTCGGATATTTTTCCGAATGGCAAATTCACAAAACTAAGTCCTAATTCTGCTTGAATTTTTGAAAGATTATTTTATCCAAATTAGTTTTGGCAATTTGGAAAAGAAAAAAGCCCCGAAGGGCTAAATTTTCTTTAATCACAGAAATGTTCGAATACTTCCACCAAATGGTCGCCAATCATTTTTGCATTTCTGCCTTCGATATGGTGACGCTCGATGAAGTGGACTAATTCGCCATCTTTAAACAAGGCCATAGCCGGTGAAGAAGGTGGGTAAGGAAGGACCAATTCACGGAATTTCTCAACTGCTTCCCGGTCATTCCCGGCGAAAACTGTTGCCAGGGTTGTGGGTTTCTTTTCAGCTTGTTCGACAGCATGACGCACGCCTGGTCTGGCAGCTCCTGCTGCACAACCGCAGACGGAATTGACCACCACCAATGTGGTGCCTTTATGATTGGGACCCAAGTGCTCAGCCACTTGTGCTGCGGTTCTGAATTCTTGAAATCCAACGTTTGAAAGTTCTGCCCTCATGGGAGCAATTAGCTCTTCAGGATACATATTGTTCTGTTTTTAATTGTTCAATTGTTAAAGAAATCCCAGCTCGAGTTTAGCTGCCTCGGACATCATGTCCTGAGAATATGGTGGATCAAAGGTAACTTCTACCTCTACATTATTCACTCCCTGGATCTGCTGAATTTTGTCCTTCACCTCTGAAGGAATAAATTCGGCCGAAGGACAATTTGGAGAAGTCAGCGTCATCTGGACGTAGACATTATTGACCGGATATACGGTGATCTCATAGATCAAACCCAAGTCGTAGACATCCACGGGAATTTCCGGGTCATATACTTGCTTGATTGCCAGTACCACTTTGTCTCTCAGGTTAACTACCTGACCGTTGTCCGGATTGGTTTCAGTCTCCATTTTCAGGCGTTTTGCTTAGTTTGGAAGGCGAAGGCATACAGTTTCATTTGCTTGATCATCGCCGAAAGGCCGTTGGATCGTTGGCTACCGATGATACTTCCCATTCCTATTCGGTTGATAAAGTTTAATTCCGCATTCAAAATCTCTTCAGGGCTTCGATTGTTTAAAACCCGAATCAAAAGTGAAATCAGACCTTTGGTAATGTCTGTATTGGAATCCGCTTGGTAGTGGACTTTTCCATCTACGTCGTCAGCGATAAGCCATACTTTGGATTGACATCCTTTGATGATGTTCTCTTCCTTTCGTTCGTTTTCAGGGAATTTCCCAAGACTCCCTCCAAGTTCCATGATATAAAATACAGTGGACTCTTTATCATCCCCAAGGATTTCAAACTCGGAAACAATCTCCTCCTGTATGTCTTTGATGCTGCTCATTTATTCTTGAATCGTGCGATTTGGGCAAGTCCTTCTGCCATCTTATCTATTTCGGATTTGGTATTGTAAACCGCAAAAGAAGCCCTTACAGTTCCTTCGATGCCAAATCTTTTCATCAATGGCTGTGTGCAATGGTGGCCTGTGCGCACAGCTATTCCTTTGGCATCCAACATCTGCCCCACATCAAAAGGATGCATTCCATTGATATTGAAGGATAACACAGAGACTTTTTCTTCAGCAGTTCCCACCGGGATGAAGCCTTTGATAGGTTTCATGGTTTCATTGGCATGCGCCAAAAGGGCATCTTCATGCGCTTTTATAGCAGGTTTGCCATATTGCTTAATAAAATCCAAGGCAGATTTGAAAGCTATGACATCCGCAATATTCGGTGTCCCAGCTTCAAATTTGAAAGGAATCTCATTGTAAGTGGTTTTTTCAAACGTCACTTCTTTGATCATTTCTCCTCCACCCAAAAAAGGTGGCATCGCTTCTAATATTTCGCGTTTTCCATAAAGTACACCTAGTCCAGTTGGCCCGTAAAGTTTGTGTGCCGAAAAAGCCAAAAAGTCGCAATCCAATTCCTGAACGTTGATTTCCAGATGTGCGGTCGATTGCGCTCCGTCCAAAAGCACTCTTGCGCCAACAGCATGTGCGGCATCTATTACTTTCCGGACAGGATTTATCGTCCCAAGTGCATTGGATGCATGGACGATACTGACCAGTTTGGTTTTTGGAGAAAGTAATTTTTCGAATTCCCCGAAGTGGATTTCCCCGGCTTCATTGATGGGAATGATTTTTAAAACAGCTCCTTTTTCTTCGCAGAGCATCTGCCAAGGAACAATATTGGAATGATGCTCCATAGTGGAAATGACGATTTCGTCATCTTTCCCTATGAATTTTCTTCCGAAAGTTTGTGCTACCAGGTTGATACTTTCTGTGGTGCCTTTGGTGAATATAATCTCGGCTGCTTCTTTCGCTCCAACGAATTCTCGAACAGCTTCCCGAGTTTCCTCATAATATTGAGTAGCTCGGTCTGCAAGTGCATGCGCACCTCTGTGAATATTGGAATTGTCGCGTCCGTAATAATTTGACAAGGCATCCAAAACCGACTGTGGCTTTTGTGTGGTTGCGGCATTGTCAAAATAAATCAAGGGCTTGCCGTGCACTTCTTGATGAAGTACAGGAAACAAGCCCCTGATTTGGTCTATATTTAAACTCATGGTTTAGAATTTACTCCCCAATCGCTCCTGAATGAGTGTGTCGCAATACACTCTGAAGCTTTCCTCCTCAATTTTTTCTAATACTTCACCGGCAAATGCATAGAGCAATAAGCCTTTAGCCTGAGTTTTGTCGATTCCTCGCGCCTGAAGATAAAACAGTGCCTCCTCGTCTAACTGACCTACGGTACAGCCGTGAGAGCACTTCACATCGTCTGCCCAAATCTCCAATTGAGGCTTGGTATTGACGATGGCATCTTCGGAAAGAAGGATATTGTTGTTTTGCTGAAATGCGTTGGTTTTTTGGGCGTCCTGTCTGACAAAGATTTTGCCATTGAAAACCCCACGGCTTTGATCAGCTAAAATACCTTTATACAGTTCATTGGATTCTGCGTGAGGGATAGTATGATCCACGTTGGTATGATTGTCTACGTGGCTTTTTCCATTTAGCAGGTAAATACCATACATGTTGCCTTCGGAATTGCTTCCAAGTAGATTTAGATTGAGGTTGTTTCTTATCAGATCACCTGAAAGCGAAATATTTACCGAAGTAAATCTTGCATCTTTTTGAACGTCAGTTTCAATATTGCTTACCTCGATCGCGGACTTACTTTCATTTTGAAGTCGGTAATACTTGAGTTGCGTGTTTACTCCACCTTTCAGTTCTATTACTTTATTTACAAAGTAAGAGGTGTCTCCCAGGCTGATGCTTTGGTCAATGAACGTAACTTCTGCAAAATCTCCCGCTTCGATCCAAAATCTTGGTTGGATTACCTGACCTCCATTCGCTTGATTAAATGAAAGCAGGAGTATTGGTCTTTCGATCTGAGCCTTTTTAGGAACTGAGATGAACAATCCATCCTCGAAAGAGGCTTGATTTATTGCTGCGAATGCATCTTTTTCAGGTTTTGCGATACTGCCAATAGCTAAATCACTTTTTTCCGAAATCAGCGAAACTTCCACTCCTTCGATTTTTGAAGAAAGTTCGGGTAGGAATTTACCATTCGCAAAAACCAACAGGTCACCTTCAAATCCAGCAAAAGTGGCGGAATGCACCATTTCAGAAGTAACTTCAAATAGTAGGGCAGGAGCGATATTGGAAATGTTTTGCTCCAGCTTTTTACCTATGTTGGTAAACTTATATTCTTCTGCTTTGGCCACAGGAATTCCCTGAGAGAGATAACTTTCCTTAGCTAAAGTTCTTGCTGCAGAGAAGTTATTGGGAGCCGTGTCCAGCAGGCCGATAAATGTATCTTGTTTGGTCAAGGTACTCATGATAGTGGGTTTAGAAATCAGACAGTAGCTGCGGAATCAACTTCTTCTTTGATCCAGTCGTAGCCTTTTTCTTCGAGTTCCAAAGCCAGGTCTTTTGTCCCGGACTTTACGATTCGTCCTTTGTATAGTACGTGGACGTAATCCGGCACGATATAATCCAACAAACGCTGATAGTGAGTTACCACGATTGTAGCATTTTTGTCGGATTTTAATTGATTTACTCCATTGGATACAATCCTCAAAGCGTCAATGTCAAGACCGGAATCGGTCTCATCCAAAATGGATAAAGTCGGATCCAACATAGCCATCTGGAAAATCTCGTTTCGCTTCTTTTCACCACCGGAAAAACCTTCATTCAAAGATCTGCTGAGGAGCTTTTGATCGATTTCGACGAGTTTCATTTTCTCCTTCATCAAGGTCAAAAACTTCACAGCATCCAAAGCTTCCAAGCCCCGATATTCTCGGACTTGGTTCACTGCGGTTCTCAGGAAATTAGTGGAAGATACCCCAGGGATTTCCACAGGATATTGAAAGGCCAAGAAAACACCTTCTCTTGCACGTACTTCGGGAGCCAGATCCAATAGGTTTTTTCCTTTAAAAATTACCTCACCATCGGTTACTTCATATTCTTCACGTCCAGCAAGCACTGAGGCTAAAGTGGACTTTCCTGAGCCGTTGGGGCCCATGATTGCGTGCACTTCGCCTGCTTTTACTTCCAGATTGATTCCTCTCAGGATTTCTGTTCCTTC
>NZ_JAUXYL010000016.1 GCF_030694375.1 Algoriphagus sp.
TCGAACACTGGTTGCTGGTATATCCCTGAGAGTTTATACTTTCAATGTGATTTGATAACATGAAGAGCCGTGTGAGGTGAGAGTCTCACGCACGGTTCTGTGGGAAGGTGGGGGTGAGATTCCCCTGCCTGACCCGATTACTTGCAACTGTAAACAACGACACGTTCAACAATGAAATTCATCAAACGAACATTTATAACCATCTTAATTCTAACGACAGTTGGACTTTTGTTTCGTGGGTGGTTTTACAGACATTTAGTGACTTATAAATCGGTTGGACTTCGGACCAATTATACAGCAACAGACAAAATACTTACCGACTTTATTGACGCAAATAATGATACACAAACCGACCTTGACATTAAGCAAATTATCAAAATTGGACTTTCAATAACTTCGAGTCAACTCAACTTTACTGCTGACAAAAACGACACTGACCCAAACAAACTGATTATTTCCAAGACAGCACATTGCGTTGGTTATGCAACATTTTTTGCGACAACTTGCAACTACCTTTTAGAAAAGTATAACCTTTCAGACACTTGGAATGCCAAACCGCAAGTCGGACAACTTTATTTTCTTGGGACAAACATTCACAAATATTTCAATTCTTCATTTTTTAAAGACCACGACTTTGTGACAATTGAAAATAAAAAAACTGGAGAAATTTTTGCCGTTGACCCAACAGTAAACGACTACTTGCTCATTGACTTTATAACATATGCCAAATGACGAACAAAATAGACGAAAGAACAGCAGCAGGTAACAACTAAGCTTTCGTTGCGTGCGAAGCACGAACAATGAAAGCGCTGTTGCACAGCCTGTCCCGATAGCGTAGCGTATCGGGAAAACCGGTGAGGTACCTATGGGGATTGAGTCGGGAATTTGTAGCGGACAAAGGACCTTTAAGTCCAAAATGTGGGAGCCTTGCGTCCCTTCTTTATCTAAAAAGTCATTTTGAAATCAATTCTTCAACCCTTCCAGGTTCATTTTGGAAGGTTTTTTTATGACTTGGGCCCGCCTGGAAATTCCGGACGATACTGACCCCTGTTCCGGGGATACTGACCCCCCTCTAAAATGGTTTGGTATTGGATTACTAATAGCCTGACAATTTTACATTTTTTTTCTCAATGAGTCTCCTGTGAGTTCGATACGGTAGCAAGAATGCAGAAGACGGTCCAGGATTGCGTCGGCAATGGTTTCTTCTCCGATGACTTCATACCAACTTTGCACGGGCAACTGGCTGACGATAATGGTGGATTTTTTTCCGTGCCGGTCTTCGATGAGTTCCATCAGGTCAAGTTGGTGCTGTTTTTCAAGATGGGTAAGCCCGAAGTCGTCCATAATCAGCAGGTCTGTTTTGGCGATGCGGTCGAAGAATTTAATGGCCGTGCCTTCGAGCCTTGCCATTTTGGTTTTGAGCATAAGTTTCTGGGTGTTAAAGTAGGCGGCTTTGAATCCGAGCAGACAGGCCTGATGTCCCAGAGCGGAAGCCAGATAGCTTTTGCCGCATCCGGTGGCCCCGGTAATGAGTACCGATTCGCCCTTGGTGAGGTAGTCACCTGTGGCCAGCGAAGCCAGCAGCAGATCATCTAAACCTCTGGTGCGATCCAGTTTGAGTTCTTCCAGACTGGCTTTGTAGCGGAACTGGGCACCGTGTTCGAGCCGTTTGAAGCGGCGGTTGTCCTTTTCGAGTTCCTCGGACTGCAGGAGCAGTTCCAGTCCTTCTGTCAGGGAGAGACTTTGGTTTTTACGGCTTTCTTTGAGTGCTGTCCATGCTTTGGCCATGCCGTGGAGCTTGAGCCTGTTCATCTGTGTTTCGATCTGGTTCATGATATAGGGGGTTAAAATTCAAGTTTCTGTTGTTGGTAGTAAGCTTTTCCCCGAAGGTTCTGATGTTCGGGAAGTGGTTTTTCGGGTTCGGAATAGTCTTCAAAAGCGGTATGGTTTTCCAGGACGTTTTTGATGAACCGATAGGAGTACTCCCCATGGTCGATCCCCAGCTGACAGGCTTTTTCGAGTGTCCGTAGGTCTGTTTTCCGGCTTAAGGCCAGTAACCCGTCACAGGTTTTGTAGAGCTGTTCGGGATAGCGGTTTTGCTCAAAAAGACCGCAGATGTACTTGCCTAGCACCGCAGATTTTTGGGAAGCCAGATCCCGGTAATAGTCCGGACTGCGGTCGCGGTAGTGTTGATGCTGGGAGCACAGGTGGTCTTTGACAGTGGAGTATCCTCCTGCTTTGAAGCTTCTCACATGGGCAGCGACTTTCTTGCCCTGATGGTACAGCTGCACCATGGATCGGGTGTAGATGACCTTGAGCTTTTTGCCAATCAAGGTATGGGGGGCACTGTAGTAATGCTTGTCCCGGGCCAGATAGACATGGTTATTTTTGGATAAGGTCAGCTCGGCGTGGTGCCGGAGTTCAAAGCGTTCGGTAGGAAGCGGGGCAAGGAGCGGTTTTTCTGAAGCCATAAACTGCTCTTCCCGACAGTGGCCTTTTTGCTTCATCCGGGTTTGATTGTGTGCTTTGAGTTGGATCCGGATGGCCTCATTGAGCGAATACAGGTCAAAGAACTGTCTGTTTCGCAGCTTGGCATAGATACGGGAATAAAGAATCTTGACCTGATTCTCTACCCGTGCCTTGTCTTTTGGCTTACCCGCACGGGTCGGAACAACGGCCATCCCATAGTGGCTGGCAAAGTCTTCCAAAGCCCGGTTGATGTCGGGTTCATAACGATCGGCTTTGACCACTGCTGCTTTAAAGTTGTCCGGAACAAGAATCAATGGGACTCCGCCCAGAAACTCCAGACAACAGGCCAGTGCGTAGAGGAAGTCCGCCAAAGCCTGCGATGGGATTGCCATAGCAAAGGAATAGTCGGAGAAAGGCAGACAGGCTACAAAAAGCTGACAGGGGATCAGTTCACCGGTTTCCCGATCAATATAAGGGATGGTCTTTCCCGCAAAATCAATGTAGAGCTTTTCGGCAGGGGCATGTTCCAGCACCAATGAGGGCTTGGTCTTCGCTGAGCTATGCTGATCCAGATGATGGCAAAACTGGGAATATCCGTATCCGTCAGGACGACCCTGCTTATATTCCTCCCAAAGCAGCGCACGGCTGACTCCGGTGCGGCGAAGTTCACCAGAGAAGTAATCCAGCAGACTCTTGAAATGCTCGTATCGACTGTCTTTGTAGGAAGGATTTCCGGGATGAAAGAGGTGGTAAATCTCCGGCTCTTCCATGCCCAAAATATGCTCAATACTTAATTCGGTGACTGAATCACTGAGTAGTTTTTCGAGCTTGAAAAGGTAGGACTTTACCGTATTCCTGCTCATGGACAGGCTGCGTGCAATGGCTTTGATGCCCTGCCCCTGACGGTGTAAAATGAGGAGTTGTTTGATCTGACTCATGGGTTTTGGTTTTCCGGCCATCGTCTTCCGCTTAGTACTTGGTGAGCGACTAAGAAACCAAAACCATTAAAAAGAGGGGTCAATATCCTCCGGATTCAGGACCCAAGGGGGTCAACATGCTCCGGAATCCAGACGAATATCCCACTTTGGGGGGTCAACATCCGCCGGAATGTCAGTCGAATCTGGCCACTAAAGGCACTTTTTGCTCCTGAAAAACCTCCGGATTCAGGGGGTCAACATGCTCCGGAATATCCACCGCCTGAAGATCGGGCAGGCATAGCTCTTCCAGCCCGATAAAAATCAGAAATTAAAATTGAGTTGCGACTGTGGGAAAGACTGCCTTCGATGGACCACGCTTGGGTAGGCGCTGGATGCTCACCATGCTTTCTTTCTGGCAGCAGGAGCAGTATCGTGGGTTGTAGCTTTCCAGAATCCTGGGTTCTGATTCTGGAATCGGATGATTGGGTGTGAAGTTTGGAATCAACCCAATCATCTGCACAATGAAAAATCCTGCTAAATCGAATGAATTTGACTTAAGCTTAAGTATTTTAGTGCGAGACGATATTTGACCCTGGCTGTCGAAAGTCTTGCATACAGCGTTCACCGCGGCCCTTGAGTGTATCACATGTGCGGATGCTGAGGGAAGGTCTGAGGAGATCCCCATTTCTTGACCCTCTGGAGGTAATTATTAAGTTAAGGCTTCAATTACATTTCTTCAGTTAAATAATTTAAAAATCAAGTTTATGCCAACAAAAGGTCAAACTATAATCAACCCGACAAATGGTGATTCTTATGAATTTTTGGAAACAGCCAAGGATTCTAATGGAGAACGAATAATCATGAAAGCGGTCATTAAGAGTAAAGGACAGCTCGTTCCTAAACACTTTCATGTTTTTCAAGATGAAACTTTTGAAATTATTTCAGGCCAACTTACAGTTTTATTCGAAGGGAAAATACATAAACTGTCGGCAGGAGAAAAAATAACATTACCCAAGAATGTTCCCCACAATCATTATAATGATGAAATCACTTCGGTAACATACCTTCATTCTGTCACGCCCGCATTGGATTTTGATTATTTGATTGAAAATTTAGTAGGATTGGCTGCCGACGGAAAAAGCAAAAACGGAAAATATGGCTTAGTTCAGGAGCTGGTTGCTCTTAAGTACCTTGACAGCAAATCATATCTTGCTGATATACCAATTGGAGTGCAAAAAATACTAATGAATATCATTGCTCCAATTGGTCGGCTTTTGGGTTACCGAGCGATTTATAAAAAGTATTCAGGAATTGAAAAATAAATACTGCTAACATTTAGCCCACTAGAGAAAAGCCCCTGAAAAAAAGCCCTGATTGATGCATTCATCTTTCAGGGCTTTTTGCTAGTGGCTGTTGACTGACATCCGCAGGGTGAAACGGCTGCTAGGTGGATTAGTAGGCCAGCTATT
>NZ_JAUXYL010000024.1 GCF_030694375.1 Algoriphagus sp.
CCCCTGACTCGGACTCTCTCCTGTGGCCGTCGTCTCGTTGGTCACACTGCCCTTGTCAACATCCTCCTGGGTCACCACATACGGAGTCGTATCCACCGACTTGCTCTCCCCTGGCTTCAACGTACCAATATTGATCACCAAACCGGTCTTACTGTCCACAATCGTTACGTTCTCCAAAGTCACGTTACCCGTGTTGGTCACCGTGATCGTATACACAATCTCCTGACCCGCCTCGGTGATTACCGCATCATTGTCCGTAATGTCTACCGTGATGTCCGCACTCTGAACAGCCCTTACCAACGCTTCGTCCTCTGCACTTACCTCCGTCTCATCCGGTCCAAGCGCGCTCACCGTGGCCACGTTCAAAATCTCACCCGAATCCATATCATCCTGGGTAACCGTGTAACTGGTCGTCAAGGACTGACTGCCTCCAGGTATCAATGTCCCAATCGTCTGGTTCAATCCAGTCAATGGATCTACTACCGTCACATTAACCAACGTCACATTACCGCTGTTGGTCAACGTCAACGTGTAGGTAATTACATCTCCCGCAGCGTTAACAGTACTCACATCCGAAGTCTTGGTGATTGAAATATCACAATTAAATATTGTCAGGGTTACAGGAGTTCTTCCGTTACTCACACAACCAGTTTCGCTATTCACTGCTTCTGCGTAGTAGGTTACTGAACCTACCGAACTTAGCGTAGGATTTTGTACTACTGAACCACCCACTGAGGCACTATACCATACAATGTTGAATCCTCCAGGAACACTTGCTGTCGCAGTCAAGCTTTGAACATCTGAACTTGCGCAAGCAACCTGATCGCCTCCGCTAACCGGAGCAACTGGAGCAGGTAAGATTGTAAGGGTAACTGGAGTTCTTTGCAGACTTGCACAGCTACCATCGACAGTCTGAGCATAGTAGGTCACAGTGCCTACAGTATTCAGAATTGGGTTTGAGACCACATCACCTCCTACTGGAGCATTATACCATACCAGAGTACCAGGAGCAGTTGCTGATGCAGTCAATGTCTGAAGAGGAACTGTCGCACAAACCACTTGATCTCCACCACTTACAGGAGGTGTTGGCCCTTGTACAATTGTCAAGGAAACTGCGGTTCTGGTTAAGCTTGAACATCCTGTTTCGTTATTTACCGCCTGAGCGTAATAGGTAACTGTACCCACAGTGCTTAATGAAGGCGTAGCAATTACACTTCCGCCATCTGGAGCGTTATACCATACCACACTAAATCCTGCCGGTACAGTTGCAGTGGCTACCAAGTTTTGAGCCTCTATAGTTTCACATACTATTTGATTTCCCCCACTAACAGGAGCTATAGGAGCACCTTGAATAGTCAATGTAACCGCTGTTCTGGTTAAGCTTTCACACTCTGTCTCATTATTTACCGAAGCAGCGTAGTAGGTAATTGTTCCTACTGTGCTCAGGCTTGGACTTTCTGTAGTCACATCTCCATCTGCTGTGGTGTACCATACAATGCTGAAGCCTTGTGGTACTGTTGCACTTGCAGTGATAGACTCCGCATCGCCTTCACAGATCGTCACATTAACCGGATTGATTGGTGTGGCAGGTGCTGCAAGGATTGTTAAAGTAACTGGTGTTCTTTCTAGGCTAGAACAAGATTCACCCTCAGACTGAGCATAATAAGTAATGGAACCAACCGTACTTAAGCTTGGGTCAGCAACTATTTCTCCCCCTACGGCTTCAGTGTACCAAACAATTGTCCCAGGTCCAAATGCTGAGGCCGTAATTTTTTCTACATCTCCTTCACAGATCGTTATGTCACCTCTGCTAACCGGAGGTGCCGGCGCATCAAGGATTGACAAAACAACAGGAGTTCTAGTCAGGCTGACACAGCCAGTCTCATCATTTACTGCTTCGGCATAGTATGTAATGGAACCAACTTCACTTAAGCTTGGGTCCGAAACCTCTGACCCTCCCACTGCTAGATTATACCAAACGATACTAAAGCCTTCTGGAACAGATGCTGATGCAGTGATGCTTTCCTGATCACCTTCGCAGATAATTATATCCTTTCCGTCAGTAGGTGCGGCAGGTGCTGCAAGGATTGTCAGCGTTACAGGAGTTCTTGTCAAACTCTCACACTCTGTCTCATTATTTACCGAAGCAGCATAGTAGGTGATTGTTCCTACTGTGCTCAGGCTTGGACTTTCTGTAGTCACATCTCCATCTGCTGTGGTGTACCATACAATACTGAAGCCTTGTGGTACTGTAGCACTTGCAGTGATAGACTCTGCATCGCCCTCGCAGATCGTCACATTAACCGGACTGGTCGGTGCGGCAGGTGCTGGGTTGATAGTTACAGTCACTTCAGCCATCTCACTTTCACATTCCCCTTCTTTGAATTGGGTGATGTAAAAACTTTCAGTACCAGCTGAGGAGGTTGAAACCGTCGGAGCTCCCTGAAGCGGATTCATTGCTGAATCATACCACTTGATCATATAACCTGAAGCAGGCGATACCGTCAAAAGCTGATTTCCTGATCCCTGACAAAAATCAAAGGTCTTAACACTTGGAACAGGTGACTGCATGGGCTTAATAATGGAAACTGAAGTTGTAGCCTTGCAATCTCTGGCATCAGTCACTAAAACTGAATATGTCCCCGCAGATAGCCCAGAGGGATCCTCCCCACTAAATGAAAAATTAGCATCTCCAGTTTTAGACCACAAATAAGTATATGGGGCGAGTCCTCCAGCAACTGTTAGGTCTATTGAACCTGTATTTAAAATAGAACAATCGTCATCTTCTTTGGAAGTGTCAAGATCTAAAACTGGATATAGCGTAACCTCCTTAATAAGTTGTTTGACTATCCCTTCACTCGTGGAAATCAAGGTGACTTGATACGTTCCTGGATTTTGAAAATTTATGTTTTGTGGACTTGGTACAGAGGATATGGCTGGAGTACCTCCCTGAAATGTCCATGAAAAAGTATAATTATCAGGATTTCCTCCAGTAGTTAAATTGGTAAAATCAACTGTGAAATCATCACAATTCGTAATAAACTCAAAATTAGCAACTAACGGAGTCCTTACTAGAAAAGTTACTCCAGGGAAGGAGCATTGCGAGTTACCAGCGGATGTAGGACAATTTTTATTATCTGCTTTAGCATTACCTGTCACCCAATTAATGTATAGGTTTTTAATTTCCAGCTTATCCCCATAATTCCATGAAAAATTACTGATTTTGAAAATTTCACCGTTCACAACATTTCTTGTTGTCCCATTTGGATTTTCAACAACAACACAATTAGCCTGGGTTACTTGTGGCAAATCATTAACAAAAATATCATATTGGATATGTGGGTTATAGCCATTTCCACTGACTGCCCACCTTGCCCAAATTTCACCGTCTATTGGTGTACCTATAGGAGTGCCATCTAGATCATTTGGATTAAAAACGTTTCCATTGCTGTCTCTAAACTCAATTTCAACAACTCTTAAGTTGTTCTGATTACATCCGGGATTATTTATCACAAATGGTGTTACGGGTGTAATTATTTGAGATAAAACCTTATTAGGCAAACTCACTCCAATGGTGATAAATAGGATGAAGGCTAAAAACCAAGGACTATTTTTCTGAAATATACCTCTTTCGAAAAATCCACGGGATTGTGGTCGATGGTTGAATTGACAATTGGATAACTTGTCCATATCTTTAAAATTTAAAATTTCGAGTCCGTAAACTTGTTTCGATACTTTGCTTTTTTTATTCTAAGGTCTTGATAGCATGTGTTTTGACTAATACTATTTCATTTACTCACCAAAACTCACACATCTCTTTTTTCTTATTCTACCTTTTCAAAAAACCGGTTTTTGGGCCGATTTCAAATACTTTAACTTCTCACAAGTATTAATCTGCCATAAAAATACACTTTATTGTTTTTCATATCCAAATCATTTTGCAAAAAAATTTATTTGTAATGCATTTTTTTTTATTTGAAATATTTTTTGTTGTCAAAATCAAACAGGATTTATCTAGCGTTATCTTGTTTTTATTCAATTTTTTAAAGTTTAAAGTAAATTTGTACTGAGATTTTAGGACGATTCCGTGAAACCCAAAACTTTATCCAACAATTGAAAAAAAAATTTATCCTAAAAAATTATTTTGAACATTCGAATTATTATTAGACTTTCCCTGTGTGCGGATAATCAGATTAATCATTCCAATCCCGACCTTTAGGCTTACAATTATCTTCAAAAAAATAGCCCCTAATTCCAATGTTGAACCCAATCCCAAACCAAATTTATCGTTTGGATTTCCAAAAAACTTTTTCCGATCATCAAGAGACTGCTGTCAAATGGAGATCATCAACTTTGGAGGAAAGATCAGCTCGACTCATAAATCTTCGAAACTGGATAAAAGAAAATCAGGACCTTATCCGCAAGGCACTATTGGAGGATTTCAGGAAACCGGAGCCTGAGGTAGATCTCAGCGAAATCTTTCCCGTCACCTCAGAAATCAATCATACCTTAAGGAATTTAAAGGACTGGATGAAGCCTAAGAGAGTGAGTACTCCCCTTTCAATGATCGGGACTAATGGAAAAATACACTTCGAGCCCAAAGGAACGGCTTTGATAATTTCCCCTTGGAATTTTCCATTCAATCTGACGGTCGGTCCACTCGTTTCTGCACTTGCTGCGGGTTGTACTGCCATCATCAAACCCTCTGAACTTTCACCTGCTACCTCTTCTTTGATCCAAAAAATGGTCAAAGCAGTGTTTCCCCCCAATGAAGTTGAAGTATTTCTCGGGGAAGTGGAAGAGTCTCAGGCCCTACTTAGCTTGCCTTTCGATCATATCTTTTTCACTGGAAGCCCTGCAGTGGGCAAAATCGTAATGAAGGCTGCGGCTGAACACCTTAGCTCAGTCACTTTAGAATTGGGAGGAAAATCTCCTGCCATAATTGACGCTTCGGCTGACCTGAATGATGCCGCAGGGAAACTGATTTGGGGGAAATTTGTGAATTGCGGGCAAACTTGCATTGCGCCGGATTACATCCTGGTACATGAATCTCAAAAGGAGCGACTGCTAATGGAACTCAAGGTTTTTCTTCAGAAATTCTATGATCCCGCTTTTAAAGGAATCGAAAACTCAAGGGATTATGCGAGAATTATTGGACCCAAGCATTTTGAAAGATTAAGTGATCACCTGGAAGACGCAATTTCAAAAGGTGCTACTTTGGATTTTGGAGGGAAAACAGACAAATCTTCTTTTTATTTCGACCCCACTATTCTTACTGCTATTAGAGAAGACATGAGTGTATTTCAAGAAGAAATATTCGGACCGATTTTACCTATCCTCACCTTTTCCACAATTGAAGAAGCAATTGGAATGGTCAATTCTAAACCAAAACCACTGGCCCTTTATTATTTCGGAAAGGAATCTGAGAATTCGGAGAAAGTAGTTCGTGAGACAAGTTCAGGAAATGTAGTGCTCAATGACTGCGTCATCCATTTTTTGCATAACAATTTACCGTTTGGCGGCGTGAATAACAGTGGAATAGGCAAAGCACACGGACATGAGGGTTTCCTTGCATTCAGTAATGAAAAAGGCGTTCTCACACAGCGAATAGGACTCAACAACGTCACTTTATTGAGGCCTCCATATGGTGTGAAAGCCAAACAAATCATCTCCACTTTAATCAAATGGTTTTAAGCGATGCAACATTATATTTTTAAATTCCTTTTCTTTTTCAGCTTTGCGCTTTTTCTGGTTTTCTCGGCATGTACGCCTGATTCTGAACCAGATTTTCTAATCGCAAAAGAACTTCTCAATGAATCTTATGGTGCTGATGTCAAACAAAATATGGACGTCTACTTACCTTCAGGCAGGACTCAAGCTGAAACCCCACTTCTTATATATATACATGGAGGAGGCTGGATAGACGGAGACAAAAGTGAATTCCTACAGGTAAAACCCATTTTGGAAAGTCAATTTCCAGGTTATGCTTTTGCCTCATTAAACTATAGGCTCTACGATTTCGCTACCGGAAACAATGGAATAATAGAGCAGGAGAAGGATATAATCCGAGCCTTTGAATACATCGAAAGTAAACTGGGAGCCTGGAACATTTCTAATGATTTTGTTATTTCCGGAGCCAGTGCCGGCGGTCATTTGGCACTTTTACATGCTTACAAGAATAACACTTCAGACCTCAAGGCTGCAGTCGTATTCTTCCCACCTACAGAGCTGTCAGAACTTTATAAATTCAATAATTTTACTGCCTTGGGTTTAACGGCACTGTTGGGAGGCACTCCAGCTACGGCGAGTAAAAACTATCAAGATACAAGCCCGATTAGCCATATTGATTCCAAAGACGTTCCTACGATTTTTTTCCATGGGGATCAGGATACAGTAGTCCCCATTAGCCAGAGTCAACTCTTGGAACAAAAGTTGAAAAGTGAAAAAGTAAGGTATCAATTCACAGTGGTTCAAGGGCAGGGACATGGATTTACCCCAGCCACCAACATCGCATTACTCAAAGAAGCAAAAGAATTTATAGGAGAGTTTTAAAGAAAAAAACCCCGGCAAATGCCGAGGTTACCAATGCTTTTTCAGACTCTTTGAAGTCCCGTAGAATGTGCCATAGATTTGATGGCGTTTACTACTTTTTCCGATGGCTGCAGGCGAACCTGGTCCAATTGCTCTATTGTGCTCAGCATCTCCACGTATTCTTGCATCAGAGCGTGATCGCTATGCAAGGCTTGCATCAAGAGTTCTTGTTCTACCTCGGGCATTTCCTGATAGATGTATCGTACCAGGTCATTTGGGGTAAAAGATTTTATCATAGGCAAAGTTTAGTTGTTTCATTTTCTTCCTGAGGTGGATCAGCGCGTATCGCATTCTTCCCAAGGCTGTGTTAATACTCACTCCGGTCTGATCAGCTATCTCCTGAAAACTCATGTCCAGGTAATGGCGCATGACCAACACTTCTTTTTGAGCTTCAGGAAGCTCTTCAATCAATTTTTTCACCATCTCCAAGGTCTCCTCCCTTACGCGATGATCCTCAATCGAGGATTCCGCAAACTGGAGAGAATTGAAAATATTTGATCCATCTTCCATCAAGATGGTCGGATATCGTTTGGCCTTTCGGAAATAATCAATGGCCAGATTATGTGCAATACGCATCAACCAAGGCTGAAATTTCCCCTCCTCACTGTACCGGTCTGAATGGATTGTCTGGACGACTTTCACAAATACATCCTGGAGCAAATCCTCCGCAACAGCCTGATCTTTGACGATCAGATATATTGTGGTAAAAACTTTACTTTGGTATCGATCTACCAAATGATCAAAGGCTGCCTCGCTGCCATTTCGATACTGAGCTATCAACTCGCTGTCCTGTGGACCTATTCGCTTACTCATTTTAAGTTGGTTTATAAACAACGTAGAAGTCTAAGCCATAGTATCTGTTAAGAGTGAACGATATAAAAAACTGAAATTTTGCTGAGGATTATATTCAAGGAGAGCAATCTAAGCCGTTTTTTGAATACTTGTCAAGTGAGTGCTTAAATTCAAGCGAAAGTTTGGAAAAAAATTATTTCACAAACTTTTATTTTAAATAAAACTCGGTTTTATAAATCAAATTGCAATTGTCAATGCCAAAAAAATTACGACAAATACTATTTGTAAACTCTTTTACCAGCTAGAAAACCCTAAAAATCCCCTTCAATTCTTATCTTCGTAATCTGATCAAGAAATAGAAATTACAATGGATTTAAGCGGAAAAATAATCAGCCAACTACCGGAAGTAGGAGGAAATTCAAAAACTGGAAATGCCTGGAGAAAGCAGGAGTTTATCCTCGAAACCGGCGGACAATACCCGAAAAAAGTATGTGTATCTCTATGGGGAGATAAAATTGACCAATTTGGATTGAAAGTGGGTGAGCAAGTTACGCTAGGAATCGATGTGGAAAGTAGGGAATATAATGGGCGTTGGTATACAGAAGTAAAAGCCTACAAAGTGGATCGAACTTCCGGAGGAGGCGCACCGGCCCCTATGCCGGAGATGGACACATTTTATTCCGAAAGCGAAGAGGACAAACTTCCTTTTTAAGGAAATAATTCTCGGCTTTTTTAAACTTGACTTTTCGATGTGGGACGATTTTGAAGAAAATGAAGAGGATGATGATGAGAGTGAATTTGATCCGAAGGCACATCGGGATCAGATTTACTCCCATCCTCTAATGAAAAAAGGTAAAGAAATTGTATCTCTTACGCATGCGCTAGTTGGAAGTCTGGATGAGGCGCGAAGGGAACTTTATGGAGGCATGATGTTGGAAGATGCTATGGTGATGTGTGCCAAATTTGCCGGTGCAGAAGGAGTCAAAGACTACATTCTCAAAATGGAAAATGCGACCATTATGAAGGTTCACGCCCGACATCTCAACTCCATGACTTATCAACTCGCCATGGAGGAAACCCATGCAGAGGAGCACCTCGACTTATTGAGAGAGGCAATTGAAGAATTTAAAAGTCTATTTGTGGAGTGGGTTAAAGGCTTTGATTCTACCGAGAAATTTGATGACGGCTGGGGCTTGTTCCTATAGACTGGTAGTTTGACTAATTCATTTTTTTTTCTTTCTTGGAGAAAAAACTATGAGAAGATTCCTTTTTTTGGGGTTTGCCTTTGCAATTTTGGCGTGCTCAAAAACGCAAAAGCCAACAGCTCTTCAATACCTTGAGCTTACAGATTTAATTACAGATACGCTATATCTTGAAAAGGACACTTTAACCAAGGAATTGGGTAGTGCTTTCGCCTACTTTGAAACTGACTCCGGTCAGGTATTACTGACTTTTCGGGATAATAGATTGCTTTTTTAAATACGAAAGTCTCGACATCGATACTCATTCTAAAAAAATCTTGCGAACTGTAAGGATCAAAGGACCAACTATTGAAAATCCTGATCAGAAGAAACATCGCTTATTAGTATTTGACTATGCCCTTTCGGCTGAAGCTGAATTGGAATTCAATACTGATCAAATAGGATTTTATGGATTCAATACCCCGAAAGGTTATGCCGTTCTCCTCCGCACAAAAACAACGGACGATCTAGTTGCTTTTGCAATATTAGATTTTTCCAAAATTAACCCATAAAAAAAAAGCGAGACTTACTCAGTCTCGCTTTTTACCAGTTGTAATTCGATTTCTTCACCAGATTCATCTAGAAATCTGTATTCCGTCACGGGTAGAGAAGAATCTCTGATCAGTTTTATCCATTTGTAATACTTGAAAAACCACCTCATCCTCTGGCTAATCAGGCCTTGGGTGAAGTATGCGTGCAGATAGGGATGCAGCCCAATTTGAATTTTAGCCACGTTTTGGATGGTGGCAATATGCTCTAGGTCATGCTCCAACTTATCGGCGATCAGGATCGAAGCCTGAATCTTGCCGGTTCCGTTGCAAGCCGGGCAAGTTTCCTTAGTCACAATGTTGACTTCCGGTCTTACCCGCTGTCGGGTGATCTGCATGAGCCCAAATTTGCTCAGTGGCAATACAGTATGCTTGGACCTATCTAACTTCATCTCCAGCATCATCACTTCATAGATGGCTTTTTTATTGTCAGCCTTCTTCATGTCAATGAAGTCTACGACGATGATTCCTCCCATATCCCGGAGGCGGAGCTGTCTGGCAATTTCTTTAGCGGCGGCCATATTGGTTTTCAACGCTGTTGATTCCTGGTCGCTTTCTTGGTTGGATTTGTTGCCGCTGTTGACGTCTATGACGTGCAGCGCTTCGGTGTGTTCAATGATGACATAGCCGCCTTGAGGCAAGCTCACCGTCTGTCCAAACAAGCTTTTGATTTGCTTTTCGATTCCAAAACTTTCAAATAGCTTGACTTTACCGTTGTAAAGCTTTACAATTTTTTCTTTTTCAGGGACAATTGACCTGATGTAGGATCTGATCTGATCGTAAGTTGACTCTTCTTCTACGGTGATTGCGTCGAATGATTCGTTGAGTAGGTCCCTGATTAATGAGGAAGCCATACTCATCTCTCCGATGATTTTGTCCCGGCTCTTGGCTTTCAGCAATTTTTTCATCCCCTCTTCCCAAGTATCGAGAAGATTTCGAAGGTCTTTATCGAGTTCCGTCACGGACTGTCCTTCGGCCACAGTACGGATGATTACTCCGAAGTTGGCGGGTTTAATTGAATTGATGAGTCTAAGAAGCCTTTTGCGCTCATCGTTGCTGCGGATTTTCTTGGATACATTGACTGTATCGGAGAAGGGTACCAGCACGAGAAAGCGACCGGGCAGAGAGAGCTCGCAAGAAAGTCGGGGGCCTTTGGTTGAAATTGGCTCTTTGACGACCTGAACCAACACTTGATTGGTCTTAGATAGAACTTTCTCGATTTTGCCGATTTTGTCTATTTCAGGTTCGTTTTCGAAGCCTTTTAGCAGATAATTGTTGTAGTTGTTGTTGCGTACCATTTTGGTAAACTTCAACATCGAGTTGACATTTGGTCCGAGGTCTTGGTAATGAAGAAAGGCGTCTTTCTCATAGCCTACATCGATAAATGCAGCATTGAGACCATTGACGATCTTCCGTACCGTTCCCAGATAAATGTCACCTACTTTGAACTGATTGTCCATCCCTTCGGAATGAAGCTCCACCAGTTGCTTATCATGCAGCAGGGCGATCCGACTTCCGTTTTGAGCAGAATCGATTAACAATTCCGTACTCAAAATTTGGTCTTATAATATGTAAATGAACGTGTTGTGTTAATTAAACAGGAAAAGAAGAAGTTGGATTACTTCTTCTTATGTCTGTTTTTTCTAAGTCTCTTCTTACGCTTGTGCGTAGCGATCTTATGTCTCTTTCTTTTCTTACCGCAAGGCATAGTTTTTTAGATTTTAAGGTTTATACTATTAATTTACAGCCGGTCAAGGTAGGTCTGAACACTTTCCAAAATCATCGGATCTTGGGTCATTTTCTTCACTGCCTCAAACTGAGCTTTCGCTTTATTCTTTTCTTTAGACTCAAAATAGCTAACAGCCAGGTAAAATTGCCCCTGAAGATTGTCGGGGTGATATCTAATCAACTCCTCAAATCGTTCAGCTGCACGCTTATATTGACCAGATTGCATGGATAGAATTCCCATGTTAAACAAGCCATCTTCATTTTGGGGATCAGCTTCGAGGATTTCCCTCATCATGGTGATGCCCTGCATTGGATTGGCCGAAGATACATAAGTCATCGCCACTTTGGTTTTCAAATCAAGTCGATTTGGATCTTTTTCCAAAACCTGATTTAAATACCCCCTCGTCTTTTCAGCTAGATTCTCCACTTTGGTTTTATCCAAGGCAAAGGAAAAGGCCTCATAATAAGCTTTACCGGCCTCTTCTTTCAAGGCTAAATCTGAAGGATTTAGATAAGCCGCTTCACCAAGAAAATAGGCTGCGCTGTCAAACATTCCTTCATTTTGATAAATTGAAGCCAGCGTTTTTGCCGCTTCGATTTTTTCAGGTGATCCTACTGCTGAAGCTAAAGTTGACTTTAATTGATCAGCTTGGGAGCGATTGTCAGAAGAAAGCTCATTCTCATGCATTTTAGACACCTCCATTTTGGAAGTCTCCGGGGCATTTGGATCCTCAACAGCCGTGGTACCTGCCTTATTGTCGACAACGACCTTGGGCAAAGCGTACAGACCTATTACGGCACCTACCGCTAAAATAATGAGAATGAGCTGAGTTTTTTTCATGGCAATATCGCCTCAGACTTAGTCTTGAGGAGCCAATTCCTTGATTTTCTTACTGTTTTTGATTTTCTCGATAAACACTTTAGATGGCTTAAAAGCCGGAATATAGTGCTCATCAATAACGATAGCCGTATTTTTGGAGATATTACGGGCGATTTTCTTAGCTCTTTTCTTATTGATAAAGCTGCCAAAACCTCTTACGTAAATGTTTTCTCCATCAGCCATGGAATCCTTCACTACTTTGAAGAACGCCTCAATGGCTTGTGTTACATCGTCCTTCTGGATTCCTGTTTTGTCTGAAATCTTGGTGATTACTTCTGCTTTTGTCACAGTGTTTTTAATTTAGAAATTACGAAATAAGCTTAACAACCTATTAACCAAGTGTTTTTGGGACTGCAAATGTACGAGAACCAACTCAATTAAAAAACATATTCAAAAAAATTACCTTGGTTTATACTTGAAATATTCCCCACAAATGAATCATAAAACTACTGAAAATCAAGCCTTTTCCTTCCAAATAATTTCTTGGTATAGAGCAAATCCAAGGGAACTTCCATGGAGAGGGATCGATAATCCTTACAAAATCTGGCTTTCAGAAATCATTCTTCAGCAGACTCGTGTTGCCCAAGGCTTACCTTATTATTATGCTTTTTCGGAGGCTTATCCTACCGTTAAAGACCTTGCAATGGCTCCTGAATCGGAAGTACTCAGACTTTGGCAGGGATTAGGCTATTATAGCCGAGCCAGAAACCTCCATAGTTGTGCTAAATATATCTGTGATAAACTTGACGGGATATTTCCGGACAACTACAAGGATCTACTCTTATTAAAAGGTGTTGGGAGCTACACCGCGGCTGCAATCGCCAGTTTTGCCTATAATGAAGCCAAGGCGGTGGTCGATGGGAATGTGTTTAGAGTATTAGCAAGGTATTATGGGATTGAAACTGACATTGCTACGGGTAAGGCAAAAAAACAATTTGAGGCGCTTGCGGACGAATTGATTCCACAACAAAATCCTGGAGAATTCAATCAGGCAATGATGGATTTTGGTGCAAGGCTTTGTGTCCCTAAAAATCCTGACTGTGCAAATTGCCCGTTAACCTCCACTTGCTTTGCTTTTCAAAAGGGCTTAGTGAAAGATTTACCGGTAAAAATCAATAAGACAAAAGTAAAAGAGCGGAGTCTTCATTATTTCGTGATTCGCTGCGGAAAAAATTGGGTTTGGAAAAAACGGGCTTCCGGAGACATCTGGGAAGGACTGCATGATTTTCCTTTGGAAGAAAAAACCAGCACTGAGTTCACCAAACTTGCATTCCCCACTTCGGAAATTCCGGAATCCATCCCAAAGAAATACCGACATATTTTGTCACACCAAAAACTTAATGCTAGTTTTTCTAAACTTGACATTCCTGTCAATAAATACCCCGAACTGTCTGATTGGTGCGAAAATGAAGGATATTTGTTGGTTTCCGAAAATGAAATTGAGGCCTTGGCTAAACCCAAATTGATCGTAAACTTTTTGAACGATCAAGGGATTTGAGTAACTTCAATCCTTTCAATTTTTCAACCTAAACAAATAAAATTATGGCAGGAGTAAACAAAGTGATTTTAGTGGGTAACCTGGGGGCAGATCCCGAGGTAAAATATCTCGAAGGTGACAAAGCGGTGGCTAAACTTCGGTTGGCTACGACCGAATCTTACAAGGACCGAAACGGCAACCGAGTAGATCAGACGGAATGGCATGATCTGGAAATGTGGGATGGTCAGGCCAAAATTGCTGAACAATACCTTAAAAAAGGCTCTCAGCTCTACGTCGAGGGAAAAATAAAAACAGATTCTTGGCAGGATGAACAAGGACAAAACAGGTATAGGACAAAAATCCGGGTTTTGAGTTTCACAATGCTGGGAGGAAAGCCTGAGGGAATGGGCGGAGGACAAGCCCCTAATGCCGCCTCTACTGCAAATCCAAAACCTGCCGCTACTAGTGGAGGAGGCACAAATTCGAGCCCAGATTTAGTGCTGGACGATGCTGATGATGATTTGCCATTTTAAATGATACTTAATTCCCCTGAAGTTGATTTTCAGGGGAATTGCTTAATTTTGTCACGAACATCTTTTCGCCTACATGGACGACCCCTATCCGAGTTACTACCTGATCGCACAGATTATCGAGCCTTCATTTAGTTATTTCTTTATCAATGGATTGATTTTAGTCCTTCTCTTGATAGGGTCAGCGCTTGCCTCCGGTTCGGAAGTGGCATTTTTTTCTTTGACTAATGATGAAATCGCTTCACTCCAAGATTCTGAAAACAAAAGGGGACGACAGGTGGCCAACCTTTTGGCAAATCCAAAAAAACTATTGAGCACCATTCTGATACTCAATAATCTAATCAACATTGGTATTGTCACCCTGACCACTTTTGTTTCGTGGTCACTTTTTGGGATGAACGCTACTGGTATAATTGTAATTTTGGTGCAGACTGTAGGGATTACTTTTGCTATAGTCTTCTTTGGTGAAATCGTACCAAAAGTTTACGCAAATCAGTCAAGAATCCCTTTTGCACTTACTTTAGCACCTATTTTAAGCTTTTTTTCCTCCATACTAAAGCCGGTTTCGTGGTTTTTGATGGCTTTCAGCAATCTGATTGAAAAACGAGTCGAGTTAAAGGGTTATTCTCTATCAGTAGACGAACTCCATCAGGCACTTGAATTGACAACTGAGGATACTCCCAATGAAGAAAAAGACATTCTTAAAGGGATTGTAAATTTTGGAACGCTCTCGGTAAAACAAGTGATGCGAAGCCGAATGGACATCACCGCTATTGATGTTGAAATGGATTTCCATGAGTTGATGGACAAAATCAACAAGAGTGGCTATTCCAGAATTCCGGTTTTTGAGGAGACCATTGACAATATATTGGGTGTATTATATATCAAAGACCTTCTCCCCTTTATCGAAAAAGATGAGGATTTTGCATGGAAGGACTTGATTCGCAAAAGCTTCTTTGTACCAGAGACCAAAAAAGTGGATGTGCTTCTGAAAGATTTCCAAAAGATGCGTGTTCACATGGCCATAGTGGTCGACGAATATGGTGGCACTTCAGGCCTGGTTACTTTGGAAGATTTGATCGAAGAAATCATCGGAGAAATCAATGATGAATTCGACGATACCAATGATATATTCTTTCAGGAACTTGACAATGACACCTTTATTTTTGAAGGAAAGGTATCATTGAATGACTTTTGCAAGAAGTTAGAATTAGATTCTCAAGTATTTGAAGGGGTGAAAGGGGAAAGCGAATCTCTCGGAGGATTACTTCTTGAATTAAACTCAAAGCTCCCTAAGAACGGTACTAAAATCAAATTTGAGGATTTTGAATTTACTGTGCTGGCAGTTGACGCTCGCAAAATCAAAAAAGTCAAAGTACATCTCAGCAATGGCGAAAAGGACAGTTCAGCTCCTTTTACTGACTAACCATGAATTTTTATAATATTTGGATTTACTTGTGTAATTCAGAATATTATACTGTATTTAAAAATTCCATATCGAAAGCTCACTATTTGCTAATTTTTTCTGGAATAAAAATTTAAAAAAAAATCAATTTTTTTTTAAAAAACCAATTTCTGAACTTTTTACGTCTAAACGTCTTAAAGTGGCTTGATTTTTTACAACAAAAGCTGCATTGGTCATTTGTAACTGTCAATAATTGAAACTTTTTGGGTCAAAATCGGTTTTGCTAAAAATCTAATAAAGCCGGATATTATCAATAATACTTCATAATTAAGCCGTTTTTATTGCCTAAATTTTAACAAAAGAATTTTTTTTTGTAATTTTTGGAAATTTTGAACCTATTAAATTAACAAAGAATGCAAGAAGGTTTGTATCGATCGGAGTTTGAGCATGACTCCTGCGGTATTGGTGCGGTAGTCGACTTGAGTAATATACCGTCTCATGAGACAATCAGCGATGCCTTATATATGCTAAGTAATATGGAGCATCGTGGCGGAAGGGGATCAGACCCTAAAACCGGCGACGGTGCCGGTATTTCTATACAAGTCCCGCATCAATTTCTCAATGACGTCACAGCACGAACGGAAATTAATCTCCCTGAGCCTGGATTTTATGGCGTAGGTATGACCTTTTTTCCCAAGAATAAGCAGCTTTATCATCGCTCCAAAGAATTACTCAATCAACTGATTGAAGAAATGGACTTCAATCTGATTGGGTATCGACAGGTACCTGTTGATGAAACGATTCCGGGATCTGGGGCTTTGGAAGTCATGCCAAATATTGAGCAGCTTTTTGTAAGCCACAAACAAGGTCTGACTGGTCTTGAGCTTGAGCGAAAACTCTATGTATTACGGAACTTTGCAACCTCTGAGATAAACACGAAGATCCCCGGGGTAAATCATGCCTTTTATTTTGCAAGTCTCAGCAGTCTGACCCTTGTATATAAAGGTCAATTGAGAACAGATCAAGTTTTGCCTTTCTACAAAGATCTTCAAAACCCAAGAATAGAATCGGCTTTTGCCATTGTTCACTCTAGATTCTCGACCAATACCTTTCCAAATTGGAGACTCGCTCAGCCCTTCAGATTTCTGTCTCATAACGGTGAGATAAATACAATCCGGGGAAACCTGAATAAAATGAAGTCCAAAGAAGCCTTGATGAAGTCCAAGTTCTTCACAGATGAAGAACTCGCCAAGCTGATGCCTATCACAAATAAGCTCAACTCGGACTCTGCCAATTTGGATGCTATGGTAGAATTGCTGACGCTCAGTGGCCGATCATTGCCGCATGCCATGATGATGCTTGTGCCCGAAGCTTGGCAAGACAATGAGGTAATGGACCGGGATAGAAAGGCATTTTATAAATTTCACGCCTCACTGGTAGAGCCTTGGGATGGACCTGCAGCTTTGCTTTTCACAGACGGAAAGTCAGTAGGAGCTACTTTGGACCGAAATGGTCTACGTCCACTTCGCTACTTCATCACAAGAGACAATCGACTGGTGCTTTCTTCAGAGGCTGGTGCTTTGCCTATTCGCGAAGCTACAATTACTGAAAAGGGAAGAATAAGCCCGGGTAGAATGCTTTGGGCTGATCTTGAAAAAGGACGTGTACTATTCGATGAGGAAGTAAAAGGAGAAATCTGCCGTCGTCAACCCTACGAAAAGTGGGTAAACGAACAGCGAACCAAACTTCGGTTTGTTCCAGATCCTGAGGAATTATCACATCCTTACTCTACGGAAAACATCAAAAAGTGTCAAACTGTCTTTGGTTACACTTCTGAGGAGCAAAAAGTGATACTTGGCCCCATGGGCGACACTGGATATGAAGCCATTGGTTCGATGGGAGCAGATACGCCTTTAGCAGTCTTATCAAAGCAAAGTCAACATATTTCCAATTACTTTAAGCAGCTTTTCGCTCAAGTCAGCAATCCTCCAATCGATCCTATTCGGGAGCGATTGGTTATGTCATTGTTCACCCGAATCGGAGAGGGGCACAACATCTTGGATGAAAGTCCGATCCATACCAAGCAAATTCACATTTCACAGCCGGTTTTGCTCAATGAGGATCTGGAAAAAATCACCCGAATGGAGCACTTGGGCTATCGCACAATAAAACTCTACGGACACTTCATCGCTGATCACAAGCCCGGAAGACTTCTTGAGGCATTAGATAAACTCTGTCGGGAGGCAGAAGAAGCTATTCATGCTGGTAAAAATGTCCTGATTCTTTCTGACAGAAACAGTTCGGAAGAATTAGCGCCGATTCCTTCACTGCTTGCAATCGGAGCAGTTCACCAACATTTGGTGATAAAGAAAATCCGAACACGTGCAGGAATTGTCCTTGAGTCAGCTGATATCCGAGAAGTTCATCACTTTGCCACTGCCATTGGATATGGTGTTTCAGCGATCAATCCCTATCTCGCTTTGGAGTCCTTATTGGATATGTTCGAAAAAGGCCAATTGAAGAAGGTAAAAGATCAAAGCACGTTGTTCGCTAATTACCAGGATGCAATTGGAAAGGGACTTTTGAAAGTTCTTTCAAAAATGGGTATCTCCACGCTTCAATCGTACCAAGGAGCTCAAATTTTTGAGGCATTGGGCCTGGGTCCAGAGGTCATAGATCGTTGTTTCAAGGGCACAATTTCCAGAATCAGCGGTATTTCATTCGATGATCTGGCTGAGGAAGTGTTAATCCGTCATCATGCAGCACACGAAACTCACAGTCCGATTTTGGAGACTGGTGGAGTCTATCAATGGAAAAGAAGAGGGGAAAAACATATGTTCAACCCGGAAACTATCCATTTACTTCAAAAATCTACCCGACTTGGAGATTTCGAGCTCTATAAAAAGTTCGCCTCCAAAATCAACGAGCAGACAAAGGATGCTTTAACGCTCAGGGGCTTATTTGAATTCAAGAAAAGGATCAGCGTGCCCATCGAGGAGGTAGAACCCGCAGAAAACATCATGAGGCGTTTTGCTACTGGCGCGATGTCATTTGGCTCTATTTCCCATGAAGCGCATGCCACTTTGGCTATCGCCATGAACCGAATCGGAGCGAAGAGTAACTCCGGCGAAGGGGGAGAAGATGAAATACGATACAATATAAAGCCAAATGGGGATTGGGAACGCTCTGCTATTAAGCAAGTGGCTTCAGGACGCTTCGGAGTCACCAGTCACTATCTGACTAATGCAGCAGAACTTCAAATCAAAATGGCACAAGGTGCCAAGCCTGGAGAAGGTGGACAACTTCCAGGTCATAAAGTGGATGAATGGATCGGAAGAGTAAGACATTCCACGCCTGGAGTCGGCTTGATTTCACCTCCTCCACACCACGATATTTATTCGATTGAAGACTTGGCACAGCTGATTTTCGATTTGAAAAATGCAAATCGAAAGGCTCGAATCAATGTGAAATTGGTGTCTCAGGCTGGAGTGGGGACAGTAGCAGCAGGTGTTGCAAAAGCGGCCGCTGATGTAATTCTCATTTCAGGTGCCGACGGCGGTACGGGAGCATCCCCCTTAAGCTCAATCCGACATGCTGGACTGCCTTGGGAACTTGGACTGTCTGAAGCACATCAAACTTTGGTAAAAAACAACCTCAGAAGCCGTGTTGTCCTTCAGACAGACGGACAGCTTCGCACAGGACGTGACTTGGCAATAGCTACACTGCTGGGAGCTGAAGAATGGGGTATTGCCACCGGTGCACTGGTCGTCGAAGGCTGTATTATGATGCGAAAATGTCATCTTAACACCTGTCCAGTTGGCATAGCTACTCAAGATCCTGAACTGCGGAAGCTCTTCACCGGAGATCCCGACCATGTGGTTAACTATTTCAGATTCCTAGTCCAGGATTTAAGAGAGATCATGGCTTCACTTGGATTCCGTACTGTGGATGAAATGGTAGGACAAAGTCAGGTACTTCAGTCTACAGGTCATTTGAATCACTGGAAGTGGGATAAAGTCGATCTTTCTCCAATTTTCCATAAAGTGGAAGTACCGGATCACGTGGGTATCCACAAGCAGATCGATCAGGAATTTGAACTAAAAAAAGTTCTTGATCGCCAATTGATCAAAACCGCAACTGCAGCTTTGGAACAGGCGATTCCTGTCACCGGCAATTTTCAAATCAAGAACATCGACAGATCGGTAGGAGCGATGCTTTCCAACGAGATTTCCAAAATCTACGGAGGTGCAGGATTACCCGAAGATACTGTTCACTTCAAATTCACTGGGTCTGCGGGTCAAACTTTCGGCGGATTCCTTGCAAAAGGTGTGAACTTCGAACTGGAAGGTGAGGCTAATGACTACTTTGGAAAAGGGCTTTCGGGCGGCAAACTGATCGTATACCCAAGTAGGAATGCACGCTTTGCCCCTGAAGAAAACATTATCATCGGAAATGTGGCTTTCTATGGCGCCACCTCCGGTGAGGCTTATATTAATGGAAAAGGCGGCGAACGCTTTTGTGTAAGAAACTCAGGTGTAAAAACTGTAATTGAAGGAATCGGAGATCACGGTTGTGAATACATGACCGGAGGATTAATGATTAATCTCGGTGAAATCGGCCGAAATTTCGCGGCCGGTATGAGTGGTGGCATTGCCTACATACTCAAGGACTACATCACTGAAATAAACAGCGAAATGGTAGACATTGACATCCTTGAAGAAGAAGATTTTGCCACAATCAAAGCCTATATCAAGCGCCACGTCAAACTGACCAACAGCGGACTGGGTCAGCGATTCTTGGAAAACTGGGACAAAACAAAAGAGCAGTTCATCAAGGTAATTCCGAGAGATTACAAGGCGGTTTTACAAAAAAGATCACAAGAACAAGTTAAATCACTGGTGTAAGATGGGAGCGAAAGAAGGATTTATCCAATTTAAAAGAGAAACACCTGTAAGTCGGGATCCAAAAGAGCGAATCGGCGACTATAAGGAAATATATGAGCCGTTTTCCGGCGAAAAACTGAATCACCAAGCTGCACGATGCATGGACTGCGGTGTGCCGTTTTGCCATAACGGATGTCCGCTTGGTAATGTAATTCCGGAGTTCAATGATGCCGTTTACAACCAGGAATGGGGACAAGCGATCAGCATTTTACACAGCACAAACAACTTCCCGGAGTTTACAGGCAGAATTTGTCCTGCTCCCTGCGAGGCCAGCTGCGTGTTGGGAATCAATAAAGATCCAGTTGCCATCGAGTTGATAGAGAAGAATATCGCCGAAAAGGCCTATGAACTTGGTTTGATCAAGGCAAATCCCCCAGAAAAACGAAGCGGTAAAAAAGTGGCTGTAATCGGATCGGGTCCTGCGGGTCTGGCGGCCGCCGATCAGCTAAACCAAGCAGGTCATGAAGTGACATTGTTTGAGAAAGACGCAAAGGTAGGTGGCCTACTTCGGTACGGAATTCCTGATTTCAAACTCGAAAAGTGGGTAATTGACCGTAGGGTAGCACTTATGCAGGAGGAAGGAGTGATTTTCACTACCAATACAGAAATCGGAAATACCATTCAAGCAGAAGAAATCCTGAAGGCTTTCGATGCGGTAGTTCTTTCCACAGGGGCAGCACATCCAAGGTCTTTAAATATTAAAGGAGACAAGTACAAAGGCGTTCATTTTGCGATGGAATTCCTTGGCAAACAAAATCAGGTAATCGGTGGAGAAATCACAGAAAATCCGATTTCTGCCAAAGGCAAACATGTTATTGTAATAGGAGGAGGCGATACGGGAAGCGATTGCATAGGTACTTCCAACCGACATGGCGCAGCCTCCATCACCCAACTCGAGCTTTTACCCAAGCCTCCCAAGCAACGAAATAATCTCAACCCATGGCCCGAATGGCCAATGACCTTAAAAACTTCCAGTTCGCATGAAGAAGGGGCTGAACGAATCTTCTCCATCCTGACCAAGGAATTCACTGGAAATGAAGCTGGGGAAGTCACCGGACTAACATTGGTTGATATCGAATGGGTAGAAAAAGGAGGACGAATGACTTTCGAAGAGATTCCCGGAAGCGAACGAACTGTACCTTGTGACCTTGCCTTTATCGCTATCGGTTATATGGGGCCAGCTCAAAATGGACTTTTGGAGGCTTTTGGTGCAGAAACTTTGGAAAACAGTCTGCCAAAATCAAAAAATTATCAAAGTACAAATCCTAAAGTTTTCCTTGCCGGGGACATGAGACGCGGCCAATCGTTGGTTGTCTGGGCGATATCTGAAGGAAGGGAAACGGCTGTAAAAGTGGACGAATACCTTATGGGTACATCTTCACTTCCGCAGAAAGATGTGTCTTTCTTCCAAGTTGAAGAGCAAATCGCAGGATAATGTCAAGGCTATCCCCTATGGGTTTGCCCTGACACATCAATAGTACCCTGTTTAGTTGAACCACCTGCGATATAGAAAGCCACCTTTTGGGTGGCTTTCTTCATTTGGTTTAGTTTCCTCTTTTGTGCCTTGGCATATCCCTACGCTGATGTACTTCTCCTCCGGGTCTTCGGCTTTTCCGCTGATCAAGTTTGATTTCTTCCCACTTGGTTCGTTGCTCTTCCGTAAGCACTTCTTTGATTTTCTCCTGATGTACCTTCATTTCTTGTGATTTGACTTTTCTTTCAGCCATGTCCTGCTCCATTTCTATCTGCCGCTTTTTAGCTTGTTCTAAATTCAATTCAAGAATTTGAGCTTTCTGCTGATCAGAAAGTTTAAGTTCGGTTGCCATTTTTTCAGTGGCTATTTTGGCCCGTTCCTCAGGATTTATCTGAGTTCTTTTTTGTTGTTGAGCAGCTACTTGCAAACTGGTAAATACCAATAAGGCCGCACCAATGATCCAATTTTTCATCGTTTTTGTAGTTTAGTTTCGAAGGTTAGACCCATCAAACTTTAATGCGTTTAATCCCCTCTAAACTCGGAACGTTAAGGAATCTTAATTAGGAGCTTTTTTCTTCAATCAACTCCTTCCGCTCTGAAGCTCTGACATACTTAGGTTTGATCAAAAGCCGCAAACTGGGATCAAAGCTGAGATAATTCCAGCTCCAGTCCAGAAAAATGAATAGCTTATTCTTGACACCAAGAATGGCCATTAAGTGAACAAAAAGCCATGTCATCCAAGCCAATAGCCCCTGAAACTTAAGAAAAGGTAAATCTACCACCGCTAATTTTCTCCCTACCGTTGCCATCGAGCCTAAGTCTTTGTACTTGAAAGAAATCAGCGTTTGGCTATTTACGATACGAAACAGGTTCTTGAATAGATTTTTGGCTTGTTGGATGGCGACTTGGGCAACTTGAGGATGACCTTTTGGAAAATTACCCTGGGGCAATAAACATTGGTCGCCCAACACATAAACCCCTTCAGATCCGATCAGCTGATTAAATTCATTCACCAGCATTCTTCCATTTCCTGCATATTGCTCCGGCTCAAAACCTTCAATCCGATTTGGCTTAATCCCAGCCGCCCAAAGCAAGGTTTGGGTTTCAATCGATTCTCTTCCCTCCAATAAAACCTTTTTTCCATCATAATCCTGAACTTTGGTACTGAGGAAAACCTCGACTCCAAGCTGTTGAAGGTACTTCAACGCATGATCTTGCGCTTCCGATGACATAGATGAAAGGAGCTTAGGTCCGGCCTCGATCAACACCACTTTCATGTTTTTGAAGCTAAGCTCAGGATAGTCTTTGGGAAAAACGTTGTTTCTAAGTTCGGCCATAGCTCCGGCCAACTCAACTCCTGTGGGCCCTCCGCCCACGATCACCATATTCATCAGGGATTTTCTGTCTTCGACCTCTGCGATGGTAATTGCCCGCTCATAGTTGGAGATAATTTTATTTCGGATGTATAGTGCTTCGGAAACTGTTTTCATCGGAGATGAGAAGTACTCAATATTTTTTGCTCCGAAATAATTGGTGTCTGCACCCATTGCCAACACCAAAAAGTCATAGTCAATATACCCAATATCGGTATAGAGCCTCTTGGCTTTTGAATCCACTTTTTCCGCCTCAGCCATTCTAAAACTTACGTTAGGTGTACCATGGAAAATTTTGCGAAGCGGAAAAGAAATCGCACTCGGCTCGAGTCCTGCCGTTGCCACCTGATAAAACAGCGGCTGAAATTGGTGATAGTTATTTTTATCCAACAGAATGACCTGAAACGCTGCATTTCGAAGATCTCGAGCTAGTTTCAATCCCGCAAACCCTGCACCTACAACGACAACTTTGGGGAGATTTAGTTTGGGAAGATTCGGGATTGGCTGATATGTAGAAAAGTCCATAAGGGTAAAGGGTTTCCTCTTTAACGGAGCCAACAGGACATAAAGTCGAAGATTTTGGAAAAAATACCCATTTTGATAAAAGGATTCGAGGTTCGGCTAAGTAAAAAGATTTGCTATTTTTGCCCACCTATACACAAGCAAATCCATGGGAAGAGCATTTGAATTCCGAAAAGAGCGAAAATTTAAGCGTTGGGACAAAATGTCCAAGGTTTTTACCCGGTTGGGAAAAGAAATAGTCATGGCGGTCAAGGCCGCCGGACCTGATCCAAACAGTAATGCAAAACTCCGAACGGTCATTCAGAACGCCAAAGGAGCCCAAATGCCTAAGGACCGGATAGAAGCCGCAATCAAACGTGCTTCAAATAAGGATGAAAAAGACTACGAAGAGATTGTGTATGAAGGATACGGCCCATTTGGCATAGCCTTCATTGTGGAGACTTCCACTGACAACACCAACAGAACAGTAGCCAACATCCGATCCTATTTTTCCAAAGCTGGGGGCGCACTTGGGACCTCAGGCTCCGTGAGCTTCATGTTTGACCGAAAGGCTGTTTTTCGTTTCGCCAAAGGGGATCATGATTTGGATGAACTTGAATTGGAGTTGATTGACTTTGGACTGACTGAGATTGCTGAAAATGAAGGTGAAATCTTTGCTTACACCGAATTTGAGGACTTTGGGTCCATGCAAAAAGCATTGGAAGACCAGGGAATCGAAGTGATTTCTGCGGATTTTCAACGTTTTCCAACTACCTTGACTGAACTCACAGAAGAGCAGGAAGATATCATTCACAAACTCATCGATCGTCTGGAAGAGGACGATGATATTAACCAAGTATTTACTAACATGGCCTAGGTTCTGCCTGGCCTTTTTGTATGAATTTCAAAAGAAGACAAAATTTCCAGCCCTCCGACAAACTTCTGGTTTTGGTTGGAAGCAAAAATCCTGTAAAAATTTCCTGTACGGAAGACGCCTTTACCCGGGCCTTCAACAAAAGCTTCTTGGTAGAGGGCATTAATGCTGCTTCCGGCGTGAGCGATCAACCTATGGGAGATCAGGAAACACTTCAAGGAGCGATAAATAGAGCAAAAAACTCCAGAGACGTATTCCCTGAGGCCCATTATTGGGTTGGTATTGAAGGAGGTTTGGACGAGGACGAAGCGGGTATGTTTGCTTTTGCCTGGATTTTTATTCTGGATACAACTGGTAAAACAAGCCAATCCAAAACGGGCACTTTTTACTTACCCGCAGCAGTCTCAAAACTTGTAAAGGAAGGCATGGAACTTGGAATGGCTGATGATACTGTTTTCAACCAGGAAAACTCCAAACAACAAGGGGGCTCCGTTGGGATATTGACTCATGGAATTGTAGACAGAAATGAATATTATAGACAAGCAATAATTTTGGCCCTAATTCCATTTTTGAATGAAAATCTTTTCTAAAAGAAAGTAATTCTTTGAAAAATTCAATAAACCAAAATCTTTTTCAAAATTTTTTAGGCGAAATTGGATTTGCCAAATATTATTTCTTCTTTTAGTAAAATATGGATTTGATCCCTAAAAATTAGCACCTCATCTTCTATTTGGTAAAAGTTGCATTAATCACCCCCAACCTTAATTCGTGTGTAAAACCTCTCTAGGGAGGTTTTATTTTTTCAGGTTATTCAGAAAATTACTCAGGGCTACTTTCCAATCTGAGTCGGCATCCCAAACAGGTCCGAGATATAATTCATCTCTCACGATCAATTTGATGTAATATTTAACCACTGTTTTGGATCCCTCTTCTCCAAGTATTGGCTCTAATCCCATACTTTTCATCAGGTCAGCCTGCCGACCCTCCACTTTTACCAAAAGAAACTGTACACGGTCTCTAACCAATTGATCATTTGTCTTGGCTTCAGTCAACCACTCGATTTGGTGTGGATATAAATTTTCAAAAATTCCCTGAATCTGAGTTTTTTGGGCTGTCTGCTCGGCTAAAATTACTTCTTGGGATTTGCCTAACAAATCATACCTGAAATAGCTCAGTGCGCCAGCCTCAGCAGAAGAACCTTCAAGGGGAATTCCAAGTTTGAACACTTCCAAATTCAATGGATTTCTTGGAAAGAATTTTCTTTCGGATTGTGCTGTTTCCTGATTGCTAATTTGAGGAAATTCTGCAACATCGATTACGAGCAAGTTTTTTGATCGGGTAGACTTCCCTGATTCTACCAATTGAGATCCTGCTTCATTCCAATTCTTACCTATGACTCCAAATAAGGCTGTTGAATTAACTATTTTCCCATCGCCACTAAATGGCCCAACATGAATGCTCAGACTTTCCTTTTTTCTAGTGACCAAAATGACGTTTTTCACCTGTCGTTGCAAAAAGGCCTTTGCAAAATCAGCTTGTCTTGCCTCCGAAAGGATCACCTGCTCCAATTCGAAATAGGCTATAGGATCAGCTCCAGCCTCAATTAAATGAATATGTACACTGTCTGCCAGCTCCTGCCAACTCAAGACAGGCCTTGAGCCAGGATCGGTAGAAACCAGTACTACAGATTTCCCATCAAAAAAACTGGTTGGGAGTCCTCCTTGAGCAAAAACTTGGATAAAAGCGCTAAAAAAAAGGAGTGCGGTGCAGATATATTTCATCTATTTCAAGTGTGGTGACGGTAAGCCTAGTATTTTTACGAATATACATAACGATTTATGGATCACCAGATACAATTCCAATTCAAAAATATCCTCTTTTTTATCCTTTGTTGTTTTTATTCCACTATTTCAAATGGACAAAGTGTTGATGCAAATAAGCTTATAAAACACATTGAGTACCTTTCTTCAGATGAACTTGCCGGGAGAAAACCACTCAGTGAGGGGAGTCTTGCTGCCAGGAAATACATCCTCGATGAAGTCACCGCATATGAAAATGTGCAGGCATTATATCCGGATTTTATGCAGCTTTTTTCATTCACTGGCCGTGATCTGAAGAAGTATGAAGACGCTGCAAATCTCGTGGCTTTTATTCCGGGCAGCAATTCCAGAAAAGTAATCGTGATTACGGCCCACTATGACCATGTGGGAACCGGACGGCCTAATGCTAACGGAGATTCGATATTCAACGGGGCAGATGACAATGCTTCAGGAACCGCAGCCATGATGACTCTGGCGGAATATTTTTCCAAAAACCGACCTTTACACAGTATGATGTTTGTGGCATTGGATGCGGAAGAATTGGGTCTTAAAGGAGCGAAGGCCTTGGTAGATGACTTCCCCTATCCCCTGGAACAAATAGTACTAAACGTCAATATGGACATGCTTTCCAGAAGTGATAAAAATGAACTTTACGCTTCAGGCACCTACCACAATCCCCAATTCAAACCAATTCTTGAAAAAGCAGCTGCAGGATCCAATCCCAAGTTAGTCCTCGGACATGACACTCCGGGCTCAGGGAGAGAGGACTGGACAAAATCCTCTGACCATGGGGCTTTTTTCGACAAGAAGATTCCACATCTGTATTTTGGAGTAGAAGATCACAAAGATTACCATAAGCCATCCGATGAATTCAAAAATATCCAACAGGAATTTTACATCAAGGCCGTGAATCTTGTATTAAAATGTATTCTTGCCCTTGACAAGGATTTATTTACAGAAAATGAAAAGTAACTTGAAATCAATTCCTAAGTGACCTGAGTATAAATATCACATGTTTTGGCAAAAAATGATCTGATAACAAAACTTTTAATATGGAGGCTCCGACACCTCAGCAATCAGGCTTTTATCCTCATTCTGAGCGGTTTGATTGGTGTTTTTTCGGGATTGGCTGCCGTCATTCTTATCAGTTCGGTTCATGCAATCCAAAAATTTCTAACGGAGGACTTTTATACCGAATATGCCAACTTCATGTATATCATTTATCCGCTTATCGGGATTTCGGCGGCATATCTGATCGGTCGGTTTATTTTGAAAGACATCGGAGGTCATGGTATCCCGGATGTACTATTTAATATCTCAAAAAATTCCAGCATCATCCCCAAAGTCAAAATTTATAGCCGTGTAATCACTTCTGCCCTGACGGTTGGATTCGGCGGATCAGTAGGACTAGAGGCCCCCATGGTGGTAACTGGCTCGGCAATTGGCTCCAACGTGGGCATATTAATGCACCTCAATCCAAAGAAACGTACGCTTTTGATCGGTTGTGGAGCAGCAGGCGCGATTTCGGCAATTTTTGGAGCGCCGATCGGAGCTGTGATTTTTGCAATAGAAGTAATCTTGCTTGAAATCAGTACGGCAAGCTTTATTCCGCTCCTGATCGCCTCCGTGATGGGGTCAATTACCTCTATGGTCCTGATTGGGGATGAGTCTTTGTTCAACTTCGATTTGAAAGAGACTTTTATTGCCGCGCACATGCCTTATTATCTTTTGTTGGGTATCATTTGCGGGATGGTTTCGCTCTATTTCAGTAAAATGGTAAGGGCAACAGAAAGACTTATGAACGACATAGGAGATCAGTGGATGCGAACCATGTATGGGGGTGCATTTTTGGGAATTGTCGTTTTCCTTTTTCCTCCGATTTACGGAGAAGGATACGATATGCTGAATACCCTTATCGATGGAAATTCAAGTCAAATACTTGATAAAAGCCCATTCTTTTCTTCTATCGAAAACCCGGTTATGATCATTGTATTCCTCTCTTTGATTGTATTGGTAAAACCCATCGCATCAGCAGTGACGATCGGATCCGGAGGCAGTGGAGGGATCTTTGCGCCTTCCTTATATGTAGGAGGAATCGTAGGATTTCTATTTGCCTACTCTAAAAATATGCTTGGTTTCCATATCCCACTACCGATGGCACATTTTACATTGGTGGCAATGTGTGGATTGATGGCAGGAGTTCAGCACTCACCGCTATCTGCTATATTCTTGATAGCCGAAATCACGGGTGGCTATGAACTTTTTGTGCCTTTAATGTTTGTATCCGCAATAGCCTATACCACCACGACTTATTTTCAAAAAGACAGCCTTTATAAACTCCAACTCAAAGACCAAGGAAAGCTTCTTCCTGAGTCAAAAGATCAGGAGCTATTGGACGCTATTGATATTTCCCATGTCATTGAGCGGGACTTGCTTCCGATTCATCCCAATGCACAGCTAAAAAACCTGATTGACCTGGTGAAAATCTCCAAACGAAATATTTTCCCCGTAGTGGATGAGAATCAAATACTTCGGGGGATCATCACGCTCGATGACTTCCGAGACATCATGTTTGACATTGAAAAACAGGAAAGTGTATTAGTCAGACAATTGATGCACAGTCCTCCGGAAATTCTATTGGTTACTGAAAATATGCAATCCGCCATGGAAAAATTTGAAAGGTCAGGTGCTTGGAATCTTCCGGTGGTAGAAGAGGGAAGGTATCTCGGGTTCGTTTCTAAGTCAAGAATATTCAACACCTACCGGAAAAGATTAATCCGTCAAAAGCAGGATTAACCGCGATTTAGAAGAAAATTTGGCTTTTGGAATTATCCACTGACTTGAAGATTTTTTCTCCTGTTTTACTTGCAGTTACCTATTATTATCCACAAAATCCAGTTTCCGACTGGATGCCCAACATACTGATATTCAATGTTTTGTGGTATTTATATTTGGATCTGTGGATAAATAAATGAAAATGTGGATAAATTTTTCTTGCGTTTTTTAATCCTCAATTACAGCCTCTGCAGGGCATTTTTACTAGAAATACTAAAAAAAAACGAAACAAAATTTTCAGGAGCACTTTTGAGAATTTTAAAACAAAATTTGGAATCTTGTTACCTTATTTTTTTGCTCATAAATCCAATTGAGCAACACCATTCCTTACAGAAAGGTAAATGACGAAATTATTATATTTTAACCTTTAAAACACAAGTTTCAAACTCCGAATCCAACAGGCTCAAGATTATTCATTTGTCTCATAATCCAAGACTGCCTACCTCTTATATAAGCGGTTGGTTTAGATGGTTTCCACCTTCGGGGATTTGGCAATACCGCGGCTATCATTGCAGCTTCGCTCCTATTGAGTTTGGCTGCAGGTTTTTTGTAAAAAGTTTGAGAAGCTGCTTCAATCCCGTAAATCCCATCTCCCATTTCGATCACATTCAGATAAACCTCTATGATCCGCTCTTTGGACCAAAGAAATTCAACCAATACCGTGAAGTATGCTTCGAGACCCTTTCTGACGTAACTTCTACTTGGCCAAAGGAAAACATTCTTAACCGTCTGTTGAGTGATTGTACTGGCGCCTTTGATCCGTTTTCCCTTTTTATTGTTTTCCCAAGCTTTCTCCATTGCTTCAATATCAAAGCCATTGTGATTGAGAAATTTTTGATCTTCTGCAGCTATTACCGCTTGGGGTGCATTTTTAGAAATTTTTGAAATAGAAACCCAGTCTTTGTATAGACGCACGTCTTTATCAGGATCAAAAGCCTGCTCAAAAACGCGGATAACCATCAGCGGAGTAATCGGGACCGGCACAAAGCGATAAATAATCACTAAACCAATCGAAATCCCGAAAAACCAGAGGGCTGATTTCCATATCCATCTCCAAATCAAGCGAACTATCTTCATAAGGTTTTAAACCGTTGCTTTTGCCTGCACAAATTGGTAGAAAAAAACTGCATTTTCATCAGCAAGAATTCGATCCAGATCATTTTCCATTTGATCTATGTCTTTTTGGGTGACCAAACCAGCTTCCAGCAGTCCACCCGCACCACTTTTCATCAAAATTTTCCAGAAGTCAATGAATCGCTTCAACTCTCCGGGATTACTTTGATCCAAGTGGAACCCATTATGCAAGAGCGAAATTTCACAAAAGCCTGCTTGAGACAGCAAGTTCCCCAACTGACTTCCCACATCAGGATTACCACCAAACCTTAATTGCTGCTCATTATATTTTTGATAATAATGATCCATTGACGGAGACTTGGGATTGCAGTAAAAGGTGGAGTTAAAAACCTCTGTAATGTGAATCTTTGAACCTGGCAACAGGTGTGACCTCACTTGCTGAAGTACTGCAAGTGGATTGGAAATATGCTCCAATGCCCAGCATATAAAAGCTGAATCAAACTTATCGTTGAGTTGCAGCCGTTCTGCATCTTGATTCACAAATGTAATTCGGGACTCGAATTCCTTCAGATTCTCTTTCGCTTTATCCAGTTGTGCGGATGAAAAATCCACCGATGTGATCTGCAGTTGGGGAAAAAGCCCCAACAATACCCGGGTCTGCGCTCCCACACCACTACCAATCTCGAGAAGTTTTTTACACCCCGAGAAATCAACCGTGGGATAAATCAAGGGGGCCAAAAAACCTGCCTGATCTATGAGGCGTTGCTGTTCTTGAGAATTGAATCCATGAAGGTATTTCACCATATACGCTTTTTGCTTAAAATACGGGTTCTAGTCCGAAAAGCATTAAATTTCGCTAGCCTAAATAATATTCAAAAGTTTAGTCTAAACTCGAAAAGTCAGGGACCCGAAACCTTTTTCAAGACTACAGGTGCTGCAAGTTTGGATGCCACACTTTCCATGAAGAACTTTAGATCACTAAAGCTGTTCGGATGAATTAAGGGTTTTTTCACTTCAATCCTCGCCGTGATTTTAAAAATTGATCCAAGATTTTCTGTCTGATAGTTGAATGAAATTGGTGATCCTGCAATAGTAATTGATTCATCAGTTGGATAATCATCCAGTTCGTATCCTTCGGGAATAATCAGGTTTGCCGTATAGGTTTCATTAAAAGCATATTCAAAATCTACCGGAAATACCCGAAAATCCTGAGTAAATGGGTTTTTTGAAAAATCTGAGAACTGAAGAGGATTGAAAATGATCAAATCATGATCTACAGCACCTTTTAGAATGGATTGGAAACTGATATTTACCATGTTTTTTTCTTCCAACTGATTATCCACTTTGACATTTCGAATTTCAAATGCATCATAATTTTCATTGAATAGCTCTTCAAGAGGCTTGTTCTGCTTCTTGAGGAACTCAATCTGATGGACTGAAGCCAGTGCTTCATAGAAATAATCCCTAATCGTATTATCAATGACCAACTCCCCTGTCTCCTGATCCAGTTTGATAGTTGAAAATACCAACTTGTTGGAATTGTGCCGAATATCAATTGGTATCAGCTTGCTCGCTTTTTTCTCAATTAAAAGACCGGCCTTTACGTGCTTATCCAGATCCACATACCCAAAAGGTGCATGAGGGTCACTCAAATCCAAAAATTGGAGTTCCCCATCCAAATTGGCAAGTAGTAGTATCTCATCAAATTGATTCAAAAATGGAAAAGGAACAATATCACTTCTGCCATACCCCTTACTTCCGATCAAGATGGGATTACACTCGATTCCCTGAGATTTGAGGATCCCCATATAGGCCAAAATCAGCTCGCCAGGTTCCCCTTTTTTAGACTTCAAAAGTTGTGGAAGGGTCTGGTTGGTATAGATCCTATCCTCTCCCTCATTGATAAAATTATCTCTAATGTAATAGTAGGCCAATTCAGCTTTTTCCTTTTGTGTTCCTTTGCTCAAGTCAAGGGAAAGTACTTCCCGTTCCAAGGGGTTCGACCTATAGAAGCCTTTCGTGGAGTAGTATTCAATCATTTTATCTCCCAACATCTCCCAAGTAGTCAAAAAGTCCGTCCATTCAGGACCAGATGTAGTGGCAGCCCGCTGATAACGGGAAAGTTGGAACTCTACTCGATCCACATAGTCCCGATAATTCTTCATATAGGGCTCTGCCTTTAGCGAGTAAAGATTTCTTAGAACCCAGCTGTACGTTCCGTTGGCATCAGATTTTTCTGATCTATGAAAGAAGTTTTCTCCCTGTCCAATCATTTTGTATTCCAACTGCGGAATCATGGTAATTTGATATTTTGAAAAAATAACGGGGACATCTCTCTGAAAGGACCAGCCGTCAAGAAATTCAATATTTTTATCTGCTTTTTTATAGGAATATTCCAGAATTGAGCCCATCTGGACATTTGGAAAAGAAATTCTATACTCTTTGTAACCACTTCCAAGATCTACCAGAAAAATGCTTTCCTTTCCCAAAACAGTCACTACTGGGGCGGTGCCTTCATAATTGGTGATTTGCGCCTTAATGCCAGAAACCAATTCGACATTTGTGCTTCCTGTATAATACTTAATGTAGATATCAGCATTTCTTTTTCCTGTCTCCGTCAGAATTTTTTTCCGGTAGAAATACTGAGTCTCTAATATCGAACTGAAAAACCGGGATTCGGCCGAAGCAACCAAAAATACAGCTCCGGCTCCCGGTTCATAGCTGACCGCTTTCAGGTCAATTTCATTTTGGTTGATTTCACCCATTTTGGCAGTTTGTGCTAGGGTCAAAATTGGGAATGCAAGTGTCAGCAGGGTATAAAATAGCCTATTCATAGGTAGGGGAAATAGTAGTACTTAGTGTTGGTTTTGAGAAAAGAATGGTGCGATCAAATGCGGAATTGATCTTTTTCAAAAGCTCAGTTTCTTGCTCTTTTTTCAGTTTTTCTGGAAGCTTAATACTAATTTCACGACGGACATAAATAGTTTTTCCATCCATTTTCAACTGCAGCAAGCCTGTAAAATTCGATTCCTCTATACTGACTGTCGGAAAATCCCCCTCAAGTTGCCAGACTTCCGGCAGTTCGATTCGATATTCATCCACTTGCTTCAGGGCTTTGTTGGCTAGGTGATCTGGTCCAAGTTTCCCAAAAAAGGATTTCAAAACCACTCGTTTGGCTGTGGATTGTGTGAATTTTTGAACCACACCCGAATAGGTAAGCGTAGATTGAGGAAGAGAATCTTCGCTCCCGACTTCGATATGATAGTCCTTTACTATCAACCCTGAAATGGAGGAGTTTTTGTTGAGAAAATCTCGCTGTTGTCGCTCATCCAGACGACTCTTTACCGAAAGAATTTCCTCAGAAAAATTCCCGTACAGTCGCTGCTGGGAATGGATTGAAGCGTTCCCCTGAGGATCGATCACCACCTCAGTCTCCGATTGGATCAAATTCCATTCCTCAGAATCATAAGCTGGAGTCTTGGTGAGAAAACCGCCATTCTCATTGGTCACAAGGACATGCCTGTCACGGGTGAAGTCCCCTAAAAATCCCGCTGGGAGAAGATTTGACGTACACTCAAGCCAAACCGGATCTTTAGCTGTAGGCACCTGTAAAATCACATGGTTAAACTGATTGGCCGGTATGTCTACCTGTATGTCAAAGGCCTGTGGTCCTGCTTTTACCAACGTGTAATTTGATGCAATCCCCACCTCCTTTAGCATTGACTTCATCAGATTGGTAAGTGCCTTACAGTCTCCGTAAGCATATTTTATCACATCTGATGCTGTCATTGTTTGCCAGCCACCAATGCCCAATTGAATGCTGACATATCGAAAGTTTTTTTGCAGATAGCCGTATAGGATTTTAATTTTTTCATAGGAATCGTCCACACCAGCAACCAAGTTTTGGATTTTCACTTTGAAGTCATCCGGCAGTTCATCTCTTCCCTTGTTCAGTTCATGGTTCCAAAGTGCCAGACCTGCCCAATCTCCCATTTCTCCATGGTATTGATCCATGGCAAATTTAACCGGGGCAACAAGTAAAGTCGGAACGTCATTTGGGTCATGACCCTTGGCCAATACCGGTAGATCCTTTGCAATCCATTTGATGGTAGTGACTCCAGCGGATTCTGTTTGAGTCCTCTCTCCAGAAAGGTTGATTTCTTTATATTTTAGACCAAATTCCGAGGGATAGCTTATAGTGTAAGTAGTTTCTAGTACTTTTTGATTGTAATACAAAATTGGAAACCAAGTAGGGATATAATAGTTGGTTTTGGAGAACATCTCGGTGCGAATCAGCACCTCGACAGGATATTTGACTGTAGCCAATTCATAGTATTTGTACCTGTTGTCGTCTAAAACATCTGAGTAGGAATAAGCTGCGACATCGCCCATATCCTTGAGCTTTGCTTTTTTGAGGGTTTTCCCAGTCAATAAATCCTTAAGCTCAAGGTCAAAACCTCTCACTTCATTCAGCTTGTCATATGAAAGCCGGGTATAGGCATGATTAAGCCCCTCTGCCGAATTAACAATTAGCCTTCGCTCCTCCACATGAGTATATGTGAAATCAGGATGGACGGTGATGGATTTTCTGTGTGAAAGCGTGGAATAAAATGGGGCCTCTTTTGAAATTAAAGTACTATCGTTTGACACAATAAACTCAGTAATCAATAAGACTCCCAAAAGAAATTTAAACATTTGAAACAGGTAAAATCTTGGTCAAACATAGAAGATTAGTTTTGATTTTTACTGAATTAGGTCAATATTTTTTCCCTTGCATTTGAATACCTTTTTATTGGTTTTTACCTAAATAAAATTGGAGGATGAGGGTACAGGGGCTTTTTGGATTTCCCGAATAATCTCTGCTATTTTGATTTTTTCCAAATCCAATTTCCATGAACCCTACAGTTATCGGCAGTTTTGAAGAGTTTGAAAAGCACAATGGTCAAGAGCTAGGGGCTTCTGAATATTTCAAAATCACTCAATCGCAAATCAACCTTTTTGCTGATGCAACGCACGATCACCAATGGATCCATACCAATCCTGAGCGTGCTAAAGCGGAAGGAGCATTCGGAAATACAATTGCTCACGGTTATCTGACGCTCAGCATTGTGCCTCACCTATGGGAGCAGATCGTTCGGGTAGAAAATCTCAAAATGATGATCAATTACGGCATCGAAAACCTGCGATTTGCCCAGGCGGTAACTGTGGAAAGTGAAGTAAGACTTGTAGCCAAACTGAAAAATGTAGCCAACCTCCGCGGTACGGTAAAAGCAGAAGTTGAAGTCAAACTGGAAATAAAGGATCAAAAAAAACCGGCTTTCACCGGTGTTTTGATTTTCCTGTACCATTTCCATTGAGGTTAATCCTCAGTTTAATCAATCCCGCTAAAGAATTAAACTTATCGGATTCTTAGGAGGTCGGCTGTCTGGTTAATTATTGCCTTTTAAAGACAAAGCTTTGGCCACCTTGCTTCAGTGTCACCTGTTTTTTCTCGGGGTCAAAAAGGAAGACCGCATTTACAGGCTTAAACTCGAAGGTGTGTTCCTTCGTAGCTTCCAATGCTGTGGCCGGCTGACCTGTAGGTTTAGCTACAAGTTTATTCCCCTCTCTTACGAAAGTCAATTTCAGCGGAATCTGATCTGAGGCATAATCACCCACATACCGCTCCAAATCCTCCGTAGTCAGTGAAACTTGCTGAAAGCTGGGCAGGACAATATCTTTTCCAAAATACGAATCCAGTAATGCAATCAGGATGTCATTGTTATTGTAATTCAATCCATTGGAGAGAACTGTCACTGTTACTTTTTCCTCCGGAAAGTATCCGAGAAAAGACCTGAATCCATCGATTCCTCCAGTGTGGCCATAGCTTCTTTTTTCAGAATAAGGAAAAGAAAACATCCCTCTTCCAAAATTTTCTTTGATCTCCATCATAAGTTTTAGGCTTTCCTGAGAAATCAACTTGCCCTCAAAAAGTGCATAAATAAAGGAGTTTAAATCATTGACGTCTGAAGTGATCGCCCCTGCACCCAAAGGAATACTTGGGTCTGTTTCGACATCTCTCATCCATTTTCCATCGAAATTGTAGGAATATCCCTCCCCTTTGGAAGGATCAATCCCTGTAAATACATAAGTACTCTTTAAATTCAAGGGATTTGAAATTTGCGTTTTTAAAAGCTGCGAAAAGGGCATTTCATTGATTTTTTCCAGAATAAAAGTCAGCAACACAAAATTAGAATTGCTGTAGTCACCCTTAGCATCAGGCTCAAAATCACTTCCTCCTGCCACTATGATCTCCACTAATTCAGCTTCCGAAAGTGGCTTGGTATGATAGCTTAGGTAATCAGCATTGTTGGTGAAATTGTGAATTCCAGTCCGATGCTGGAGCAGCATACTCATCGTGATCTTTTCGGCATGGGGGATTTGGGGATAAAAATCAGCCAGCTTTTGATCTAAGCTGAGGATCCCATCCTCCACGGCTTGCAAAACCAAAACAGCAGTAAACATTTTGGAAATAGAACCGATTCGATAATGTGTTTCGATATTTGCTTTTAATCCTTTATCCAAATCCGCATATCCTATGGCTCTTTGGAATACAGGCTTTCCTTCAGATGCTAAAAGCACTGTCCCCATAAACTTGTCATGAATCTCCAGCGAATCAAGAAACTGATTCAGTCTTGTAAAATTTTGTACCTGTGAAAAGGAAGGATGGAAGGCAAGTCCAAAGAAAAGGATTGTCGAAATAAAAGCTGACTTCATGATTATTGAAATTTAGAAATGTAAAAAACCCCTCCAAAATGGAGAGGTTTCTTTATTAATCCAATCTATTGCGCTCTTCGGTACTTCCCGTATTGGATCGTACTCGGAAGCTTTCTCCCTTGGCGAAGTTGTATCTCAGCGTAAATCTCAGGCCCTGATTACTTCGATATTGACGAAAATTAGTATCAATCTCCGCAAACTGAACATTGGCCCGGATGACCTGAGTTCTAAAAAGGTCAGTCCCATTGACAGAGAGTGAGAGCTGGTTTTTCATCAGCGATTTGGTGATACCGGCATCTACCCATCCAAAACCTCCTATGCTTCCTTGGCCCCAAATCTGGGGTCCAAGATACATCCCCATTACTTCAAACTTAAATCCTTTAGGCAGGGTGAAGTTTTGTTGCGATCTCACCATAAAAGAAACCTGCTCCACATCCAGAAAATCGCCCCCAATCGGAGTTTTAAATTGATTGTAATTCACCTGAAGCATGTTTGAGGTTGTCCACCATTTTTTTATTTCAACAGGCACTATTGCACGGAAATTGGCATTTCGGGTCTGGTCAAAATTATCGGTAAAGGTAGTAGTGGTCCGTTCTGCCTGATCTTGTTCAAAGACCTGCATAAATGCATCCTCGGTAACACTATATCCAAACGTAAACTGATAGGATCCTTTCACCACATGATTCATCTCAAAATTGGTGGAGTACTGTGGTGTTAAATGCGGGTTACCCCGCTCCGAAGTCAGTGGATCTATGTAGTAGACAAATGGATTTAGTAATCTGTAATTTGGTCGTGTGATTCGTCTGTTTGCGTTGTAGACGATCTGATAGTTATCACTTACCTTATGCTGAACAAAGAAGCTTGGAAACAGATTAAAATAACTTTGTTTGTTCACCTGATTCAGGGTCACTGAGTTTCCAACGATATCGGAATATTCACCTCTTAATCCTGCCTGATAGCTTAATTTCGTGTTAAACGAGCCTTTCAGAGCAGCATAAGCAGCCAGGACATTTTCGTTATAGACGAAGCGGTTAGAGTTTGGATCTTGCTCAAAAGGGCCTTCGTTTTCTGCTCTACTCAAATCCAGATTATTATCAGACTCAACCCAGCTTCCTTTTACTCCCGTTTCAACTGTTTTCCCACCCTTCAATGCCTTGGTAAAATCTACTTTAGCAGTAAAAATGGTATAATACATGTCGTTTAATGTCTGGATTTTATTGGAATTTGCAGAACCCGTCGGATCATTTTCTGACCAAAAGCTATTATCCAAAAGCGAGGAGCTTTCGCTGTCCATGATTGTAAAATCGACATCTGCTGAAATTTTGCTCCCTAAAGTATCAAGCTTTGCATCATAGTGGAGATTGGTAAACAAACGGTTTCTTTCTCCATTTGCATCATTGAAAGACTCGATATAGCTGTTAAAATCCTGTCCCGGGTTGGATATGACTGTACCCGATGAACTTGTATTGACATCCGAGGAATTAGATGCCTGTACGTTCAGCCCAAGATTTTGATTTTTATTGATTTCGTAGTTGGCACTTCCGTTAAATGATGGCGTCTTGTATCGGGAAGCTATTCTTGAATCCTGATTGAAATTGGATTGGCCTTCGGCTAGTCTGAAGTTTCTGATGATGTCTATATCATTATAGACTGCATATTCATTGTAGTTGAGTGTTCCGTTTGTAGACCATTTCCCTTTTTTCACATTCAGTGTCATTCCTGCATTGGGCGCAAACTGACCGTTGTATTGTCCTCCTACTTGAATATTCCCGAAGACCCCATCCACATTGTTCTTTTTCAATTGGATGTTGATCACACCCGCTGCACCCTCTGCGTCAAACCTGGAGGTAGGATTATTGATCACTTCGATACTTTTTATATTATCTGCAGGCATCGATCGGAGAAAATTGGCGAGGTCTGTCGCGCTCATGTAGGTTGGGCGATCGTTGATCATCACCGTGACCCCAGTCCGTCCATTCAGGTTGATAGTTCCATCCTGATCCACGTAGATTCCAGGAGATCTGCCGATGACATCCAGGGCATTTGAACCCTCAGCCATGATCGTCCCTTCTACATTGATTATGGTTTTGTCTGGCTGGATAATAATTTCCGGCCTCGAGGCTTTGACAGTCACCTCATCCAAACCCGTCATTTCATCTGAGATGGATAAGGAACCGAAGTCTTTATTAATCCCCGGAGAAAGATCAAAAGCCTCTGAACTAAAGGAAACATACCCAATCGAAGAAATTACGAGTTTCACTTTAGCGGATTTGGTAGACTCGATCAGGAAGTTCCCATTTTCATCGGAAACAGCTCCATCTACCAATGCGCCGTCCAATTGTACGAGAGCAACATTGGCGTAAGGGACCGCTTCTCCCTTTTGGTTGGCAATTTTTCCGGTAATTTTTGCCACTTCTTTTGGAGTGGCTGCCAGATTACTTATTCCCAGAAAATAAATAAGCATGGATAGAAAAAGGAAGTTGGTAGTTTTCATTTGAATAATAGATTGGCTTAGTCAATTCGATATGCCAACTCTATAGGAAAATGAAGTGCCAAGCCTACTAATAAGCTTAAAAAAGCCATTAAGGCACTTTTATACTATTCTATGTACTATACATGTCTCAAATCCGTACAGTATTTTATTCGGTTTAGGACATAAAAAATCCCCGAACAAGTCCGGGGATCTGTATTTCCAGGCAGGTTTACCTTATTTGGCAGCGGCAAAACGCTTGCTTACTTCATCCCAGTTGACTAAGTTCCAAAACGCAGCTACGTAATCCGGTCTCCTGTTTTGGTAATGCAGATAGTAGGCGTGTTCCCATACATCAAGCCCCAAGATTGGTGTTCCTGGGCAATCAGATACGTCCATCAATGGATTATCCTGATTTGGAGAAGAGCAAACGCAAAGCTCTTTTTTTGTATCTACACATAGCCAAGCCCATCCTGACCCAAATCGAGTAGCGGCAGCCTTGTTGAATGTTTCTTTGAAGGCATCAAATGATCCAAATTTGGCATCAATTGCAGCAGCAAGTTCACCGGAAGGTGATCCTCCTCCGTTTGGAGAAATTACTTGCCAAAAAAGACTGTGATTCCAATGTCCTCCTCCATTATTTCTGACAGCTGCATTTGAGCCGGCAACTTTAATCAGTTCTTCAAGAGATTTACCTTCTAAGTCAGTGCCAGCAATGGCATTGTTTAGATTGGTTACATAGGCGTTGTGGTGCTTTCCGTGGTGGATCTCCATGGTTTTTGCATCGATGTGTGGCTCTAAAGCATTAAAAGCATAAGGTAGAGCGGGAAGTGTAAAAGCCATATTATTTTTAGGTTTTGAGTTAAAGAATTTTATTGAAATAAGTCGTTAGACTCTGGTTTGTCAACCCACCTAAGCAAAAAAAGGTTCTTTAATGCCAAAAAAAGGCTTACTCCCTCAGTTTTTTGAAAAAATCCAAAACCAGTCTCTCTGACTCCGCAGCCAATATCCCGGAAAAAACCTGTGTTTTGGGATGAAGCATGGCAGGATTACTCTGCCTAAAGCCCCGCTTCGAATCTGATGCGGCAAAATATAACTCACTGAGCTGCGACCAATACAAGGCGCCTGCACACATCGGACAAGGCTCCAATGTCACATAGAGTCTGCATTCAGTCAGGTATTTGGCACCCAGGGAATTTGCGGCGGCCGTAATTGCCAGCATCTCTGCATGTGCGGTGACATCATTGAGCCTTTCAGTCTGATTGTAGGCTCTGCCTATGATTCTGTTTTTTGAAACGACTACGGCACCCACGGGTATTTCTCCTTCATCAAAGGCGATTTTGGCTTGTTTCAAAGCCTCATTCATGAAATACTCGTGGGTGTAAAGTTCCAAATTTTCAGTTATTGAAAGAATGCCAGAATCTCGTCCCGTACTCCTTTGTTGATGATAATGGCCAAGATCAAAGAGACTACTAGTCCAATCAGGGCTTTAAAAATATCTTTTCTTCCCAATCGGAAAGCTCTTACCAGCCAGGCATTTCGCTTTTTAGCCTTACCGTGTTTCCCCAAAGCAATGGCCAATTCCCTTCCTGCCAACAAGCCAATAAACACCCAAGTGGTACTCATAGGAACATTGTTGTACATTTTGAAGTAAAACAAGATCACGGCATAAACCAAGTCCACAATGGTTGCTGCACGGACATCCGTGACATTTGATTTTTCATTGACAATCTCCTGGATTTTGTCTCCTTTCATGTAGAAGAGAAATCCAAGCCCGAGAAATACAAAACCTGCATATACGGAGAATTCAACAGCATTGAGCTGCCGTGGAAGGAACACTGCGATATTTGCCGCGTCCTGCATGATCCATACAGACCAGAGCACTCCGGATGTAATCCACTGTAAATAAATCCAATAGGAAGCAGCCTGACCCTTTAGGTAATTTTTTACAAACCGCTCCAGGAGGAACCAAACCACCATTGCCAGACCAAAGGCCAAAAGATACCCGACGAAGCTTTTGAACATGACATCTACTATAGTGCCGGCTTTATAGGTAAAGACATTCAGCAAGAGGAAGGTAGTGGACACCGGCATTCGGAGACGGGTCATCACCAAAAGAACGATTGGCGCAGCGAGCTGTAAAAACACAAAACTCTCCGGTGCCTTTTCCAGACCAGGCACACTGAGACGCTGATAGGTCACATCCCCAGCATAAAAAAACCAGCTATAACTTACCGTCCCAACCCATATCAAGCCCATAAAGAGCCAAAGCAAATACCAAGGCTTCTTGTTGTTGGAGGCGATGAATGTACCTATGGTCTGAATACTGTCATTAGCAATGGCAGAATAGGCCGCCAAAGCAAAGCCAAACCACATGGCAGCATAAGTGTAGGGAGTAATCAACCCTGCTATGGATACCAGAATACAAACAGTAATCAGAAAAGGGCGCTCACTTTTGGTAAAATCAAAAAGGGAATAGGTTTTCTTAGAAAGTTTTTCCTGATTGATGTTTTGATCTATTGCTGTTTTCTTGGCCATGTTGAGGCTAGTGGGAGATTGGGCACAAAATTAAATAAGTTATCTGCATCCAATGTTAACAAATTGTTAACTAAGTGAAAATCCTTCACTTTCAGGGCAAATCCGACTTGCAAATCATGAAAAAACTTCAACTTTGACCTGAATTTCTAAGTTAAATTTGAATTTCTTCTGAGATCACTGAAATAAAAAAATTGATCTGATTTGAATTCTAAGCCTCAAGCTAGGCGTATTCTGTTAAAATAAATGGAAGAACTGTTAGAAGAGAAAACAACCAAGAGCAAGATCAGAAACTATCTGATTGTATTTCTTTCCCTTTTGCTGTTCATTTTTGCCATTGACTTGCTCACGGTGGCGATGGGGAAGTTGAATAACGATGTCGCTAAAGAAATTATTCAGGCCACCCGAAATCCATTTATCAGCTTATTTGTAGGACTGTTGGTGACTGCTTTGATTCAAAGCAGCTCTACGGTGACGGCAAGTATTGTGGCAATTGTGGCCTCCGGTAATATGACCTTACAGCAGGCCGTACCGATGGTTCTTGGGGCAAATATTGGAACCACGCTGACTTCGACACTGGTTTCTTTCACTTTTATCACCAGAAAGAAAGAATTTAAGCGAGCGCTTTCTTCAGGAATTTCTCATGACGTGTTTAATATTTTCAATGTGATAATTCTGTTCCCTTTGGAATTATACTTCAATTTTTTGTCCAATACCGCAGAAAAATTGGCAAAACTCTTTGTGTCTGATAAAGAGTTCACCGGTACTTTTGAATATAATCGAACCTTCACACGCGGAACCACAGAGTGGATCGTTGAACACATCAACATCCCATTTGTGTCCACTTTATTGGCAATTTTCCTGGTGTTTTTTTCTATTAAAGTCATGTCTACCTCTGTATACAAAACTTTTGTTTTGGATACTTTTGAAGACATTAACAAAATCATTTTTAAAAATACGGCAGTATCTTTTATCTACGGCATATTTTTTACGGCCGCAGTACAATCCAGTACGGTGACGACTTGTCTGGTTGTCCCTTTAGTTGCCAATCGTAAGGTAAGCTTGGCTAAATCCTTCCCTTTTATCATCGGAGCCAACATTGGAACAACCATCACCGCTGTCATCGCTGCAATGTATAAAACCGAGGCTGCCATTGCCTTGGCCTTCGCCCATGTGCTATTCAATTCGATCGGAGCGTTGATCTTTTTACCTTTCCCAGAAGTCAGAAATATTCCGGTAAAACTGGCTGAGTGGATGGGGAAAACCTCCGTGACACATCGAATTTTCGGATTTGCATATATTCTGCTGACCTTCTTTATTATTCCTTTCCTGCTGATTTATTTCAGTAGGGATTAGGCTTGAGAGGCGTTCCGATAGGCTTCCATAATTGCTTTTGCAGAGCTTGTGCCTATCCGGTCTGCCCCGGCTTTGATCAGCTCAAGGGCAAACTCCAATGTTTTAATCCCACCACTCGCCTTGATTCCAATTGCGGAGGAAAGGGTCTCCCGCATAAGTTTGATATCCTCCACTTTGGCTCCTGATGGGGCATATCCTGTAGAGGTTTTGACAAAATCTACTCCGGCATCCTGACAGATCATGCAAGCTTCCCGAAGCTGTTCGGGGTTCAAATAGGCAGTTTCAATGATCACCTTCAGGATTCGCTCTTCGGCATGACAAATTTTGGCAATCTGCGCGATTTCAATTTTGGGCCAGTTCATCCCCGAGTGAAAGGCAGTCTGTGACCACACCAAATCCAATTCGTCAGCACCCTGTCTGATTGCCTCGTTCGTTTCGGCAACTTTAGTCGCAGTGTCTTCAAATCCAAAGGGAAACCCGATCACTGTCACCACTTGAATATCCTGATCCCGGAGTTCCCGCTTTACTTTTTTTACCCAAAAGGAAGGAACACAGACTCCAATAAACTGCTCCTCAACGGCATCTTGGATTAATTGGTCCACCTCATGGCCCGTCATGGTCGGTCGCAGCAGTGTGGATTCCAAAAAACGATTCAAATTGTTCATGCTATTTTCATTCAATGTTATCCACAAAATCCCTGAGGTACATAAACTCCAGGGTTAAATCTCCATCCCGTGCAACTGTGGCCCGCTCCAAAATAGGGGAATTTTCTTCGAGTAAAGCCGGGACCACCCATTGTTCGAGCTGCTTGCCAAACTCAAGCGAAGATTCCCTCGGAAGTTCGCAGGGGAGATTATCAATCGCCATGACCGAAATACTGGTTTGACTTCCGAATGCCGGAATTTCGGTTCCGCTTGCCCGATCCACGTCATAGATTGGTTCCAAGATAGTCGAAGCCCGAAGTGTGGTCGGTATCGAACCCCCAATGTCACAGGTCACATCTGCAATCACCGAAAGGGCAAAATCCGGAGAATTGATGTCTTCCAATTTGAACAATCTAGGCGCATCAGGGTCCCAATATGCTGCAGCAATCAACATTTCGCCTGCTTCTGCAAACTTTAAAAAATGGCTTTCATACAGCTCAGGAGATGAATAAAACTCCTCTCGATCAAACGCCCCATCAGCTTTTCTTCTGTTGTAATCCGACGAGCTCAAGACTGTGAATACAGGCTCTTCGAAGTATAAATGCAAAAATTCATGCGTTTCGACTTCCGGTATATTCAATACCTCAAGTATTTCTTTCACTCCTTTACCTACCCGACCGGAACCAGTAACTACAATTTTGATAGGGGGGAGCTGTACCTTTTTCAATTCAAGCTTCAATTCGGAAAGGTCCATACATTCCGAAGCCCGCTTGATATCGTATAGGGCGGTTTTCTTTCCATAAGCCCAGAAGGCATTGTATGCCCCGACAATTCCAGCCCAGCGCCCAAAAGCTACTACCCGGTTTCCTTGATCGTCCTTGAGCACTTCATAATCAATGAGCCGGATATTTTTTTCTAAAATTGCCCGGAGAAGATTTTTGTTGTAGCGCTGTTTCTTGATGGTGTGGGAAAAAAAGAAATACGTTTTATCAGGATTCAACTTTTCAATCGGAACTTCCTTGACGCCAAAGAACACATCTGCATCGGAGATATCATCAGCTACTTCAATTCCCGAAGTCCTGTATTCATCATCAGAATAACAGCGAGAAGGACTGGATTCAACGATAAAAGTCAATTGATCTCCAAAGCGCTCATTTAGGCTTTTTAGTTGCCCTGGAGGAAAAGGAGTTCTTTTGTCCGGCGGGTTCTTTCCTTCACGGATTATTCCGATTTTCATAAAAATTCTGGTATACCGGGTTTAATTTTCGCAAATGTCAAATCTACTCATGGTCCTTAGTTGGGGACTGTTTTACTTTCTTCACACTGCCCTTGCAGCTTCCAAGTTAAAAAGAATTTTGAAGGCGAAATGGCCCGAGCGCTACAAATGGTACAGATTGTTCTATTCTATTTTATCGACCCTTCTATTTGTTGCAATTCTGGTACAGGCAATTTTTTTGCCTGTAGAACTGGTCTATCCCGCAACGCAGTTTGGACAATATGCCGGATACATGATCGCTACAGCCGGTGTGATCATTCTGCTGCGATCACTCAAGCAAGTATCAATGAAATCATTTCTGGGAATTCTCCCCGAGAAGATTTCGGAATCAAATCCGGAATTGATCACCTCAGGGATGTATTCACAGGTAAGACATCCGCTTTATTTTGGACTTCTACTGGTATTTGCGGGATATTTTTTGGTTTCTGGGACTATGGGTTCTTTAATCCACTTGGGCTGTCTGATCTTGTATTTACCCCTCGGAATTTATTTTGAAGAAAAAAATCTGATTTCTCTTTACGGAGAACGCTATCGGGAGTATAAAAAAGAAGTGCCTCCCTTTTTCCCTAAAATCCATAAAAAAAGGGGCTGAGCCCCTTCATTTTAATCTATTCCCAGAAAATCAATTTTAAAAACTAAAACTGAATTTGCCGGAATTCGGTTTTGCTCTCTATCTCGATATCCCCAAGGAGAAGGTATTATAAAGACTGCTTTAGAGCCAGGTCTTAACCTTCGGAATGCGATATCCCAACCCTGAATTACAGAACCAGTGTTGAACACAAATTGAAATGGAGTATAGGTCACTTTATCATTAAAAATATCTGCTTCCCGCGCCACATTTTCAATACTTGTATCAAATATCTTCTTGTCAAAAAGATACCCCGTGTAATCGGTATAGATAACCGTGTTCGTAGTGGGCCTTGTTCCCACTCCCTCCTTTTGCACAATGATCACCACCCCACTTGGGTCATGAATCCGGTACAAGCTGTCGATACGTGCAGTATCAAGGTATCCAGCAATTTTGGCGTTATCAATTTTTAGATTTGCTTCAACATCGTAGGCAGGACCTGTATTGAATGGATTGTTTGGCTCGCATGCCATCATGGAAAACATGCCCAGCAAAACCAAAATAGGAATCAGTCTTTTAATCATGGTTTAGTTTTGTGGTACCTTTTTTACTCTTGTCAAGTCCAATTCGAATATCAGGGGAGCATTTGCCGGAACAGGACCGCTTGGCTGAGAGCCATATCCGAGCCTTGAGGGGAAAATTACAGTAGCTTTCTCACCCTCTTTCATTAGCGATATGGCAAATTCAAAGCCTACAATTGCAAAGTTGAACCCCGGGCGGAATTTTAGAGGCTGGTAAGTTCGGTTAGTTGCAAAAATACCATTATCTCTGGCAACCTGTTCGATGGAGGTGTCAAAGACCTGTTTGTTGAGCAATTTACCGGTGTAATTCACAAAGACTGTATCTCCTCTTACGACACTTGCTCCAGATTCATTGGCAACCTCCCAGAACATATAAAAACCTTCCACTTCCTCTTTGTACTCCTTTACAGATGTGAAGGGGTTTTCTGAAATGTATTTTTCAATTGCCAATTTATCTTTTTCAAGAATCACTTCTTGAGTCTGATCAGGGTCAATACAGGATACAACAGAAATGGCACCCAAAAGCAAAGCTGCAAAAGCGATCAGTCGGTAGTTCATATGTTCTGGTTTGGTTTAATTTCTTACTCTACTTTAGAAATATTATTTCTGCACGTCGGTCACTTCTACGTCGAAGATGAGGATGGAGTTGGCAGGAATCATTGCCCCAGCTCCGGCTTCACCGTATGCCAAAGGCGAAGGAATCAAGAATTTTGCCTTGGATCCTTTTTTCAACAACATAAGACCTTCATCCCATCCTGGGATCACCTGACCCATTCCTACATTCACTGAAAGTGGCTCGTATGGTCTGCCTTCGCTGAAAATATTATTTGCTTTGGCGATTTCTGCCCAAGAAGTATCAAACAATGTCCCGTTCAATAGGTAACCTGCATAGTTAACATACATGGTCGTCCCCGGAGTAGTAACTTCACCCGTTCCTTCTTTTTCAATTACATAATACAGGCCATTTTCGGTCTTTTGTACCTTAAGTCCTTTTTCTGAGGCATAGGCCTCGATAGTTTTACCTTCTTCTACCAAAAGTGTTTTGGCTCTTTCCACACTTTTCGTCTGCTCTTTCATCATGACTTCCTGATAAAATGCCTGCATTGCAGAGTCCGTTTTAATATCAAATGCCCCCAATTTGACTTTAACCACATCACCTTCTTTCAGAAATGGAGGTTGGTTGCCACTGAAGATAATTTTAGCAGTGGATTCAAAATAAATGGAGTCCCCTTTTCTCAAAGCCAGGAATATTTCATCCATTCCATTCTGAGGAGTCAAGGTATCATTTGCCATTAGGTAACCTGGAAAAGGTTGGTCAATAGTACTGTAAATCACCGAGTCACTGGCTGTGGCGATTTCCAAGTTGTAAAGGAGAAAATCTCCGTTGGGAGCTTTTTCAGATCCTTGCTTAATATATTTATACTCGATTGCGTCTTTTTCAGTGACTTTTGTTTTCTGACAGGAAGACATAGTGCTCGCTCCAAACATCAGGACGAGGATTGCCAACAGGCTTTTGCTATTTTTCATAAAGGTTAGGGGAATTTTCTGTGTTTTATTTCTGTGCCTGTTTTATCCGGCAGTTAATGTTTCGGAATGAAACAATTCATCTTGGCATTTTTCAACGAGTGATTCAAATAGATCAACGGTTTCCTTCAGGCTCAAATCAGACTTTCCTCCGGCGGCATTCTTATGTCCGCCTCCGTTGAAATAGGACGCAGCAAATTTATTTACTGCTACATCACTACTGGATCTGAACGATATTTTTATCCCATCTTCCCGCTCTGAAAATAAGGCAGCAACCTTGATTCCATCCAAAGATAAGGCATAATTGACCAATCCTTCTGTGTCCCCGGTTTGGCTTTGATATTTTTTAAGATCTTTTTTACTGATCACAAAGTAAGCCGTATGTAAATCCTCGCGAACGACCAATCTCCGTGTAATGGCAAAACCGATAAATTTGAGTCGGTTGACCGAGTTGGAATCATAGATCCAATTGGAAATCTGAGAGCAATCAGCTCCTTTTTCAATAAGCTCAGCCACGACCAAATGAACATTTTTGGTGGTATTCGGATGGCGAAATCCTCCCGTATCGGTCATAATTCCGGCATAAAGACAATCTGCAATGTCCTTATCGATTAAGTCTTTGTCACCCAATTCCACAATCAGTTCGTACACCAACTCGCAAGTAGCGGCAGCCTTGGTGCTCCAATATCTGAAATCCGCAAAATCCTCCGGGTCCTGGTGATGATCGATATTGACCACAAAAGCATCGGACTTTCTGATCATCTCCCCTAACTCATTGACTCTTCCTAAAACTGAGAAGTCAAGGCAAAAGATCATATTGGCTTCTTCCAATCGAACTGAGGCTAAAGCCTGATGCTCCGAGTTACTGAAGTCAAGAACCGTTTCATTGCCCTTCATCCAAGTAAGAAAAGAAGGGTAATCAGTAGGAGTTACTACAGTCACTTCGTGCCCTTTCTTGATGAGGTAATTCGCCAAACCCAAAGATGAACCCAAGGCATCTGCGTCAGGCTTCACATGGGTAGTGATGAATATTTTCTTGGGAGAGGAAAGTTCTTTTTTAAACAAGTCTAAAGCTTCCATTAATATCATTTCAGCAGCACTTCTGGCTCTAGTGGCCTGCAAATGTCTGCAATTTTTCCAGAAATCCCAAAGACGACATCCGGCTGAAAATTAGATGAATAGGACAGAATTACAGGACATAGGCAGAAAAATGCAGGGAAATCCCCTATTTTTGCGGCCAAATTAAACCAAGATAAAAAACATCCCATGGCAAGTAACAGAACTTTCACGATGATTAAGCCGGACGCTTTCGAGGCTGGAAACTCAGGAGCTATCCTGAAAATGATTGAAGAGGCGGGCTTCAAAATTGTGGCAATGAAAGCTACCAAATTAACCCCTGAATTAGCAGGTAAATTTTACGAGGTTCACCAAGAAAGACCCTTCTACGCGGATCTATGCAAGTATATGTCCTCCGGGCCAATCATTGCTGCAATTTTGGAGAAGGACAATGCAGTAGAAGATTTTCGCGCTTTGATCGGTGCTACCAATCCTGCCAATGCTGCTGAAGGTACGATCAGAAAGATTTTTGCAAAATCCATCGAGGCAAATGCGGTGCACGGATCTGACTCCGACGAAAACGCGGCAATCGAAGGAAGCTTCTACTTTTCTCAGACTGAGCGAGTACTTTAATTAAGTTAAGGTCAAGCAAAAGCTAAAAAAGCGCTCGATTGAGCGCTTTTTTTTTATGCCTAAGTCTTGAATTTTTTGTCTTTTGTCAAAAAGGAAAGGCGTTTTACCAGCTTCCACCTGCTCCGCCTCCGCCGAAAGATCCACCGCCGAAACCGCCAAATCCGCCGCCACCGAAACCGCCTCCAAAAGACCCACGGCCCGAGGAGAAATCACCGAATTTGCCTCCACCTGAGCCCTTTAGCATATTGGCCAGCATAATGGTGGTCCAAAGATCAATGCCTCCTCCCTTTCCTCCCATGTGGTTATCGTTGTCTTTTCGGTTTTTGATCAATGGAAGGATCACAAAAATGAAAATGAACAGCAATAGAAGAAAAAATGCTCCGCCGTGATCTCCGTCCGATTCGACATCTTCTGCTTTATACTCTCCGGATGCCAATTTGAAAATCATGTCTGTGGCTTGATCCAGACCTTGATAATAGGCTTGCATTTTGAAATTGGGAAGAATTAAATTAGTTACAATCCGCTTGGCCAAGGCATCGGGCACAGCCCCTTCCATTCCATATCCTGTTGCAATGAAGACCTTTCGATCGTCCATCGCTGCCAAAATCAGAATCCCATTATTATTTTCAGCTCCGCCAATTCCCCATGCCTGGGCTAGGCGCTGGGAATAATCCGCGATTTCATATTCACCGGTAGAGCGCATCAGCACGATAGCGATCTGGGTAGAAGTACTGTCATTGTAGGCTACCAGTTTTTGCTCCAACCGGCCAATTTCGTCAGAGGATAGCGTTCCGGTAAAATCCGTCACTAATCTCGGCGGATTGGGTACGGGAGGGAAATCCTGTGCAAACGCATATCCCGTAGCAAGAAGTAATAGTGCTGATACCTGAATTTGGGCTTTACCCAAAAGATATTTCATCCGAAAGTTCGTTTTTGTTGCCGGATTCATCAAAGGGAAAATGTGCTCCCAGCTGATCTCCGGCTTGGTGTATACCTGCCATAAGGCCTTGCGTAAATTCCCCCTGACGGAAGTGATCCGCCATTAAGTCCTTGGCCTTTTCCCAAAAATCTTTAGGGACTACTGCATTGATTCCTACATCTCCGAGGATGGCAAACTTGTGGTCAATTACCGCCAAATAAAACAAGACGCCATTCCTGTCTTTGGTTTGATACATTTTCAGCGTCTCAAATACCTCTGCGGCACGGTCAAGCACATTGCCCTTGCAGTGGTTTTCGATGTGAACTTGGATTTCTCCGGAAGTTCGAGTCTCAGCAGCTTGAATTGCAGCTGTGATCTGAGCTTTTTCCTCCGGAGAAAATAATTTTTCAGCCATGATTAAAATTGAACAGTTGGTGCATTTTCAGCGCCTTCAGAAGCTTTGAATGTTCCTTTGGTCTCAAAACCATACCATCCGGCAAAAATATTGTTCGGGAAAGTTCTGATGTTAGCATTGTATGCGACGACCGATTCATTAAAATTTCTTCTCGCTACCGCAATTCGGTTTTCAGTTCCTTCGAGTTGGGCTTGAAGTTCCAGAAAGTTCTGATTGGCCTTTAAATCAGGGTATCGCTCCACGGTCACGAGTAATCGGCTCAGTGCGCCGGATAGTTGATCCTGAGCTTGCTGAAACTGAGCAAGGTTTTCCGGTGTCAGGTTGGTGGGATCAATAGTCATGGAAGTGGCCTTTGAGCGCGCTTCAATCACCCCTGTGAGCGTCTCCTGTTCAAAATCCGCATATCCTTTTACGGTGTTCACTAAATTGGGAATCAAGTCGGCCCGACGCTGGTATTGGGTTTCCACTTCAGCCCATTGTCCATTGACTTGTTCTTCCGCTTGGACAAATTGATTGTAACTTCCAACAGCCTTAGTATATAGGTATATACCCAAGACGGCAATAATTGCAACAGGGATAAGAAATTTTTTCATAGTTTCTAGGTTGTGTTTTTTAACGATTGCTTACACGGATTCTAAGCTTTGGTGTTTAAAACCCGCGTCAAAGTTATCCAAATAATCCCTCCATGAGGAATATTTAAATTTGCTTTTTGAGAAAAATACTCACTTTATAATCATCAAATTCGGTTAAATCATCACTTTGATAGCGCCTCATTTCCAATTGAATTTCCTTTCCTTCCTCTGATCTAAGCAGTTTGAAAAGTTCCGAAAGTTCCCAAAGAAAGGTAGGAATCTTATTGACGGAGAGGAGTTCATCATAGGGCAAAATCCCCGTTTTGTAGGCTGGGGAGCCCAATCGAACATCACTCACATAGTAGCGGTTTTCATCATTCGGGATTTTTCTCAAAATCAACCCGCTCATATCATATTCAAAGGGTGAATAGAAATTTTCTCCTTTTCGGATCAACGCTCTTTTTCGCTGATAATCCAAAATCATTCTAGTCCTGCCCAACACCTCAGAACCTAGACTACCTTGTCTACCCGTAGCCACAATGATGTCACTGAATGTATTTTTATCAGGATAAGAGGTGAGCACCTCCTTCATATTCAGCCCATTCAGATTGAGTGAGTTCACCCTCCCGATGTATCCGTAAAGTACCCCACCGAGCGATTGACCAAGTTGGGATTCAATGAACAGCGGAGGCATTTTAATTTCATCCGAAGTCTCCTGATTGAGTAATAGGCCATGATTGGCACCCGTATCAATCAACAGTTTAGCTTTGATCTTTGGACCGCTTTTTTGATTGATTTTGGCCTCGATATATGCCTTACTATCCTCAATAGCCATATCAAATTTTCGATAAAAGGGAGGTTTCCACTTGATCGAATTTTCTCTATAGAACTCCAAAAATCCTTCATCATAATTAATTTTGACAGGATTGAATTTGAAAAATTCATACCCGATAATCCCATAAACCGGCACTCCAATCACAGATTCCAATTCGAAAAAATCCTGTTCGAGTACCAATAAGCTCTGCATCCTTCCCACAATAGGACCAAGATCCAAGGTGTTGATCGGTGATACTTGCGCCATAATGACCGTAGATCCATCCGCGCCAGCAATACTAAGCCGTCGGGTGTAATCCAAACCTAATGCATCACCCAAAGTTTTGCTGAACAATATGTTTGAGCGTACACCTGTGTCGACAAGAAAATTGATCGACTCGCTACCATTAATCGAAACAGGCAGAATAATCAGGCTATTGGAGCTGTAAAAAGGAATTCTGACTTTTCGTGCTTCCTCTTTCATGAAAAATCCAGGCACCTGAGCCTCCGTAAAGGCTTTAAAATTGAAAGATAAAAGGACAAGGAGGAAAATCTTTCTTGAAATCATTTGGGTTGGGGTGATCTCCGACAGAAGATAATGAGATTTCTTTTAAGGTTATACTCCATAAACTCAAATTGCCTACCCAAAAGTTGGAATAAGATTGAAAATTCTTTTCACTAATTTAGACTGAAATCAAATTACCCAGAAAACGCAGGGCGATTTGCCAAAAAAACAGGAATGCCTCATCTTTAATTCTTAATCATCAATTCAAAAATGGCGGATACAGTTCTAATTGATAAAGCGAAAAAGATTTTCGAAAACTTCCTGATTAAACAGGGTAACAGAAAAACTCCGGAACGATTTTCAGTCATTGATGAACTGTACATTTTACCCGAAGACGAACACATTGACGTGGAAGGCCTTTTCTTGAAAATGAGAAACAAAGGTTATACAATCAGTCGTGCTACTATTTACAATACCTTGGATCTTCTGGTCGAAAGCGGATTGGCGGTCAAGCATCAGTTCAAAGATAAAGTGGCGCTCTACGAGCAGGCGCTGACTTACAAGCACCACGACCATCATGTCTGCAATCAATGCCAAAAAATCCGTGAATTTTCCGATCCGAAAATCAATGAAATCAAGGATTCCACAGGCCGGGATTTCAAATCCCAAATCACCAGCCATTCTTTGGTTCTCTATGGCGATTGTAGAATTGAAAACTGCGAAAATCTCAGTGCGCTCCAGGCCTTTTGAAAATCTTTTTGTAAATCGGCTTCCGAAAAGCAAACTGAAGCCATAAGGCTGGATAAAGTGCGTAGGTCAATAAACGAAAAGGTGCCTCATACTCAATCTCATCGCGAATAATCGAACCGATCCCCGATGAAATTATCCGATGCTTGTGTTTCCATTTTTTAAGGAAGAAAGGTAATTCTACGCCTTTGTCTACAAAGAAAAACTCCAGCGGGGTGGTACTGTCTTCTGTGATTTCACTGGTCCACTTTTGTTTAAAAAAAATAAAATTAAGTTCCAGAGTAACCAGATCACCCTTTCGTGAGCCATCAAATCGCAACAGCTTCACCGGAGGAAATGGCGGACTGAGCTTTTTGAAAAGCGACTCATTGAATCCGGCTTTCACCTCAAGATAGCCTTGCTCGACAGGAGATTCTATTTGTATTTGCATCAGAAACTAAGGATAAACAGGAAAAATAAAATCAACCAAATCGCATCCATAAAATGCCAGTAAACGGTAAATAACCGAATTCTCATTTTTTCAAACGGGTTGGTCACCAAGATCAATTTTCGGATCCCATCTTCTTGGGTTTTGCGAAGCTGTACCAATAATATTAATGCAAAGATCATTGCCCCCAACAAATGGAAGATGTGAATCCCGGAAAGTAAATATAAAAAACTGCCACTGGGAAGCCCCGTAAAATTTATACCCATGTCAGTTAATTCCTTCCATCCTGCAAACTGAAGGATAGTGAAAGTCACTCCCAGAAAAAAGGTGTTCCGCAATGAGCCTTCCAATTTGGGAATGTTTTCTTCCTGATAATGTAGTCTCATTTTGGTCGCTGTATACCCCGAAAGGATCAACATGAAGGTAGAAATCAGAAATGCTACAGGGATCTTGTGATTCAAGCCTTCTAGCTGATTAATTCCGGAGGAGATGAAAGCTACGGCTAAGAATAAAAAAATCAGCCCGCTACCAAACATCCCCAAATAAAGTAAAGTCTCATAGGGATGGAGATTCTCCACCCGTTGAAGCCAGGTTTGGGGTTCTTTGGTTCGATTCATCTGGTAAAAAACATTTTAAAGGGTGCTTGGTTCAGAAAATTATCAAATACTCGACCGCTAACCTTAAAAAGGTCAAAATACCCTAAATTTGGCACTTCCAATTTTCCTCTAACATTTCCAGCCTTGGATCGTCAGTCCTTTATCAGCATTTACCAGTCAGACCCTATTTTTCAGACACTTGCCCATCAGCTAGCGTCTACCGAAACGATTAAACTCCAACTTCGGGGACTATCAGGAAGCTTGGACATGGTTCTTTTAGCTTCTTATTTTGAAAAAAGTGGTGGTTTTCACCTCATCATCGCTCAAGATAAAGAGGAGGCGGCCTACCTGAATTCAGATTTGCAAAACCTCCTTCACACGGAGGTTCACATGATTTTCCCCGGCAGTTTTAAACGCCCCTATCAATACGATGAAGTAGACAATGCCAATGTCCTGATGCGGGCCGAAATCCTGAACCATATTTTGGAGACAAAAGGAGAATCTCGCATAATCATCACTTATCCAGAGGCACTCTACGAAAAAGTGATCAATAAGCGGTCACTCGTAGAAAACACCTTCTCGGTAAGAGTCGGTGAATCGGTCGATATGGAGTTTGTGTCAGAACTTTTGGCCAGCTATGATTTTGAGCGAACCGACTTCGTCTATGAACCCGGGCAATTTGCCATACGGGGAGGGATTCTGGATGTGTTTTCTTTCAGCAACGAGCATCCCTATCGCCTCGAACTTTTCGGCAAAGAAGTGGAAAGTATCCGAACCTTTGATCCGGAAACCCAACTTTCAATTGCAAGTGTGGAGTTGATTTCCCTGATCCCAAATGTACAGACGAAGCTGCTTCAGGAGGTACGGCAATCATTTCTGAGCTTTCTGCCTGAAAACGCGACTATTTGGATCAAGGATTATCAGCTGACAGTCGACGTGATGGATGAATCCTTTCACAAAGCTGAACAGGCATTTACCCAAATTGTATCCAAATCTCACACCGAAAATTTATTGCTGAAGCCTACAGATTTGTTTGATCGGGGAGCGGACTTTTCAGCCATCATCAGCAGATTTTCAAGTGTTGAATTTGGCAGGCAATTTTATTTGAAAACAGAAAATAAAATAAACTGGGAAAGTCAGCCTCAGCCCTCTTTCAATAAGAATTTCGACCTGCTCGTCGCCAATCTTTCAGACAACGAAAAGCAAGGGTTCACCAATTTAATTACGGCTGAGAACGAAAAGCAAATCGACCGGCTACTTGGAATTTTTCATGAATTGGATCCTACTCTTCATGTTCAAAGCATGCTTTTGGGGCTAAGGGAGGGATTTGTAGACAAGCAGGGAAAAATCGTATGCTACACCGATCACCAGTTATTTGAACGTTTTCACAGATATAAATCAAGGGCAAAAGCCAGTAAATCCAAAGCCCTCACCATCAAGGAGCTGAAAGCCCTCCACCCCGGCGATTACATTGTTCACATTGATTATGGCGTTGGACGCTTTGCGGGTTTGGAAAAGGTCGACGTCAACGGCAAGATGCAAGAAGCTGTCCGACTGATCTTTCGGGATGATGACCTTTTGTACGTCAACATCCATTCCCTCCACAAAATCTCAAAATATTCCGGTCAGGAGGGGCAAGTACCTTCCATGTCGAAATTGGGTTCTCCCGAGTGGGAAAACAAAAAATCCCGCGCCAAAAAACAGGTAAAAGACATTGCAAAGGATCTGATCGCGCTCTATGCCAAGCGAAGATCTGCACATGGGTTTGCCTTCTCGAGAGATTCTGTTTTACAGGTGGAATTGGAATCTTCCTTCATCTATGAAGATACGCCTGATCAGGCTTTGGCCACTTCAGATGTCAAATCTGATATGGAAAAAACATATCCAATGGACCGATTGGTATGTGGAGACGTGGGATTCGGAAAGACTGAAGTCGCCATCCGTGCGGCCTTTAAAGCAGTCAATGACCGCAAGCAAGTGGCCATTTTGGTCCCAACCACCATTTTGGCAATGCAGCATTTCCACACCTTCAGCGAAAGATTGGAAAATCTTCCTGTCAAGGTGGAATACATCAACCGTTTTCGCTCTGCTAAAGAAATAAAGGAAATCATTGCTCAGGTGAAAACCGGCGAGATCGACATCCTGGTTGGCACACATAAAATCGTCAATAAAGACATCGTTTTTAGAGATCTCGGTCTGTTGATCATCGATGAGGAGCAGAAGTTTGGTGTCAAAGTCAAAGACCAACTCAAAAACCTGAGAGTCAATGTGGATGTACTAACACTGACCGCTACCCCTATCCCCAGAACCCTGCACTTCTCGCTGATGGGTGCACGGGATCTTTCTGTGATTGCTACTGCTCCCCCCAATCGACAACCTGTCACCACCGAAGTCCAGACCTTCCAAGAGCCTGTGATCCGTGATGCCGTTGCTTATGAGTTGAGAAGAGGAGGGCAGGTTTTCTTTGTGCACAATCGTGTCGGGGAGATTGACAGCATTGCCAACCTGATCATGAAGCTGGTGCCGGATGCCCGAGTTATCAGTGCTCATGGTCAAATGGATGGTAAAAAGCTTGAAAAAGTAATGGTAGATTTCATCAATCATGAATATGACGTATTGGTCTCTACCAATATCATCGAGTCAGGACTGGATATTCCGAATGCCAATACGATCATCATCAACCGGGCCCACATGTTTGGATTGAGCGACTTGCATCAGATGCGTGGCCGGGTAGGGCGAAGCAATAAAAAAGCATTCTGCTACCTTTTGACCAGTCCGATGTCAGGTTTGACTGCGGAGGCCAGAAAAAGGCTTCAAACCTTGGAGGAGTTTTCGGATTTAGGTGACGGATTCAAAGTAGCGATGAAAGATCTGGACATTCGGGGAGCGGGAAATTTACTGGGTGCCGAGCAAAGCGGATTTATCACAGATCTGGGATTTGAGATGTATCATAAAATTCTCGATGAAGCTGTACAGGAATTGAAGGAAAATGAATTTGCCGCACTTTTTGAAACAGATTTGAGCGAAAGAGTGAAGGTATTGGTTCAGGATTGTACCATAGAAACCGACTTGGAACTGTTGATTCCTGAAACATACGTGACCAATATCAGTGAACGTTTGGGGCTATATTCCAAACTCGATGCAATCAAAAATGAAGAAGATCTCACCAAGTTTTCGCTAATGCTTCAGGATCGTTTTGGTCCATTCCCACAGGCAGTCAGTGACTTAATGGAGACAGTTCGTTTACGTTGGTTAGCAGAAAAGCTTGGAATTGAGAAGCTTGTCTTGAAAGGAAGGCAAATGAAGTGCTATCTTTTGCCCTCCAATCGAGATGACTTCTATTCCTCCTCTGCTTTTGGTAAAATCATGAAGTTTGCACAAGTCCATAGTAAGCAGTGTAAAATAAAAGAACACAAAAACCGTTTGATTCTTACCATCGAAGGAGTCCCGACCATTCAAAAGGCCCAAAAGGTTCTTTTGGAAATGAGTTTATAAGAAATTTATCAAAATTTAACTGGCATAAATATTGCATTTTCGATTATGAATTTTGTTGAATTTGCCTCAAATGATTCAATTGGGGCCATTTTGAATAAACCTGAAAATTGAAAAGCGTTGGAAGTAGGTTCCAATGCATCTATATTAGCATTCTGAAATAGACCAAAACATCAAAATATGCGTCTGAATAACAAATCATGGGGAATGTGGACAACAGCTTTTTTGCTGGTTTCCGCTACTGTATTATCCTCCTGTAACAAAACTCCAGGGTATGGCCGAAGAACCGCCGACAAACCTGGTAAGAAAAGTGCTACTACCGGAGCAGCATTTTCTTTTGAGGAAAATGATTCTACAAACTTTTTTGTTTCCAAAAGAGCAGAGCAAATTCCCGGTCCAAACTTGAAGTTTATTCAGGGCGGCCGTACCGTATTGGGTTCACAGGAAGAGGACGTAATGGCTTTTAGAGATAACTTGGAGAGAACTGTTTCGATCGCCAATTTTTACATGGATGAAACCGAAATCACCAATAATGATTACCGGGAATTTTTGTTTGACATGAAGAAAAAAGTGAGTGCTGATTCGCTTTTGAAACTCGAACCTTCTGAAGCAGTCTGGGCGAGTGCAATGTCCTTCAATGACTTGTATCAATCATACTATTTTAGATTCCCTGGCTTCAACTTCTACCCTGTGGCAGGAGTATCCTGGAAACAAGCAAGCGTATATTCAAAATGGAGAACTGATTTCGTTCAGGATTTAGTTCGTAAGGAAAGAGGCATTGATTCATCCTTCACTAAAGTTCAATTAATAGAACGAGGAGTAGCAATGGCAGATTTTAGACTTCCAAACGAAGCTGAATGGGAATATGCCGCCAAAGCGATGATCGGAACTCAATATTTGGATGAAAATCAGGAATATGGCCGAATCTATCCTTGGGATGGTCGTGGCGTCCGTAATCCCTACAACGTAAAGCGAAAAGGTAAGCAGGGAGATTTCCTTGCTAACTTTAAGCGGGGACGAGGTGACTATGCTGGTATCTCAGGTAATCAAAGGAACGATGGAGACATTCTTCCAACCAACGTGTATGATATGGCTCCAAATGATTTTGGTCTTTATCACATGGCAGGTAACATGAACGAGTGGGTTTATGACATCTACAGGCCGATGACTTTTCAGGATTCAGATGATCTTAACCCTGTGAGAAAAGATGGTGTGTATGACGAAGAGGAAAATTATGAGACTTCTTTATTTACGGACCAAATCAGGGTATATAAAGGTGGTTCTTGGAAGGATGTGGCCTATTGGTTGGCACCCGGTACACGTAGATTTATGCACCAAGATTCTGCCACAAACCACATCGGATTCCGTTGTGCAATGATCTCCATTGGTGAAAAAGGAAAATAAAAATTAAATGTAATAAAAGTGAGCCTGGCCCAAAATGCCGGGCTTTTTTGTTTTAATGGCATAATTAGTCAAAACATCAGGAAACTCCACTTTCCCTCCAATTTTTACCATTGGCGTATTTCAATCCTTGACTTCTAAAATTCAAGAGTATTTTCATGCAGAATTAACCCAAATTAATATGTATAAACTCTTAACTAAATCAATTTTGGCGCTCGCTTTATTCGGAGCGTGCCTTGGGTCCAATTTTGCACAGACTACTTATCAGACTCCACCCAAGGCTATAGCCGATTTGGTCAATGCACCAAGTACCCCTTCGGTTGTTTTTAGCAAAAATGGAGATTGGATGATGTTACTTGAACGGGCAGGGAATCCTTCCATCGAAGATCTGTCTCAGCCTGAGCTTCGTATCGCCGGTCTGCGTATAAATCCAGCCACCTCCGGACCAAGTAGAACCGGCAGTGTGGAAAATCTGAAAATTAAAATGACCAAGGGAGGAGAAGAAGTCCAAATCAAAGGACTCCCAACAAATCCAAAAATGAACGGTTTTTCGCTTTCCAGAGATGATAATTATGTGGCTTTTACGCAGACTGAAGCTAATGGGATCAGTCTTTGGGTGATAGATATAGCCACCTTCGAAGCTCGTAAACTCACTGAGAGCATTTTAAATGAAATCGTGGGAGGAAGCTTTGCCTGGACTCCGGACAATCAAATTTTAATTAAAGCCGTCAATCCAGTACGGGGAGAAATTCCAAAAGCTCCCCTAGCTCCGGCCGGACCAATAATTCAGGAGACTTCAGGCAATGCAGCTCCAAGCAGAACCTATCAGGATTTGCTTACTAACCCACATGACGAGGCACTGTTTGCCTATTTCATGAGCTCCCAGCTAATGATGGTTAATTTGGATGGAACTAAAAAGCCAATCGGCCCGGCAGGTATGATCAAGTCAATGGATCTATCTCCCGACGGATCCCATCTAATCGTCGAAACTGTCAAAAAACCTTTTTCATATCTGGTACCTGCAAACCGCTTTCCTTATGATGTGGAAATTTGGACCAAAGCAGGACAAAAGGTAAAAACTTTGGCACAAATTCCATTGGATGAAAATCGTCCCACAGGTTTTGATGCCACTGTCGCAGGCCCCCGCAATATCAATTGGAGAGCAGATCAACCCGCCACATTATATTGGGTGGAGGCTCAGGACGGTGGGGATCCCAAAGTTGAAATTGCAGAGCGAGAAATTATTTACACGCTAAAAGCTCCATTTACGGGAGTTAAACAAAAGCTGGCGAGCACTCCCTACCGATTTGGCGGCATCGCCTGGTCGGACGATAACTTTGCTATCCTTTCGGAAAGCTGGTCTAAAACAAGAATGGATCGGAAATCCGTGATTAATCCATCCAATGCAGGGCAATCTCCAAAAGTAATTATTGATCGTTCATCGGATGATATTTACAATGATCCGGGAAATCCTGTCTACACCGTGAACAAATTTGGTCAGCGTGTCCTTCTTCGTAAAGGTGATCTGGTCTATATGACAAGCGAGGGTGGTTCACCGGATGGTAGCATGCCTTACCTTTCTGCTTTTGACACCAAGAATAAAACAGAGAACATCCTCTGGAGATCACAGGCTCCGTACTACGAGCGGGTAGTCAAAGTACTGGATGAAGATGCATCAGAGTTTATTACACTAAAAGAAAGTACAGATCTTCAGCCTAATTATTGGCTGATCAATACCAAAAAAAGGATCGCCCCGCTTCAGGTGACCAACTTTGCTCATCCCTACGAATCCATCAAAGGAATAAAGAAGCAATTGGTCACTTACAAAAGAAAAGACGGACTGAGCCTTTCCGCGGTGGTTTACACGCCTGCGGGATACGATGCCACAAAAGACGGAACACTTCCCGTCTTAATGTGGGCCTATCCCCGTGAGTATAAATCAGCCGAAATCGCCGCGCAAGTCAGAGGCTCCAAATATGCCTTTACCAGATTAAGCTGGGGTTCGCCGATCTACTGGGTGACGCGTGGCTATGCGATCATGGATCAGACCGAAATGCCGATTGTGGGCGAAGGTGAGGAAGAACCCAACGATTATTTCATCGAACAGTTAGTGGCCAATGCCGAAGCTGCCATCGATCAGATCGTTGGAATGGGCATCGGGGATCGAATGAGAATCGGAGTCGGTGGACACTCATATGGCGCATTTATGACGGCAAACCTGCTTTCTCATACCAATTTGTTTGCCGCAGGAATTGCACGAAGTGGCGCGTATAACAGAACTTTGACTCCTTTTGGATTTCAATATGAGCAGCGAACGTATTGGGAAGCTCCGGAAGTGTATTTCAATATGTCCCCATTCTCCTATGCCCACAAAGTGGAGACTCCGATTCTCCTGATTCACGGCGAAGCGGACAACAACTCCGGAACGTTTCCGATTCAATCCGAGCGGTACTATAATGCGCTGAAGGGCCATGGGGTCACTACCCGCCTGGTATTCCTCCCACACGAAAGTCATGGCTATGCGGCCAAAGAATCCATCCTTCATACGCTTTGGGAAATGGATACCTGGTTAGAGAAGTTTGTGAAGAATAAAAATCAATTGGATACGAAGAAGTAATCTCAAAACACCAAAAAAGCCCTGTCTGATTTCAATTTTCAGACAGGGCTTTTTTAATACAAAAACCCAAGCAGCTAAAGTGGAATGGCATTTTTACATTTTACCCCTTATAAAAGGCAAAAGAAATCCGCTGGAGGTTTGGAAACATAGCTTTAAATCTATGAATGGAATTTTAAAAGCTCTTTCCATAATTCAAGGCAAACATTTCAACCATTAAGGAATCAAGAAAATTAAACGCCTCAAATCACCACTTCAGCTCAATCCCTAAAACTTAATTCCCTAAATTTTCTAAATGGTTATTCAGAATCTGCGCAAATCTGTGTCATCTGCGAGAAAAGTAAATTTCAGCCCAAATCCGTCCCCCACATAAAGATCAAAAATAAGATCCCTAGTGCTATCCGATACCAGCCAAAAGCGGTAAATCCGTGATTAGAGACATATTTCAAAAACAGCTTCACTGCAATCCAGGCTGCAATGAAGGCAACCACAAAACCCACTCCCAGCATAAGCAATTGTCCTTCGGTGAAGGTCAATTCAGACTTGAGAAGATCATATCCGCCAGCGGCCATCATAGTCGGCACAGCCAATAGAAAGGAAAACTCCGTCGCCTGCTTCTTATCCAGCCCATTGAACACCCCACCGATAATCGTCGCTGCGGCACGGGAAGTCCCCGGCACCATGGAGAGGCACTGACAAAGGCCGATAAAAAATGCATTTTTATAGGACATGTCCTCCACCTCGGCCAGGTCAGACTTCTGAGCAATCACTTTTTTGTCAATGAGAATCAAGAAAACACCACCCAAAATCAGCGATACCGAAACCACAATCGGATTAAACAAATATGCTTTGATGTATGGATAAGCCACAAGCCCGACAATCGCGGTTGGCAAAAAAGCCGCAAAAAGCTTCAGGTAAATGTCAATACTTTTGAAAAATCGCTTGATGTACATCAAGGCAATGGCCAAAATCGCTCCGAGCTGGATGAAAACTTCAAACGTCTTGACAAACTCATCTTCGTGAATTCCCATCGCTGCCGACACCAAAATCATGTGTCCCGTGGATGAAATGGGCAAAAACTCAGTCAGGCCTTCGACGATGGCGATGATGATGGATTGAAAAAGGGTCATGGACAGGTAATTTTTTGATCCTGCAAAACTAGCAAACCCATTGGGAAGCCAAGGACATTTGACCTAAGGAATTTCAATCCCAAAGAAATTAACTGGGAGAACTTGGCTGATCAGAAAAAATTTGATGGAATAAACCTAAATTCATATTGAGAAGTAACCTGGATCCTCTACCCGGAAAAGTACCCTGTGAAGTCTGCTTCTATCCCAAATAACAGAAACTTGGGATTTCAGGTCTGAAGAAATACAACCTCGAAATGAACGTATTAACTTGGAAAAACTCATTTTGCCATGAAAAACATATTTGATCCCCCTGTCACAGCTGAACTTATTTCCAGAATAAATCAACTCAAGCCCGAAACTCCCGCACTGTGGGGCAAAATGACTGTGGATCAAATGCTCGCCCATTGCTGTGTAGCCTATGAAATGGCTTTTACCAATAAGCACCCAAAGCCGAATGCCTTCTTGCGATTTCTGTTAAAAGCATTTGTGAAAAAAGGAGTGGTGAATGAAGTACCTTACTCAAAAAACATCCGAACTGCTCCTGCCTTTATTATCACGGAAAGAAAGAATTTCGAAGAAGAAAAAGCCAGATTGATCACCTATCTGGAGCATACCCTTTCGCTGGGTCGAGATCATTTCGAAGGAAAAGAATCACTTTCTTTTGGCCCAATGACCGCTCAGGAGTGGAACAATCAATTCTACAAGCATCTGGATCATCATTTGACACAGTTTGGGGTGTAGCGGCATCCAATTCCAATCCCATAAAACATCCTTTTATCTGAAATTTCTTGTGCGTGATGAATCGGAAAGGTTAATTTACAGGTATGACTAGATTTAAATGTATTCCACTATTCTTCCTTATCGTATTCACTTTTTTTCAACCTCTTTTTTCCCAATCCCAAAATTCTGGTTTAGCACAATGGGAGGTATTAATTACGCGACAAATCAAATATCCCATCGAAGCGCTCCGCGCTAGAAAAGAAGGCGTTGTTGTGGTTTCTCTCGGTACAGATGAAAAAGGAAATCTGGGAGAAATAAATTTAGAGAAAAAAGCAGCACCCTATTTTGATGATCAGGTTTTGGCGGCTGTGGAATCGATGCGTCATCTGTGGTCACCCAATATGCTTGAGGATCGCAAGGCCGGAGGGACCTATTTTTTAGTATACAATTTCATTATGATTCAAGAGGGGACTAGTGGAAAACAAGAAAGAATCAAATCAGCCATTAACCTGATACAAAAAGGCAAGGCAGACAAGGCTCTTAAAATTGCTGATCGGCTGGTTAATGAAAATCCCTATGATACCAAAAGCCTGGAATTACGCTCGCAAATTCATCGTCAACTCGGTATGGAAGAAGAGGCAACAACAGATCTCTTAGCTTATCAAAAATTGCAAATCCAAGTACTCAATCAAATTGACATCAAGGTTTTTGGACAGGTAAGCACCCGTCAGGTAACAGGGACTATACCCAGTAGATCTTTTTGAATTTTGCTGTAACTTCGATTCTTTAAAATCAATAATTTGATGAAAAAGTCCAATTACCTTCTTATTGGTCTATTAACTTTCCACTATTCCTGCAATAAACCAACCGAAACAGTTTCTTGGGACTTTACGGATTCCACAGAATTTGTTGTTGAAGAAAAGGCACTCCCGGCGGGCGACAATTCCGAGACTTCCTTAGACTGGGAAGGCACCTACTTTAATACCCTCCCCTGCGAAAGTTGTGAAGGAATTGAAACTTGGGTTACACTGAATCAGGACGGTACTTTTGAGCTCAAGACAAACTACCTGGGTCTAAACGATGCTCGGGAAGAAATTTTCACCGGCAAATTCTTATGGGATAAATCGGGTTCCAATGTTACCCTCCAAGGACTAATTGGTGATTATCCGGGCAAATTCAAAGTCGGAGAAGATCAACTTTGGTACTTGGATCAAGCCGGCCACCGAATTGAGGGAGCATTGGCCGATCAGTATATACTCAAAAGAAAGTGAGCTCACTTAAACCGCACAATTTTCCCGTGAGCTTTTGAAGTCATCTCATGCGGAATCGCTTCGGTAATTTCTTTGTAAAGCAGTTCTACCAATTTTTGCTTTAGGAAGCTTCGATTCAAAATAATACTCACTTCCCGGATTGGAGCAGTTCCTGCAAAAGGCCTTAACCTGCCTTTCTCTTCCTGAGAAAGCCCATGAGTCGCCAATTCGGGAAGGAGCGTGACCCCTTGGTAGCGATTAACCATATTCCTCAAGCCTTCCAAGGAACCGCTTTCATAGTGGAAATTCTTATGACCTGCCATACTTTGATCACAGAAACTGATTACCTGATCCCTGAAGCAGTGGCCTTGCTGCAAAACCCAAAGCTCTTCCGATTTCAATTGATCTGCACGAATTTCATTTTCTTTCAAAAGTGGGTGATTCACGGATAGGTACACGTAAAACTTTTCGTAAAACATCGGCTTTTCCACTACGCCTGTCTCATCAAGTGGCGTTACAATAATCCCAAGGTCCAATTCATCATTTTTCAGCCTTTTGACAATCTCTTCAGTGACCATTTCCTGAACTTCAAGCTTTACATTGGGGTATTTTTCCAAAAACTTCCGGATAAACAGATGAAGAAGGTATGGCGCCAAGGTGGGAATGATCGCAAGTTTGATTGTGCCGGAAATATCTCCCTTTAGCTGAGCAACCAGTTCCATAATTCCTTTACTTTCCGACACCACTTTTTTAGCTTGAGCGATGATCTGCACGCCGATCTCTGTGGGAATAACCGGCATCTTGCTTCGGTCAAAGAGAATCACTCCGAGTTCTTTTTCCAGCTTACTCAGTTGCGCGCTCAAGGTGGGCTGAGTCACAAAACAGGACTCGGCAGCATGTCCAAAGTGGCGCTGCTTATCTACCGCGATTAAGTACTCGAGCTGTTGAATGGTCATTTAATTTGATTTTAATAAGTTTAAAAGGGCCACATAGCATGCCTTATCATTCCCTTGGGCAAAAAACTTTCTCTTGGGCATTTCAATAGAATTTATCTATTAAGATAATCAAAGAAACGGGATAAAGTGTTCGATCGCCAATTCAATACATGCCATAATGCACCATTAATCTTCTTCCATGTGGTTTTAATCAAATAAGACTTTAAAAATTTCCCTTCCCTTCCAAAAAAGCCTAATTTATTCCGATTATATCACTGAAAATCAATAACCCAAAAAACCTATCATGAGTAATTCCTCTTTTTCCAGGAGAAAGTTCCTTGGAGCCAGCCTTCTCACCACTGCAGGGCTAGGCCTAATACCAGGTCTGAGCTTTGCCTCTACAGCTTCTCCATTGTTCAACATTGCCAACGAACGCGTTCGATTGGGCTTTATCGGTGTTGGTCGACAAGCTGTGGGCCTTTTAAATAATTTCATGAAAATCCCAGGTGTAGAAGTCGTTGCAGGAGCAGACGTCTACGCCATTAAGCGAGAGCGATTTTCACTTCGCGTTCAGAAGAATCAGAGCGAAGCAGGAAAGACTGCCATAGCCCCAAAACTCTACGAAGACTATCGGGAACTTTTGGCCAATCCAGAAGTGGACGCCGTAGTTATTGCAAGTCCCGACCATTGGCATGCCATCATGGCAATTGACGCCTGCAAGGCCAAAAAAGATATTTACCTGGAAAAGCCCTTAACCTTTACGATCAAAGAAGGTCAGGAGCTAGTCAAAGCCGTTCGATCCAATGGAATCGTCCTAGCGGTAGGGAGTATGCAACGCGCTGCAGTCAATTTCCAAACAGCAGCCCTGCATGTGCAAAAAGGACGCCTAGGAAAAATCTCCCAAGTCTTAGTCCATGTCGGAGATAATCCTCATCCAAAACCATACGACCTGCCAAAAGAAACGCTTCCTGCCGGACTGAATTGGGAAAAATGGCTGGGACCGATCCCTGCATTGCATTTCAACGATCTGTTAAATCCAGGGATTACGTTAAATCCTGAGAAAAACGAAGCAGCATGGGGCGCTTGGCGCTGGTACAAGGAAACAGGGGGTGGGCTAATGACCGACTGGGGCGCCCATATGATTGATATCGCGCAATGGGGACTCAGCATGGACCGAAACGGCCCTGTGGAAGTTGTTCCGGGAATTGGTGATAGGCCCCTGACCTATCGCTATGCCAACGGCATTGAAATGTTGATAACTAAGTTCGATGAGGGCAGACAGGGTGTCAAATTCATGGGAGAAAAAGGCTGGATTAAGGTCTCAAGAGGAAATTATGATACTTCTGTCAAAGAATTGGATTTAGGAAAGGAACCTGAAAACTTCACATTTGGAGCCCATCATGTGGATTTCATTGATTCAATTAGGAAAAGAAAGGATCCGATTGTACCTGTAGAAGTCGGACACAGCACTTGCACAGTTTGTACTATCGGAAATATTGCAGCAGACCTTGGAAAATCATTAAAATGGAATCCAATCGCTCAGGTGTTCAAAGATGATTGGGAAGCTAATACCAAGCTGCACTATACTTACCAAAACGGATATAAGCTAACTTAATTCTAAATATCCACTTCACCCATGCACTATTCTATTCGAAAAATATTCTTATGTATTGTCTACTTATCCACAGCATTTCTGTTTTTCCAATGCGGGAAAAGTAGCAAGTCAACCGAGGAACCAGTCGCTGTCAGTGCGGATTCTTTTGTTCCAAATCCACAGGTGGTGTCTGAACAGACTATTGCCAAACTGGCAATTGGTGATAAAGCACCACCTTTTAATCTCCCTGACGTGGATGGGAAATTCCATAGCCTTGAAGACTATGCAGATTCGGAAGTGTTTGTAGTCAATTTCACCTGCAATCATTGCCCAACAGCTCAAGCGTATGAAGATCGGTACATTGATTTAGTGAAAGAGTACGAAGGAAAATCCGTTGCAATCATTGCTATTTCTTCCAACAGTCCAATTGCAGTTTTGCCCGAAGAATTGGGCTATACAGACTTGGGTGATTATTATGAGGAAATGAAAATCCGAGCTGTGGATAAAGGGTACAATTTCCCTTACCTCTATGATGGTGATACTCATGAATTCTCTTTGGCATATGGCCCAACGGCAACTCCACATGTATTTGTTTTTGACAAAAACCGAAAACTTACTTACTCGGGTAGAATCGACGCTTCAGAAAAACCCGGAACCGGCAATTCGGAAGATCTACGTGCGGCAATTGAAGCTACTTTGAGAGGCGAGGCGCTTCCAGCAGAATCTGCTCAAACGCCTGCTTTTGGCTGCTCCATGAAATGGGCTTGGAAAAACGAATACACCATCAAAACAAACAAAGACTGGTCAGAAAGACCAGTTACAATTGAAAAGCTTTCTCCATCCGGTTTGGCGGATTTGTTGAAAAATGATACCGACGAGTTGCTTTTGGTCAATTTCTGGGCGACTTGGTGTGGGCCATGTATCATCGAATATCCGGAGTTTGTGACCATTCAGCGGATGTATGGAGAGCGAGATTTTCAGTTTGTCTCTGTGAGTATGGACACACCGGATCAAGCTGACAAAGCATTGAAATTCCTGAAAGGAAAAGAATCAGCCCTTCCAAATTACATCATGGACACCAATGACAAATATGAGGTGATCAAAGTGGTTGGTTCGGATTGGGATGGGAGTTTACCGATTACCCTTTTGATCGAACCGGGAGGAAAAGTGGCCTATCGAGTACCCGGTACTATTGACGCATTGAAATTGAAAAAAGCAATTGTGGATCATCCGATGATCGGAAGATATTATTAGGATTTACGAATTTAGGATTACCACCTTTTAGAGACCTTCGAGGTTAAAAAACCTCAAAGGTCTGCCCTACTTACTGAAAACTGAGACTGGAAACTAGGAAATAGGATTGGAAACAAGTAGATTGTATCCAATCCTAATTTTCGTTTTATGGCTAATTCAGAATTCCCTTCAATTGAGCTTTCCCGCTTACTCTACTCCTCGTCCCGGCTTTTAATTCAGCGAATCCAGTTGACATTGAATGAATTTGGCCTGACTTATCCACAATTTTTGGTGCTGTCAATCCTTTGGGAAGAAGACGGGCTGAAAGTTCACCAACTCGGCGAAAAGCTGAATTTGGACTCCGGAACGCTCACCCCGCTTTTAAAAAAACTGGAAAGCCAAAATATACTGAAGCGAAAGCGGGGAGAAGAAGATGAGCGAACGGTAAGCATTCACCTTACTTATCCTGGAAAATCACTTCAATCCAAAACCTTGAGTGCGCTGGTTTTGTTGGATGAACAAATTCAACTCCAACAACCTGGCGAAGTCCAAATACTTCTACCTATACTGGAGGAGCTTTTGAACAAACTCAAAACACTCAAAACTTAAAATGGAAAAATTGATCGTGGACTACACTGCAATTGCAGTCAACACAGGAGGAAGAAAAGGACATGTGCGAACCGAAGATGGATTGCTGGATTTTGATGTCACTATGCCGAAGGAAATCGGAGGCGAAGGAGGTAAAACCAATCCTGAACAACTTTTTGCTGCAGGTTATGCCTCCTGCTTTGGAGGTACTTTGGCTGCTGTAGCGGGCAAAACGAGTTTGCGAGATTCCGAGATAAAAGCGAAAGTTCATCTCGGACACTATGGTCCTGACAGCTTTGGCTTGGCCGTGGATATCGAGGTAAAAATCCCGCATGCTGATTCACTCGAACATGCACAAAAGTTGGCCGACCTTGCCCACGAGCATTGCGTTTATTCCAAAGCGACAAGAGGGAATATTGAAGTGAATGTGAAGGCTGTAGAATAAATTTCTATAAGATTCGATTTTTGCTTTAGCAGATATAAATCAAAAAAGACAAGCTATGACTTGTCTTTTTTGATTTAGTCTCAAGCTTTTTGTTTGCAATCCTACAAATTCAACTCAAAGATCAAATCCAAATCAGGCTATTTTACACTTTTACCCAATCGGTTACGCTCCGAAATCCAAAACCAATTAACTTCCCCGCTGAAACAAAAATACCCGCATGAACAAGATTTTACTTTCAATTGCATTTGTATTAATGGCTTGCTTTGGCGCTTTGGCCCAATTGCAAACTCCCGAGCAATTCCTGGGCTATAAACCCGGGGACCGATTCACACCTCATCACCGCATGGTCGACTACTTTGAGTATGTCACATCGCAAAATCCCAACATCAAACTGATCCAGTACGGCGAAACCAACGAGAAACGCCCTTTGATTATCGCCATACTATCCAGTCCGGAAAACATGGCAAAATTGGAGCAAATCCGCACAGATAACCTCAAGCGGGCAGGACTGATGGAGGGATCTCCAAGCACTGAAATCCCGATCAACTGGATGTCTTTCAATGTTCATGGAAATGAATCCGTGGGGATGGAAGCGGCCATATCCTCTTTTTATACTTTGGCAGATCCGAACAATGCCAAATCTCAGGAATGGCTGAAAAACCAGATTGTGATCATCGACCCCTGCATCAACCCGGACGGCAGAGATCGCTATTCCAACTGGTACAATCAAAAAATGAACACCACGCTGCAGCCTGACCTTCAGTCTCAGGAGCACAATGAGCCTTGGCCGGGAGGACGTGCAAATCACTACCTATTTGACCTAAATCGTGATTGGGCCTGGCAAGTACAAGTCGAGTCTCAACAACGACTGAAAATCTATCAACAATGGATGCCTCAGCTGCACCTGGATTTCCACGAACAGGGAATTGACAATCCCTTTTACATGGCTCCGGCGGCAGAACCTTTGCACGAGCAGCTGACTCCTTTTCAGCATGAGTTTCAGGATATTTTTGGCAGAAATACTGCGAAATACTTCGATCAAATGGGTCGATTCTACTTCACCAAAGAGCGCTTTGATCTGCTGTATCCATCCTATGGCGACACCTACCCGATGTACAGCGGTGCTATCGGAATGACAATCGAGCAGGGCGGCGGAGGCCGAGGCGGAATCGGCGGCTACAATTCAGTTGGCGATACAGTGACTTTGAGAAGCCGAATTGAAGGGCATTACACTGCTGCAATGTCAGCTGCAGAAGTGACCAGCCAAAATGCCAAAAGATTGGTTGATGAATTCGCTGCTTATTTCAAAAACAACTCCACCAATCCCAAAGGCAAATACAAAAGCTTCGTAATCAAAGGCGAAAGCAATCCTGCCCAAGTAGCCAAATTGCTGGAGCTTTTGGATAAAAATGGCATCAAATACGGAAGGGCAGGTGCAAGATCCGGCCTGAAGGGTTTCGAGTATCAAAGTGGAAAGACTGGCGTGACATTTTCCACTTCTGAAAAAGACATCATCATCAATGCTTACCAGCCGAGGTCCGTTTTGGCCCAAGTTCTTTTCGAACCAAATCCCGCCTTGAACGACTCCATCACCTATGACATCACGAGCTGGGCTATGCCCTATGCCTACGGACTTCAGGGCTACGCATTGGAAACAAGATTAGATGCAGCAGGCGCATATTCAAACCCAACTTTCAGCCCAAATCAGGCGGGAAATACTCCAGTAGCTTACCTTGTCAAATGGCAGGGAACGCGTGATGCTGCATTTTTGGCCAACTTGCTCAATCAGAAAATTCGTGTAAAATATGCCGAATTTCCGTTTGAGGTAGAAGGAAAAAACTTCCCCGCAGGATCCCTCATCATCACCAAAGGCGGAAATGAATACGTGGCTGATTTTGACAAAAAAGTGACTGAAGCAGCCAACAAATTCGGCATTCCCTTGGCCACTAGCCAAACAGGCTATGTGGACAAAGGCAAAGACTTTGGATCGCCAAATGTCCGTGTGATCAAAGCCCCAAAAGTAGCCTTGGTTGGCGGACAGGGAACTTCTTCGCTGAGTTATGGAGAGATTTGGCACTTCTTCGAAAAGGATCTCAACTATCCGCTCAGCAACCTGGATGCGGCAGCAATGGGAAGCTATGACCTGAGCAAATATGACGTGATCATCATGCCTTCAACCTTTGGATCTGCGCTTAATGGCGCTGCGCAGCAAAAAGTGACCGATTGGGTAAAAGCTGGAGGTAAACTGATTGCGCTGGACGCGGCTTTGAATCTTTTCGCAAATAAGGAAGGCTTTGCTTTGAAGAATTTTGATACGGAAGACGAGAAAAAAGCCGCTGAAAAAGCTTCAGAAGAACTTGCCAAGAAAGAACGTTTAGAGCCTTACACCGAAGTGGAAAGATTGGGTATTTCCTCCGGAACAGCAGGAGCAATCTATGAAGTTAAAATGGATGAAACGCACCCACTAGGGTATGGAACTGGTGGAAAATTCTACACACTAAAAAATAATTCCAACAGATTCGCCTACCTCAATGGTGGAGCCAATGCCGGTATCATCGCCGCAAATGATTCCTATCGGACCGGATACATTGGGTATAAGATCAAATCCAAAATGGGTGGATCACTAGCCATAGGTGCAGAACGTCAGGGACGGGGACAGATCGTCTACTTTGTGGATAACCCGATTTTCAGAGGATTCTGGGAAAGTGGAAAACTGGTATTAAGCAACGCAATCTTTATGGTTGGGCAGTAAAATCCAGAAGAATCTTGAATTAAAGCCGACTACTGAAGAGTGGTCGGTTTTTTTGTGGGGATAATTTGAAAAAACAAATGATGCGTTAGTCCTCAAATTTACCTGGGAACTTAAAAAAGCTTTAGCTTTTTTACTTTGTGACCTTGAAAAGGAATGATTTCACTTAAATCACTGAGGTGCTGAAAGAGATAAATACTTCTTTTCATTTTTTTCTTTGCGAAATCTTTGCGGTTAAAAAAGTAACATAAGTTAAGGTTTGACTCTAGATTTCTGTCAAACAAGATTTTGTTTTTGGTAAATTGTACCATAACCCCTTGATCTGCTGATTATGATGAAGACAAACATGACCATGCCCACCAATCCCAATACCCAAAAAGCCATCCCCGGAAATCCAAGTACCGCTGTGGTGAAGGAGGTGAAATTAAGAGAACATGCCACGTCTGATTCGCTCCGGGTACTCAGTTTGGAACAATGGGAGTTTTGGAGAAATAACGGTTACGTGGTAATTAAAAATGCGGTTTCGAAAGAACAAGCAGCGCAAACTGTAGCATTTCTTTGGGAATTTGAGGAGAAAGATCCTGAAGACAAAAGCACTTGGTACACTGCTCCCCGTGCCGAAATGCAGATGAAAGAATTGGTTGGTACAGGAATGGTGGAAGTCTATAATCATCAGCGGCTTTGGGACAATCGCCAAAGCAAGCGAGTCTACGATGCTTTTGTGGATATCTGGGGAACTGAAAAATTGTGGGTATCCATTGATCGGGCGAATCTCAATTTCCCAATTCGCCCCGGATTCGAATACAAAGGATTTATTCACTGGGATTATGATCCGGATACCAAACCTCAAAATGTACAGGGAGTCCTCGCACTAGCCGATCAGACAGATGAAAATATGGGGGGCTTTCAATGCATTCCGTGGCTATTTCGGAATTATGATGAATGGAAGCTAACACAACCCGCAGACAGAAATCGATATCAACCGGACATCACGGGCTTAGAAGATAAACTGGTAAAGGTCAAAATGGAAGCTGGCGATCTTCTGATTTTTAATAGTTCGCTCCCCCATGGAATTCGGCCCAATCGCTCTGAGGATAAAGTGCGAATAGCTCAATATGTAGCTATGGTACCTGCTCAGGAACATGATCAAGCTATTGTGGAATGGCGTATCAATTCATGGAAAAACAGAGTTGCTCCTGAAGGCTACGCTTTCCCCGGAGATCCCAGAAACTGGGAGCAAACTCGCTACCCAAAAGCGGATTTGACTGAATTGGGGGAAAAGCTATTGGGCCTGAAAAAATGGTGAAAAAGTGGTAAAACGAAAACCATGATTGTAAGGTGAACATTTGGAAATCCAGTTAGTCACTTTTATCCCAAGATCAAAAGCATTTTTTTGCATTCATTTAAATAGCTATCTTTTTCCAGATTTTTGAAAAGGCTCTAAAAAACTCCTTTTCACTGGATTTTATTTTGAAAAACAGAATGAAACATACCCTGTCCCTACTGGGACTTGCTTTTTTGCTTCTATCCTGCTCCAAGGAAGGAAAACTTGACGGCACTCAAGCTCAGCTTCCCTTTTCGCCTCCAGAAATAATCGAAATTTCTTCACTGCCGGATTCTGTCAAACCAGAATCGCTTAGTTTGACCACTTTTCCGGCACCTCGTGTAATTCAAGTCCCTCAACGAGATGGAGGCACCTATTCTTTTGAAGATGAAAGTGGGGAAATCCAAACTTTTCCGCTACTGGCTCCGATTAGACAAGATTTACTGGTTTTGAGGAATGATATCGGCGAAATCATAAAAAATCCCAGTGGAACACCTTATATCCTCGGTGAAGGAGGAGTTTCCCAATTCAGATCATTTTCTACAGACGATGGACTAGCGTTGGATGCTATAAATACGGCAATTTTAGACAGTAGAGGCCATCTTTGGTTTGGCACAAATGGTAATGGAATCAGCCGATATGACGGTAGCAATTTTACCAACTACAGTACTTCCCAAGGATTAGTTGACAACACTGTCCGAATTATGATGGAGGATAGTAAAGGAAATATTTGGATCGGGACTATTGCGGGAATCAGTCGTTTTGATGGATTTTCATTTACAAACTATTCCACCAGCGACGGCCTGGCCAATGATGTAGTTTTCGGAATCGAAGAAGATAATGCCGGAAATCTTTGGTTTGGAACGGGAGGAGCCGGTGTCAGCCGATTTGACGGCAAGACCTTTACTAATTTCACTACCGAACAAGGACTGGCGGATAATGTTGTGATCGCTGTGATCAAAGATTCAAAGGGTAACCTTTACTTTGGAACCAATGGAGGAGGTATGAGTCGGTATGACGGAAAGACTTTTACTAACTACACAGAATCGGATGGCTTAGCGGGAAACCGCGTCAGAAGTTTTGCTTTAGGCTCTGACGAATCACTTTGGATAGGGACTATTGGAGGTGGTGTCAGTCGATATGACGGAAAAAACTTTCAAAACTATTCCACCAAAGACGGACTTGCTGATAATATAGTTCGAGCCATTTCAAAAGATTCCAATGGAAATATTTGGTTTGGAACAGGAAACGGGACCAGTAGATTTGACGGAAAGAGGTTTACTACCTATACGCGGGAACAAGGTATGCCCGCCAATAGCATCTTGGCAATTGCCAGCGACAAATCAGGAAAACTATGGTTTGGAACAGATGGAGGTGGCATCACCAGATTTGATGGCAGCGCATTTACCAGCTTTACCGTAAATCAGGGTTTGGGTGCCAATATCGTCATGAGTACGCTGGAGGATCGCAATGGTAATTTGTGGTTTGGCACAAACGGAGGTGGAGTCAGTGTTTTTGATGGGAAAGGATTTACTACCTATTCGATATCTCAAGGACTAGGAGGAGATTTTATTTATTCCATGATCGAGGATCAAAACGGGGACATTTGGCTGGGAACTGCAGGAAGAGGGCTTTCCAAATATGACGGAAAAACTTTCACAACTTACACCACATCTCAAGGTCTTCCCTCAAATGAGATCTTTTCTATTGCAAGAGACAATAATGGCATTCTCTGGCTCGGAACTGAAAACGGAATTAGCAAATTCGACGGCACTAGTTTCACCAACTTCGGACCGGAACAAGGACTGGCAGGCTACTCCGTAAACAAGATTTTGCCTGAAAAAAATGGCGGTATTTGGGTAGCCACTTTTGATGGTGGATTGAGCTTTTTTGATGGACAAAAATTCAGCAATCTTACTAAAGAACAAGGTCTGGCTGATAATAAAGTAATTAGCCTGACAAAAGACAAGGAAGAAAACCTATGGATTGGTACCGGAAATGGATTGAACGTCCTGCCGGATTCACTTCGCATCTCAATAATAGAAAATCAAATACTTGAGCAAAATCCTTTTTTTACTTTTAAAACAGAAAATGGGCTTCCTGACAATGTGATTTCGCAAATAGTGTTAATGACCAATGGAAAAATGGCAGTTGGAACCAACCTTGGTATCGCCATATTTAATACTCCCTATTCGGTTATTTCTGATTTTTCTTTGGAAAATCTGGAAATATTCAATTCCAGTACAGGATATCCTGCCAAAGACCTCACCGATGGTCAAAATGGAATGTACCAAGATAAGAATGGAATCCTTTGGGTAGGAACAGGGTCTAATAAAACTGCTCTGGTTCGATTTGATTACGATGCGTTGCCTAGAAATAAAGAGAAACCGGAAATCTTCATCAAACAGCTTCGGATCAATGAAGAGGAAATCTCTTGGGAATCCCTTCAAACTGAAGCAAACAGCATTCACCGGAAATCTTCTGAGCAAAGTGTATTCGGGCAAGAACTGACTTCTCAAGAGCGTGATCCCATTCGTGAACGCTTCAAAGGGCTACAATTTGATGAAACCAGCCCATTTTATCCAATTCCTCAAGGCCTAGTTTTACCATACAAGCACAATCACATCAACATAGACTTTGGCTCCAATGAACTTGCAAAGCCCTTTTTGGTGGAGTATCAATACATTTTGGAAGGATACGACGAAGAATGGAGTCCCGTACTGAAAAAGACAAGTGCCACATTTGGTAATATTCATGAAGGAGAATACACGTTCTTAGTCAGAGCTAGATTTACGGGATCGACCGAAGGAACTGCTGGAGACTGGACGGAGCCTTTGGCCTATTCATTCAAAGTGCTTCCTCCTGTGTATCGCACTTGGTGGGCATATCTCACTTACACCTTGATTTTCCTTTCTTTTGCTTATCCGATTCACCGCTATCAGCGGAATAAAGCGATCAAACAAGAACAGGAAAAGGCCCGGGAACGTGAACTCGAACAAGCCCGGGAAATCGAAAAAGCCTACACCAAGCTGGAATCGGCCCACGAAAACCTAAAATCCACCCAGGCCCAACTGATCCAGCAGGAAAAACTCGCTTCGCTTGGACAGCTGACCGCAGGTATTGCCCACGAGATCAAAAACCCACTCAACTTTGTCAATAATTTCTCAGGACTGAGCTTGGAATTTCTGGAAGAAGTGGAGGAAGAATTAGACAAACTGGAGGAAAGTGAGCCTTTGGAAAATGCGAGAGATCTCCTTGGCGATATCAAAATCAACCTGACTAAAATCAAGCACCATGGTGGCCGGGCTGATGGCATAGTCAAATCCATGCTCATGCACTCACGTGGTGGCAGCGGTTCCATGGAGCCTTCCGATGTCAATGAGGTCATCAAAGAGTACGTCAACCTTTCCTTTCACGGGATGCGAGCAAATAAAAATCCAATCAACGTGGAGCTATCACTTGATTTGGACGAAAGCCTCCCCAAAATCCCACTGAACACAGAGGATTTCAGCAGGGTAATCCTCAATCTGACAAAAAATGCCTTCGATGCCATGCGGGAAAAAATCGCCAAAGCAGGACCTGATTACAAAGCAAAATTGGAAGTCCGCTCCAAAAACCTCGGAGATAAAATCCTGATCGAAGTAGAAGACAATGGACCTGGCGTACCGGATGATATTAAGGACAAGTTGCTCATGCCGTTTTTTACCACAAAAAAAGGCACGGAGGGAACAGGGCTCGGGCTTTCTATCACCCATGACATCATCAAGGCACACAATGGCATGCTAGACATCACTACCCAAGTAGGCGAATGGACCAAGTTCATTATCATTTTACCTAATTAATCATTTAATTTTTCTCCCAAGAAACCTGTGAGAACTGCGTGAAAAACCCTTCACTTAGATAATTCCAAAAAATTCAGCAGCTTCCGCTCAATTATTCAGGCTAAGAATATTAAATCCCCCTTTCAAAGCTCGCTAGTGGCAATTACCTCCCGACCAGACTCCGGAGCGGAGGTAATTACCTAAACCCCTCATTGATATGCTGAAGTTCTTCTGTTCCGGGGCATAAATCGGATTCCTTAAGCCGGTTGAGCGGACTGTCCGTGATATTCAATGTCCGAGACAAATCCTTCCAATCTGTATTTACATACAATAATCCGGTCAAAATCTCCTCTTTTACCTTGGCATTTTGAAGGGCATTGACTACTGAAATCCGATCCTCCGGATCCCAATCCATACTCAGCTTGTTCAGGTGGATTTTTGACCCATCGTGCAATCCCACCTCTGCGGATGCCCCTTCTGCATAGTTTACCCGAATTTCTTTTTTAACCGGGACAAAATCCAAGGCTGAAGTGGCCTCAATATGTTCCCTTACATAGTCATAGGATTTGGTTGATCCCGGATTGTTGTTGAAGGTGACACAGGGCGAAATCACGTTGATAAATGCAAACCCGGGGTGCTGAATGGCTGCTTTTAACAGCGGAATTAGTTGCTGCTTGTCGCCACTGAAGCTTTGGGCTACAAATGATGCTCCCAACTCGATCGCCATACTTGCCAGATCTATTGCTTCAAAGGGATTGACTGAACCTGATTTATTTTTAGACCCCCGATCAGCTGTAGCAGAATCCTGTCCTTTAGTCAGGCCATAGCATCCATTATTCATTACTACATAGACAATGTTTAGATTTCTTCGGATCACGTGGACAAACTGTCCCATCCCGATCGAAGCCGAATCCCCGTCGCCAGACACCCCAAAATAAACCAGCTCTTTATTGGCCATATTGGCCCCAGTAGCCACAGAAGGCATCCTTCCATGCACTGAGTTAAAACCGTGAGAATTTCCCAGGAAGTAAGTGGGCGTTTTGGAAGAACAACCTATCCCGGAAATTTTCGCAACAAGATGTGGCTCTATCGACAATTCAAAGCAAGCCCTCACAATGGCTGCACTGATGCTGTCGTGTCCGCACCCGGCACAGAGTGTGGACAGGGATCCTTCGTACTCTTTCAGCGTGTATCCCAACTTGTTTTTGGGAAGCTTTGGATGACTAAACAGTGGCTTTAGATAGCTCATGGTTGGGATTGCTTTCAGTGTTTAAATACGATACGATTTGGCTTTTGATGGCATCCGCAGTAATCGGCATGCCATCGTAATTGAGTATAGGGACCAGTTTTTGGGGATGGCAATTCAGCTCCATGACTATCATTTTGCGCATCTGGGCATCCCTGTTTTGCTCGATAACAAAAATCACACGATGACTTTCAACAAAATCCTCCACTTCTTTTCCAAAAGGGAAAGCCTTAAGCCGCAGGGAGTCTACCTGAATCCCCTCTTCCGACAAAATATCTCTGGCCTCCTCCGAAGAAAAAGTTGAGGTCCCAAAATAAAGAATCCCCAAACTGCTAGAAGTATCGGAATGCTGAATTAGCGCGTTAGGAACCAAGGTCTTAGCCGTGTTCCACTTCAGTGTTAACCTATCCATATTGCGTTTATAAGCTGCCCCGTCTTCGGTGTAGGCCGCATATTCGTCCTTGGAGGTTCCTCTTGTAAAAAATGCACCTTTGGTGGGGTGCGTGCCGGGATAGGTTCGGTAAGGGATTCCATCTCCATCTGAATCCAGATACCTTCCATACTTCCCGATATTCTCCAAATCCTCCGTCGTTAATACTTTTCCACGCTGGTATTTTCGCTCTTTTTCCCATTCAAAGGGATCACTGACATGATCGTTCATGCCCAAATCCAGATCTGTCATCACGAAAACCGGAGTTTGGAGCTGCTCGGCCAAATCAAAAGCCTCCGCCGTCAATTCAAAGCATTCTTTGGGACTGGCAGGGAAAAGCAGGATGTGCTTGGTGTCCCCGTGAGAGGCATAGCCCGCTGCAAGAAGATCGGATTGTTGCGTTCGGGTGGGCATACCAGTACTAGGACCTGCCCGCTGCACATCAATCAGTACAGCCGGAACTTCCGCAAAATACCCCAGCCCAAGAAACTCACTCATCAGGGAAACTCCGGGGCCGGAAGTAGCCGTAAAGGCCCGCGCTCCATTCCAATTGGCGCCAATCACCATACCCATAGCCGCCAATTCATCCTCCGCCTGAATGAAGGCATACTTGTTTTTGCCGTCCTCATCCCGGCGGTATTTTTCACAGAAACTTTCAAATGCCTCCGCAACTGAGGTGGATGGGGTAATCGGGTACCAGGCCATCAGGGTAGCCCCACCATACACCGCTCCCAATCCGCAGGCCGTGTTTCCGTCTACCAAAATCTTATTTTCCAGCAAATTCCTTTTTTCCAACCTGAAGGAAAGCGGGAAGTCATAGTTCTTTTCGACGAATTCCATTCCCAGAGTTAAGGCCTGAAAATTAGCTTCAATCAATGCTTTTTTCCCTTCAAACTGCTCCGAAATCAATTCCCGAATGGTTTGCTGATCCATATCCAAAAGTCTAACCAAGGCCCCTACATAAATGATGTTTTTGAGCAGTTGCCTTTTTCGGGGATCCTCGAAGGCCTTGGTGGCCATTTCCATCATGGGAATCCCCAAATAATGAATGTCCGCCCGCTCATAGTCCGGATTCAGTTTTTTGGTGCTGTCATAGATAAAATACCCACCGGGCTTTACACTTTGCACGTCCTTGGCCATGCTTTGAGGATTGACACTGATCATCAAGTCTATCCCCTCTCTTCGGCCCAGGTATCCTTTTTCACTGACTCTTACCTCATACCAGGTAGGCAATCCTTGGATGTTGGAAGGAAAAATATTCTTGGGAGTAACCGGGATACCCATCCTAAATATGGTTTTGGCAAAAAGATAATTGGCACTGGCTGATCCGGTACCATTTACATTGGCAAAACGTACGATAAAATCATTGATGCGGGTTTTCATTTTTGGATTGCGGGTAAGGAAGCCGGTATCTGATAGGCTTTGGTGACACTGTAGAAATATTTTTGCATATCCCAAGCAGATGTCGGGCATCGCTCGGCACAGAGTCCGCAATGCAGGCAGACGTCTTCATCTTTGATCATCACCCGTCCGGTTTTTAAGGTGTCGGAGACCAGCAGATCCTGAGATTTATTTTCCGCGGGCACCAACAAATTCTGCCGAAGCTCATCCTCCTCCGCGTTTGCAGTGAAGGTGATGCAGGAAGTAGGACATACATCCATGCAGGCATCACACTCAATGCAGCGATCTTCGGAAAATACAGTCTGCGCATCACAATTGAGACAGCGTTGTGCTTCTTTATAGGCAGTTTGAATGTCAAAACCCAGTTCGACCTCTTTCTTCCGGTCTTTGAGTGTGATGGATTTTCTCGCCTGGGGTACTATATACCTTTGGTCAGCGGCTATTTGGCTATCGTAGCTCCATTCATGGATCCCCATTTTTTGACTGACCAGATTTGTAAAGGGAGAGGGCCTGTCCAAAAGGTCTTTTCCCTGACAAAACAAATGGATGGAAACTGCCGCCTGATGCCCATGCGCCACGGCAGTGATGACGTTTTCCGGCCCAAAAGCTGCATCTCCTCCAAAAAACACCTTGGGCAGGGTGGACTGAAAGGTTTTTCGGTCCACCACAGGCATATCCCATTCGTCAAAGTCCAATCCTAAATCCCGCTCGATCCATGGAAAACTGTTTTGCTGTCCAATGGCCACCAATACCTCATCCGCTTCGATGAGCACCTCTGGTTCATCTGTGGGAATGAGCTCTCTTTTACCTTTTTCATCATAGACGGCTCTCACTTTTTGGAATTTCATCCCGATTAGCTTTCCGTCTTTTACTTCAAAGCTCAACGGCACATGATTGTCAAAAATCTGTATGTCCTCGTGCATGGCATCCTCCTTTTCCCAAGGCGAAGCTTTCATCTCTTTGAAGGGACTCCTGACCACCACTTTGACATCTTTCCCTCCGAGTCTCCTGGCGGTTCTGCAGCAATCCATGGCGGTATTTCCCCCTCCCAGCACAATGACCTTGGGGGAGATGGATTTGGTGTGTTCAAACGCCACGCTTGCCAACCACTCAATTCCAATATGAATCCCCGCAGCACCATCTTTTCTTCCCGGCAACTTGGGTAGATCTTTTCCTCTTGGAGCTCCTGTACCTACAAAAACCGCGTCGTACTTCTTAGAAAGCACATCTTTTAGACTACTGACATATGTTAAAAATTGGGTGTGAATTCCCATGTCAAGAATATAATCCACTTCCTCATTCAGCACAGTCTCCGGTAGTCTAAATGATGGAATCTGACTCCGCATCATCCCACCTCCGGCAATCTGCTCATCGAAGAGGTGGATTTCATAACCCAAAGGAGCCAAATCCCTGGCGACCGTGAGTGAAGCCGGACCCCCGCCGATCAGGGCGATTTTTTTTCCATTGGAAGCAAAAGGACCTTGGGGCATTAAGCTTTTTACCTCACCTTTTTGATCTGCGGCAACCCGCTTTAATCTACAGATGGCCACAGGCTCCTTTTCTACGCGTACCCTTCGGCAGGCAGGCTCGCAGGGACGGTCGCATGTTCTACCCAATATCCCGGGGAACACATTGGACTCCCAATTGATCATGTAGGCTTCGGTATATTTTTCAGCTGCAATCAGTCGGATGTATTCAGGAACAGGAGTATGCGCCGGACAGGCATATTGGCAATCCACCACTTTGTGATAATATTCCGGATCCCGGGTATTGGTAGGCTTCATGGTTGATTTGGGTTTCGTTTAAATTGAAATCTTCAAAATTTAATGAAGGTTATCAATAGATAATTTAAACAATAATTTTGCAAAAAAGCCAGTATGTAGTTGAAACACAGGATCTCTATTGCCTCAAAAAAATTCCTGAATACATTCTCCCATTGAAAAGATTCAAAATTGGGGCATTTCTACATTTTACATTCGATCACCCTAGGTACCATAAGCCAAGTTAGGGAGTAGACAAACTTCATTATTACCACTCCCATGGGATCTTCCCTTTTAGTTGAATACAGTCATTTTTTTGTATTTCCCTAACTTAAATATGCGATTTATATCTCCGGCCTCGATTCAAACCTGCTTTATTTCAAAAACTTATCCTAAATTGAGGGTACCACTATTTTTTACTATTCACAAGAGATCTGAGCTTATTTCTTAAGGGTAACCGGTTTGCCCTGAAGCGATATTAAACCTGTTCCTACACTACATCCAAGAAGAATTGTTGCCCAGGATGGAACAAAGAATCAGGTAAACTCAGAAATATCCAAGCAAGATTGCCTTGGTATTCCAAGGGATAATTGCGCTCAATTTTAATCTAATCACCTATGAAGGTTTCTTCTCAATTGGCTCATGCGTCTAATTTTATTTTTCTTGTTTTTCTCGGCTTGACTTCCTGTGCCAAGGACTCTGACATTCCTTTTCCCGAAAATCCCTCCGGTTTTGAAATCCCCAAATCCGTTCCTTTCGAATTACCAAAACCAGAACCTGTCAACTGGAAATTCTTTCCTCCAGACAGTGTACCAAAAGGGGTCAAATTCAACCTCAACCTGGAAAGCCTCCCTTACAAGCCATTTTCTGCAAATGAATTCAGACCACTTAAGGCCCTTGCTAAGACTAACTCATTCGAATGGGACAAGCTGGAAACCATTTCTTTTGATTTGGATACCATTCCCGGTAAAGCCATCCCTGTCAAAAAGTTTTTGTTGCCGGCTCCAATTATCTCAGCCGCCTCGGTCCCTTCGGTGTGGCAGGGAGGTACTGCGGCCATTGTCCGATTAGGCCAAACCGAAGGATTGCTCGGAAACAAAGTCTATGCTATGGTCAACGATCCCTACGGAAGCATGTGGATTTCTACAGATAGAGGATTAACCAAATACGATGGGTCAGAATTTTTGACCTACAATTTTTTTGGCAGGGCAGATAACGGCTCGGTTGAGATAATTTCGGAGCTGATTTTTGATCAGCAGGGAAGGCTGATCATTTCAGGTATGGTGACAGGTGTTTATCGCCTGGATATCACCTTGGGCTTGGTAGAGCATTTCCAGATTGAGAATGGGTTTATCCGAATGAATTTTGATTCCCAAGAAAAACTTTGGGGAGTTAACGGTGGCCTTTATCTGATGGATTTGGATGAAAAACTGATCACACATGTAGAAATGAAGTCCGGAGAAAACACCTACACAGCGGTATTTGGTGTCAAAAACGATTCGAAAGGAAATCTTTGGATTGGTCTGGGTCAAAAAATAGGGATCATGGATCCCGCCAAAAAATCCATCCGGCTGATTGGAGACCCGGAGGGTCTTTTTGTAAGGACATCTTACGAATTCACGGAAGACCCAAAGGGGAATATTTGGATTTCAGCCTTTTCCCCAGGAGCCTTTTCAATAAATCTTGAAAGCCAAACCATTCAAAACTTGGGACCGGAGCAAGGATATTTTGGACGCACCGCAGATGTGCTTTTGGATGAAAGCAAACGGCTTTGGCTCATTTCCGAGGACACTGTCAGGATCTTGGATCCGCAAACTGGCTTCATGAAAAAACTTGTCACGGGCGCTGTTACCCGAGACAATAATTTCCCCTCCTCTTCTATGGTAGGAAGGGATGGTACTATTTGGTTGGGTACAGATAAGGTTGGGATCCTCCTTCTGAATCCTAAAGGAATGCTTTCGGATTATTTCCGAGTCGAAAACGGAATTGCCAGCAATGATGTCTGGGGAATCAATGAAGATTCGAAAGGAAGAATTTGGCTGGGAACCTACAGAGGGCTGAACATCTATGATTCCCAAAAAGAACGGCTCTACCTTTTCCAATTCCCCGGTGATCAGCTGACTAATGATTTCAGACAAATTAATAAAATAGGTGAGGATTTGTTTTTTGTGGGAATGGCAAGAGGCTTCTCCATTTTTGACCTTAAATCCAATACAGCAACAATTTATGACACCCGAATTTCCATGGGAATACCTACCATTTTCATTGGGGAGAAAACCGCAGATGGTAAAATCTGGATGGGTTCAGGTGCTGGGCTAATTGTATTTGATCCTCAAACAAATACTGTCAAACAACTCGGGAAATTTAATGGCCTTACATCGGATATGGCTTTTGTAGTTAAGAAGGATAAAATGGGCCAAATCTGGGTATGTACAGATACCGGAGTTCATTTATTTGACCCAAAGGGTGGTTCACAACGGGTCTTAAACAAAAGCACCGGATTAATGACGGATTACAATTCCATGCTTTTTGAGACTTCGAAAGGTGAAATCATTCTGGGCGGAGATATGGGATTTTCCATTTTCAACCAAAAAGAAAAAACCATTATGCACGTATCCGGAAAATCAGGAATCAATCCCCCTTCCCTTTATGACATGAATGAGAGCATGGGCAGAATTCAGGTCGGCTCCGAAAACGGAATCATTGTGGTGGAAAGGCCTGATAAAAATTTCGCAAATTCCCTTTGGCGCTTTACGAATTTTGGCAAATCATCCGGACTTCCTTACAACGATCATAATCAGGCGACGTCTTATGTCAGCTCCACCAGTGAAGTATGGTGGGGTGCTGCACCTATTTTGGTGGTTAATCACCAAGATCCAAGGATCGACAGCATTGCACCGATAGTGCACATTAAGGGCATGAATATCATGGATCAAAATCCGGTTTTTCTAAAACCCTCCTTTTACCAAGCAGGACTTCAGGAAGGCGATACTTTATGGCAGAGTGACTTTTCCAAGGGATGGACGAGGTCAAATCTACCAGCAGACAGCAGCTACCTAACGCATAACAAAATTCAATGGGATAGCATCAGCCAAGGTTTTCACCTTCCAATTGGCCTAAAACTACCTTACGATCAGAATTCCTTTAATTTCTCCTTTGTCAATCAGGCTGCCCAAGGCAGGGATCAGATCGTATATCGCTACATTCTCGAAGGTGAGGATGAAGAATGGTCAGATGTAAGCCCGAAACCTGCTTCGCGGATTTATTATAATTTACTTCCAGGAGAGTATACCTTCAGAGTTGCCACACGGGGATTCAACGGGGTCTGGAGTGAACCCGAATCGCTGAGCTTCAACATCCTTCCTCCTTGGTGGCAAACCTGGTGGGCCTATTTAGGTTTTGTTGCCCTCTTTGGAGGATTGGCTTATGCCATGGCTTATGTGAGGTCCCAGTTCCTGAAAAAAGAAAACCGCATATTGGAAGAAAAGGTCAGTCATCGTACCGAACAACTTAAAAAATCCATTGACGACCTTAAAGCCACTCAATCTCAGCTCATCCAATCCGAGAAAATGGCTTCGCTCGGAGAACTCACCGCAGGCATAGCCCATGAGATTCAGAATCCATTAAATTTTGTCAACAACTTCGCCGAAGTAAGCAGCGAACTCATCGATGAAATGAAGGAGGAACTGGAAAAGGGAAACATGGAAGGCGTGGTGGAAATATCAGACGACCTCAAAGAAAACCTTAAAAAGATAAATCATCACGGCAAACGGGCCGATTCTATCGTGAAAGGCATGCTGGAGCACAGCCGAGGAAGTACTACTGACAAAAAACCAACAGACATCAATGCGCTTGCTGATGAATTTTTAAGGCTGAGCTATCATGGTTTGAGAGCCAAGGACAAGAGTTTCACCGCTGACTTCGAAACCGATCTTGACCCAAATCTACCCCTCGTAAATGTGGTCGCTCAGGATGTGGGAAGGGTCATTTTGAATCTGATCAACAATGCATTTTACGCTTGTGCTGAGCGGAGTCGAAAGTCTTCCGAAGACAGCTTATCAACCTACAAACCAAAAGTATCTGTACTGACCCGCTCGGTTGAGCTCACTAGCACTCATGGAGGAGTAGAACTGTGCATCAAAGACAATGGGATAGGAATCCCAAAGGCAATCAAAGACAAAATCTTCCAGCCTTTTTTCACTACCAAGCCCACAGGAAGCGGAACCGGCCTCGGCCTCAGTCTAAGCTACGACATAATCAAGTCACATGGCGGTGATCTCCGCGTCAAAAGCGAAGAGGGAGAGGGAACAGAGATGATCATCTTTTTACCCATTGAGGACTAATTCATGGCATTAACAAACGATCAACTGGCCCTGGCAAGAAGTATTTACGAAAAATACTGGGAAAGCTATATCCAAGGAAACTTTGAAATCTTCTGTTCCACTCTTGATGAGGATTTTGAAATGATTGGTACTTCCGAGAGTGAAGTTGCTCACAGCAAATCGGAAGGCATCGAATTTTATAAGGCCCAGATGGCCGAAGTCGTGGGAAAAGCGGAAATGAGAAACCGAAAGATTTCTGCTAAGCCTTTGGATGATATGGTTTTGATCAATGAGACCTGCGATATCTATGTCTTGGCCGAACCGGAATGGATGTTTTACTCCAAGATCCGAATATCCACATTGCTCCATGAAACTAACACCGGCTGGAAAGTAATTCAGCAACACGGTTCTCTGCCCGACATGCGGGTGCAGGACGGGGAAACTTTGGCCCTGGAAAAAATCACCAGAGAAAACCTGGAGCTACGGGATGCGGTCAAGCGACGCACCGTCGAACTGGAACAAAAAAACCGGGAACTGGAAATCGAAGCAGCGCTCGAGCGGGTAAGGACCGTTGCGATGGGTATGAAAAAACCCGAAGATATGCTCGATGTCTGCCGCATCATTTCGGAGCAATTGCGGCAATTCGGAGTCGAAAAAATCCGGAATATTCAGACAGCTATCATCGATGAGGAGAAAGGAATCTATCTCTGTTACCAGTATTTTACCCCTTATGACAAAGAGGCCGTAGAACGTACAGAATATCTCAAAAGCCCCGTGGAACATGGGATGGTCAGGCAGATGTTGGCATCGAAGGACGGACATTTCACCGGGACACTTTCAGGAAGAGAACTGGAGGAATTCAGAGAGCACAGAAAAGCAGAAGAACATTTTCCCGACCCAATTTTGGACGAATCCAAAGAAATCAGCCACTGTTTTTTGTCCATAGGTGAGGGGGGGTTAGGCCTGACGCTTTACCAGCCAATGGATACTTCAACATTGGAATTGTTCAAGCGATTCCATCAGGTTTTTTCGCTGGCTTATTCCAGATTTCAAGATATTCAAAAAGCAGAAACCCGCGCCAGGGAGGTTGAAATCGAACTTGCCTTGGAGCGGGTCCGGGCCCAGACCATGGCCATGCACAATAGCGAGGATGTGGGCAATTGCGTCGTAAAGATGTTCGCTGAACTTACCGCCTTGGGCGTGGATGAAGGGACCCGCTTTGGAATCGGCATCCTGAACCATGATAATGAAAACAATCAGCTCTGGACTGCCAGAAAAGACGGAGAGGAAGTCAACATGCATATCGGGAACCTGGATATGAGCTGGCATCCTCTACTAAAAAGTGCCCGGGAAGCATGGAAAGCGCAGGTTCCCATCCACAAGTATGTGCTGGAGGGAGAGGATTTGCTGGATTATTACCGAATGCTCAATACCGCGCCTGACTATAAGATTCAGATACCGATTGAGAAATTACCCAAAAAAGAGATCCAACACTGTTTCATCTTCGAGCATGGATTTTTTTATGCGTTTACTCCCTATGAATTTCAACCTGAACTGATTCAAATTACTAAGCGCTTCGGTTCGCTTTTTGAACAGACCTATCGAAGGTATTTGGATCTGGTAAAAGCAGAGGCACAGGCAAGAGAAGCGCAGGTTGAAACGGCTCTGGAGCGGGTTCGCGGTAAGGCAATGGCCATGCATGAATCACAGGAACTTAGCAGCGTAGTCCATGAGCTCAGAAAGCAAATGGGCATGCTTGGACAAAAAGACTTGGACACTTGTGTCATCCATTTGCTCGAAGAATCCCCTGACTTTATTTACGGATGGGCAGCACTGAGACCACCTGACAGTGAAGAAGAAATTATGGTTTCAACAGCAGGGATTCCAAAAAAGGGTTTGCTGATCATAGAAGAAGAGTTACAAGCCTATTATTCAAAACGAGGAGATTATGTCCTAATTAATGAAGGCGAAAAGATCAGGCAATGGTACGAATTTATTCAGAAGGTAGCACCGGAGGTACTTGATGTCATTGAACAATCTGAGAGAATAGAAGCTTCCGAGGAGCACCGGGCTTATTGGTCATTTGCTGATTTTTCGGGAGGATCCCTTTTGATGGTAACTGTTGAACAACCTGAAGTATCTTCCCGCAAATTGCTTCGGAGGTTTGCCAATGTATTTGGGTTAGCTTACCGACGGTTTGCAGACCTAAAGCAAGCAGAAGCACAAGCGAGAGAAGCCCAGATTGAAGCGGCTTTGGAAAGAGTGCGCTCGCGATCATTGGCCATGCACAAGAGTGAGGAACTTCCTGAGGTCATTCAACTTGTATTCGAGCAGCTAAGGCAATTGAACTTCAATATAGACTCCGCTCAGTTTGACGTGAACTTCCGGGAGAGTGACGACATTAACATTTGGACAGCTGTCCCCGGACAACCCTATCCAACCCGACAGCATATTCCATACTTCAATAATCCCGTATTCAATTCCGTTAAATACGCCAAGGAAGCGGGACTCACCCTATCTGCTGACAACTTCACCTTCGAAGAGAAGAACGAATTTTTTAATTATTTTTTCAAGCATACAAACGTCCCTGAAGAGAGAAGGAAATTTGTTCTCTCCGCACCCACCTGGTCCAGATTGGTAGTGTATTTAGATAGAATCTATTTGGGAATTCAAAACTATTCAGGCATACAATATTCAGAAGCGGAACATGCCGTACTCTTTCGATTCGCTAAAGTATTCGAGCAAACCTACACCCGTTTCCTCGACCTCCAAAAAGCTGAAGCCCAAGCACGGGAAGCACAAATCCAATTGTCACTCGAGCGGATCAGGGCAAAAGCGATGGCCATGCAGCACAGCGATGAGCTAAGTGATTTTCTAACGGTTGTGTTTGAGCAGTTTGATGTGCTCGATCTAAACCCTGTATTCTGTCATCTCTCTTTTTTCGATATTGAAAATAATCAGTTCACCTACCGCATGACGGGAATAAAGGGAGCAAAAATTATTGCAACACAGGAAATAGATCTGGATGCGACTCCCTTGTGGAAACAAAATGTTGAGAATTGGAAATCCGGAAATCCCTACGAAGTGGGGGGATTGTATATTCTTAAGGAAAATATTCCTGAAGTGGCCGAAATTTTTAAGGAAATAGTAAATAAACTTCCAGAAGAAGAACGCCCTCAACTAGAGGATTTCCCTGACGGTCAGCATGTAATTGATGCATACTGCAAATATGGTTACATAGGTTACAGTGCAAATAAGCCTCCATCAGATGAAGCTAAGGAGATTACAAGGCGTATTGCGACTGAATTCGGCAATGTGTACCAGAGATTCCTCGATTTAGAAAAAGCCGAAGCACAGGCACGTGAGTCGCAGATCCAATTGTCACTCGAGCGGATCAGGGCAAAGGCAATGGCCATGCAGCAAAGTGATGAACTCAGTGATTTCCTTACTGTCGTTTTTGAACAATTTGAGGTGCTTAACCTACGTCCTGTAAACTGCCTCCTCTCTTTTTTCGATATTGATAATAATCGAAGCATTTTCAGGATGACCGGCACAAATGGGGCAACTTTAATTGCCACACAGGAAATAGATCTGGATGCTTCACCTGTATGGAAACAAAAGGTAGAGAACTGGAAATCCGGCCATCCCAACGATGTAGATGTACTCTATATTCCCTACGAAAATCTCCCAGAGATAGCAGAAATTTTTAAAGAAATAATTGAAAAACTACCGGAAGATGCACGTCCTCAAATAGAGAAGGATTATCCGAATGGTGAATACGTCATTGATGGATACTGTAAATATGGCTACTTAGGCTACAGCGCAGGCAAAGCTCCTTCAGATGAAGCAAAAGAGATTACCAGACGTATTGCCAATGAGTTTGGAAATGTGTACCAGCGCTTCCTCGACTTGGAAAAAGCAGAAGCACAGGCAAAAGAAGCAGAGATTCAGTTGGCTTTGGAAAGGGTGAGGGCAAGAAGCCTTGCTATGCACCGAAGTGAGGAATTGGCGGATATTTCACTAGAGTTGGTCAAGCAGGTGCAGACTTTGGGCATGGAAAGCTGGTTTTGTGCATTTAACATTTACGATGATGACCCCCGAGGGTCTGTGGAATGGGGAAGCAATGGTCAGGGTACATTTCCCCAATACAGAACTCCACGGGAAGGCGTATTTCTGAGGTATTTTGAAGCAGGCCAAAGAGGAGAAACTCTCTTAGTCAATGAAATCGGGGAGGAAGCCTGTCCTGCGCATTATGAATACCTGTGCAGCCTGCCCGGGGTAGGAGAACAATTGCTTCAGATGAAGGCTGCCGGAATCCCGTTTCCAACCTCACAGATTGACCATGTGGCATTTTTCAAATATGGGTATGTCCTCTTCATCACCTATGAACCTGCCTATGAATCACATGATATTTTCAAACGCTTCGCCAAAGTCTTTGAGCAGACGTACACCCGTTTCCTTGATATTCAAAAAGCAGAGGAACAGGCAAGGGAAGCGCAGATTGAAAATGCATTGGAGAAAGTCCGATCACGAACCATGGCGATGCAGCGCAGCGATGAATTGACAGATGTTGCAGGTCTGTTATTTAATCAGGTCAGTGCCTTGGGTATTAAAACATGGACCGCCGGCTTTAATGTGTGGAGCGAAGACAATAACTCCTACGTGGACTATTTAAGTCTTAATGGAGAAATTTTTGGGCCTAATACCGTCCACACAGAAAAGGCTGAGGCATTAAAGGATCTCAGTAATGCCAGGAAAAGCGGGGTAGAATTTGAAGTCCTGTATGTGGAGGAAGAAAAGATCAAAGAATTGTACCTGGCAATTAGCGGGATTGATGAGAAAGAGTATGATAGAATGGTGAAGGATGGGCTCCTCCCTTCTCAGCAGTATGAACATTTTGTGTTTGGTGCCAAAGTTAGCGTGATGTTTATTACCTATGAACCAGTGCCGGAAGCCCATGATATTTTTAAGCGACTCGGTAAAGTTTTCGAACAGACCTACACCCGCTTCCTCGACCTCCAAAAAGCAGAAGCGCAGGCAAAGGAGGCCAAAATAGAAACTGCCCTTGAAAAAGTCCGCTCACGAACCATGGGCATGCAGAGCAGTGATGAACTGCCTGAGGTAGCAAATCTCCTTTTTACTGAAGTGAGAGCACTTGGAATCCATGCATGGAGCTGTGGATACAATATTCTCGCTGAGGATAAAAAATCAGCTACCTGCTGCATGAGTAGCGAAGGAACCCTTCAAACGCCCTTTCAGCTTCGTTTATGGGGAGAAAATTCATTCGAAGAAATGGGTGAATTCGTCCTGAATGATCATGCCATGTTGGTACAGGAACTTGGCGGAACAGCGTTGGAGGAGCACTATGCCCACATGAAATCCTTCCCGGACCTGAAGCCCACTTTTGACGAAATTGACAGGCTTGGACTTTCTCTACCCACCTATCAGATCAACCACCTCTGCAAATTCAACGGTGGATTTATTCTGTTCATCACCTATGAAAAGGTGCCCGAATCACATGCCATTTTCAAACGATTCACCAATGTTTTTGACCAAACCTACACGCGTTTTCTGGATCTGAAAAAAGCAGAAGCTCAGGCTCGGGAAGCGCAAATAGAAAATGCTCTTGAAAAAGTTCGTTCCAGATCTTTGGCCATGCAAAGTCCTGACGAACTGATCGAGGTGGCGCAACTACTCCGAGAAGAAATGGGGGCATTGGGGGTGGAAGAACTGGAGACCAGCTCCATTTATATTCATGATAATGACAGCAATACAACCCAATGTTGGTTCACGATTAAGAATTCCCAAAACCCAGGCAAGGCAATAACTGATCAAATGACCTTAGACCTTCAGGATACTTGGGTGGGAAGGAAAATGCTTGATTTTTATCACTCTCCCTCCAATCACACTTCCATTCTGATGCAGGGTGGGCAACGGATCGAATGGATCCGCTATTGCGAAGAAAAAACTGAGCTTTTTGGAACCAGCAATTTTTATGGAGAGACTATACCCGATCGGACTTATCATTTGTATAAATTTTCCAATGGCTACATCGGTGCCGCTGCTCCCGGAGAGATTTCGACTGAAAGCTGGGAGGTTTTGAAACGCGCCACAGCGGTATTCTCATTTGCTTATACCCGTTTCAGGGATTTACAAATGGCCGAAGCCAGTGCACGGGCCGCCATGCGGCAGGCATCATTGGACCGTGTCCGTGCAGAAATTTCTTCAATGCGGCATGCTGATGATCTGGACAGAATTACCCCGCTTTTCTTTCATGAATTGACCACGCTGGGTATTCCATTTATCCGCTGTGGGGTTTTTATCATCCAGGAGAAGCAAGAAATTGTTGAAGCTTATCTTTCCTCACCGGATGGCAACTCGCTTGGTGTTTTAAGACTTCCTTATCAGGCTAGCGAACTCACCTATCAGACAGTGGTGGCTTGGCGTAAAGGAGTGATTTACAGACAGCACTGGAATAAGGAGGACTTTGTCCAGTGGATCAACCAATTGATGGAGCAGGATCAGATCCAGGACAGCAGCACCTATCAGGGATCGGCCGCACCTCCGGAATCACTCGATCTCCATTTTGTTCCTTTCGCACAGGGAATGCTCTATGTGGGTTCAGAAAATCCATTGGATGAAAAGGAATTGGAATTGGTACAGGCATTGGCCAAGGCATTTTCAATTGCATACGCCAGGTACGAGGATTTTGTCAAGCTGGAACAGGCCAAAGCTGAAGTAGAATCGGCCATGAACGAACTCAAAGCCACTCAATCCCAACTGGTCCAACAGGAGAAACTTGCTTCCCTCGGCCAACTCACTGCAGGCATTGCCCACGAGATCAAGAATCCACTGAATTTTGTGAATAACTTCTCCGAGGTGTCGATTGAACTGGTTGATGAAGCTATTGAAGAGAGAAGCAAAGGTCCCGAAGCAAGGGATGAGTCTTTGGTGGATGAAATTCTGATAGACATTAAGTCCAATCTCAAAAAAGTTCATGAACATGGCTCTCGTGCCAACGGCATAGTGACTTCGATGCTTCAGCATTCACGGGGAGGATCGGGCAAACTTGACCCTACTGATCTTAATGCTTTGGTCAAGGAATATGTCAACCTGAGTTTTTACGGAATGCGTGCAGGAAAAAATCCCATCGATGTCGAAATTGACTTTGAGCTCGATCCCAAAATAAAAGAAGTACCACTGATCAAAGAGGATTTTATTCGGGTGATTATCAATTTGTGCAATAATGCTTTTGACGCGATGCGAGTCAAAAAGTATGAAGTACAAAGTACCAAGTACGAAGTAGAGGAGGGAAATGACCTGGACTACCTGCCAAAACTGGTAGTGTCTACAAATCTTGAAAATGGCCAGGTTAGGATATCAATAGCGGATAACGGCCCCGGAATCCCCGATGAAATCAAAGACAAAATCCTGCAGCCTTTCTTCACCACCAAAAAAGGAACCGAAGGTACGGGACTTGGGCTGAGCATTACACATGATATTGTGAAGGCACATGGGGGGGAATTGAAGGTTGAAACCAAAGAAGAAGTAGGTTCAACCTTCACCATCATCTTACCAACAACTATTTCTTAAAATTTCTTTTATGGAAAATGATGCCTTGACAAAAACTTCTCAGCCCGATTATCAGCATTTGTTGGTAGCTATTTCCAATACTTATGGTTCAGGGCAAGTAAAGGCAACACATTAAACAAGCTTTATGGTTTGTTTTTCACAAATAACTGCGACTCACTCCTTGCTGTGATCCTGTCATCATATCCGCCTGTGATCAACACTTCTCCATTTTCCAAAAGTGTCGCACTGGAAAACAGTCTGGTGGTGCCCAAGTTGCCCTGAAGCGGGGTGAATGTACCGGTCCTGAAATTGTAAATCTCGGCCTTGTCAGAACCGCCCCCAATCAAAACATTGTTGTCCGACAACAAAATGCTCGTCCCTATGTGTTTGAAACGGGGGTAATTCATGTTTGATATGGAAGTGAATTGGGCAGTATTGGGGTCGTAGATTTCAGCAGAAGCATACAGGGAATCCCGTTTGTCCGCACCTCCATTGACCAATACTTTTCCATCAGAAAGCAAAACTGCATCATGTTTATGGCGGGGGATATTCATACTTCCTGTTGGCGTGAATTGATTTGATTTGCTGTCAAATATTTCCGCAACATCGTAAACTTTTAAATTTTCTCTCCTGTCTCTGTGTCCTCCTGTTATCAGTACGTTTCCATTTTTCAAAAGCGTGGCGGTATGCGATTCGCGGGCAAAGCTCATTGGACTGGCAGTCGTAAATTTATTAGTTTGTGTATCATATATTTCTGCAGAAGACAGAAAAGTCCATTCTGTTCCCACCCCACCTGTCATAAGTATTTTTCCGTCATGAAGTAAGGTTGCAGTATGGCCATACCTGGGAGTATTCATATTCGGTCCCTGGGAAAAGGTTTTTGATTTAGGGTCATAAATCTCGGTAACGGAAAGAGCATTGCCATTGTAACCCCCGGCAATAAGTACTTTCCCATTTGGCAAAAGGGTTGCTGATTGGTTAAATCGAGGTGTTATTAATGAGTTGATTTTTGAAAATGATTTTACAGCAGGGATATATAGTTCAACACTAGACAAACTATTATTGCTATTTCCAACAAAACCTCCGCAAATCAATACTGTCCCATCGTTCAATAAAGTTGCTGTATGTGCTGCACGTGCGAAGTGCATATTTTTAACCGGAATCAATGTGCCTTCTGCTATGGGGATTTCTCTGGAAACATTGCCCGAAGGTTCCTTTAGTGACATTGAAGCTAATTTACCTGATTCATTCAACGTACTGTCAAGTCTTGAATGGTTGACGCTACAGGCAGAAAATTCCAAACCGAAGACAAGGATGATGAAGATTACATTTTTCATATCAAATATTTTAGGTTTCAAGTGATACTGATAAAGATTTTTACACCTTTCCCATCACACACTACCTAAGTTGTTTTAAATAGGAAATCTCTTTATAAAATGCTTTTTCACTAACTCTTTTGCGCCTCTACATCTTTGCGAGAAAAAATTCATCACCCAATAGTGTATTTTCACAAAGTACTTGGCAAACCTTTCCCCGGCAATCCTCACTCACTTTTCAATGATTTTATCGGGTTACTGAAAGTGGCTTTAACGGTTTGGAAACTTATGGTCAATAATGTAATGAGTATGGCCATCAATCCTGCCACGAGAAATACCAATGGTTGAATTTGGATCCGGTACTGGAAGTCCTGCAGCCATTGGCTCATAGCAAAATAGGAGAGGATGGTGGCGAGGACAATGGCAATGCTAACTAATCCAATAAATTCCAAAGAAAGTTTCACCATAATATTGCCCGGAGATGCGCCAAACACCTTTCTGATGCTGATTTCTTTTTGCCTTTGTTCTGCCGTGTAAGCAGACAACCCGAATAATCCCAGGCATGCAATAAGAATCGCGAGAATGGCAAAATGTAAAAACATGGAAGAAAAGGCCTGATCGTTTCGATAAAGGTTGGCAAATTCCGCATCGAGGAAATTATATTCAAAGGGAGTTTCCGGGTTGACCGATTTCCAGGTAGCTTCAATGTCAGCCAATGTTTGGTTGAGGTTATGTGCATCTACCTTCAATGCCATTTGGCTGTTTTGAGCATTGAAAAACATCATCAAAGGCTCTACTTTATGCCGAATGGTGGCAAAATGAAAGTCTTTCACAACCCCTATCACTTCTACAGTTACATTTCCTAAATCCACCTTCATCCCAATAGGTTCTTCCCATTCAAATAACTTTGCCATTTCCTCATTGATAATGATGGATAAGGAGTCTGACGTTTCCAATGAAAAATTCCTTCCTTCCCGTATGCTCATGCCCATGGTAGGAATGAATGCTTCGTCAATATTCATTTCGCTGACTATGTAGGTGGATTCCTCTGAGGCTCCTTGCGGCGTTACTCCGCCCCTTGGAAGCTGTTGCCCGATCTGTGCTGAGGAAGTACCTATGGCATGAATGTTTGGGTTTTGGGTCAGCTCATTTTTGAGAAATTCGCTGTTGCTGGTATTTTGCGAAATGGTAATGATCTGATCCCTGTCATAACCCAGATCTGTATTGAAAATAAAATCCATCTGTTGGTACACGATGACAGTACCCACTATCAGACCAATACTGATGGTGAACTGAAAAACGACAAGGGATTTTCGAAGGGATTTTCCGCTTTCCGTATTTTTGAAAGCCCCTTTCATCACTGAAAGTGGGTTGAAGGCCGAAAGTACAAAAGCCGGATACAATCCCGAGATTAAACCAACCGCAATGACCATTCCTCCAATGATCAAAAGATTCTGATAATCGAACATTGCCTGGGTCTCCGCTCCTCGTTGGTATAGGTCATTGAATACAGGAAGTAATCCCAAAACCAGTATATAGGCAATGATCGCGGATAACAATACCACTAGAATGGACTCTGAAAGATGCTGTCCTATCAGTTGTGAACGGTAGGCACCTATTACCTTTCTGACTCCAACTTCCTTAGCTCTTGAGGTGGATTTTGCAGTGACAAGATTGGCAAAATTAATGATGGCCAAAAATAAAATCAGGACAGCTACAATAGATAGTGTGACCACATTTTGCATGTCGGACTTATTGAAGTTGCTTTCAAAAAGAATCTCTTTTGATCCCAAATGAACATCATTCATTGCCTGCAAAGTAGGGACAAAGACTTCCACCGCCTCATTTTTTCGGGCTATAGCCTGTATCTTGGCATCGACCTCGTCCTTATTTATTTCCCTATCAAACTTCAGGTAGGTATAAGTATTGAGGCCTCCCCATTGTAGCAGGCTTTGTCGGTAGTTCTCCTCATCCTGTCCGGGCACTATTGACCTGAGCAGGTCAAATTGGATATGGGAGTTGGCAGGTGGATCGGCCAGCAGGGCTACGATATAAAGTTCGAGAGTTTGGTTAACCTTAATGGTTTTCCCAATTGGGCTTTCTTCCCCAAAAATCCTTTTCGATAATGTCTCAGTAATGGCAATGGTATTGGGTTCGTCCAATACACCTTCTTTTTTCCCATCCAAAACGGGGAAGTTGAATATCTCAAAAAAGGAAGACTCAGTCCGGAAGCAGCCCTCACATCTTAGCAGCTTGTCTTCATAACTGATGTTCAATCGCCCCAGAGGTCTTATCCTTACAGCGTTGGTGACTTCAGGAAGTTCCTCCACCATTGCGGGGCCTAGGGCAACGGGGGTTACACCCACTAATTTACTACTGACCCCTTCAGCCATGTCCAGTGTAAGTACCCGGTAGATCTGCGAGGAATCCTGGTGGAACCTGTCAAATGAAAGATCTTCCTGAATATATAATCCCAGGATGAAGGTAGCGGCCAGCCCCAAAGCCAAACCGAGTATTTTGATAAGCGAAAACCACTTTTCCCTTATAAGATTACGGATCCCAATTAAGAAATAACTTTTTAACATAAGAGAAGGCTTTATAAAGGTGAAACTGAATATTCCAACTTTTATTAAGGGATTGTATTTTCAGAAATACACCAAATTTATACCATGGTCAAACGGCCTCAGGTGGAGTAAATAGCATGTTAATGAACATTAACATAGATTTATCCGAACATTTTCGTGCGCATACGGGCAAAAAAATAAGTTAGATTAATAAGGAAGGCCGGTTCCTTGCCAAGAAACTTTGTCTTATTTCAACCTCTAAAAGGGTAGCGGTTTTTGCTAAAACATCAAAATCATCAGGGTGGCAGTGCGTCCCGATAAATCGGGAGGGGTATAAATATCGCTTTCTGAAAACGGCCCCGGCATCCCCGACTCCATCAAAGACAAAATCTTCCAGCCTTTCTTCACTACCAAGCCTACCGGGCAGGGAACAGGATTGGGTTTGAGTTTGAGCTATGATATTGTGAAAGTGCATGGAGGGGAAATCCATGTCGAATCCAAGCCGGGAAAGTTAACTACGTTCGAAATTTTATTACCTATGTAAAAACTTGTAACTTTTGAATTATGAAAATTTTAATCGTCGACGATGAGCGGGATGTAGAAGATCTATTCCGTCAAAAACTGAGAAAGGAAATCCGAAGCGGAACCCTGGAACTAGAGTTTGCTTTTTCAGCAAAACAAGCCTTGGAGATTTTGGCTAGTGAAAATCCCCCAAAGGTGGTATACGTCTTTTCGGATATCAATATGCCGGGAATGAGCGGCTTGGAAATGCTGGATATCATCAAAGAAAAGTTCCCTAAGATTCAGGTATCTATGATTTCTGCGTACGGAGATGAGGCAAACTATAAAAAAGCAATGGAGTCAGGGGCGAAGGAATTTTATACAAAACCCGTAAATTTTGAAAATCTGAAAAAGGAAATCGCCGAAATCACTCAATTAAACCTATAATCCCCAAGTTCAAAGCCCGGCCGAAACAGGTACCCGCTGAGCAAACTTATCACTTAAAGAAGACAGCCCGCACAACTCCATGATTCTGATCAACGTCATTTCACTTTTCCTTCTTTTTTACCTAAAAAAAAGCAGTGGGACTCAGGAATTTCCTGCCCAGCTTAAGCGATACTTCAACTATGGAATGATCGCTGCCGGGGTATTAATTGGCATTGCAATTATTGATCTTCCTCCCCAGATTCTTTTTCAGTTGCTTTCTTTTGTTCTGGTTGGGGGAATAGTTTATCTAATCTTATTAACTCCTGAGCTCGAATCTCAAAAAACGATGGCCATCACTCCACTTCCGATAGTGGGGGTAGAACTATTAAAATATCTGATCGAAACGATCAGTCCTTCCATTTATAACACCCTCGAAAATTATCTAAATGCCGCGGGTTTTTTTGCACTGATCTGGGCTGTGACGATGTGGCTGAATCACCGCAAGCAAATGAAGGAAATTGAGATCGAACGGATTTTTTTAAAGGAACAAGAGCGCCAACTTAAAGCTACTGCAGAACAGAAATCCCAATTGGAAACCCTGGTCGCCGAGCGTACATCTGAGATTCTCAAACAAAAAGAAGAGCTTCAAGATGCCCTTGACCACCTTCAATCCACGCAAGAGCAATTGATCCAGCAGGAAAAACTCGCCTCATTAGGTCAATTGACTGCCGGAATAGCACATGAAATCAAGAATCCCCTGAATTTTGTCAATAACTTTTCGGAGCTGAGCGTGGACTTTTTAGAAGAAATCGGTGAGGAAATGGCCAAAATATCCGACAGTAAGGAAAAAGAAAATATCCTCGAACTGCTGGAAGACGTCAAATCCAACCTTGTCAAAATCCGGCACCACGGATCTCGGGCAGACAGTATTGTCAAGTCAATGCTGATGCATTCCCGAGGGGGCACAGGGACTATGGATCCTACAGATCTCAATGCGCTGATCAAAGAATATTCAAACTTGGCATTTCATGGAATGCGAGCCAACCCAAATCCTATCAATGTGGATATTCAGCTGGATTTGGATGAAAGCCTTCCCATTATTCATCTTAATGCAGAGGACTTCAGTCGGGTCATCCTGAATCTGGTCAAAAATGCCTTTGATGCCATGCGGGATAAAATCGGAGCCCTTGGTAATGATTACAAAGCCAAGATTCAAATCCAGACCAAAGACCAAGGAGATCATATTCTAATCAAAGTGGAAGATAACGGTCCCGGTGTACCGGACGAGATTCGGGATAAGCTCCTGATGCCATTCTTTACCACCAAAAAAGGAACCGAAGGTACTGGCCTTGGGCTGAGTATCACCCATGATATCATCAAATCCCACGAAGGCAAATTGACTATCGAATCAAAAGTTGGAGAATTTACCCGATTCAGCATATTACTTCCAAAAGTAAAACTTGGGGAAAAATCAACTTAAAAACTTATGGCTGATCCCGGGGTTAACACAAATCAGACCATCATTCAATTGGTCATTACCCCCATTAAATTCTTTTTTGAGAGCTGTTTTTAAGGCATGAAAAAACATCAATTCATCCACGTCCCAACAGATTTGTATGAAAACGACATTTTTCAAAAAAGCAATTGTCCTCGCTTCAATTAATTCTTACTTTAGACTAACTCTTTTTTTGCAAAAAGAGCGCTCATTACATCTTAATTTCTTTCAGCTTGGATCCTAACCTCAGTAAAAACGCACACAACAGAAAAATCCTCCTTCGCCTGTTTGGTGAACTTGAGGAAGAGTTATTAGCTCAAATTCTCGAAAACGGGAAAAGTCTGGAGCTGGAGACAGGAACCTTCTTGTTTCATCAAGGGGACACAGATAATTCACTTTACATCGTCATTTCCGGAAGATTCCGGGCCTTAGCTAAGCAGGACGACGGATTCCTGCATGCGCTCGGAGATATCGGAGAGGGCGAGCCTATCGGGGAATTTGCACTTTTTATGGCCGAACCCCGATCTGCATCTGTCGTGGCTATCCGAAAGTCCGTGGTTTTGGAAATCAAAGAAAGCCAGTATCTGGACATCGTGTCGAAGCATCCCGCATTTTCCAGCAAACTGACCCGGTTTGTGGTCAACCGACTCCGTCGCAATGCACTTCAGCAACATCTGGAAACTTCTGCCAAAAATATAGCAGTCATAAATCTCCAGTCGGCAAACGACATATCAGAATACACCGAAGCAGTAAAAAAAGAGTTTGAATCGTTGAATGTCAGCATCCAAATACTGGATCATGATTCCCATGCCAATCTGGAGACACAGGAAATGTATGATACGCTGGAGGAGCATACGGGATTAAACTTTTTGGTCTGCAGCGATGCAGATTTAGCCTGGTCCAGTCAATGTATTATTTATGCGGATTTGGTCGTATTGGCTACGGATTTTTATGAAGAAAGTGGACTCCAGGAAATTGAAAAGCACTTAGACCTTTACTCCCAAAACATCCTCAATAAGAAGATTTATCTTTTGTTGCTTCACCCCGAAAGGGCAAAATTTCCCGAAAATACACGAAGATGGTTTGTCGACCGGAGAATAGATCTCCACATTCACTACCGGAAAAATCATGGGCCGGATATCCGGCGCTTTGCCAGGATTTTGGCAAACAAAGCCATTGGACTGGTCTTGGGTGGTGGTGGGGCCAAAGGGTTTGCTCATCTCGGCGTGATCAAAGCACTCTATGAGGAAGGGGTAGAAATTGACTTTTTGGGAGGCACCAGTGCCGGAGCGCTCTACGGCATGACTGCGGCCTATTGCGATTTTGACAAAGATAAAATCGACTTTTACAGTAGAGACTCCGCCAATAGTAAGCTTACCACCAACGACTTCACCATCCCGCTGATCTCTTTTATGTCCGGAAAAAAGATGAGCAATTACCTCATAAAAATGTTGAACTAAACCGACTGCGTCGGCAGTCCATTTCAAAGCAGGACGTATTGTTCTCATTTTGAGGCATAAAGCTTATTTTTATTCCATGTTTCATTCTAAATCTTAATCAATCATGGAAAAAAAAGCCTCAGACAGCGTAT
>NZ_JAUXYL010000027.1 GCF_030694375.1 Algoriphagus sp.
AAAAATCGGCTGTCCGAAGAAATGTGTATTTTTCATCCGCTGTAATTTGAAGTTGTGGTAAACCTAAAATACAGCAAAAAGGGTAGGCTTCTCCTAAGAAGCTTACCCTAAATTTTAAAACCGTTTCTCGGACAGTAGTGATTTAGAATATATAAACGCTATGACCAATCAAGAAAAAGCAGCGATTGGATATGTTTCGACCTTTATTGGCAACGAATGTTGGTGGGATGGAGATGCGAATGCGGATAGAAGCAATTTAGATTGTAAGATAATCACCTCTCTAGGACTAGGATATCAATGTTCAGAAACTCATCTTGGCTTTTTAAGAAAATGGTTTTCAAGTGACAAAGATGTTTTATCTGAATTAGAAAATTCAAATTGCCCAACAACTCCTTACACTGCAACAATTCAAGACACTCTCGACAAAATTGTGCTAACCATAAAAGGAGATTCAATTTCTGTTTATTATGAAGCAAGTGCGGTAAACTTGAGAGAACAAGAAAGTTGGGAATGGTCAGAGACAGTTTATTTCAGTGTCACAACCAATAATTTAAGAATTATAAATAAAGATAAATCGGAAGTCAAACATGAAAAATTTGAAATGATTGTAGAGTAAAAATTAAAAAAACTGCCACCTGAGACTACCTGCTTTTCTACTAACTACTCACTTTTTACCACTTACAAAACCCTTCGACTCCCCGCCGCGGCGGGCAAGCTACTCAGGGTGACCCTACTACCTTTCCACTCCGCCTACTGAGACTGCCTACTGCCCCCTACTTTCCACACATCTCCTTGTAAGGACAATACTTACACTTCTCCACGTCATCCGTTTGAGAAAATGGAACTTCCGGATCGTACATCTCTTCCAATAGCCCCTTCAATCCTTCCTCATACGCTTCCTGATAATCACGGTAATCATTTAGCTCAATTCCGGTTTTATAGGCTTGCTTCAATTGCAAATACGGATTGAAATCATCAGAAAATAGCTCCCTTAAATTGAAAATAGCCGGTTTGAGTACCGCCGTATTCTCAGGGTAAGTCGCTTGATAAAGCAGTCCGTAAAACATGGTCTGCATCGCTGCTTTGTTTCGCTTTTTGTTTTCTCGGTCAAAAAGCGATGGAATATCCGGAAACTCCTTTTTATCGCCTCCCGATTTGTAATCTATCAGTCGAATCGCTCCATTCAGTTCATCAACTCGGTCAATAATTCCCCGTAAGGCAATCTCACGGCTGCCCTGTGAGGTTTGAATCAGTAGTTTAGCCTGATATTTTTTAGCCTTTTCCAAAGAAACCAAACGGAAAGGAGCAGAAGCGGCATCAATCTCCAAAATCCGGTTGATGTATTTTTGGAGTACATCACGCGCGATAGCCATTTGCCCGTTTAGCTTGGTTTCAGCCGCATCTTCTAGGTGATAATGCGTACGAACTGCCTGTTCAATGGCAGGAAACACCCAAAGACGCTGCAAATCCTTAAAATCTCCCGGTTCAAGCACATCCCTTTTCTTTCGCTCCATAAAGCCTTGATAGAGATTTTCCATGCTGTAATGCGCCAAATTCCCAAAAACCCCTGCATCGATGTCTTCGCTGACTTCATCTTTTTCTTTTAGTTCTGCAAGGTATTGGAGGTAAAACTTGAGACGACAATCGAGGTAAACACTCAGTGCTGAGGGCGAAAAGGCAGTTTCGGATGTGCCGTCAGGTCGGATTAGATACCTATCCAAAAGTCCCAAAACCTCTGGCACTTTTGGAATGCTGATTTCTTCCGGAGACTTTTGGTCGATTGGAACAAAAATCACCTCCTCCCTGATCTCCAAGCCCATTTCCACCATCATCTGTTGGATGTAGCGGCTCTTTTCTCCGGCTTTCCCCTGTTCGGCTGCCGTAGTGTAAATCATATGCACCTCCTCTGCAGAGTGAAGCAGTCGGTAAAAAGTGTAGGCATAGATCGCGTCGTTTTGCTCTTGTACAGGCAATCCAAACGCCCGGCGAATATTGAACGGAATCATAGAATTCAATCCGGCTGAAGGCGGAAAACTGCTCTCATTCATATTGCAGATGATTACCCGCCGGAAATCTAGGTTTCTAGTCTCCAACACCCCCATCACCTGCAGTCCCTGTAGCGGTTCCCCTTCAAATGGCAACTTCACCTCTCTGAAAACCTGACGGAAAAGCCGGATGAAAAACTCCCGATTGACACGCAGTGCATCCTGCTTCGCAAAAACCTCCCGCAATCGGGTCAGTTGCTTAAAGCATTGATACAGGTAACTCCGCTGCAAAGGTTCTTCTTTCAGTCTTTCGGCCAAATCCTCCATCAACTTGGACAGATAGGCAAACAACTGATCACTTTCGAGCTTTTGAAATATCAGCGCGAAAAATTCACCACCCTTTTGGAGATTTTCCTGCGAAATATGAATCTGATTTTTCGCCTGAATATCCAACAGTAAATCTTCACAAAATTTCGGATTGGCAGTTTTCAAGTAAATGGATGAAAGCAGATTTCTGACGGCCTGATGATAGAAAAGCACCTTTCCATCTTCTATTTTAATAAATCGCTGCATCTCCAGGACAGCCTCCAAGAAGGCATACACAGGTGAATTTTTGACAGGATAGCCCATCGTGACGTTGACTTTGTCAATCTGATCAGGAAGGGAATGAAGTATCGGAAATAGCATCTGCTCATCCGGCAAAATCACCACAGTCTCTTCCCAGTTTTCTTCGCCTTTCACCTGCTCCAAAATCGTCCCGACCAGATTTGCCTGATTGGTTTTGAGCGGCGTGGCATACGTATGGATTTTAGCGTTTCGGCTTTGAATCTGCGTCGGAATTATTTCGGGAAATGTCGGCCCCAAAACCTTGTCTCTTTGGTATTCACGGAAGAAAAGTCCGGCTTCCTGATTTTTGTCAATAAGGTAATAGCCATCCAAATCCCAGAAAATTTCAGCCCCAAACCTAGAGATAAAATGCTTGATCAGTTTCTCTTCAGTGCCGGTAAATGCATTGAAACCGATGAAAATCGTGTGTTTTTCCGGCTTTTCGAGTTGATCGAGCGCCTCGACTACTTTGCGGTAAAGCTTTCCCGAATAGGCCAAACCCGATACATCCAAGGAAGCCTGAAATGACTGATAAAGTGGATTGAGCAATTCCCAGAACTTCAAAAACTTCTCCTGATGCATGCGATCCTGCCGAATGAAGGAATTCCAAAACTGCTGAATCAACTCTACCTGACCTTCAGTCAAAAAACTCTGATCGGACTCAAATTCCTTGAATTCAGCCAACTGATGATACAATCGTTTGGCATCTGCCATAAATTGATCCACGTCGTTGAAATCTTTGAGGATCATTTCTCCCCAAAAGAAAAAACGGTCAAAATCTTCCGGATTCGGATGTAAATCCCGATAAACCCGATACAACTCAAAGATCAGGGTCAAGTCATCGGCAGGACGCTGACCCGCATACTGATAAAATATATCCTCAATCGTCTTCACCTCCGGCATCCAAGTCGGTTCGGAGATCAAAGTTCCCAAATGCTGTGTAAAGAATAAACCGGCTCTTCGGTTGGGAAGGACGATACTGAGGTTTTGAAGATTTTCGTGTTTTTCAAGAATCTCCTTTGCAGTATTTTTTAGAAAACTATGCATGGACTTCTTCGATTTTTCCAGTTTCCAAATAGCACAAAAAGCCTTTGGCAGGCTTTTGAGTAAGTTTTTTCACCAATTCCATATATTCCCGCACTTGGTTTCCATAGTGTTCCATTTCCTCACCCGTTTTGAAATCGACAATGACAGATTCACTTTCCCTCAGGATAATTCGATCGGGACGTTTTTGCTTTCCTCCGGGAAGTAATATTCCCTGCTCTGCGAGCAGAATGCCTTCACCGACAAACCAAGATGAAAAAAGTGAGTTTTTGAAAAGTCCAATCAACTGTGTTTCAACCTCTGATTTTTCAGATTCGCTGAGTCTTCCTTCGAAGTAAAAGGCCTGCAAAATGGACTTTGCAGCTTCCAAATCGATGGATTTCTCCAAAATCTCGTGGACAAGCAAGCCGAAGTTGCGTTTTTTGCGCTGTTCCATTCCTTCCTGGGAAAAGTCCACTGCATACTTCTTCACTTTCAAAAGCTCAGTCCAGTTTTGATAGGCCCAGCGCAACTCCGGTACAGTAAGCACTGGGGGTTTCTCCGGCTTCACTTTTGGCCAATCACCCAATTCAAAGATTTTGGTTTCCGAATCAAAATACTCCGAAAGGCTCAATCCTTCCCCGGTTTCTATTCCATTTTGAAGAATCTGCTGCAAATGAACCTCCAGAATATTGAGTGAGCCGATCTTTTCCTTGTAGGGAACAAATCCCCAAAAAACATCCTCAGCCCGCGTTAGCGCCACATAAATCATATTCAAGCTGTCCAAATATGCCAAAATCGCTTCTTCGGAATAGGTCTCATGGAAGTCAGATTTGGATAGGTTGCTATTGAGCGTGAGCGGAATGATGGCCGCGAGATTATGGCCCTTGTCCTCAAAAGGTGACCAAACCACATTTCCCTTGGTCACATCAAAGATTGTCCATTTCAAAAACGGCATCAGCACCACTTTAAACTGCAATCCCTTGGACTTGTGAATGGTCAAAATCCGCATGGCATCATGACCTTCCGGAATCTTGACGGTGCGTTTGGATTGATTATCCTCCCACCAATCCAGAAACCCCGCGAGATCAGAGCGATTGGATGCGGTGAAGTCATAGACGGCCTCTTTGAAACCTGAGATGTAGGCTTTTTCCAGTCCATTTTCCATCAAATCCAAGGCGGATATCAACTCCTCCAAGGCTTCCATCAATGGAAGCTGGAGCAAAAGCGTCTCGCGCTGCCGAAAAGACTCCACCTTTTCCCTCAAGTAATCCGGAATTTGATCCAAGGCCAAAAGCTCGTGGTTGACAGGTTCATCCTGCAAAACTGCCCGATAGTACCACATGGTCTTAAATTGTACCACATCGTCGGGATATTGGAGGTATTTCAATCCCGCCACCAGGGCTTTGACAGCCGCAGATTTGCTCAGGTACATCGATTCATCAGAAAGCACATCGAAGCGATAGGCAGAATCAATATTCGTCGCCCCTTCCCGCATCAGAATATCTGCGATGGCTTCCCCTTCCGCTTTGGTACGCACCAAAAAGGCAATATCACGTAGGCTGTAGCCGTGGTCCTGAAGTTCGCACACCATGGCCGGAAGCTTATCCAGCACCCGCTCGGAAAAATTTCCCTCCTCCTCTTCTTCCTTACCCGAAGCCAAAAACTCAATTTTCACCTTACCCTGAAATTCAGAACTTGCCTTTTTTGGAGAAATCTTCTGATTTACGTCCGAATATGCGCGCGAAAGAATCGATGGATCAGCCACTCCGTACTGATCCTGAAGTGTCGCTTCAAAGGAGGCCGGAAGCCGTTTAAAAAGCGCATTATTAAAGTCAATGATAGTTGGCAGACTTCGAAAATTGGTGTCCAGATTTTCATGTTGAATCCCAAAAACACCCATCTCTTGCTCCACTTGCTCCAAAAGCAACTTCATCTCTCCGCCTCTCCAGCGATAGATCGACTGCTTCACATCCCCTACCAAAAGATTGGTGTTACCCTGCGAAAGGGAGTTTTCCAGCAGCGGCTTGAAGCTTGCCCATTGGAATCCGGAAGTGTCCTGAAATTCGTCAATCAGATAGTTTCGGTACTGATTTCCGACTTTTTCATAGATGAAAGGAGCGTCATTTTCTTTGGTGATTTCCTTGAGAAACTCATTGGCATCGGAAATCAGTAAAATGCTTTCTTCATCCTTGATGAGGGTCAGTTCCTCCAGGAGATTTCTGAAAATACCATACACGTAGATGTTTTTGGAGATCGCCAACAAGGTGTTCCACTGGTAAGTCAGCTGCTCTACTTTTCCCAAAAGTTCTCCCAATCCGGCGTAGAATGATTGCTCAATCAAGTCCTTTTTAGGACTTGTCTTTGTAGCCCAAGCTTCCGGACTTGCTGCTTTGGCCAGATGGGCATCTGAAAAATCAGAAATCGGAGTTTCTTTTTTACCCAGTTTATCAAACCTGCTAAGAAATCCACGGTTGTAGTCGCTCCATTCCAAACCTAAACCAGCTCGGATTTCATTGGCTTTCAGATTGATCGCCTCGGCGATTTTGATCAGTTCGGCCCTCCGTTCCCGAGCAAAAACCTGAAGTCGGGAAATGTTTTCTTTTTCCTTTAAAAAACTTCGAATATCAGCAGAATACCGCTTGAAGTCCTCCTGAAAAATCTGCCCTCCCAACTCGCGAATATTTCGTCGAATATCCCAGGATTTGCCGTTTTGGATCTGATCAGAGGCGTAGTCTACCAGCCACTTGTGGAGAAATTCATCTTCCATCACCAGCATCACCACGCGATCCACTACGCGATCGAGTACCGCTTGCTGATCCAACTCAACCTCAAACTTGGCATTGAGATCCATTTCCCTGGCAAATGCCCGCACCACTTTCTGAAAGAAACTGTCAATCGTGCTGACCGAAAAATGCCCATAATCATGCAGAATCGCTGTCAAGGTCTGGGAAGCTTTCACTTTCAGGCCGGTTTCATCCACCTGAAGTGCTTTCATCAGCTCTTCATCCATTTTTTCCCCCGGATTCACAGTCGTTCGGAGACGATTCAGCTCCTTGAGAATCCGCTCCTTCATTTCGGCAGTAGCTTTATTGGTAAAAGTCACCGCGAGAATCTGCCGAAATGCTCCGGGATTTGCCAATGCAAGTTTGAGGTATTCCAAGGTCAGCGTGTAGGTCTTACCCGAGCCGGCGGAGGATTTGTAGATGATGAAAGGTTTATGATCCATGGGAAAAAGTTAGGCTTCGAAGATAGGAAAGCCAAGGGGATTTCGACACAAGTTTGGGCTGAAGTGACGGCAGTTGTCAGAAATCCATTGCGGAGTTCAAATTGGAATTCCTTGCATTTTTGGTCATTTTCAAATCCTCAAATATTTAAGCCCATGAAAACCTTGTTGTGTAGTTTCATTTGTTGCCTGCTATTCTTTGATGCCAATGCCAAAGATGGCTATGGACTTTGGCTGGATTACAGTCCGGTGGAAAATCCACAACTAAAGACTCAGATCGATCCGCTTTTCTCCGGATTTTTTTTCTTTGGTGAAAGCCCAACTTACGATGTCATCCGAAAGGAACTGGATATAGCAGGTCAAAAGATGCTGGGAAAAACACCGATTTATTCAAAGGAAAGATTGGCTCAAACCAAGGTTTGGTTGGGAACACGAGAACAGCTTTCGCAAGTACTCGGATTGCAGCAACAGGCTGACATTCGGGAATTGGGCGAAGATGGATTTTGGATGGGGCCAATCGATTTTCAGGGAAAAACCTATTTCACCATCGTGGGAAACCGACCTATCGGTGTCCTCTATGGTGTCTTTGATTGGTTGAAAACCATTCAAACCGGAGCTTTTGATCCCCGCCTCCAAAAATCAGACAGTCCAAAAGTTACCCTTCGTATGCTCAACCATTGGGACAATCTGGATCGGACAGTGGAGAGAGGGTATGCAGGTTTCTCGATTTGGGATTGGCACAGGCTTCCTGGCTATATCGATCCCCGCTACATCGACTATGCACGGGCAAATGCAAGCATCGGAATCAACGCCGTGTCGCTCACCAATGTCAATGCAAATGCCCGGATTCTCACCACTGATTTCATGAAAAAGGCCAAAGTTTTGGCAGACATTTTCAGACCTTATGGCATTAAGGTTTTTCTTACTGCGCGCTTTTCTGCTCCGATCGAAATCGGAGGATTAAAAACCGCCGATCCACTCGATCCGGAGGTAATCACTTTTTGGAAAAATAAAACGGACGAGATGTACTCCTTTATCCCCGATTTTGGGGGTTACCTAGTCAAAGCTAATTCTGAGGGTCAACCCGGCCCACATGAATACCAACGAAATCATGCCGAAGGTGCAAATGTCTTGGCCGACGCTTTGGCTCCACATGATGGCATCTTGATTTGGAGAGCTTTCGTCTATTCACATGAGTTGGATGAGGACCGGCACAAACATGCCAATCTCGAATTCGAACCTTTGGATGGTAAATTCCGGGAGAACGTGATCATCCAAGTGAAAAATGGGGCGATAGATTTCATGCCACGTGAACCTTTTCACCCGCTCTTTGGAGCTGTCAAGAGTACCAATCTCGGGATTGAGTTTCAAATCACTCAGGAATACCTCGGACAAGCTACCCAGTTGGTCTTCCTTGCTCCGATGTGGGAAGAAGTTTTGCGCAGCAAAACCTACCGTCCTACCCCTGCCTCCACTGTGGCTGGTATCATCGATGGTAGCGACTCCGGACAAAAGCTGACACTGATGGCGGGCGTATCCAATATCGGAACCGACCGCAATTGGACCGGGCATCTTTTCGGACAGGCCAACTGGTATGCATTTGGACGACAGGCATGGGATCACTCCTTGACCTCAGCCCAAATTGCAGATGAATGGACAAAAATGACCTTTGGTCAAAAACCGGAGGTTTTATCAAAAATCAATGAAATCCTACTCGGATCGCATGAAGCAGCCGTCAATTACATGATGCCCTTGGGGCTTCACCATATCATGGGCTGGGATCATCATTACGGTCCGGGACCTTGGGTGACGGGCGGAAGACCGGACTGGACAGCGCTCTATTATCATCAGGCGGATAGTATGGGAATCGGTTTTGACCGCACAGCAAGTGGCAGTGATGCCTTGGGCCAATATGCTCCCGAACTGGTGAACGCGTATGCTGATCCGAATCAAATACCGGAGAAATATTTGCTTTGGTTTCATCATCTTCCTTGGGATTTTGAGTTGAAATCAGGGAATACACTTTGGGAAGAAATCGGCCTTCATTACGATCAGGGTGTAAAAACCGCGAGAAAAATGCAGGAATCTTGGTCTTCTTTGGAATCTGAGATCGATCCTGAGCGATTTGATCATGTGAGGCAATTGTTGGCCGTTCAGGTCTCAGAGGCCGAATGGTGGAGAAATTCCTGCTTGCTTTATTTCCAGACTTTTGCGAAGCGTCCTTTTCCGGAGGAAATCGAACAGCCCGAAGGTGATCTGGAATATTACAAAAGCTTGAGATTCCCAACCGCACCGGGGATCAGGCCGAGATGGTAGATTGAAGTACGAGTAACGAAATACGCGTTACGAAGCTCTTGACTTGAGTTTGATCCTGATGTTCAAATTCTAAGGCCTAAACTTTCAAAAATGAATTTTCTAAATCTTGGTGTTCTTTTCCGCATATGTAATCTTCAGGAAAAGGAAATAACATCTGTGCTCATCCGTGCCATCTGTGAGATAAAATGAAGCAATAATGAATATCGAATGATGAATGTTGAATGATGAAGAAATAAGAACATGGAAATATACACTATCCCCGCCGCTACCCGAATCGGGCATGTACACCTAAAAGTCACAGACATTCAGCGATCGCTGGATTTCTACTGTGGATTGCTGGGATTTGAGCTCGTAATGATGTACGGGAAGGATGCCGCCTTCATCTCTGCGGGAGGCTATCATCACCACATCGGATTGAATACCTGGCAAAGCAAAGGGGGGAAACCGGCACCGAAAAATGCCCCTGGACTCTTTCATACTGCCATTCTTTTCCCAACACGAAAAGATCTTGCCGTGATCTTTAAACGCATCACTGAAGCCAATTATCCACTCACCGGCGCTGCTGACCATGGCGTTTCGGAAGCGCTATATTTGGATGATCCCGATGAAAACGGGGTGGAACTGTATTGGGATCGACCAAAAGTAGACTGGCCTTTGGATGAAAATGGAGACCTCACTATGTACACGAGGCAATTGGATGTGAAGGGACTTTTGGGAGAGCTTTAATTACTATTCGATTTGCTTACTAAATAGAATTCAAGTGAGTGCGGAGACTCACTTGGGCGAGAAAACCTAAATGAAGACAATAGAAATGACCTGAACTATGACCAAGAAAACCCAAAACTTGCATAACGTTGATCTATTCCAGGATTTGTCGGAAATGATCGAACAGAGTCAGAAACAAATAGCAAAAGTTGCTAATAGTGCGTTGACGCTTTTGTTTTGGAATGTTGGCAATAGGATCAGTAATGAAATCCTAAACAATGAACGAGCCTCATATGGAAAGCAAATCGTAGCCACTATATCTGCCCAACTAGAAGCAAACTATGGCCGTAATTTCACGGAAAAAAATGTCCGCAGAATGATTCAATTTGCCGAAGAGTTTCCGGATTTTCAAATTGTCGTTACACTGTCACGACAATTGAGTTGGAGCCACTTTTTGGTCATCATTCCTTTGAAAGAAACACAAGCAAGAATCTATTATACTCAATTAGCATCAAACCAAAAACTAAGTATAAGAGACCTCCGCTACCAAATTTCGCGAAAAGCTTTTGAACGATCAGAAATCGCTAATTTCCAACAAACTCAGATTGATGATTCCCTTCATCACACTTTCAAAGATCCTTATTTGCTGGATTTTCTGGATTTAAAAAACATTTATTTGGAAAATGATCTAGAGCGAGCCATTCTTCATGAATTGGAAACATTCATTTTAGAACTGGGAAAAGGTTTTGCCTTTATGGAACGCCAAAAAAGAATGATCATAGATGGAGAGGATTTTTATTTAGACCTACTCTTTTACAATAGAAATCTCAAGCGACTGGTAGCCATTGAATTGAAGATTGGGAAATTCGAGGCCGCATTTAAGGGGCAAATGGATCTTTACTTAAAATGGCTTAACAAATTTGAAAGGCAAGAAGGCGAAAAAGAGCCAGTAGGTTTGATTCTTTGCGCCGAGACTAACAAAGAACAGGTTGAATTACTGGAAATGCATAAAGACGGAATAATGGTTGCCGAATATTGGACAGAATTACCTCCAAAAAGAGAATTAGAGAAAAAACTTCACCAACTTTTGATAGCAGCTAAGGATAGAATTGAGCGGAATCGACTCACTTAACCTATCCACCCGAAAGCACTTTAGCCGAAAGATGAAAACGTCGAACTGACGATGTACACGAGGCAATTGGATGTGAAAGGGCTATTGAGAGAAATCTGATGACTTAAACTTCTAACTTTCATTTTTTAATTAAATTCAAAAATAAGACGAAAAGAAGTCTGGGATTGAGGGTAGGTTTCCAAATTAACCTTTCAACTATGGGACGTATTCATTTATTTGAGTTTGGGGATCAGGCTTGGTTTCCATATTTGATCAGAAATTTTATGACTGATTTTTTGCAGTTTTTGGCAAACAAAACTAAAATGTTTATCCCGATCCTCCCCCAAATAAGGTCTCTATTAGAAAAATCCAACACAACAAAAATCATAGACCTTGCATCTGGCGGAGGAGGCGGTTTACTTACATTAAACGAGGAATTGATCAAGATAAATCCTAAAATCAAAATCATCCTGACGGATCTCTATCCTAATTTCCATGCATTTCAGTTTACGAAGAGCCAAGCAGTAAATTTTGAATCTTTTTCAGAACCCATCGACGCACGGAATGTGCCGGAAAATCTAAAAGGATTAAGAACGATGTTTTTGTCTTTTCATCATTTCCAACCCGACAAAGCCGTTCAAATCCTCCAAGATGCGGTGAAAACCAAACAGCCTATTTTGATCGTGGAAGGCCAAGAACGAAGTTTACCCAGTATTTTAGCTATGTTTTTTTCGCCTTTGACTGTCCTATTAACCACCCCATTTATCAGACCTTTTTCAGCGGAAAGAATACTTTTTACTTATCTGATTCCATTGGTTCCGATTTTTACTTGGTGGGATGGTATGGTCTCTAGCCTCCGAACTTACTCCACTGAAGAAATGCAGCAATTGATTGCAAAAGTTGAGGGAGGAGAAACCTTCGAGTGGAAAACCGGACGAATCAAATCTGGTCCTGCATACCTACTTTTCCTCAGTGGGTATTCAAAAAGCTAAATCCTTTCCCCCACCCAATCCACAATCACCTGCATCACTTCCTCCCGATCAGAATCATTGACCAATTCATGATAGCCTCCGGGAAAAATCTTGAGGGTTTTATCGGCTGACTTAGCCTTTTCAAATAATAATTCCGATCCATTTGGATTGGTGAGTCGATCTGCCTCTCCGTGAATCAATAGAAAAGGAAGACCAAATTCACCTGCTTTCTGCTGAATAAACTGCATCATTTGGTAGAGCTCATAGCCTGTCCTCGCCGGGATATTTTCCTGATAGATCAAGGGATCCTTTTTATATTTTTCCACTTCCTCGGGAATTCGGGAAATTCCCAAAATGTCCAATTTGAGGACTTTAAGCTTGGGTAAAAGGCGATTGATTAGACCGGAAATTGTGATCAAGAAGTAGGATGTCCCTTCCGCCTCTTTTATTGCCGGCGAACTTAGAATCACACCTTTGGCTTCAGGCTTAAATTTCAGTATATAAGCTGCCACCAATCCTCCACCCATACTGTGTCCATAAAGAAAAGCAGGAAGGCCGGGCAAATAGGCTTTGACTTTACCAAAAAGTGCATCGATGTCCTTCAGGTAATCTTCATAAGAATCAAAGTAGGCTGTTGGCTTTCCTTCTACTGATTTTCCATGTCCTCTTCCATCAAAAGTAAAAACTGCCACACCCAATACATTCAGCTTTTCAACGATATGCCCATACCGGCCGCTATGCTCTCCCAAACCATGAACGAGCAGCATTCCAGCCTTTGGTTTTTCAGGCATCCAAGCTTGGAGGTAAAGTTTCAGTCCGTCGTGGGTGGTGTAGGAAGTTTCAAGGTAAGACATGAATGGATCTGGTTTTTGATTAAATTTAGAATTATGCCGACCATATTCAATCAAAATGATCCAAAAAACCTTTTCCACCATCCTTTTGTGCCTAGTCTTGGTTTGTTCAGGATTAGCACAATCCAGTCTTTCAACCGAGCGTCTCGACCGATATGACGCCTATTTTCAAAAAGAGATAGATGAAGGCAGACTCCCGGGAGTCGTTACGCTAGTGTATAAAAACGGCGAAAAAGTCCACGAATCCACCCTAGGCTACAGTGATCTTACTGCTAAAACTCCTACCCGATCGGATCAAATTTTCTACATCCAGTCGATGACCAAGCCCATCATTACCGCGGCTTTCATGATGCTGTATGAGGAAGGGCACTTCTTCCTCAACGATCCGCTTCACAAGTATCTTCCGGAATTCAAGGATGCCATGGTTGCAAAAGACGTAAAATTGGGTTCTGAAGGAGGTTTGGAGCCTGTCAAGTCGCCCATTACCATCGCCCAACTGATGAGTCACACGGCTGGATTTTCACATGGATTGGGAAGCTCCAAAGTGGACGAAGAAGTGATTCGTGGTCTTTATCAAACCCAACACAAAGATATCGCATCTCGTGTAGCTGCTTACGCCAAACTCCCCTTATACGCCCAACCCGGAACGCAATGGTACTATTCGGCTTCGCCTGATATTTTGGCGCGACTGATTGAAGTCTTTTCCGGTCAGACAACTGCTGAATTCCTACAGCAACGACTTTTCAATCCTCTGGGAATGAAGGATACCGGCTACAACCTATCAGAAGAGCAGGCAAAAAGGATGACTGTCCTTCATTCCTATGATGATGATGGTAAGTTGACAAAAGCACCTAGGCAAACTACCACCTCAGGAAACACTGTTTTTGCCGGCGCTAATGCACTCTTTTCAACAGCTCAGGACTATTCGCTTTTTGCCCGGATGATGCTCAATGGCGGCGAACTGAATGGGAGGCGCTACCTCAGTTCGAAAACCGTCGAACTAATGGCAATGAACCAAAGTAAGGATCTCTTTCAGGATCCCGGAAAAGGATTCGGCTTTGGCTTTGCAGTGGTCGATGACTTGGCAGACACCAAAAGTCTGGGCTCTGAAGGCACCTTCTATTGGAGTGGTGCCTATTGCACTTACTTCTTCATTGATCCTAAGGAAGACATGGTCGCGATATTTATGACACAGGTCGCACCTTTCAGTTCGTATTACGAAAACAAGTTCCGTCAAATGGTTTATCAGGCGATCGAGTAATCAGAAAAAAAATAAAGGTTTCGGTGAGTAGTCCCGACAGTCAGTTTTGAGACACAGGCAATAGATCCTTTCATTTCCCACTACGACACACCTATTCTGTAACATCATCGCGCGCAAGAGTCTAACTTCAAGCAGCTAAATCAGGTAGCCGATAAAAAAACTCCCTGGACTGATTTTTCTCAGTTCTTTCGGGAGAAGAAATTGTTTACTTTGAATTTCCTCAGGCTTCAATTCGTATGCAAAAGATTTGTTTTTCATTTTCGGGATTTGGTGATTTTCAATTACTGATTTTACTATCAATGAGTATCATTTCTTGCGGAAAGTCGGATGAAAAAACTATCCTGCCGGAAAAAAAATCACTGACTGAATCGGTCTATGCTTCAGGCCTGGTCAAAGCAAAAGGTCAATACGAAGCTTTTACCTTAGCTACCGGGCCGATTGAAGAAATCTTTGTACGGGAAGGCGACACCGTAAAAGCCGGCACCCCCATTTTGAAAATTTTCAGCGAACGCGAAAAACTGGGAAGGGATAATGCGCAACTTTCCCGAAATTTTGCAGACCTACAATCCAACCAAAGTCGCATTCAAGATCTGGAGTTGACCATCAATCTGGCAAAAAGCAAAAAACAAAACGACTCCCTTCTGCTCGTTCGGCAAACGAGCCTTTGGGCAAAGGGAATTGGTACAGCAGTAGAAGTAGAGCAACGTGCTCTGAATTTTCAAAACTCAAAAACCTCCCACGAATCGGCTTTGCTACGTTACCTGGATTTGAAGCGGGAAATCGAATTCAACTCAAGGAGTGCCTCAAAAAATCTCGCCATCAGCGACGTCCTGCTTGGCGAATACTTACTTACCAGCAAAATCGATGGTGTGGTATATTCAGTTTTGAAGGAAAAAGGAGAAATGGTCAGTCCACAAACTCCATTAGCTGTCATTGGAAGTGCCGGAGAATTTCTTCTGGAATTGCAGGTCGATGAATATGATATTTCCAAAGTTGAACTAGGCCAAGTTGTGATGGTCACCATGGACAGTTTTAAGGATCAGGTTTTCGAAGCCAAAGTCACCCGAATCTATCCGATCATGAATTCGCTAAGTAAGAGTTTCACGATTGAGGCCGTTTTCACCAAATCACCTCCCAGGCTCTACCCTAATCTGACGCTGGAAGCAAATATTGTGACTCAGGTGAAAGCCGAAACGCTGGTTATTCCTAGAAGCTACCTTTGGCTGGATAATCAGGTGATCACTGAAAACGGCGATACGATTCCGGTAAAAGTAGGAATCAAGACGTACCAATTTGCCGAAATCTTGGAAGGCGTTGATGAAAAAACTCCACTAATACTTCCTAGAAAATAATGAAATGGTCCTTGATCTTTGAGATCGCCCGAGCCTTGATGTTTGCGCGAATGAAGCAAACGCTGATCGCCGCCACTGGGGTGATGTTCAGCATCACCATGTTTGTGGCTTTGCTTGGTTTTATGAATGGACTGAATGCGATGCTCGATGGATTGGTGCTGAATCGCACCCCACATATTCGATTTTACAACGAAATCCGCCCCAACCCCAATCAACCCATCGACCAAAGTTCCACTTTTGAAAATTCACTAAACATCATCCGATCAATCAAGCCCAGCACCAGCCGCTTGGCGATTCACAATAGCGAGGCAATTATCAGGACCTTGGAAGAGGACTCCAGGGTGTTGGGCGTGAGCCCCAAAATCTCGGCACAGGTTTTTTTCAATGTCGGTACTATCGATCTCACCGGGATTGTCAGCGGGATAGATGTGGAGAAAGAGGCCGAACTTTTCGCTTTCACCGATTATGTGACCAGCGGAAATTTTGCCGATCTCAATCAAACAAATTCCATTATCCTAGGCAAAGGCGCAGCTGATCGCATGCTTGCGGACATCGGCGATGTTATCCAAGTCACCACTGCGCAGGGTAACAGGGTTCAACTGAAAGTAGCCGGATATTATCAATCCGGACTTGGGGATTTTGACAATGTCAACAGCTTCGCATCAATCGCGACAGTGCAAAAAATGCTCGGCGAACCTCCTGCCTACATCACTGATATTCAGGTGAAGCTGAAGGACCTAAGTCTTGCCCCTCCTTTGGCTAAGGAGTTTGGGAATGTGTTCGGGATAGATGCAGACGATATCCAGACAGTCAATGCCCAATTTGAAACAGGGACAAACATCCGAACATTAATCAGCTATGCCGTGGGCATTACTTTGCTAGTCGTTTCCGGTTTTGGGATTTACAATATCCTGAATATGATGATCTTCGAGAAACTCGACACCATTGCCATCCTCAAGGCTATAGGGTTTAGCAGTCAGGATGTCAACCGGATTTTTATCACCATCGCCCTTACCATTGGCATCATCGGAGGGGTGTTGGGCTTGATTTTTGGCTTTTTGGCCTGCCTAGTCATTGATCAGATTCCCTTTGAAACGGCGGCCCTACCCACTATCAAAACATTCCCCGTGGATTACAATTTAAAATATTACCTAATCGGCGGGATCTTCAGTTTGATCACCACCTATTTTGCAGGATTTTTTCCTGCCAGAAAAGCAAGCAGCGTAGACCCGGTAGAAATTATCAGAGGAAAATGAAAGATCAATCCAAAGTCGTTCTTGAGGCGAAAAACGTTGATAAGTTTTTCTACAATCCTACTGAAACGCAGGTCTTGCGAAATGTGAGCTTCCAGATCAATCGTGGGGAATTCGTATCAGTAGTAGGAAAATCCGGTTGTGGCAAATCCACGCTCTTGTATATTTTATCCACGATGGATACCGATTACAAGGGTGAATTATTCATGGATGGTGAGCGGATATCAGGAAAATCATCCAATTACCTTTCTCAGCTTAGAAATGAAAAAATCGGTTTCGTATTTCAGTTTCATTATTTGCTGAATGAGTTTTCAGTTTTGGAAAATGTGATGATTCCGGGTCTGAAACTCGGAAAATACTCCAGGGAACAACTCGAGCACCAGGCGATGGAAAAGTTGCGAATCTTTGATATGCAGGATCATGCACGAAAAAAGGCCAATCAGCTGTCCGGAGGTCAAAAACAACGGGTGGCCATTGCAAGAGCTTTGATCAACGATCCGCTACTGATCATGGGCGACGAACCCACAGGAAATCTGGACAAGAAGAATTCGGATATTGTGTACAATAAATTCCGGGAGTTGGCAAAGGACTTTGGACAAACTATGCTTATTGTCACACATGACGCGGAATTTGCCGCCGGCACGGACCGCACAATTGAGATGGAAGATGGGAGGGTGGTTAATTTTTAGTTGGCGTCACTGCGAGTGAGGAACGAGCGAAGCAGTCTCTTAACCAATTGGAGCGTCACTGCAGTGAGGAACGAGCGAAGCAGTCTCTTAACCAACTGGAGCGTCACTGCGAGTGGGGAACGAGCGAAGCAGTCTCTTAACCAATTGGAGCGTCACTGCGAGTGAGGAACGAGCGAAGCAGTCTTTAAAATCCAGAATTGATTAATTCGATCGGATTGCTTCGGGGGTTTTAATCTGTATCGCAAATATCTATCGTCCAAAATCCCCTACCGATGACGTCTACCAATTTTGGATCTCCTCCCACAAATCTTTCCAATCCGGATTAATAGAATTTATCAAATCCTCCTTCTTCTTTCGACTACCTCCTTTTATCTGTTTTTCTCTCGAGATAGCTTCTTCAATTGAATGAAATGATTCAAAATAAACGAGCTTGGTAACATTATATTTAGCTGAGAACGATTTTGGGCTCAGTCCATCTCTATGTTCAAAAATTCTACGGACCAAATCATTCGTGACTCCTGTATATAAAACTCTGTTATGATTGTTGGTTAGAATGTAAATAGCTCCTCCTTGTTGCATAGCAAATCCAAAGTAAAAAAAATCTTGAAATATGAAAAATAGAGGATATTTAGGTCCATGTTTCTACAATCATATTTTGGGCTAAAAGCGATGAATTCTGATCAACGATGTAAAACAAAGAAGCGTCACTGCGAGTGAGGAACGAGCGAAGCAGTCTTTAAAATCCAGAATTGATTAATTCGATCAGATTGCTTCGGGGGTTTTAATCTGTATCGCAAATATCTATCGTCCAAAATCCCATCGCAATGACGGTAAAACTGGACGTAAATGTAGAACAATGCTGTCTCAAAAGTAGTTGGAGCGTCACTGCGAGTGAGGAACGAGCGAAGCAGTCTCCAGAATTGATTAATTCGACGGGATTGCTTCGGGGGTCTTAATCTGTATCGCAAATATCTATCGTCCAAAATCCCCTCGCAATGACGGTAAAACTGGACGTAAATGTAGAACAATGCTGTCTCAAAAGTAGTTGGAGCGTCACTGCGAGTGAGGAACGAGCGAAGCAGTCTCAAAAATCCCGAATTGATTAATTCGATGGGATTGCTTCGGGGGTTCTTACCTTGAATCTAGATTTTAAGCGTAAAAAACACCCCTCTCTCAATGTCGTTCTCACTTCACTCCCATAAACCCCAAAAGATCATCATATCCCCGACTCCAAGTCCAAAAGAACTGCGTAATCATAGGGATGTGCTTTTTTTGGGGATAGATTTCCAACTTGACGTCCAGATTTTTCTCCTCCACCACTTTCATAAATCTCCCTCTTCCCGCCTGAATACTAGGATAGGTTTCTTCTCCCTCCAAAATCAACATCGGAATCTGCCCCTTCTCCAAATGGAAAATCGGTGAAGACTGCTTCCAAATCTCAGGATCTTCGGTAAACGCATTCAGATATTTGCGCCCTTCCCCGTCTTTGGTCTCCACGAGATAGGTGTACATATCCAAACCCGCCGGATCGATTAAAACAGCACCTTTTAGTGGGTTTTCTTTCCCCAAACTTTCAAAATCGGAATTCTTCACTGCTACCAATGTGGCCAAATGTCCTCCGGCAGAATGTCCGGAAACAAAAAGCTGTTCGGGATTCCCACCGTATTTTTGGATGTTTTCTGATGTCCAAATTACTGCCTGAGTTGCTGCTGTTTCCATAGCCGGAACTTGAAACGTGGGATTCAAAGGATAATCCACAATTACAGCTACTACTCCCCTTCTCGCCAATCTATTTCCTAAAAAACTGTACATCTCCTTTTTACCGCTTTTCCAACTTCCCCCATAATAGAAGATCAGAACGGGAAGATTTTCAGCTTTTCTGGGGGCAAAAATATTAAGCTGCTTTTCCGGCAGATTTATTTCTGATTTCGACTGCAAGTAGGAAATGTTTTTGCTTCGATTCACGGATTTGAAAGCGCATCCAGAAGTGGAAAAGCAAAGGCCAAGAATAACCAAACGGATAATTAATTGCATAAAAGAATTAGATGTATTTACTAAATCCAAGAATAGCAGATAAGTTTAAAAGAAACTAAACAAAAACTGCTTTTGGATTAACCCGAAAAGAATCATGAATAAATGAAAGGTATTTTTTTTTCTAAAAAACCAACAACCCATGCTCTCGGAGGATCTCCCAAACCTCGGATTCGAGCATTTCCTCAAAATCTCCCAATTCGGTCTCGTAGTGTTCACGGATAGGTTTCAAAGTATTCAGCGGCTGTTCGTAGCTGACTTTGGCCAAAAGCCAACACACCCACTCTCCCAACTCAATCGGGAGCTCGACGGCGAAGTCCTCTTTTTTTCCGGAGAAAATCAGTTCACAAAACCCTTCCTCTGCCTCCATCAGTTCCGGTTGAGCGCCGATCCAGATGATGCGGTTTTGGTCTTTGAAAGCCGGGAAATCTTCTCCTTGAACTTGCTTTTCGATGTAGTTTTTGGGGATGGTGGTTTGCGGGATTTTGATATCAAACCATTCTTTAAGCGGAATATCAAAGCCAACTCCATGCATGTAATTGAACAGGGATTTTCGCAGTCCCTCAGAAAAAAGTGCATGATCCACTCCAACCGGATCTTCAAAATCCAGCTCGTTGTTGGCAAAAGCACCTTCCGCCAAATCGGTGCGCTTCACCCCAAAAGCCTTGGGATCCAATCCCACAGGACTGTGTGCAGTCATAGCAAAACGATGCCAAAAACCCGATTGCAACACGCCAGCCTCAAACAGCTGCCGCACCATTTCCATGGAGTCGATTGTCTCCTGCGCAGTCTGTGTTGGATAGCCGTACATCAAATAAGCATGTACCATAATACCCGATTGGGTAAAGTGATTCGTCACCTGAGCGACTTGGGCCACTGTTACCCCTTTTTTGATCAGTGCCAAAAGACGATCAGAAGCGACCTCCAAGCCACCGGAAACTGCAATGCAGCCTGAGGCTCGAAGCAAACGGCAAAGATCAGCGGTAAAACTACTCTCAAAGCGGATATTCGTCCACCATACGACGACCAAACCCCGTCTCAAAATCTCAATCGCCAAGTCCCGCATCAACGCCGGAGGTGCTGCTTCATCGACAAAATGAAATCCATTTGTACCGGTTTGAGCCATGATTTCTTCTATCCGATCGCATAGAATGGACGCATTAATCGGTTCATAGCGACCGATATAATCGAGCGAAATATCACAAAAGGTGCATTTGCCCCAGTAGCAACCATGCGCTAGGGTCAACTTATTCCAGCGCCCGTCGCTCCACAGGCGGTGCATGGGATTGGCCACTTCGATTACCGAGAGGTACTCCCGCAGCTTCAAGTCGCTGTAATCCGGCGTACCCACTTCCCGCTGGGGGAGGTCTTTTACTGCTGAATTGTTGAGAAATTTAACTTCGCCATCTATTCGGACAAAGGTTCGTTTCAGCTCATTCAGCAATCTTTTTCCATCCAAATAATCCAGCAAAAGCTGAATCGGAGCCTCGCCGTCATCCAAAGTGATGAAGTCGATGTAATCGAAAACCCGGGGTTCTTTCAGAGAACGAAGTTCTGTATTCGGGTAGCCTCCACCCATCCACACCTTGATATTAGGATAATTTATTTTAAGGTATTGTCCACATTTCAGCGCGCCGTAGAGATTGCCCGGAAATGGGACTGAAAAGGCCACTGACTCTGGATTCCAGCTCTGGATTTTCTCTTCCAAAAGCTCAAGCAACATCGAATCGATCAAACTCAGAGGTTGGTTCAATGCCTCATCCATTTCGTCAAAAGTCTTGGCCGACATACCTAATCGCTCGGCATAGCGACTGAATCCAAAATGTGGATCAACCGCCTCAGTGATCAAATCGCCGATATCTTCGAGGTAAAGCGTCGCCAAGTACCGGGCTTTGTCCCGCACTCCCAGCGTCCCAAACGCCCACTCCAGATCGTCCAACTGTTCAAAACGGCTGGCTTCGGGCAGAAAATTGCCTTCAGAAATGTGATAGGCAAGCGTCGGATTTTTGTCCTGAAGAAAATCAATCACCGTCCCGATGGTCTGCAAGTAGGAAGCTTTCATCCTCAGAATTCGAGCGGAATTCTCTGATAACTCCTCGACTTTTTCACCTGCAATTTCAAAAACTTGATTCAGCCCATTTTTGGAAAAAAGTCTCAGAATCACCTCTATTCCAAGATCTGCTTGACGGGAAGGTACTTGGATGGTATTCAGAAAACCCTTGATGTAAGCAGTCGCCGGATAGGGCGTATTGAGTTGGGTAAAAGGCGGGGTGATGAAAAGGACTTTGGTTGACAAGCGCGCAGAAATTTGACTGGTTCAAAGGTCGTATTTATTCACCGCAGGGGCGCAAGGAACGCAAAGATAATTTTAAAGAAAGCGCTAATAGTTTTTAAAAAATCAGGGTTGATTAGCGGTCTTAGCTTTTAAAAAAATCACCACATAGTAACATAGTAGGCGCATAGTTTATCATTACTCAAGGTCTTTCGCTATGATTTCTATGTGACTATGTGGTTTTCAAGAAAGGCATTTCTGAGTAGTTCAACTCTTGTAAAAAATCTATTCTTTGCGAACCTTCGTGTTCTTAGCGGTTAAAAAATCCTCGCATGATTTGCTCCTCAGCGGTGAAAATAAAAGATATTTGTACCTATGAGCAACAACGACGTCCTCCGAACCCTTCGCTATACCTTTCACTACCATGATCACAAAATGGCCGAAATTTTCAATTTGGGGGGAAAATCTGTTTTTGCGGAGGAGGTCAACCATTGGCTCAAAAAAGAGGACGAGCCCGAATTTGCCAAGCTCCAAGACAAGGACTTGGCTGCTTTTCTCAATGGGCTGATCATCCTGAAACGCGGTCCAAAAGATGACTCCACCCCGGTTGCAGAGAAAACGCTGGACAACAATGCTATCCTGAGAAAGCTGAAAATCGCCCTCGACATGAAGGATGAGGATATGCTGGAAGTTTTCGGTTTGAGGGGATTCAAACTCAGCAAGCATGAATTGAGTGCTTTTTTCCGAAAACCAAGCCAAGCCCAATACCGGGAATGCAAGGATCAAATTCTTCGCAATTTCCTGCAGGGCTTGCAGTTGAAGTTTAGGCCAACAGCATAGAAATTCCTTTTTTCAGCCTAAATTCAACTCGATCTGAATCAGTCTCCACGCCTACTACTTATTCATGAATACTTCACCCGAACATGATGCGCGAATGGCAAAAATGACTTTTGCCTCGGTCTACCCGCACTATGTCAACAAAGTGGAAAGAAAAGGTCGGACAAAGGCGGAATTACATCAGGTCATAACTTGGCTCACGGGTTTTGATGAACTGAAACTGCAGGAACTGATTGACCAAAAAGCCACTTTTGAAACCTTCTTTGGCGCTGCAAATTTGAACCCGAACGCGCATCTGATTACCGGGGTAATCTGCGGTTATCGCATAGAAGAAATTGAAACTCCCCTGACCAAACAAGTGCGGTATCTGGATAAGTTGGTGGATGAACTGGCAAAAGGGAGAAAAATGGAGAAAATTCTGCGGGAGTCTTAATTCAATTCACTTATCCCTCCGATTCCAATCCTGATTTTGACGGCAGCCTCATTTGAGAATGTCGACTGTGTGTTTGTTTGCAATCTTCCCAACTTGCCCATGAAGGGTTGGGCTCGATTTTTAGGCTTCGACAGCTTTATCCTTTATAGTGTGCTTTCGATCAGGATTGAAATTTTTTTTTCAAATTTTGAACTTTCAGTCTTTTCCCTAGTCAAAGTACTCAGTCCGGTGAAGTGGGCTTCATTGGCTGAATTAAACAGGACCGCTTCCTTTTTATCAAAAAATATCCGCTCAACCCATAATTCCAAGGACCAAGAAAAAAATCATTTTTTCCACCTTGATATTGAATAACTTATACTCACTTATAAAACCAGAAAACCATGGAACAACTCCGTAAAGAGGACATCCCTCAGGAAGCTTTTGACCTCTACGACTATTATTGCCACAACAAACTTGACCGAAGGACTTTTATGGAAAAGCTCTCAGTCTATGCCGTAGGCGGGATTACGCTCGCGGCTCTGATGAGCGCCATGATGCCGGATTACATTAATACCCGTACTGTGGAGCCTACAGATGAACGCTTACAAAGCTCCGACTTTGTCATGTATCACTCACCTAAAGGCGGAGGACAAATCAAAGGTTTACTTTCCAAGCCCGCCGGAAAAGGAAAATTCCCTGGCATCGTGGTGGTACATGAAAACCGTGGACTTAACCCCTACATAGAAGACGTAGGAAGACGCTGCGCTGTGGACGGATTTATCTCCATCGCTCCGGATGCTTTGACACCATTGGGTGGCTACCCCGGAAATGACGACGAAGGTCGTGCCATGCAGTCCAAACTGGACCGGAACTCGATGTTGGAGGATTTTATTGCGGCATACGAATACCTCAAAAATCATCCTGATTGCGATGGAAACGTCGGCGTGGTAGGTTTCTGCTTTGGTGGATGGATTGCCAATATGATGGCTGTGAGAATCCCTGATTTAGGGGCGGCGGTTCCTTACTACGGAGGTCAGCCTGCCCTTGAAGATGTGCCAAAGATCAATGCACCGCTTTTGGTTATCTATGCTGAACTTGATGAACGGGTCAATGCAGGTTGGGCAGCATATGAGGAAGCGCTCAAAGCGAACAATAAAAAATACGAAATGATCAACTATCCCGGGGTCAATCACGGCTTTCACAACAATACCACGCCTCGGTTCGATGAGGCCGCCGCCAAACAGGCATGGGAAAAGACCATTGCATTTTTCAGAAAAAATTTAAACTGACAAAAGGGGGCCACGGCCTCCTTTTTTGTTCCCCACTATTAGTAAAAAGCGTGGTGTTTTTAAGCCCAAGAATAATCTTGAATCAGTTGCTACCATCAGCATCATATTATTTGATTCTGTTCCATTATTTCCGAATATTTGATAAGCCTTTCTTCTAAATTCCGCATATAATGAAACAGATCATCCCTTACACATCCTATCACGAGGCAATTGAGTCTTTTGACAACGGAGCGAAATTTTTTAACCTGTTCAGTCATGCACATGATGGTGTCGTCTCACCGGCTGAGCTCGGAAAAGTGGCAGGAGTAACCCATGACAAACAAGCCATGATTCTTTATTTGATGATGTCAATTTCCCGATTGGACAATAAGTCGCGGGAGCGGATCTTGGCCCGATTGGATTCGGAGCTTTTTAAATGTTATGAAAAATATCGCCCTGTACATATGAGCTTGGATCAACTGCTCGAACTGGGCAAACCCGGCATCAGCTGCACCTTGGTGGGTACTCCAAAGAAAGTCAGTTCATCAATCTCACTTGGGGCCACTATCATGGTTCCCGTGGTAGTTGGGGCGGTGACGAGTTTCACGATGGTTCCGATTGAGAATTCCTACGAAGTCTATGAGTTGTGCTCCGAGGAAAGTGATGCCGTAGTGATGGTGGCGCATGACAACGAAAAAGAATCTCTCCCCGAGCGCAATTTAAGAATCGGAGGTATGCTAACTTCCCTAAATCATTTCGGAGAAGGCGATCAAGCCCAAAAGGTTTTTTTAGAAGCTCAATTTTATATGGAAGAAGACTAGATTCCGGTCTTTTTCAAAAACAATTTCAACTTGGAACAACTGCTGATTGACCAACAAGGCTTTTCTCTTTCAAAAGAAGAATTTCTCATCCGCTTGGTAATTGCCATCGGAATCGGATCGGTGATTGGTCTTGAGCGTCAATTCAGAGCTATAAAGGAGAATTCCCATGGATTTGCGGGAATTCGAACCTTTATCTTTTTGGTTTTATTGGGATTCATCGCAGCTCTGTTTTATTACCTCTTTTCTCCATGGATCTATGTAGCACTTTTTATCGGGGTCAGTTTGCTTGTTTCGGCTACTTATTGGATTTCGGCAAACCAAGGCGACCGTGGTTCCACCACCGAATTCAGTTCTTTGTTGGCGTTTGTCTTGGGTTCGATGACATTCATCGGTCTGATCGAAATCAGTCTGATGATCACCGTAGTGATTGTGGTGGTACTTTCCTCCAAGTTTCGGATTAATACGATCGTGGGAATGATCACAGCGGAGGAGATGTACGATTTCATCCGCTTTGTTGTCATTGCCTTGTTGATTTTCCCGTTTTTGCCCGATGAGACTTACGGTCCATACGAGGTATTAAATCCGCGGGAGATTGGATGGGTTATACTTTTTACCTCAGGACTCGGCTTGGTCGGGTATATTTTAACCAAATTTCTTGGTGCAAATAAAGGCATCTTATTGGGGGGAATCGTCGGAGGGCTTGTTTCGAGTACCGCAGTGACCTGGATCTATGCCAAAAAAAGCAGAGAAAATGAAAATCTGTCCTCAAGTTGTGCTACTGCCATCTTAGCAGCTTCTTCGATCATGTTTGTTCGCGTATTGATTTGGACATTTATCTTCAACCAAGTACTGTTTAATCGACTGCTCCCAGCCATAGGCCTCATCCTTTTATCCGCCATCGGGATTACGCTATACATTTATCTAAGGCATCAGTCCAAAAAAATAGAAGCAAACGAAATGCCTCCCTCTAAGCCCCTTGACTTGAAAGGAGCCATTGTGTTTGGATTGATTTACAGTTTGATTTTGCTCGTGGTAAGCTACGCAAATGAGAATCTGGGCGACAGCGGAACTTTGATTTCCAGTGCTGTGGCAGGTTTCTCAGACATCGACGCGATTACAATTTCCATTTCCAAACTGACCGGAATCAAACTGGATTTGGGAATAGGATTCAATGCTATTTTGCTTGCGGCAATTTCAAACACCCTGGTGAAAATGGGCATTGGAATCTATGCGGGAAGTAAAGCTCTTCGAAAAAATCTCCTGCTTGGGTACGGAACAATGATTATCACCACTTTGGTTTTATTAATTTTGATCAGCTAATAAAATCTAAAAATTATGTTTCAGGGAATCGATACCATCATTTTGCGGGTGAGTGATTTTCAAAAATCCGGGGCGTGGTTCAAAGAAAAACTTGGCTTAAATCCAGTCTATGAAAATCCGGAAATGCGGTTGATCGTACTTGACACAGGGAGTGTCACCAGTGTCACGCTTTGGCAAACTGACGAGCCCATTATCATCAACTCAAAAACCGCCTCCTACCCAATATTTAGGACTGAGAATGCCGGGCAATCCAGAACTGAACTTATTCAAAAGGGAGTAAAAACCACCGAGCTGATCACCGATTCCTTTGTTACCTATTTTCAGTTTTTTGATTCTGACGGCAATGTGCTTGAGGCCTGTCAGGTACATCCTTAATGCGTTATGATCAACTACAGAACGTTGCTTTTGTCCATTCTTTCTTTGGTGGCCTTTTCTTGTCAAAGTAAAGAGCCCATCCCTGACCAACCAAGTTCAGAGCTTCTCACCGAATCTTATCTTGCCTGGAATGGAGACTCTTTGCCTGCCTATCCAAGCGGAAAGCCAAAAATTTCCATTGTCAAAGTGACAATACCTCCACACTCAGAATTGCCTCACCATTATCATCCTGTTATCAATGCCGGAATCCTGCTAACCGGCGAGTTGACTGTAGTGGATATCAAAGGAAATGTACTTGAAATGAAAGCCGGAAATCCCATCATTGAAGTGGTGAATACGATTCATTATGGAAAAAATAACGGAGACATCCCAGCAGAGATTGTAGTCTTCTACGCGGGAGCGGAAGGAATGGAAATCGTCGTAAAAGAATCCAATTCGAATTAAAACCTTTATTTTCGACCCATTCCAATCTTCTTAGCCATGCCATTACACAAAACCACATTTCAGTTTATCAGCGAACCCGGAGATGTCAATTTCGGGGGGAAAGTCCATGGTGGATCCGTAATGAAATGGATCGATCAGGCGGCCTATACCTGCGCAAGAACCTGGGCAGAAAGTTATTGCGTGACGGTCTATGTGGGTGGCATTCGTTTTTATAAACCGATCAGCATTGGCGAATTAATTAAGATCGACTGTCAGGTGATTTTGACAGGAAGCTCGAGCATCCACATCATGGTGGAAGTATATTCGAGAGCATTCTCGGAGAAAAAATTCGAGAAAAAGACCCACTGCATCATCATTTTTGTGGCTGTGGATGAAAATGGCGAACCCAAAAAAGTGAAGCCTTGGGTGCCCAAGACCGAACAGGAAAAGAAACTCCAGGAATACGCAGAAAAGCTGAAAAAGCTCCGTGGAGAAATTCACGAAGAAATGAAGCCATTTTTTAATGAATAGCGGTTCTTCAGGATTTGCAATTCTTCAGAATTTGCAATTCTGAAGAACTGTTGTGGGATTTGTAATCCCATGTTCTTGAGATAAGTCGGATTAGAAATCCTACAACCTTATCTCGAAATTGCAAATTTTGAGGAACCGAATGTAACTCAAGCAACCTTTCAAGCGAAATTTCCATCAGCTTGGTATGAAAAGGATTTTGAGTTTTTCAACAACTGTGTTATTTATTTTATTTACCACACTTGCTTTCGCCCAGGAAGACACTCCACATTATTGGCTGACCAAAAGCAAGACGGCTATCACTGAATTCGACACCCTCTTGGGAATTAAAGCTATCGAAAAGGCGATAGAATTTGGTTTGTTTGATTACCAAGCTATCTCAACAAGCAGCGTTTTATCCTTTTTAGCCAAGGACGAAAGAAGTAGCCACTTAATGGAAGGGATTTCAGAAAACCGAAAGCATTTATCAGACCCTAGAAACCTGAAAGTCGAAACGGGAGATGTAGACAGATTTTGGGCAAATTTCGACTCCTTGAGGGGGAAGGATGCAGCAGATTTATTTTTGAATAATTACATCAGGGAAGGAAGCATTGGACTGAAAACATTCTACACTATCAGAATGAATAGAGATGTGGGAAAGTATCTGGAGAGAATTCGAACTTTGGAAGGGTATTATCAAAGTATCCGGTCGACTTCATTGAAGTTTGAAAGCCTAAAACCTGAATTTATTTTGGCCGCAGAAAAACTTAAGAACCTATACCCTGAAGCCATATTCCCACCCATTTACTTTCTGATGGGAAGTCTCAATAATGTAGGGACAGCCGATGGCTATGCGGGAATGTTGATTGGCACAGAGCACCTTTGTAAAAGCCCTCTTGCCGATTTGACATCACTCTCGGATTTCGATCAGCTGGTGATATTTGACTTTGATCAGACTGTGCCTATTATCCTCCATGAGTATGTGCATTTGCAACAGAAAAATAAACCTGAAAGATCCTTGCTGGACTATGCCATTATGGAGGGTGCGGCTGATTTCGTAACCTATCTCATTCTTGGAAAATACACCAACCCTGAGGTATTTGATTTTGGATTTGCAAACGAGCAAAAGCTGTGGGAAAAATTCAAAAAGGAAATGGCTACTGAAAATACGGATGATTGGCTTTTCAATACCTATAATCCTGAAACAGGTTACCCTGGAAACCTCGGGTACTTTATTGGTTTTAGGATTTGTGAAAGCTACTACAATCAGGCTACGGATAAGCAACGAGCCATCAAAGAAATGTTGGAGATTCAGGATTTTGAGCGATTTTTAAAAGAGAGCAACTATAGGTAAATGAAAATTACTCATTTGATTTATTTCAATTTACTCCGGAGAAAACAGTATAAAAAGTTATTTGTGATGAGCAATTAATCCCCGGAACCAAATCCGGGGAGGTTTTTTTCAGGCATTTACCAGCATTTTTTTCAGAATTCCCGGTTTATCCCGAGCTTAAAGTTTAAAAGTTACCTCGATCCGATTTCCATCAGGATCGAGGGTTTCAAATTCATAATACCCATCTCCGGTAGTTCTTGGGCCTTTTAAAATCTCAAATCCATTTCCTGAAATTTTCAAAGCCATCTGATCCACAGCCGCCTTACTTTCCACACCAAAGGCCAAATGGATAAGTCCTAAATGCTGATTGGTTTTTCTGTCATTAAGATTGGCGGGAATTTCGGGAAGCTGCATGATCTCAAGTCTGGCACCTCCACTAAATGAGATAAAATAACTTTTGAAACCTGTTCTGGTATTGATGTATAGGCTATTAGCTTTTCCCTGAAAATAATAACAATAATACTCCTTAAGGCCTTCCAGGTCTCTTGTCCAAAGGGCTACATGCTCGAGTATCATAAGTACTTAATTTGGCATTGATTTAAAAGGCTACTGTTAATGAAAAAAGGCAAACCTCTACGCTGACATTAATTCTTCGATTCTCTCCTCTGGACTGAATTTGATCATCTTTTGTAGATGAGCTCTTGCCCTGCTCAGTTGTGATTTGGAAGTGTTTTCACTGATATCCAATTTTTGGGCAATTTCCTGATGTGAAAATCCTTCAATGGCATATAGGTTGAAAACAGTTCTGTATCCACTCGGAAGACTATCGATAAGTTTCATCAGGTCTTCTACAGCCAATTTATCAGAAGGTTGACTGTGAACCGGCGCAGGCAGAATACCATCCAAACCGATCTCATTGTAAAGGTTTTTTTCCTTTTCTAGATACATAAGGCATTCATTGACCATGATTCTTCTGATCCAGCCACCAAAATTGCCTGTCCCTTTGTATTGGTGAATCCGGTCGAAGACTTTCATAAATCCTATGATCAATACATCTTCGGCAGCGGCCGTTTCTTTGACATAGCGGAAACAAAGCGAAAACATTTTTTTTGAAAATCGCTCATATACTTCCTTTTGAATTGATGGAATCCTTTCAAGGCAACCCTGAAACAGTTCAGCTTCTGATAATTGGTTTAGTGCTTTCATTGTGTCGTTATAAAAAGTTGTGAAAAACTAGTGTTGGTTTTTTTAAATAATTACAAGACAAATTTCAGGGCCTTAACTGAATCCAGAAATCACATAATTGGGTGAAATTCAAAATGCTGGAAAAATTCAATACTTCCTTGCTAACACCCTATCATAAGCTTGTATGGAGTGAGGTGTTACTTGAGAATCGCTTTTCTCTACAGAAGCCATCAGGTGTGGAGCCCATGCAGTCTTATCCTCCCCGTGGGATTCAGAGGAAGGATGTTGGGCCTGCTGTGTAAAAGTGCAGGCCCAAAAAAATGCAGCTCCGATGAAAAACCTTTTCATATCAGTATCAAAAGTTGTCTAACCCGGATTTTGCATTAGGTTTCGTTATGAGGGCGGTAATTGCAATAAAATCAGGCTGCTTGGAGACTGAGGCATAGCACCGCTATGGTGAAGTCGAAAGCAGCAACGTAGTGACTGATTTTGAAGCAATTAATGCCCGTAATAGAATTGCTAATGCATAATGCGGGTTTAATCTACTGATGCAAAAGTAGTCGGTTCAAAAGGGTACAGAAATCACATGTTTGGGTGAAATGGAGAAAATAGGATGATCACGGAGGTACCACTATTAGAAATAAAAGAATGACTTTTTCAAATACCTTCTTCACAAAAAATCAGGTACAAAGCAACCCTACTCTCATTTTTCCAATCATCACTTCTAGAATTTATTGTTTACTTAACCAACTTCTAAAAATGAAAAACAGAATAATTATTCCCCTAGGGCTATCACTTATAGCTGTTTTGGGTCTGAGTGAATGCCAACCGGCTGCGAAAACAGAACTGCCTGAACTTAAACCAAGTGAAGCAATTAATGGATTTCCGACACTGGAAGAATATGGCAAGCATCTGACCTTAGTTTCCGGCTGCCATGATTGCCATACTCCAAAGAAGATGGGGCCTAATGGGCCAGAATTGGATTTCGAACTTCAGCTATCCGGACACCCTGCAGCTCTACCCCTACCCGAAATCGACCGGGCTGAACTAGAGCAAAAAGGAGTAGCTGCGACGCAGACGCTAACTGCATGGATCGGGCCATGGGGTATCACTTATGCAGCAAACCTAACGCCCGATGATGAAACAGGAACAGGATCTTGGACTGAAGAACAATTTTCAATTGCTCTTAGAGAAGGAAGATATAAAGGGATAAAGACGGCCAGACAATTATTGCCACCAATGCCATGGGATATGTACAGCCATATGACGGATCTGGAGACGAAGGCAATTTTTGCCTACCTGAAATCCATCAAACCTATCGACAATCTCGTCCCCAATGCCATGCCTCCATCGCATGCCGTGAATTGATGGGGAAATCTTAAGTATATCGAAACCAATTAAATCTAAAAAAAAATGAAAAATGCCCTGTTTTTGGCTCTTTTAACTTCCTCTATCCTTTTTTCATGTGGATACGTTGAGCCTGAACCTGAAATACCAACCCTGGAGAAGGATAAAAATATAACCTTTGAATTTTATACGGATAAGGATTATAGCTCCTCACAGTATGATACCTATTTTGTCAATTTAAATGTGGGAGTGAGCCTTGTGGATAAAAATACAGCTCAGGAAATAAAAATAGTAGAGGAGACTACCGGTTGGATTCCTTTCAAGGATATTCCATATGAACTAAACAAAATGAAGTTTTGGAAATTAGTGCCAGTGGATATCAATAGGTATAAAGTCAGTTATGGATATTTTCATCAAGTCAAAATTGGTGAAACCATTCAGATGAAGGCCTTTGGGAAATTTCTTGAAAAATGGGAGGATGAAAAACTGATAACGATCAAGTTTTAGTTTCTTTCCCAAATTGCAGAGATCGCTGGTTTCAAATCATGAAATCCAGCGATTCTTTTTTTTAAAAAAGTATTATTGCTATTAAAGATATTTCAACAATACAATACCCATCACAATCAAGGTGTAAGTTAGATTACACCTTACTTTTAATTACAAAAACCAGATATATATGAAAGAGAGATTAACAGGAAAAACAGCCCTTATCACAGGGGCTGCCAGAGGAATAGGTGAGGCCACTGCAAGGCTTTTTCACCGGGAAGGTGCCATCGTAATCATAACAGATATTCTTGAAGACCAGGGAAGAGCATTAGCCAAGGAATTAGGAGAAGGTGCTTTTTTCTGTCCGCTGAATGTAAGACATGAAGGAGAGTGGAAAATCATTTTTGAAAAAATCATCATTGAATTCGGAGGCTTGGATATTTTGGTCAACAATGCCGGAATCACGGGATTTTTGGAAACCAAAGGACCCCATGATGTTGAGGATGTAGATTCTGCCTCATGGAATGAAGTTTTGGATGTCAACCTGAATGGCACGATGCTGGGCTGTAAATACGGTATCAAATTGATGAAGCGAAAGGGTGCAGGAAGTATAATCAATATATCCTCCAGAAGTGGGATAGTAGGAATTCCGGGTGCCGCAGCTTATGCTGCCAGTAAAGCAGGAATCAGAAATCACACCAAATCAGTAGCTCTTCATTGTGCAGAGAAAGGTTATCAAATTCGATGCAATTCCATTCATCCTGCCGCCATTATGACCCCTATGTGGGACGCGATGTTGGGAGAAGGAGAGGTAAGAGAAGCGATTATCAAATCCGTTGAAAATGGGATTCCATTGGGTAAATTTGGAGAACCAATGGATGTGGCTTATGCGGCCTTATTTCTGGCTTCCGAAGAATCCAAATACATCACCGGAATAGAACTCAATGTGGATGGAGGAATTTTGGCAGGGGCAGAGGCCAGGCCTGAACACCTTGGTTCCTGATATTTTTTAATTGGGTTTGGGGAGCAACTTTTACTGCCGTTTGAGAATCACCTTAACTAAACGATTCCTCCCAGAAAAAAAGTACTCCCTGACCCTATCAAGAAAGCATAATATTCTGTTTTACTAGATATTATGGATACTCCAAGCTAGGCAACTATAGCCAAGACCATTAAATCCTGAGTGAATTGAAGAAATTTACAGATCCCTAAGTAAAGGAATTTATAAAGGTTTAAAGATTCTCTAATTACCACTTTTGAGATACTTTCATCTCTTATTTAGTACTTTATTTTTCCTATTCTTAGTAGCATTGGAAATGAAACAGATTTTATTTCATTCAATTCCCAATACTTTGCAAGTTCCATTTGCAAAGTATCAATAGGATTGTAACCTTTATCTTTGATAAAATGCTTTACAGCAGACCAAGTATTCAAATATCCGACTAAATGCTCCAAATTCCAGGTCTGTTTGTTAATAAATAATGGTGTTTGGATTTCTGCAAATGGAAAAGGAATTGTAAGATAATTTTCATCTATATATCTCCGTTCGCTATCCCAATACAACCCAATAGTATTTAAATAAAAGTCATTGATTATATTGTCAATTTTTTGTGAAATTTTTACTCTTCCATATCCAACAACACAAATAATAGAATTCTCTCTTGCAGTTCGAAGTACTTCTGAATAAAACTTTTCAAAGTCAAACCAATGTATTGCTTGCGCTGTTACAATTAAGTTAAATTGATTTTTTTCAAAGTGAGTTCGTTCGGCAGGCTGAACAGAATAAAAAATATTTTCTGCTTTAAAAGCATGGTCAATTTGAGATTGGCTAATGTCTGTTGCATATACTCGTTTAAAAGTCTTCGCCAATTCAAAGGCAACCTGACCGTTTCCTGTTCCACAATCCCAAGCAGTTATTTTATCTTCGACAAGTGAATTTAAATAACTAAAAAAATCACTTGGATATGGAGGTCTGAATCTTGCGTAGTTGTCAGATTGTTTGGAGAAATTATCTTTCATTTTTTAGAGCAACAGCTAAAGTTAACGTTTCTGAGGTACAGAATGAAATCAGGTCTAAGTCACTATTGATACTGTAAAAACCAAATGTCTGGTTCAAATAAAAGAAATACCTGACTCCAACTAATTCGTAAAATCAAAACCCTTGGACCTCCAAGTGTTCAATTTACCCCTGTCATTATATACAATCAAGGCCTCCAGAGTGGGATCAGACGTAATGATTCTTTGGGATTCCTCCAAGCTCAAGATCATACAGATAGTAGCCAAAGCATCTGCCTTGGTACAGGTAGGAGCCTTGACATGAGCAGACAGGATTTTGTTGTCGATCGGTTTTCCCGTGCGGGGATCCAGGAGATGGGAATGCTTGAATCCCCTTTCGTCCACGTAAAACTTCTCGAAATTGCCGCTGCTGCTGTAGGCGCTGTTTCTGAGCCTTGTTTCTTTAATGATACTTTTAGACTCACCGGAACCTTCAGGATGAATGGTCACCAATCTATGGTCATTGTTTTTGGGGTTTTTACCGTAAGAAATAGCATCGGTTCCAAATTCAATCTGAAAATTCCTGATACCGTTTTTGAGTAAATATTCTGCCAGCAAATCAATCAGATATCCTTTGTCGATGTAACTCAAGTTGATCATGACCCCTTCTTTTTTTGCTTTGGCAAACTGACGGTTTATTTCAATATTCTCGGGTTGGCAAAGGGATATCAATTCGGTGATTCGATCTTCAGTCATCAGGCGCTTATTGGCAAAATCCTGTCCCCAGGCTAAAATCAGCGGCAGCATCATGTGGCTTACAGCCCCATTGTAGGAATCAGAATATTTCCGGGATTCTTCAAGCACCTGATAAAGAAATGGAGTCCTGAATTCTACATACCCATTCCTGTTGAATCTGGAGATTTCCGAATCCGGCCTGTTGTAATTCAGTGCCAAGTCAAATTCATTGATCATTGAATCCAGACTTTTTTCAAAATGGGCAACGCCCTGAAAAGAAAGGGAATAAAAAACACCCAATGCCTTTCCCTCCATGTAAATAAAAGGCATCGCCTCTTTCTTCAAATAATACAGGAAAAGCGAAAGGGGTATTAGTACAACCAGTGAAAAAAGAAAGAATTTGGGAATATTGTTATTCACAGATGAGTTCGGCGATAAAAGGTTGAGGGATTGTAAATTGTTCCTTGGATAAATATTTCTTAAGAAATTATTTTATATGGATCTACAGAATCCTGCCAGTAGCATTTGAATAGAGTAAAAATTACCCAAAAACACCAAATGTTAGGCTTCATCGGACATCGGACACCCGACATCCGGCCCAAATGAGTTGTTAAATTTGCTTACTGGGAGAATAGCGTATAATCAGGTTATTCAATCTTCCCAAAAATATTCCGGAAGTTCATCCCCGCAGTTTTCGGTGTAGTAATATATATGCTTGCCGAAATCCCTGAATTTCGGATTTTTGACAGTCAACATATTTGGGCAATCTGCGAAAAAGCCCCGAAATGACTTTTTATAACTTCCCTTTTTGACTTTGACCACAGGCAATCCGTCCTTAGATACCAGATAGGCTCGTTGCATTTCACCTGTCAGGGTGATAGCGCCTTTTCTCAGTGGCGTAGTTTTTCGGGAATTTACCGAGTGGTAAACCTGAATCCTTTCATCAAAATGAGGGTTCAATAATTGTAACAACAGTTCTTTTCCACCTTTCATTGTTGCATTTCTGAAAACCACATAATCATTGAGCTTGACCGCACTTCTTTCAGTTTTGAACATTGCCTTGATGGAAGAAGCACTCTCATTCAAGTACTGCATTTTCACCAGGCCATTGGAGAAAATCCCAAATTCTTCAATTTGAGGTGACTTGTATTCATGCTTGTTTCCATTGTCATCCCTAATGGCAACTTTATTGACCCCTCTTCCGCTGACGGTGTAAATTATTTTGCCGTTAATCCGTTGTCCGTCTTTGAGATTGAGATACGCATCTTGGGACATTGGCATTTCTTCGAGGGCCGGCAACAAGGATTGAGAATAAGATTGCGCAGCAAAAAGGAAGGATAGAAACAAGGTGGATAGCACTAATTTTTTCATACGATTATAATTTGTTTTTGAGAGGCCACATGTAATCTCGCATGTTTCCCTGATAGCTATCGGGGCATCTTGGTGTTTTACCAAGTACGGGACCATGCTCGAGTTCCTGTTGTCGAATTTTAGGAAAGATGGAATATGCTTGGTTGAGGTTGCATGCTAAGGTGGAAAAAGTTTGAGCATCACATATTGGTGTGATTTTGAGATATAACCTGTAACATTCAATTCAAAAAGCCAGTCCTGATCTCGTGCAATACAACTTGCCCATTTACATTGAACGAAAGGCAGAAATTGATCCTGGTTTGTAAGGAATCAAATTGAAATTCTATTTCAAGATTCAATTTGGGTTTGTTTTAAAATGAATCTTATACTCTTCAAAAATTTATGAAAAAGTCGATCTTAATTGTTTTGGCCTCAAGTATCCTTATTTCATCCTGTAGGCTCAATGATTCACCGGAAACTATTGAAATGATTGGAATTTCAGAAAAAGAAATTATCACCAATCAATTAGCTGTCACCATCAATTTTATTGGTGATGCAAATCAGTTACAGGATTTTAAAGAACTGATCGAACATGGAAAACTTTCTGAATTTGCGCCGAAACTCCAGTATCAAAATGTTCATCAGGAAGAAGGTGGGGAGAGCAAGGGTAAAAAATTAATTTATTCGATCGCCTATGGTATAATCCTAAAAAAAGGAAAGGACATTAGCGAGCTAGCAGAAATTGTCGAAAAGCAAAAAATCCCGGGTTTTATCAATTCTAGCGGAACTTATATAGATTTGGCTCAAATTGAGACCCTTCAAACCGAGCTTTTTGAAGCTGCACTGAAAAATGCCAAGAACAAAATAAAAATTTATGCAGACGGATTAGGAAAGGAATTTAAGGTTGTTGAAGTATCAGAATTGGATGATATGGGTTCCTACATCAATTCACTGGAAGGAATTATTTACAATAACAGATTGGGCAAAAAGGTCAAAGTTAAGGCGACTTTGAGGTAAATTATGCTGGTTAAAATAGTTATGATGGAGTGAATGCCATTCAACTTTATACTTTCCAATCATCTGTAATAGCTATGCTTATCCCCAACTAGACTAACTCTTATTATGAAAATCTCGCTTTAACTAGTTAGCATGTCAGGGAAATCGCTTTTACCACTTTCGATAAAAATGATGTCACCCCTTTGGGGTTATCTTACCTGATAAACACGTCTATAGCTATAATCTTTTCATCCCTTCGGGATTTGAAAGCCAGTATGACTGAAATTATTATAGAATAGATAGGGCATGCATGTAATAAAACCCCAAAGGGGTGACATAGATTTTAAAAGCGATTTCCCTGGTTAGCATGTTTGCTGTTTTTGTATTCTCCAGCTAATACAATAAGCCCCTTCGGGATTTTCAAAAACCTGTAAAGTCAGAAATACAGGCTGATCCTACTTTAGACAATCCTATCCCTAAAGGCCTTGGCCACTGCCTCAGACTTTGAATTCACGTGCAGTTTCTCATAGATCTTTTTGATGTGGCTTCGTACAGTGTCCATTGCAATGAATATTTCCGAGGCAATCATTTTATAAGAATATCCTTTGACTAATAGTTGCAAAACCTGCTTTTCCCGCTCGGTTAGGTTATAATCATTATCAGCCGGAATGTTAATGAGCGAAAACATCTTCAAAACCTGGGCAGCTACCGAGGCAGTCATGGGAGCGCCACCTGTAGCCGCTTCCTGTATGTATTCCAGTAATTTGGCTGGAGGAGTTTTCTTTAAAATGTACCCATTTGCACCATTCTGAAGTGCTTCAAAAATATTTTTATGGTCATCAAAAACGGTCAGCATCAAGATGCTGATTTCGGTATTGATCTGCCTGACAATTTTGAGTCCTTCGATCCCGTTGACCACCGGCATGTCAATGTCCATCAGAATCACATCAGGTTTGTACGAACCCACTTCAAAAGCGATGTTGGAGCAGTTTTTAAAAGCTCCTAACACTTGGAAACCATCACTCCCATCAATCAACATAGTCAAGCCTTCTCTCAACTGTGGATTATCCTCGTATATCAAAAGTTTAATCATTTTTGAAATTTTTATTTCAAATATAAATGTGTCACAAAAGCGCCTCAATCACATATTAGAGTGGTTTTATTGGAATCAATTAAGTTAGAATTAAGTCGAAAGACTTTGAACTCCGATTTCCAAATGACCTCTCCTCTGCTGCCAATAATTCCTTTCTAAATTTATACCCTGATTTCCAAAACCACGGCCGTCCCCTCCCCTTTTTCGGAGGTGATGCTCAATTCACCCCCCAGACTTTCTGCTCTTTTTTTCATGTTGCTTAGTCCATTACCTGAATCAGCCTGCTCCATGTCAAAGCCTTGTCCATAATCTCTAACCCGCATTTGCAGCATGCCTTTCCTCAAAGAGAAGTGGATAAAAGCACGGCTGCATTTTGAGTACTTCACCATGTTGTTTACAGATTCCTTAAACACCAAAAATAAGTCACGCCTGGCATCCATCGGGAGTTTGATTTTGTAGATATCTTCATCCACATCAAATCTGAAATCAATGTCCTTAGCTTCCATGGCATTGGTGGCAAATTCCCGCATCCTGGCAATTACCTTTTCCATGCTGTCATTTTGAGGCTTGATATTCCATACGATATCATCCATTGCCTCCATCATTCGCTGGCTGTTGTCCGAGATTTTGGAAATATACTCACTGGTTTTGACAGGATCGGTATTTAGCTTAGTCTTGGCCATGGCACTCAGGATATTGATCGTACTCAAAGTAGACCCCATATCATCATGGAGGTCTCTTGCTACTCTGTTTCTGATTTGAACGACGGCCATGATTCTATTCAAATTCAATTTGTAGATCAGAACTACAGTGGCAATGACCAAAATTGCCAACAGTGTTCTAAACCACCATGCCTCGTAATAAGGAGGGGTTATTCTAAAAACAAATGAGCCGATTGGTGAGGAAATGCCTTCTTCATTTTCACTCCTGTATTCTAGTGTATAGCGTCCCGGAGGCAATAAAGAATAAACAGCCATACTGTTTTGGCCACCGGATCTCCATTCCTGATCTATATCTGATAGGCGATAAAAGTATTTGAGTTTATCCTGATTGGCATAACTGAGGGAACTGAAGAAAAAGGTAAAGGCATTTTGATCATGCCGAAAGGTCCGTTTGGCATCAGTATTCAAAGAATCCACAAACAAAAAGTTATCAAACAGTTTGATACTGGTCAAGGATGGCCGGTCCGGTTTAATAGAACTGTTGAACTGACTGGGGTTAAACGAAACCAAGGAACTGTATCCTGTGAAAATCAGCTTACCATCTTGGGTCACCAAGCCTCCATATCCATCCAATTCCAACAAACCAAGGCCGTCTTTTTGACCATAGGGTGTGAATGAATTTTGATAGTAATTATACCTACAGATTCCACTTGGGGTATAAATCCATAAGAATCCGTCCTTGTCAACCAGCATTTTGAGAATCTCATTGCTGATCATCCCGTCTGAATAGGAAAGGATTCTGTTTTCGCCACTCTTATCGTTATAGGCATTCAAAAGGTAATGGCCAAAGAAAAAAATGCTGTCATTCAGCTGGGTGATTCTTTCCTGTTTGTTGGAGGAAAGGATGCTGTCATTTAGATGCTTGAGGACTTCACCTGTATCGGCATCCAGGCAAAATACTCCGCTATTGCTAGTACAAACCCATACCCTATTTTGATTGTCTACTAAGTGATCAACAGCAAAGCCCTTAAATTCCCGTATCAGCTGGAAAGAGGCATTTTCAATGGGCTGATCGGCTTGGTAACGAATCAAATCTCCACGTTGCGTGGTAAACCAGATATTTCCTTTTACATCCTGGGAAATGCTCCTAATAGTTGAGTTTTTAAATATTGGGAAATTGTACAATTTTGTCTCCTGGTTGTCAGGATTGATGATATGAATCCAGCCTAATTGAGCACCCACCCATACCTTTTTACTCCTTCTTTCCTGCAGTAAAGTCCATGCTTGCTGTGTCTCCGACTTTTCTTTTATTTTTTCCTGAATTTTTCGAGAAGACAACTCTTTGAACTTATTATCCAAAACCACTATTCCCCTTCCCCAGCTTGCTACCCAGAATTGGGGTTCCTTATTGGTTTGGATTTCCTCAATATCCAAAAACGTATGTTTTGGATCTCCATCTGGATAGAAGCCATAGGTGATATCGGGAAAATTATCGGCATAATGGTAAATCCCCTCATCGGATGCCAACCATATTCCCCCTTCCCTATCCTCGTACATCTGATAGATTTCACTGTATTTCAAGAATTTATCCCTCAGAAAATCAAAGGATTCATGAATAATTGATTTGGACACGTAGAGACTGTTGACTCCATAGAACCAAAGTTCTCCCGAATTGGTCTCAAAGGCATTATTCACCTCCCGGTATTCCGGAGATTGGTTTTTCAGATCTCCGGCAGACTGGATGTATTGTTTTGTTTTTTCGCTGTAGGATATGAAATTTTGATCTTTATCCCAATAAACCATCCAATGGTTCCTTTCACTGTCAATAAAATACATTGTGGCCTGTTTAATCGTAGTATTATTCAGGTTGGGGAGATTCAGTGGCTTATTGTCAGCATGGTATATCTCCTTGGTTTTGGGATCAAACACGGCTACTCCTTCTTCGCAGCCAATCCAGTAAAATCCTGTCTTTGTGTCTTCAAATATGGAATTGGAACGATATCCATCAGGCAATTTGATCGGAGAATTTTCTTCTGTAAACACCCCTTTTACCTTATCGTAATAGAGGATTTTCTTCCTGACAAAAACGATGAATACATTCCCTTTGCTATCAATCCATAATCTTTCCCCAAGTGACCCATCCTGGGGCTTTTCAAATGGGATTTTTTTAAAACTCAGATCCGCAGGATTGAATATACCATAGTCATTTCCATACCTGATCCACATATTCCCTTCCCTATCCTCCATGATTTGGTGGACTGGGTTGGCGGGTAAATGATTGGGTTTACGAATCTCGAAATAGAGAAAAAATTTACCGTCAAATCGTTGAAGACCGTTGCTGCTCCCGATCCAGATGTACCCTTTTTTGTCTTGCCAAATGGAATAGACATTGTTGGATGCAAGCCCGTCCTGAACCGTCAATCGGTTAAAGTATCGCTGAGCATTGGCCTCCAAAGTAAAAGCCAGCCAAAAAACACAAAAGCAAGTAACTGTCGACTTCATGTATGTGGCTAAAAGTACAAACTGGAGCCCATATTTTTCTCATAAAGCACGTCGAATCACATGTTTATGTGGTTTTTGGCTGGAATCTTGATTCGGGAAAATTTTTGACCCCGATCAGATTGATTTAAGCAGTAATTCTATTTAAACGTTTCCCTCAACTTAATAATAATGGAATTGGGTCGTCTCTACTCCGCTCGGACCTGTTGTTATCCTTTTCTTTACTTGGTTATTGCCGTCAAACTGATACTCAAATTGGTAGGTAAAGGTGGTTCCGTGCTCCTCCACAATCATCCTTTGAGGAAGATAATGTTGGATCGGTAAACCCGGAATATCCTGATAATATGGTAGTGGATTTGATTTTTGAATGTAATCCTCATAAGTGACCTTTTTGATTACCCTGTAACTGACCGGGGCTTCAAATGCATAAGTAGTGATGGTATGTACGCTTCCACTGCTGAAATAGCTAAATACAGTAGTGGATGTCAATTGGTCACTTCCACCCGGAATCCTTCGAAACGACTCAATACCTGTTAGGTAATTGTTGCCATCAAAACTATACACATCATACTCTGTGAAGTCATTGGAATTGGATTTTTCACTCCGTCTCAATTTCCCTCCCTCGTAGAAAAAGATTTGCTGAGACTGGTCTGGAACTGTATTGATCCGGACAATATTGCCCAAGTCATTATAGAGGTACTGGTATTGGCCTGCAAGAGCAAGATTCAGGTTGGATTGCCAAGCCACACGATTGATTTTTCCCAGATGAGAATATTCAAATTCCTGTCGGTAAGAACCCATACCGGTGGTCTCGAAATACTTCAACTTTCCCGACAATTCATTGTCGATGATGCTGAGATCCATAAACTTATTACTGCCTTTTACCAAGTCCCCCACGACATTTACAAGTTCAATTCTAAATTCCGCTGTACCGTTGTACAAATGATCATCTACCGGGATCACTTTGAAAGAAAGCTCTGTGGTGCCTTTGGATACGGGAAGTCTCAATTTGAAATTTGCATCAAAAGCAGGTTGAGTAACAAATCTGGAATTGGATTTACCTCCCAACAACTGCAAGTCAACTGCCCCATCACCTGAGGCAGGTACACTTAGGGAAAGCTTGATCTCCAAGCCTTGTGTTGCATTTTCAGGAATACTGGCAGACGGAATACTGAAAGCTACTGAAGCGGTCTTCTCTACCGGCAAGATTTCTCTTTTATCCTCACAGGAAAATAAAAGCAGGGAAAATACAAGTGCGTTTAAGATTAAAATTTTTCTAGCCATCGGATTAAACAGTTTTTGATTTTAACCCATGATGGATCGGGATAAAAAATGGTTGCATGGCTAGCAGTTTATTTCTGCAATTCAATTACCGAGTAGCAAGCGGGAAGGTCCAGGAATTGAAAAAACAGCTTCATGCAACCAATGGAGGAAAAAATCCATCAGTTTTAAATTAAACCCGCATTATGCATTAGCAATTCTATTGCGGGCATTAATTGCTTCAAAATCAGTCACTACGTTGCTGCTTTCGACTTCACCATAGCGGTGCTATGCCTCAGCCTCCAAACAGCCTGATTTTATTGCAATTACCGCCCTCATAACGAAACCTAATGCAAAATCCGGGTTAAACTGGTGAAACAAATGAAAACTCATAGAAAAGAATTCTCCATTACCACCTCGAGGAAATCTATTTTGGCCGGGAAAAAACAATGGATCCTATCCATGCTATTCTTTTGTATTTTCTCTAATTCCTCCTTTTCACAAGGGCTAGAGAAATGTGCTTGCTTAAGTGAATTTCAATTTCTCCAAGGTTATATAGAAACGAACTTTGCTGCATTCAATGACAATGTGAATGAGGCTAACAGAGGAGATTATGAATCATTTGTGCAGAAAATAAAATCTGAGATCTCTGATGATTCCATAGACGACCATTGTCTGATTTACCTCCAACGATATCTGAATTTTTTCAAAGACAATCATACCCAAATCAATGACCCCGGCTATATTTTCGATGAATCCGATGAAGCTGCTTTTCAGGAGTTTTTGAGGTCTCCCCATTTTCAAAAAAGAGAACGGGTCGATTTGGATCTCGCAGCTCTGGAAAAATCTCTTGCTACAGCAACTTCCAATGAAATTGAAGGAATTTATCAAAGCTCTGATGGTTCGTACAAAGTGGCCTTGGTCAAAAACCAAAATGCCTTCAGAGATTATTACGGTATTATCCTGGATTCCAAATCCAAACTGTGGCAACCCGGTCAGGTGAAGTTTGAATTAAAGCAGACAGGAGAAAACAGTTTTAAGGGTTTTTACTACTATAAGTACTATGGCCTAAATACTGAAGCAGTAATTTATGATGGAAGAAAGCTCGGTTCTTGGGTAAAGAAGGGCCTGGAAAGTACCCAAAATGAAGCTCAAACAGCCATAAATAATCAAGCCAAAGGCCCTTTTGACTTTAAAAAAATTAAGGAGGATGTAGGATATCTCTCTATCAAAACTTTTGAAGGCTATTTAAAATCAATGTTTGATTCAGTTCTCCTGGCCCATCAGGAAGACATCCTGAGTCTTCCCAAATTGATCATTGATGTCCGGGGTAATGGGGGCGGAAGTGATGCTTTGCTAAGTGGTTTGATGCCATTGATGTATACTGACACCATCTATACTGAGCTTCCCCAACTTTATGTAACCGAGGATAATTATCGGATTTACAAGGAATTTCTACAGGAAATGCAAGCTGATTCTTTGAGCTATGGTTTAGAGACAATTACAAATTTTGGTAAGCTGGTGCAAAAATTTGAGAACTCTCCCAGCAGAGTCTTTGTGCCAATGTTCGACTCCATTGATGACTTGGGACATGAAAGGAGAGTAAACTTAGGAGCTAAAAGCTATACGTTTACCAACCTCCTTGGCGAAGATAAAAATTACATGAAAACATTTACCGACACGGAAAAATTACCGGGTCTTCCACAAAAAATCGTGCTTCTGATAGACAGAGGTTGTGCCAGTACCTGCGAGAATCTAATTTTACTCGCCAACCAAAACAGCAAAGTGATTACACTCGGTCAGAATTCCGGTGGGTACAAGGGTTATGGAAATGTTTTTCCTGTAATAACCCCAATGGGATACCGGCTGAATATGAGCACCACTAGATATGAAGATGCCAGAAAATATGAATTTGTGGGAATTCCACCCCAGATCTATATCGAGGACAATGAAGACTGGATCAGAAGAGCCATGGAATTACTGGATGGAAAAGAAGATTAATTACAAACGAGACTGCGGTATCGGAATAATTAGTTGACTCAATAAACTATCCTTACTATGAATGCAGACCGAAAATTGATTATCTACATTTCCTGCAGCTTGGATGGCTATATAGCCAAGCCTCAGGATGACCTCAGCTTTCTTTCTCTGGTCGAGAAAGATGGAGAAGACTACGGCTACAGCGATTTTATACAAACAGTAGACACAGTGATCATGGGTAGAAGAACCTATGATTGGGTTATGAATCAAGTGTCTGAATTTCCCCATGCTGACAAGGACGCCTATATCATCACCCGAACAGAAAATCCGGTTAAAGGCAAAACCAAATTTTATAATGGGTCCCTAAAAGCCCTTGTCCAACAATTGAAAAGTCAGCCCGGAAAATCCATATTTTGTGATGGCGGTGGACAAATCGTCAATGAACTACTAAAAGACAAACTGGTTGATGAACTCATTATTTCTATAATTCCAATTTTATTAGGGAACGGTATCCCACTTTTTCAAAATGGAAGACCAGAGCAACTGTTACCCATTGCATCTTGCGGGAATTATGATTCTGGACTGGTAAAAGTGCATTACAGATTGGTAAAAGAGATTTGATAAAGTGCATGCCTACATAGGTACTTATTTGTCCGATATCGAGCAAAATTGTTCGGGAAATAGAGGATATAAAACTTCAAAACCGCCAAATTGAATGAATTAAGGCATTTTTGATGGCACAGGATTAGGAGAGAAATTGCAGAACCAAACTTAATGAGATCTAGAAATTAGCTCTGTATCTAACCAAGCGTAAAATCAAAGTAGCAATAAGATTAATTACGCTATAGGATACAGAAACTCATTCACCTCATCACTTTTAACCAATTCATACTGCAATGCTGAAAAATTATTTCAAAATCGCCTTTAGAAATCTGCAAAAGCGGAAAGCTTTTTCAATTATCAATATCCTTAGTCTGGCCTTGGGCTTGACTGGAGGGATTTTTATGTTGGTCTATTCCTTGGATGAATTTTCATTCGACAAGTTTCATGAACGGGCAGACCGAATTTACCGGGTCAATACAGTTTTTGTAGATCTGAAATCTGGTTCGGAAGCTTACAATAACGATAATGGCTGGCCTGTAGGTCAGGTGCTGGAAGCTGAATTTCCGGAAGTTGAGAAAGTGGTCTATACCATTGGTTGGCCAAGAATGGACGTGACCTCTGACAATGAAAACTTTACTCCCAGAATGCTTTACACCAGTAAGGAATTTTTTGAGGTATTTTCCTTTGAGACTGCCAAGGGTGATGTGAGTTCTGCTTTGGAAAAACCCTATTTCGCAGTAATCACTGAGGAATTTGAGGCTAAACTTTTTAAAGGTGAAGATGGGTTAAATAAAGAGTTTTTCATGGGTGACAGCATCCCTGTCACCGTGGGTGCTGTAGTTAAAAATGTACCACAGAATTCACATATACAGTTTGACCTTTTACTCTCTCAAGCCACTTTTAATGTCATGACTGGAGTAACAGATTACTCCGAAAAAGGATGGAGTAATATTAATATGGGCAACTACCTCCTACTCAGAGAGGGGGTGGATCAGGAAGCTTTCAAGAAAAAAGCGAAAACCCTCTACATGGATAAAGTAGGAGATATGATGCGTTCTTGGGGTTCTGAGGCCTTCTTGTTTTTTGAACCCATGGAGGACATTTACTTGAAATCACAAGCCGGAAACAGATTTGGGCCGATAGGTAGCATAGACAGAGTATATATGGTGTTAGGCGTTTGTCTGTTCACCATCCTGATAGCCTGTATCAATTTCGTCAACCTGTCCACTGCTCGTTCCGTCGACCGCTTCAAAGAGGTAGGACTGAGAAAGGTAGTTGGGTCATCCCGAATGGCACTGATCACGCAGTTTATGACGGAAGCTTTTGTACTGACAGTGATCGGATTGGTGATTGCTATCCTGCTGTCAAATACCATGATGGCGGTATTCAATGACTTAGTCAATAAAACTTACACCTTGGAAAGCCTGCTAAAGCCTGAAATCCTGATTGGCATCACGGCTTTACTTTTGATTATCAGCTTATTGGCGGGGTATTATCCGTCCATGCACCTATCATCCCTCCAGCCGGTAAAGATTCTTAAGGGTAAATTTAATCCCGGCAGTACCGGAATCAATTTAAGAAAAGGGCTCGTGGTGTTTCAGTTTTTTATCTCAGTTTCACTGGCACTGGGGACGCTCGTTGTACTTAATCAGTTGGACTTTATGCAGCAAAAAGAGCTGGGGTTTGCCAAGGATGAAATTTTGGTGATCAATGCTTCACGGCTTTCCAAAAATCGAATTGAAAGCCTCAAAAATGAACTGAACGGTATTTCAGGCATTCTGGATGTCACATATTCCAACGGGATTCCCGGAAGACCTGGATGGGTGGGACAGATTGCCTATCCTGAAGGAAGAGAGGCGGAAAACCCGGTGTCTGTCGAATTTCTGTCCGTTGATGAAGACTACCTGAGTACCTTAAAATTAAACTTGGTGGCGGGAAGGTTTTTCGATCCTGAGCGGGAAACAGACCGAACAGAGGGCCTGGTATTAAACGAAAGGGCTGTCAAACAATTTGGATGGGACAGTCCCGAAGAAGCTTTGGGTCAGCGTATCGTTTCCCCTTCCACCACCCCCCAGGGAACTGTAATCGGTGTCGTCAGGGACTACCACCAGTTAGGCTTACAGCGATCCATTCATGGCATTGCTATGGATTGGGCACCTGATTACTCCTATTGGTTGTCACTGCGCTTTGAACCGGGACAAACCTCCTCCATTCTGGAAGCGCTAAACCAAAAATGGAAGACTGACTTTTTCGAAACGGACTTCAAATACTTTTTCCTCAATGAAGACTTTGAAAGACTTTACCAGGCAGAATTGCGCATGTCAAAAATGTTCAGGCTGTTTGCGGGACTTACACTTCTGATTTCGCTGATTGGATTGCTGGGCTTGGTTTCTTTCATGATAGAATCTCGGGCAAAGGAAATGAGCATCAGAAAAGTCTTAGGAGCAAATGTGACTCAAATAGTCTACACCCTATCCAAAGAATTTATGCTTCTGGTAGTCATTGCTTCAGTTTTGGCAATACCTGTGGCTTGGTATTTTGGCAAAGAATGGCTCCAAAACTTTGCCTACAGGGCACCCATGGGGTTGGGGAATTTCTTTTCGGTTATCCTGCTAGCCTTGTTGGTTACCCTTACAGTGGTTGGTCTCCAGGCCCTGCGAGCAGCATTCGGGAATACTGTGAATGGCTTGAGGAGCGAGTAGTATGGCTACAACCGTCCTATAATTCTGCATGATTTGCAATCATGAAAGCCAGTTAGGGGGGATTTGTAATCCCCCCTTTCTCAACTATAAAACAGATTGAAAACCCTAAAACTCCTCTTCGAAATTGAAAATTCTGAGGAAGGTAGTGCTGAAAAGCAGGATCTTTAGAAGTATGATTATCCTAAGAATCTACCTATTGTTGTTCTGCTTGAAAATTTGTTATCCCGGACAAGCTGCTCCGATTCTTTTCCACTCACTTTTTTATTGAATTTTCAAAGGTTACATCATCCGACTAGCATCTGACTGCCACCTAGAGGCCTGTTTGAATTTGATAAATGACTCATAATTCGCCCACAGGATATGACGTCAACCACACTTGATTGTAAGAAAATATTACCTGAGCATTTGGCCTAACAATGCTATTTTCGTTCCACAAAACAATCACCCCAAATTTCCGATTTAAACCCAATGACTGACCTTCAAATCGCCACTTGCGTAAAACCGCTCCATATTAAAGAAATAGGCTCCAAACTGAATATTGCCGAAGATGACCTTGAGTATTATGGAAAGTACAAAGCTAAACTTCCTTCCCATTTAATTGATGAATCCCGGATTGACCAAAGTAGTCTGATATTGGTCACCGCCATTTCACCGACTCCCGCAGGGGAAGGAAAAACCACTACCACGATTGGCTTGGTAGATGCAATGAATAAAATCGGGAAAAAGACCACAGCTGTATTGCGTGAACCAAGTCTCGGACCAGTGTTTGGAATGAAAGGAGGAGCAGCGGGCGGAGGTTGGAGTCAGGTCATACCGATGGAGGATATCAACCTCCATTTTACCGGGGATTTCCATGCAATCGAAAAGGCAAACAACCTGCTTTCGGCACTAATTGACAATAACATTCAAAGTAAAAAGAGAAGTCTGAATATCGATCCACGTAAGGTCCTCTGGAAGCGTGCGATGGATATGAATGACCGGGCACTGCGCAATATTATCACTGGCTTGGGCGGTAATTCGGGGGGAATACTCCGAGAAACCGGATTCAACATCACAGCCGCAAGTGAAGTGATGGCGATCCTCTGCATGAGCAAAAGTCTGGATGATCTCAAAGCCAGATTCGGGAGGATCTATTTGGGAGATAAATTCGACGGCAGTCCTGTTTTTGCACATGACTTGCATGCAGAAGGAGCGATGGCAACTTTGATGAAAGAAGCAATCAAACCCAACCTCGTTCAAACACTGGAGAATAATCCTGCCATCCTACACGGTGGACCATTTGCAAATATCGCTCAGGGCACCAATTCGATCCTCGCGACCAAAACCGGGATGAGTTTAAGTGATTTTGTGGTAACAGAAGCAGGATTTGGCTCAGACCTCGGAGCAGAGAAATTTTTCAACATCAAGTGCCGGGAAGCAGGAATCTCTCCGAAAGTGGTGGTATTGGTAGCTACGATCCGTGCGCTCAAATACCATGGGGGAAAACCCTTGGCGGAATTGACCGAGGAGGATGTTGCGACTTTGGAAAAAGGCTTTGCAAACCTTGAAAGACATATCGAAAGTTTGAAGAGTTTTGGCTTGCCGGTAATCGTCTCCATCAATGCATTCACCACCGATACTGAAGCTGAGCTGGAGAGCTTGCTCAATCACTGCAAACACTTGGGGGTGCGGGCAGCCTTGAGCTTCGGTTGGGCCAAAGGTGGGGAAGGTTGTATAGACTTAGCACACTTGGTCGCGGAAGCTGCTGAAGAAACTCTGGCAGAATTTAATCCAACTTATGAATTGTCTGATCCGATTCTTATCAAACTCGAAAAAGTATGCCGGACGATTTATGGCGCCAGGAATATTATTTTGACCAATCCTGCCAAAGCACAACTCAACCGTTTTGAGGAATTAGGCTATGGAAATCTGCCGATTTGCATTGCTAAAACGCAGAAAAGTCTCAGTGATGATGAGAAGAAAATCGGGCGACCGGAAAATTTTGATATCAAAATTCGGGAGTTTGAAATTGCAGCCGGTGCTGGATTCATCATTCCGATCGCAGGAGATATGTTGCGCATGCCTGGACTGCCCGGAACTCCCTCGTCCGAAAATGTCGACATCGATTCAGAAGGGAATATTTCCGGTCTTTTTTGATACTCGAAAACTAGGCAAACACCTTAGGAATTTAAAATACAATATTCCTTATGATTAAGTCGGATTGAAAATCCTATAACAGATTCTCGGGATTTGGAATCCCGAGGTTCGCCGTTCTTCAGGATTTGCAATCCTGAAGCACTGTTTGGGGATTTGTAATCCCCTTGTTAGTAGACGGATTTGAAATCCTATAACACTACCTCGGAATTGCAAATTCCGAGGAACGTCCCGAGCAACACAAATGAAAATTATAAGAAATTATCCAAATTGGCTTAATTCTAATCTGCCTTTTCGTGTCCCAAATAAGTCACCCGCACTGCTATAGAGGAATTCTTCCTCTTTCTCCACAATATTAGCCCTGACAGGATTCAAATGAATGTAATTTAATTTTTGCTCGAAAAATTCAAGACTATAAATTTCTTCTCCATGATATCCTTCTTCCCAAAACCAAATTTTTTCTTCAAAAGTCAATAGCATCTTTAGCCAATGCTTTCTGCTTTCAAGAGGATTATCACAGATTGCCTTGAATATTATTTTGGCAGTATACTTTTTAAAGTCCCTGATGATGTCACTTAAGTTTTCATTTTTAGCCCTTAGAATGAGATGGGAATGGTTACTCATAATAACCCAAGCAAATATTTCCAATCCCTTCTTTTCTTGACAATACCTCAAACTGTCAATAAATAGATCAGAATAAGTCGATCTTGTAAAAACATCAACCCATCTTCTTACGGTAAATGTTACAAAGTGAACAGCTCCTTGATCTTTGATTGAATATTCAAAAGCCATGATGAAAAAGATTGAGTTAAAAATCAATTTAAATTAATGAAAAAACGGATTACAAATCCTATGAAAAGGCCTCGGAATTGCAAATTCCGAGGAACGCGTATAATCGGATTGAAAATCCTAAAACTTCACCTCGGGATTGCAAATCCCGAGGAACCCGCCGAGGAACATTACTTCTCCAACCCCTTCACCTTCTCTAAAAACAATCCCTCCACATAAAACTGCCAATCAGAAAACTTCAGTGCCTGATTGGCTAAGTGTACATGGTGGTCCTGATCCAAAATGTAGTCGACAGGTTTATTGAGCTGTCGGGTTTTGCCATAAACTTCTTCCACTTTGGATTGGATAGAAGCCCACTCCTCCTCCATTCCCGCGAGTTTGGCCTGAGCTTGAGTTCGCTTCTCTCCACTTGGCTCGTCATATTCAGCGAGTGTCAAGATCGCCCGATTGGAAAACTGAATTACCTGGGCCACCTGCTCATATACTTCAAGTTGATACGTATTGCGAAGGGCGGATTCTTTTGCTGATTGAATTTGCCGTAAAACTTCATCGACCTGAAGCCTGCTTGCCTCAGCTTTGGTAATTTTGTCTTGGTGTTTTTGGCTCCAAGCCCCCGCAGAATCCAAATTTGGAAAGGGAATTACTGCCTGATCAATTGGATTTTCCAGTTTTCGGAGTCGATTTCGATCTTTTTTGATATCCAACAGCAGATTTTTCCAATCCGCCACAGGTCCTTCCAGTGAATTGATAAATTCATATTCTGCAGATGCCAATGCAGGCCCATACGCTCTTTGACGATAAGCCTGATGGAGTTCATCGCTAGATCTTTTTTCCCCTGCCCAGGTGTATTCAGCAAAAATGGAAATCCCTCGCTGATACAACTCGAAATGTGGAGAATCATCATCCCAAAGCGTTAGTAACAAGCCATCAGCCTTATTCCGAATAGAGATCAAAGCAAAATCCCGAATGTTGTTGGTGTTACTTTGGTCCAGTGGCATGAGATTCCAGCGCGTTTGTCCTGCAGTGGCACCCATGACATTAAACCCATTATCTGAAAACCATTTGATCGCCCTTATATTTCCCGGAGATTCCGGCATGTCATAGTTCCAGCGCATGTACACACAGTTTTTAGGAAAAATGTCAATGTATTTATTCAAGTTGGGCTCATTAACAGCCCAAATGCTATCTACTTGCACAGCCGTTAGTTTACTATTGTAAATGGACCGATATACGCCGGCATTTTGTAAAGGCATATCATCCCAGAAGATTGGAGTCAGACCTTTTTGCGAAGCATATTCGCTTACCCGATTAAGCCAGATCAATTGGAGTTCCAAGGGGGAATTCCCGGAGTTTCTTCCTGTGGTATGTACTTCATCTCCTCCTACATGCAGGTAATTGGCATAGGGAAATGCCCTCAGTGCATCTTCATAGAGGTCGAATTGAACCTTGTACGTTTCTTCATTCAGGGGATTAAAAGCCCAATCGCTTTTCGGATCATCACGCAAAGGTTCGTACTCCTTGTGTTTTAGGATAAATGAAGCATGCCCCAAACCCTGCACCAAGGGACTGATCCGGATATTTCGAGCCATAGCATAATCACTGATTTCTTTCCATTCAGCGATTGTAAACCCATCGGAAGAACCCACTTTAGGCTGAAGTTCATATTTCAGCTTGTCTTCGATTTCCACAATCACCGCATTGATTTTTTGCGCAGCAAAGCGATCCATCAACTCATAGTAGTATTCCTTTTTCTCCAAATGATGTTTCACATCGAGATGAACCGCACGGTAAGCTAATGCGGGTTCGTCTGAGATAGTACATAAGGGAAGCGGGACATTTTGATCTTTTGCATCTTCCAGCAACTGACCCAAAGTCATCAGTCCATACCAAAGTCCGGCGTCATTTGAGGACTTGATTTCCACTTTTCGATCAGTAATCTCCAGTACATATCCTTCAGATTTGACTTCAAGTTCAGGTTCTAGAGCAAAAGAGATCTGGTCATTTTGAAAATCGGAAAGCGATTTTCCAGAGGTAAAATGATCTTTTGCGACCAGAAAAACCGACTCAAGGTCTGAACTGGCCAGTTTTGATTTTCCGGTGATTTCAAAAGAAGATGGGCTTGGTAATACGACAAAGTGGGCATCTGATTTTTCTTTTGGTCCACAAGACCAGAATAAAAAAATCAAAAAGAGGATAGAGAGAAAATTGCGCATAGGTTGGGGTTATTGGTGGGTGGTTTCAATTTATCATCAGCCATTTATCGAAGCCGCGCGATGAATTTAATAGAAAATCCGACTTTAACCCAAGGATAAAAGATTCGCATAGAAATTGTAAGAAGTCGATTAATTAGCAATAACCCGAGACGCAATCCCACCTTTCACCTCTTCTATGAACACAAAGGCCCTTTCTATCCTCTTCATTTTATTCTTAATATTTTCTTTTTCCGCGATTGGACAAGTGCAAGACACTACCTCCATATCCGAGCAGATCAAAACCGAGCGTGACAAACAGTTAAAAGAACTTAATGAGAAGCTGAAGCGAAACGAAGAAGAAGTCAATCGCCTGACGGATAAACTTGCCGCAGCAGATAATCGCACTCAAACTGACAAGGAAAAAATCAATGACCTCGAAAAACTTCAAATAGCGTTGGATAACCGACTGAAATTCCTTGAAGAAGGTCCAAAAACGAAAATCAATCTCAACGGGCAACTTGCATTCACAGAGTTACTCAGCATCCAACGGGACATTCAACCGCTTGACCTGTTTGTTTCCTCACAGACCTTTTATACCCAACTGGGAAACATTGGTAAAATCCAGAATTACAACACCTTTAACGCCTGGAAAAAAGACTACGACAACTGGTACAACCGACAGGGAAAAGATGATCAAATGATGGAAGTGATCAACAGTTCATTGAATTTGATAAGCGCAGTTGGAAGCAATGTACCCCTCTACGGAACTATGGTAGCTACTGCCTCTTCCGGAATTACTGCTTTGATAACATCGATCGGCAAAAAAGAAAAAGACCTGAGCGAAAAAACTCCTGCCATGCTCAAACTCCTGAATGTCACCAGCCAGTTTGAACATCAAAAAGCAATCATCGATCACGAATGGGCACAAATCAACAAGGAACTTGAACAGCTTCAAAAAGAGAATGCCGCCCTGCTCGAAGACCAAATGAACTACTATGGCATCAGTATGCTGGAGTATAAAAGAAAATACATGAATGCCACTTTGGATATAGACCGGGAAACCTTCAAAAATGAATGCAGAAGGGCGATTTCCGATAAAATCACCCTACTCGAAAGCTCTCAAAGTACCAAAGGGAAATGGCTGGGTCAGGTGGAAACCTACATGTTCAAGGTTCAGTCACTCCGGCTCCGGTTTGGACAGCTTACTTCCCGAATGCTGGTCAACATGGATCAATATGAAAACATCATTTCGGTATATTCAGACAGTACCCGATTCCCTGCAGAATTCACCACCCAAATCAACGGGCTAAACAATTCCTTGAAAACTCTGAAAAATAAATTTTACGCCTCTTACAATCCTGCCAAATACATCGAAGATTCTGCTGTGATGTACATTGAGCGCCAATAGAGAGGTAACTTTTAGGGACGAAGACCTGCCAGGTTTTCAAAAACCTGGCAGGTCTGAAAATCCGGATAAAATGGAGTAGCAGAACCATTTATCCTATAATTCCCCAAAACCGTTGGGTTTTCTGCATTTTTCTCTAATTTTTAAGGCCGGAGGACAAGGATTGTTCCTGCTCACTCTTTTCAACCTAACAAAAACCCAAAATGCTGACACTTCTGATTATCCTGGTCGCTTTGGCCTTGATCCTACTTGCCATTGTTAAATATGACATTCATCCATTTCTGGCACTTTTTGTAGGGGCAATTATTTACGGGCTGATGATGCGAATGCCGACAGACCTTATCGTCAAATCAATTTCTGAAGGATTTGGCGGGGTGATGGGAAGCGTGGGCCTTTTGATTCTTTTGGGAGTAATCATGGGGACTTTTCTTGAAAAAACAGGTGGTGCCATCGTCATTGCAGACCGGATTCTGAAATGGATCGGAGAGAAATTTGTCAACCTATCCCTGATGCTGAGTGGATGGATTTTGTCGATTCCGGTCTTTGGTGACAGCACGATCATCATGATGAATCCGATCGCCAAATCCTTAGCTTCAAAAAGTAAAATTTCCTACGCAGCAACAATTGTGGCTCTTTCACTTGGGGCTATGGCAAGTCACGCATTGGTCCCTCCGACTCCCGGACCGATTGCCACTGCGGGAATTTTGGGAGCGGATTTAGGTCAGGTGATATTTTGGGGAATGATTGTTTCTCTGACTACACTTATCCCGCTTTATTTCTTTGTCAACAAGTTTGTGGTCACGATTCCGCTAGAACCACAACTAATCGCAGATGAAAAAATATTGGAAAAGAAAGAACTCCCAACATTTTTCAATTCGCTGCTTCCGGTGATCATTCCGCTGATCCTGATTATCCTGGCCTCTATCGCAAATTATCCTACCAAGCCTTTTGGGGAAAGCGGGTTTACCAAAGCCATTCAATTCATAGGTTCTCCGGTCATTGCCTTGTTGATCGGTGCGATTTTGTCCTTCACTTTGCCGAAAAAGTTTGACCGCAAACTTCTATCCTCCTCCGGTTGGATTGGGGAATCAATTCTGCTTGCTGCCCCGGTTATTTTGATTACCGGAGCGGGTGCGGTATTTGGGAAAATGCTCCAAAATTCAGGAGTTGGCGACCTGGTTACTTCAAACATGAGTGATGCGAATTGGGGCATATTTCTGCCTTTTTTGATAGCTTTTGCACTAAAGACAGCTCAAGGGTCTACCACGGTTGCCATGATCACAACGGCCTCCATTATTGCCCCTATTCTGGGGCCACTGGGACTTGATTCGGAAACGATGAAAGTCTTTACTGCACTCGCCATCGGAGCTGGCTCGCTCTGCATTTCCCACGCTAATGACAGCGGGTTTTGGGTGGTCACCCAACTCTCTGGTATGAGTATCAAGCAGGGCAATATGTCACACAGCTTGGGAACCTTAATCGCCGGAGTGACTGCGATTTCATTGATTTTTGTTTTGACTTTGGTGATTGGGTAAAACGTCCGATGTCGGGTGTCCGAGGACCGATTTGAGACCTACTTCATCATTCGAAATTCAAGATTCGATGTTCGACATTTTTGACCGTTGTCAGATGACCGATGTGGACCCCACTTCATCATTCGATGTTCAAGATTCGATGTTCGATATTTTAATCGAAGGTTTTAGAGAAATAGTTGATTTCCGATGCCAAGTCTCGTAATTCAAAATTCGCAAATCGTAAATCGCCTACCTCGCTGTCCATCCCCCATCCACAGTCAGCATCGATCCAACGAGGTAAGTCCCCGCATCTGATGCCAGAAAAATCGCAGCACCCTGAATTTCTTTCAGTTCTCCCCAACGACCCAAGGCAGTCGCACCAACTACGAACTTTTTCCCTTCCTCTGTATCCGCAATCGGAAGATTCATCTCAGTCAAAAATGGCCCTGGACAAATCGCATTTACGGTAATATTCCAAGGTGCCAATTCCAAAGCCAAAGCCCGGGTCATCTGCACCACCGCTCCCTTGCTCGAGGCGTAAGGGGTTCGGTTAGAAAGCCCCACCAAGCCTAATGTACTCGCAAGATTGATGATTGCGCCTTTGTTTTTCTCCTTCATATAGGGAGTCACCGCGCGATTGGCCAACCAGGTTCCGGTGACATTTACGTCCATTACTTTGGTGAAGTCTTCATAGCTCAACTCATCGATTGCACCACGGATATTGATTCCTGCTGAATTAATCAGAATGTCGATTGATCCAAAAGCCTCGAAAGCTGTTTTTGCCATTGCTTCCATGGCGGATTTGTCTACCACATCAGCGGCAAAAGTCATGGCTTTGACACCATATTGAGCGGCAATCTCAGCAGCTGCGGCATCCCCATCGGAAGCCTTGCGACTCACCAGCATTACATTGGCACCAGCTGAGGCCAGTCCGGCAGCCATGGCCAAACCAAGGCCTTTGGTGCCTCCGGTGATGATGGCTGATTTGCCTTTGAGTGAAAAAAGAGCGATTCCGGGGAGTTGGGAGAGGTCGAATTGGGACATGGTTTTGTTTTTTGAATTTGTAAATATGGTAAAGAGTAAGTCGTAAGTAGTTAGTAAAGTCCATGGCTCCTACTCACCACTTACTTCTCACCACTTACATTGAATTTCTACAGGAGTTCACTTTTCGAAAAGGCAAGGCATTTGACCACATTCTCCTCTTCGAAGGCGAGTTTTTCTTCAGCGTTGAGGTTTTTGACTTCAGGAAGTGCCCCGGGATAAGGTTCGTCACGTACCAACCTCAGGATTTTTGCCAGATCCTGTGCGGATGAATTTTCAAAGGTTGTCCAATAGCTTTCTTCCAAACAAGGGATTTGCAAAGGATCTCGGGTAATCATTTCCAGACTGAAAGTCACGGCAGGATTATACTTTTGGCACAAGGTTACGGCTTCTTTTAAATCTACAATTCCAGTCCCCAGTGGCACCTCAGATAGCAGAAATCCATCCGAGTATGCTTTTACTCCCATATCTTTCACATGGGTGGAAAACGTAAAAGGAGCCAAGGTCCGGATCACTTGCATCGGTTCTTCGAGCAGGGACACATTATTCCCAAAGTCCAAGGTCACTCCCACCCATTCGCTGCCAAAGCTTTGAATGAGCTGAGCGAGTTCGGCAGCTGTCCAATCCTTATGATTCTCTACAGCTAGCTTCACTTGGTGTTTTCGGACAATCGGTTCTGCCAGCTGAAGGGCCTTCGTTGAGTTTATTTTGAATTCATTCCACTCCTGTTTCGACTTGAAATTTTCATAGCGTCTACCACTTAGACAAACCGTCCTCAATATACTTACCCCAGCTTCTTTAGCCGAAAGCACCTCTTTTTCAAACCTCGAAATATCGGCTGCACTTTTAGGAAGACCGATGCTACCCTCCAAATACATTCCTAAATTCTCTCGCTCATCACGGACTTTTCTGGCGAAGTCTTCCGCCCATCCACCTACTGTCGTCTGAATCCCGCCGGCACCGATGGAATGACAATGACGCATGAAATCCAGTGCATCTTGGAATCCGGGATACTTGGTGCTTTCCACCTTGGAACCGTAGCGAATCCCATAGGAATGGACCACCACACCCATCGGCATGCCTTTTAAGCTTTCCGGCAAAGCCGAAAATGGAAAAGCCATGGCAGCCGCGGCTAGTCCTGATTTTCTCAAAAACTCCCTCCTACCAGAGGAAAATTCTTCAGTACTGATCTTGGATTTCATAGGCTGGGATATTTTGGGCTAGGGTTTGGAATTTGCTATGAGCGCTTCCATGTGTTTATTGAGTTCTGCAGCAGACCAAGGATACACCCTGCCCTGATTCAAGTGACGGGTGGAACCTACCGTCCTACCGGTGACAGGTGGTGCTTCATTGCCCCATTCATTTCGAATGTAGGTAAGAATGGATGCAATCACTGCATCATCCATCGTCGAATGGGAAGGCATCACCGGTAATATCTCCGGTGCATCGTATTTTTTCCCGGCCACTTCGATTGGGCCTTCCAATCCATGCAGCATAATCAGCGAAAGCCGAACCTCGTCTCCAACCACCCACTCAGAACCTGCTAAGGGCGGACCCATTCGAGCGGCACCTTTTCCATTATTCCCATGGCATCCTGCACAGGAGACCAAATACTTCTGACGTCCGTCGGCAAATTGCTTCATGGCTTTTTCATCCAGATTCCCGGTGGAAATTACTTTTGCGGAAGGCTGATAGCCAGGCCAGGAGAAAAGTCGCTTCAGCATTGCCGTTCTATTCTGATCAATGGGCAAATCATTCCGTTTGAATATGGAAGGTTCGCTTGGTAATACCACCAGACCGGGTTTATCAATATCCCCTGCCTGAATAGCCATACCTGCTAGGATGATAGATTCCTTCCATCCCATTTCCTTTGTATCCGAAATAGCCAAAAGTCCACTAATCTCTGCCGGCTCGCTGTTAGTAATGATGGCTGAGGTGAGCATTTCCAAGAAAACTTCCCGATCAGGATTGGCTTCCGTCCAGGTTTTATTAGCCATCAGTTTTTGTAAAAAACGATACTCTTCATCCTCCAGACTACTCATAGCGGCATCCCGTATCAAGGCTAAATGACCATAGTTTTCGATGATTTGGCTTAATAAATCGGTTTTGGCTTCGTGTGAAAAAATCTCCGAACTCAGCGCCAATTGTAGCGCAACTTTATCGGAAGCTTTGCCGGCCAGATCAACTGCGACAGCTTCCAGTTGGCGCAAAATCCCGGGATCATTCACAGCTGAATTTTCTAATTGTCTAAGCGCTGTAGTTTTGAGCAGGTCATCCCCATTTTTCAATACTTCAAGCAAAAGCGCGGGATTAACTTTCCCCATTCCTTCCAATGTCCAAAGTGCATGAAATCGCCCTAACACAGATTTTCCGTTTTTCACCAGATCTTCTAGAGGCCCTACAGCATTGGGATCATTTTTTTCTACCAAAAGCCGCTGTGCCATATCCCGAAACCAGCCGTCTTGGTGGGAAAGATGTTGGACTAAGTCCTGGATGCTTGCTTGAGAAAGCTTTGGAATCTGTTTGGAAGCAAACCCTTTCGGTACCACTCTCCAAATTCGCCCCATATGGCCAGGCGAATCCAAACCGCGCTTTAAGGTTTGTTCTTTCAAATAAGGAGTCATGTAGGAGCTATGCTGAACGATTCCCTGGTACATATCGGCAAGGTAAAAACCGCCATCCGGCCCAACCGCAGCATGCACCGGACGGAATCGCTCATCGGTGGAAGCAAAAAATTCAATACCTGGATTGGGATCATGTGCCTGCAGAAAAACTCCTTTTTCGGTCACCACATTCCGCTTGACAAGATTTCCGGCATTTTCAAGCACGAAGATATTCCCATGATATTCCTTGGGGAAAAGCTGACTGCGATAGACCGTCGGTGCACAGGCTGAAGTAAATTCAAAAAGACGACCGGCAGAATCCAGCGTACCGGGAATATATCCTCTGTTTACAGCAAGATTGGATCGGATGGGAAATACCTTTCGATCGATTGTCAGGCCATGGTCTATGCCTGTGGAAGGCTTGTGGTTTTTATTTCGGGATAAATAATTAGCTGGCACAAGATCACCGTGAAGTTGGGACCAGTTGTAATTGTAAATCAAACGACCCTGATCATCCTGAGAAATTCCCCATTGTCCACGAAACTCGGTAGTGTCGCGAATCCAAGCCCCGTCTTGAAAACGATACCGAAGACGTGATTTGGCACTATAATACCAATTGTCGGAATTCCTCACAAAACCATTGTCGGAATGCTCGGGAATTCCATTAGCCGAATAGGTCGAATCCAGTAAAATTTTGGAATCCGCTTTCCAGTCTCCATCGAGGTCTTGGGTGATCCATAGCTTATTATTCTCTGCTATCAAGGCTCCGTTTTTGAACAGACCCAAGGCTCTCGGCATAATCAGAGAATCCAGATACAACGTCCGCTTGTCCATCAGCCCATCGCCGTCGGTATCCTCCAGTATTGCGACAGAACCAACAGGTTGCTTCTCCTCCGAACCTTCAATATCACTCATATAGCCGCGCATTTCTACCACCCAAAGCCGTCCGTCTTCGTCAAACTGGATGATTACAGGAGATTCGACTAACGGTTCTGAAGCCACTAACTGAACTTCAAATCCGGATTCAATTTGAAAAGTTTTCAACTCCTCCTCTGCAGTCCGGGCAGGACTATCGGGTGTTTCAGGAAGAGGTCCGGACTCTTTACAGGAAAAACAAAGCAACACACCAACCGCACAAGTCAACAGGGCACTTCGAAACATAGTCAATCAGGTATTTTGGGTTTGAGCAAATGAGGAAGAAAGAATCCTACGCATTCAGGAGCGTTTTCAATTTGGTTTTTATTCTTCTGATTTACAAGATCAAATCATCAAATGGAAGCATTCCAATTTGCAAGGGCAAAGTTTGGTTTACTAGACAGGAAAAAGGAAAGGCTTTTCCATACTTCTCCTAACTTTGCACAAAATACCTACTATGAATTTTTCCGACTTAGGACTGTCAAAAGATCTGCTTAGCTCAATCGAACGTGCAAAATATGAAAGCCCCTATCCGATTCAGATTGAGGCCATTCCTGCAATACTTCAGCAAAAAGACATCCTTGGACTAGCTCCCACAGGCTCGGGAAAAACAGCAGCTTACATTCTACCGATCCTTCAGCGATTACTGCCAAAAGAAGCCCCAAGGGAGCGTTTTATTCCGGTTTTGGTGATCGTTCCGACCCGTGAACTTGCGGTACAGGTCGCAGAGGTGACTGAAAATTTCAGCCGCTTTTTGCCGCGAAAAATCAAATCCATGGCAGTGTTTGGCGGTGTCTCGATCAATCCTCAAATGATGAAACTTCATGGTGTGGAGATCCTGATTGCCACTCCCGGACGCTTGATTGACTTGCTTGGCAGGAATGCCTTGGGGATTTCCAGAATACACACGCTGGTGTTGGACGAAGCCGATAAAGTGCTGAATATGGGTTTTCGCGAAGAAGTGGAGCATATTCTTGAGCTTTTGCCAAGTCGGAGACAAAACATCCTTTTTTCGGCCACCACAGATAATGAAGTCGATGTATTGATCCAAAAACTACTCAAGGATCCTGTCAGAATTCAGGTGGAAGGAGACAATTTCACCCCTGATTTGATTGATCAAAAAGCCTATCGGGTCAGTCCTGAAAACAAGGGTCCTTTTCTCCGCCAATTAATCAATTCGGGCGACTGGAGTCAGATTTTGGTGTTTGCTTCATCTATCCGAACGGCTGATAATGTGGCAACGAAGCTGAGTAAAAACGGGATTGAAGCAGTGGCTTTCCATGGAGACAAAAGTCAGGGAGCACGAACCGAGGCATTGGCACGATTCAAATCCGGCAAGACCCGAGTATTGGTGGCAACAGATCTCGCTGCTCGGGGTATTGACATTCAGTTTCTGCCTTTGGTGATCAATTACGAATTGCCCCGCTCACCCAAAGATTACATCCATCGCATCGGCCGAACTGGTCGAGCCGGAGCGACCGGAGAAGCTATTTCGCTCATCACTCCTGAGGAATTGCATCACTTCAAAGTGATACAAAAGAAAATGGGAAAGCGGGTGTTGTTGTTGGAGTCGGAGAATTTTGGGAAAAATGAGGAGGATTCTTAACAACAATCCCTAAAACTAACTGCTAAAATCCCCCTTACCCCCTTTGACAAAGCGTAATATTGCAAACCAAAATCCCGGAATAAAGGGGGAGTAGCGTCCAATTGAACTTCTAACGACAGAACCACTTTCCAACCACCTGCTCCCATTCTTCCTTACTTCCAAACATCCATACTTCCTTACCTCACAAAAACTCATACACGCTCCGATACGCCCCTTTTTCCTCAAAATAGCCCAATAGCGAATCAAAAAACGGATGATTAGCCAAGGTGCTGCTGTCACCGATCAAGATTAATTTCCGCTTTGCTCGGGTCAGAGCAACGTTCATTCTTCGCTCATCAGAAAGAAAACCAATCTCTCCTTTTTCATTGGATCGTGTGAGTGAGATCAGCATCAAATCCCGCTCTTGCCCCTGAAAACCATCTACTGTATCAATGGTAATCCAGTCCGCAAAGGCTTTTAGATTCGGATACTCGAAAGTCTCAAAGATCAAGTGTCTGATCATCCTCACCTGTGCAGAATAAGGCGCAATCAAGCCAATAGTCCAGTTTTCCTGACGAAACTTGGCAAAACCGATTCGTTTCATGGTATCATTCAGGTAAGTACATGCAAACCTCGCTTCGTCCGGATTGAAGGTGCTTAGGCTTTCTGCCTCTTGCTGGTCTGTGTACCCCGAACCTGCCGTATCGATCCATTCCAAAACTGGCTCATCCTCTCCAAGTGCATGTGACAACGTGTTTTCGGCAGCCTGAAGCTTTCCTTTGTAAAACCATTCATTTGAAAACCCCATGATGGCAGCTGGCATTCGGTATTGGACTTCCAGCATGGTGGCAGTTATCGGCTGTCGATGAATGATTTTTTCGAAAAGGGTCACTGAAAGCCCTGCTTTTGCGGCTTCATAGGACTTGATCGTCGGGGGTAGTTGGCAATGATCGCCGGCAAAAACCACCTTTTTTGCTTTCAAAATCGGTATCCAAGTCGCAGCTTCCAATCCTTGCGCAGCCTCATCGATAAATACCACGTCAAAAAGCATTCCTCTCAGATTGGAAGAAGATGCTCCAACCAAGGTACAGGCAAAAACCTGTGTTCGCTGAAAAATATCCGATCGAATGTAATCCTCCAAATGACTGGCGGCCTCACGGATACGTGAGATCTCCTGATACATCAATTTGCGTTGGGCTCGTTCCTCAGGCCCGAAGTTTCGTCGGTATTGCTTGGCGATTTTGAGGCAGGACTCGGTTTCTTTCCGTAGTTTTTTCAGATCGCGAAAACTATCATGAAAAGCTATTTTTGCATCCAGAGTCTGATTCAGGATCTTTTCCTCAACCCGCGCCGGATGCCCAAGCCGAAGGGTGGAAACCCCTGAATCCACCAGTTTTTCAACCAGCAGATCTACTGCTGCATTGCTTGGTGCGGTGACTAGTATACTCAGTCTCATCTCCACTGCCTGTCGGATGGCAGCTATTAATGTGGTGGTTTTACCCGTACCGGGAGGGCCATGAACAATGGCGAAATCCTGAGCGGCAGCGATTTTGTGACAGGCTTGATTTTGAGAAAAATTCAAACCGGGCAGATCAAACTCCGACATTTCTTTGAATCTTGGTTTCACTTCCCCAAGTGCGATATCCCGAAGTTCAGCGAGACGGATATTTTCTCCCTTGATCACCTTTTTCAGCGCGGATTCCATTTCCCGATAGCTCGCCTCATCAAAAAGCAAATCCACACCCAATCTGGAATCCTGCATCCAATCGGGGATCTCATCCGCCTGAAGTGTTACCACCATGGAATCTTTTTTTACTTGATTGACGACACCATTAACTCTATTTTCCGAGCCTTGATAGCCTTCGTGCGTTGAAAAAAAGGTGACCGATTTGCCGGACGAGAATGAAGAGGGATAATTGGAATCCATCCGCTCCACTTCGACTAGAAGCCGCTCACCCATCCCTATTTTATGCTTTTTGAGCAGGATTGGGTGCCATGTGATTCCTTCTTTTTTCTTATCCGCGATAGAGGTATTCAGAAATTTCTTTTTGTAATTGGCAAGGTCTTCGGACCACTCAAGTTTGAGAAGTTGGAGACCATGCTTGAGTTCTTCGAGGATATTCGGCATCTATTGGTAATTTAGAATACAAACTAAGCAAAAGTCAGCCGGTTTACCTTTTGTAGAATTAATATGAACTTTCTTGCACACGCTTACCTGTCTTTCGGCCATGATGGAATCCTGGTGGGCAATTTGGCAGCTGATTTTATTAAAGGAAAAGAAATACAACGGTATGATAAAGAAATTCTGATTGGAATATTGCTCCATCGGGAGATCGATTCTTTTACAGATTCTCACCCATTGGTCAAGGCAGGGCAAAGCTATCTCAGGCCAAGATTTAGGCATTATTCGACAGTGATTACCGATATTTTCTTTGACTATTTCTTGGGGAAAAACTGGGAAAGGTATTCGGAAATTCCGCTGGAAAGCTTTGCAAATCAAACCTATCAAACAATCGATCAACATTTGTATCTTCTTCCTGACTCATTTAAAAATATGTTTGTCTGGATGAAAAGCCAGAATTGGTTGTATCACTATCGTGAAATTGAGGGGATTCAAAAAGCGCTCAACGGACTCAGCCGAAGAACAACTTTTGATTCCAAAATGAATGAAGCCCCGGAAGTCTTGCTGGAAAAAGAAGAAGAATTTGAAGTAATTTTTTTCGCTTTCTTCAAGGAATTAGAGACTTTTGCCCGACACAAACTCCTCGAACTACAACGAATTCATGGTAGCCATTAAGCCAAAAATATCCACATACATTTCACTCACGCTCATTTTGTTGGTGCTTTTGGTCGGCTTGATCTTGTTATTGAGGGATTTTGCCTACACAGGCAGCTTTGCGCTTTGGTTTTATTTGGTAGCCTGCTCCCTGATCACCTTAGTATTATTGATGCTTTTGGTCAAAATGATGGCAGGCTGGAGATTTATTACAGCCGGAAAGGACCACATTATCATCAAGTTGCCGCTTAAAGGAATGACCAAAGTTTATCCAATTAATGAGATTCTGCTTTGGGAGGAAGAAGTAGTCGTAGCAAACAAAAAAGAATTCAAACAGGTGACCATTGCATTTACAGATAAAAATTCAATCTCAGTCTCCAATCATGAGCATGAATCGTATACCGAATTGATCAACTATCTGAAGAAAAAAGCAATAAAGCAGATGATCAAAAGCAAAAAAGCCTGATCGCTCAGGCTTTGGATTATTTTCTGGTTCTAAAATTCTTGTCGTAGAGTTCAACACTTTCACGGATGATTCGCATGGCATCCTCCTTACCCAAGAAATCCTCCACTTTTACTTCTTTGTTTTCCAGCTTTTTGTAATCTTCAAAGAATCTGTGAACTTCTTTCATTAAATGAGGCGGCAATTCGTCAATGTCATTGATGTAATTGACAGACTGATCTCCAGCTGCAACTGCAATGATTTTATCATCTGCTTCTCCACCGTCTACCATTCGCATGACTCCAATGACTTTGGCCGGAACGAGAGTCATGGAAGGAATGTCTATCTGCGAAATAATCAAGATGTCCAAGGGGTCATGGTCTTCACAAAAGGTTTGTGGAATAAAACCATAATTAGCAGGATAATGGACAGCAGAAAACAACACCCGATCAAGCATCAACATACCTGTTTTCTTGTCGAGTTCATACTTTCCTTTTGATCCTTTTGGGATTTCAATTACGCCCATTACATATTCAGGGGCATCTTTCCCGATGTTGACATCATGCCAAGGGTTAATCATATTTTTTTGGATTTTGATAAAAAATGGCCAATTGCCGAGGCAAAGATACAAGCCCGAAGCAATTTTTTACTTTTAAAATTCCCCTTTATTCAAGGTAGGAAGTGTGACTGTAATAGTTGTGCCTTCGTTAATTTCCGAATTCAAATGAATTTTCCCTCCCATTTGCTCTACAGATTCCTTGACCATGTACAATCCTAGACCGGTACCGACATTCTTTTGAGTAGCTCTGGTAAATAGGTTAAAAACTTCCTCCCGGAAGCGTTCTTCGATACCAATTCCATTATCTTCCAAAACGATGATTGCTTCATCCTCCATCACATCAATGGTGAGGCTAATCCACTTTTGACCACCTTGATCTTTTTGAAATTGAACTGCATTGCTAAAAAGGTTATTCAGGATTACTCGAATTTTAGCCTCATCGGAGAAAAAAGGTGATTGCTGATTAACCTGAATTTCAATTTTAAAATGTTTGAGATCAAATTTTTCGCGATAGGCTTCCATCTGCTGATTGACTATATCCTGAAAGTGGATTTCAGTGATCTTATGATCAATCTTGGTAGACCGATAAAAGTCCAGCATTTTATAAATAAAGTCATCGAGTTTGACCGTAGCTGTATCGATCATTTCAAAATATTCCAAGGCGTTGGGATCACTAATTTCTAATTTCGCCAACTTAGAAATACCCGAAATACTCATCAGGGGTCCCCGAAGCTCATGTGACAAACTGTAAACGAATTGATTCATTTCAGAATGAAGCTTCTGGAGTTTAATGCTTTTTTCCTTCAATTCACGCCTCATGAAGAAAATATCAGCTGCGTTTTTTATGGAATTTTTAATCTGCTCAATATTCCAAGGCTTATCTATAAATCGATAGACCTCTCCTTTATTGATCGCATCGATGACACTCGCTATATCAGAATAGCCTGTTAAGAGTATCCGAATAGGATCAGGATTGATTTTGATCATCTGCTCAAAAAACTCGGTACCAGTCAAGCCAGGCATCCGTTGATCAGCAATGACCACATGAATTTCTTCATCTTTGACGATTCGAAGACCCTCTTCAGCATCTATTGCTGTAAAAATCTTGAAGTCCTTACGTAGGGTAGCTCTAAACGACTTTAGGTTATTATCCTCATCGTCAATGTAGAGCACATGAATTTTATCATTCATTCTTTGGGACATTTTGGTAAATCGGAAGAGAAATAATAAAAGTTGTCCCCTGGCCTTCCTCGGTCACTACCTCCAGAGTTCCTTTGTGATTTTCAATAATAGAATAAACTATGGAAAGACCCAAACCTGTACCTTTCCCGACAGCTTTTGTTGTGAAAAAAGGTTCGAAAATTCGTTGTTTCACTTTTTCAGGCATCCCTGGACCATTATCCTCAATTTCAACAATTACATGATCCGCGAAGGGCTTAGTACGAACAGTTATCTTTGGATCGCTAATATTATCCAAATTATCTGACAAAGCATGAACGGCGTTGTTGAGGATATTCATAAACACCTGATTGATTTTACCGGCAAGGCATTCAACCAGTGGAAGTTCGCCAAATTCTCTAACTATCCTGATTTTACTTGGGATGGTGCTATTCAGAAGAATTATTATACTGTTTATTCCGTCATGAAGATCAACTTTTTTCACATCTTGCTCATCTACTCGTGAGAATATCCGAAGTCCCTTGACAATTTCAACAGTTCGCTTGGCCCCATCATCCATGCCTTTGAGCAGTTGTTCCACTTCCTCAAGAACGTAGTCAAGTTCAAGATCTTCTTCTAGTTGTTTAGCTTCTTTTTTGGTGTTTTCGGTAAATTCTCGCTGACCGGAGCTCCTATAAAACTCGACGATTTCCATGATGTCTTTAATGTCACGTTTAAGCGGAGTAATGTTAGAGCTGACGAAATTTATCGGGTTGTTGATCTCGTGGGCTATACCTGCGGTCAATTGGCCTAAAGAGGCCATTTTTTCCTGGTTTACAAGTTGGCTTTGGGTATTTTGAAGTGTACGGAGCGCATGCTCTAATTCATCTGTCCTGATTCTCACCTTTTGCTCAAGCATATTATTTTGCTCCCGGATCAGCTGTTCATTTTGATTGAGAATCTGAAGTTTTTCAGCTTGCTCGTCTTCTTTTTCCTTTTTGAGAATATTGATTTTATCAGCCAATGCAAAAGAGAGCAATACTACTTCAAGGGCAGAACCAAAAGGCATAATGTAAGCCGTCAGATTGTTGGTAGGAATAATACCCATTTCGCTAAACACAAAAAGGAAGATCCCAATCATAAAAACAGACCACGCCAAAAGGTAATAGCGGGCCGGGCGGTAGCCTTTTTTCAATACCGAAACAGCTACAATCAAAACATATAAAACAACTATCGATTGAGTAACAAGCAACACCTGATAACTCAGAGTTATAGAAATAAAAAAAGCATTAATCAAAATAAATGAATAAACAACAAAAATAAAATAAGCTCCCTTGTCAAGTTTAGGCACAAACTTTCTTGTAGATAAGAATTCACGCAAAAACCAAAGTCCGACAACACTAACTAAAGATGAAAAAATAACTCCAGCTCTTAACTTAAGCCAAACTGAATCAGGCCATAACAATTCATTTGTATATCCCAAAATAGAAGATTGTGCTAACCAAACTAAAACTGTATGTATTACATAAATCAAATAAATTTTGTCCCTAACGGAAAAGAATAAAAATAGATTGTAAAAAAATAATCCAACTATTGTACCTGTAAAAATTCCAAATATTATATTTTCACGATTAATAAAAGATTCCATCACGGATGGGTCGTTGACCGATGCAGTAATAATTGTTTTATTAATGCTTTTTACCCTCAAAAATAAAGTGATGATTTCATTACGCGGTAATTTTAGGTCAAAAATAATTGATTTAGAAGGGATAATCTTTGAATCAAAGCTATACAAACGTCCACCTGAAAGTGTTTGCGTTACGATTCCATCTTTGACAACATATAGATTGAGACTATCCAATGATGGGTTTTTTATGAAAAAGAATTTATTATCATTCTCAGACACATTTATCAAATCATACTTCAACCAAACAACATCTTTATTAATTCCAAAATTAACGTTCTTATTTTCCAAAGTGATAAAATCCTTTGAACTCATCACATCTTCAATACTTAATTGAACACCTTCAGCCTCAATCAAATAGTGATATTTATTGATTGAAAACTCACTTGAATTAATATATAGTGAATCAGTTGAAATAATTAAAGAAAATATGAAATGTATAAAAAACAACATTAGTTTCGCCAGTCTGAGTTTTTAATTTTTAATTTATATTTGATTCTTACGATTCCTTTTGGTGTTTCTTCATCTCTTGTGGTCTCTAAATTTTGCCTCAAATCAAAAATATAATTTTGTTCTTCTTTTAGCGCTAAGGGAAGGTTTTTCACGTCTTTCAAGACTGCAAGCGTTGCAACCAAATCTAACTTTGGATAAAAAAATGTTCCTTTGTTTCCAATTTTTTCCTCAATTTCAAATCCTTTTTGAAGAGTAGGTTTCAATGTATACTCCGCACAAAGTGCAAAAAGCGTAGGTACATTTAGCTGATCGGCAATAACTAATGATGTTCTTGACAAAAACAAAGCGCCGATCCCATAGCCTGAAATAGCCCTGCTATTCCATAAACCACCAATCTCTCCTGTCCCGATTTTTCGATACTCTGCTACTAAATCGCTTATTTTACTGTCAACTTGAGCTATTGCACCTTCGAGCGGAAGTTGATAATCTTCATGGGAAATATGGATTCTCAGCCCACTTACAACTTGACCTGTGGTATCCTCCTGCACAGTTACTACAAATACGTAAGGATTATTTACCCAATCATTATTTGAAGAAGTCACTTTTGTTACACCATATTCTTTCAAAACGTTGGCATGGCCTTCTACGAACTTTTTGCAAAGCTCCGGTTCATCAATCGCTCGAAAAGCAGTAAAAGTAAACATCAATCTATAAATTTTAGGGTATCGATAACATCTCTTCTATAAGATCTCACACTTGGTTCTCCTGCAAAATTCAATCTAAACATGAAAATTTCTAGCATTTTCAGCTCTTTATTGAAAAGTAAATTAAACGCACGTTTCAATTCATGAATCTCATTTACCTCATGTTCCTTAAAACCATGTTTGGGATCATCCAAAACTTTTCGAAAAATAAATAAGGATGCCGTAACCGGTTGAAAGCTCATTCCATTCATGTTTGCCCATAGCCAAATTCGCTGGACCACTTTTCCCGATTCCAAGTACGTCTTGGGAATAAATTCTTTTCCACTTAACAAAAACATAGCTGAGGAAGAGGTGATGGTTTCTTTAGATATTTTTGTTAGCCCATATCCCATCAGAAATTTCCGAAAGAATCGCACAGTTCTGGGATCTTTTAATAATCCCATTGCAGCCCGTTCAGTACTTGACAATTCGAGAGTGGCAATATCAATACCATCTTTTGTTTCTTTAGCCTCATTTTCAGACCACCTTACTTCACTTATAAAATCGCTTAGCCCTTGTTCATGAAAAAGTCTAAGTCGGTCCATACCTCCTATAACTTTTGCCAACTGCTCAAGTTCTGAAACCATACTTATAGTCTCCAATTCAAATTCAGTGTCTTTAGTGATTTCCAGTAATTGAGAAAAATGAGCCGCTTCCAGCGGGATCCTACCATTATTTTTCCTGTTTGTATTTCTTATGGCGATTCCGGAATACAATTCTCCGAATGGAACCAGTATTTCTTTACTTACTTTTGAAAGAAATCTGATACTGACTATCAAATCTTCTTCAAAGTTTTTGATCTGTTGTATAATTTCAATTTCAATACCTTTTTTTGCAGCCGCTAATCTCAGATTTTCAAGAGCTGCACCAAATGCAAACAGAGATCCTATACCTTTATAATCTAATAAGGAATGACTTCGCTTTTGATCATGAAAAAGGTGAAGATTTCCTTTTTTATCAAAAACCCAAATCCATGGCTGTATATTCCCTCCTGAAGGGGCCAAATTGGCTTGGTTTACCAACTCAATTACCTCATTTTTTGAAAGTAGATAACCCGATGGCATTACGTTATTGGGTATTAAAAAATGTGAATCTACTATACTTTTTGCAGGAATATTAATGTTAAATTCCTGATATTCAGTTGGCACTATTTGATCAAGGTCTACATAAAATCTGCCCGAATTTACAGAGTCTCCAAGTAGAACCCTTCGTCCAACATGGGCTATTGAAGCCCCGCCCAGAAACACGGCCGAGGCCAATTGAGGCCAAGAGGAAATCGATTGACCAACTTCTAAGAGTGACGCTTTCATTCTTGGAGACAAAGTTTCTAATCCGGTGATTTTAAGCCCAAATGCGATTCTTTGATTCGAGGTAAGATTTTTTAATGAATTTAATTCTACATTACCTAGTAGCCCGTGAAAAATCTCCCTTTCTGGCTCTAAATCAAACCTTTCTATATCAAGCATGCCGCGATCCGATGTGTCCATCATTACAGCAACTTGATATTTTTTTGCTTTTTGGCGAACCAAAATCTTGATATCGAAACTATCGCATTCCTCTATTATCAGATCCAGTTTGCCATTTTCAGTGATAAACCTATCAATGTTTTCTTCAGTAATTCCTTCTCGAAATAATGTCACTTTCAGGTACGGATCTATATCTGAAATTTCCCTAGCTGCAATTATCAACTTTTCAACCCCAAGGCTAGTCACTCCAGCTTTGATTCGATTGAGATTACTTAATTCCAAAGTATCAAAATCAGCTAAGCGCATTTCTCCGCAGCTACGCTCTAAGGCCATTGCGAGAGCCACACTTTGTCCAACAGAAAGTCCAACGATTCCTATTTTCTTTTTTGCCAGTTCTTGTTGTTCTTCAGGAGTGATTTTGTAATTATTACGTACAGTCCTGACCTTAATAAAATCATTTTCCGGTAATAGGTGTACAAGGGTGTATTTCCAAGGATAATAGACCCAATTTCCAAATCGCTCTTTATCCTTATCCCTAAAAAAATCACTAACCCGCTCTTGAAGCTCTTCTTTACTGAATTGGTATTCGGGAGATTGAGATTTTATTAAATCTGAAACTTGACTGTCTATTTCATCTACTACGTAAATAAACGAATTGGACTTTAGATTTTGGATTTTCTCCAAATCTGATTGATCAGAAGGGTTATAAAATACGGGGTAAACCTGATCTCCCAGATCAGATTTGGAATAAGTAAGCATATTGACTCGGGGTGATGAACCTCGGTAAATATAATTTATTAAGTCATATGTAAAACTTTTTAGTAGTCAATTTATTTACCGGATTGTTTCTAACTTTTCCCCAAAATGAGAAAGCCATAAAGTCGGTTTGTTTCATTAGTTGGAAAAAAGAGTAATTTTAACCTGATTTATCGCAATATTGGATTTGATGAGCACGCAGCAAGAAGAAAAAATTAGAATTCTGTACGTCGACGATGAGGAAAATAATCTTCAGGCGTTTAAGGCTACTTTCAGAAGGGATTACAAAATATTTCTTGCAATCTCCGCCAAGGAAGGCACCGAAATACTTGAAAAAGAGGAGATTGACATCATAATCACTGATCAAAGAATGCCTGAAAAGACAGGTGTGGAGTTTTTAGAAGATATTATCCCAATTTATCCAAAGCCTATTCGAGTTCTCCTTACCGGATACACTGATATTCAGGCTGTAATCGACGCTATCAACAAAGGCCAAGTCTACCACTACCTTACCAAACCTTGGGAAGAAGATTACCTCAGAACGGTGATCAAAAACGCATTTGAGGTCTACTCGCTCAGGAGGGAAAATGAAAGATTAACCGATGCATTGCTCAAGGCAAATGAGCAACTGGAATTTCTTCTTCGCCAGAATTTACTTTCCTGATATCAATATCTGGCAGCCAGCAGCAGCTGTAGTTCCTTGTGATTTAATCCAAACTTTCGTGCTAAAAACGCATTTGTAAGACTACCTCGATAGGTATAGACTCCACGCAGGAACCACTTGTAGTTGAAAATCATTTCTTCTGCCCCACCCAAATCAGCCATCTGTAGAATAAGTGGAGTAAAAATATTACTCAGCGAATAAGAGGCCGTTCTTGCCACCCGGGAAGCGATGTTGGGTACGCAGTAGTGGATAACGTCATGCATTTTGTAAACCGGCTCATCATGAGTGGTCATTCGTGCTGTCTCTATACATCCCCCTTGGTCAATTCCTACATCGATGATTATGCTGCCATGAATCATATTGGCAACCATTTCCTCGGTAACCACAATCTTATTTCTTCCTTTTTCCGCGCGTAAGGCACCAATCACTACATCGGCTTCTGAGAGTGCCTGACCTAAACTAAAATTATCAATAGTAGAGGTGTAAATCTGCTGACCCAAAAGCTGCTTGATTCGTCTAAGCTTGTAAATATGGTTGTCAAATACTTTGATGTTTGCTCCCAATCCAATGGCAGTTCGGGCTGCATATTCGGCCACAGTACCCGCGCCAATAATAACAACCTGAGTAGGTGGAACACCCGTCACACCTCCCAGAATCATTCCCTTACCTTCATTTACGCTGGACAGGTATTCTGAAGCAATGAGCATAACGGTACTTCCGGCAATTTCTGCCATGGCTCTAACTACTGGCATTCCCCCAACTTTGTCTTCGAGATATTCAAAAGCTACTGCAGTAATCTTTTTTTCATTGAGTGCTTTAATAAACTCGGCATCTTGCTTTTCCAATTGTAACGCAGAAATCAAACAGCTACCAGGAGACATTTCAGCAATCTCCTCCACACTCAAAGGATCAACTTTCAGGACTACATCTGCCGACAGAACTTCCTTACGGGAATAAGCAATTTTTGCCCCTGCATCTGAATAATCCTGATCCTTAAACTTGGCACTTAGGCCTGCACCGGTCTCCACTATTACCTGAATATCATTATTACTCAGCAGTCCAACAGCTTCCGGCGTTAGTACAACCCGCTTTTCCTGTGAAGAAATTTCCTTGGGAATTCCTACATGAAGCGGCTTGGCACCTTTTTTTACCTGCAAAGGTGATTCTTTAGCAATCAGACTAACAGAAGTGAGTTCGCTTAATTCAGTTGACATCTTGGGCGTGTTGAAGGGTGATGGTTCTATCTTGTTCAGAATCCGAGATAATCCTAATGAGCAAAAATTCATTCGGGAGAAATTGAGCGATTTTTTCAGCCCATTCAATCCAGCAATAATCGCCACTATAAAAATACTCTTCTATTCCGATATCCAAAGCCTCGGTAGGATCATCCAATCTATAAAAATCAAAATGATAAATTTTGATTCCTGAGGAAGCATCATATTCGTTGACGATCCCAAAGGTCGGGCTGCTTACCTGATCATACACGCCCATTTCTTTTGAAAGCGCCTTGATCATGGTCGTCTTTCCGGCACCCATTTGGCCCTGAAAAACCCAGATCTTTTCACTACCCGCAAATGCAATAATTTGACGTGCAGCATCTTGAATCTGATCGAGTCGGTATTGAACGGTAATCAATGGTATTTTATCGTTTGGCTGTCAGGTGCACAATTGGCACAATCATTTCCTCCAAAGATATACCACCATGCTGAAAAGTGTCCTTATAATAATTGACATAATAATTATAGTTGTTTGGATAGGCGAAAAAATAATCCTCCACTGCAAAAACATACGAGGAAGAAACATTCAATCGCGGCAACTTTGCATCCTCAGGTTTTTTGATTTCAAATACCTTTCCGTGCTCAAAATTCAGGTTTTTCCCTTGCTTGTAACGGAGATTGGTCGTCACATTTTTGTCTCCGATGATTCGATAGGGTTTGTTTACTTTTTTGGTACCGTGGTCAGTAGTGACAATGACATCCGCTCCCGCACTTTGGATTTTTTTGAATAAATCAAATAGTGAGGAATGCTCAAACCAACTTCGGGTAAGGGAGCGATAGGCCGACTCATCCGGAGCCAATTCACGGATCATTTTCATGTCAGTTCGGGCATGAGACACCATGTCTACAAAGTTGTAAACCAGAATATTCAGATCATTCTGTAGGAAGGTGTGGAATTGATCCAAAACTGCCTTCCCCTGCTGGGTCTGAATGATTTTGTTGTAGGTAAACTTTATCGGAAGACGATTTTTGTCCAGATTGATCCTAATCCAATCTTCTTCGAATTTATTTTTCCCTTCATCAGAATCTTCATCTTCCCAAAGCGACGGATAAAATCGCGCCATATCCATTGGCATCATACCACTGAATAATGCATTTCTGGCAAAGGCAGTGGTGGTGGGTAAAATACTGTAATAAGTATCCTTTTCCTGCACATTGAAATATGGATTCAACAGATGCTCCAAAACTTCCCACTGATCCAAGCGAAGGTTATCGATCACGATGAGGAACAAAGGCTTTTTGTCTTTCAAAACAGGAAATACTTTCTCCTTCAAAACCCGGTGGGAAAGCAGGGGTTTATCGGTGTTTTTCTCCTCCATCCAATCCAAATAGTTGTCTTTGACAAATCTGGCAAAAGAGGTATTGGCCTCGGATTTTTGATTATCCAGGACCTCCAGCATGTTCTTGTTTTCTGTAGAATCAATCTGTAATTCCCAAAAAGTCAGCTTCCGGTATAGGTCAGCCCAGTCTCTGTGATCCTGTGCATCTCCTAAAGCCATACTGATTTGCATGAATTCCTGCTGATAATTCTGAGTTGTCTTGGTGTCGATCAGTTGTTTGTTCTGAAGGATTTTCTTTACCGAAAGCCAAATCTGACTTGGATTGAGCGGTTTGATCAGATAGTCAGCAATTTTGCCGCCTATCGCGTCGTCCATGATGTGCTCTTCTTCACTTTTGGTGATCATCACCACCGGAATCTGCGGCTTAATCTGCTTGATCTGCTGAAGGGTCTCCAATCCCGTCATCCCCGGCATCATTTCATCCAAAAAAATCACATCAAAGTTCCGCTCTTCAACCTGTTCTATCGCATCTACACCCGAATTAACTGTAGTGATCGCATAGCCTTTTTGCTCCAAAAAAAGAATGTGGGGCTTAAGCAGGTCGATTTCATCATCGGCCCAGAGGATATTGAATTTTTGAGACATGTGTATTTCCCTTTCTTTTAAAATTATAATTACTTTTGAGTCAATCAAATGAGCGCTGATTGAAAAGCCAGAAAATAATTAATGATCCAGTTTATGGATTCATTACCATCCCGAGTGAGTTAATTTTCACAATCATTGACCATCCATACTTCCAGAGATTACGCCGGATCAGACAGTTGGGTTTGACAGACTTTGTCTATCCCGGTGCGCTCCATACCCGATTCCATCATGCCATAGGCGCGATGCATCTGATGAGTATAACGCTGGACAATCTACGAATTAAAGGCACGGAAATATCCGATCAGGAATATGAAGCTGCCTTGATTGCAATTTTACTTCATGATATTGGACACGGGCCGTTTTCTCATGCGCTCGAATCCAGTCTACTCAAAGGAATTCCTCATGAAGCGCTATCGCTTATGACTATTGAACTCCTAAACGAACAATTAGGAGGTCAATTAGCGCTCGCTTTACGAATTTTTAAGAATCAATATGATCGAAAATTTCTGAATCAATTGGTGTCCAGCCAATTGGATATTGATCGATTGGACTACCTTCAACGCGATTGTTTCTTTACGGGAGTTTCGGAAGGCACAATCGGGGCAGATCGAATCATCAAAATGATGGCTGTCAAGGACGGACAATTGGTAATCGAGGAAAAAGGGATTTACTCCATTGAAAATTTCCTGAGTGCCCGTAGATTAATGTATTGGCAGGTCTACCTTCACAAAACGACTGTCAGTGCAGAAAAAATGCTTATCAATCTCATCCAAAGAGCAAAAAATCTCGCTCAAGCCGGAATGATATTTACTGTGACTGAGGAGTTTGAATTTTTCCTCAAAAATGACTTCGAACTCAAAGACTTCAGAAATGACCGAAGAATCCTAGAAAGCTTTTTGAGTTTGGATGATTTTGATATCTGGGGCGCAATCAAACTTTGGAAAAGCCACGAAGACTACGTGCTTCGCAATATTTCTCAGATGTTTTTGACTCGAAATCTTTTCAAGATTAATTTGGTCAACGAGCCATTTTCAATCGCTGAACTTGAAGAAATGAAAGTTAAAACGCTCAAAAAGCTTCAGATACCTGCGATCGACATCGATTACTTTTTTTGTTCAGGCAAAGTGAGCAACTATGGCTATTTGGCTACCGATCGAATTAATATTTTGACCAAAAAAGGAAAGGTAATGGACGTGGCTTTGGCAGCAGATTTACCGAATATCAAAGTAATGAGTAAGATCGTGGAGAAACACTACATATGTAAGGCTAAAAACCTAATTTTAACTAAATAAACTCGTTAGCCAGTTATGGAATTCACAGTAGGCCAACTTGCCGCACTTTTAGAAGGAAAAGCAGAAGGAGATGAAAATCAAACGGTAAACCGGCTTGACAAAATCCAAGATGGCAAATCGGGAGGAATCAGTTTTCTAGCCAATGAGAAATACGAGCACTTTCTGTACGAGACCAATTCAACTGCAGTCATTGTCTCAGAGGATTTTATTCCCGCAAAACCATATAAAACCACATTGATACGGGTAAAAGATGCCTATGTGGGATTTACTAAGCTGCTGGAAGCATACACTCAATTCACCAAAGCCATGGTGGTGGGCGTAGAAGAACCCAGCTACATCCATCCTTCCAGTGTAATCGGCGAAAATTGTTACCGGGGGGCATTTTCTTACATCGGGAAAAATTGCCAACTGGGCCAAAATGTAAAAATCCATCCCCAAGCATTCATCGGCAACAATGTAAAAATGGGTGATAATTGCATCATTCATTCCGGTGCCAAAATCAATTCCGATACGCAAATCGGTAACAATTGTGAAATCCTACCCGGAGCTGTAATTGGAGCCGATGGATTCGGTTTTGCACCACAGCCAGACGGCACATTCAAAGCAATCCCTCAAATCGGTAACGTAATATTGGAAGACGATGTAAGGATTGGCTCAAACACCACTATTGATTGCGCCACCATGGGCTCGACTATTATCCGCAAAGGGGTTAAAATAGACAATCAAGTACACATAGCACATAACGTGATCATCGGCGAAAATACGGTCATTGCAGCTCAAACGGGTGTTTCCGGCTCAACTGAAATCGGAAAAAACTGTGTTATCGCAGGAAAAGCCGGAATTGTAGGACACATCAAAATTGCAGACCATACTACTATAGGAGCTAATACAGGGATCAGTAAATCCATCAAAAAATCAGGTCAGACACTATTTGGGTACATGTCCATGGACATGAAAGATTTTTTGAAATCCTATGCGCTATTCAAAAATCTGGATGAGCTAGAGAAGCGAATCAGAGAACTGGAAAAAAAGGGCTAATTTTGTTGCCTTGAAATTCCGAAAGGAAAAAAAACATGAAATCAAGCATGACGAGTACGTCACACACTGGGATGATTATTCCCCATGCGAGATTCCCTGTCCGAATACAGGCGGGCATATGGCCTCTGAAGGGCAAATTATAATCATATGAAATGCCCATGAGAATAGCTTCTCACACAGGGGGATGATTATCCAGGGCATTCCATCTGACCGATAAAAAACAATTATAAACAGATGAAATCGAGCATGACTAAAAAGTCACACACTGGGATGATTATCGACCATGCGAGATTCCATGTGGCCTTAAAGAAAAAATTATAAACACATGAAATCAAGCATGACCCAAAGCGACACACAGAGGGATGCCCCGAGCTATCGGGGAATGCATGCGAAGATTCCCTGTCCGACTACAGGCGGGCATATGGCCCTATTAAATCAATTTTAAACACATGAAAGTAAAACAACATACCATTAAGAGACAGGTGGAGCTTTCCGGAGTAGGACTTCACACCGGGGTAGTTTCCAACATGACTTTCCTGCCCGCCCCTCCCAATCACGGCATCAAATTCCAGCGGATTGATCTGGAGGGCAGACCTACAGTTGACGCAGATTGCGATTTGGTTGTGGATGTTTCTCGTGGTACAACTTTAGAACAAAATGGTGCAAGAGTTTATACCGTGGAGCATGTCTTGGCAGCATTGGTAGGACTTGAGATTGATAACGTGATGATTCAGTTGGATGGTCCTGAGCCTCCGATTATGGATGGATCCTCGATCCAGTTTATTGAGGTTTTGGAAGATGCCGGTTTTGAAGAACAGAATGCGCTCAGAAGATTTTTTGAAGTTCAAGAAAGCATCCAATATAAAGATGTCGCTCGCGAAGTGGAAATGGTAGCTCTTCCCACTGATAATTATCGCGTGACTGTGATGGTGGATTACAATTCACCGGTATTGGGAAGTCAGCACGCCTCTATTACAGACATCAGCCAATTCAGGTCTGAGATTGCCAACTGCAGAACCTTCTGCTTCCTTCATGAACTTGAAATGCTCTATAACTCCAACTTGATCAAAGGCGGAGATCTGAATAACGCAATAGTAGTAGTCGATCGGGTCGTAGAAAAAGACGAATTGGCCAATCTGGCCAAAATGTTCAATAAGCAATCCGTAGAGGTCAAGAAGGAAGGAATTCTAAATAATGTAGACTTAAGATACAGAAATGAGCCTGCCCGTCACAAATTACTCGATGTCGTTGGGGATCTAGCCTTGGTCGGTAGGCCGCTTAAAGCACAAATTCTAGCTGCCCGCCCAGGGCATGCTGCGAATGTGGCCTTTGCCAAAAAGCTAAAAAGAGCAATGGAAAAAGCCGGAGCCTCCCATATTCCACATTACGATCCAAAGCTCCCTCCGGTAATGGACATCAATCAGATCAGCAATATCCTACCGCACCGTTATCCATTTCAATTAATTGATAAAATTATCTATCTGGATGAAAATGTGGTGGCTGGAGTGAAAAATGTAACGATGAACGAACCATTTTTCATGGGACACTTTCCCGGGAATCCTGTAATGCCGGGAGTACTTCAAGTTGAGGCAATGGCTCAAACCGGAGGTATTTTGGTCTTGAGTACCGTCGATGATCCGGAAAATTACTGGACTTACTTTCTTGGAATAGAAAATTGCAAATTCAGAAAAATGGTATTGCCAGGCGATACCTTAGTTTTTAAATGTGAACTTTTGGCGCCAATCCGCAGAGGAATAGCAAAGATGAAAGGCGAAGCCTATGTTGGAAATACACTCGTCTGTGAAGCTGTGATGACTGCCAGTATAACTCGAAAAGAATCATGATCAGCACCATGTCTTCTATTCATCCCGGCGCAACACTTGGGGGGAATGTTCAAGTAGATCCATTTACTATGATCCATGAGGATGTGATCATCGGTGAGAATTCGTGGATTGGTTCTAATGTAACTATTTACCCAGGAGCTAGAATCGGCAAAAACTGCCGTGTTTTCCCAGGAGCAGTGATTGCAGGTATCCCACAGGATCTGAAGTTTCAGGGAGAAGATTCTACAGTCGTCATCGGAGACAACACCACCATCAGAGAGTGTGTCACCATCAGCCGTGGCACTGTCGACAAACAAACCACCATCATCGGTAACAATTGCCTTTTGATGGCCTATGTACACGTAGCACACGACTGTGTCATCGGAAGTAATGTGATCATCGCAAACTCCGTTCAAATCGCCGGGCACGTATCGATAGACGACTGGGCAATCATTGGAGGATCCAGCGCGGTTCACCAATTTGTAAAAGTTGGAATGCATGCCATGATCTCGGGAGGTTCATTAGTCAGAAAAGATGTTCCACCATTCACCAAAGCTGCTCGGGAACCTCTTTCTTATGCAGGGGTCAATTCTTTGGGAATGAGGAGACGTGGGTTTTCCAGCGAAACCATCTCACACATCCAGGAAGTCTACCGCTACCTTTTCCTCAATAGTCTCAACAACAGCCGGGCTCTTGAAGAGATCGAAGTCAATCTGCCTGCAACCAAGGAGCGAGATGAAATCCTAAACTTTATTCGATCCTCAGAACGAGGAGTAATGAAAGGCTATATCAATTGATATGGTGAAATCGAGCTTGTCTTCCGGTAGGCAGGTGATGCCTTTAAAAAACAAATTTTAATCCTATGAAAATCCAGTTGCATGAGGCTTCTAAGCGCTTTCAATACGAATGGATTTTTAAAAATTTAAGCCTTCAACTCAAGAAGGGAGATTCTCTTGCAATAACCGGAGGAAATGGCTCTGGAAAGTCAACTTTGCTTAAATGCCTTTCCGGAGCTATTCCTTTTTCATCCGGAAATATCACTTTTGAATCTGAGGGAAATCTTATTCCCGAATCAGAATGGTATAACTATCTCTCCATTTCGGCACCTTACCTGGAGTTACCTGAGGAGTTCAGCCTCATCGAACTAATTGACTTTCATTTTAAATTCAAGCGTCCCCTCAATCAGGTCCAACCCAAAGAATTGATTGAGATACTTTACCTCGATCAGCATGCAACAAAGCCTGTTTCCCAATTTTCTTCAGGCATGAAGCAACGACTTAAATTGGGAATTGCGTTATTTTCAGACGTGCCGCTTATTTTGTTAGATGAACCGACCTCCAATCTTGATAAAAAGGGGATTTCCTGGTACACTGACTTGATTAAAAATTTCCAAAATGACAGAATTCTCGTTATATGCTCCAATGAGCCCCGAGAATATGAGTTTTGTTTACAAAAACTTGCTTTGGAAGATTTTAAGTAAAAAATTAACCTTTGAACTCTGCTTGATATCTTTAATTTTACAGCATTAAAATTTAGTTTTTATGAATTTGAACGTGTGGAAAGTAGCCGTTGTGGCTTTATTGCTTGTCGGTTTGCAGTCTTGTGGCGGCGATGGCCCTACTCCAACTCCCCCAAAAACACCTGAACAAATCGCTACTGAAGCTTTGACAGGAACAGGAACCCAAACTTGGGGAATTGCCGGTGGAGGTAGAGTCACCCGAGGAGGAAATAATGTTACAGACCTCTATTCGACTTTTGAGCTGATTCTCAACTCAGGTTCTTCCAAAACCTACACCACCAGAAATAGTAATGATCTATTTGATGCCAACGGAAATTGGGCGTTTGCAGGAACCAACTTTGATAAAATCACACTGACTGGAACAAAACCTGCAGCTGCAAGAGAAATGTCGTTTACCCAGACCGGCACTAACCTAAAATTGGTATTTTCCATCCCGGCACCCGGCGCAAGAATTAACGGGCAGTTTGCCATTGCAGGGGATTATGTGTTTGATTTGATTAAAAAATAATGTGATTATCCGCAATTCTACCAGTATGCTAAAATTGAACATGAAAAGAGCGGATAATCGTCGACAGACGACCGTCCACAGTCCACAGCTCGTCTCATCGGACTTCTAGCCTTATTTCCTATGGCAACTGGTAAGAGAGCGGATATACAGAAAAAATAAAAATAAACTCTAAAAAATCGAAAGGGAGCCCACTAAGCTCCCTTTTTTATTTCAAGGTCACCAATGTAACTCCTGCGCCACCACGATCGGCGTGTTCGTCTTCCATTTTACCTACCGGTGGCATGGCTCTAAGTAGATTTCTGGTGATTTCCCGAAGAATTCCGTCTCCTTTTCCATGAACAATCCGTAAGTGTTTCACACCAAGCATATGCCCCTCATCGATGAATGTCTGAATCAAGGATAGGATCTCCTCTCCTCGCTTGCCTCTCAGGTCAAGATTTGGGGAGTAGTCCATCATCTTAGCATTGGTATTGTAATTTCCTCGCTGCGCCAATGCCTTCTGCTCTTTTTTGACCTCCGTTTTTGAGATTTTCTCCAATCTGGAAAGCTTGACATTGGACTTTAAATCCCCAATTGTGATATCAACGTCCTTATTTCGGACCACAACTACCTGAGCTACTGCACCATTGTCTTTCAATCTAACCCAATCTCCTGACTCGATTTTCCCACCGATTACCACGATTTCAGGATCTTTGACAAGCAATTTTTCAGGCTTAACCTCTTTCTTGAATTCTTCCAATTCCTGACGAACCTGCTTGGTTATTTCTTTTTCGGCATTTCCTTCACGGATTTCCCGAATAGTCGCTTCAATCTTTTTGTTAGTCTGATCCAACAAAGATTTCGCCTCCTGCTTGGCCTCCTGGATGTATTTCTTCTTAGTCAATTCCAGGGTTTCCTTCAGCTGATTGTATTCTTTCAGCCTAACCTGAAGAAACTTATCTTTTTCCTTTACGTCCTTCAGCAAACCTGAATATTGGTTCTTTTCATTTTCCAATTGGGTCAAAAGCCGATCATAACGCACGCGCTCTTCTCCAATATTCGCTTTGGCATAGGCTAAAATCTCCTTGGATAGACCAATTTTAGAAGCAATCTCCAATGCAAATGAAGAGCCTGGCTTTCCGATTTCCAATTGATAAAGTGGCTCCAGGCGATCCACATCGTAGCGCATAGCACCGTTGACTAAGCCTTGATTTTTATTGGCAATCTGCTTCAGATTGCCATAGTGTGTGGTTAATACTCCGAAGGCCCCAAGTTTATTTAAGGAAAGTAAAATTGATTCCGCAATCGCCCCTCCAAATTGGGGCTCTGTGCCTGTACCAAATTCGTCAATAAAAAGGATAGTTTTCTTATTGGCAAATTGGGTGAAATGCTTCATGCTCATCAGGTGCGAGCTGTATGTACTCAGGTCATTTTCCAGATTTTGCTCGTCACCGATATCAATAAAGAAATTATCGAAAAGCGAACTCTTGGAATCCGGATGAACCGGTATCAACAGTCCACACTGCAACATGTATTGAAGCAGTGCCACAGTCTTTAAGGTGACAGATTTCCCCCCTGCATTTGGTCCGGATATCACCAGTAGCCGCTCGTGACCACCCAGCTTGATATCTATGGGAACAATTTTTTTCCCTTGAGATTTGAGCGCCATCTCCAAGATTGGATGCCTTGCCCGATTCCAACTCAGTATTCGCTCTTTGACCAATTCAGGTCTGCAGCTGTCTGTCTTTTGGGCAAACTTTGCTTTGGCACGGATAAAATCCATTAACCCAAGGAAGTTGGTTGCCTTGCGCAAAGCGGGAATTGCAGGCCTAAGCTGATCTGTGAGTCGAGTCAAAATCCGGATGATCTCCCGACGCTCCATGTATTCCAGGTCACGGATTTCATTATTGATGTCGAGCGCTTCCTCAGGCTCCATGAATACGGTCTGACCCGTGGCCGATTCGTCATGGATAAATCCTCTGAGCTTTCGCTTGTTTTCAGCAGACACAGGAATCACCATCCGACCACTTCGTATGGTCATGGAGGCATCATCAGGGGTTAATCCTTTGGCACGCGCTTCTTTGAAAATCCGCTCCATCACTTTTCGCAGCCTTCCTTCCTCATACAAAAGCTGAGTTCTGATCAGTTGCAATTCTTTGCTGGCATTGCTACGAATCTTCCCTTTCTCATCGATGATCAGATCAATTGCTTTGAGGAGATTCATGTCCAGATCGAGCAGAAGTCCCAATAGCGCGCTAAGGGTTGGATATTTTTCTCCATGATTTTGGAAAAAAGTAACACAGCCTTTTAGGGTTTGAAGCGCAAGCTTTACTTCGTAGAATTCCTCCTGATCCAAAAAAGCTCCTTCCAGCTTGGCTTTTTCAAGAAAAGGCTGAAGATTGGTGAAATTGGAGTTTGGAAAAACCTCACCTGCTATGAGAATCTGTCTAAACTCTTCGGTTTGGTCTAAAAGCCGCTGGACAAGGTTATAATCTGAAGAAAAAGCAACCTTTTCCACATAGTCCTGACCCAAAGAAGAAGTGCATTCCGCCTTGAGCAAGTCTTTGATTTTGACAAAATTGATCTTTTGATCGAGATTGGATGGGTAAAGCATTAGAATAAATCCTCCTTTTTTTCCGGAACAGATTCTCTTACCACAAGCGAATCGATCACTCGGGCATAGATTCGGTCCATTTTTTTGGCATCCTCCAGGTAGTACAGCATACTTCTGGTGAAAACCGAATCTTCAACGCCATGTTTAATAAAAACATCTTTCTCCATCAGCGAATAAAGGATCTGGGAAGAATCATAGGGAATGGGAAGTGCACTTACAATTCCTTCGGTCAACTGGATATCTATCAGCACATTGACCAACTCATTCTCAGACAAAATGCCAGAGGGCGTAGTGTAGCGATCACAACTACTGAAGAGCGTCAGAAAAAGCAAAAGGGTAAGAATTCGTTTCACGGCTTAAAATTAGGTTTTTTTAACTGATAATGACCTGACCGATTACCTAACTCAAATTTTATAATTCAGTTCAAGACTTTAACTTAGCCAGTTCAAATCTCTGGCATGGATCAGCTGTTCAACAAGCTTAGAAAATACGAAATAATGATCAGGAAGGTGGCCAACAACCATCTCCAAGGGGAATACCAATCTCTTTTCAAAGGATCTGGGCTTGAATTTGACGATTTACGGCCATATCAGTACGGAGATGATATCAGGACCATCGAATGGAAAGTGTCTGCAAAAGGTCACGGGACCTTTGTGAAGACCTTCCGTGAAGAAAAAGAACAGTCCGTCTATTTTCTTTTGGATATTTCAGGCAGTCAGGACATCGGGCAGCAAGGAAATAAAAAAATTGACCAGGGAAAATTAATAGCAGGGGTATTGACGCTCGCAGCTGTTTATGAAGGAAGCCAAATCGGACTTATTTCCTATTCAGATGAGCAGGAAAAGCTAATTCTCCCATCCAAAGGCAGTAAGCAAGGGGTCAAGATCATCCGTGGAATATTTGACCATCAAAATAAAAGTTTAAGAACAAACCTCAACGGGATGTTTACCTTTGCGCTGAATCTTATAAAGAAGCGAAGCATCATCATTATCATTTCAGATTTCATAGATCAAGACTACGAGCGGCCTTTTCGCGCTTTGGCAGAACGTCATGACGTCGTGGCAATTCAACTTACCGACCCTAGAGAATCTGCCTTACCTTCACTTGGTATAATTCCAATCTATGATAAAGAGAAAGGAAAAACTACATGGGTAAACACGGCGTTTGGCAGTTTTTCGAAAAGAATATCCGAAACCTTTACCACCGAGCGGGAATATCTGAAGGATATCTGTAAAAAAAATCAGATCAATTATCTTGCGATGGATACCACTCAGGATATCGTAGGGCCACTTATCGACCTTTTTAAGTACCGAAACAAACGAATGAAACGTGGGTAGAATCGGTGTTTTTCTCCTATTTCTGGGCTTAAGTATATCATCCTTTGCACAATCTGTGCAAGTGGATGGCTATTTCACTCAGGATTCAGCCAGGCTTGGTGAGCGTGTAGGTTTTGTATTAAAAGTCCGTCACCCCGAATCCGCTCAGTTGATCTTCCCGGATTCCACCTTTGATTTCTCTCCTTTAGTATTACTGGAAAAGAAAACTTTCATGTCTCAAACTCGAGAAGGTGAAACTTTGGATAGCGCGATTTACTACGTTTCCAATTTTTCTCTGGATCCCAGTATTTTTCTTTCCTTGCCTGTCTATGAATTGAGCAGATACGATAGCGTCACGTATTTCTCCACAGAAGCCGAACTGAAGCTAAAATTAGTGCTCGACTCAATCCCTGAACAGCCTGTTTTTCAGGAAAACAATGTCTATCAACCTATTGAAACCACTTTCAACTGGCTCCTTGCTTCAGTAATTACAGCGGGAATACTTCTCCTACTTGGTGGACTTGCTTTACTTTTTGCGAAGCGAATCAAAGCCTTATTCCAGAAAAACCGCGAAAAACTCAGGTGGATTCAGTTTGAGCGCAAATGGAAAAAACTAACCGGATTACTGGCTCAAAATCCAGCTTTGGAATTGGCTGATGAGGTCGTTGGACTTTGGAAAGGATATCTTGAAAGCATTACTGATCTCCCTTTTCAAGAATGGACCTCAAGTGAAATAGCAGAGGCCCTCGACGATAAGGAAATATTCCAGGCACTTCGGTCAATCGATATGATCATTTATGCCGGTAAGGAGGCGAAAACAGGAGAAGCAACAAATTATTTATTGGAGGTGGCCAAATCTAAGTATCAGGAAAAATTAAACCGAATCAGAAATGAGAAAGCAAGTCGCTGAGTTTTTTGATTGGTCATGGTTTCTTCCGGAGACCTTCAAAACCTATGAATGGGATAACCCCATCCTGTTGAATTTGCTTTGGATGATTCCACTCCTGATTCTCTTGCGAAAAGGTATCAAGTTTTTGAAAAATCCGGTTTTGGAACTTTCGCTTCCCAAACGAGTGGCCAGAGGTAATCCTTGGACCTATTTGCGACTCGTCCCTACCGGATTTTTCTTTTTGGCACTGTTGGGCATAGTCATCGCATTGGCACGCCCACAGCGAAGCAATGAGCGGGTAGAGCAGTTTACCGAAGGAATAGATATTCTTTTGGTACTGGATATTTCTGAATCAATGGATTTGCAGGATTTTAGGCCCAATCGGCTTGAAGCAGCCAAAAGCACAGCTGTGGATTTTATAAATGGTCGATTCGGAGATCGAATTGGCATGGTGATATTCGCAGGAGAAGCCTATTCTTTGGCCCCATTGACCAATGATTACGAACTGTTGACAGCCTTGATTGCGGATATTTCCTTTGACATGATCGAGCCCAAGGGCACTGCCATTGGTTCTGCCATCGCAGCAGGGACCAATCGCCTGAAGGATAGCGAAACTCCTTCAAAGGTGATGATTCTCCTTTCTGACGGGGAAAGTAACGCGGGCAATGTCGACCCCCTGTTTGCGGCCCAACTTGCCTCCGCTTTCAATATCAAGATCTACACTATCGCAGTAGGCAAAGACGGAATGGTCCCTTATGGAACCGACTTTTTTGGAAGACCACAAATGGTTGAGAGTTATCTTGATGAGACTACCCTTCGGGAAATTGCCAGAATCGGAAACGGAGAATTCTATAGGGCTGCTGACGGAAACACCCTTCAGCAGATTTTTGATCGAATTGACGTTTTGGAAAAAGCAGAGATTCAGGAAAATCGATACAAAGAGACCGCAGATTATTATCGGATATATCTCTTTTGGGCAATGCTGTTTTTCCTTATTTGGCTGGCTTTGAAGAGCACATTCTTCAATAATTTCCTTCTGGATTAATCAGGAAATCCGCATTTCTTTCCATTTTTCTAAGCGAGGATTCATTAATGAAAACCAAAGTGGAGGGAAAAAAGCCACCAAGATCATTGCCGAGTATCCAGCCGGAAGCTGTGGACTTTCGTCGTAGTGATTCAAGATCTGATACCGCTTGAATGCAAAAGCATGGTGGTCAGAATGCCGCTGAAGCTGAAATAAAAGAAAATTACTGACTCTTTGGCTGGCATTCCAAGAATGAAGTGGAGTCACTTTTTCGTAAAATCCAGTTTGCAGTTTTTTCCTTTCCATTCCATAATGTTCCAGATAATTCACCGCCTCCAACAAGGAGAAAGCAAGGAGACTTTGGGCAAAGAAGAATACGGGAACTTCCCATACCCATCTGTCCTGTAACATTGAAAAAACAAGAAATCCCAAACCTGCAAATGCAATTGGTAAAACCTGAAACCAGATCATTTGATTGCTCCAGGAAAAGAATGGACAGCCCCTTTTTGATAGTCGCTCTCGTTCTAATTCCCACGCACTGAGGTATCCATCTTTCACCGACCTGAGCCAAAACGAATAGAAATTCTCTCCAAAACGGCTCGTCGCAGGGTCCTCTGCAGTTGCCACCCGGACATGGTGTCCACGATTATGTTCTATAAAAAAGTGCATATAAGACACCGTCATCAGCAAAATTTGCGCGTAAACCTGCTCGATTTTTTCAGCTTTATGCCCCAATTCATGAGCAACTGTAATCCCGATCCCACCAGTGACCAAGGCCATACCGGAAGTAAAAGCCAACCACTCCCACCCTACAAAATCGGCTGTACTCACCACATAAAACCCCCAAATCAAAACTGCAAGTTGTACATAGACCCAAATAAAGGTGACAAGTTTGTAAAAATACGCCTTAGTCATGCGGCTTATCGCTTCCTTGGGGACATTGGAAGTATCGGTACTAATCACATAATCCATCAAGGGGACTAACACAAAAACAAACCCATGAATCAGCCAAAGATTGAACCCTCCCAGATAATACCCTGAGACAAGTAAAGCAGGCAGGATCAATGCGCTGAAGAAGCCAATTTTTTTTAAACCGCTGTACATAGAGCGAATGATTTGGTCAAAATTTAAAAAGAATCTTCTGGATTTTGATAATAAATTTTAGCTGAAGTGGCGGCTCAAAAAGCCTGATAAAAGTCAGGTTTAGATATTATTTAGGTCACTTAAAAGCCAAGAGCTTATGTACATCTTTGATTAAAATACTGATCGATGGCATTGTCCCCAATACTTGTCCAAAAATATAATCGCCCTGTCCCAAGATATACTTCCTACCCCACAGTACCGCTTTGGGAGGAGGAGCTAAGTTCATCGGGATGGGAAAATCTGGTGAGGAAAGCCTTCAAGATGACGGGGAGCAAGGAGGGGCTTACGCTCTATATCCATTTGCCATTTTGCGAAAGTCTATGTACTTATTGTGGATGTACCAAGCGAATTACAAAGAATCATGACGTCGAAGACCCATACCTCGAGGCTGTAATCAGAGAATGGTCGCATTATTTGGGTCTCTTTGAAGACTTACCAAAAATCGCGGGAATTCACTTGGGCGGAGGTACTCCAACTTTTTTTTCGGCACAAAATCTCAATTTTCTGATCTCAAAGATTTTAAAATCAGCCGAAGTTTTACCGGATCACGAATTCAGCTTTGAAGGACATCCAAACAACACAACTTTTGGTCATCTGCAGGAATTAGCTCGATTAGGATTTAATCGAGTGAGTTATGGGATTCAGGATTTTGATCTGACTGTTCAAAAAGCCATTCACAGAATTCAACCATTTGAAAAAGTCAGGGAAGCAACTGAAAATGCCCGAAAACTCGGCTATACCTCGGTGAATTTCGATTTAATTTATGGATTACCGCACCAAACTTTGGAAACCCTAAAAGAAACCTTTGATCGGGTGTATGAATTAAAGCCTGATCGAATCGCCTTTTACAGCTATGCACATTTGCCATCTGCATTTCCGGCCCAAAAAAGCTTTGAAGCCTTCCTTCCCAATGAGCGAGAAAAAAGAGCACTATATGATGCTGGAAAAAAAATGCTGATTGAAATGGGCTATGAAGAGGTTGGAATGGATCACTTCGCTTTGCCGGATGATCCACTTTGCAAAGCAAAAAGATCAGGTAACCTGCATCGTAATTTTATGGGCTACACCACCTCTCCTTCGGAAATGCTCATTGGATTAGGATCAAGTAGTATCAGTGATATTGGATTGGGCTTTGCCCAAAATGAAAAAAACAGCTTATCCTATGAGCAAATTCTGAAGGAAAACAGACTCCCTGTCATCAAGGGCCACATTCAAACAGAAGAAGATAAGGTCACCCGGAAATTGATTATGGATTTGATCTGCCAAGGAAGGGCTAATGTTCCCTTTTCAATATGGGAGAAGTTACCGCTCGAAAACATGCAATCCCTCTTTGAAATGGAGGAGGAGGGCTTGGTCAGGATAGATGAAGGCACTATTTCGGTCACATCTGAAGGGATGGCGGTGGTAAGGAATATTTGTATGCTGTTTGATATGAGAATGATCGCTTCTAAAGCGCAAAAACCCACCTTCAGTAAGTCTATCTAATTAATGACACATGGTAATCTCAACTTGCTGTGCTCCATAATCAAAAGTGGCCAATTCAGGACTGAAACCTGGAATCCCGAGTCCAAGTCCACGAAAGACCATTAATACTCCAATCAAAATCCCTAAATATGGGATAGCCTTTTGGAATTGCTGTCTACGGATCGCAGGTAAAAGACTTCCGGACACCATCAACCCAAGTAACATGGGAATTGTCCCAATACCAAAAAAGAACATGTAAGTGGCTCCTAAAAGCGGACTTTGCATCCCCATCGCTACCACCAAAGCCATGTAAACCATCCCGCATGGCAAAAGCCCATTAACTATTCCTGTGGCAAAAAAAGCAAGCTTGCTTCCTGATTTGAGGTTACGGGCAAGGTGACTTTTGACCCAAGTGACTACACCCGAAAGTGCCGGAATTGTCAAAAATCGATCTGCTTTTTTATAACTAACAGAGAGCAAAACAACCAAAACCCCCATTGTGATTGAGATTCCTTGCTGCACTCCTGCCAACGACAAGGAAAAACCTAAACTCCCAATAATCAAACCCAGAAAAGCGTAGGTCAAACTTCGACCCAAATTGTAAATGATTTTGTTCCAAAGGAAAGTCTGTCCCTTGTTTCCCCCGACAGCCAAGGCAATAGGGCCACACATTCCAATGCAATGAAATGATCCTAAAAATCCCAAAACCAAAGCCGTCCAAAGCATCAGAGACTTATTTTCTTTTCCTGATAAAAGTCTGTGCCATTTTCAGTCCACGTCAATTGAACTTTCCAGTATCCCGATTTTAATTTATCAAGAGACACAGTAGTCTTTCCTTCCTCCTGAATGTCCAGAGCAAGTTCCTGATCCAATCTGGCATCAGATGGTCGGAAAAGCTGCAAATTCCCCTTCGCCCCCACAGGAAGATCCAAAACCATACTTTTTGATTGGGAATCAAAAAGCAAAACTTCCCGGTCCAGTCCTGCTGCAGAAGTCTCTCGATCTATCTGATCCTGATATTTGATCTCCTTTTCGTAATAATTCTCAGTGACAAGATGGATATCATCCTGCCTTACTGAAATGACTACCAAAGTCAAAATGAAGCCAACGAAGGCAATGATGGTCAATAGAATTCCTTTTCCCCAATCCATAGTTTCTGTTATTTTTTGACACCCACCGGCGCCATAAAGTTTGTTTGAATCTCATCAAATTCCCGCCCTTCACTGAAGAGCTGAAGCATCACCTTCTCCTGAGGTATTTTTACCGAAGATTGGTCCCTTACCAAGAAGAACCTGCCTTCAAACTTTGTTTGAGGCTCCAAAACCCATTCCGTAGCCCCTACGATTTCAACCTTCATCCCCTCAGCCATTGCCTTAATGTCCACACGCTGCGGTTCAAAGGTTTTGTTGATCAAAGTGATATTATAGAGATTGGAAACCATACCAGCTTCCCGTTGCTGATAGGTCATTCCGGGAAAACGTGTTATCGTCCCCTCCAAATCCTCTCTGGTAGCTATGAGGGCAATAAATGCAGCCACTAATACTAAAAGGACCACGGTATATCCTTTGACTCTACCGGTTAGCAATTTTTGAAAGCCTTGTTTAATACTGTTTTCAGATGCATAACGAATCAGTCCAACCGGTCTATCTACTTTGATCATCACCTCATCACATGCGTCGATGCATGCGGTACAACTGACACATTCCATCTGGGTTCCATTTCGGATATCAATACCGGTGGGACAAACCTGAACACAAAGACCACAATCGATACAGTCACCCTTTGGCGCTGGTGCCACTTCATTTTTCCGGATTGGAGTCCGTGGTTCTCCTCGTACATAATCATACAAGACATTGATACTGTTGTTATCCAAAAGAACCCCCTGAAGCCTGCCATAAGGACAAACAACCAGGCAAGCTTGCTCTCTAAACCAAGAAAATACCAACATGAAAATTCCTGAAAATGCAACAAGTCCGATAAACCCGGCCATGTTTTCAGTGGGCGGTTTGGAAACAATTTCTTTCACCTGATCAATTCCAATCAAGTATGCCATTACCAAATGCCCTATCATTAAGGATATCAAGGCGAAAACACTGATTTTCAGTCCCTTTTTTATTACTTTCTCAGCATTCCAAGGTGACTCATTTAAGGTTCTCTGCTGATTGGCATCCCCTTCAATCAGGTATTCGATTTTACGAAAAACCATCTCCATGAAAAGTGTTTGGGGGCATGCCCAACCGCACCAAACCCTTCCAAAGACAACGGTGAACAAAATAATGAACACAAAGAATATCAGAAGGAGAAAAATCAACAAGTGTGTATCCTGGGGCCAAAATGCAGCTCCAAAGATGATGAACTTTCGTTCGAAAATATTGAAAAGCATGTATGGCCTGCCATTAACTTGAATAAAGGGGCCAGCAAACAAAATCGCCAATAAAACCCATGACAGATAGGTCCGGTATCTATAAAAATAACCGGAAACCTTTTTTGGATACACCCAATTTCGCTTTCCGTCTTCTTTGACAGTGGCGAGTGCGTCCCGGAAACTTTCCGGGTTCAAATGTGGGTTTTGGTTCTTCTTAGCCATAGTTTAAGCAAAATACTGCCGAGAGAAAATCTCCCGGCAGTGATAAATTTACTCTATCGATGCAACAACAGATGTGCTATCAGTCACAGGTGCTTTCTCTTCAGAAGTTGGGGCATAGCGCTCGCCCTGAGGTTCTTTAGGAACAGCAGGTGAGGTGCCTTTCATGGCAAGAATATAAGAAGAAACTTGCTGCATTTGCTCAGGACTCAGCTGATCTTGCCAAGGAATCATCCCTTTTTCTACGACACCATATTTGATAATTTTGAAAACATCAGCAATAGATCCACCATGAATCCAATACTCATCCGTAAGGTTTGGCCCAACACCGCCACCTCCGTCAGATGCATGACATGCTGCACAATTGGTTTCGAAAATGGTCTTTCCTGAGGCCAAGGCTGTCGCTGATTCATCAAATACTACCGTATTCTCATCAATCCCTGCTACCATATTGGCTTTTCGGACTTCAGCGGCAACTGCTTCGATACGCAATTCTTCTTCATATTCCTCTACTCCTGTGGGGCCATTTCCCAACACTGAATAGTTGACGAAATAAACAACCGCAAAAATAACCGTCCCCACAAATACGCCCTGAAGCCAGGGAGGCATGAAATTATCCAATTCAGTAATTCCATCGTAGGAGTGATCGGCCATCATTTTGGCTTTTTCTGCTTTGCCTCCGACTTCATCCACTTGTCCTGTCACAAAACGTTCTTTGAAGGAATCCCACCAAGAAGGCTGATTAGCCAAACTTGGATCTTCCTTGCGGAGCACTGCCGCTATGAAAGACATGAGATAAACCATCAAAATCAACAGGAGAACGATGACGCCTAGTACAATCCCTAAAATCACCAAAAGCGTCAACTGACCAGAATCCATGGCTTGTAATTTGGTATACCAATTTGATTCTTCAGCTTGTGCCCAGACTGGAAAAGTCGTAAGCCCCAAAATTGCGAGTAATGAAAATAGCTTCTTCATGGCTGATTGATGGTTGATTCTTGGTCGTCAAAAGGGAGAGATTCCATGTGTTTAATATGGTCTTTGGGTGTTCTCACCACCCAGATAAACATCCCCACAAAAAACAGCAAGAAGATGATCAATGAAATGATCGGATAGATCTCTATGTTGTCGATTGATCTAAGAATTTCTTTATACATGGCTTCAATGGTTATTGGTTGGATGCGGAGGATTGTTTGATATCTGTACCCATTCGCTGTAGATAAGCTATCAAGGCGACAATTTCAGTATTCGGACCGACCTCGACACCTGCCTCTTTAAGGTTTGCAACCACTTTGGCTGCTTGGGCATCGTAATCAGCAGTCGCTTCCTGATCAAATCCTTCGGGATAAGGAACGCCCAGTTTTTGAAGGGTTCTGATTTTTGCAGGTAAATCCGAATTATCCAGTTCATTGGTAGCCATCCAAGGATAAGGAGGCATCAAAGAACCAGGGGACATTGATCTCGGATCAGTCATGTGGTAATAATGCCAGCTGTCAGGATACTTTCCGCCGATTCGATGAAGATCCGGGCCGGTTCGCTTGGAGCCCCAGAGGAAAGGACGGTCATAGACGAATTCACCGGCTTTGGAATATTCTCCATATCGTTCGGTCTCTGATCTGAAAGGTCGGATCATCTGAGAGTGGCAACCCACGCAACCGTTGGCTATATAAAGGTCCCGTCCCTCTAATTCGAGTGGTGTGTATGGTTTTACAGCACTGATTGTAGGCACATTGGATTTTATCAAAATCGTAGGAATGATTTCAATGGCACCTCCTATGGCAATCGCAAGAGTTGCCAAAATGGTAAAGAATACAGGCTTTCTTTCCCATGCTCTGTGCCAGAACTCACCGCTAGGGTTGTATGCTTTGGCCAAGGCAGGTGCTTGATCTTCTTCTGTCTCCTGGAAAACACCTTGCTTCGCGGTCTTCCACATATTGTACATCATCACAATGGCACCACTTAGGTAAAGTACTCCACCAAAAGCACGAAGTATATACATCGGAACGATTTGGATCACAGTTTCCAGGAAATTTGGATATGCTAGACGACCCGCTTCATTGAATTCTTTCAGCATCAGAAATTGAGTCAGCCCTGAGACATAAAGTGGAAGCGCGTAGAAAATAATACCCAGTGTTCCGAGCCAAAAGTGCGTATTCGCAAGTTTTGTAGAGTACAAAGTCGTTTTGAAAAGTCTTGGCCACATCCAATACAGCATTCCAAAAGTCAGGAAGCCATTCCAGCCAAGTCCACCAATGTGCACGTGCCCTACTATCCAGTCTGTGTAGTGGGCTATAGCATTTACATTTTTGAGTGACAACATCGGCCCTTCAAAAGTGGCCATACCATAAGCTGTAATAGCTACCACCAAAAATTTCAAAACGGGTTCGGTCCTAACTTTGTCCCAAGCTCCTCTTAATGTCAAAAGTCCATTGACCATACCACCCCAAGAAGGAGCGATAAGCATCACTGAAAATACTGTTCCCAATACTTGAGCCCACTCTGGCAGCGCTGTGTAAAGCAAATGGTGAGGACCCGCCCACATATAGAGGAAGATCAGCGACCAAAAGTGGACAATAGATAGCTTATATGAATAAACCGGTCGATTTGCAGCTTTTGGTAAGAAATAATACATCAATCCCAAAAATGGAGTCGTAAGAAAGAATGCGACAGCATTGTGTCCATACCACCACTGTACTAGAGCATCCTGCACACCGGCATAGCCGGAGTAACTCTTCATAAATGAAACTGGCAGCTCAAACGAATTGAAAATATGGAGCACTGCAACTGTAACAAATGATGCTAAATAGAACCAAATAGCTACATACATATGCCGTTCTCTACGCTTAATCAGCGTACCGATCATATTTGCACCGAATGCTACCCAAACAATGGCAATTGCGATATCAATAGGCCACTCCAACTCCGCATATTCTTTGGAAGTAGTTAGTCCCAAAGGCAAAGTGATAGCAGCTGCTACGATAATTAGTTGCCAGCCCCAAAAGTGGAACCAACTGAGCATGCTGTTCCACATCGGTGTTTTGAGCAGCCTTGGCATGGAATAATAAATCCCTGCGAAAATTGCGTTACCCACAAAAGCGAAGATGACTGCATTGGTATGCAGCGGGCGAATCCTTCCAAATGTAGTGTAGGGATTACCCAAATTGGCCTCAGGAAGGAAAAGCTGGGTGGCGGCGAGTAGCCCCACTAACATACCAACTAGACCCCAGATAATCGTAGCGGCACTGAAGTACTTGACAATTTTATTGTCATAGTGGAACCGTTCCAAAGTAGAATCATTCATAGGACTTGGTTTTTTTTGGTTGATCTTTTTTTGATTTTTTAGGCTGATTTTCAAATAAAATTCGGATAGAAGGAGTGTAGCTATCGTCAAACTGCCCGTCTTTCATTGCTCTGAAAAAGAGGAATAAAAACGTGACTGCCAGGATGAGACTCACTGCAATGAGTATGAAAATGACTTCCATATTAGTGTTTGTTTAAATGAATGAGACTCTTGCGAACCCCCATGAAATTGGTAGCCAATGTCGTAAAGACCACCACTGAAATACTGCTCAGAGGCATTAGAATAGCGCAGAGAACAGGGCTGAGTAGTCCCTGAACTGCTAGACTGATCCCTAGAATATTATATAAAAAGCTCAGTCCAAAACTGGCTTTGATTATCAATCGGCTATTTCGGGCAAAGGCAAGGAAATTTGGAATTCTGACAAAAGATTCTGCATCGAGTATGGCATCACTTGCAGGAGAAAAATGACTGACTCGGTCTGTAATTGCTATCCCTACCTGACTTTCTTGAAGTGCCCCTGCATCATTGAGTCCATCTCCTATCATCAATGTGTTCTTCCCCTTGATATTGAGTGCTTTTAGGTAGTTAAGTTTGTCTGTAGGACTTTGCTCAAAGTTGAACTTAAGCTCAGATGAAAGTTGAAGAGCCAAAGACTCCCTTTCATGTGCATGATCCCCCGAAAGTACATGGAGTTCATAGTTCTCCGCTAGTCCTTTTACCACCTTAGATGCCCCATTTCTCAACCCGGACTGAATGTGAAAATAGCCCAAGTTGACTCCTTCCACATTAAGGAAAACATGATTTCCGCCTTCTGAAAAATGATCGCCCTTCACACCGGTGAAGCTTTTCGAACCCAGACGGAATTCTTGGTTTTTGTAAACAGCTAAAACTCCAGCCCCTTTTAATTCCTGAACTTTTTCCAAATGAACCGGATGAATTTTGCCTAAAAAAAGATTAATTCTGTTACTAAGCGGATGTGTAGATCGAGCTACCATCGCTTTGATAATTGACTTGGTTTCAGCTGAGAGTGGCTCCCCAAAATATTCAATGGAAGCATTTGCAGGATCAGTCAAGGTCCCGGTTTTGTCAAAGACAACAGTATCCAATAGGGCAAGTCTTTCGACTACAGCTGCATTTTTAAGGTAAAATTTCCCTTTACCGAATATTCTCAGGGTATTGCCCAAAGTAAATGGAGTCGACATGGAAAGTGCACAGGGGCAGGCTACAATTAGGACAGTGGTAAAGGCTTTCACCGCAATAGAGAGATCCTTGCCCATCCAGAAAACAAATGCAACAAGCGCAATGCTGAGCACTGTCCAGGTAAAGACTCCACTGATTCGATTTGCCAAAGGCTCCAAAAGACGTTTGTTGGATTTCTCAAAAGACTCATTATTCCACAAATCCGTAAGGTAGCCCTGAGAGGGAGATTTTTGAATAGTCAACAAAATGGGTTCACCTTTTTGTCTTCCACCAGCGTAAATCAACTCCCCTTTCCGCTTGGGAATCGGTACTTCTTCCCCTGTCACAAAGCTGTAATCGATATCAGCTTGATCACTCAATAACAGGGCATCCGCGGGGATCAATTCTTCATCCCGGACCAAAACGACATCACCTACCTGAAGCTTAAAAAGTGGAATCACTTCTTCTCGATCTTGTATAAGGCGAGTTACAGCGATTGGAAAATAGGACTTATAATCCCGGTCAAATTCAAGCGTAGCAAAGGTCTTTTGCTGGTAAACTTTCCCTAATAGTAGAAAGAAAAGCAAACCCCCAAGGCTGTCCATGTATCCGGCATTTCCCTGAACAAAAATCTCCCAAAGGGAATAAAGAAAAAAGGCAATAATTCCCAATACTATGGGGACATCCATATTGATTTTACGCTGGCGGATAGCGTTCCAAGCAGACGTGTAATAATCACTTGCTGAATAAAATACAATCGGAAGCGAAAGGACTACATTGAGGTAATCAAATAATCTTTTAAACCCTTCGCCAAGCAATTCTGCTTCAGAAAAATACTCAGGCATACTGAATAGCATCATATTTCCAAAGCAAAAACCTGCAACTCCCAGTTTGGTCAGGGTCTTGCGATCCACTGGATTTTTGGACTTATGATCTAAGTCCGAAAGATTAATCTTGGGTTCATATCCGAGAGAAGAAAGGAGACTTACTACCTCTTTTAAACTGATTTGATCATGAAGAAACTTGACCTGAACTTTCTTTTTAATAAAATCAACTCGGCTACTAAATATAGATTTATTGATTTGGAATAAGTTTTCCAAAAGCCATATACAAGATGCACAGTGAATTAAAGGGATGTAAAAAGTAATATGACTTTCTAAGTCGTTTTTGAAATCCAATAATTTCTGCCCAACATCTAAATCATCTAAATAGTCAAATCTATTTTTTAACCTAGAATTATCTTTTTGACTCTTTCCAGGATTTGCATCAAGTTCATAGTATTCGCAGAGATCGTTTTGAGTCAAAACTTCATACACCAGTTTACATCCCTGACAGCAGAATTTTTTATCTTCAACTGAAATGAATTCCTGCTCACAGCTCTCTCCGCAATGGTAGCATTTGGATTGGATTTCTGAAGGTAATACTGGATGCATTCTGAAATATTTTTATAAAATTACCCTGACACTGATTGAAAAAACATGACTAAAATCATTGAAAGCCATGACTTACACCGAGAGGTAAAAGGATAACTTATTACTCCAAATTTTTCCTTGGTAGAAATGAAAAAGCACTTTGGCTAATTCTGCCTGGTAATTTTTCGTCGTCACAAGGAGTGTACAATCATTCTTAACTCCATAAGACCAAAAATCTCCAATTCTGGAAAAATTGAATTTTATAAAACTGGTTTCCTTTGTATTAGAAGTGACTAACTGAATAATTTCGCGTTCTTCCCGAATTTTGGATTTGGGAATAAAGTTGGGTGAGATGATAGTAGCTTTACTTTCCTTTATCAAATCTCCGAAGAGATCGATGAATTTTCGAATCAGTTCCACAGAATTTGGTGATCCATCAAAATGAAACAATAAATGCTCTGTTGAAAAATCAGGAACAGAAAGCATAACAGGAATTGAACAAACTTCATTCCCCAAGGGCCGAGGATAATCTTTATCATGCAACCATTCAAGCGTTTTGAATAAGTCTAAGGCAAACAGCGTTGGATCACCTTCTTGCCTGTAAATCCCGAGTTCAGGAATTGACGGGGCAAAAGATGGAGGTAATTTTTCATAGAAAAATTCCTTTACAATTTCCTCAGGCAAACCAAATCTCAGGGCTTGTGGTGATTTTAGTTCCATGGGTTGTTTTTATACCCAAAGCTAAATTTTGATTTTTCAGCGTTGCCTGACTTATGTGGTTAAGAATTATGATAAAAATCAGGATTTTAAATTTCAAAGACTCCGAAAAATAGTTTCATACGGTCTCCACTAGAAAATTAAGCATTAAGTAAACCAAGAAACCTTAACTCAGAGACAATCAATTGTCACCAAATTCTTTTGAATAATAAGAAGGCAATAGATTCAAGCAGAGCGCGCTCAGCATACCTGACCCAAGAAGTAACCGGACCAAGCTTGGATGAGTTTGACCTGATGCGAGCGATCTAAATCCTGTCAGGCTTGTATTTCTGTTTCGCTCCTGCTTCTTCCCTTCAAAACAGGGAGGGTTTAAACGCAAAAAAGCCTCTGGATTGCTCCAAAGGCTTTT
>NZ_JAUXYL010000044.1 GCF_030694375.1 Algoriphagus sp.
ATACGCTGTCTGAGGCTTTTTTTTCCATGATTGATTAAGATTTAGAATGAAACATGGAATAAAAATAAGCTTTATGCCTCAAAATGAGAACAATACGTCCTGCTTTGAAATGGACTGCCGACGCAGTCGGTTTAGTTCAACTTGTTTATTTGTGCACCTTTGGTATTTTTATTGACCAATTATGGCTGCATAGATGCACCTTTTTGCTATGTTATTTTCTAAAGATCATCAAATGGACTTTTGATCTTTTGAAGACTCTTTTGACTGACGTGGGTGTAGATTTCAGTTGTTTTACTCGAATTATGTCCCAATAATTCCTGAATAAACCGAAGGTCAGTACCACTTTCTAAAAGATGCGTGGCGTATGAATGTCTTAACCAATGAAGTGTTACCGGCTTCCTTATTTTTGCTTTTACTAATGCCGATTTGAGTACCTTTTGAATACTTCCTTCGCTGTATTTCTCCCCCAATTTTTCTCCCTCAAACAAATACTCTTTTGGATAATCGTATTTATAGTATTCCCGCAGCAATTCCAGTATTTTTTCACTGATCGGAACGACTCGATCCTTGGCTCCTTTGCCTCGGTGAATTCTTACTGTTCCCCGTTTGGAATCGATATCATTAATTTTCAGGTTTAACAATTCACTCCTTCTAAGCCCACAGGCATAAATCAGGCTCAGCATGGCGCGATGCTTGATATTTTGGTGGGCTTGTAAGATGGCTTTCACTTCTTCTTTGCTTAGTACATGTGGCAGAATCCTCGGTTGCTTCGGTCGTTCGATCAGTGCTGGTTCCAGTTTTCGATTTAGCCGGTTTGAAAAAAAGAGTTTGACTGCATTGATCACCCCCGACTGAAACGATGCCGAGTATTTATTACTAATGATATAATCTTTATTGAATAGTTCCAAGTCCTCATTGGTAATTAGTTCGGGATTTTTGTTTCCCATAAATCTGAAAAACAATCCAATTCCCTGACTGTAGTTTTTTATAGTGGATTCGGAATACCGCAGATTGCGCATCCAGTCTGAAAATTTTCCGATTTCTCCGACTAGCTTTTCGGATAGTTCCGGTAGCGAAATTGGCGCAGGTTTAAGTTCCACTTTTACCCGTTTGAATTCCGTATAGTCCAGCCAGGCTTTTCCCCTGAATAGTGGAAGTAATTGACTGATCAGTTCATCTGAATAGGGAATTGCCCATGCTCTTAAGTCCGGCTGCCATGCTGACCCGGGAATTGTCCTCACCAGATCGATCAGTTGCTGGTCAAACGGAAATTCCAACAAAGCGACAGGCTTCATTTTAATTTCAGCGTTCCTGATAAAAATCGTTTTCATGGTCTGAAAAAGTTTAAGGATGAATTTAAAAAAACCTTTTCTAAATGCAATTCTTGCTTTGCATTCCTCTATTGACCTTAGAAAACAGCAAATTCTAACCCTTCAAATTGAAATAAGGCGCTCTTGATCTATTCCATGAATATTCAGGACCGATTCTATGAGGTCCACCTTCCCCACAAAAAAAACCGAAGCGATCACTCCGGTTTTTTTCTTTTCACTTCAATGAATTAATCCATCTTGCAATCTTCAGGGCTTCCTCCCGCGGTACCTGAGGCATCGGGGCCATCGGTGTCGCATAATCCGGCCAGTTTTCCGGCTTGGGATTGTAGATCAGCTCCACGATTTTCTCGGGAGTATAGTTCCGCTTGGCCACATCCACATAGGCAGGACCCACCTGCTTCTTGTCTTTCTGATGACAGGCCGTGCAGGTGTTTTTGGTCAGCAGGGCCTTGATTTCAGTTTCGGTGGGAATGGCCGGAGCAGCAGGTTTGGCTGGCGTGGCGGCTGCTTTTGGTGGGGCAGGTGACTTTGCCGCAGGAGCTGCTGCCACTACAGGCTTGGGCTTGATCAGCATTTTATCTCCGGAAGGGATCTCATTCAAGGTGTAGTACGCATCGGAATGCACCAATTCATGGGAATTAACGGCTTCGCGAATGCCCAATAGGCTGATGCGGTGGACGTGATACTGCTGTGGATCACTGATGGCTACCCGCACTTTTCTCCCGTCTTCGGAAACCTCCACACCCAAGATCTCATGCTCCCTGGCCTTCACAGGCGGACTTCCATAGACCGGAAAATACTTATAGGTAAAGCTCGAAATCATATAGGAAGTCAAATCCTCCGCTGACTTCTTATCCACCGGCTTGGTAAACTCAATCTCAAAACCATCCGGCTTCGCTTTCACTGTACGCATTTCAAACGGCGCCTCCCGATTCCAAACCAAGCGCTGCAAGCCTTCATTGGCATCACCGGCCGAACCCCAACCCCGGTTGGTTTCGCCCACAAAAAGTGATTGATCCTCTGCAAATACCATCCGCAAAACTCCGGACTGGAAACCGCTTCTGAAGTCAATCGAAGCGCCCTGATAGACGCCGTTTACTTTCTCCAGCATGATCCGCATGATCTTACTTTGGCCCTGATCCCCGACCAGAATCTGCCCTCCAAAAGGCCCCCAATAGCCCTCAGGAATCACAATCGGCTCGGAATTGGAAATGCCGTGGATCCCGTGAGGCAGCCACACCGCGGGAAGCTTGATGGAAGGAAGAAGTTTCTTGGCTTCAGCCAAGGTGATAAAGGAGGTATTTACCTCGTTTTCAGGCTTGATAAAGCGACCGTTGGCATCCTTATTTTTCATCGGATCGACTACTGCATTAAACTGGGCCGCAGTCATCTTCACCGGGGAATTGGGCAATTCTGACCAGCTGAGTCCGGCAGGATGACCGGAAAAGTCCCCCTTTTCCAAATGCCACAATCCGCCCGAACCCATGTAGTCGCCCTGGTTTTCGGTGTAGAACACTTCTCCGTTCAGGACTCCCGGACCTGCGGGAGAGCGCATGCCGGTGGCATAGGGTTCTATTTTTCCGTCAGGATAGATCTTCAGGGTCCATCCTCTGTAGGGAACACGACTCTCCCCTCTCCACCATTCCTGATCGCCAAAGGCGACATTGGTCGTGACGATAAATGCACCATCAGGGGTGATTTTGGGTCCAAAGCTGTACTCATGGTAGTGGGCGGATAGTGGCCAGCTTGCGACTGTCTCATACCAATCCGCTTTGCCATCAGAATTCAGATCGGTCAGCCGGGTCAATTCCCCCCGCTGCACCATGTAGAGCGATCCCTCGTGGTAAGCCAGTCCGAGGATTTCGTGCAGGCCCGAGGCAAACTTCCGGAAATAGGGCCGCTGGGAAGTGGGATTGTCCACGATAAATACATCCCCCCTACGGGTAGATACGCCCAAACTTCCGTTTGGAAGCATGGCCAGTCCGCCGACTTCCAATAAGGTTCCTTCCGGTGCGGGCACTTTGAGGATTTTGAAAAAATCCTCTTCTTTGGGTGACTCCTGAGCAATCAAAGAAAGGCTCATTCCCAGTGCGATCGCACTCAGCGTCAATGATTTCAACTTATAATTCAACCGAAACATATCTTTTCTTTCTTATAAAAATTAAAACAGGAGACTATAATTCAAGGCCGAGGTGATGGGTAAAAAGATCCCCTCTGCACCCACTTGAGGTTTTTGCCCGGAGACTTTCATCTGGAGAAAAAGTCCGGAGTCCTCGATCCAGTACAAGGTGTCAGAAACAGGAGTAAGAATTTTTCCTGGTGCCACACGGATCATCATCGGTGCGGAATTTCCCGAAAGCGACACGCTGCGATCAATTCCCTTTCCGTCAGCTTTCACCTGAATCTGATCTTTCAACTCCATTCCATCAGCGGATTTAGAGGAAAAACTCACCCCACCATCTCCCAAAACCTGATAGCCTTTGGCCTGCCATTCCTTGGAAACCGGGCTAAAATCAGGGTTATGAAGCAATGGGGTATTCAGACTCAAATCGGTAACCGCTCCCAAGGGTCTAGAAACTCCGTTTCCGCGGTCATTCCACATCGGAGTCGCATCGAGGAATCCCCCTCTCCAGACCCGGAGTAGCTGATTGGTATTCAGATCATAGGAGAAATGCGAACCCGACTTGGAGGAAACCGATATGCCGTGCGAAACTTTCTGCCTGTTGGGCAACTCGATAAAGGAGCGAAGAACGGGAGTCTCGCGGGTGTCCACCAGGATCGGATCGCTCGCCCAAAAATCCATTCCGGCAGGTTCGCTGTAGGTCTTTTGCCACATCGCGTCTGAATTTGCGGTCAGGTAAAATCCCTGTGCTGTCCAGTCAGTGGGCTTGGAAACCCAAATCACAAAGGGAACTTCTCCCGGCTGAAGTGCTTTTGCAGCGAGGATCATTCCCTGCCTCAGCTGCATGGGCTCTGAAGCATCCCCAATCTGAATGGCGCCCAGTCCATTGCTTGGCACGGCCATTCGGAAGGTGTAATTTCCGGCTTTTTGCACGGAGATCGTCCCATCAAATTTGCTCAGTGAGGAAGTGGTCAGTCCTGCGACAAACTCATCAAAACTCGCGATTTTTCCTGAAGAGGAAGCTTTCAGGGTACTTTCATTAGGTAATTCAGTATAAGAGCCAGGGAAGACTTGATAGGAAATCGACTTAAATTCAGGCGCAGGCCTGTCAAATGGCTTTACTTCCAGAGACTTGATGGCTATCGGCCCGTGATCTCCCTGGATCCGAATCGGCCCTTCTGCCACTTCTCCTCCTGCCATAGCTCCTCTTGTCGGTCCAAAAAGCTCCACATCCTCGTGGATTGTCACCCCATTCAAGGTAGCAGACACGATCCGTGCATTTTCTATTTTGTCTCCTGACGGGGAAAATCTCGGTGCTTTGAATTGCACGTTCAAAGTCTGCCAAACTCCAGGAGCCTTGCTGGCATTTTGACGAGGAGCATAGCCTTGATAGCCCTTTTGCCCATCGGGCTTGCTTTCGTCCCAACGCTCATAAATACCGCCGTTGTCTCCGGCTTTGACTTCTGCTTTGGACCAGCTGTCGAGCAGTTGGATTTCGTATTGCCCCTGCAGGTACAGGCCGGAGTTGGAGCCGGGAGCCATCATGTAAACCAGGGTCACTTCGGCATCTCCGAATTTTTCCCTGGAGACGATGTCAGTTCCGGGTTTTTTCTTATCTGGGGCGTTGAGGAGGATGCTTCCTTTTCCTTCAGAAAGCAGTACCTGATTGGGTTGAAGCGGATCTGCCCATACTTTGGTTACTTCAGACCAACTTCCCCTGTTGTTTTCAAAGGAAGAAAGCTGAAGCTTGGTTTGAGCTTGAACAGACAGGACCGAAAAAATCAGGGCCACACCCATCCAAACGGGTTTTTGGTTTGAGAGCATAAAGATTTAAGAATTAGGAATTGAAAGTGGAAATTAACTCCGAATGATCAGAGCTACAAAGGAAACCGCATATTCAATGCACAATTTTCAAATTCAATGATCAAGTTAAAAGGATAGAACCATGTGTTATTTTTTTACCCGAACACCATTTATTGAACATTGATAATTGCGCCTTACCTTTTGGTTCTTGCCTCTTGTCTCTTTCCCTGGTGTCTTGTCCTTTCAAAGCTTCCGATACATGACCAAGACACTGCTCAGGCCTGTTTTTGGATGGGAAAACGCCTCCGGAATCTCTCCGACGAGCTCAAACCCGAGCTTTTGCCATAGCCTGACTGCCGCTACATTGCTTTTCAGTACATAGTTAAACTGCATAGCATGGAAGCCCATTCGCTTAGCTTCCAAAAAGGAAAATTCGGCCATGGCTTTACCGATTCCTCTGCCGGCAACTAGTGGAGATACCATATAGCCGGCATTCACGACATGGGATCCCCGATCCGCTTGATTGGCTTTGAGGTAAAATGTCCCGACCAGCTCCCCATTCTCTTCAGCCACATACGTTACCTTGTCGGCATCCATCCAGTATCCCAGCATTTTCTCCCGGGAGGAATCAGGATAAAAAACATACGTACTCCCCTCCCGGATGATCGGTTCGATGATTTCCCAAAGCGATTCCGAATCTGAGGGAGAGGCAAGTCTAAAATTCAAGGTCATATAAAGGTGCTTTACTCCAACTCTTGGGGGGAATGATAAAAGTTGATTTTCCCCATAGCGAAACTGAAATCTAAAAATAGCCAATATCTTCGCAAATCGATTGACCGCCTCCACCCACCATGTCCATACCTACCAAATATCAGAAAATTCCCGGCTTGATCATGGCTATCGGATCAGCCATATTTTGGGGGATTTCGGGGACCTGTGCGCAGTTTCTTTTTGAGCAGAAAGGCTTCGATCCCGGGTGGTTGGTCTGCTGGAGAATGCTGCTGGCCGGATTTATTTTGGTGCTGTTTTCCATGAGCAAAAAAGATCCCGACACCTTCCGGATCTGGAAAAAGCCGATGGACGTGATCAAGTTGCTCCTGTTTAGCATTTTGGGAATGGTAGCGGTCCAATACACGTATTTTTACAGCATTTCCCTTTCCAATGCGGCCACAGCCACGATTTTGCAATACACAGGACCCTTATTTGTCGTCGCATTTTATGCCATCAAGCACAGACGCTGGCCGATTTTTGTGGAATATGCATCATTAGCCCTGGCCTTGGTCGGGATCTTCCTGTTGGTGACGCATGGTTCATTTGACACTTTGGTGATTTCCGAAGCCGCATTATTTTGGGGATTTTTGTCAGCTGTTGCTTTGGCATTTTACACCATTCAGCCTGTAGGCTTACTCCGCACTTATTCACCGGCCACCATCACCGGCTGGGGAATGCTCGTTGGAGGAATTGCATTTTCCCCCTTTACTCAGCCTTGGGAAATGCAGGGAATTTGGGATATGGAAGCCACTTTGGCTTTTGCATACATTATTCTTTTTGGAAGCGTACTTGCCTTTTACTTTTTCCTGAAATCTGTCACGATCATCGGAGCAACCACCGCAAGCTTACTCTGCAGTGTCGAGCCTTTGGCTGCCGCCGGAGTGGCTGTGGTTTGGCTGGGGATCTACTTTGGACCGATGGATTGGCTGGGTACGCTGTTCATTCTGCTGACGATTGTATTGCTCACTTTGGGGACAAAAAACAAAAAGCCCAAACCCGCCTAGCTCAATCGATCTTTCGATTACTGATTTTTGGATTTACAAAGCGCTGCTGTTCCGCTTCATTCAGGATCGAATACCCCAATTCCAATGGGGATGGGCCTATCCATTTTGATTTTCGGCCTTGAACGGAAATTTTTCCAAGCTTGGGATCAATAGTCAACAAGGCGAAAAGCGGATCCAAATAAGGGCAAGTAAACTTGAGCGAAGGATTAGTTTGATGAATCTCTGCAGAAAGACTTTCGTGCGCCAATTTCTCCCCCACCCAATAATAGGAGGCGGAATTGATGTGCACATAATTCACTCCCCCAAGCAAAACGTGCTGATCCACATGGGCGTGTCCGTTGATGGCGAGCAGGATCTTTGAAGCAAATCGGCTCAGGATTTCCTGGATTTCAAGTGCGTTGTCGATGGTGTAAATTCCGGCGATAGGCTGGTGAGAAACAATCAATACCGGCTTATCGGCCATTTCCAGCTCCTGCAGTAGCCAAGCTTGCTGGCTTGGGCCGATGTAAGAATCGTATCCACCCTGTTTATTTAAAGAGCCCGGATCATTTCCGTCCAATACAATCATTTTGATGGACTCAAGGTCTACCGCATAGTAAAGTGCCGGCATCCCATAAGCTTTTACCACCTCTTCTTTGGAAAATCCCTCATCCATATCATGGTTTCCAATCACATGGAATGAGCTGGGATTTGCAGAATTGAATCTGAGGATGAGTTGGGAATTTTCGGATTTTGGAATTGCGAAATCACCCATTTGAATCAGCGCATTGGGTTTTTCTTTTTGCATCTCCATCAAAAAGGCTTGCAGTCTCAATTCTCCGTCGTGGATTATATCTGCATGCAGATCGGAAATAAGCCCCAATTTTATTTTTTTCCGTCCCGAAAAAAGACCCAAGACTGGCTCAGGAATAGCCATGCTGAATACTGAAAGCGCGCTTGTCTTTAAAAAATCTCTTCTTGAAGGTAGTCCCATCAGTGGAATGGTGTGAAAAGACAAAAGCCTAAAATCAATCTGCCAAAGTCCCGCAGAACCTATCAAATACCTGAATAAACTCCACGTATTGATGTGCTTCAGAAGGCTTTACAATGTAACAGCTCGCCTGCTCTTGGTAGCTAGTCAATATATCATCTTGAATAGAAGAGGTCGTGAGCATAATCACCGGGATATCTCGAGTGGAAGGATTTGCCTTGATTTCCTGCAGCACCTGATGTCCGGTTTTGAGTGGTAAATTGATATCCAGCAAGACCAAGTCGGGACGGATACTAGTTTGAAAATCACCTCTTTGGAACAAAAAGTCAACACCCTCTTTTCCATTATTAATGACCTCAATGTCTACCACAAATTTACTTTCTTTGAGCGCTTCTGATGTCAAAAGCACATCCCCCGGGTTATCCTCAATCATCAACACTTTAAACTTCTTCATAGCTTCCAATTTTATCCGATTAATGATTTCAAGGATTATAAAATGCTTTATTTACCCATAATTAAGTATTTTATCACAAAGCTAGCATTACACATTCAATTTTTCAATTAATTCCTTGTACAATCCCCGACGGATTGGAATACTCGTTTCTCCCAAGTTTACCTTTTTGGCATTGAATGATGCGATGTAAGCCGTATTGACCAAGAAGGACTTGTGCACTCTGAGAAATTGCGCTGGGGGTAATTTTTCTTCGAAGCCTTTTAAAATATCCCGCACGATGTAGGATTTCGCTTTGGTATACACCTTGGTATAGAGTCCGTCGGCCTTTAAGTACACAATCTCCGAATGCGGGACGGGCACGAGGTATCCCTTATCCATGATTTTAAGCGAACCTTTTGGCTTTTTTTCTTTTCCCGATTTTTCCTCATGACGCTTCAATCCAAAGAAAACAGCTGTTTTTAGGCTGTCCAGGGTAAATGGCTTCAGTAAATATCCCTCATGGATTTCTGAAGATATCCGCTCCAAATATTCCGTCCCTGAATAGGCAGTACTGAATACAATCGGGAGATTATACTTTTCACGAATCTTGTAGGCCAAATCTATCCCATCCAAATCTCCATGGATCAAAATATCCATCAATACGAGGTCCACTTCATGTTCTTCCAAAAAGTCTAGCGCACTTTTAGCATTGTCTACTATTGCAGCTACTTTATAATCCAAATTGGAAAGAATCTCACTGATGTTGTGGGCAAGTTCTTCTTCGTCTTCGACAATCAGTATTTTTTTCATGCTCCAATTTAAAGAACTTGTCCCAAGAATTTCAGGTTTGAAGAGCGAATGATTTACAAATGCAATCAAGGTGCAGACAAAAGTAAACGTACGGTACTACCCTAATTTTGGAAACAAACTCAAGCAACCTAATTTCGAATCGATAGCCAAGGCTGGGCTGTTAAATTACCTCCGAAATCGTTGTAATTTGTCGTATTATCTTTCTTTCTTAATCATTCATACGCCCATATTTTGAATACCTCTTCCAAAAATTCAATAAAGAAAATCATATCCTCCGGAATCACTGAGGAAGAGATCCTTCAGTTGTTTGTTGAAAACTCTGAGGATATTTTGATTTTGACAGATTCCGAAATGGTCTTGGAATATGTTTCTCAGTCGCTGGAAAGTATGCTTGAAATTGAAGTTTCAGATTTTATCGGAAAAAAAATCAACAGCGTAATGGAAAATTTCCCTTCCCTGCCGCTGATGAAACCCAATCAGAAAATGGTGATTCCTTTGATCACCTCAATTACCAAACAAAAATATCTGATTGAATTTCAGTTTAAACCGATCTACACCGCAGCGGGTACTATTCAGGCAATTTTTGCCATCGGAAAAGATGTCACAGACCGTGAACTATCACTGAAGAAATTTAAAGACACAGCATTTAAAGAGAAGGAATTGAATCAACTCAAGTCCAGGTTTGTATCCATGGCTTCGCATGAGTTCAGAACACCGCTTGCCACGATTCTCAGCAGTACCATGCTGATAGAAATTCTTTTGCAGAAAGACTTTGGCCCAGAGATTAAGGAAAGAATTCAAAATCACCTTAAAAAAATAATAGCACAGACCAACCGCCTGACAAACATCACCAGCGACGTACTCCTATTGGAAAAAAGTATCCAAATCGACAGTAAAATCCTGCGAAAAAAAATCCAAATTTCCAGTTTTCTTAAGGAAGTAGTGGACGTTATCAATCATGAAAATCTTGATCGGCGAAGAGTTAACTATTCTGGGCCGGAAGTGGATAAAATCATTCAGTCAGACCCAAGTCTATTGACCCATATTTTCAGAAACCTTATTTTGAATGCGCTGAAATACTCCGAGAATGCATTAGAACCGGAGGTTCACTTGGTATTCCGTGGAAATTACTTTGAAGTTACCATCAAGGATTATGGTATGGGAATTCCAAAAGAAGACCACGAGCATATTTTTGGATCATTCTATAGGGCAAAAAATGTAGGAAATATCAAGGGGACGGGCTTGGGATTAAATATTGTCAAGGAATTGACAAAAAAATTAAATGGGGAAATCTGGTTTGCCAGTAAAGTAGGAATGGGATCGACGTTTTATGTTTCATTCCCAGTCAAATAGTAAAGGACTTACTTTTTAACCCGGGATTCGGGGGGAAGATCCTCATCCACTCGTGCCCCTGAAGCTATTTCACAATCCCGCCCGATTCTGACACCATGGGAAATCGTTACTTCTTTTCCGATTTTACCTTCATCCTCCAAAAAACTGTAGCCACCAAAATTTACAGCTTGATCCAAATAGCAATAGTTGCTGATGACAGATTCATGTCCAATCGAACAATTTTCCCCGATCAGATTGAAGTTTCCAATCATGGTCCCAAAATTAATGAGACTGCCTTCCAATATCAGATTCCCTTTTCCAAAAATACAATCCCGGGAAATCCATGAATCACTGGAAAACAAGTTGGGGAAATCTATGGAGGGGTGATAAAGCAACCTCCGCACGATTTCGATTTTTTCGGACGGGCTCTCAACAGCCAATACCAGAGCGATTTTTTCATGGGCCAACACAGCCTCTATCGACCCCAACACAGGATGCCCTGCAAACTCTTTTCCATGTAACTTGGGATTATCGTCAACAAATCCAAGCAATTCATGCCGGAGTCGAAATTGTGAAAAGTTATTTGCTATGTATTCGCCCAATTTATTTGCTCCCGCAATAATCAGATTCATATATGGATCATATGTTAAAAATCATTACACCAAAATGTAGTTATATCTTGTTGAAATACAAAATAAAGTTTGGGGATTTCTGGAAGAATTAAAACAAATAAATAGAAGAAAGGCTAAATTCTTGCCTGATAGGTATAGAGTTGATAATATCTTCCCTTTGATTCGATGAGTTGGTCATGCATTCCCCGCTCCACGATTTTGCCCTGCTCAATAACTAAGATCTGATCTGCCTGCCGAATTGTACTTAATCGGTGCGCAATCACAAAGGTGGTTCTTCCTTTCATCAATTCTTTCAGACTTGCCTGGATCAGGGTTTCTGATTCCGTATCCAGATTGGAGGTAGCTTCATCCAAAATCAATATTCTTGGGTCTGCCAGGATTGCTCTTGCAATTGCTATCCGTTGCCTTTGCCCCCCCGAAAGCTTTACGCCACGCTCCCCGATCAGCGTATCCAATCCCTTCTCAAATCTGTCGGAAAACTCCTGTACATGCGCAGCCTTCACCGCTTTCTGGACTTCCTCCTCCGTGGCTTCAGGCCGTGGAAAGAGAATATTTTCCCGAATTGTCCCTTCAAAAAGAAAGTCATCCTGCAAAACAACCCCCAACTGAGAACGGAAGGAGTCTAAGGTGACAGATTGAAGATCATGACCATCAAGGAGGATTTGGCCCGAATCTGGATTTAAAAAAGTGGCCGCAAGACCCGCAATGGTTGTTTTGCCCGAGCCTGATGTCCCCACTAATGCAGTCACTGACCCAGCGGGAGCTTTGAAGTTGATTCCTTTTACTACTTCCTTTCCGGACTCATAGGCAAAAGAAACATCTCTAAATTCCACATCACCGACGATTTTATCCAATACTTGAGTTCGCTTGCGATCGTCTGCTTCCAGAGGTGTATTCATGATTTCCTCCGTCCGATCCAAACCGGCAAAAGCCTCTGTCAGCTGACTGCCGATATTGGACATTTGAACTATGGGGGCAATCATAAAGCCCAGGTAAAGGGTAAATGCCAGGAAATCCCCGAAAGTCATCTCCCCTTCCATAATCATGTAGCCTCCGATTCCCATGATGCCGGCAGAAGCCAAGCCCAAGAGGAGTGCCCCTGCAGAAGTCACAAAACTTGTTGCTGTGAGACTTGCCTTTACATTTTGGAATAGCTCATCTACGCCTCTTTCAAACGTTTTTATCTCTTGGGCTTCTGCATTGAATCCTTTGATCACCCGGATTCCTCCAAGCGTTTCGGTGAGTCTGCCGGTGACCTGCGCATTGATTTTTCCCCGTTCTCTGAAGATCGGACGGATTTTCCCGAAAGCTTTCAGGGACACCAATCCAAAAACAACCACCGGAAGCAGCACATAAAGTGTCATCATCGGACTGATATTAATCAAGAGAAAGAGCGAAATCACTGCCGTGAGAACCCCTCCCACCATTTGGGCAAATCCCGTCCCAACCAGATTTCTTACCCCCTCTACATCGGTCATGATCCGTGAGACCAACTCACCTGTTTTGGCATTGTCAAAGTATCGGATTGGAAGCTTGATAATATGCTTCTGTACCTGAGACCGAAGCTTGGCGATGAGGTGTTGAGCCTCTACACTCAGGATTTGCGTGAGGCTGTAGGAAGTGACTGACTGGATGATGATCGCCACAACCACGGCTATGATTAGCCACTTGAGCATATTCAGGTCATTGCTCGGAATTACGTCATCAATGAGGTATTTACTCGCCCCAGGCAGGACTAGACTCGCTAGTCGGCTGATGATTATCAGAAATAGCCCCAAAAATAAGTGCTTTCGTCTTGGCCAAATAATGGTCTTGAAGACCTGACCCATGGTGACTTTTGATTTTGTCTGATTCATGAAAAATAGGCAGTGGTGAGAGGTTGCTGAAGTCAATTTAAATAGAAGAAAACATGAAAGTCAAAAACAGTTCATTTTCTGCTTCTCTTCGCTCCAGTTTACCCCTAAAAAACTGACTATCATAGCAATCAAGTTATGCTTGTCTTTTATTGATATTTTCAGATTTCCAAAAAATATGATTCCTTCAACCTGTTGAACTGATTTCATCTGTATATAATTGTTTTTTAGCGGTCAGATAGCCTGTCCCGATCTTTCATCGGGAGAATGTCCTAATCCCCGATAGCCCTGATATCGGGGGGCATCCCCCTGTGTGTTGTCCGCTCATCATAGCATTTCAAATGCAACAAAAACGGTGAGGGCATTTAAACAGCTCGGGCAAAAAAAAACCTGCCCAATAGGACAGGTTCAATCGTTTTCAAATCGAGGGAATCAATTTGTCTTTGGCAGGACATTGGAGATTAGCGAAACTTTTTCAATCGGCTCGGAGGCATTGGAGTAGATTCTCACCACCGAATTTTGTTTTCCCATTTTTCCGGTAGAATTAAAAGAAACCTTGATTTCAGCTGATTTACCTGGAGCCACAGGCTCTTTTGGCCAGCTTGGGACAGTACATCCACAAGTAGCGGCCACATTGGAAATCACCAAAGGAGCTGTGCCTGAATTGGTCAGAACAAAGGTGTGTTCCACTTTGGCTCCTTGTACGATATCACCAAAATCAATGGAGGTTTCTTTGAAAGTAATCACCGGCCCGGAAGCTTGATCTTGTGCATTGGCATGAAATACAAGTGCAAATGCAAACAGTGTCAGTAGAAATCCTAGTTTTTTCATGATTGGTTATAAATATTGATTTTCAAATATTTCAATTTTTCTTTTCGTATCAAAGCAACGCAAAGCTGCATGATTTGATTCCAAATGTGAAAATAACATGCCAATATAAAAGTTCCTCCGCGTTAAATATTGTGAACAAATGCAAAAACCATTACTCAGGGGTCTTGCCCGCTGGTTTTACAAAAAATGTAGGCGAAAAATTCACTAAATACAACTCTTCTGTGGCTCTCGTAATGGCTGTGTAGAGCCATCTGACAAAATCCCGATCCACTTGCTCATCATTCAGATATCCCTGATCTACAAATACAGCTTTCCATTGCCCTCCTTGCGCCTTGTGACAGGTCAACGCGTAGGCAAACTTGATTTGCAAGGCATTCAAATAGGGGTCTTTCCGGATCAATTCCATCCGTTCCGTCTTATTGGCTACATCTGCATAATCTTGGGAAACCTGATCATAGAGGCTTCTGTATTGCTCTCTCGACAGTGAAGGACTGGGGGAGTAAAGTGTATCAAGAATGACTTTGGCTTCGAAAAAAGGTTCTTCGGGATAATCCAACAGTCTGAGCTCCAAAGTCGCAAATCTAAGTCCATACATCTCTTCAAAATTTCGGATCTTCATCACCTCAACCATATCCCCGTTTGCCAAAAAATTAACTTTTTCAGATTCGGCCATGTAGGTGTAGTTATTCTTCACAATCATGAGCAAATCACCTGAGTTGATCTCTTCTTCATAGAAATGTATGACCTGCCTGATGTAAAGATTGAATTGGACCGCAGACTTATTGGAGCGGGTCACGATAGTTGAGTTTTCAGTTCCATATTTACCATAGGCATACCGAAGTCCCTCTTCCAGTCTCTCTGAGGTCATTTTAAATATGTCCTGAAACGTACTTGTCTGAATTTTCACTTTCGGCTCATCGAGCAAAAGCTGATCTCTCAAGGCTGTGGCATTGAAAAGAATTCCGGATTCCAAGCGTTGCCGCATTACTTCGGAGAGTTCCAACTGATCAGCTTCCAATCGATAATGTCTAAGTAAATATCCTGCATCCAAAGCAGGACTGTATTCGCTCCCGACAGGCGGAAGTTGGGCAGTATCACCGATTAAGAGGAGTCGGTTGTCTTTTCCCGAAAAGACAAACTGAATCAAATCCCAAAGCAGATTTCCGGACATACCTCCATCATCTGCCAGCATGGAAGATTCATCCACAATAAATACGGTGTCTTTGTAATAGTTTTTTTGAAGGATAAATCCTCCTCCCATTGTGCCGGGGTCACCTTTTGGCTTATAAATGATCTTGTGGATGGTATATGCCGCGCGCCCCGAGTAATTGCTCATGACTTTGGCGGCTCTCCCTGTTGGAGCCAAAAGAAGAGACCGCAGCTCCATTTTTGGCAAGACTTTGACCAAGGCAGAGGTTAGCGAGGTCTTACCTGTGCCTGCATAGCCTTTGAGCACAAATACTGGTTTTTCCTCAGCTCTTTTCAAAAGAAAAAAATCCATCCGCTTAAAAAATTCGGCTTGCCCTAGCGTGGGCGCAAACGGAAAATATTTACCAAGCAGTACCGAAGGCTTAAACTCAGCCTGATTATCTTTACCCATAGTCACGAATGTAAATGCCAAAAGACGAAATCAGCAAAGAAATTGAAGCAAAGTTTGGAAACCAACTCCGCACGCGAGTCAACGGAATCCTCATTGAAAATGACAGACTCCTGATGGTCAAGCATCAGATGGGCAACGGCAGAATACTGTGGTCAGTTCCGGGTGGTGGGATGAACTTTGGTAGTACAGCCACCGAAAACCTCAAGCGGGAATACTTTGAAGAGACTCATCTTCATATAGCGGTAGGCAAATACTTATTCGTTCACGAGTACCTCCACCCTCCTCTTCATGCCATGGAACTTTTTTTTGAGGTAAAAAGGATAAACGGCAATGTGAAATTGGGAAAAGACCCCGAGCTTTCGATTAACAATCAAATTCTGCTCGAAATTTCCTGGAAATCCATCTCAGAAATAAATACCATCCCAAATGATTCCTTACATCAGGTCTTTTGGGGAATTAAATCACTTTCCGAGCTGGGATTATGGAAAGGATATTTTAATTTTGAAAATATTTCCATAAAATAGCACGTTAAACAAACCTCAACCTTAATCAGATTTCTAAATCTCTATCAAAATGAATCTTACAAAAATCCTCTCAGTAGTTTTCTTCATCATAGCTATGTTTTTTGGATACCTTCTTTGGAAGGGTGTGAACGACGTAGTGGAAGAAGAAAAAAGAATTGCTTTGCTGGAAGCCGTCACTATCGAAAAGCTCACCATGCTGCGTGATGCCCAACTAGCCTATCAGGCTTCAAACGGCAAATATGCAAGTTCTTGGGATTCGTTGAGAATGTTTATTGAAGGTGGAACAATCTGGTTGGTACAACGAACTGAAACCACAAAATTGTTGGACTACGGAGCAGAACAAATCACCGTTAAATTTGACACCCTGGGTTCTGTAGGCGTAATGGATTCGCTTTTCAACGCAAGAAAATACCCTGACTTCAATATTGATTTATTGCCTGTTGTTCCGGGTTCCGGAGGAAAGCAGTTTGAATTCTTCGCAGATAAAGTTGAAAAGACAGGCGGTTATTTGGTCAACGTCTTCGAAATCAGAGATCCATCACCGGTAAACCCTGCAAGAAGAGCTAACAACAACGAAAAAGCATTGAAAGTAGGTTCCAGAACTGACGCATCTACCGAGGGCAACTGGAAATAATCCCCTTGGATTTTGGAAAACAACCTTAAGGTCTATAAAAGTGATAAGTTTGATGTGGATGACATATCGGGCTTATCACTTTTTGTTTACCCCCGTTCACTCTTTATTTTTGCAAAAGATCAAAATCAGGCAAACATAGGTATCCATCATTATGATGAATTTTCATTACCTGATTTGGAAAGCCTTTTTAGTAGCGATCCTTTGTTGAGACAAGATGTACCGGTCAAATTTTACTTCCATCAGTCCGGATTCAGTTTAGTTCCGGGAGTACTTTTTCAGCCTGGAAAAGAAAAAGAGTACCTGAAATTTGCTCAGGAAGTACCTGAGGATGCCAAGTTTTTTTTCTCTCCTTTGGATAGTAACAATCTCCAGATCGTTAGTTTTATTTCCTCCAAACTCAAAAAAAATCTGGATGCCCGGTTTTCCGAAGTTACCCTGCATCATGGTGGCTGTACCTTTCTTTCCTATTTATTCAAAGAAAGGTTTAATCTTATAGGTCAGGAAATATTGGTGAACTATTTCAGATCACACATCTACCTTGCCTCATTTACTGATCAGGATTTGAGTCTGTTCAATATTTTTGAAATTTCGGGAAAGGATGATATTCTCAAGTATATCCTGATCGCCATGGACCAGCTCAAATACGATCGAAACCATGTCCGGGTAAGCATATTTGGAGCAACTGAACCGAGTGGAATTACCGAGGCCTGGGGAAAAAGCTATTTTCAAAATTTCAAATTGCAAAATCCGCATGCCAACCAAAATTATTCGCACGGTTTCAAACACCTCAAATCAGAAAACGTCCTAGAAACCTATTGGCAATACGACTAATAATGAAAAAAATAGCTGTTTTTCCCGGTTCATTTGATCCATTCACCATGGGGCATCACGATATTGTGTTGCGGAGTCTCAACCTTTTTGATGAAGTGATCATCGGTGTCGGGTATAATTCCACCAAGCAAAACCGGTACTTTGAGATAGATCTGATGGTTTCTAAAATCAAAGGTGTATACACGAATGAGCCTCGGGTCAAGGTGATTGTTTACAATGAATTGACCTCTACCCTGGCAAAAAATTACAGTGCCCAATTTTTGATCAGAGGACTCAGAAACACGACTGATTTTGAATACGAAAACACCATCAGTCAGATGAACCGCTACCTTAACCCGGAGTTGGAAACGGTCTTTTTGATCACTTCACCACAATATGCAGCCATCAGTTCCACCGTCATCAGGGAGGTTCACCGCTATGGTGGCGATGTCAGTGAATTTCTTCCTTTCCCGATTTAGATCTTAATGTGATTTTTGAGGTATTGTTTGAATAAGTATCTCATAGACGGATAGGAATTGATCAGGGCAGTTTTCGCATCAGGCTCAGATAACCATAAAATCTCTTCAATTCCTTCCTCCTCTTGTGGCTTCATGGCTGAATCATTGACCGAATCCATGGCAAACCAATAGGTCTTTTTCAAAATACTCTTCCTATTTTGGGTATAGGTGTGCCAGGTGTTACAGATATGCGGACCCAATTTTACCCTTACATTGGTTTCTTCCTCTACCTCGCGCTTGGCGCAATCACCGGGTGTCTCGCCTTTATCAAATTTTCCTTTCGGAAAATCCCATTTCCCCAATCGGAAAATCATCAGGACTTTATCCTTCTTGGAGACAATCCCCCCCGCGGCTTTGATGATCATGAAACGACTCTTGATAAAGTCCTTCATTGCCTTTTTGTCCTTGGTCACCAGCGTAATTGAATCCAATTCCTTCATTTTTCGAGTCCGGAGCAGGTATAGCAGGCGGATGATCGTGTCATGACTGGGTTCATGAAACAGGATATCTTCCTCCCAATTGATATCCGAGGGCAACTCCTCCAAATTTGAAAAAATAAAATCGTAGGACTTAGCAGGATCAAGTTCCTCATAACTGATCAACTCTACCGGCTTGTCATTGACAAAGATTTTCATAACTGATACTGGATAACAAACGTGTTGCGGTCAAAAATGCATAAAAAAATCAGGCAGTACAATCTTAAGGCAAATGAATCTGCTATTTTTGAGCCCATGGAAATTTTAGACCAAAGCATTGCCGCTGAAGTGGCAGACAAACTCCTCGAAATCCAAGCGATCCGCCTTCAACCTGAAAAACCTTTCACTTGGGCATCCGGCTGGAAATCACCTATCTATTGTGACAACAGACTTTCACTCTCTTTTCCTGAAGTCAGAAATCTGATTCGGGATCACTTGGTGAAGAGTGTCAGTCATTTTTTTCAGGAGGTAGAGGCCATAGCAGGAGTTGCTACCGCGGGGATTCCCCAGGGTGCTTTGATAGCCAATGAACTTGGACTCCCTTTTATTTATGTTCGATCCAAGCCTAAGGGACATGGAATGGAAAATATGATCGAGGGTAAGGTTACCCCGGGACAGAAAGTTGTCGTCGTCGAGGATTTGGTGTCTACAGGAGGAAGTTCGCTCAAGGCGGCAGAGGATCTCAAAAACGCAGGATTTGAAGTACTCGGTATGGTTGCTATATTCAGTTACGGATTTGATGTGGCAGCCAAAAACTTCGCGGATGCAGGCATCAAATTAGTCTGCCTGAGTCACTATGATGCACTGCTGCCAATGGCTGTGAAAAAGAAATACATTACCCCCGAAACGCTGCAATCACTCGAAGAGTGGCGAAAAGATCCGGGAGGGTGGAAACAGTAAAAATGATCGGTCAACTCTAAATTAGTTATCAAATTAAGCGAAATCGAAAAGTAGCTTTACTTGTAAACAAAAAGATTTCGACTCAGTCCGACAATGAAAAGCCGAGAATTTCGGCTTTTTTACTTTTCAAACAGGCCCAAGGTACCGCCTACCCAGTCCTTGTCTTTGTTGAATTTGACACCAATCATTTCTCCCCTGCTTAATCTGACCAAATTGCCCACAATCGTCGGACTTTCATCCTTTTCGGGCCAAAGACAGAGCATCCGGACTTCAACTTTCACGTTGCCATCGGGAGATTTGACTACAGGAGCGTAGTGTACTTTTTTCTGTAAAATATACAGGTCTTTGTCGGTGACAGCTTCCACGTCTTCTTTCTTGACATGGAAAATTACACCTGCTCCTGAAAAGGAAAAAAGTGGTTTAAGCACGTAATTTTCCAGGTCCTCGGGGATCGATTCCAAATCACTGAGTAAGGTAGTCTCGATGAAATATGGTCCCTGAAGGTATGGTAAAATAAATTTGGAAATGCGCGTGTACCAATTGGGATGCCCAGCCCACTCCACATCCAACTCCTCTTCAAAACTAAAATCAAGCTTTAAATCCTTTCTGAGATTCAGCTCGTCGAAAATCACCCGGTTGTAGATTCTTCTGATCCTGATTTTTTCACCTTCAGAATTTCTGTAGAAAAGTTGCTGCCCTTCTTTAATGACATCAGACACACAAACAATCGGAATTCCCAAGTCACGACGGGCGTAGTAAAAGTCTATTTTGGTGTTTTGATTTTCAGGCTCGATCTCCAACAAAACCACTTCATGCGGGGCAAAGCGGCCAAATACTACGTCTTTCAAAAGACTGAGATATACCGTGTCGTCCACTCCATCCGGATAAGGGGAGACACTGCTTAAAAACGGGTAATATTTCAGAATCTTCCGGTAAAGGTTAAACTGAAAATTGAAAATAGAAGGGAATCCCTGCACTTCGATCAGCTTGGGAATAATTTGACCCTCCGCTTCGCAAACCCCAAAATCAATTGCCAAAAATTGCGTGTGGGCATCCTCTCCGGGAACTGATGTATTCAACTCAACAGATCGTTGCGTCAAGGCTTTGAAATCGGGTCTTTTGATAAACTCGATCACCTGCTGACTCGCTTCGAAAATCTGATTCTTCAGACTTTTAGGAATGAAGAACGGAGTTTCTGCAATTCGAAATGTAGGCCTATAGTCGAAGTCAGAGGCGATGTCATCTAGAAATATCTGATATTTTTCCTGAGAAAAATTGGCATTGAATTGATTTCTGAGGGATTCAATCATGGATAATCAGATCAACGATGGAGTATTTAACAATCGGAGTTTTCGGATTGCCTGCCCCAGAAAGTTCGGGATCAAGGTTTCGTTGGTTTTGTAAATTTTGTTTTCGTCAACGAGGTCTTCCAGCATGGTTCGGAATTTTGCCTTTCCTTTAAGCTCAATGATTTTTTCCCTAACCATCGGCTTTTTCAAATGTTCTAAAAAGCTTACTGCGTCTGCTTCAGGATGAAATTGGGTACCTACTATTTCATCCGAAAAGCGAATGGCCATAATCGCCCGCTCGTATTCCACATGATTGCGTATTTTTTCCAGTGCGATGAGCTTTGCGCCTAATGATTTGAACTTTCGCTTGTCTGGCTGCACCACCTGGTAGTCCCTGGAGTCTACTGCCCAAAAAGGGTTCAATAAATTCAGGAAAAGTGGATCCTGCATGCCCTCAGGAGTCTTATGGATAGTAGTCACCCCAAAAGAGGTAGATTTTCGTTGGGTAATCTGCCCCAAACCAAAATGCCTACAGGCCATCTGAAAGGAATGGCAGATGAGCAACAGTTGCTTCTTCCGGGAATGGTTAAGATTCCAAATCCAGATTTGATCCAAAAACTCATTGTACAAAAGATCCCAATGACCATCGCCTTCAGTGGGATTTCCCGGTCCGCCTGTGGAAATGAAAATGTCAAAATTCCGCACATCGGGAATTTCGGCTTTCCCACGGACATCGAATTCCCTGTAACTGATTTCAACGGAAAATCTGGATAGAATATCACGGATGCAGCGCATTCCCTGATTGGGCTCGCCGTCATACATGTCCAAAATAGCCAGATTTACTTTTTTATTTCCCACAATAAATTGATCGATTCGTTTGTCACAAAGGTAATCAAACCCTTATATCCCTTCGGTAAACTTTCCGGTAATAAAATCAACCACGGCCTCCAGACTGCCTGTCTTTTCAAAAACAGCGAGTTGCTGATCCGCTCCGGTACCTCTTTCAAGGATTTTGTGGACGTAGTTGATCTCTTCCCTGCTGCCCAATTCGTCTACCACATCCTCCACAAAATCCAACAGTTCCATGATCAATTCTTTGGTTGGAACTTCTATTTTTCGTCCAAAATCAATCAAAAGCCCCTCAACTCCATTTCTTGCGGCCCTGAATTTATTCTCTCTGATCAATGCAATCCTGTAAATATTAAAGCTGGTATTGCTCATCAGCAACTTGTAAAGTTTGGCTACCACTGCCTGAATCAATGCCACTATACAGATCGTCTCATCGACTGTCAGACACATATCACAAATGCGAAACTCAATGGTGCTGAAGAAGGGATGCATGCGCAGGTCCCACCAGATTTTCTTTGGGTTATCGATACAATTTGTCTTGACCAAAGTCTCCAGAAAATTGTCGTAAGACTGGACTGAATCAAAATATTCCGGTAAGCCTGTTCTCGGGAATTTTGCAAAGACTTTTGCTCTAAATGCCTTAAACCCCGTATTCCTTCCTTCCCAAAACGGGGAGTTTGTAGTCAGTGCATAAATATGGGGTAAGAAATAGCAGGCCTGATTCATCAACTGAAGTGCAGTCTCTCGGTTTTCGATTCCCACATGGACGTGCAGACCAAAGATGAGATTGGAGCGGGCGATATCTTTTAGCTCGTTGACAATCATGTGATAGCGCGGATCATCGGTGATTTCTTGATCCTGCCACTTGGCAAACGGGTGAGTACTCGAGGCCCCGACCACCAAGCCTTGGGCTGATGCAAGCTCAAATATCTTATTGCGCAGCAAGGATACTTCCCTTCGAGCTTCAGCCACATTCTGGCAGATATTTGTCCCCACCTCCACCACAGATTGGTGCATCTCAGCCTTGACTTGTTCCTTCAAAGTGATTTTTCCCCCCTCCACTATCTTTGACATGTGTGAGCGAAGATCCCGGGTCACGGGATCGATTATCATGTATTCCTCTTCTACTCCCAAGGTGAATTGCGGGAGCTTTTTCTGCGCGTTTGCCATAAGCTGTGTCTTAAAATCTCTTAGCCATTTCGACCGAATTCTTCATAAAAGTGCCCCAGGTCAAGTTCATCTTTCCGGGCTTTTGGGCTTTTGCGTAAGCGATCGCCATTTTTGCGGCTTCTTCCACCACCCAGTCAAAGTTCGCTTGGCCTACAGAGTTAATATCGGCATCAGGTGCTGGATTACCAAAATCAATCGCATACGGAATTCCGTCCCGTACCGCAAATTCCACCGTATTGAAATCGTAACCCAAACCGGTGCACAGCTTGATGGTATAGTCTTTCACGGTATTCAATAATTTCTTTGATGCGGGGGCTTTGTCAACGACGTAGCGCAGGTGATGCGGATTACGTGGCTCGTATTCCATAATTCTCACAGCCTTCCCTCCCAGACAATACACTCTGAAGTATTCGTCAAACAGAATTTCTTCCTGAAGGAGCATGACCAATTGCCCTGTTTCGGGGTGTTTTTGGAAAAACTCCTCTTTATTTTCCAAACGGTACACATGCTTCCAACCCCCTCCCGCGTAGGGCTTCATGTAAGCAGGAAAGCCGGTGTAATTAAATATTCCTTCCCAATCCAGGGGAGCGACCAAGTTTCGGAATGACTTTCCGGTGGTGTCATCCGGATGCTTTGCAGAGGGAAGTAACACCGTCTTGGGCAGGGGAACTCCCAATTGATCCGCCAGGCAGTTGTTGAAGAATTTATCGTCAGCACTCCACCAGAATGGATTATTGATGACCGCGGTACCGGTAAGTGCGGCATTTTTGAGATATGCCCTGTAAAAAGGGACATCCTGAGAAATCCGGTCAATAATCACCGCATATTCGGTCAGCTTATTTTGGACAACTTTGTCTATTTGGACAAATTCCGCCATTATTCCTTTCCCTGCGATTTGATTTACACGCTCCACAAAGGCATGAGGAAAAGTATCCTCCATGCCGAAAAGTATTCCGATTTTTTTCATAATCCTCGTCTATTAAAATTGATCCGATTTAATTGAATTTGATAGTTGATAAATAGTGTGGAAACATTTCTTTCCATACAGGCCAATCATGTTTTTTCTCATGTCTTACATCAAACCAATGCGGAATGTTTCTGCCTTCCAGCACGTGATGAAGTTTGATATTGGCGTCATAGCAGATATCCCAATTGGAAGTCCCCAACACAATTTTCATATTCCAAAGCTCTTGATCCTGAAGACCGGGAAGGTATTCAAGTGGGCTATTGTAATAAATATCATCGTGCTGATATCCATCCATGAAATTCCTGATGTCAAAAGCTCCGCTCATGCTGAACATATGACTGACATATCCCGGATGGCGAAAGGCAAAATTGGCTGCATGATATCCTCCAAAGCTGCAACCGGCCATAGCCACTTTTGCAGAAGGGGTATTCAGGCGAATTCGCTCTACGATTTCGTGGCAGATCATCTTATCGTAAGCGACATGATTTTGAATGCGCTGATGAGGATGGATGCCTTTGTGATAGAAACTCTGCGCATCGTTGCTCTCAGGACAAAAGATCTGTACCAATCCCTGTTCGATAAACCAATGGGCAGAACCAATCAATCCCATATCCCGATTTTCGTGAAATGAACCCTTGGAGGTTGGAAAAAGCACGATCGGATAGCCGGCGTGCCCAAAAACCAACATTTCAACATCCCGGTTGAGGTACTGTGAATGCCATTTAAAATATTCTTCTTTCATCTGTTTATAATTTGATTTTTTTGGTCAGATGCCCGCCTGTATTCGAACAGGGAATCTCGCAAGTTTGATAATCATTCCAGTGTGTGACTTTTTAGTCATGCCTGTCTGCCTCAGGCAGGCCTGCTTGTGGCAGACAAGCTTGTGGCAGACAAGCTCGATTTCATATGTTTAATTTTGACTAAAAACCCTGGTGTTGATACTTGTTCCAAATACTAGTCAAAATTCATTAAAAAGAAAAGAATGAACGAAAAGGCTTTGTGAAGGAATTGTTAATTACCTGCCTTCACAGAAGATTCTTTTGAAAAGAATCTGGAAACCATCAGGTAAAACAGTCCCAAAATGACTGCAATGGCCAAAACTCCAACAAGAATCCATTTGGAAGTAGTAAAAATGGATGCTAAAAAGGCGAGACTATCATGTCGTTCAGGTAAAAAATAAAGGATATTCAGCGCTAAAATATTCTCAAAAAAATCCATAATCATAATGGAAATCGGAATCCAGACAAAACCCCTCCTGCCCCAAAGCTTTATCAAAATACCTGAAAAGAATAGACCATAGATTAACAAATAGGGCATATCCAGTGCCCAAAGTCCAAAACTATACAGCCTGCGCTGTTCTGCACTCAATTGATCCAATGAGGCATAAGCTTCATCGGGAGAATAGGCAAACATCAAGTCCAAAGCGTGGTCTTTTGGCATAAACTGTCCCAGAAGGACATTGGCTAGTATAAATAGACAAAACAGAAGCAGAAGATTCTTCCATTTGCTGAGGAAGGAATAAACAGAATTCATGGGTGATGTAGCGCAGGGTTCGATGGTTAAGGTCAAAAAAAACAAATGATTTTCAAACTATTTATTTGTTTTTTATCGATCGGATAAAAAATTAGTCAACCTTTCCTCCCACAAAATCCATAATCCGGAAAAACCAGCGCAGAATTACAGTTTAAATGTTTTTTCCTCCTCCTTAAACCAAGCTGCATACATCGGGTAATTCTTGGCTGTACGGAGTATGACCGCTTCCAACTCAGGACTCGTCTCTTTCATTTTTTTTGCAGGCATTCCTGCATAGATCGAGTTAGCTTCCACCACAGTATTTGCGAGTACCACCGCACCGGCAGCTATCACTGCTCCTGAATGAACCACGGCCCCATCCATTACGATGGCACCCATTCCTATCAGCACTCGATCATGGATCGTACAGCCGTGGACGCAAGCATTATGCGCAATTGAGACTTGACTTCCAATATGAGTTGGCGCTTTTTGATAGGTACAATGAATGATGGCCCCGTCCTGAATATTGGTATCATCGCCGATACGGATTTCATGAACGTCTCCCCGTACCACCGCATTAAACCAGACAGTACAGTTTTTTCCCATCACCACATCTCCGACTACAGTTGCGTTAGGAGCCAACCAACAGTTTTCTCCAAATTCAGGCATTTTGCCCTTTACTTTCATGATTAATGCCATTGATTCAATTTTCTTATCTTCTTAGTAACAAAAACTTAATGCAAATCTGAATTATTATTTTTCTTCTGAATGAACTTTTTTGATCCTACTGGGTTTTACATGTATATACATACAAAATTGAGAAATCAATCCAAAAAAAGCACAATGAAATTAACCAAACAAATCGGACTATTCGTAGCCGCGTCAATGATGGCTTTTGCCTGTGGCGCTCCAAGTGACACTGTAGAAACTGGCGATGCTCAAGAAGTATCAGAATCCACAGGCCAAGTATTGGCACTAAAAACAGATGCATCAACTATCGCCTGGAGAGGTTATAAGCCAACAGGCCAACACTTTGGTCAAATCCCAGCCACTACAGGTTCTCTTGTAGTAGCCGACGGAACAATCAAAGGAGGCACTGTAACCTTTGATATTACAGGTCTGACTATTGAAGACTTGGAAGCAGGTTCAGAAAATCACGGCAAATTGTACGGTCACCTTCAGTCTGCGGATTTCTTTGATGCAGGAAATCATCCAACTGCTACTTTCGAAATTACAGGTGCTGAGCCATTTTCTGCCACTGATGTGGTTGAAAGCAAAGAAGAATTCACTTCTGCAAACACACCTAGCTCCGCAAGTTCTTTGTCTCCTCAGGCACCTACACATTGGATCAGCGGAAACCTGACTATGAGAGGCACTACCAAAAACATTAAGTTTCCTGCTGCAGTTACAATTGCTGACGGAACTGTAAAAGCAAAGGCAGGTTTCAACATAGACAGAACTGCTTGGGGTCTTGCTTACGGTGACGAAGCTACTGCTGTTGACAAAGCAAAAGACCAGTTTATCTACAATACCGTATCCCTTGTATTGGATGTAACTGCTCAATAAATACCAACTACCCAATGTTAAAAGGAGGGATTCTAAGGGATTCCTCCTTTTTTTGTATCAAAATGAGCGCATATCCCTTTTTCTATCCGATTACCTTTCCGCAATGGAAGGAAAAATTACTCTACTGGGCTGATAGCAGGTTTTCCTATTTCGCACTTACACAAGGGAATGAGCACAGCTATCCTCAGAATCCTTTTGACTCCTGTTTATTTGCGGGTAATAAAGAGCTGTCGAAAAATGATTTATGGCAGAAAAGAGCTTTTAAAGTTGGAGTCCTTGGCTATGATTTCAAAAATCAAATTGAAAAATTGGAAAGCAACAATCCGGAATTTTTCAGTTTGCCTGATCTATGTTTTTTTGTACCTGAGTTGATTTTCAAAATTGATTCAGAAGGAATATATGCCTCAAGCAGGCTTTCCGCGGAATTTTTGAGCGAAATCGAGACTCAAGTCATTCCGGAAACGGGATCCGTCACCTGCAAAATTTCTCCGCAGATTACCAGAGAAAGTTACCTCAAAAGTGTCCAAAGCATCCAAAATGAAATCTCGGAAGGTAATACCTACGAAGCCAATTTCTGTCAGGCCTACTCCGGTGAATTTGAAACATGGAGTCCGATTGCTGCATTTTTGAGATTGAATCAACTTTCAAGAATGCCCTTTGCAGCACTTTTTAAGGCCAAAAACAACTGGCTGGTGTCAGCATCACCTGAGCGTTTTTTAAAAAAATCCGGGTCATCGCTGATCGCACAACCCATCAAAGGGACAATCCGAAGAGGTGAAACAGCGTCTCAAGATTTGGAAAACCAAAAAAAATTGTTGGCAAGTGAAAAAGAGCGTGCCGAAAACCTGATGATCACTGACTTGATGCGAAATGATCTTGCACGCGTTTCCAAAACAGGATCAGTCCGAGTAGAGGAGCTTTTTGGGATTTATCCTTTTCCGAGAGTTTTGCAGATGATCAGTACGGTGTGCTCAGAACTAAAGCCTGACACTTCTCTAAATGAAATCATCCGGGCAACGTTTCCGATGGGCAGTATGACCGGAGCGCCGAAGATCAGCACGATGAAAATCATTGAACGGGAGGAAAGCTTCAGGCGGGGCTGGTTTTCGGGAGCATTTGGCTGGATTGATGAATCTGGAGACTTTGATTTTTCAGTGATCATCCGATCGATCATTGCTGATTTGGAAGCTAAAAAGCTCTATTTTGGAGTGGGAAGCGCGATCACCATTGATGCGTCAGCAGCGCAGGAATATGAAGAATGCGAGCTGAAAGCCCAAGCCATTTTGGAACTGCTTCGTGGAAATTAATCAAGAAAACCTCCCCTCTATTCGCAAAATCATCCATGTGGATATGGATGCATTCTATGCCTCCGTGGAGCAGTTGGATCATCCGGAATGGAGAGGAAAACCGCTTGCAGTGGGAGGAAATGAAGGACGGGGTGTAGTAGCTGCGGCAAGCTACGAAGCCCGGAAGTTCGGCGTCTATTCTGCTATGTCATCTGCATTGGCGGCAAAGAAATGTCCAAATCTAATCTTTGCAAGGCCACGGTTTGATCGCTACAAGGAGATTTCAAATCAGATCCGGGAGATATTCTACGAATACACGGACTTAGTCGAGCCACTATCTTTGGATGAAGCTTTTCTGGATGTTACCGAAAATAAAAAGGGATTGAAATCTGCAATTCTGATCGCTAGGCAAATCAGGGCCAAAATCAAGGAAAAAACAGGGCTCAATGCCTCAGCAGGTGTCAGCTACAATAAGTTCCTGGCAAAAACCGCCTCAGATCTCAACAAACCCAACGGACAGGCTGTAATTCTTCCTGAAGAAGCAGCCGCATTTTTGGAAAAGTTGCCCATCGGGAAATTCTTCGGTATCGGTAAAGTGACCGCGGAGAAGATGCAAAATCTGGGCATACACACAGGTAAGGATCTCAAAGAATATTCACTTCAGTTTCTAAGCAAGAAATTTGGCAAATCAGGCCTTCACTATTTCAACATCGTCCGTGGAATTCACCTATCCGAAGTTCAACCACATCGGGTCAGAAAATCGCTTAGTGCTGAAAATACCTTCGAAAAAGACCTGATCACGATTCAAGAGTTGGAAGACTACCTTCGGCCTGTCTTTGAGGAAGTCATCAAACGAATCGAGCGGAATGGAATCAAAGGGAGAACGATCACTTTAAAAATCAAACATGCTGATTTCACCCTTCAGACTCGCAGCCGTACGCTTGAACAATATCCAGACGAAGATACATTTTGGAAGATCGCCCTCGAATTATTGCATCAGGAGGAGATTCTGCAACCGGTTCGACTTTTAGGATTAGGGCTATCCAATTTGAATATTACCGAAGAGCAGGTTCATTTTGGGGTACAGTTGAGGATACCTTTTGAATCAACTGCTTTTTGATCCCAAAGTGTTTTTCTGGAATGGGCTACCATTTTTTAATTTCTTCCTCCAAATCTTCCATGGTCAGGAAATTTCCAGCATTGATTCTAAACTTTGCTAATCGAACTCTTTCTATTAATTCATCTTTAGAAATACGAAATCCATTAGTTGAAAAATCTTCCGCAGAAAGTTCTTTTGCAATGTCCAAAAGTATTCTTAGTAAATCTGCATCCCCACGATCGATCAAGGAATGAAGTTCTTCTCTTAGTTTGGCAGTTTCAATTTTAAATTCAGTTTAGTGTAATATACCAGGATTTCTAGGTTTGGTTTCTGAATGACTTGCAAAATTTTAGAGTAACATTTCAAACTATTACTCATGCTTTATTCTTTCTAGAAATTTACAGAATGAAACTGCCATTTTGTCCGCATTTTTGTAATTTCGCGAACTCATTACGAGGATTTGGGTTTGTAAGTACTCAAACCTTATCCTGTTTCCCTTTAGACAAGAAAACTTCAGTTCATGGATCTGATTAAAGATATTGACATTATTTCTGCAGAGGAGGCACAAGCCTGCGACTTCAAGACCACTGAAGACGAAAACACCGGCAAAACAAAAAAACTCTACATCGAAAGTTACGGCTGTCAGATGAATTTCTCTGATTCCGAGATCGTCGCTTCAATCATGAAGGAGAATGGTTTTGACACCACTTCGGATTTTGAGCAAGCTGATGTGATTTTTTTAAACACTTGCTCGATCCGCGAAAAAGCCGAATTGACAGTCCGAAAGCGACTCAGCCAATTTCAAAAAGCCAAAAAGAATAAGCCAGAGCTAACAATTGGCGTTTTGGGTTGTATGGCAGAGCGATTGAAAGAAAACCTGCTGACGGAAGAGAAAATCGTGGACATAGTCGTCGGCCCGGATGCGTATCGTGACCTACCCAACCTAATTTCGGCAGCAGAAGACGGGGAAAAAGGAGTAAACACTTTCCTCTCCAGAGAGGAAACCTATGCTGACATCGCGCCGGTTAGACTGAATTCCAACGGTGTCACCGCATTCATTTCCATCATGCGCGGCTGTGACAATATGTGCTCATTTTGCGTGGTTCCTTTTACCCGAGGAAGAGAACGAAGCCGAGATCCGCATTCCATCCTTGCCGAAGCCAAAGATCTTTTTGAAAAAGGCTACAAAGAAGTAACCCTTCTCGGTCAAAATGTGGACAGCTACAAATGGTCTCCTGAAGAAAATAATAAGGCAAGGCTAAACAAAAAGGAAGACGAAGTGACTCAGGTCGTCAACTTTGCCAATCTGTTGGAGATGGTTGCACAGATCAGCCCTTACCTCAGGGTACGTTTTTCCACTTCACATCCTAAAGACATTACTGATGAAGTCTTGCATACCATCAAAAAGTATGACAACATCTGTAATTACATTCACCTGCCCGTACAAAGCGGGAACAGCCGTGTCCTTGAACTGATGAACCGAACTTACGATCGGGAATGGTATCTCAATCGAGTTCGGGCAATTCGTGCTATTCTTGGAGAAGAATGTGGAATTTCTTCCGACATGATCACCGGATTCTGTACTGAAACAGAAGAAGAGCATCAGGACACCCTATCTTTGATGGACATTGTGAAGTACGATTTCTCTTACATGTTCTATTATTCTGAGCGTCCGGGAACTTTGGCAGCTAAGAAATATGCGGATGATATTCCATTGGAAACCAAGAAAAGAAGACTCGCCGAGATCATTTCCAAGCAAGCAGAACTTTCTTTCCAGCGAAATAGACAAGACCTCCATCAAGAGCAACTCATTCTCATCGAGGGAACAGCTAAGAAATCTGATCAGCAACTGAAGGGTCGAAACTCTGCAAATAAAGTGGTCATCATTCCAGCCGATAAAGCCAAGAAAGGCGATTATGTAAGAGTGAGAATCTCTGAAGTATCTCAAGCCACTTTATTCGGTGAGGTGTTGGAAGTAAATCCTGTCTTGGCATGATCACTCCTCAGGAAATTCAAAGTGTCAAGCAGCGCTTTGGCATCATTGGCAACAGCCCTTTGCTGAATCATGCGATTCAGGTAGCCATGCAAGCCTCTCCTACTGATATGACTGTGTTGATCACAGGAGAAAGCGGTAGTGGAAAGGAAAGTTTCTCGAAAATCATCCATTCGCTTTCCTTGAGAAAGCATGGCAAATTCATCGCCATCAACTGTGGCGCAATACCTGAGGGAACGATCGACTCGGAGCTTTTCGGACATGAGAAAGGATCGTTTACCGGTGCCCATGAGGCTCGAAAAGGTTACTTCGAAGTCACTGATGGAGGTTCGATTTTTCTTGATGAAATTGGGGAATTACCACTTGGAACTCAAGCCCGCCTACTTCGTGTCCTTGAAAACGGGGAATTCATCAAAGTGGGGTCCTCCAAAGTACTCCGAACAAATGTCCGAGTGATCACCGCGACGAATGTCAATTTGCTCAAGGCTGTGGAAAAAGGAAGATTTCGGGAGGACCTTTATTACAGACTAAACACAGTTCCTATTTATGTTCCGCCTCTTCGTGAGCGTGGGGAAGATGTGGTGCTTTTGTTCCGAAAATTCACCGGCGATTTCTCTGAAAAATATCACGTGCGCCCGATTTCTCTGAATTCGGAAGCTCAGGTTTTGTTAATGAGGTATGCATTTCCGGGCAATATCCGCCAGTTGAAGAACATTGCAGAGCAGATTTCTTTGCTGGAAGAAACCCGGGAAGTCAATGCTCAGACACTTGCAAAATACCTTCCGGCGGATTCTTCGCGACTTCCAATGGCCTTAAACCATGGTTCTGGATCTGAGAATATTGATTTTTCAGAGCGGGACATTTTGTACAAGGTCCTTTTTGATATGAAAAAGGATATGAATGATCTCAAAAAACTAGTGTTGGAATCTTACCAAAGCGGTGGCATCAACTCCAACATCATGCAGAAGCATCAAGGACTTTTCGAAGATTTGGAGACGGGTTATTCTCAGAAAGAACCGACAGACAGCAGTTCATCTTACAAGGTTCCATTAGTCTTGGAATCTCAGAAAAACGCATCTCACAACAATGAGGACTACGAAGAGGACGTTATCGAAGACATCATTCATGAGGAGGACGATAATTCGCTTTCTCTGGAGAAAAAAGAAAAAGAAATGATTCTCAGAGCTTTGCGAAAACACAATAACAAGCGGAAATATGCAGCGGGGGATTTGGGGATTTCAGAACGTACGCTTTATCGAAAAATCAAACAATATGAAATTGAATAGGCTTTTCACCCTTTTTGCAGGATTGAGTCTTTTCCTTTTCCAGTCATGCTCTGTCAAATATAGCTTCACTGGAACGAACATAAACTATGAGTTGGTGAAGACCTTTTCAGTAGAAAATTTCTTCAACGACTCGGGTGGAGGACCTGCCAATATGGAGCAGCGCTTCACAGAAGCAATCAAAGAATACTATCAGCGAAACACCCAACTTGAACTGGTTCGGAATAATGGGGATTTGCAGTTTTCAGGGGCGATCAGCAGGTATTCACTTACGCCACAGGCCGCAGTGTCCAGTGGTGACTCCAATCTACCTGACCGTGCAGGTCAGATGCGATTGACAATCGTAGTAGATGTAGATTACATTAATCTCAGCAATGAGGAGGAAAGCAAAAAACAGACTTTTTCCTTTTTCAAAGATTACGACCCCCGAACAGTGACCTTATTGGATGTTGAAAATCAATTGGTGGAAGAAATTTTCGAGGTAATTATCCAGGATATCTTCACTGCGACCGTTGCCAATTGGTAATTTTACTATCTTCAATCCAAAACCCGGAAAGTGAACGCAACCCAATTCCTCGACTTAATCCAAAAAGCAGATCAACTGGAAAAGGCGGATTATCTTCAACTGAAAAAAGTTCAGGAGAACTTCCCCTACTTTCAGATTCCCCATGTGTTGGCAGCGAGGTATGAGTTTTTGAAAAGTAAGGGTGCCAAAAGTCAACATTTAGCTCAGGCAGCTATCACCAGCCCGGATCGGATTTGGCTTAAAAAACTCATCGAAAAGCAGGTCCCTGAAGATTTCAGATCCTTCCAAGTCAATGACGACCTTCTTCCTGAAGAATCTGAAAGCGGACTGGATGCTGCGAAAAGAACAGCGTCCCTGAAAAATCTGGGACTTCAACTGAAAGGACAAGTTCCTGTAGAGGATGAATCAAAAGTCGAAAAGCCAAAACCTAAAAGACGAAAGCCACCTCAAGACGATCTGATCGAAACCATCAAACGAAAGGAAAAGCGGGAAATCGTTGACTCCAAGAAGCAAGAGCAGATTGATATGATCAAGGCGTTCAGCAAGAAGGAATTCAAGCTGGCAACGATCAAAGAAATCGAAGCAAACAAGAATACCGAAAACCTGGCGGAGACCAGCACCAAACTTCACGAAAATCTACTTTCCGAGTCATTTGCCAAAATTTTGGCCCAGCAAGGCAAAAAAGGGATGGCTAAGGAAATATATGAGAAGCTGGCTTTGAAGTTTCCCGAGAAAAGGGCTTACTTTGCGGACTTAATTGAAAAACTGAAAGAATAATATAAACCATATGTTTACCGTATTAATTACCATCATCTTAATCCTTGCAGTATTACTGATTTTAGTAATCCTGGGTCAAAATTCAAAAGGTGGAGCCGGAGCGGCTTTTGGAGGCAGTGCTTCCCAAATCATGGGGGTAACCCGAACAGGAAATGTTTTGGAAAAGGCTACTTGGGTTTTGGCAGTCTCTATTTTGGTATTGTCTTTGGCATCTTCAGCATTCTACACTACCAGTCAGCCTAACCAATTCTCCTCTCCAAATATTGAAAGTGCGAAACAGCAAGTAGTAGCACCTGCATTTGGAGAACCACAAAATGCTCTTCCGGCAGTAGAAACTCCGGTTGAAGGAGATACTACAGGAAACTAAGCTTAAGTTTATTTGATATTAAAAAGTCTGGCCAAAAGGTCAGACTTTTTTTGTGCCGTTGTGAGTGTCATCACTCACAACAGGAGTTCAGTGAGTGGAGATACTTGCTGAGGTACCTTCTTAAGGCGGGTACTCACTGATGCAGATAAATTAAGACACAGACTTAAGCAAAAGCCTTTTACTCAGCGGGATCAGGGTCTCCTCTATTGGAAAAACATGAGGACTGTGGACTCTCCAAGTCGCTGGATTCGGGAGTTCTTTAACTTCACGAATCAGTTGCATTTTTAGCTTTTCGAGGGTGTTGACAAGGTTTTTTTGAAAAATGCCAAGCAACCAAAAGGTAATGCTTCTGAATTTTTCACCCGCCATCTGCAGCATATTGGATTTATATCGAAAAGCATGCACGTCGGAGCTTGACTCTCTTGTCATCAGCACAAATCCTTCCCGATTGTAGATTGGCAAAATACCAACCGGTTCAAATTCCACTTGTTCCTCCACAAAATCATAAATAGATTTTCCTTCTTCGATTTGTCGTGTGATTCGAGGCAGGGCAAAATCGGTGATCTGTGAAATTTCCTTCATTACTTCCCCGTCCTCAACTTTGGGCTGATACTGAAGTTGGGCACTTTGAAAATCAATGCCGTTAATTGCTTTTGGAAAAAGGTTACTCAGCTGAGTTTTTCCGGAATTTAACTCGTGCAAGACCCGGTGATGATCAATCAGATCCGAAAGAACCGGATAGAGTTTGACGGCCTGAAATTCCCGGTTTGCTTCCTGCAGGTAGGCTAGCAATTGGTACTTTTTGTATTCGAAATCGATCAACCCTTCGGTGATCCAGTTTTTAGGCAATGTTTTCATGGGTATGAAGCGAAGTTTAAATAGGTAATGTTGGTTTGTATCAAAATAGTAATTTCTGACATTTTTTACACGGCTGAGGGAAAAAATGACAGACTTTATTGACAAAAAAGTAACAACAATCCCCGTCAACCTCAGACTTTCTCAGCCGATTTGTCAGCCTTTTTGACACAAAAGCCCTTGGCACAGGAAGTGCTATTAGGGCAGTAGCATTTAATTCAAAATCTAACCTTAAACAAATTAATACTATGTCAAACGTGAACATCAAACCTCTTGCAGACCGAGTTTTGGTACAACCAGCTGCAGCTGAAGAGAAAACTGCTTCCGGACTTTATATCCCGGACACTGCAAAAGAAAAGCCTCAGAAAGGCACTGTAGTCGCAGTAGGCAACGGAAAAAAAGATGAGCCCTTGACTGTAAAAGTGGGAGACACTGTTTTGTACGGAAAATATTCCGGTACTGAACTTAGCGTAGAAGGCAAGGATTTCCTCATCATGAGAGAGTCTGACATTTTCGCTATCCTTTAATCAATCAACCTGAATCAAAAACCAGAAAACATTAAATATTATGGCTAAACAATTGTTTTTCGATACAGACGCGAGAGATCGTCTGAAAAAAGGCGTTGATGCATTGGCAGACGCAGTAAAAGTAACTTTAGGACCAAAAGGTCGAAATGTAATCATTGACAAGAAATTCGGAGCTCCAATGATCACCAAAGATGGTGTGTCAGTAGCAAAAGAAATCGAATTGTCAGAACCAATTGAAAACATGGGCGCCCAGCTCGTGAAAGAAGTAGCATCCAAGACTGCTGATAATGCAGGTGACGGAACTACGACTGCGACTGTTTTGGCTCAGTCTATTTTCAATGTAGGTATTAAAAACGTAGCTGCAGGAGCAAACCCAATGGACCTTAAAAGAGGTATCGATAAGGCTGTTGCAGCTGTTGTTGCTAGACTCAAAGAAAACTCCAAGCCAATCTCTACTTCTAAGGAGATCGCACAGGTAGCCACTGTATCTGCTAACAACGACGAAGAAATCGGTAAGATGATTTCTGACGCAATGGACAAAGTAGGAAAAGACGGTGTCATCACTGTAGAAGAAGCAAAAGGTACTGAAACTGATGTGAAAACTGTAGAAGGAATGCAGTTTGACAGAGGATACCTATCTCCATACTTTGTGACCAACACTGAGAAAATGGAAGCAGAATTGGATCAACCGTTCATTTTGATCTATGACAAGAAGATTTCTTCCATGAAGGAATTGCTTCCTGTTCTTGAGCCGGTGGCGCAGTCAGGCAAGCCCTTGTTGATCATCTCCGAAGATGTTGACGGAGAAGCTTTGGCAACTTTGGTAGTAAATAAAATCAGAGGTGCTTTGAAGGTATCTGCAGTTAAAGCTCCTGGTTTCGGTGACAGAAGAAAAGCTATGTTGGAAGACATTGCTATCCTGACCGGTGGAACTGTAATCTCTGAAGAAAGAGGTTTCAAATTGGAGAATGCAACGCTGGATATGTTGGGTAGAGCTGAGAAGATCAACATCGACAAAGACAATACAACCATCGTAAACGGTGCTGGAGATTCAGCTGCAATTAAAGGCAGAATAGCTGAAATCAAAGCTCAGATTGAGAAGACTACTTCTGATTACGACAAAGAAAAACTTCAGGAAAGACTTGCCAAGCTTTCCGGTGGTGTAGCCATCCTGTATATCGGTGCTGCCACTGAAGTGGAGATGAAAGAGAAAAAAGATCGAGTTGACGATGCATTGCATGCAACAAGAGCTGCAGTACAAGAAGGTGTAGTAGTAGGTGGTGGTGTAGCGCTAGTAAGAGCAGCTGACGCACTTATCGATCTGAAAGGTGAAAATGAAGATCAGGACACGGGTATCAACATCATCCGTTTGGCGATCGAGTCTCCGTTGAGAACAATCGTATCCAACGCAGGTGGAGAGCCTTCTGTAGTGATCAACAAGATCAGAGATAACAAAGGGAATTATGGCTACAATGCAAGAACAGACGTTTACGAAGATCTGTTTAAAGCCGGTGTTATCGATCCTACCAAAGTGACTCGTTTGGCACTTGAAAATGCCGCTTCTATTGCAGCATTGCTATTGACCACCGAGTGTGTAGTAGCGGATGTAAAAGAGGATTCTGCTGCTATGCCTCCAATGGGCGGTGGCGGAATGGGTGGCATGATGTAATCCAAATTCCACAAAAAACGAAGGAGGTCCAATGGGCCTCCTTTTTTATTGGCCTGATTTATAGGCTTCGTATCAATGAAAAAAATAAAAAGGAGGAAAATACTTTTCTAAGGTAGAGGAATAATTGTATCTTGGAAGATTAACAGATCTCGACCACATACTTAAAATTTTAATGATTCACTTTGATGCCATTTTTTTAGTGGATGATGACCCCATAAACAACCTTATTAATAGGAGACTTTTGGGTAAAGTGGGGATTGGCGATCAAATAGACGAATTTTTAAGCGGTGAGAGAGCTTTGGAAAAAATCAGTGAATTAAATCCCCATGACAGTTTATTGATTTTTCTGGATATCAATATGCCAGTGATAAATGGTTGGGAGTTTCTAGACAAATACTGTGAAATTTTTCCTGATCGGGAGGACAAAATTGTGATTCTCTCTAGTTCAATTGACTTCCAAGACCGACAGCGAGCAAATGAATATTCGATCGTTTCGGGATTTCTTGAAAAGCCCCTGACTATTGATAAAATCAACGGGCAAATGGAAAAATATACTTAGGGGCTATCTACTTAATCACTTGATCAAGTCGCTGCCAAATATCCCGCATCAGCAGAAAAGGCACTAATGCATCCCCTCCTGAACTTCCCATCCGGATGATTACCAGATTCTGAGAAGGAATCACCATCAAAAATTGGCCATTTTTCCCCATTGCCTGATACATATCGGCAGGAGCTTGAGGAATTAGAGATCCCGGAAGCACAGCCTGTGACCCGGGAACCATATAGGAGGCTTTGCCATTCAACCAAGTCAAATAGCCATAACTCAAATTCAGATTCTGAGAAGATTGGGGTAATTTTTCAAAATAATCACCCGACCAAATGGAAGTTCCGTTCCAGTTTCCTTTTGCCAACAACAGCAATCCAAATCTGGCAAAAGACCTCGCATCGGAGTAGAAGACATTATTCATTCCTGTTTGCTGCCAAAAGCCTTTCATCCCAATTTTATCGCCCAGTTTCTCTTTGAAAAATGTTTGGTAGGGTTTACCTGAGGCTTTTTCTACTACCTTTTCCAATAAGGTATAAGTAGCATTGTGATAACTCCATCGTGAACCGGGTTTTGCCAAATACTTCAGACCGGCCGGTGATGTATCATCCAGGTTGGCAACCTTGTCATCAATCCCTGTGGTAAAAGTGAGCTGGTGAATCAATCTGATATCCCGTTCCTGATTGCGGGACATGGAGGTCCAGCCTTCACCAAGAAACTTTTGAGTACGGTCGTTGGTGCTGAGCAGCTTTTCCTGTTGTGCCAGACCTACTAGTGCCGCAGTGAGCGTTTTTCCAGCCGAAGCCCAATACCAAAGCGAGTTTTGGTCCATCTCCCCTGCCCCCGTGAGCTTCCTTCCCCAATACTCCTCCACGACGATTTTTCCATCTTTCAAAATGATGAATGACCGTGTATCCTGAGTAGGTAGCCAAGCCAGCAATTCAGCCAAAGCCATCTGATCCCAACCGAGTTCTGCCAATGGCATCTTTTCCCATAAGGCGGATTCATTTGGGGGGAAATACAAATTAGGCACTGGGACTGGTTCGGGCTTTTGAGCCTCAACACAGGAGAACACAAAGAACACACAGCATCCTATGAGGATCTTGATGGAATTGTTCAGTGTAAGAGAAAAGATGCTGTGGTCCATGACTTATTTTCTTAGCGTGTCTTCAATAAATTTTTTCAAATCTTCACGGAAAAGCTTTGCAGAAGGCAAATGCGTATACATCATATGACCTGCCTCATAGTATGTCATGATCACTCGATCCACAGCAGATTTTGGTAAATCAAGATGAGAAATCGAATACTCCACTCCATAAAAGACGGTAGCCAAATCATAATATCCATTCATGATCAATACCTTGACATTCGGGTCTTTACTCATCGCATCAGCCATATCCGGCAATGTTGTCACCGCCGCATCTGCGCCCCAGAAGCTGTTACCCTGATGCTTCCAGTCCCATTTAAAGCCTTCTTTGGAATAGGCCGAAGTGGCGTAGTGGAGCTCCTTACTCACCTTCAAACTACCATGGAAATAGTCGAGGAAACCCATGGTGTATGCAGGGGAAATCGCATCACTCTGAGGATCAGTGAATGAATCCATAGACAGAGGATCGATATTGATTCCTTTATATCGGGAATCCAAGCGGCCCACTGTCTCACCGGTACCACGAAGTAACTCTTGAAAATATTCTCCTGCTTTCATCTTAAAGTCCGCTCTTTTCCATAAGTCAGCAGAAATACCCGTAAAACGCTGGAGCTTGTCCGCTACTGCACTTTTCTCCACATCCGTGATTCGGTTTCCTTTGAAAAGTGCCGGAGCGTATTCATTTTCTGTAAATTCTCTCACTTGCTGAACAAATGAAGGCAGATCGGAGCTCTTATTGGCAACTTTATCATGATACCAACTTGTGGCAGCCATCGTAGGAAGGTAGGCAATGTAGGATATGTCTTCATTTGGAGCGAAAAAAAGTGACCTCAAATCAAAAACGGCTGAAACCATGATCACGCCATTGAGCGCATATCCATTCGCCAATAGGTAGCTCATGACACCTGCGTTTCGAAATGTCCCATAGCTTTCGCCCAAGATATATTTGGGTGAATTTAATCGATTGTGCGTCTTTAAAAACTGCATAATAAACAAACTCACACTACGGATATCCTGATCCACACCCCAAAAATCTTTTCCTGAGGCTTCACCAATAGGAATGCTTAATCCTGTTCCAACCGGATCCATCATCACCACATCAGCTACATCCAAGATTGAAAACTCGTTATTGACTAATTCATATGGCGCCGCCTGATTGTAATTTGGATCATCGACTACGATCCGCTTAGGTCCCATGATACCCATGTGGAGCCAATAGGAAGAAGAGCCAGGGCCTCCATTGTATGCAAAAACGATCGGGCGATTTTTTTCCGGATTTTCTTTGAAATAGGCAGTAAAACCAAAAAGTGCGATTGGTTTGTTGTTTTCATCCCGAAGCTCCATAGTTCCGGCTTTTGCATTGAGGCTGATCACTTTCCCATCAATGGTCACGGACTGTTTGGATTCAAAGACCTGTGCGATTGGTTGTGGGGATGTGACAGTATCCTTTTTATCCTGGGCAAATGCAAAGCTTCCAAAAAACACAAACAAAAGTAAAAATCGGATTTTCATAAACGTTAGATTTTGGTGGTTTGAAATGGTTTAAACTTTTCCTGGATTAGACTGAAAACTATTAACCCAATTCAGTCTCTGAGTCCTGACTATTGCTTGAAGATTTTCCCATCTTTCATCACGAAAATCACATCCTTCATAACTTTAATATCTTCTCCTGGATTGCCGGAAACAGCAATGATGTCAGCAATTTTTCCCGCTTCAATTGTCCCTAACTTATCCTCTACTCCGAGCAGTTGTGCTGCGTTTAAGGTTGCGGATTGAATGGCCTCTAGGTTAGGCATCCCCACCTCTGTCATGTATAGAAACTCCCGGAAATTTTCTCCATGGGGAAATACGCCCGCGTCTGTGCCAAATGCGATTTTGACTCCCTTCTTGTAGGCTGCCGCGAAGGTCTGCTGAATCTGAGCTCCGATCTGCATCGCTTTGTCTCTTACGACTGGAGGATAATATCCGGGGATTTTAGCATATTCTGCGGCAGACATACCTGCCGTTATGGTTGGAACATACCAGGTTCCTGCCGCCTTCATCATTCCCATAGTCTCTTCAGTCATCAGCGTGCCATGTTCGATGGAATGAATACCAGCTTTTATTGCTCTTTTCATCCCTTCGTCTCCATGTGCGTGGGCCGCGACATGAATTCCGAAATCTTTGGCCGTCCGTACTACAGCGTCCAATTCATCTTGCTGAAACTGAGGGGCGGATCCGTCGCGGGCAACGGATAACACACCTCCGGTAGCCGTTACTTTGATGACATCCGATCCAAATTTTACAGCCTGACGTACAGCCTTTCTTGCATCCGCTTCTCCGTTGATAACTCCTTCGTCCGGTCCCGGATCACGCATGAGGTCCCGCCTTACTCCATTAGTTGGGTCCGCATGCCCCCCTGTCGGCGCAATGGATTTACCTGCGGTGTAGATCCGTGGACCCACTACCAGTCCACTGTTGATGGCATTTCTTAAGGCAATATTCACTCCGGAGCCTCCCAAATCACGAACAGTGGTGAATCCAGACATCAAGGTAATGTGAGCATAAGGAAGCGCCTTATAGGCTACATCAGCCTCATTATCACGAAATCCATCAACATAGCGTGTCGGGCTGGTTTGGCTTTCGATGTGCACATGCATATCCATCAATCCCGGCATTACGGTTGCATTTTTGAGATCGACCGTTTTGTCTTCTGAGCCGGGACTTTGATAGCCTGCACTCACAGAAAGAATTTTGTCTCCTTCTATGACAATGGTTTGCTCGCTCAGGATTTTTTTAGTTTTGACGTCTATCAGTCGACCCGCATGGATTAGGGTTTTTTGTGCAAAAGCAGAAAGTGAAAGTGTCAGGAAAACTCCTGCAAGTATAAGTTTCTTCATAAGGGTTGGTCGGTCATTCTATCAATTAAGATAATTGATTAATCCGAATCTGTCAGTTTAGAATGACTTCAGAACTTTTAATTTGTGAATATTAAATATTTAATCAGAATTTTGAAAAAAGGGAATGATGAATCGACAGTAATTGGAAAGATTAACGCTGAAGGACTTATTTTCCATTGTTCAATTATGAATTGGAATAAACAGAAAATCAAATTCCCCTATTTTCATAGGAGTTTTTTTACTCAAAAAAGGCTTCCTAAGTTTTTAAAACATTCAAAAAATACCCTATATAGGGTATTTACATCCTAGTTTTTTTAATCCACCTTTGGAGCGTGTTAAGTTTTAAATCAGGCAATAGCCAAACTAAAAGGCCTCTGGATTCCAGAGGCCTTTTTTATTATTTGAGGGTAACCTAAATCAAGTTGAGACAAATCAATTCAGGCAATCAGCGCAATTAGGGATTTTTTGCTATTATTTATAAGACCAAAAAACTGACTCGCCAAGCAAATAATTAGCGAAGCGGGTACTTTTTAAATCATACTCGAATAAACTTTTCAGGATTTTTTATTTTTCAAAAACCTGATACCTTTTAATAAGTGGGAATTTTATCATCAAATAGATTAAGGCTGTTGCTATCAGAATGACTGCCGCTACTATTGATGTTGGGTAAGATTGGGGATAAATGAAAAAAATCACATTAACCCCGATTTGAATGACCGCAAAAACTAACGATATCAAGACATGATCCTTTTTCAGTTGATTTGCGAAAATCTGGTAAAGATGCGTTCGGTGGGGTTGAGAAACATTTTCTCCTCGAATGAGGCGCTGTCCCAAGGTGATAAAGCTATCAGCACCATATACTAGAAGAAAGAGGATAATTGTCCAATTATTTGAAGCCAAGTACCACTGCACTAGAAAGTAAATCATCAAATATGCCAAAGAAATACTTCCTATATCACCAGCAAACATAAATGCTTTTTTTCGAAGGTTGAAAATCAGAAATACCAAAATCGCCAAAACGATATATTGAATCAAATTTTCATCAAAAACAGGCATATATTCATGAATGGCCAAAAGAGATCCGAAAAAAACCAAACCATATAACCCGGTTATACCATTTATGCCGTCCATAAAGTTGATGGCATTTATAATGCCCAAAGCCACAAAATATAAGATGGGTAAAACCCACCAAGCTTTTTGATCAAAGACTCCCAAATCATAAAAAGCCATAGAAATTGCCAGAAATTGAACCCCAAACCGAAGTTTTCTGGATAGGGTGAACATATCATCTAACATACTGACCACCGAAATCCATACTAAACCCAACACCATCCAAGTGTTTAAAAAATCAAAGGAAACCCACCAAAGAATTACCGCAACAGGAAAAAGGATTCCTCCACCACGGACTGTAGGAATGGTATGAGAGGATCTCTCATTGGGATTGTCAATTATGTTGAATTTATTTGCAAAATGTCGATAAAGAATTGCGACAAGCAATAGAAATAAAAAAACAATTAAATTAGATAAAGTCATTTGGATAGAAATTTCGGAAAATAATTTAGTTTAAACACAACAAAGAAAAAATAACAACCCAATTAATATTCATTATTGGTCATGGATTTAGTATTAAAATAATAAAACATCATTTTTAAAAAAAATTATTGATTATGTAAAATTTCAAGAATTTTACTTCCGGAATTACCGTCTCCAAACAACGGAGGCAAATTGGAAGGTTTATTAAAATTTAAAAATGCATTTAAAAGATTGTCCCTGCTAGCTCCGACTAGAATATTCCAACCCTTCTCAATTGTCTCTATCCATTCAGTCTCATCTCTTAAGGTAAAGCATGGAATACCAAAAAAATAAGCTTCTTTTTGTACACCACCAGAATCAGTGAAAATACATTCGGAATTTTTTTCCAATTCCAACATACTAAGGTAACCCAAAGGCTCTATGACAATAATATTTTGAGGGACACTTATTCCAAATAAATCCAATTGCTTTTTTGTTCTGGGATGAAGTGGTAAAATAATTGGCAAAGGAATTAGGCCCAAGCCCTCAATAATTTGAGAAAGTCTAAATTTATTGTCCGTATTTTCAGCTCGATGAATAGTGGCTAAAGCAAACTTATCAAAATAAAATTTACCCTTCAAGAAACCAAGAATATTTTCACTAATTATTTCCTTATAAAAGAGCGCAGCATCAAACATAATATCTCCAACCATATAAACGCCTCTTGTTAGACCTTCATTTTTAAGTTTATCTATTGCATCTTGCGTTGGAGCAAATAAAAATGATGAAATACGATCAGTCAGAACTCTATTCTGCTCTTCAGGCATAAGCATATTGTAACTTCTTAAACCAGCCTCTATGTGAATTACTGGTATATGCAATTTACTAGCCGCTAAAGCACCAGCTAATGTAGAATTAGTATCTCCATATACTAACAAATAATCAGGCTGTACTTTAAATAATAGTCTTTCTATTTTAATAAGCATCTCACCTGTCATTTTTCCATGATTACCGGAACCTACTTCTAGATTAAAGGCCGGTTTAGGAATTTTCATTTCATCAAAAAAAATGTCAGACATATTTTTATCATAATGTTGACCAGTATGAACCAAAATTTCCTCAAATTTCTTATTCCAAATATTTGTTTGGATCAATCTGCTTAACACCGCCGCCTTAACAAACTGTGGTCTTGCTCCAATTATGGTTAAAATTCTTTTCATTTTAGAAACTAATATTAGTAATATATAAGAAGTTTGAAAGATTATAATTGAAAATTTATCATACATAAATTTAGAAAAAATTTTAGAAATAGCATATTTCGATTTAATTTAATAACGTATGAAAAAAAATAATATTAATTGAAACTTTAAATAAACTTTTTTTTTAAACCTAATTCAGTTGTTTTATTAACCTTTTCAATAAATCTAAAAAATTAGGAAAGAGTGTCATAAAAATCAGTTCTTAGGAAAATTAAATTTCCAAGAGAACGATTCGTTAAGGTTTTTGAAACAAGCTGGTAACCTTGACTTTGAAGGAAACTGGAAATATCAGAATTTAAATCATCTTTAAGGTTATTACTAGACTCAACCATTACAATATAGGGACGGTATTTAGTCCAATTATTAGACTTTAAAACATCCAAATCGAATCCTTCTACATCAATGTCAAAAAAAAGCAATGGTAAATCGTCCAAAATAATTTCATCCAAAATTTGTGAAAGAGGTTTTAAATTAACCTCTACAATCATATCAATGTTATCCTCCAAATTATTTTCCTTAATAAAATCATAATTAAATGTATTTAGAGAAGAATCTTTCTTAATATAATAGTAATTCAATTTTGAAAGATTCATTCCAACTCCGCTTAGAATAAATCTATCTTTGGGACGAATTAATCTATACTCATCTACTAATCTTGGATTAGGGTCAATACAAATCCCTTGAAAACCTCTCAAATAAAAATAATATGTATTGGAATAATTGATGGGATCCCAACACCCAACATCCACAAAATACCCTGATTTATATTTTTGAAGAATTTTTGCTAAAACTAAATCTTCACCAGATTTAGAAAAACTAATATTGTACCTTTTGAAAATAAATTCTTTTACAGAGTTTAATATAATATTTTTTTTAAACATAATTGTAATATAGCATTATATCATGAATACAAATACAATAAAATAAAAATGAATATCATATATTAATCAATCAAATTCCCTTGAACAAAATGAAAATAAAAGATTAAAATATAATTATAATTTAAACCCATTTATTTAACAGCACATTATTAGGATCCCAACCTAAATCCCTTTTCGCATTATCATTAGAAAATGTGAGATCTGAGGTGATTTTTTGAAAAGTATTGCTATTTATAGGAAATTTTGAAATAAAATCACCAATTTTACCTAAAAATTTTCCTAGAATAAATGGAATACTTTTTGGGTAGGGTTTATTCAATTTAATACATATATACCTTTCCAATTCAAAAAAGGATGGATGACTATCATCGCATAGATTATAGGTTCCTTTATACTGTGAGGTATTTAAAATAAATTCAGCTATATCATCAGCTAAAACCATACTTTTTCTGGCACTCCCAGAACCGATTCTAAAGTATCTGCCATTTTTAATATTTCTAATCATTTTTCCTAAATTTCCAGGAGGATTATACCCAACTATTAAAGGCAATCTAAAAATCAATATTTTGACATTATACTTTTCTCCCCATTCTTTCAAAAAATTTTCAGCTCTTATTTTGCTTACAGAATATGGGGAATCACCTTTTAGTGGAGTCGTTTCTAAAATATTATTTCCTTGAGATAGTCCATATACAGATACTGAACTAATAAATAAGAACTGTTTAGGATAAATACCAAGTCTATCAAATCCATCACACAAACTCTTAGTACCTGCAAAATTTGTTAAAAAAAATTCATTTTTCTCATATTCTGTTGAAGGAATAGAATGAGCTTTTCCAGCTAAATGAATTACTCTTTCTACTGGTTGCAAATCAGGAATTTGAGATCTAAGATCACAAATTAAATCACAGGAATTCGACCTGCCCAGGGTAGTGAAACTTATTCCTTCCCTCTTAAAAGCCTCAACTACGTGAGTTCCAAGAAATCCGGAAGCTCCTGTTATTAATACTTTATTCATTTGAAAAAATTCTCAGGTAATCATTAGAAAGAGACTTGATATTGTGAAATTTTTCAACATATTTTTTTCCTTTCCTGCCCATTTCATTCCTTTCATCATCTGACATTGAATAAAATTGATTGATGCCATACACAATAGCCTCAGCTGAATCAGGCCTAACAATTATACCTCCACCTGATAATTCTACCGGGTCTTTAATTAAATTATTTGAATCAAGAATTGGTTTACCTGCAAGCATATAGTCAAAATATTTATTTGCCGAAACACCATGCTTATATAATGGACTGTCATTGCGTCCAACAAAACAAATGTGAAAATAACTCAAAATAGTCATCACCTGATTTTTTTTTATCTTATCGAGAAAAAGAATGTTATTTAGGTCTTTTGACAATTCTCTCAACTCCATTTTTAAGGATCCTTCACCAACTATAATAAAAAAGAACTCTTCCCTACTATGGAGAATTCTTGCAGCCTGTACCAGGTATTCCAATGCATTAGCTAATCCAATAGTTCCTGTATATCCTATTATGAATTTATTAGAAGGTATTTTCGAAATTATTTCAATGGGAAGGGGTTCAGGTTTTATAGAATTAAAATCCAGACCGTTTGGAATGTACTCAAATTTATAGGAAGAACCTGGAATTACCTGCTCAAAGTGACATTTGGCATTAGGAAGCAAGGATACAATTTTATCAGAGTATTTATATCCAAATTTTTCAAACCAACCAATAAAAATTACAGCGGGATGAAATCTGGAATAGTCCCCCAATTCAATTAAAGTAAGAGGCCAAATATCCCTTATTTCAAACAATAGCTTAAAACTATTGTATCTTTTCTTTAAAAGAAAGCCGGATAGAATTGAGAAAATTGGCATAGATGATACAATAATCACATCTGGTTTACCCGCCTTTTCTATTGGTACAAAAAGTACTTTAATAGCAAAAATAAAAAAACTCCAGAACCTTAACACTGAATTAGCTTTGTATTTTGGTGTCTTTATCCAACAAAACGTTCTTCCTTCAATTTCCTCAAAATTAAATTGACCCGGTGCAATCGGAAGATTTTTAAACATATGATTATAGGAGCCTGAAATAATCGTAACCTCATATCCCATTTCTAACCAATACTTTGCGAAAAAAAAGTGCCTTTCTCCCCAACCGGAATCTGCACTTCCAGCAAACTGGTTAATTACCCAAATTGTTTTTTTCATCAATCAGAAATCAATTATACAAATTGAAATGTAAGTTTAATTATGCATTATATTCAACTTCCTAAAAGCCAAAAGAACTTTTCGAAATTTTGATTCCAAAAAATAAATATTAGGGTAATCCAATATGCTTTTGACAGGGAGTTTCATTATATCATCAAATTCACTTTCGCTAATTCCGAATTTCTTAATAACATATTCCTTATCCTCTGCCACAAGTTTGGGGTCAGCAATTGGTTCTTCAAGTAATTTCAAGGCTTCCTCCCTTGTAACCTCTCCTGTAGACATTATCAAACAGGATAAGTGGGCTTTTCTTTTATCTATACCGAACTTTATCGGCAAAATATAGGATTGAAAAAACCTGGTGTAAATAGATTCATAATGTTTTCCACCGTAGTTTCTCCAATCCAATTCTTTTTCGATTATTTTAATTGCTTCGCCTTTTCTAAAATCTATGTAATTAAGAATTGACACATTTTTTACTCCTAAAAAGATATTGCTATATAAAAATTTAGTAAAACTAAAATGAGGAAAATTTTCCAGGCTCTGAGTCCCAAATATTTTTTGAACGTTTTTAATATACTTCCAATCCAAATAACCCCTTGCCCATGATTTAGGAAGCATCCCTTCGTTCCTAAAATTCATTCCACTAATGATATACTTGACACCAAACCTTTTAGCAGATTGATACATTAAGGCCAATATCGCGTGATCGGTCGGTATTTCACCATCGGGAGTAGAGGCCTTCAGAAAAGAAAGTTGAAGGTCTTTAAACATATTCCAATCAAGGACTTCAGTATGAAGGTCAATTCCAAGTTTATTTAAAATATTTTCAATATTGTTTACCGCCAACTCAGAATTCCATCCATTATCTAAATGAACTGCCAAAGGCCTAAGCCCCAGACTCTTTACCAGCCACGCCGTATAGGTGCTATCTACACCTCCACTTACACCAATAATACAATCATAATTTTTACCTTTACCTGAAGCTTTCATTTTATCAACAAGTAAATCAAGTTGTCTTTTTCCAACTTCAGGAGAAGGAATTCTTATTTTTAGCTTTTCGGTAAATTCATAATAATAATTGCAGACACCGTTTTCATCAAACGTTATATCGGGATCCGATATGTTGTCCATAACTGTTTTTGTGCAAATTTGATAAGAAGGATTTTGCATTTGACTAAATTTAAATTATAGATGACAAATAAAACTAATACTGAAAAATAGATTGGTGATAATAATAACCTCAGGACAAATACTCTTCCAAGGTCTCAGGTGAAGGATAACTAATTAACACTGCCTTATGAGGACCATGATACACAAAAAAACTTCCGGCTGCAATTCCGGACGCCCCTCTGTCTTTGGCATTTTTAAAATCTTCTATTGAACCTGCTCCACCACATACAATTAAAGGAATAGATATACCGGATGAAATTTTTGCAATAAGTTCTAGGTCAAAACCTTTCATAATTCCATCTCTATCCACAGAATTAATCATTATTTCACCTGCTCCGGCGTTTTGGCAAGAAATTGCATGTTCCAACACATCCAAATCGATAGTTTTGTTATTCACATGACAGAAAATTTGATTTTTTCCCCAAAAATTTTTCTTTACATCAATGCAGACAACAATACTCTGGTTTCCAAATATTTCGGCAGCTTCAGAAATTAAAGATTGGTTTTCAAGAACTGCGGAATTGATTATAATCTTTTCTACGCCGATTGAAAACAGTTTTTGGATGTGCTCCACTCTAGATATACCTCCACCATAAGCAAGTGGCATAAAACACTCCGAAGCAATTTTTTTTACTAGTTCAAAATCAGGAGTTCTATCTTCTTTGCTAGCTTGAATGTCCAAAAATATCAATTCATCAACCTGTTTATCATTGAAGATTTTTATAGCATTAATTGGATCTCCAAGGTACTTGGATTTATTAAATGCTATTGTTTTAACCAGGCCATTATTTTTCAACAATAGAACGGGAATAACTCTTGATTTTAACATGGAATATTCATAAAGTTTTTTAACAACATCATGCCAAATTTATGACTTTTTTCAGGATGAAATTGAACACCATAAACGTTATCTTTCCAAACAGAAGAAGAAAATGAAATTCCATAATTTGATTCAGAAGCTATATACATAGGATTTTCCGCCTCAAAGTAATAAGAATGCACAAAATAAAATTTAACTTCTTTAAGTATATCAAAATTTAAATATAATGGACAATTAGAATTATATTTGAGTAAATTCCACCCCATGTGTGGAACTTTTAAATCATCATCATTCGAAAATTTAAGGACACGACCATCAATTAATCCTAATCCCGGTAATACCCCTTCTTCACTGCTTTTAGCCAATAATTGCATCCCTAAGCAAATTCCAAGAATTGGAGTTCCTCGAGAAGATTTAGACCTAATCAAATCAATTAAATGTAAAGATTCCAAATTTGAAATAGCTTTATCAAATTTACCAACTCCTGGCAAAATTAATTTTTTAGCATTATTTATTATTTGAAGATCATTTGTAATAGTGGATGAGTATCCAATTTTTTTAAGAATATTACTAATAGATCCCAAATTACCCATTCCATAATCTATAATTACAACATCTTCCATTTTCTTAAGAATTTAAAAGAGAAATAACAGATTTGAATTTCCCATTCTTTGTCCTTGGGATTTCATTCATATAATTAAGGCCTATAGTTACAGGTCCCAATTGAGATTGCATTCTCATTTCAATTAAACTAACTTCATCTACACTCAATTCGCCTTCAGAAACAATATTAATACTGAAATCAGTTAAACTATTTTGAACAACTTGGGCTTCCTTAATTGACATAATATCTACAAAAATTCCATGAAATCTATTTATTCTTCTACCATCAAGTCCTACAACAGTATCTTCAATTCTACCCACAATTTCATCAACAACAATCATATTTCTACCACAAGCACAATTTTGATTTTTACTTAAAGTAACCAAATCCCCCATTCTATAGCGAATTAATGGTTGATCAAAATTTAACAACCCAGTAGATATGATTTCTCCAGTTTCTCCGGGCAAAACTGGCTCTCCTTCATCATTTATTATTTCGACAATCCCAACATCAGGCACAATATGTAGAGTACCAAATTCACATTCTGAAATAAGATTACAGGCTTCTACCCCATTATAAGAATCGAAGGTTTTACAACCATATACTCTAAAAAAGGTTTCCCTCATTTCATTTGTCAATGGTTCACTTGAGGTAAGTACAGCTTTTAGACGCGGAGCTTCAATTCCTTTCTCTTCAATCATCTTTGCCAAATGAAAATTAGCACTGGCATAACCTGTCATGTACTCTACTTTATGTTTAAACATTCCTTCAACATAATTTTTGACAGTAGAGGGAGAAATATGATACGCAGAAAAATATGTTTGTTTTTCAATAAAATTATATCTGTAATAAGGTCCTTTAGCATTACCTTCCTTTAGTATTCTCCTCCCACCGATTACACCCCTTGGAGTTTTATAATCAATATTTGCCCAATAATTGATTCTTGATTCAAAAATGGAGAAATAAGTTTGATGCATTCGTAAAGAATATCTTGTTTTGGTAGGCGTACCTGTGCTTCCACTGCTACTGTAAAATTCACCAGAAGGCTCCAAAGAATCAGACAATAAATCAGAAACTCCCTGTTTTCTATAAATTTCTTTATTAAGAAAAGGAATTTTTCTTAGATCTTCTATTGAAAACCGAGATAAATCATATTTTTCAATACCTAGCCTAATAAATAAATCCTTATAATAAGGGACAGTATCAAAGGAATGAATAAGTAATTTTCTTAAAAGATAAGTTTGATAATTATTCCATTCAGAATAGGAAAAATATTCCCTATCCATACATGATTTTAATTGTTTAGAAAAAACTCCACCAAACCTCCTATTAAACCAATATAAGCCAAAAATGGAAATTCCAAAATTTTGAATTGGAACCGGCAAATTACCATATATCTTATTTACCAAATTATTAATGTTCATAGCAACCCAAAATAAATTTCCATTGATCCCTAATCCTTTTCCAATCAAATTCCTCGGATTTTTTACGTCCCAAAACACTCAACTTATTGGACTCAATTGGATGCCTTAAAAGATAATCTATCCTTTCAGAAAGTTCTTCGTAATTATCATTTTCCACAAACACTACCTCGCTATTTGGAAATAGATCGGGAATCCCACCAACACTAGTAGAAATAACACACATCCCTAAAGCCAAACCTTCAATTAAAGAAATTGGTGTGTTATCTATGGTAGGATTGGAAACCATGATATCAAAATTTATACTTAAATCGATCCATTCTTTTTTGTGGAGCTTCGATTTAATTTCTACATTTCCTATCAAGTTATTGCTACTAATAAATCTTAAAATTTCCTCATAATACTCCTCATTACTATTGCCAAGAATTAACAAATAAATATTAGGATATCTAACTTTTAATTTTTGAATAGCCTTTACAGTCATCAAAGGGTTGTAAGGATTATTTAAACCTCTCAGGGATAAAATATTAGGACTAAGACACTTCCTCTCTAGAAAATCATAATTTTCCAGGTTTATAAAATTTGGAATAGTTTGTATTTCAAATCCTTTACCCACAAAAAAAGAAGTGAGATAATTTGAAGGAGCAATATTATTATTTGAATTCAAAAGCATAAACTTCAACATTCTAGGATTTCTACCAAAACGATGAGGAAGGTTCCCCCCATGAAGGTATAAAATATACTTTTTATTAAACAAAAATGATAATAAAGAAAAATAAAATGCGTAGTAAAATGCTAATGTAGAATAGACATCTATAATAATTCTATGAGATAAAAAACCATATCTAAAAAAATAAAAATTCATATGAATAAACCTGAAATACTGGTTTTTAAATCCAGAAGCTGAATAAACTTCAGCAAAATCGGACAATAATGGGACCATATTGTCAATTACACTTTGACTTTTTGAAAAATCACCGGTTTTACTACCTAGGTAAAGTAATTTTCTTTTCATTAATCACTTGAATTAAACTAATTCCAATTAGTAAGGGAGTAATATAAGTTCTTGTCGCTGCATGAAAGGTGGTAAACCATCCCAAAAACAAAAATGAAAACAATAGCCCCTTAAAAATATTTTTGTTGTTCATCCTATATACTACCCAAAATAAATAAAATATCAAAACAATGAATAAAATACCAAATATTCCATGTTCAGCAATTAATCGACTAGCCTCAACATGCGCAACAACTCCCCGATGATCCTCTCTTAGATATTTAGAAGCACCTGCACCAACTCCCAAAAGACCATAATCAAACAATAATTCCAAATCACTTTCAACAATAGAAATTCTATCAGAGCTTAAAGTATTCAAAGTCTTAACCTTAGAACCAGCAAGCGTTCCTTCAGTTTCACCTTGATACCGAAGAAGCAAAAGACCATTTGTTAGGTAATTTGCAGTAAAAGCACTCATACCTAGGAATAAAATTCCAGGTATAAAAAACTTTTTTACTTGATTTATATTTGCATTATCAAGTGAGGAAACCGAACTCCTAGTCAGAAAATAAATTACAATAAGAATCCCTACAACACCACCAATAATACCCCCTCTTGAAAAACTCAACAATCCTTGAAAAGTAAATAAAATAAAAAAAATCAAATCAAAATACTTATTTCCAGAAAGGGAAATTTTATTTAACCACAAATAAAATGTGATCAACATACCAAAACCAAAAACAGTTGCAACTTGGTTGGAACCAAACCCCCCAGTAGTTTCAAAGTTTGCGCCAAGATTAAAATCAATTGAGGCTAAATCAGGAGTTTTTATAATTGTATATGACAAACTACTAATCAATGGCAACACCAATAAAATAATTATAAGTTTAAAACCCCTAGGGGTAAACTCTTTACCATAGAAATACCATACAGCCAAACCAATATTAATAGCACCAAAAACGTTAAATCTAATGTCTGAATTATCTACAAAACCGGAATAATCATAAAAAAAAGATGGGAGAAGTAACAAAAATAACGAAATACCAATTATCTTATGTTGTTTCTTTTTAAACAATCCTAATATCAACAAAAACATCATTAAATATTTCCCCAATTCATAAGGTATGTACGGAGAAGACTTAGCCATTCTGGATATAATCTCAAAAGAACTCAAATAGACGATAATGAAAGCCAATTTTGAATTTATTTTTTCTTTTTCAAAAATATATGGAATTGATAAAATAAAAAATAGATAGAAAAACACAATTAGGGGAAAAGGTGAAAAAACTGAAACAACACCTATTCCAATATGGATAATTATCCAAATGAATGGATTTTTATAATTAAATAATGATCTAACCATTAATATGACAAAAGAGGGTAATATTTATCCAAAAACATTTGGGGTCCGTAATTCTTTTCAATCTCACTTTTTAATTTTTTACCTAAATTAATCCGTTTATCAGTTTGATTAATTAAATCTAACAAAGTTTCTGCCAGAGCTTCAGAATCATTTGGCTCAACTATTTTCCCAAATTCTCCATGTCCCACCACTTCACTGCATTGTCCTACATCGGTAACTACTACAGCTAGACCAGCTAAACCATATTCTAACAGGCTGACAGGAAGTCCTTCAGAAATAGAACATAGAACTCCAATATCTGATGATAATAGAAGATCAGATACGTTATCAATAGGACCAAGAATTTTAATTATACTTTCTAAATTTCGAGAACCTATCTCATTAACAATAGAATGAAAGTAGGCATCATGAAAAAATTCTCCTGCCAATAAGACCTTAAACGAATTCTCACTATTAAGTTGAGACAATAAATCAATTGCTCTTATTAGCGTTAAATGATCCTTTTGAGGCCTAAAATTTGCTAAACATAAAATAGTTAAATAAGCAGAATTATCAATTGTTTTTTCAATATTACTTGGTTTCAAAAAAGAAAAATTATTAATAAGAAGAATCTGATTCGGATTAATTAATAAATTATTTTTAGCCCATGTCACCAACCTATTATTTACTGCTATACATCCATATAAATTCCTGGATAATAATCTTAATAACCTTCTGTCTTTATTTTGAAGATTTTCACTCAAACCATAATGATCGTGAAAAATGAGATTAAATCTAAATTTTAATAATTGTTTAATTATTAAACACCAGTATACTGAAGAGGAATGTGCATGAATAACTTCAGGATTAAATCTTATTATTAGTTTAATAAGTTTTAAAAATGCAAATATATCTAAGGAATTTTTCTTTCCGAGAAAATAAAAATTTACATTTGATTCAAGAAAATTTAATAATGGCCCCTTTTCTCTACTTGATATAAGCAAAACATTATGACCATCTTTCGCGAGAACATTAGAAATATTTACTGCCATTCTTTCGGAACCACCAATACTTAATGAGTCTATAAATTGAATAATTCTCAAACCGATATTTAGTTAAATATATCCTATATGTCTTTAAAAAGCTTTTGAAGAGAGGTATCCCATAATGGCTCTTCTTTTAGAATCGAAAGAAATTTTTCATCACTAGAGCCATCACCAAATGTCATTTGGACCATCCCTACTGGGTTTAATTTAGCTTTGGAAATACCTTCTTTGATTGACTCATATGAATAAGAGGTGTGAATAATTGACGGGCTTTCTGCCCTATTATTTTGCCTTGTACCAATGTTAACACTAGGTAATCCATAATAGGGAGCTTCCCTAATTCCAGCACTACTATTCCCGATCAAAAATTCTGAGTTCTTCAAAAATGTTAAAAAATATTCAAATCGAAGAGAAGGGTAAATTTTAATTCGTTCATTCCCATCTAATCTAGCATATTCTTCCAATATTCTCGAACTTCCCAAATCATTATTGGGATAAATAACAAGATAATTGCTATTGTCAGCAAGAATTACATCAACCAAAGTCTCTATTATATTTCCTATTTTTTCAAACTCTGTAGTAATTGGATGAAACATCAAAACTGCATATTTTTCAAAAGGAACTTGATAATACGACTTAGCCCTTTCAAGAGATGGTAAATCGTTTGAAAACATAATATCTACATCGGGTGATCCAATAACAAAGATCTGATTTTCTACTTCTCCCATTTGAATTAACCTTCTCTTTGCCAGATCATTAGCAACAAAATGAAAATGGCTAAGCTTAGAAACTGAATGCCTGATCAATTCATCAATTGTACCTGACACTTCTCCCCCTTCTATGTGTCCAACCAGTATATTATTTAATGCTCCAACAATTGCACCGGCAAGAGCCTCAACACGATCTCCATGGACTATAATAAGGTCAGGTTGATTTTCTTTAATGAAAGAAGACAATCCATCTATTGTTTTTGATAAGGTTAAATCCATGGTAGTTTCGGAAGTGTAATTTATAAACCTGAAAATATTTTCAAATCCAGATTTTTCAATTTCCTTAACTGTCATCCCATATCTTCCTTGCAAATGCATCCCAGTGGCAAAAATATGAACCTCAAAAAGACTTGAATCTACACATATCCTTATTAAGGATTTTAATTTTCCGAAATCGGCTCTTGTACCACTTAGAAATAATATTTTTTTCTTTGTCATGTGTTTATAATTTTTTCAAAGGTCAAAACTGAAGGCTTTTAGAAAAAATTCAGTCTTGATCGGACCCCTTGCACCATACCCTCCTATCTCAGGCCTACTCGATTTCTTATCATGAAAAATCACTCCATTTGATCTGCTTCCCTGCTTCAATATTTATTGTGGCTTTTTTACCCAAAATAGAATTATAAAATTCAGCTTTAATTTCACCAGTTCCAGGTCTTTTTACCCATATGTTCTCTTTTGTGAGGAAATCTCCCTTTTTGATATTCTGAATTGAACAGACTGAAGCAAAAGCAAAATCAATAGTTACCTGCTCTTCCCGAGCAGGCTCTTTAGTACCTCCCAACATTTGAAAAATTAAATTAGACCCATTAATAAGTTCCAAAGTTGCTTTTTCATCCATAGAACAAATAATATCTGGCCCTACTCTATCCATATGGTCTGTAAAATGACGTTCCAAAATTGAAGCCCCAAGGGCAACAGCAGCAAAACATGCATGATTACTTACTGTATGATCGCTAAGTCCAACAGGTATATCCGGAAATTCTTCCATAAGCTGTCTCATAGCTCCTAATCGAACCAAATGATAAGGTGTTGGGTACAAATTTGTTGTATGAAGGAGCGCGAATGGAACATCATACTTTCGCAATACAGAAACTGAATTCCGTACACTAGCCATCGTATTCATGCCTGTACTTAAAATTAGAGGTTTACCAAAAGAAGCAATATGCTCCAATAGGGGAATATTATTACACTCCCCACTACCGATTTTAAACGCAGGTACATCCATCCGCTGTAGCCTGTCAGCCGCTGCCCTTGAGAATGGAGTGGAAATAAAAATCATTCCTTTTGATTCCACATAGTTTTTCAATTGAATTTCTTCTTCCTCATTGAGAGAACATCGTTCCATGATATCGTAAATAGAAATATCTGAATTGCCAGGAATCACTTTCCGTGCTTCTTCACTCATTTCATCCTCAACAATATGAGTTTGATGTTTGATTACTTCAACACCAGCTCTTGCCGCAGAATCCACCATTTCAAAAGCAGTCTTAAGACTTCCTTCATGATTAATCCCAAGTTCTGCAAAAACAAGCGGTGGACACCCTAAACCCACTTCTCTATTTTTAATTTTAAATGTTTTCATTTGTAATTTTTAATAACGCTTCTGCAAATTGAAGATCTGAATATTCATCTATATCGATGGTTGACAGTACATCAAAAAACACTATTGGTAAGACATCCTCCCCAATTATTTTTCCTTGTTCAACCAGCGAACTTTTGGCAATATAAATGCACCCATTTTCGTAGTACAAGGGTTCTAAGTCCTGCATTCGTTGACCGGGGGTATAATTTTCCGGCATAAAATGTTTGTCAATAATTTTTCCGAATTTTTTATTCAAGGGGCTAAAAGTACATAGACTAGACCTATTTGATACATAAAACTCCTCTAAAAGTCTTGCCAATTCTCCTTTAGGTCTAAAGGGATTTGTTACCTGAAGCAAAATTACAGCTTCACATATGATGTTGTTTCTTTCAAAAAAATCCAAATGGTCCTGTAAAACGGCTACAGTTGGGGTAAGATCCTGGGCAAGGTTTTCATTTCTAGTAAATACCTGGACATGATAGTTTCTTGCTATTTCAAGAATTTCCTGATCATCTGAATTAACCCAAATCTGACTTAGAGGAATTCCCTCTTGGATTGCGTACTCAATGGAATATGCAATCAATGGTTTACCGTCTAAAAGTGCTTTATTTTTCTTAGGGAACCGTTTTGAGTTTTTTCTTGCAGGAATCAGTACTTGCACTGCACTTAAGAGATGATGCGACATTAAATTTATCTGTATAAAATATTATCGGGGATTTATAAAAGTTTGTCCGCTGTTATCGAATCAAAATAAATACACCGGCCTTTTCGCCAGTTTCCCCGGATCTGCTGACAAACCTGGCTTTATAAACGTAATTCCCGTTTGGAACTGATCTTCCATTCAATGTCCCATCCCAACCTCGGTCTTCAAGTGATGTTGCATGGTAAATCAATTCTCCCCAAGTGTTGAAAATGTAAAACTCCAAACTAGCTATTCCTCTAAATTGCGGCTTAAAATATTGGTTTTTTACTCCATCGGGTGTGAAGGCATTTGGCACCATAATTAAAAAATCATCAAAAACATTTACAATAAGCTGGAATTCTGATTGGCATCCAAATTCATCAATTGTGGATAAGATAACATTATATGTCCCCTTTTCCTGATATTTATGAATTGGATTTTTCTCAGAACTTGTTTGGCCATCCCCAAAATCCCAATTATAAAGTATGGCTTTCCCCACTGTTAAATCCTGAAATTGAACATCTTCCATAATCTGGATATCACCATTAGTGAAGATGTTTCCCCCACCATAGTCAACGAGGTACTCAAACATAGCCTCAAGCTTTTTATCCGCAATAAGCACTCTGATTCGTTGGGGTGCATTCCAACAATTAGTACCTTTAAGAGAACTGCTTACTCTATAGTCTCCGGATACAGACACTTTACCCAGATCATTTAGTTGCATTGCGGCTCCAGCTGGACTCAGAACACTATAGTTATAAACATTCGGATTAAATCCTTCAATAAAATCTGTAAGATTAACTGTTCCCAATGGATCACACACAATTGAAGGGTTAGACACCCGAAGTATTGGAATCCGGCTTACAGTAACTTTAACTTCCTTCGGATTTATTCCACATACCCCCGTTCCCGTTGCAGAGACAAAATAAGAATACGGATTTTCAGAGGACGCTAATCCTGTAATGGAGATTTTTCCATTAGAGGTAAATGAATAGGTGATGCCATTAATGGTACCTGGAATTATAGGGTTATTTCCCTGAGCATCAAAGTACCATTGAAATTGCGCATCTGTAATATTCTGCGGCACAGAAGCTACCAGTTCTACGGACTCTCCTTCACATATTTTTTTATCGGAGGATGTGATAGTGGTCGATACCTCAATGATTTCAATTTGATCAGGAAGTAAAACTCTACAGCCATTGACATCTTCAACAAAGAACATATAATTCCCCAGCCCAAGTCCAGAAATGACAATAATTCCGTCAGCAGAGTTTACATTGCCTGCAGATGATCCATTTTTGCTATACGTGACACGATATGGTGGCGATCCTCCGGTCAAAGTAAACCTCAATTCGCCGTTGTCAAGTTCGCAAGAGGTATTATCCTGCTCTATATCTTTGACTGCAAGTGGGGCTTGAGGTCCTTTCACTTCAATTGAACTTAGAGTAGACAAACATCCTTCCGCTGTTTTTACCTCTACTTCATAGGTACCGGGCTTAACATCAAAAACATTCGTATTGACAAAGGTTCCACCATTTAAACTATAGGTGTAATTTCCAGACCCCCCGCTTGCACTAACGGTGATAGTACCTCCATCTCCAAAACATGCCTCATCAATGACCACAACAGAAACTGAAGGAGTACTAGCGACTGTTACATTTCCCCTTCCCACAAAACCGGGACAAACGGTAGAAGCTGATGCCGTTACAAAGTAAGGATATGGCGTGTTAGCTGCCGATAAACCTGATATAGTAAGGGCTCCGGTTACTGAATTAATTTGATATATTCTTCCGTCAGATGCCGGATTCGGGCTACTGGAGATAGGCTGAGTTAATGATTGATCAAAAAACCATTGGAAAGTAGCACCAGTAGCTACTGGATCCAAGGTGGGAAGCAAAGTTGCTATTTCTCCTTCGCATATGACCTCATTATCAACTAAAACTTGAGTGGGTCCATCTACCATTTTTACAGAATTGGTAGTTAAACTGCATCCTTCAGCATCTTTAATTACAATTTCATAATCTCCAATAGAATACCCGTCCAAAGTAATGGCGGGATCAGAAGAAGTGATAACAGTTGCACTTACACCGTTTTTGAATACTTCTAATGTATATGGCAACCATCCACCTGTGATAGTGAGTGTTAATTTACCGTTTGATGCACCGCATCCCGGGTCAATTTTAGTAAGTGCAGAGGATGACAATGGCGCACTGGGTCCCTTGATTTCAAATTTTAGGTTTTGTGCGCATCCGGCAGGAGTTGCTATTGTTAAATCGTAAGTTCCGGGAGAAAAAGTACGAGATTCCAACGCTGACTGATCTACCGGTGGAGCTCCATTAACACTGTAGGTGTAGGATGAATTTGAACCTTTTGAAATCCTGACTTTCCCATTCGCATCTCCGAAACAAGAAATATTTTGGGTTTCAATTTCTACTTCAGGTGTATCAAAAACAATCACTTCGATTTCGATTTCTTGCCCGGTACATTCCACGAAGAAATAGAATTCGTAAGTCCCTGCAGGTAGCCCGTCTATTCGAAGTTCAGGATTAAGCCAATCTGAATCATCAATAGTATAAGTAACCCCTGGTATGGAAGAATCTGGACCATTCTGGATTAGACCTGCTTGGTTTGGACCAGAATACCATCTAACCTCTGTAGCAGCAGCTGGAGGTAGTGAAGGATTAGGAGCGATGTGAATTGGACGAATTTCGACTGAATTACCCGTGCAAGCATTAATCGGTGGAACAACTGCATAAACTGGATCAGATGACTGACCAATTACGAAGGAAAACTCAGCATCACAACCCTCAGAATCTGTAATTAATAAAAAATAAGTATCTGGCGACAAATCAGATGCACCTGTCAATCCTCCAGTCACAACTGTGCCAGTAACAGAACCTTTTCTCCATTCAACATTATAACCACCCCATCCCCCTGAAATGACTAAATCTCCAATGCTTCCATTATCCAAGCCACAAGAAGCTCTTATGATAGTAGGAGTATTGATGGAAATAGCTTCTGCTGGCCCCACTACTTCAACATCTATCTCGGTCAAACAACTCAGATCATTTCGAATTGAAACGGTGTATGAACCAGCGGCAAGATTTGAGTAAGAGGTGGAAACTGCAAAGGGTGATCCATTCAAACTAGTCTCAAAATTTCCGTTCCCTCCAGAAGGAGTTATTAAAATCGATCCATTAGTATCACCAAAGCAAATGATATTTTCTACAGCAATGGTAGCAGTAATTTCAGGATATACCTCAACAGTTGCGGATTCCACTTTAGAACAAATACCCGAACCCGATATTTCAACATAATATGTAAAATCTCCAATCTGAAGACCTTGAATGGTTAACTCTCCACTAGTGGGGTTTATTTGATAAATCACACCGGCCGCATCAGTTCCATTAGTTATACTTTGGGTCAAAGCTGCGTCCTTATACCATTTTAAATTAGGTACCACAGGTAATGCTGTAGAATAAGTAGGCAGCAAGACAGCATCTCCACCGACACAAATCACCTCATCAAGCGGGTTCATGTTAACATCTACACCGTTATCATTTACCAAAGTCAACAAATTTGGGGCTGTCACTTCGCAATCATTTGCATCAGTTACAGCTACGCTATATGTCCCCGGAGGTAGGTTCCTGAGTTCAACTGTTTGCCCATTTATGCTGGCGGTATATCCCGTGAGTGGATTTCCATTTACCAAAATTGAATAGTCTGGTGATCCTCCTGTTACATCAAATTGGATACTTCCATTTGACTCGCCACAAGTAGGATTAGTACCCTGAGGATTATTAATAATTAATTCATTAGGCTGGGAAAGGGTAAAAGGGAAATCGTATGTACAAGGAGAACCATCTTCCTGGGCCCGTACGGTGTAAGTACCTGCAATCAGATTTTCAAAGATCCCAGTGGTATTACTTACCCCAGTTTCAACTATTGTATAAGTGATCGGGCCTGAGGGAACTACAGAAGTTAGCCTAATTGATCCATCATTTCCTCCGAAACAAGAAACATCTTCAAAATCAAAAGTGGCAACTATTTCAGGGAAAATTTGAACTTTTACTTCTTCAAGTTTGGTACAAATCCCTGGTCCGGAAATTTCCAGATAATATGTGTATTGACCGACAGCAAGGTTTTGAATACTCAGGGCACCAGAGTTATTAATTTGATAAATTACATTACTTGGATCCGGATTCGTACTAGAGACAATTTGGTCTGTAGAAGCTTGATCTTTGTACCACTTAAGCTCCGCACTCGTTGAAAGTGCTGGATTAAATACAGGGACCAAAACGACAGTTTCTTTAAAACAAAATTCCACATCAATAGGATTCAAATTAACTTGAACTCCTTGGTCATCCATTAATACAAATGCACTTGGTAAGGATACAACGCAGCCTTGGGCATCCGTCACTTCTATAGCATATGTTCCGGGGGCCAAATCTGAAACTTCAAATACTTGCCCTGCCTGTGCAAATGCATAGGTTGAAATTAGATCCCCATTAATAAATATTTGATAATCAGAAGTTCCACCAATTATCTCAAAGGTGATTTGTCCATTTGCTTCCCCACAAGTTGGATCAGTAGAGCTTGGATTGATCAACTCTAATTTTTCTGGTTGCGTAATCGTAACTTGGAAATCCGAAAAACATGGGGAACCTGTTTCCTGAATTCTAACTGTATAAGTCCCTGCTGTCAATCCTGTAAAACTCCCCGTAGAGTTGCTTTGGCCTGTTTCAATTAGAGTGAATGTGTTTGAACCTGAGGGGTCAACAGATACTAACTGAATTTCGCCATCGTTCCCATTGAAACAGCTAACGTTAACTTCTTGAAAAACAGCCTTAGGAATATTGAGAACTTGAATTTCTGACTCTATTGGTGGACCAGGACAAACCAAATCTCCACTTACGCTAAGATAATATTTGTAGGAAATATTTGATGAAACAAGTCCGGAAACGGAAAGAACTCCATTAGTTAGGGAATAAGTTACACCATTAATAACATCTCCATTTTGAATTGGAACAAATTGTCCAGGGCTTGTTGGGTTCTCAAAGGACCAATTATAAACTGGACTAGCCCCAATAGTATTACTGACTACTTCTGGAGTTAAGATGGCAGTTTCACCCTCACAAACTTCAATATCTTGCACAATAAAAACTGGAACTTCAGTATCAAGAATGGTTTCAGTACGAGAAATTAAGCATCCATTTGTATCCTCAATTTCAACCAAATAATTACCAGGAGCCAAATTTGTAATAGTATAATCATTGCTTGACCCCACTGTAACATTGGATCCTAGGGTGGATATACCAGCTCCGTTGATATCAATCTGGTAAGTGCCAGAAGCATCAAGTGTACCTCCTCCTACAGTGAAGCTGAGTTCTCCATTTTCCTCCGCACAAGTTGCATCAGTTTTTGATGTGATGGCTAGGGATAAAACAGGGGGCTCAGATAGAGTAATTCCCGTAAGGATTGTTTCACATCCACTACTACTTCTAATGCTCAGCTCGTAAATTCCTGCTGCTAATCCCGAAAAAAGACCGGAATTCGAAGTGAATCCAATATTAACCCCATTATTTCCTGTTAAAGCATATTGAAAATCTGAAAGATTTCCCTCGGAAAGTTGGATTTGAATTGATCCATCAGATCCTCCATTACAACTTACCATATCCAAAATTGGATCACTGGGTTTTGGTGTTGGGTTTACTCTGATTTCAGCTGGAATATATCCCTGATCGCAAACCTTAGGCCCGGTGACTTCCAAGAAGTAAACATAAGGCGTTCCTTGAGGAGCAAGTCCAGAAACTGAAAGATTGTTACTTCCATCTATTGTGAAAGTAGCCCCACCTGCGGTGGCTCCGTTAATGATTTCAATATGATTTCCTCCAGCTAAATAATACCACTTAAATATAGGGGTGCTGGTGGACTGGGTAATTGTCTGAGGAGAAACCATTGCAGACTCTCCTTCACAAATTTCGTCGTTGGTTGTAGCAAATACAGAGGCCTCATCTCCGGCAATTGTTATTTGTATACTTTCTTGACAGTCTTTATCATCCGTTACCACAATGGTGTAAGTACCCGCAGAAAGATCAGATAGCGTATAAATTTCACCTGATATTGCTGGATTACTGATTGGGCTACCATCAATTGTAATGGATTTATATGGCAGGTTACCTCCTGATAGATTAAATTGCATCTCTCCAGTTGGAGCATTACAAAAAGCATTTTCGGTGGGTCCAGGGGTAAGTGTAAGGGGTTGATCTGGCCCTTCAATAACAATAAGCACTGAAACAGAGGTACAGACCGGATTTGACGAAGTTGCAAAGACTTCATAATTTCCTTTTGCCAGACCTGAGAAATTTCCCGAATTATTGGTCATTAAAACAGCTCCATTGTCAGAATTGACTAACGAATAGGTAATCGCACTGGTTGGATCTTTAACTTCCGCGATTATATTACCTGAATTGTCAAGGCACCAATCATCGGCCGTTTTTGTTGCTGAAAAATCTAATTTAGGATATACCCTTACTCTTGCCTCGGTGATCACATCTCCCAGAAAAGGACAGAAATTCCCACTAGGATTGCTTTTCGGCTTCGCTTCCACGTAAAAAATGTAATCTTTGAAATTAATTCCGTCCGAGGGTAAATTTGAAATTATGATTTCCCTTTCATTTATAATTTCGAAAGAAACTACCTGCCCTCCGATTATCCGAGTACTTCCATTAGTGATTGGTAAATCCACTCTATTTGGAGATTCATACCAAAAGAATTCCGCACCCGAATCAGGACCAAATGAGCCATCTATTAATGGGTTGAAAGTAACATCCTGACCCTCACAAATTATTTGATCATTTAGGTCGAGCTCCACAGGTGTGCCTCTTTCTTTATCCAGAAAAATCTCAGCTACTTCTATTGGGCAACCTATGGCATCTGATGGATTATCAACTATTAACTTATAAGTTCCTAAGTTTAAATTGTCGAGAAAAAAGGATCTTCGATTTCCTCCCAAATCAAGGACAGTTCCCGCAGGTCCTAAATCGGTTTGAACCCCACCTGGGCTTGTATATACCCAATTAAATGTATAATTATCATATAATTCTCCTACAATTAAAAAGATGCTACCATCTTGCTGAAGATCGCAAGTAGGAAAAACAATATCTTCTGACTCAAGAACAGGCTGAGGTAAAACTTGAACAGTGATTTTTTTGGGATCTGAAGTTAATCCAAAATTATCCGTTACGGTATAGATAATCTCGGCAGTGCCGACAAAACCCGGATCAGGAACAAATTGAATTTGTACCTCATTTCCGATCAAATCAATATTATCGTCATAAAGCGGTTGTAAATCAGCTTTAAAAGTCCCACCTGTTACTTGTTTTTCAAAGTTTATCGGATTACATAATCCATCACAGGCCGAATTTCCAAAACCACAGTCATTCACAGTTGGGATAGAAGAATTAGAATTATTATTGGATGGAATGGGTTCCCCTATCTGGTATAGTTGAAGACAGCGTATAAATATAAATGCATCTTCATCGGGTAGAACTATTGGAAACTTAATCTCCAAACCAGATTCTACTACACATAGCTGAAAATCTTTATCCCCTGTATCAGGTAAGGAAGCAGCACTTATTTCTGAAACTTCAACTACCACATTTTTAATCTCATGAATATTATTTGCAGCACCTGTGGAAGCTGCAAATCCAATTTTCAAATCAGAAAAGGCCTCATAGGGATAAGGTACGTTTTCAAAAATCGGAACAATTCTGGGTCCTGTACCAGTATTTACCAACATATACATTGACAGTGTATATTTATTCGTCCCATCTGGCTTTAAATCTAAAAACACTTTCCTGTAGCCATCATCATTACAGGATTCTACTCTTTGAGGGTAAGGTGAATCAATGGTAAATTGGAGGCCAGGTGTAACACATATTACGCAGATATCATTGGTGTACTTGTGTAACTCTTCGAGATATGGATATCCTACAGACTCTGGACCTCTAACCAAAATTGAATGTAAAATTGGACTTATTATGGGTTTTGGCGGAGCAATTCCAGGGGCGCTATTTTTTGGAGAAGTATCTATTCCGGTAATTTTCCCTTCTGCAGAGTAGGCAAAGTTTCCGTATTCATCTAATGATACCGCGATATAGCCTCCTGACATACCTGGATTAGCCGGAAGTTCCCTTGGAGAATAACTTAAAGAACCACCAATACCACCTGGCGAAAAAGGCAACGGAGAAGATGGACCTCCATACTTTCCATCAAACATAAAGAAAATCATTCCATCGGCACTTAACGATGTAGTACTTCCATAGGAAAAATATTCAAATGAAACTTTAATGCCGTATTTAGGCGAAAAAGGAATATCAATAAAAGCATAACCGGTTTGATCCCCGACAGCTCGAGTTAGTTGCAAGGCCCCATCTCCCGCAGGAGAATTAGTCAAACTTGATGAACCGCCAAGAACTGTTTCTGCTCTTGTATTTCCAATCGTAGATGTAAAAGGTTCGCAAAAAGGAAAACCTTCTCGGGGTATTTTAATATTTTGTTGGGAATAAAGTTCTGGTAACAGCCCAAACAAAAGGGTTAAAATGAAAACTAATCTTAGGCTTTTAAAAGCTCCCATAATCCTGTAAGGAAATTAAAATGCTTAATGCGCATATCAGCAAGAACCAAACCAATATTAAAACTATATGAATAGCTAAAAATTTACCTGTTTTCAATAAGAAACCTAAAATAAAACAGAACAATTTAAACAAAACTTTAATTTAGTTAGCTTTCGCCTGTGCTAGAAAAATCGAAAATTAAACAAGACAGAAAATTTCTTCTTCAAATTTCTCAAGTGTGAATTCATTTGACCATTGCTTTGCTAATAATGCCATTTCATCAAATTTATCAGGATCTTCTATCAAACGGGTCACTTCCTGGATGACCAAATCCAAATCCTTTGATACCAAAATCCCACGTTCACCATAATTTACCATTTGAGGAACACAGGATACACTTGATGTAACAGGAATACATCCCCAAAACATTGCTTCTGCAACGGCTTTAGGCCAACCTTCACTATCCGACAGAAATATTAAAAAATGGCTGGATTTGAAAAAATCAATTAAAATTTCACTCGAAACGTTGCCATGAAAGATTACATTTTCCTGCAAACCAAGAAAGTTTCGCTTTTCCAACAATATTGGAAAAAGAGGCCCCTCTCCAAAAAAATCAAAACGAAACTGAAAATTTTCGCTTTTTAATTTAGCACAAAAATCAAGTGAAAAATCAGGGTTTTTACCGCTTACCAAGGACCCAACAAACAAAAATTTTATAAGCCCGGATTTTATTTCCTCCTTTTTGCTTTTGAATGGACTGATCTGATTTCTACTATATGAAGCGGTGAAAAAGGGTAAAATATTTTTTGTTTGGTCAGGCCAGTCACCATAAACCAATACCTTAATGTTTTTGGTTAAAACAGTGGATCTAAGTAATTTTTGTTGAATTCTGTAGGAAAGAGGTTGCTTGGAATTCAAATCCCAATTACCCGCATATTTAGCTGTTTTCTTTTTATTTGGATAAAAAATCTGGGCAAATGAACCGAGTAATCCCATATTTCCTGGGCAACGGAGGTGGATATGATCAACTTTACTAAAAAGAACCAAAATTTTAAAAAAAATGTAAGGGACTAAAAAAAAGGATTGAATAAGATTAGATACAGAAGTTAAATCAAAATCTGGAACTTTAATAAGATTAAATGATTGTGCCTCAAGTTGAATATCAATTGGATTTAATTCTTGTACTTCAATAAAAGGTGACAAAATAAAAACATTATCAAACTTTTTAAACCAAATATTCATTTCTCTAGCATAAGGGCCATATGCATAAATTTCATTTTTATACAGCTTATGAAAGACTTGGGTAACAATAACAATAGACATTATTAGAAACTCAAAGAACGATAAAAATCAAGATTTTTCTTAACATTGATACTTGTCGAAAATTTTTCCAAAGCTTTTCGTTTTGCATTTTCACCAATTTTAGAAAAACTTTCTCTTTGATAAAATGCTTCCCTTATTTTGCTGGCAATATCTATCGGATCAAATGGATTACACAACCACCCATTAATTCCATGCTCAATTGTCTCGGGTCCAGGTCCAAGAGATGTGAAAATTACAGGTTTCTGCATAGCCATAGCCTCAGGAGCAACCAAACCTTGTGTTTCCGAGTGAGATGGGAAAATACAGATTTCAGCTTCGGCATATGCCAAAGGCAATTTATCATAACTTAAGGAACCGTGAAATGTAAAAAAAGAAGAAATTTGAGAAAATGAGTTTTTCATTTCCTGCATATAGGAGTCACCGTTTGGATAAGACCAATCTCTGCCATATAAATTCAAATGAACATACGGAAAATCAACAATCAATAGCTCCAAAGCACAAAGTAATTGCCTGACTCCCTTTTTTTCACATACAGTACCAGCAAATGCCAATGAATAAGGAATGACTTTTATTTCAGGCCTTGGATAAAAATGATCAGATGAGATTGAATAACAAATAATTTCAAGGGGTTTATTTCCAAAGTTCAAATATTTAGAAGTTTCAGTAACTGAAAAGTTTGAGACACCTATAAAAGCATCCGATCTTTTGAATGAAATTTTCTCCTGAATACCCTTCCAAAGATTTATATTCCTGTTTTCAGCAGTGCTAAAAAAATGATGTCCTCCATGAAGTCGTATAACATATTTGACACCGGGTAATTTACGAATCCAAAAAAAAGACATCTCCGCACCTTCAATGATGGATATTGGATTTTCTAGATGCAACTTTTCAAGAGTATTATTAAGTTTTCTATAATTTAAATACCATGAAAAACCTCGAACATTACTGTTTTTTATTAAAATTAGGTTTACTCCATCTAAGTTAAAATTGCCTTCACAATGGTTATTGAAAAAAACAATAGATACATCCAAACCATTTTTTAAAAGTTCTGAAGAGAAGGTTTTAAGAAAAGAACCCACACCTCCATGACTAAAATTTTTAAAAGGATACTCACTCGTGATAAATACAATATGCATGATAATCAACTAGTTATTGCCGAAGAAATATTCCTTGAGGCTTCATCTATAGGATGTAGAACAATTCTTTCAAACCATGTCAATTTATCAGGGGCAAATTCTAAAGGATTTTCAAAAATCTTTAAAATCAATTCTGACCAATTATTTTTAGAGTCTATAAAAACAACTGGTGACAAATCTCTAAGAGAATTAAAATGATGAAATTTGTAAATAGTATCTATAGTCCATGCACTTGATACAATAGTATTGTAATTTATAAAAATGCAAGGCTTATTAAAAGTCGCAAAGTCTAAAGCCATTGTTGAACCAATATTGACAACTAATTCACAATGGAAACTAATATTAACCAATAAATCAATATCTTTATAAGAGGTCAAAATACCATCCCAGTTTAATTTATTTTTGGTGTACAAAATTGGATTAATAAACGTGATTAAATCGGGGAAATTTTCTTTTAAAAAATCATAACGATCAGATAAATCAGAGGGGGCTTTTCTCAAGATAATATGAGGACGAGAATTAGCATCAACAGACATTAAAGATTCCAATAAATCCTGGACATATAGAGGGTCATAGGGGGAAGTATAATGATCATCGCCACTAAAACAAATCCATTTTTTATTTGCATCCAAATCATAAATTTTTGCAAACTCCTCTCTATCTAATACTCTTTCCGGTTCAAGGTAAAATTCAAATTGAGGTGTCCCCGTAATTAGAATTTTCTCATTATCTATTTCTGGGTAAAAGAAATTAAGTTCCTTTTTCATTAAATCAGACCAAACCAAAAAATAATCAGCTTTAATGGACAATTTAGCTTTAGGAATGTTATCCCAGGAAAAAATCACTGAAAAAACTTTGATATTTAATTTTTCAGCAGCCAAACACAAAGGATTAAGGTTAACTATACGTTGATGGGTAATTAAAATGGAATCGTATTTATTTTTCTTTAAGATATTAATGTAAAAGGAAATCATCTTTCCTCCCCACAGGAAACGGCTTAATTTCTCGGTCCATAAAATAAAAACATAATTTAAAGAAATAATATATCCCAATAAACGGGATAAAAACAAGAAAAAAGAAAGAAAAGAGTATTTCTTTGATCTAGTCCTGTTAAAAAGTAAAGTGGGATTGGATAATTTTTTTGAAAAATAAACAAGTCTTGCCCAACAAGATGCTTCCCAAAAAAATCTTGAAAGAATCGGTTGATCAAAAATGGTGAAATTCTGAATTCTGACAGTATTTGAATAATTCGGAATATTTTCTTTTAAATAATCAGAGGAAAGGTTTGACCATATTTCAAGATTTGAAGAATTTCTTAATTCTTTAAACACATTTGAGTATAGGTAATTCTTTACTCCAACACCATCAGGAACAATCAATAAAACATTTTTTTTCTCAATCTTCATCTCTTAACCAACAGCGGTTTTGAATTTGACAAGCCAATTTTCATAAGAAAATTCAGTGATTTCTTGGGGGGGACCAAGATATCTATCAGTTTGAAAAATTTTATAAGCTTTATGAAATTCATCAATCCAATTTTGAATAATGTTAGGATTTTTTACAAAAAATATTTTTGAAGAATTATTAAGAATCTCAAATAAACTACCGCTACTCGTCGTAATTATCCAATTACCACATAGAAGAGCCTCCACAACAGATAATCCAAAACCCTCTTTCCATAAGGAAGGAAAAAAATAAAAATCTGAAACCTGCAGATATTGGGGTACTAAATCATGATTAATTCTCCCTACATGACGCAGTCGGCTATTATTTTCCGAAAATTCTTGTGAACTTCCAATAACAAGGATTAACAGTTCAGGAAATGAAGACAATAGATCTTTGGCAATTTTCTCAAAAAGATGCAACCCTTTTACTCGTCTATCATTAGCCATCCAAACAATGACTATTGAATCAGAGGGAATATTTAATGATTCCTTCATCATTACTTTTTGTTCCACAGTTGGAATAAAAAATTTTGTATTTAAAATAAAATTCCCTACAATATATGCTTCAGGAGTAAACTGGAGATTATTCTTCAAAGTGTATTTGTAGCTGGAATTTGACAAAAAGAAAACCTTATCCACTAATTCATCAACATGTTTGGGAAGTGTAAGATGAAATCCATGAAAATATAAAATAAGTTCAATCTTACAGTCAAAAGAAAACTTTTTTAAAGAAATTGATTCTAATAGAGCTATATCATCTTGAACAACTATTTTCAAAAGATCACTCTTTTTTGATAAATTCTGAATTGTCTTTAAATAGTCTCTTGCAACCCAATTAACTAAGAAGAATCTTTTAAACTTATGGAAATAATAAGGCCAACTTCTTTTAGTACAGTGAATATATTTACCAGCTTCAGCACCAGGACTCAAAACAAAATCAAAAAATGAATCATTACTATTAAAAAAATCAAACAAATTTGTCCAACTCCCAATTTTTTTTGATGGCAAAGCAATATTGGACACCATTATTCTATGAATTCGCATGCAGCTTAATATGTTTCTTCTCCGAGATATTTAAAATACCACTTTCGGAATTTATGAAAAAATAATCTATTTATAAATTTACCAATAGAAATTTGAGTTTGGTTAAAGGATTTAAATTTTGGAATATCGGTGAATTTAGAAATACTATTGGAGTTCCTTATCTTTTCAAGCTCCACATCCATCCAATCCTCATAAACATTCCCTAAATGATAGGCAAAATTATTCAATGTGGCAAGTCTTAAAAAACCGGCCTTTTCATTGGGATGATCTAAATAATCAAAATCAGATTTTGTAGATAAAAAATCCTTGGAAGGGAAATTGGGAGACTTAAGAAATACTTCTTTTCTATAAGTTGCAACAAAATGGCCACAACCCATAACAGCTTTTCCTTTTGTATTTTGTAAAACTAAATATTTCTTAAAATGAATTGGTTTTAAAATATTTCTTTGAAGACTTTCTTCAAATTTTAGCTGGTCATCCGGATCCCTAACTTCATCAAAAAAAATTTTCCCTTTAAAAAAAGCAAAAAATGCATTTGAATACCCAAAGTTTGCAAAACCTCTACTATGAGGCACAGGAGAAACCATACCAGCTTCAGGGAAGTTTTTAAAAACAGATTCAATTCCTTGCTGCCATCCTTCTTTAAACAAAACATCAGCATCCGTAACAGTTATTAAATCTTCCTGATTGCTTTTAATCACAGAATAAGCGGCATTTATTTTTCCCAGGTTAATTTTAGTATGAAGTAATTGATCAAATTTACTATTTGAAACATATTTCATGTTCAAATATTCCTCAACTTCATTACAACAACCATTATTAATAACTGATAAACGACTTTTATCATGAATAGTCAATAATAAGGATTCTATACAAACCTTTAATACATTAAAAGAATTCTTAAAATATTCATCAACCAAATTTGGTATAAATACAGGAACAACGATCCTATGGTAAGAAGAAGATGAAATTTCCTTATCAATATTCTTATTTGGATTTTGACCGACTCTCATTATTAAAATTTTTGATAACTAATCATTTCTCTAAATTCACTATTTGACTCTAGTAAAGAGTTAAAATCCCCTTCTACAGTTACCCTACCATCTCGAATGATAACAATTTTGTCACAATTCTTAATTGTACTAAGTCGATGAGCAATTATAAAAATTGTAAATTTCCCTTTTAAAGCGTCAATATTGTTTTGAATATCTTTCTCAGTACGACTGTCTAACGAAGATGTAGCTTCATCAAATACCAATACATTCACCTTCTTAAAAATCTCCCTCGCGATAGAAATCCTTTGTTTTTGCCCTCCACTTAATATTGAACCATGGTCACCAAGTATTGTGTCGTATCCTTTTTCTAAAGAATCTATAAATTCTTTAAGATTAACCAATTCTAGTGACTCATAAAACAATTCAATGTTTTTAGGCGTTTTTTCTGCCCAGAAAGTTATGTTATTAAATGCAGTATCATTAAAAACAACAGGTTCTTGAGTAATATAACCAATATTTTTTCTATAATCTCTTAAATCACATTGATGAATATCTTTCCCCCCAACAAAAATATTTCCAGATGTTGGTTTCATTAATCCTACAATTAGATTAACAAGAGTAGATTTTCCTGATCCACTTGGACCCACAAAAGCTATAGTCTGTTTTTCGGGTAACCTTAAATCAATATTATTTAATACAGATTTATTGGAATTGAAACCAAAAGATACATTTCTTAAAACAAAATCAAATTTATCTATATTCAACTTTTCATCAAGCTCCATCTCTTTACCTTCCCGCATAAGAGTTATTAAATCCTCAGCAGAATAGATTCCCCCTACGTTGGAAACGAACCCTTGCCAACTTGATTGAATCATCATAACATAAGTTAGCGCCCGATAGAAAAACATCAAGCTCATAGCTATTGATGCAATTTCTGCTCCAACGAATCTAATTTGAATAAAAACAACCAAAATGATGACAATTAATATTACAGGTTCTCTGGCTCCAGATAAAATTGCATTATAATACCCGATTTTCTTTTGTTTTATTTCTATAAGATTTATAATTCCAAGTAATTTAGGTTTATATTTTTCAAAATATGAAGTCGCTTTTAAATATTTAAAATGATGTACTGCTTGAATTATATACGATTGAAACTTATGGCTGGAACTGGATATATTTTTACTTGCTAATTCAGTGTAGTAAAAAAGCTTTTTAAAAAGGAAATTAGATAACCATGCGCCAATAGAAACTAAAATAGCGAACTGCCAATTTGAAAGAAATGCCAGACCAAAATAAACCAACAACAATACCAAAGATTGGATTGCATTAAAAAAAGAAATAAATGAAGCTGTCACTTTAAAAACTTCACCGGATAAGGTGTTTTGAATCTCTCCTGAATCCAGTGAAATGAAACTAGAATATTTCATTTCTTCAAGAGAATTTACCATTTGATGTCTGAGCTTCTTAACAAAAAAAGATTGAAGTATAGCCTTATAATAAGTATCGAAAAACTTAAAAACACCTTTTAAAAAAAATAAAGAAATCATTAAAAATAAGATAAAATATATGTTTATCTCAAAACCAATACTTTGAAAAAAATCAAAGATAAAACTAAAATTACCAAAGGATTGTGAGTAGTCATCTATACCATCTATCGAAGATTGAATCAAAGGAATAAATAACGCAATACCAAATCCATCTAAAATTCCAACGAAAAAACTAAGTAGTAGTAATTTGAAAATACGAAAATTAAGATACTTATAAAATAATCTGAAGTATCTTACATAATCTGAATTTTTAAAAAATTTCAAAGCCTTAATTAAATTTATATGTGAAGTTTATTAAAAAAAATACTAATCTAAATAATAACCGTAACCATAGGAATAATCATATCCTCCATAGGCAACTTTACTTGCATCAACTCCATTAAATATGGCGTACATGTTCTTTAATTTATTTTGTGTTTTCAACCGATTAAGCGCATCAATAAAAGATTTATCTGAATAATTTTGACGAAAAACAAATAAAGTAAAATCAACTAAAGTTAAAAGATCCAAAGTCTCAGAAACCAATCCAACTGGAGGAGTATCCAAAATAATCACATCATAAATTGTTTTAAGCTCTCCTATAAGCTTTTCAAAATTTGATGAAAACAGGAGTTCGGAGGGATTAGGAGGTATTGGTCCGGATACAATAATATCCAAATTTTCATGATTTGAATATTTTATAACTTTTTGGAAATCCTCCTCTTCACCACTTAAATATGTAGATAAACCAATATCATTTTTCAAATTAAAATCTTCGAAAATCTTAGGTTTCCTCATATCACAACCTATCAATATTGTCTTTTTGCCGGTAAGGGAATATACAGAAGCCAAGTTTAAAGCACAGAAAGTCTTTCCTTCTCCAGAAATAGTTGAGGTAATCATAAAAGTTAACTGCTTTTCTTTTGGGACGAGAAATTTAATATTAGATCTTAATGACCTAAATCCTTCAGCAATTCCAGATTTCCCGGAATTAAAAACAACAAGATTTTCAACGCCTTTTTTCAATAAAATAGTTGAAAGAACTGGTATTTTAAGCTTCCTTTCTAAATACTTCGGCTCTTCTATTTTAGTTCGAAAATATTCTTTCCCGATAACAAATAAAATTGGTAAAAGTAAGCCAGCAATTACAGCAGCAGAATAATTACGTACGGGTTTAGGACTTACTTGCAAAGTTCCTGCTTTTGCAAATTCAATAATTTTATTTTTTGATGTATTTGAGGCCTTTGAGATTGCTGCCTCAGCTCTTTTTTCAGAAAGAAAATTATAAATATTTTCATTTAAAGTTGTTTGTCTCTGAATCTGGATTAAATTTTGTTCAGCTTGGGGAAGTGACCTAAAAGAAGATTCTATAGTTCTTTTCCTGTTTTCAAGATCATTTATTGTCATTGAATTATTGGAATCAACATTATTTAAAATCTCTCTTATTGATTGATTTAAATCGGCTAGCTTTTTATTGGCGGAAATTACTTGGGGTGATAATTCAGTCTGCGTAGACATTAATCGCGACCTATCTACCTGAACAACCAATAAATTTTCTATGAGACCATTGAGATAAGGATCCTCAATCCCCAGACCAGAAGGAACAATTATTTCATTATAATTTTCACGTACTAAATACTCTTTTAAATTTTGATAGTACCTTCTTTTTAGTTTTTCATTTGCAAGTTGGGTTTCAATTAAAACTAACTGCTCATACACAGAAGAACTCTCGGAGCTTAGATTAAATATTTGATTGGATGACCTGAAATTCTGTAACTGATTTTCAGATTTAGTGAGAGAATCAGAAACTCCTGCTACTTGACTGTCTATAAAATTGATTGTACTCATAGCAATTTTATTTTTCTCCTCAAGCTCAAGTTCCAAATATGTCTCCATTAATGTATTCAAATAAACTTCCCCCTTTCGTCGGTTTTGAACAATCAAACTGAGGTCAAGAATTGAAGAATTTTTTTGTGAAAGTTCTACAAAAAGTATATTGGAATAATGATTAATTAAAAAATTCATGTCTCTCAAAAGAAAAAAGGATGATCCAGTGCTTTGACCTGAAGTGTTATTAACCTTAAACTTATAATTAGGAGTCTCTATCCATTCTCCAAATTTATATTGTTTTTGAATTAAATCTTTAACTTCTTCATAACTCCCATCTATGAACAATTGAGTATAAGATTCATCAGGAAACTCTAAAGTAAAATCAGTTAAACTAACCCAATTAACTTTTATCTTCCCATTGAGTAACTGAGGTGATTTCCAATCTACCTCAACTATAATAGGAGTTTGTTTGTAAATCTCTTTAAATATAAATGTCTCCTCTTCAAAATAAGAAATCTGAAAATCGAGTTTATTCAGAGTTGCCTCTGCGATAGGTCTTGATTTAAAAATAATAGTCTCATTGGTAATCCCCATTCCATCATCTGAACTTACTGTTGGGTTTTCAAAAAAAGAAAACCCTTTTTCATTTTCTTTAATGAAAAATTTTGATGTTACACGATAAGATGGGGGTGTTGTTTGAGTGACGTAGTATGCTCCAAGGAGAAACAGACCAATACTTAAGATAATAATAGGCCAAATCCTGAATATTTTTGGAAATATTACTTTAAAATCGATTCCAGACTCTTGATCTTGAAACAAATCGTTTTCCTCCTGATCTAAACTCATAAATTTTGTATATTAATTTTTTATTACAGTCAAAATCAAAGCTAAAGCAGTGATAGTGGAAGTGATTAGAGTTATAGTTTCAATTAAGGTAATACCTGTCCCTATCTCGTTTACTTTCATTGGCTCAGCATAAATCATATCATTTGGCTTCAAAAAATAAAATTCTGATCCCAAAAGTTTTCTGTCCAAAAGATTAATTTTGTGGATTTGGGAACCATCTGGATATTGTCTGACAAGTAATACCTCATCCCTTTTGGCTACTCTGTTCAAATCCCCAGCAAATGCAATAGCTTCAAATATCGTCACTCTGTTTTGTAAAATAGTATATTTCCCTGATCTGTTAAATTCACCCAAGGCACTAAAACGAATTCCTCCTAATCTCACTCTCAAAAAATATTCACCAGGATTTACATATTTAAGAACCTCTTTTTCAACTAAATCCTTAACCTCTTTAGTTGTCAAACTTGTAATTTTTAATTCACCTATTAACGGTATTTCTACTATACCTCTGTCATCAATGGTATAACCATTCATAAAAAACGCATCACCAGAACCTTGGACACCTCCTCCTTGCTGAGCAGCCATATTAGATGGGTCATTGGAAACGGCACTAAAAATAAGATTTAAATCGGGGTCCGTAGTTTTAATATTAATCTCTACAATATCATTAATTTGCAACAGGTAATCTTCTGTTAGATAGGGATATTTTTCGCTTGACTCAACGAGTGGACCAGAGGAATTTTCCAAATTTTGCATGTAAATAAGCTTTTCATTGGAAACACATGAAAAAAGTCCTCCACAAATTAAAAAAAATATTAATAACCTTTTGAAGAAGTCTTTCATAAGCATAAGTTTTGATGAGTTAATTTTCATGATTAATGATCCAAAATACTTTTTTCTATTTGTTTTTTTGAGTGATACCTGATTAATTACAACCTTGCATCAACTTTACTTTTTTCCAAAAACCCTTTAACATCAAAAACTACTTTCGATTGTGATTTATGAATATTCAAAGTGGAAAATTGCTTATGTGACACTGCAAGAATAATAGCTGAATAATTATCCAAAGAAGGGACTTTAGATCCCGACTGAATGTCAATGCCATATTCATGCTTCACTTCTACAGGATTGGCCCAAGGATCATACACTTCAACGTCCATATCAAAAGATCGGAGTTCTTTGTAAATATCAATTACGCGCGTATTTCTCACATCAGGGCAATCTTCCTTGAAGGTGAAGCCCAAGATCAATACTTTAGAATCGATTACTTTTAAATCCTTTCGCATCATCAGCTTGATCACCTCTGTAGCGACATGTTTACCCATGCTGTCATTCAACCGACGACCGGCAAGAATTATTTCAGGATGATATCCGACTTCTTGAGCTTTTTGCGCAAGATAGAAAGGATCTACACCAATGCAATGTCCGCCTACCAGTCCAGGCTTAAATTTCAAGAAATTCCACTTTGTACCGGCGGCTTCCAGAACCTCATGGGTATCTATTCCCAAAAGATTGAAAATCTTCGAAAGCTCATTTACAAAAGCAATATTGATGTCCCGCTGTGAATTTTCTATCACCTTCGCCGCTTCGGCTACTTTGATGGAAGAGGCTTTATGGGTTCCTGCAGTAATTACAGCTTTATACAGTTGGTCAACGTACTCTGCAGCCTCTGGTGTACTCCCGGATGTCACTTTTAGAATCTTCGATACCGTGTGTTCTTTGTCTCCGGGATTGATCCGCTCGGGAGAATACCCTACTGAAAAATCTTCGTTAAACTTTAACCCGGAAATCCTCTCCAAAACAGGCACACATTCATCCTCCGTAACTCCCGGATAGACAGTCGATTCATAGATTACGACGTCTCCCTTTTTAAGATATCTGGCTATATTTTCAGATGCCTTGAGCATAGGAGTCAAAACCGGCCGATTATGTTTATCAGTCGGCGTCGGAACAGTCACAATATAGACCTGACAGTCGGCCAAACTTTCGGACTCAAAAGTCGGAAAAAGTCCTTTAGTGCCCAGTTTAGGATTTTCTCCCAACAAAACCGACTGTAACAGATCATCCTCTACTTCCAAGGTTCTGTCAGTTCCTGAATGGAGTTCTGCAATTCTCCTCTGATCAATATCAAAACCCACAACGGGAAATTTCTTTGCAAATTCTACAGCTAAAGGAAGCCCTACATATCCAAGGCCTATGATGGCAATTTTGGCCTCTTTATTCGGTAACAACATGACTTTGTATTTATTATTAATTCTTAAACAATTCTTTTGTACACAGCTTCGCCCTCTCAGTCACAAAGACTTAGCAATTTGGCTATTTTTAAATAAAAAAAAACATCCTACTTACCTTTTAAACGACGATCGATTAGCAGGATCAAAGTGAGTACCAAAGTTACTCATTTGAATGGAATGGAAAAATATATTCGAAATACATCAACCCAATTCAGTTAAAAACTATAAATCAAATTGACAGTTGAAGAATAAGTGAAACTGTTTTTTCCTCCTTTGAAATCCACTGTACTACTGGGTTCTCCGGCCCATTGGTAATTTGTAGCGTTGATTAGCTGGTTTTTTGTGCTGACCAGCAGGTTTTTCAATTGAAAATTCAACAATAGTCCTGCCGAAAAATCGACCCAAGGAACTTGATTGGGTATCTCACGCTGGATCAAATAATAGAAATCCTGTTGATTTTCTATCCGCTGAAGCAATAGCCCTACTTTGGAAAGTCCTTTCAGATATGAAAACTCCAAAATCTGAGCATTGCCCCCGACACCGATTCCTGCACCCATAGATTCACCGAAATTTGAAAATCCACGAACCTGATAGTGGGTCTGCCAACTGGTATTTATTACTCCCAATTCTGGGTAGCGGATATACCGGTTGACGGATTCTTGTTGATGGATTATCTCCCCTCGGATTTGAATAAGTTTTTCCGGACTTGACAACTGGACCAATTTCTGAAACCCAAAAAGGTATGCACGGGCATGTTCTGGATTAAGAATAAATTCTCTCCAATTGAAGTTGTGATCTCTCTTTCCAAATTCGCCATACATCTCAAATTTACCCTTTACACTTTTGAATCTAAAAAAAACAGATACTTGTTGATCCTGAGCTTCTTGATCATAAATTACTGAATTGCCGCTTTGAAATAATCTCTCCTTCTGGAATGCTTCAAAAACTGGAATTCTGGCAAGAAACCCTTTTGCTACATCTTCATTGTATTGTTGAAATGTGCGGTTAAATCCCAATGAAAGATTTTTTAAAAATGACGGCTGGTAAGAAATGGAAATTCCGTTTACATATCGCCAGTCTCCTGAGAAAGGACGAAAATATTGAGCATTGAGTGATTCGTTCTGTGTTGGATCCAATCCGGAATCCTCTGCTCTCCCAAAAATCATTTGTGCTTCTAAAAGACCAATTCCAATGTTAGCAGGTGATTTTGTCTTCAGAAAAAAATGCTTCATCCCCCTGGCATTATCGCTAAAAATCAGTGCTGAAAATTGCCCTGGCCCCCACCAGATATTCTGTGTACTGAATCCAAATTCTGCTTTCCCGAATGTCAAAGAAACAAAAGATTGTCCCAATGTAGCGAACTGATTATAACCACCTTGAAATCGCTCCGGATTGTCTCCAAAGTTCCAATACCTAAACCTTGCGAATATTGAGTTATCTGAAAATTGATCTGAAAATCCATTAAACGCCTTATTTTGACTCAATCCTAATTCAGGCCTAAACAGGATTTCCAAAAAATGGAATTTATAAAAAGCCCCGGGAGAAATCAAAGTTTGCAGCCCCCGCCCATTCTGCAAACCATAATTACCCCAGCCAAAGGGACGATTGGAATTATATACCGTGGTGTTTAATAAAGGGAGAATTTTTACTTCATGTTTTTTGCCTTTTAAAAGCGCATCACTTGCCGGGTCATTCGCCTCCAGAGAAAATAAAGAATCTGAAACCGCCTGTTCCCAAACCAATGGTCGCGAAGCAAAAGAATAATTGTGGTATCCAGTTCCAAGTAGCTGACTTCTTCTTGCGGTTTCTTCCCAAACCGGGAAACCGGCAGGCAAAGTCTGGGACGAAACTACCCCAGGTAAAACCCAAATAAATATCCACAACACAAAATTACAACCCCTCATATAATCATTGACAGATCAAAATAACTCAAACATTTTAACGTATTTCTTCGAAATTGCTTTCCATGAATAATTCTTCTTTGCAAGCTTAGCAAGATCTTCCATCATTTGATCCCGATCCAACTCCCTAATCTGCAATAGCAAGGTCTTTAGTTCCTCAAAATCATTGAAATATAAAGCCTTACCAAACGTGGTTTCTTTATTATAATTAACACCATATGCAATGACAGGCAATCTCAAATACATCGCTTCCACCAGCGAAGGATTGGTCCCTCCTGCACTGTGTCCATGCAAATAGAAGAAGCAGTTTGACCGCAAGACGTTCAATTCCTCCATTTCGTAGATGGGATTGTACAAAATGATGTTTTTGACTTTGGAATACTCATGGTAAAGTTTCATTCCGTAGTCATTGGCATTCCAATTTCCAACCACAACATAAGGCATGCCTATTTCACATTCCTTAAATGCCCTCAGCTGCATCTCTACGTTGTTTTCGGGTTCGATTCTACAAACTGTAAAAACATAAGGCGAATCCAGAAATGAGAATTTTTTCCTGTAAGAATCCGGCTCTACGGGACTTACGTGGTTTGCCCCATATGCGATTAGAAAGGAATCTTTACCATATTCAGAAGTTATATATTCCTGAATGTGCTTATTATCAGCTACTACGCCATCCGAGTATTTAACAGCAAGTGACTCGGAAAACTTCAAGAACTTTTTAGCAAACCATCCCCACTTGTCCCGCTTCCATTCCAATCCATCGATATGGGTGATGATCTTCGCTTTGGTAAAAGGCATAAGTAGAGGAATCATAATTGCTCCCGAAACACCCAATAGCAGGATAAAATCCTGATTTTTATAAGATTTCAAAAGCGAAACAGAATCATAAATTATGCTTTGCGCTCCATTTGCCTTTTTATTTAGATAAACAAGTTTTGCCCCTTTGTAACTCTCCAGTTTGTCTGGATAAGATTTACTTTCACAAAACACGGTGACTTCAAAAAATTTGGGTAAATGATCAAGCAGATTATCAACCAAAGTCTCAAAGCCACCATAATTAGAAGGAACCCCAACGATCCCCAGAATAGCGAGTTTTTTATTAATCATTTAGATAATTTTTCATTGCCTGAAGCATTTGGTATCGCTCTGCTTCAATATTTATTAGAAAATAACGGTTCAAGGCATTAGTCATTTCGGACACATTTGACACTTTGGCAACGGTCTCCAGCTTACTCAAATCCTCGATAGCATCCTTCAGCACTAGGTACCTTACAGAAACTTGGCCATTTGGATAGATCAGATGTGCATCACCTGAGGGCAAATCAGAATAGATAGCAGAGTTCATAATATCAGAAGACCAAAGATTGAAAGCCCATCTGAGCATCCCGTTGTACCCTTTTGATTTAGCTAAATGGGTAAGAAAATAAATATCCCGATAATCTGATGTCAACAACAAATTGGGTTGGCCGGGTTTCTCAAAACACGAAGTGTACAAGGACGTCGTTTGAGACTTTAAGATCCTTTTTTTCATTTCACCGGGATCTACTACTACATTCATCGGCATGGAATAATCGGCGATCCAGTCCGATAAAAAAGGGTAAAAATCACCAGAAAAGCCCATTTTTAGCCCCGGAGAAATATTTTTTACCCATTTCGCCAATTCCATGGTGACATTTGGATCTCGCTCATCAATAAATAAAACAGTTTTATCCTTCCAGCCTTTTTTAGCTAAATGTGCTGAAAAATCAATCAAAAACGGCTTCCAAAAAGTCTGATACTCCGGAGTCCCCGGTTGAGTCTGAATTGACTGGACAGCCGATGTTGATTCGTCATAGAAGAAAAAGAAGCCATTCCAGGGAAATAAGTTGTGCAGCACAATCTGGCCTTTTATTCCTTTGGAATGTGCCAATTCCACATACTTATCAAAAACAGTATAATCATAGGAAAAAGCACCCGACTTAGATTTTTTTACCTGAATCATCATTTCTTCCAAGGGACGAACTCGGGTATTGTACAAATCCCAAAAAACAGAAGTCGTAATAGAATGCTGATTGATCTGGCAAAGCAATTCAAACATTTCACCGATCTCCAACCAATGCGCTTCTGACCAGGGCTTTTGCTTATAATAATCTGCCATTGCAACGGGAAATTGCCAGAAATCTGTATAAAAATCAGAAAGTAAAGGGTCTTTAAGTACTCTGTCCTTTACAGTAAAACTGCCCTTAATTTCTGTCTTTTTCCCCCCTTCCAAAAAATTAATTACAAAAGGAAATTTTCCTGTTGCAGCATTGGATTTCGTCTTTACCTGTAGGATCAACCACTGACTTTTCCCAGAAGCATCAAAGGTCAAATCAGGTCTTTTTTCTGCCCGGTCAGGAACTTTCACCTGATCAAAGGTTCCATTGGTTTTAGCTTCCCCACAGTTCCCTGCCGAAAAATCGGCCAAAACCTCATGTAATTGATACAGCTGTATATCCGCATCCGGTCCTGAATAGCTGACTTTTACCCGCTGTGAGGATTTTGCATCATAACGAATAGGAATAAGTACGCCATCATTTTTCCAGGAAACGAAATTCCCGTCGGAAGGCTGGGGATCATACAGTTTCTCCAATTTGTAAATCTGTGCCTTTTGTCCAAAACTGGCAGTCGAAAACAGTAAAAAGAAAAAAATCTTAATACACTCCTTCATGAGAGTAACTTAGTCATTTCATTTTCGAAATTTTCTCTGGAAAACTGTTTGGAACGACGGATGGCATTTTCGCTTAATTGCTTCCAATATCCACGATCTGAGTCCATTTTGACAATTAATCCCTCGATATTATCCAGATCGATATAATCAACAAGAAACCCATTTTCTCCATTGACGACCAGTTCGGTCACCCCCCCATCAGTCGGCACGATCGCAGGTAGTCCGAATTGCATTCCTTCCAGAACAGTCATCCCAAATGTTTCCAGGCATTTATCCTTATTGGTCAGATTCATAATCAGGGATGCTTTTTGGTAATAGGGAATGACATCCTTTTGGACAGACAGTACGGCAAGATTTAAGGGTATAATCCGCTCTGATTTCCAACGCATCACATCTGGTTCAGCATCGCTCAATATCAGGTCGAATCCAAATTGAGGCAAAGTTCTGGCCAATTCCAAAAATTCAGTAATTCCCTTATAAGGACGGAGAGAGGCAAGCATCAGAATTCTGAATTCGCCTCTTTGCCTGTCTCCTGATTTCGCACTCAACTCTAATTCTTTCTTTACACTGTTATAAATTACTCTTGGGTTTCGACCTCTTAAAGAAGGATTGCGGGCCAAAAAATTTGAAACCACAACTATTTCATCAGCATACCTCCGTACGACCCAAAAGAGAAATCCATTCAGCAATCCTGGACTTATCTCGTATTCATGAACATGTACTATTACCTTCTTCTTCAGAAATTTACCCATCAATATTGCCGAAAAAGGCAGAATAGTATTGACGTAAAAGGTACAGTTATCACGCTTGTACTTTACTAACAAAAGCATCAAAAAAAACTGACTTAAAAAAAAGGTAAAAAGGGTCAGAATTCTAAACCTGGATCTGAGGTAATAATTAGAATGATAGGTAATCCCATCAATCCCCGAAAGAAATCCTTCTCCCCTGCTGGTGTAAAGGTGTACCTCTTTACCCAATTCCTTAGATACAAGAATTGTATTTCTCAGGACTTGAGGACTCCCTGTGTAATTATTCAGCAGGTGAAAAAAGATGAGCTTTTCTTTCAAGTTTTGTGAATTTGTTGAAAATCAACAGGAATACTGCCAGAAGAATATAGATGGTGGTTGAATAAAACTCATGGGTGAATTGCTGTGCTATTATGAAAATGTAAAAAAGCAACGTCGCATAAAAGGCTTTTCCTTTCATCCAAAACAGAATTGAAAAAACAAAAACAGAAATTAAATAAAAGAAATACCCCATAAAACCATAGGTATAGAGCAGAACAGAGGTCCCGTTTTCTATATATCCCGTACTGTAATACGTTCCTTTGGCTATACTCTCATCCACTATATTATTTCCATGCCCAATCAGGTACCCCAGCCAATCGGTCTGTTCAAAGAAAGCAATCCGGAATGCCTGCAACAAATCCGATCTTGAAGTAAGGGTTGATAGATTGAATATCAGCTTATTGATGAATTCAAAGAAATAAATAAAAAAGCCCAAACCTGCTATCACACTAACCCAAAAGATTCTCTTATGCTTGAAAAATAAAATGATGTAATAAATAAGAAGACTGTTTCTGTTGAATGTGAGTACCAAACCTAGAAAAACGATTAAATAAGCCAGTTTATCCATCAAGCCGAGTTTTGATTCATCTTTTCTCCAGTAATAAATTAAAAACCAGGCGATTATTAAGGTTCCAAAAGTTTGAACAGTAGTAGTGAAACCTTTGGCTGCATGAAGAAACGGGAGTCCTTTATCATACATCGGATGCACAAAGGAATTCATGCCTGAAACATAACTTGAAATCACAAAAAATATCCCCAATACGATATGTATGAACAATGCCCAATAAATCAAATCCAAAAACCCATCTTCTTCGGCGATCAGGGTCATGAATGCCAACCCTATAATCGGGAAAAATATGATCAGTGAAGACATCGGCAGGTTTAGCAAATAGGAGATTAAAATCAGCCCTAAGCTTAAAATCAGAACATAAAATGAATTCAACGGAACTCTCCTACCCAAAAAGAAAAAATGAAACAACAACGCCCCAACCAACAAAGTCATTAGGGCCTTATCCAGTTGAAAACTGACCAGCTGGGTACAGGAAACCAAAAAAAGAACCAATGTTAGTCCAGCCCTGGAAAAGTTCCGGACCACCCATACGGGTATTGAAGTGCTATTTTCTAAGATCATCCGCTAATTTTTCCAACTGATGAAATCTTGAATACTTAGCAACAGATTTCCTCGAAGCTTGCTTTAATACAGAAATACTTCCCTCCTTGTGACAGAGATCCATCAAGTCAAAAATCAAGCTTTTTCCCTGATCAGCATTTTTGGCAAAAAAACCAAGCCCGGATTCCTTCAAAATTTCTTCCATCACATCCTCATCTGTCGGACAAAGCAATACAGGTTTTCCAAGCGCCAAATATTCATATAATTTGGAGGAAGGAATACCTTTCATTGACCCATAGGCGATCCCCAAAAGAACTTGAGCTTTCTGAAGCTTTTCAAGGGCTTGATGTCTCGGAAAGCGATCAGTGACCTCCACTAGCGATCGAAGTTGATCAGGAACCAAAGATTCAATTCTTCTTTTCTCCTTGACATCAAATCCAGCTCCCAAAAAAATCAGACGAAATGGCCTTCCTTCACCATGACACATCTCTAGAACATCTAAAATAAGCCTGATATCCTGTGATGGATAAAGTACACCACTGTACATCACCGTAAACTGATCGTAAAGTGGCAGTTCCGGCAAATCCAAAAGGCTTTCTTCAAAGCCATTTTGTACTGTTATTCCGGGCTTATTTAAAAAATCAGAAATTCGTTTGGTGTAGGGTTCCGAAACCGAAATCACTGAATCGGCCGTACTTACCCATTTTTTTTCATAGGAAGACTCCACTTTGGCTATCCATCTTCTTACCGCTCCACCTTCTTTTTCCATCTGGAGCTCATTAGTACTCCAGTCATCCCGATAATCGGCAATCCAACATATACCCAACTTTTTTTTCAGCATGTATCCTAATCGAAACAGGTAATACGGTTCGCCAGAAATTATGAGCTTTTCAGGTTTTTCCGCTTTAACCAGTTGGCTTAAGTAGGCTGGAAAATTGGAAAAAGAGGTAAATCCCAACGTGAATTGGGCTAAAAATACATCCAGTAACTTGGTGACTAAAAAAATGGGACGGAGTATTCCTTCACCAAATCGTCTATAAGCTTCGTCAAGAATTCCCGGTTTGAAAGGGAGATAATGAACTTCGTAATTAGGGAATTTTTCGATTATTACTTTATCACCTATGGGCACTTTGGTGTCCTGATGAGTTTTCAGGTCTTTTGTCCATATACGCGTTACAACGATAGGGTAAAATCCGGATTTGTAAAAATTCTGTGCCCAGTAGGTTAGCCTTTGTGCAGGAGTGAGTGTACAAGGGGAAAAATAAAAAGAAACTAAAAGAATTTTTTTCAATTCGATTCAGTAATAGATTCCAAAGAAGGCTCTGCATTCAATAGGCCTAAGTCCTGAAGTAAGCTTTCCATAACTTTTTCGTTTTGATGGTTGGAATATTTCCCTGCGATTTGGTGAGAGATTTTTTTCATTTCTCTAATCTCTTCCAAGGAAGTAGCATTCAAAGCCTCACCCAATTCTTTTTCATCAAATGAATGAGCTACTATTCCATTTTGCTCTTCCAGGACTATTTTGCTCATCTCCGGAGAAGGGCCAATAGCAATTGCCAGGCGGGCCTGGATAAACTCGAAAAATTTATTGGGAAGGGCATTCGCATAATTAAAATTGACAGGCTCCAAAATGAAGAGACCGATATCGAAGCGATTGATAAATGAAGAAATTTCTTGAGTGGGAACCGGGGTCAGAAACTCAATTCGTCTTCCCTTCGCCAATTCTTTTAATTCTAGAAAATAAACAGGATCTGAGGGTATTAGCATCAATTTCAATTCAAAACGATCATCCAAATGGTCCATAAGGCGGATCATTTTCTCAATTTTCCTGCTCCGGTTGGCTATCCCATGATGAACAATTTGAATTCTATCCTTCTCAATACTTGGCTCCAAGTTAGGTTCATAGTCCGGGGTATTAAGTATCAGGTGAGCCTCGACGCCATAATCTCTTGCATAATCTTGGGCGATCCCATCACAAACGGTTATAAACTTATCCGCCATGGGAATGTATTTTTTACAAACAAAATTCACAAATCGTTTATGAAACCATTTCCAGAGCAACATCTCGCTAAATTCTTTGGCATATTGCTCATGCGCATCAAATATCACTTTGGCCTGAGGATGAGATTTTCTTAAAGCCACGGCTAAGGGCCAAGTTTCGGCATCATTTGCCAAAATCAAATTAAAAGTTGGCTGCAACAAACTCAAATCCTTCAGGCTGCTATGCCGTAAAAATTCTTTCACGCGAATTCGAGCCAATCTTGCTACCATGATTCCTAATTTCAAGGCTCGGAAGAAGGGAGATTTTGCTTTGGTGAGTGGGTAAAAAGACTTTTCTCCGGTGTATTCAAGGCCACTAAGCACAATTTCAAATCCATGTCTTTCAAAAAAAGAAATCTGTCTAAGCACTCTTGGATCAGAATGCATTCGGGAAAAAGATAAGATGAGGACCCGCTTTTTCAATATCAGAAAAGATTAGCTACCATTAAATGATTCCAGCTACCATCCCCTTTGTTGTGAGCCACCTGCGACTGAATGGGTAAATTCTCCGCCCCTTTTTTCAAAATTCCTTCCTTGCTCAAAATTTCTCTGGATGCCTTAATTTTATCCTGAGTACTGGGATTATCCATCCAGGACTTTTGTGGTGGTTCAAAACCTATTTTATCCTTCCTCCATGCGATTTCCTCCGGCAATAAATCCTCAAATGAAGCCCGCATCAAATATTTGGTCCAACCATCTTTGATTTTCAATTCCGAAGGAAGACTGAATACAAATTCCACCAATTCATGGGACAGGAATGGAAGTCTTACTTCTCTGCTGTGTGCCATGGAATTTCTGTCAGCATATCTCAATAGCGTAGGTAATCCTATTTCAAAAGTCGAGAAATACAAATGGCTATTCAAATGACCCAAGTCAAAGTTGAAGTCATTATGCGAAAACTTGCGAAAAGCGGAGAAGAAATCATCTGCCATCAGTGTTGAGTTTTTCATCTTAGTATTCAACACTTTTCTTCCTACTTTATTGACTAATGTTGGAAAATTAGCAGCAATTGCTTGCTTAAATCCAGGCTTAGATATTTTAGCATTGATAGTATTCCCTTCGTGAAGCTGGCGATAGGCAGAAAATTCTTTCTCGAATTGATTCCCGGAACGCTTTCGAATTTCATTGAAAAAAGTGGTGAAATAGGGATGATAACCTGCCAAAATCTCATCCGCTCCCTGCCCGTCTAATAAGACGGTAACTCCATTCTTTTTGGCCAATTCATAAACCTGATATTGTACCAGAATACTAGCAGATCCAAAGGGCTCCTCTTGATGGTAGCAAATTTTATCAAAGACTCCCTCAAAATCGTCCATTTCGCTATAAACCTCATGAGGGTTTATCCGAGTTTGTTCTTTGACTTTCTCGATGAAATATCCCTCGTCTTTGTGAAAATTCTTGAACCTAGCCGAAAAGGTATTTTGAATTGATTCAGGATGATCTCTAAGCAAATGATCAATCACACAGACCACTAATGAACTGTCAATTCCACCTGACAAGCTGGAACCCACCAAAACATCCGATCTGAGTCTTCGGTTTACCGACTCGATGAAGAGTTCACGAAAACGATCTTTGGCATCTTGGAGCCTAATCGAGTTATTCTGCGCTAGGGGATTGATGGCCCAGTATTTCCTCACACTGATGGATCCCTTTTTCCAGATCAGATAATTTCCTGGAGCCAATTTTCTTACACCCTTGAAAAAAGTCTGCCCCAGATCTGAATGGTTATCCAAGAGATCAAAGTGCAGGTAATTGAATATCATTTCTGGATCGGGACTTTTTGTCACGCCCACTGCCCAAAACTCTTTCATTTCCGAGGCAAAGTAAAAAGCCTCCTGAAATTGAGTAAAGAAAAATGGCTTTTCACCAAATCGATCTCGAGCGCAAAAGACCTCTCCTGTTTGGTTGTCATACAGCGCAAAAGCAAACATTCCATCCAAATCTTGTAGACAAGCTTCCTTCTTTAGGTCATACAGCGCCAAGAGTACTTCTGTATCCGAATTACTTCGAAACTTGTATCCTTTTTTGACCAGTTCAGATTTGATCTCCAAGTAATTATAGATCTCCCCATTGAAAGTGAGTGTATATCGATCCAGGTAATGCATAGGCTGAGCACCTGTTTCGGTTAAGTCCAAAATGGATAGTCTTCGATGCCCAAAACCAACTTGACCTCCTTCGCTGATCCAATGACCTGAACCATCTGGCCCTCGATGGATAATCGCATCGGTCATCTTCACCAACTTCTCCTTGGATACCAAATTTGGGTTATCAGATAGAATTCCTGCTATTCCGCACATTTACTTTTCTTTTTCTAGTTTACCCAATTTATAATCCTCCACTAAACGATTTGCAATGGCAATAGGATCATGCCATTTGAGGACAAAGTCCCTGCTTTTTTTAGCCAATTCAAACAAATCCTGTCTCGGTAGTTCTAGGACGGATTTAAGTCCTGCTTTGATACTCTCAGAATGAACATTTATGAAAGGAAGTTCTTCTTTCATCTTGTTTGGAATGTATTTAAGATCTTCCTCCCTTAGGTAAACTAAGACAGGTTTACCCAAGGCCATGGCTTCCACTGCCAATCCTCCATACCATCCAAAAAACAGTTGATCTACCAATACATCAATATCCTGATAAATTAATTTTGCTTCAGCGTTGGATACTCCCTCGATAAGTACAAATTCAAATTGATATCCTTCGGATTTGAGCTCCTCCAAAGCTGCAATGACAAAATCAGTTCCTTTTCCTTTTCTATTACTTGGAGCATGTCCAATCCGAAGTGGTCGATTCTGCAGTTGCGTATAATGAGGCTCCCATTCTTCAAATGAAATGTGTGAGTAAGGTAAAAACTCAGCGCCTACAGGTAGTACATATAGCAAATCCGGATTTAGTCCATATACTTTAAAACAAAATCGAGCCATTCGTTCGATTTGGATTCTTTTTTGGGAGTCAGTTCTTTCGTTATAATACTCTGAACCCACTTGAGTTGCTGCTGTTATTTTGAAGTTTCTCAGGCAAAAATCTCCCTGCCTCGCATCATCACCTTGGTATTGAACAAACAGTGGAATTTTACGCCATTTCAACACACGAAGTTCAATGCCTTGCATTAGATCCAAATATCCCGCATAGAATTTTCTAAACAGATTTCGGGCCAGAGATGAAGTGGGAATGTAAGGTTCCTGGATAAATAGGGTGGTTCCAAAATTAAAGTGAATAGCATCCCAATCTTGAAAAACGTAGGCCAATGCTTTTAGTCTTTTCCATTCCCGTTGGAAAAAATTATCCGAATCCTTCCAAATAACTTTATCTACTGGATAACCCAAATAGTTCTGCCTTAAAGCCCAAGTCTGACTATCAACTCCCAAAATGCGAAGATGCTTACTGATGCCTTGCGGATTTCCCCCAACAGTTGTCGGCAGGTGAAGTACTTTCATTGCTAAGATTTAAAAAAACGCTCAGTTATCTGATTTTTCAATCAAGTCCTTTATTTGCTGCAAATGGTCGAAAAGCTTCTTCTCTGGAAGGTGAAGGTCTTTTTTCATTGCTGAGTTGTCTCCGATAAGATCCCTCGCTTCTCCTTCCATAAACTGGTAAACGGGTGAAATCCCGAGAAATTCCCCCATGCGGTCAGCGATCTCTTTGATTGAAAGTGTGTCCTGACCTGAAATATTATAGGTAGCGCTTTTGTGCTTGGCAAATGAAGCAACTGTAGCCGCCGCAGCATCTTCTACATGAATCGGGTTAATTCGGATGCCCTTTTCTCCCTGCAATAAAATTGGTTTTTGACTAACTATGCTGTCCATCAGACGGGGGATTAACATCCCTTTCTTTTGATTTGGACCATAAATGAAAAAATACCTGAGTACGCTGACCTGAAAAACCGAAGAATAACTTTGAGACAATACCTCACCAGAAAGTTTACTTCCCAAATAATATCCCAATTGTCCAGGAGGAACAATTGCGGAATTTTCGTGAAATGCATGCTCCCCATTTCCATAAACTCCACCCGAAGAAGCGTATATGAATGATTTTAATCCAACTTTTACGCCATAGTCGAGCAATTTTGCAGTGGAGGCTATATTGACTTGAAACACACTCAGTGCTTTTGCAGGGAAATCCCTGAAATGGGCAGATTGTGCCAAATGGATTATCACCTCTACTTTTTCAGGAAGAATTTCCAAAGACCAATTTGTTTCAAGGTCTATCGGAATATAATTCATTTCTTCGAGAGGTATTTTGGGAAGAGAATGGACTATTCCAAAAACTTGATGTCCAGTTTGAATCAATAAATTACAAACTTCCCGTCCGAGAAGTCCATTGGCACCTGTGACTAAAACGCTTGTTTTTTTAGACATTTTTAAAATTCTTAATAGGCAATAAAAACCATCCAAATCCCACAAAACTGGCAAGAATTCCAAGTTTCAATACTATTGATTTCCACTCTATCGAAGCATTTTGCATTAAAAAAGAAAGAACAAGTACAATCCCCATCAAAGAAATCAAGACCATCAGCCTATTGTAGGAAATATGAATGGGATGATACCGCTGAGTGAAGAAAAAATACCCAAGGGAAAGAAAAAGGTAAGATAAAGCTGTCGCTATAGCTGCTCCCAATGCTCCGAAAATGGGAATTAAAAACCAATTGAATCCAAAATTAACCCCGGCAGTAATCCAGGAGAGGTGTGCAAACAATTTGGTTTTCTTTTCAAGGGAGATCCCGATACCGGTAATTTGTTGCGATGCCTGAAAAACAATTGCAAATCCCAAAATTGCCATCGGTAAAGCACTCTTCAAATAATCATTACCCATGATGAAATGGATGATTTCACCGGAAAACAAGGCAAGCCCACCTGCAAGTGCAGCTATGGAAAAAACCAAAAGTATGAGCACATCACCATAGATTTTTCGGTATTTCTCCGGATTGTCGGTACGGATTTTTATTGCCACCGGACTCCATGCCTGACCAAATGCTGCTGATACAAACAAAATGATGGAGGCAAAACGGAATGATACTGAATAAATACCGACCTCTTCAACCGTTGTAATGGAAGCAAGCATCCAACGGTCCTGAGAGGAGAAAATCCAGTACGCCAAGGAGGAAAAAATAAAGGGATAACCGAACTCAATTAACTCCTTCGACCATTTCTTGGAAACCTTCCCGATCGAAAAATCTTTCCGAATAAAATTCAGAGCCATGGGCAAAACCAAGAGAACAACAATAGCCTGGGCCCCCAGCAAACCATCAATCCCCAAAGCCAAGGATACAACCATATATAGTCCAGCCAAGGCGGAAAGTACTCTTGAGGTCATGGAAATCACCAAAAACTTCCAGGGAGAAAATTGAAGCCGGATCACATCAAGAATAAACTGGGTCCATTGGGTACCTCCCATTAAAAGCAAAGCGGCTGTTAAACCATAGTTAGAAAACGGGAATCCCTCCAGCTTCCAAAAGGTTTTAGCCACCATCACACCCGAAAAAGTTAAAAACAAAACGCCGAAAACAGTAAAAAAGAGTGTTATCAAACCAGAGGATACTATCTCTTTTCTCTTGTTTTCGGTGACATCTGTGTCCCAATAAAAGCGTTGAACAGCGTTGTTAAGCCCGAAATTTGAAACTACACCAAGTAAAGCAGTAGAAGTGAGAATCAATTCAAGAAAACCAAATGACTCAGGTGAAAGAGCTTTGGCAATGAATGGAAAAGTGAAAAAGCTGATGATCTTGGAAATCAAATCAGCACCACCATAGATTGCAGAATCTTTGGCTAATTGCCTGATTACATTCAATCTACGATTCTGTTTTTAACTAAGGGATGGACAATCTTTGGACTCCTGTTGGGATACTCCCCGAGGAGAGGATGAAAAAGATTGATCAGTGATTCCCGATTTCCCTGGAGGAATTCTATAATCTCCCCGAATACAAATCTGGCACTATCCAGACCATGATATTTCTCCACATAATTCCTTCCCGCATCCCCGAGTTGATTTCTCAAATGTGGATGAGTGATCAATTTCCTCAGTACATCTACAAGGTTTTCAGGGGTACCGGATACTATTGGGCATTCTTCAAAATAGGACCATCTTCTAAGCGGGAGCATGTAGGATTCATCCTCTATATTGGAAATAACCGGAATTCCAGAGGCTAGCCCTTCCAATCCGTTCATCCCATGACCGGTAGCAATAAGCTGCTCAACCAAAATATCCGCTTCCTCATTCAGAATTTCTTTTACTCTGGAGTTTTGAAGCTTTTCAAGCAGAATTAATTCAATTTTCAATCCTTCTGCTTGCAATTTTTTAATGGAATCGAGAATAAACTCTGAACCTTTGAATCCTCTGTGATTTGGGGCGTGAACGATTCGAACTGAACCATTTACCCCATCTGCATTACTCTTGCGGTTGGAGGGTTTCCATTGGTCCAAATCGATGTAAAGAATGGTAGGTGCCAATACATCCCACCTTCCAAATCCATCTGGCCCCATAATTCCGCTGAAAAGAACATCCGCATTTTTAGACCAATAGGAAACTTGTTTTTGAATCGTGTCTTGTTTTAAAGCTGCTTTTGGATAGGACATCATCAAACCATGAATCAATCCTGTTGATCTGATATTTCGATACACATAAGAATCAGAACCATAGGGCATCACCACAACCTTTTTACCTGCCAAACGAAACCAAAAGCTCTGGAAAAATTGAAAAGGGGTATTCCCTAGAAAAAATCCATCAAAGGACAAAAAGAATAAATCATAGCTCCACAAACCTGAGAGAAAACCCAAATAGGGCTTCATCGGATGCAAAGCCCATGAAAATTCTTCTGACACCAATCTGTCCCAGTCTTCCCGCTTATTGATACTTGAGTAAAAATCAGTGGTATAAGTTTCGGAAATAAACCCGCTGCTTTTCATGGCTCGGGCCCAATAGCTATTATTAATTATAGGCGTGGAACCCCATACCAAAGCAGGTTTTTGTCTTCTTTTCCTCAACCCGATTGTAGCTGCCCAACAGGTTGCCACTATAAAATAAAGGGGGATCCAAAAAAAGGTTACTATCAAGGTAACCAACTTTTTGAGGAGTTTCATCCAGCGAAATTCATCATGTTATTAGTTCTTTTGCAGGATTTCCGGCGATTTTACTTCCAGGAGGGAAGCTTTTGTTCACAAAGCTATTTGCACCCACGATACACCCATCTCCAAGAGATACACCTGAAGAGATAACCACATTGGGTCCCAAATAACAATTATTACCAATTGATACCGGAGCATATTCATAAGGTTCAACTCCCCCACTGACTGCCCATCGTACGGTGTCATGGGAGTAAATTTGAACTCCTGCCGAAATACTGCAATTCGATCCAATACCTAAACCTCCGCTTCCATCAATTATGGTAAAAGGTCCAATCCAAGTTCTTTCTCCCACCTGCACATTACCGAAAACATATGCGGAATCATAAATTGATGAACCTTCGCCAAATCCGAGTTTTTTTGCTCTCTCCCAGCGATCAAACAATAACTCATTAAAGGGAAGTGACCGGTTTAAATCTGACTTGAACATCTGATCCAATTCACCCTTGAGTGTCTCCAATTTCTTGAGTAAGTCCAATTCTTGGGGTGTATTAATCAGTTTTTCCTTACGATTCATTCAATTTTCTCATTGTTGAGGAAAATCCTGCACCACCATTCGAAATTCATAAAACTCCAAATTAGCAATCGGTGGTTGATATGCTGATCAATATGCTCATGCACTATTTTGCGTATGTATTCTTGGTTGATAAACTCCGAGGAAACAGTCTTTTTATCCAGTAAGAGTTCTTTGATGTAGGCCGCATTTTCCCCACGGTACCAACTTTCATCAGGGGCAGAGAATCCCTGCTTTTTGCGATTGATGATTTTTTCGGGCATGAACTTCAACATGGCCTTTCTCAGGACATTTTTACCGTCATCAAATTCCTGATAGGATTTGCTGCGCTTTCTAAAGTCATTCTCATTGATTGTGAGCATCTGCTCAAGATTTCCCAGCTTAAAGTTTACGGGAATCTTTTGGGCAAAATTGACCAATTCATTATCCAAAAACGGAAAGCGCTCCTCCAAACCATTGGCCATACTCAGCTTATCTCCCACCAACAGAAGACCGGGAAGGAAGGTCTTTGCTTCGAAATACAAGGAGTTGTTGATATGATCTTCAGGGGTATTGTACTGAAGCTTATCATTAAAAGTAAAAACCCGCTCAAAGATTCTTTTGGGATCGGAAAAATCGACTTGTTTCCGAATTTCCGGAACAAATAACTCCTCCCGCTGCTGATCGGGTACTAATCTTTGCCAAAACTCATAGTAGAGGTCGAAAAACTCCCGTTGACTTACCGATTTAAAAATTCGGTAATACCTCCACGGATATCCTCCAAAAAGTTCATCTCCTCCCGTTCCTTGGAGACAGACTTTTACAAATTTGGAGGCCAGTCGAGAAATGTAATAGTTGGGATAGGACATTCCCACTCTCAAGTCCTCAAGGTGATAGACTACCCTAGGCAATGACCATCGAATGTCTCCGGCATTCAAAACCTGCTCATAATGTTCGGTTTTGAAATAATTTGCCATTAACTCCGCATCTCTTCTTTCGTCATAATTTGCTTCCACACCCGTGACTTCACTCATATCAAACCCACAAGTGAATGTGGTAAGCCGCTTTACGTGTTTGGAAGCCTGGGCAGTGATCGAACCTGAATCCATTCCCCCCGATAAATATGATCCTACAGGCACATCGGCTATCATTTGACGGGAAACAGCCTGTTTGAACAACTTTTCAGTTGTAGAAATAGCATCCTCAAAGCCTAAACTTGGATCAGTTTTGGTAAAGTCATAATCCCACCAAGAATGATGTTTAATGGACTCGGTATGCGCATCAATTTTGACTGTATTGGCAGGTGGTAGCATATTTACTCCCGCAAAAAGCGTCCGAAAGCTGAACATATTCTGAAATGTGAAATACTCATTCAGTGCCTCAGGATTTAGTTTAGTCGAAAAGGAGGGATGAGCAATTATGGCTTTAATTTCAGAGGCAAATACCAACGTTCTTCCTGTATACCAATAATAGAGAGGTTTAACGCCATAGCGATCACGGGAAAGATATAAGGCCTGCTCGGCATTATTCCAGGCCCCTACAGCAAACATACCATCGAGCCTTTCAAAAAAAGAATGACCATAGGCGGCCAACCCTTCCACTAAAACTTCGGTATCGGTGGTAGAGACGAATTCATGCCCTTTAGCCCTTAGTTCCTGCTTGAGTTGGAGGAAATTATAAATACACCCGTTAAAAACCACTACCCAATTCCCGTCTTTCGAGGTCATGGGTTGAGCACCTTTTGGAGAGGTATCCAAAATTGCCAAGCGACGATGTGCCAAGGCAATAGAGTTCTCGGTAAAATAACCATCTCCATCCGGTCCCCGGTGGGCAATGGCATCTGACATTTTCTTTAAGGCACTCAGTCCAAATGGCTCTCCATTTAGATTATAGACCCCTACTATTCCACACATAATTTTAGAGTGCCTTTATTGCTGCAACTACATATTCGTAATCCTCTCTACTCATTCTATTGTGTAGCGGAATTGCCATGGAATAATCGTTGGCAGCTTGGGCACCAGGAAAATCAGACGGTTTGATTTGGTATGTTTCTTTGTAGAAATTCAACATGTGAACTGCATGGGTTCCGGGACGCGTGGAGATCCCCATTTCCTGCAATTTTTCCATGATTTCATTTCTGGAAAAAGGGGCCTTACTTTCATCTACAAAGCAGGCAAAGGATTGCCATCCGTGCTTGTAATCATGGCCAAAGCTTGGTGTGCGCAGCCACTCCACTGACGCCAATTCTTTTTTGTAATAAGCAGCCCAAATTTCGCGTTCATCGATATATTGATCTAATTTTTTCAATTGAACTACACCCACAGCTCCCTGCAAGTCTGTCATTCGATAATTGAAGCCCATCAGATTGAAATCCGGCAATATATAGGGTCGGGGACCATGGTGGCGCTGCTCTTCAGAAATGGAAGCACCGTGATTTCTTAGCATTCCCATCAGATCCGCCAATCTGTCATCATTGGTAGTGATCATCCCTCCTTCACCGGTCGTGATTGATTTTCTGGGATGAAAAGAAAAACATCCGATCGTGCCTAAAGCACCCGCAGGAACTCCTTTATATCCTGCTCCCGCTGCACAAGCTCCATCTTCAACCAAAGGAATAGCCCCTGCAATTTTCTTAATCTCATCCATATCAGCACATAAGCCGAACAAATGGACAGGAATAATCGCTTTGGTTTTAGATGTTATCCTTTTTTTGAGGTCACTTGGATCAATATTAAAAGTCACTGGATCCACATCTGCAAAGACAACTTTAGCTCCGCAATAGAGGACCACGTTGGCGGTAGAAACCCATGTGAATGCAGGAACAATTACCTCATCTCCCGGACCAATCCCCAATGCGACCAAAGCCAAATGCAGGGCAGTAGTCGCGCTGGTCACTGCTAAGGCATGTTTAACCTGATGACGTTCTGCAAAGATTTTTTCAAATTCACGCACCTTTGGACCACTGGTTATCCAACCACTCAACAGAGGCTCTTTAGTGGCCTCCCACTCTTCAATTCCAGTCATAGGTAGCGAAATGGGTATATTTCGCTTTTCTGTTAAATTCATCAGTTCTGAATTATCTGTTAATTAATTAATCAGCCTCTATCCACTCCTGTGGTAATTCTCCATTCAATCAGTTTGAGTAATCCCTCTCTCAAACCATAGTGGTAAAGAAAACCCAGTTCTTCCTCTGCTTTCTTTCTGGAACCAATTCTGTTTTGAACCAATGCTCTGGCATCATCAGCAGAATAAGGCTTATATATCACTTTCAAATTAGAATTTTTCAATTCCAAAATTAGATTGCATAGCTCACGGATGGAGGTTTGGACTTCCGTCCCTACGTTGTACATGCCAAACTTCGTATTGCTTTTCAAAGCTTGAACATTGCATCTGGCGACATCCTCTACGTAGATAAAATCATAGGCTTGACTACCGTCCCCATTGATGGTAGGCGGTTCATTGGCTTCGATCTTATTGAGCATGATCGGAACCACGCCTGTGTAAGCAGCAGTTTGGTCCTGATGAGGGCCATATACATTCATGTATCTCAGACCAATTACTTCTAGACCATATCGGTCATGAAAAGCAGCAGCCATAGCTTCTCCTGCAATCTTTGTTGCACCATAGAAGTTTTTATTGTTAAAGGGATGGCTTTCTGTCATTGGAAGTTCAACAGCATCACCATACACAGATGCAGAAGATGACCAAATCAGCTTTTTGATATTGTTTGCCACGCATGCCTCAAGTACATTGAATGTTCCTGCAATATTCACTTCAAAGGCAGTCCTTGGATAGTCTTTACAATGCAACAACCACATCGCTGCCAGACATATTACATAGTCTTTGCCCTTCATGGCAGCATTTAAGATGTCGATTTCTCGGACGTCGCCTCCGATTGGGAAAATAGAACATCTTGGGTCTTTGAGCTGCTCTTCCAAATAATCTTTTTTGCCTCTGGCAAAATTATCATATACCACCACCTCACTTACTGCTTCTTTCAACAGCTCGGAAACAACAAAACTGCCGATAAATCCGGCACCACCGATCACAAGGATTTTTGAATCTTTCAATTCCATATTCTATTCAGATTAATTTTCAAATGGATGCTTTGCCAACTCACCAGCGGCGAGAGGATGATAATTGCCTTTGAGGCCTAAAGGCTTCATGTGCCGGATGTCGTGCACCAACTGGATGCTATTCATAGCTTCGTCTAGGCCAAAACCATTTCCTTCAAGGATTTGCTGATAGCTATGTGTATGAAGTTCTGTAAATCCATCACTGAATTCAATCTCTTCCCCTTCCATGGACAGTGATCGGAAGGTCCTTCCTCCACGGGCTTTTACCGATTCGGGCAGTGTATCTGCATTGATGCTCAGAAACCATCTCACTCTGGCCTTTTCCAGTTCGAGGTATCCCGCGGCGCGGTCATGGGTATGAATGTGCACCTCATTGGTTTTCACTTTTCCAAAAACCCATGTGAGCATATCATAGAAATGAACACCAATGTTGGTAGCAATACCTCCTGATTTGGTTACATCTCCTTTCCAAGAAGTATAATACCAGTGCCCCCTTGAGGTAATATAGGCCAGATCTATGTCATAAATTTTATCTGCAGGCCCATTGGCAATTCGTTCTTTCAAGGCTATGATCGAAGGATGCAATCGAAGTTGAAGAATATTGAACAACCGCGTACCATGTTCTTTTTCCACCTCTTTGAGTGCTTCAATATTCCAGGGATTCAGCACTAACGGCTTTTCGCAGATCACATTGGCACCCACTCTCAGACCAAACCTAATGTGTGAATCGTGCAGGTAATTGGGCGAGCAAATGCTCACATAGTCAATTTTCTGCTCACTTCGCTTCAGCTTTTCTACATGCCTGTCAAATCGCTCAAACTCCGTGAAAAAATCGGCATCAGGAAAGTAGCTGTCCATCACTCCGACACTGTCAAACTTATCATAAGCGGCCAAAAGTTGGTTTTGAGTATCCCTGATCGCCTTCATGTGGCGTGGTGCGATATATCCTGCGGCACCTATTAATGCAAATTTTTTCATTTTACTTTTTTTTGAAATTCATTTCTGCCAAATCCATCTGAAGAAGTCCTTATTTGAATAGATGATGACTCGCTCATTAAATTTTTGATACGACTCCGTTTTTGAGTTGATATTTTTCGCCAGATTCCGAACAGGCGGCCAATCCTTGGGCATCAAAAACCAATTTTTGACCAAATTCACTCATCCAGCCAATCTGTTTCGATGGATTTCCTACCACGAGTGCAAAGGCTGGAATTGTCTTGGTGACGACTGTACCTGCACCGATAAAGGCAAACTCCCCAATGTCATGCCCACAAACTATCGTGGCGTTTGCCCCGATTGAGGCACCTCTTCCCACATGGGTTTTGGAATATTGTCCGCGGCGATTGACAGCACTTCTGGGGTTTATCACGTTTGTAAAAACCATCGATGGCCCCAAAAACACATCATTATCGCATGTCACTCCAGTGTAGATGGAAACATTGTTTTGAACTTTCACATTATTACCCAACACTACTTCAGGAGAAATCACCACATTTTGGCCGATGTTACAGTTTTCCCCCAGCTTACAATTGGGCATCAGGTGCGAAAAGTGCCAAATTTTGGTTCCTTTTCCGATTTCGCAGCCTTCATCTATGATTGCTGTTTCATGTGCGTAATATTCCTTCATTTGGTAAAAAAAAACTTAATGGTGTTGATTATAAATTCTTGTTGTTCACTTTTCATTTCAGTGTGAATAGGTAAAGACAAAACCTTCTTGCATAGCGATTCAGCAATTGGAAAATCCCCATCGCTGTACCCATACTCCAAATAGGCATTTTGTCTATGCAAAGGAACTGGATAGTAAACCATAGTGGGTACTCCATTTTCCTGAAGATAAGCCTTCAACTCGTCCCTAGAGGCACCTTCCACCTGAACTGTATATTGATGAAACACATGGGTCGAATTGGCAGCCCGCTTGGGAGTTTTAATGTTGGGATGGTTCACAAAAGCTTTGTCGTACCGATCTGCGACTTCGTTTCGGGAGGCAGAGTATCGATCCAAATGTTGGAGCTTTACCCTTAAAATAGCGGCCTGAAGAGTATCCAACCGGGAGTTAACTCCAATCGAATCGTGGTAATATTTCTTTTTCTGACCGTGATTGGCAATCATTCTGAGTGCTTCAGCCAAGTCAGGATCATTGGTAAACATCGCTCCTCCGTCTCCATAGCAACCCAGATTTTTAGAGGGGAAGAAAGAGGTTGTCCCTACATTGCCCATGGTGCCTGCCTGTGCTTTACGTCCATCAGAGAATGTGTAAACAGCTCCTATCGCCTGTGCAGTATCTTCGATTACTTTAAGATTATTTTTCCGGGCAAAATCCAAAATGAATTCCATGTTGGAGCATTGACCATAGAGGTGTACAGGAACTATCCCCACCACTCTTGGTCCCTTGGAATCTTCCAGTGCTTTTGGATCCAACTCATAGGTATCGGGGAGGACATCAACAAATTTGGGCTTTAACCCCAAAAGTGCAATCACTTCCACCGTAGCCACATAGGTAAATGTAGGCACGATGATTTCATCCCCTGGCTTAAAGCCCAAGGCCATCATCGCTATTTGAAGCGCATCGGTACCATTGGCACAGGGAATAACAAATCTGGCTCCGGTATAGTCCGCAAGCTCGGCCGAAAAGGCCTTAACATCCGGACCGTTAATAAATGCAGTGGTGTCTAATACCTGTTGGATTGCTTGATCAACCTCTGCTTTGATCTGCTCGTACTGCGTACGGAGATCTACCATTTGAATGGATGTCATCACTGATTCGACTTGATATTTTCTATTAAAACTTTATAAAGATTGACCAATACTCCCACAAACAATCCCAAAAAAATCGAGAAAATAAGAATCAAAGGCTTATTGGGTTTTGAAGCTCCCAAAGGTATGGCGGCTTTTTCCAAAACAGTAAAAATAGGGGTTTCTTTTTTGAGCTGAATGGCAGCCTGTTCCATCTCCTGCTTCAGCGAATTGTAAATGTTAAAGGCTATGTTGAACTCAAATTCAAGTTGCTCCTCTTTGGTACTCACCCTTCTGGAAATTAAACCTTGATTGGAATCCCGAAAAGATGCCAATCTCATTTGAGCCTCATTAAACTTTTTTTCTGTTTCAATGACTCTCTCCTCTATGAATTCCATGTTTCTTTTTTGCCTTCCTACTTTGTACTCAGTCACATAGGCGATCAAACGGTCCAAAACCATGGAGTTAACCTGAGCAGCAATCACCGGCTCCGGCATGGAAACATTCAGACGGATCATTTTTCCTTTCTGCTCAATCAAAATCCTTTTTTTCAATTCCCCTACAGCAAACAATTCCTGTCCGGTGAGATTGAGGTAATCTTCCTGCTTTTCAACAGCTTCTCCAAGATCAGCAGGAAGAGGGTCAGGAGAGGCGAACCATCCCACAATCATTGCAGGAATATTGATCACAAAACTGAGGGTCTTCTTAACTACATTGGAAGGTTGCTCTTGGTAATAGTACTCTTCCAGACTTTGGATTTGACCTTCCTTTGACTCAAACCTGAACTTTTCCTTTGAGATTTCTCTCAAAAAATCACGACTGTGAATCACATCCGGGAAAATTTCTGCTGTGAGTGCCATTTGGCCCGATTGCAATTGGGACATATTTATTCCCGCCAAACCTGCCAAGGCACCCATTTGGCCTAAAGAACTACTTCCCCCTCCTTCTGATTCAAGTAAAATATAGGAAGAGGACTGATATTCCTTTGGTGTAGTAAAGGCAATCAGAATTCCCAAAACCAAACCCAATGCTGAGAAAATCACCAAACTCTTCCTATCCTTAAAAACAGATTGGGTAAGTTTGAGATAATTCAGTGTATAATCCTGCGAATTGCTTTTAGAATTCGATTCCATGCTTATGTTTTTCGAAGTGATACTGCCGGGATTCCAATTACAGTTTGATTTTCTCCGATGTCTTTTGTGACTACAGCACCGGCACCTACTACCACATTATCTCCTAATTTCAACCCAGGAAGTATCACTGCTCCTGCCCCAATTCTACACTTTGCACCAACCTTCACCGCGCCCAAAAGCATTGCTCCTGGCCCTATTTCAGAAAATGAGCCAATCTCACATTCATGGTGTACATTGGCTCTAGTATTTATTAGTACTCCAGTTCCAAATTTACATTTAGGGCCAATATAACTGAACTCCATCGCTTCAAATCCATTTGAAATAAGGTCTGAACTCACATGAGAGCTGTTAGACAATACGGTTCTATATTTTCCTCCGCTATAAATAAGAAAGGAATGTAATCTTTCTCTTGCCACAGGATTACCTACTCCCAATACAAAATACGGATCTTGCTTTAAAGCATTTTTTAGATTTTCCGGATTCGAGATCATGGGGATTTCTGGATAAGGAGAAGATTTTGAAGGATTTTCATCGAAAAAAATGAAATTTCCGAATTTTGACTTTTTCAATACTTCAAAGACTTCCATTCCGTGTCCTCCGGCTCCTGCTATCACCATATCTTTTTAGTAGATGTCACTATGAAATGGAGGACAAACATTTGCTTTACTTGGACCCAATTCCGTAATGTTCGAAGCCCAAGGATTTCAGGTAATTTTTGTCGTAAATATTCCTTCCGTCAAATACAACCTTATTCTTCAGCAATTTACCTACTACTTGCCAGCTTGGAATTCGAAATTCAGACCATTCGGTTACTAGTAGTAATGCATCCGCATCAACCAATGCATCGTAGGCATCTTTGCAATACGTTACTTTGTCAAATATGTAATGCGCCTTAGCTTCTTCCATTGCTACCGGATCATAAGCTTTCACATTAGCACCGGCAGCTCTTAATTCATCGATAATCACACCTGCAGGTGCCTCACGCATATCATCCGTATTTGGCTTGAAACTCAAACCCCACATTGCAAAGGTCAGTCCACTCAAATCATCTCCGAAATGTGCTTTTACTTTATTGGCGAGTACATGCTTTTGGGCATCGTTTACATCCTCCACAGCTTGAAGCACTTTTAGTTCATAGCCATATTGCCTTGCCGTTTTGATGATAGCTTTTACATCTTTGGGGAAACACGATCCTCCATAGCCCACTCCGGGATAAATGAATTTATTACCGATCCTGGGATCAGAACCTATACCTTTTCTTACCATGTTGGCATCGGCTCCAACTTTCTCACAGAGATTGGCGATGTCGTTCATAAAAGAAATCTTGGTCGCCAGCATAGCATTGGCGGCATACTTGGTCATCTCGGCAGAAGGAATATCCATGTAAATAATCCGGTCTCCACTCAATTGGAAGGGCTTATATAACCGTTGCATGATCTGCTCAGCTCGTTCATCATCAACCCCGATTACAATTCGATCAGGTTTCAAAAAATCTTCCACAGCCGCTCCCTCTTTCAAAAATTCAGGATTAGAGGCAACAGCAAATGGAAGATCAGCGCCTCGTTTTTTCAAGGCAGCCTTGATGGCGGCTCTCACCTTTTCACCTGTAGTTACCGGTACAGTGCTTTTGGTGGCCACGACAATGTAATCAGTCATTTTTCTCCCAATTTCATCTGCGACTGCCAATACATATTTCAAGTCAGCGGAACCGTCTTCACCCGGAGGGGTACCCACAGCGATGAACGCAACTTCCGCGCCTTGGATAGCATCACCCAAATCAGTGCTGAAATTCAGTCTCCCGCTTTTGTAGTTTCTGACAACTAGTTCCTCCAAACCCGGCTCATAGATCGGCATGATACCATTCTTAAGCTTTTCGATTTTCTTTTCGTCGATATCTACACAGGTTACCTGAATTCCCACATCTGCAAAACATGCACCTGACACCAATCCAACGTAACCTGTTCCAACTACTGCGATTTTCATAAACTATTAATTACTATTAACCAGACTCTGAACCAGAATTCCAAGCGTTGCCAAACTCGAAGCAATTCCAAGCCATGCTGCAGTAGACAATCGTTCTCTTTGGGGTTTCTTTGGAACAACAATTTCTGCTCCGGGTTCTATTTGAGGATAAAATTTAATCATCAATAAAGAGTGAGTCCGTCGGGCATCCCCATTAGCGTAGATAACATAGGTTTTACTTTTTCTTGCCTCTTCAGTAAAGCCGCCAGCTTGGGAAATGTAATTTCTAAGATTGTTGTTTCTGACAAACCTTGCGGTGGTTGGCATTAATACCTCACCCACCATTCTAATGGTCTGAAGCTCCTTAGGTATCCTCAAAATATCCCCTTCCTGAAGAATCAAATCTTCACCAGTCCCAGGGTTCCGCAAAATTTCCTCTAGATTAATTCCAATCACGTCCTGTTTTTTAAACCTAACCTTGTTAAAAAGTGAATCCCTTGAAAGGGAGTCACTAATTGAGTTTTTGTTAAGATTCTCCAAGATTTTCTTTTGCTCTTCGATCAGCTTTTTTTCTTCAATGGCGTTGATTTTACCATCCAAGCGTTCGAAAAGCAATAATTCAGCTTGATTAAGATGAAGATTTCGCTCAGGATCAACTTTTTCCCGGATTGCTCTGATATTTTTCTCCTGAATTTCTTCGGGGGTTACATCTTTGAAATAGACAGTCCTTCTCACCAAACTTGCACCTTTCGGATATGCAAATTGATTAAGTCCACCTGCGCGCTTGATCACGTCTGAAATCCGTTCATTGGCTGAGGAAATTGCAAATTCTCCTGGATAATTTATTTCGCCCTCTACTTTTATCAATTTTTCCCGCTCAAATCCCGGACTTTTTCTGATGAAAACATGGTCAAATGGCATTAATGGCAACCTGCTTTCTTCTTCAGAAAGTTTTAAATCCGGATTTATTGAAATAGTAAACAGTTCGGCCAATTTGCCTGAGCTTGCATCTCTTACCCTTCGTGCAATTTCTATCGAGGAATTCGATGCAGATTGAAGCAAACCTCCAGCCTGAAGGATCAAATCACCAACTGTCATAGAGGTCGCATAGGGATAAGTACTAGGAATATTGACCTCCCCGGAAATTTTCACATAGGTTTCTTCCTGAATATCATATCGACTTGGAATAAACAGTAAATCCTCATTCTTTAACTGTACATCCGCTTGAGTTCCATCCATAATACCTTTTAGATCCAATGGCATTGCAGCAAGGGTCAAATCCTCACTTGTTCTGAATAATGTGGCTCGATTGAGAAAGGCTTCTGGCTTGAGTCCTTGCGCCCTTTCAATCAGATTCTTTACAGAAATTCCATTTTCAAGGGCATATTCCCCTGGTCGAATGACGGCCCCCGAAACCTGAACACGATTTACAAATCGATCCAAGGTCTCACCTATTAGAATTTCATCTCCGTCTTTTGGGTTAAAGGAGTTAAAATCTTCCCTTGAAACATCAATTACTTTTCGCTCATTATTCTCTATTCGTCTAATCGTCTGTCGCTCTTTGTAAGCTTGGCTGGTGAATCCTCCGGTATAGACTTCCAAATCTGAAAGCGTATCTTCGGGTTTAACTTCAAAAAAACCTTCCCTTCTCACTGGGCCGACTACTTCTACCCTTGCCTGAACCGGAGGCACTATCACCACATCATTATCCTGGAGGGTAATGTTGGATTGTGAATTCCCTTTTGATAAAAACTCGTAAATATCCACAGTGGCCACAAGCCTGCTATCCCTGTAAACCTGAATATTCCTGAAAGACCCATTTTCATTTGGTCCGCCTGCGGCAAAAAGTCCGTTGAATACCGAAGCAAATGAAGGCAAGGTATAGGTTCCTGGCCGGGAAAGCTCTCCGACCATCGAAACTTTAATCGATCGGATATTTCCTAATCTTACCTGAATGAAGGTGTTGGGATTTGAGCCTAAAAGTCCTGAATAAATGCGCCCAAGCGAGGATTTTAACCTAGAAGTGGCTGCCTCTATTGAGGCTCCTCCGACTTGGATGGAACCAACATTAGGGATCAATATCCTTCCTTCTGGAGAAACATTGACGTCAAAAGACTCTTGGGAAGCCCCGTAAACATCAATTAAAAGCTGATCTCCAGAGCCTACGATGTACCCCTGCGGTGTAGGAATATTAAGGCTAGGATTAAAATCCAAATCCCGATTATGAAATAATTTATAACCGAAAATCTTTTTCTGAAAGGGAGTGAGATCGTAATACGGATCTGACCTTCGCAAAGAGTCAAAGAGGTCACCTTGCGTTTGGCCTGATGATTCTCTGAGTCCTGATGTTGTATTTTGTGCGCTCTGTGGATTAGTGGTTTTTTGTAAACCCATGATCCTTTGCCTTAATTTATTAGCTTCTATAGGCGAAAGTCCCTGTTCCCTAGCCATTCCTTCCAATTGGGATGGAGTCAATCCGCTGGACTCAGCTCGTTTGATCAATTGCTCTATCTGAGCATCCGAGAGATTGTCTACTTTCAGCGTAGACAGATTACTTAAGTTCTGGGCCCAAACTGAACCTAAAAACAGAAAGAAAATAACCCAGAGAAATACTACCCTTGAGAGGTAATGCATGCAGGAGTCTTTCACTTTATTTTTTTTTTGAAAATTGTTGATTTTCATTTTGCGCCACTAAAATCACACCTTTTACCGTAATTTCTTGCATAACTTACAGCTTCGCCCTTTCAGTCACAAATTGCGCCTAGCAAAACATATAGTTTATAGAAGTAGAAATTAAATTCCTGCCTCTCGGTCAAAAAGGATCAATCCACCGGAAGAAATCCGTCCGGATGCCATGGTAAAGATCACTTTTCGTTCAATTAATTCTTCTAATCGGGCGATGAGATGGTTGATATATTCTGTATTTAAATTATCTCCAGTAACTAATACGTCAATAGTACCCGTGTCGCTACCTCTTGCTATATCACCGGTAAGTATGACCTGCTCCACCTCACCCATTCTTTCCAGTATTTGTTCCAAAAGCATATCCAATCCGAGATATTTTCTGATGATGTCCCGAATATTGGTGTAAAATGGATGCCTGATATTGGCTTGGTATTCGATTTTATTTTTATCAGAATGCTTGACCAAAATCCCTGCGCTTGTCAGATTGTTAAGCTCTTTTCGAATCGCATTGGTTGACTCACCAAATTCGTCAGCAAGACCGCGCAGATGACTGTGGTTTTTTGAATTCACAAAAAACTTAATCAATAGACGTAATCGGGTCTTTGACGTGATGAGGGATTCAAGCATAAAAAATCTTTAAATAATGAGTAACAAAGGTACTCATTCGTGTTAATCGAAAAAATTAAAATGCTCTTTTCAAATAAAAAAAAGGATTTTTTTGAGAGCTATTGGCCTACCCCTTGTACACGTTTTTAGGGGACTTTTGCAATAAATCACGAAATAAAACTCCTGTCAAACCACTAAAGGCCCCTAGAATAAATCCTATAATCCCAGTTACAGCAACCAAAGTCATTCCAGAACCCAAGCCCATCAATTCACCCATCCTGTCAGGAAGGGAGCTTGCAGAGGTGATTCCCAAATAGATACTTTGGCCAAGCCAGGTTAATCCCATCCCAAGACCACCCCCTAAAAACCCACCAATACCATTGGGATATACTAAGGCACTTAGCACAGCTATCCCAATCATTACTACCCAAAATGGCGTAATTGGGTTAAGAAAAACAACTACAATTGCTGTCAAAATGGTTAAAAATATAAATCTCATAAATATTCTATTTTAGTATTGTTTTGAAAAGCACATCTTCTTGATTTTCAATCGATCTTAGATTGAAACTCAAGTATTCTCCATTTGCCCAAATGGGTATAAAATTAGCGTAGAATCTACTTCCCGGATTGCCGGATTGTCCACCTGGGTATACCCCAAAAGCTTGAATTTCCGGTCCAAGTTCCACAACCATTCTCCAACTCGCTCCGTGCCTGCTTCCTGTTGCATTCAACATTCCCGAACCGCCGCCGGTGTAGACATTTGATGCGGAAAAAGACTTAAAATTAGGCACCAAATGCTGTATTGTGGTTTTTTTAAAGTTTGCCCAAGTGTAATCTCCCTCCTCTGCTTCCCATTTTTTCATCGCTACAAGCATGGAATCAAATCCTGCCTTAACATGGTATTCCGCCGTTTGAATGCCTTCCTGAGATTTGACATCGAAAATTGAATCTTTGGGTGACTTGTTTAACAATTCCACAGTTTGGTAACTATTTGGACGAACAACAGGAGCACCATTCATAAACTCCCTCCAGATACTTTCAAATGTTTCCGCTGACCAAATCGCATACAAAGTCTGTCCTTTTTGATTTGGATCTGCGAAATAATCCCAAGATTTAAGTTCATTCAGGTATTTCTCCGCATCCGGAGATTCAGTTTTATGAGTTCCCAGAAGTTTGATCAAAACTGGCAGCCCCTCAGCAGCCTGAAGATTGTAATCGTCAAACTGGAGCATCTTCATATCCTCTACCGTGATTTGGTTCATTTCTCGGAGCTTCCTATTGAGGCGTCTGTTTCGGTAGTGTTCGTATGAATTGTCAAAAACATAATAGGGATAGGATCGATCTACCGGATGCTGATTTGCAGAGGAGACAAAACCTCGCTCAGGATTTAAGGTTGCCGGATTATGCGCATTAGGGATAAATCCCTGCCACTCCATTTTGGGATCAGCTCCATCCATGAAAAATTTACCCTGTCCCTCCCATTTCAAGGGGAATTTACCTTGAATCCGCATCCCAATGTCACCTGATTTGGAAGCAAATACGAAGTTTTGAGCTGGCGAAGTATAAAAATCCAATGCTTCATTATAGTCTGCATAATCTTTAGCCTTATTCATTTGAATAAAGGTTCGTTGCTCATTGGACCCCATGTGAACTGTCCATTTCAAAGCAAAATTCACGTCTTGCCTTTCACTTCGAAAACTTTTATCATAGACCACAGGCCCATGATGGGTGTAGACTACAGTATCGATAAAAGTATCTTGCCCTTTTACCTTGATTGCTTCAATTCGAAAATCAGTTGCTCTCCATTCATCTCCGAATTTGTATGCCTTTCGACTTTCATCCTGAAAAGTTATTTTGTACCAATCTCGGGCATCTTTAGTCGCATTCGTTACTCCCCATGCAATATCCTGATTGAATCCTGAAATCACTCCCAAAGCCCCCGGAAGGGTGGCTCCTTTTACTGAATAGGTTGGCGTGGTCAATTGCATCGAATACCACAGCGAAGGTAAATTCAAGCTTAGGTGTGGATCATTGGCCAAAATAGGATTCCCATTTTGGGTCTTTTTTCCTGCCACAGCCCAATTGTTAGATCCAGTTCCTTCAACAGGTTGACTAAGCGGATCGAGAAGAAGTGCATCATCGGGGTAAGTAACGGAGTCCGGTTTATTTACTGGAATCGGGGTGAAATCCCATACTTTTTCTGCCTCGATTACAGGATCGTTTTCAGTTGGAAAATCGGGGAAAAGTTTGTTCAATTTAGAATCCCCCAGGAGCTTTCGAAGATTGGAATATTCCAAATCCCGATCTCCCACCAGCATATCTGACATATACTTAAGAAGGAGCAGAGATTTATAGGCAGACCATGGCTCTGGCCGATAATTCAAAATCTTGTATTCTACAGGGAGCTTTGCATCCGAAAGCTGTGAAATATACTGATTGACCCCATCTGTATAAGCTTCCACCAGTCGGAGCGTTTCGGGATCGTTTTCCTCGATATATTTTAATCCAACTTCCGCACCGAAAGCAAGACCTTTCCTTCTGGTCATTCTGTCAAGCTCTAAAGCAATCGGCCCGACGATTTCAGAAACGCGACCTGCAGCAGCCATTGTTTGAAACTCCATTTGCCAAAGTCGGTGTTGAGCAGTAACATAACCCTGAGCCCGATAAAGGTCTAGTTCATTCTGGGCAAAAATGTGAGGAATGAGATTTTTGTCAAATACAACCTCAACGGGAGCACTGAGATTTTCAATGTTTATTTCTTCCTCGGCAAGCTGATCTTCGCTTAATGTGTTTTGCCAAAACCCATGATTTGGGTCCAAAAGAGGAGCCAAAGGGGGAATTTGTCCTATAGGTCTCGAGACCAACATCGCCAAAGCAATGGTAATGGCCAAAACCAGAAAGAATGAAAAATACTTCATGGGTAGATAAGCTTTATTGCGTTTAGAATAAATACACTTTCGACTTTGTGCCTTAAGCACTTTGTAATATTTGAATTAAATAAAAAAATACACAAAAAAATCCCCAGCCGTTCGACTAGGGAGTCCAAGATTGCTTTTTTATTGAATCTTAATTGGAAGTTTCAGCTTTTCCCAGCGAATTACCAACCCGGGAGCCTCGATAGTTATAGAAAGCCTTTCAGAAGAAGTTGATTCCCAAGAAGGCAAAACATCAACTCTTATAACATCTTTCTTTTCATCATATTGAAAATGTCCGTGTTCCAATTCCCAATCTGAGTTAAAAATCACGGTCCATGATCCACTTTCTTTTGGAATAGTGAAGAGGGAATATTTGCCAGCTCGTAAAGTCTTGCCTTCAACCATGATGTCTTGAGGGATATCAATATAGGTTGCCTCATTTGCTCCTGTTCTCCAGACGACATTATACGGCACAAGATCACCCCAAATTGTACGTCCCTTAACTGAAGGAGAGCCATAATAAACTTTAATCGTCTTACCGGCGATTTGACCTTCTTTAATTTCGAGCGGACTTGGTCTTTGCTCTTCTTCTGCTGCTTCGGCCGCAGCGCTTTCTGAATTTTGATCTTCTGTAGTTTGGGTCGTCTTAGGCTGACAAGCGAAAAAAGTTGCGCAGATCAGGGTAGTCAACCAAATATTGGACAGCTTTTTCATTAGATAGATGATTAATTTAAAGGATGAGTACGTAAAATTAATCCAAATCGTCTCATTCCAACTATTCAACTTAAAATTGATAATTTTTATTATTGATAGACGAATAGCCTGCTGTGATACGTTTTTTCATTGCCCATAGCGGATCTTTAAAGTGCAATTGAAGTAATTGATGGGGAAATTGGATCGAAAATTGCCACTTTTGGGTTCGGGTCCCTTTGATGCTCTCAACCCAACCTAAATGAAATTTATAGCCGGACTGGTATTTTTAATATCACTTATCATATTCTCGAGTGTTTATTTCTCACCGGAGGTATTTGCTTACGCCGGTTTGCTTCCGTTTTTAATTCCAGTCATTATTATAGGCAACTTCTTTTTGTTTGCTGTTTTGGCATTAGCATGGAGAAGATCAGCCTTCTTCCCCCTTCTAGCCCTATTAATCGGATATAAATTTATCCTTATTTCTTTCCAGCTAAATTCTAGAAATGAAGATGCCAAAGGGCTAAAAGTCCTGACTTACAACGCGCATGGTTTTTTTTACCGGGACATGGGTACCGACGATAATGACAATGTCTTTACCTGGCTTGCGGATCACCAAGCTGACGTGAAAGTGTTCCAAGAGTTTTACCAGGATAATACCTCTGCTGGAAGAAATGCCATCAAAATCATTGGAAAAAATGGCGACTATGAACATTATTATCACATAGTAGACGGGAATGAAAAAAGAAAATCGTTTGGAATGATCATTTTCTCTCGGTACCCCATTGTAAACGAAGGAGTGGTTTTTGACAACAAAAGAAGCAACGGGACGATCTTTGCTGACATTCAGGTGGGAAGAGACACAATTAGAGTATATAATACCCACCTGGAATCCATGGCGATTGAGGCTGAATCACTGGATAATTACGATAAGGCAAAATTGGTATACCGGCAAACCTTAGGGAAATTGCACCGCGGCAGTCTTGCCAGAGCACAACAGTTATCCATTCTTTACGAACACCTGAGCAATAGTCCTCATCCCGTAATACTAATGGGCGATTTTAACGAGATTCCGTATTCATACGCCTATTTTAAGACAAGCGAAAAACTCGTCAATGCCTTTGAAAAGGCCGGAAGAGGCTTTGAATTCACCTACAATCGAGTCTTGTTCTTTCTTAGAATCGATCACATTTTTGCTGATCCTAGTCTAAAACCCATTCATTTTAATACCCATCGGGAGGTTGATTACTCAGATCATTATCCTGTCACCGCTACGTTTACCTGGGATAGTTTTAATCCTTAGATCTGGATTCGGTTTTTTTGTCCCATACCTTCTTCAGAGGAAAAAGCAACAAGGGCAGCAAAAATAAATCTGCCAAAAGTGCAAAAATAAGCGTAAAACTAATCAGCAAGCCCGTGAAGTGGGTGACTCCAAATTGGCTGAAACTAAGCAACGCAAAACCTGCAACCAGTATTACCGAAGTAAGCATTATTGCCCGGCCCGCTTCCATAAATGTTCTTTTGATTGCATAAAGCAGATTTTTTCCGCGATCCAATTCGGTTTTAAGTTTTGTCATAAAGTGAATGGAATCGTCTACCGCAATCCCAAAGGCCACCGTGAACAGAATCGAGGTAGTAAGCTTAAATTCGATTCCAAGCAAATACATTAAGCCCAGCATCCAAACCAATGGAATAACATTGGGAATCAGCAAAATGAAGGAAAGTCTCCATGATCTGAATAAAAATCCCGCAACTATTCCCACCACTACAAAAGCAAAGAGCAAGCCTTGAAACATTTGTCGGGTCACGGATTCGTGTCCATGATCTATAAGAAAGGCTGTACCCGTCCATCGAACATTTAATAAGTTAGGGTCGATTTCTTTTTTCACAAACTGGAGAAACTCCCCCCGCTTATTTCCCATTTCTAAACTACCCAAATCACCTACTCGACCACTGATCCTGCCTGTTTTTTGGTTCGAACTGATCACTTTCGGCCCATCCAGTTTGAGAATCTGATCAAAATATCGGCTCATTCGAAGAAACTGACCCTGAGATGGGAAACTGTAGGCAGCAATACTGCCTCGATTTTGAGCTTGATTTAATGATTTGACAAGACTTACAGGAGAGATGAGCTGCCTTTCTCCAAAAGACTCGGTCAGCTTCGTTTCCAATTTTTCTATTTCTCGGAGTACCGCGTAATCAAAAAGGGAATTGGCACTATCCCCTGTCGAAAGGTAAATCTCCAGTGGATTAGAGCCCCCAAACTGCTCGTCAAAAAAAGCAAAATCCTCCTGAATAGGATGGTCGAGAGGTAAGTTGTCCAGCAAATACCCATTGACTTTGAGTTGAAGTCCAAAAAAAAGAGATAGCAAAGTGATCCCCAAAAATGTATAAAGCACAAGTTTCCTTTTCAAAATAATCCATGAAAATAGGCGCTGCCAAAATAGGCTTGCAGGTTTCTGAAAGGCTTTCGCTTTTGTTATGGGAAATAAATAAAGTAATCCGGGGGTGATCACAATCAACCCAAAAAAGAGGACAAGTATCCCAATGGCAGTCCAAAGTCCAAATGCTTTCAGTGCTGGAATGGAAGTAAAATAAAGTGAGAAGAAACCGACAGCGGTGGTGAAGATCGTTAAACTTACCGCAAAAGTAAGTTCACGAAAAGTCTCATAAACTGCCTCCTCCTTACCTTTTCCAATTCTGATTTTTTTTATCAGATGCGTGAAATAATGCACCAGCGCACTCAAACCCACAATCAAAAAAATAGTAGGCTGCATCACCGACATGATATCGAGTGATTTTCCAGAATACAAAATCACCGAAAAAGCCCAAAAAATCCCAATGCTCAAAACCAAAACAGGTACTAGTACGCCCCACCAAGTCCGGAAAATCAATACAAGCATCACTAAAATCAACACTAGGGATGCACCTAAAAAAAGACTAAACTCCTCCTGCATCAAGGTGACAAAATCACCCTGAGTCTGTATTTTTCCTGCGACTGCGAGTGGTTTGAGCTCACTTTGTAAAAAGACTTCCTTAATCTGATGATATAAAGTATCTCCCTGTTCTTTGCTGAGCTTGGGATTATTTCTGATCAGAAATAGCAGACTTTGCCCGTCTTTTGAAATTAATGAGCCTTCAAACTGTTTTAGAGCAGGCCCGGAATACTCCAGATTTTCAGCACTTTCCCAATCCAGCACTTTGTTAAAACTTATTCCAAAAAGTCCGATCACAGGCATTTCCAAGTCAAGTATGGAAATCAAAGTATCGACTCCGTCGAGGTTTGAGATTTCTTTTTTTAGCAGATCACTTTTTTTCAAAAAATCAATGGATGTAAGGCTTCCACTTGGATTTTGAAGTGCAATCAAGAGGTAATCGTTATCGCTCTCAAAGTCCTTTTCGTACTGTTGGTAAAAAGCCAAATCCGGATCATCCTGTGGGAAAAACTGTTCAAAGTCATAGTTGAATGAAGGAACCGGCGGGAAAACCAGAATCATGATGCTTAAAAAAATCCCAAATCCGAGAAGAGTTAACGCTGTAGATTTCCTGAACATTCGCTTGAAAAGGAGGAGTTGGTTTTGGACATGAAGGTACTTTTTTAAAAAAGCAATGCACTCAAATTGTTTTTAAATTATTCGAATCACTTAACTTGCCAACAAAGAAATCCACAGAAAATTCATGCAGCAGTACCACGATTTGATGCGGCGAATCCTTGATGAAGGAGCCAAAAAAACAGACCGAACCGGGACAGGCACCCTTAGCGTTTTTGGACATCAGATGAGGTTCAATTTGGCAGAGGGATTTCCGGTGGTCACCACCAAAAAACTCCATTTACGCTCTATCATCGTAGAATTGCTTTGGTTTCTCAGAGGTGAAAGCAATATCACCTGGCTCAAAGAAAACGGCGTGTCCATTTGGGACGAATGGGCTGACGAAAACGGTGATTTGGGTCCGGTCTATGGCTATCAGTGGAGACACTGGCCTGACGGAAAAGGCGGGGAAATCGATCAAATCAAGAACCTCATTCATCAGATCAAAACCAAGCCGGACAGCCGTCGTCACATCGTCAGTGCTTGGAATGTGGCCGATGTGGACCACATGGCACTGCCGCCCTGCCATACCATTTTCCAGTTTTATGTGGCAGATGGCAAGCTCTCCTGCCAACTCTATCAGCGAAGTGCGGATGTGTTTTTAGGCGTTCCATTCAATATTGCTTCCTATGCTTTATTTACGATGATGGTCGCGCAGGTTTGTGATCTGGAGCCGGGAGATTTTATCCATACTTTCGGTGATGCACACTTATATTCCAATCATTTGGAGCAAACCGAGCTTCAACTCAGCCGTGAAATCCGACCACTTCCAACCATGAAAATCAATCCAAATGTGAAGGATATTTTCGAGTTCAAGTATGAGGATTTTGAGTTGGTAGGCTATGACCCTCACCCGCATATCAAGGCTGCGGTAGCGATCTAGATTCGAAATTTGAGATTCGAAATTTGAGATTGGGCTGGAAAGGGACTTTCAGCCTTTTCTTGTTTCCCCATTCTTCAAAGCAATCTTTTGGGGATTCATTTTTTAAAAATAAGAATGACTATTCTAAAGTTTGAAACTTTGGAATTGTCCCTTAACTATTTTAAAACCGGCAATTGAGCGATCAACCCATCTGCTTTTACACCTGATCTCAGGCCGATGGCCATTTCCACTACCTTGACTTCGAATTCGTATTTTGTTGCGACTTTCCCTACTGCATTGATTTCAGTTTTTGCCCCAATATCGATAGGTGTGTACATCCATTCCTTCGTGGCTGAATTACGACCAAATTTCAAATAGCCCTTATTGCTTACTCCAGCTTCCACTTCGAAAATTCCTCTTGCACCTAAATTCCAACTAGCACCTATGCCACCTCCAACTGTAATTTCTTCCACCGAATCCCAATTTTCATTCAGTTTGAATTCAATCTCTCCCTGTATCCCCTCTCCTGCACTGATGGAGATGGTATTGCAGGTGAGTCCTGCCTTAGCCACACCCATTCCCACCACGAATTTGATGGGACAAAACTTATCCTCCCACACCATCAAAGGACCAAGAATTTCCTCCTCCTCATCTGTAGAAAATATATCGCAATCCTGGGGGAAGTAAATTGGGTATTGGACCAAAATATTGCGCATGTCCTGTAAGTAACTCTGCTGAAGCCCCAAAACATCTGCTGCCTCAGTCGACTGCATCCAGATCGGCATCCAATAGGCCAAGGTGTTGTAATGCTCCCGACTGATGAGTTCCATTCGGGAAGCAAACTGACCTATAATTTGATGTGTAGCACTGTAAAATGACTCTAAGGCTTTATTCTGGTCCAAACAGGCCTCTTTTTGGATTTGCATGAGTTTGACTTCTTCTTCAGGCGTACCACCTTCAAGCATATCCATTGCATTATTTCTTTTCTTGATGATTTCCCCTAGAGCAATCGTGTATTTGGAATACTGCTCCTTGATCTTTTTTTCAAGATATTGACCTTCTTCACCATACTGCTTGTGGTACTTATTCCAGCTCTCGGTGACCACTGTTTGAGCTAAAAGTTGAAGCTCGGTAAAAGACCCCTGATTCATCACCGCTTGTGCAATCACGCTTAAATCAAAAGGTGCTTTGGTGGGATCCTGTTCATTTTTCTCTTTTTGCCGCTGAATACCTTCCAAAGTTCCGGCGATTGTGGACAAGGCTTTCTCGATCGTTTCAGCCTGATCTTCGGCTTCATCAAGGGAAGAAATTGGTGCCGGAAGCCTGAACTCATCGAAAAGCTTTAGGGCCGATTTCTTTTTTCGGCCTTCATAGATCAAGTCTGAAATATCCCAATCCGGATCTACCTCTTGTAGCAAGGCCACAGCTTCCTCATCATAGGAACTCTTGAGGCTTCGGCCCAAAGCACCCGCACAAAGTTTTTTATTCCCTGCACGATAATGCCCAAAGGCAAGAATCTTGTTGGCATTGGGATGAAGTGAATCAAGCTCCACTGTTTTTTGGGCTAGTTTCATTGCTGATTGAATATCTCCCAAGAAATAATATGCACTGGCAGCATTGCCCAATACCAGGGAATTTTCGGGGTACCGGTTCAACCAATAATTTAGAATCGGCAAAGCCTTTTCGGGGTACCCGCTTTTTTGAAGGTGTACAGCAAAATTATTGGCAGAAAGTCCATTCTCAGGATCTACTAGTGAAGCCTTGCTATGCAACTGAAGAGCGATGGAAGGGTTACCCGAAAACCAAACTCCGATCGCATTCCTTGAGTAATCTTCCGATGTGCTGATTTTCTGGGTCTTCACCAAATTATCTGAAGCAGAAAGGCTTTGCCCAGACATCGCTCCTTCCACCGAAGTCTTCAAGGATTCCAGGTACTTGATGTATTCGGCTTGGGTTTGAACTTTTGGAAGTGCATCAAGTGCTGGCGAGCGTTCGGGGAATTGGATTGTGAGTTTTTGGGAGGAATAAGATCGCTTGGGAAATACGTCACCAAGCATCCCGCCCATTGGCATGCTCAGTGGCGGAAGTACAAAACCCAAGGCAGGAAGTTCATCTAATTTGTCCAGGAAATTATCGCCTCCTTTAGGTTTGGCTTCAGCAGTTGCTAAAAAGGTCTGAGGACCCGTATTTCCGAGAAGTTGCAGGAGCTCAGCAAAGTCCCAATCCTTTCTTAATCGGTACGCCAGTTCATTGAGATGTTTGTGCCGATTTTCATTATTGGTAATCTCTACAGCGATAAATTGCGGTACATCCGGGGCCAAGGATTTGTCAAAATACTCTGGATTGATAAATGCGAATTGCGTGTTTTTGCTCCATCCCCGTTCAGGTTTCGGAGCTTTCAGCTTCTCCAACACAGACGCAGTTAAACTGATTTCATGAGTTGGATTGGTTTCTATTTCACCGATAGGTTTGGATAGAATTGATTCCGGCTCTGAATTAAGGTAATCTTTAATCAAACGTACACTTTCCTGATATTCCTGATCCACTTCAGAATTACCTCCGGAAGTTTTATTTTTTTCTTCCTCGAGTTTGGTTTGATAAAATTCCTCTGCCTTCTGAAGTCGGTTAGCCAGATTGTCTTTAGAATATCCATAGGCACCTTCCTCAGTTAACCGCTTGATTTCGGCAATTCTTTCATCTTTTTCCGCCAAAATATCCTGAAGACTATTGGTAGGAGCACTTTGCCCGAGGATCTTTTTGAAATCCAGATAAAACCGCTCCATTTGCTTAAGGTAATAATTCAAATAGTCACGCTGGGTGACTGAAATAAAAAGTGGCTTGTCGCTGTTTCTCACCACAAAGGCATGGTAAAACCACATCCTTGAATAATCGACTACATAATCAGGAACTTCCCCCGGAAACTCATAATAGTCGATCCTGCCGTTTGATGAATGCTTCTCAGGAACCGAAAAAACAGGACGGCCATCCATCTGTACGGGAACAATCACCCCTTCTTTGTCGGTGGTTTGGACTGGTTTTGCAAATTGATTGAAATAATTAAACTGAATATCTATCCAGGCAGGGCCGGGAATTTCGATGGGGCTGTTGTCTACACAGGTCAAATAATGACTACTCGTTCTCAAATAATAATACCCCAATCTACCGGTAGCCTGATACCAAGCGTTGGTGTAAAGTGCGTCAGGATGGGAATTGCCCGGATAAAAATTCTGGTAAGAAGAGGCGCTTTTTGCTCCTGCCAATCCTTGAGTTTTCCGTTGAAGCCAAATGAGTGCAGTACCCATCCTGGGCTGCATTTTTTTCGAATCAAAATTGGCCGTCAGTTGCTTGTTGACCTGATTCGGTCCATATCTTTCATAAAAATCCGTAGCCTTCGACCAAACTAAGGTATATTGATCAGGGTCGCATGAGCTTTGGGTATATGCCCAAAACGGTGCAACTATTAAAAGGACAAGGAGCAATGCGGTTTTCATTTGCTTTGGGCTAAGTCTTGGCTCATCAAAGGGGGTTCTAGTCAACAACCATTTTATCAATTGGCAACCAAGCACTTGGGCTCTTCACCATATCTTGTAGTGGTATTGTCGTCTTAAGGGGCGCAGACCCAAACACCAATGAACTCCCAAAGTCTTCAAAGTCTTTTTCAAACTCTTCGGAATTGGTTAGGAAAATGAAGCTCATTTTCTTTTTTCCATCGGTTAGCATCAACAAAATCACTGCTTGGTTCACTTGATTGTGTTGAAAAGGAGCCACCCGAATCTTCGCCTTCCAAGCATTTTTATAATCTGAAAGATTCTCATTTATAGTCGTTCCCGGTTTGTATTGAGTTACAATCAGGTCATTCCATTCTTTCTGAAAATCAGTCTCGGGATTTCCGGAAGAAGGCAAACTGGGGTAGAGCAAAATCCTCGCGTACGTTTTCTTCGCAGGGTTTTCTATCCGATACGCCAACCAATCTTGTTGTGCTTCCTTCTTCCAAGCAGGGTTAAGCGAGAATGTTGCAATGTCGAAAGACTGAACGGACTGCGAAAAGACCGGATGGCAGAAAATCAAGAAGAGAAACGTGAGGAAAAACTTCATAACCCTGCAATTTATTTACCGGTGTTGATTGAGATTTGGAGAATGGCTTGGGCGTAATTTCCACTTGGAGCAAGATTTCCTGCAACTAAATCAGATTTCCCATCTCCGTTTATATCAGTGACTAAGGGGTAAGTGTTTACATCCCCCATGACAACTGGTTTGGAAAATCCCTGAAAACAATTCCCGACATTCAAAACATATTGCCAAGTTGCTGTCTCCGGGTGAAAAGAGACGAGGTCATCGATGCGGTCCCCATTGAAGTCTCCTGAGCGAAAAATCATATTGAAATCCGTAGCCCAACCTTGAATCCAAAATTCACCTTCACAGCCATTGACCGGACTGAAGGTCTGATTTCGATTATTGAAAGCCACAGACCAGGTTCCTTTTTGGTTGTCCCTAATCGCAATATCGGTAAACCCGTCGCCGTTGAAATCCCCCGTCATGGGTTGAGCATTGGAGATTCCCAGTCCCCAATTGCTGATCCAGGCATTTGGCGTAAAATCAACAAAAGTCCCGTTGGAAAGTGCGATTTGCCATTCACCGGTTTGGTGAAACCAAAGTGCTAAATCCCCTCTCCGGTCTCCATTGAAGTCGCCAGAAAAAGGAATAAACTGGTCACTGAAACTCACAGGAAAATCTATATACCTCTGGGAATTTGCCAACTGGTGCACTTCCACCCCAACATTGTTGACCGGAGAAACTGATGAAAGCAACCCAATCTGTCTGAGTGAGGGACTAATTCCCAAAAGATCAGGTCTACGGTCTCCGTTGACATCTGCCTCCACGGTCATAAAACCCAGCATTCCAATGGAGGTGTATTGGGTCCAATCATGGGCCGACTTGTACTCGACTGAAAATCCATCCGGACTGGAGAAAAACCAACCCAGGAGATCATTTAGGAAAAAGTCTTTATAGGCAATGTCCTTGATTCCGTCTCCATTATAATCCACCGCATGAAATGCATAAGTCCGATTGGAGGGATTGATTTCAATCGTGCGCTTGGCATAGTTGGTGTTGTTGTAATAGGGAGGAAGAAAAGAATCAGGCTGAGTGGAAGCAATGGGTTGGGTGACCGAACCTGTGCTTGAACTTGTGCCCGAAGGACTTATCGTATTCGTTTTTGTGATCTCTTGAGTTGTTACTGGTTTGGTTGTCCTTACTCGTATTTGGGCTTGGACCAAGCAGCATCCCAATAGGGATGCGATCAGCATAAGTGTTAGCTTCTTCATTTTTTTGCGGGTTTGGATTGAGGTTTTTCAGGGTCTTTGACACAGCGGCAGGAATATCCGTTAGTCGCTAAAGTGTAAATTCTCCCCACGGCGTTAGTATTGTAATGCACATGGTGATTCCAGAGGTAAAGCAGACCATAGCGGTCATCATAAACGGTTGAGGTCCAAAAATTCCCATATTGGCCTAGGGTGGTATATTCTCCATTGTCCAGACGAGAACCTGCCGGAAGAATACCTAACCTACTTGAATTGTCCCCTGAGAAACTGGAGGCTTTCCAGCCTTCTGAAACTTTCAACTTGGGAGCTATTTCCCCCCGCTCTCCGGTTCGTTCCAGTTCAGAAACCGGAATACCCAGAAATTTCTCCAACTCGTTCCAGTCTTTGTCTGTAGCCACATGCCAGCCAAGCGGACAAAGCTTGCCCGAAACGGCGGCATAGCCATTGTAAAGCAGACCGAATTTTTGCCGATTCCTGGGATTATCCTCATAGACCGCATAAGCTCCACGTTTGGTTTCCTTCCATTCCTGAGCATTCAATCCGCTTGCAATTCGGGTCGTGTCTCGGTATTGGGTGGTTCTTAGATTTTCTTTAAACCAATACTGATTCCCGATTTTGATGACTTCGTAGCGGTTGCTGTCTAGGTCATAAACTGGCTTCAAATTGACATCAATACTGTCTTTCAATTTGACATCGATGCTGCTTTTTGAGGGTGAGATGGGAGTTTTTTGTTGAGCCAACAGTGGCAAAAATGAAAACAGAAAGCAGATATAAAGAAGTAGTTTCATGGTATGGATGGGTTAAGGTTTTTCAAGCAAGGATTGGAAAAACTTAATATCCAAATCATCTATTAATGAGTTGATATTGGTCAAATAGACCTGAATTTTAGTTTCATAAAGGAAATTGATACAAAAAAATTGAGGTCTCCACTTCGGAAGACTTGTATCAAAATAACCCATATCAGGTACCACTAGATGCAGAATATTAGTATCGCCAACATTTTTGAAACCCAGAAATTCATACCAACTCTGACCCTTTTCGACGATCGCTGGTTCCTCGAGTTCTTCCGGAGAAAGATCGGTCAACAAGGCCTCAAAATCTTCGATTATCTTTTTTTGTTCATTAATCCGTTGGGTTTGTATTTGATTTTGGACTGCGCTCTCCTCATCTGCTTTGGGGTCAATTGGGACTCGAAGTTGCTCCAGTTCCTTTAAAAACCGATTCATCCCCGGCAAGTGAAAAAGAATGAACTCTTTTTTGGTCAAAGCCCGGAATGGTAGTTTATCATTCTTGGTAATGATTAAATTGAATACTCTTCGGGTTTCCTTTCCCTGAGGTTCAGTTATAATCCATTGATAGACCCCACTCTCTATTCTTTCGGGCCAGTCTTTTATTTTGAAATATTTTTCCTCCCGATCATCGGGGATTTCGGCAGCAAACAATTCGATTCCTCCTCCCTGGCCGGAGAGTTTGTTGATTTGAAAATACACTTGGGTATTACTGGAGATTTCAGGTTGATAATTCCTATTGTTTTTGGCACTGGTTCCACATACATACCTTAAGAAATATAATGAATAGATGTAGGGGTCTGCAACCCAGTTTTTTCCGTAAAATTCATTGTATCCGAAGGCATTAGAATAGGTTATCTCCATACCGACCGGAGAAAAATCGGAAGAGATTTTTTGATTAATTTTTGAAAGGGTTTCCTTTTCCTTAACCAGATCCGTTTTGCTAACATTTTGAACCGAACCGGCTATGCCAGCTTTAAAGGTTCCAGGGATGGTGGCGAGCTGAGTTGGATCACAGTCCTGAGACTTTCCAGCGGTACTTGCAGAAAAGAAAAAGAGCAAAAAAACGAAGCGTTTGATGAAGGTTTCCATTACTTGATTATTATTTGGTAGATAGTCCTCTAAGAATTCCTTTTCCTTCCATAGATGGCCCACTATTCCAGCCCCATCGTGCTTCTGCACCGACAAAGGTGGAGGATTGGTCATCGGCGAAACCTAAAGAAGCCTTTGAATTGGAATCGCTGACCAAATTGGTACTTGCCCCTGCTTTGGCACCAACTTTCACCCCTCCGTCAGTAAATCCATTTGCATCAAATTCAACAAACCCATAAATCTCCCCTTTCAATTCAGCCTTTACCGGTCCCCATTTGGCGGGTTCCGCCAAGTCAGCATCAAAGCCGAACTCTACCGAACCTTTGATTATCTGATCTGTATCCATGTTTTCCTTGACCGTGTATTTGAAAAATTTCGAGTCCAGTTTGGTGGTCATCTTGTTGCATTCAATAGTGATGGTGCCTACCCCTAAATTCAATACGCTTTTTTGCGTGCAGGTCATTTCGTAAAAATCTGCCAGCTCGCCCGTTTCGGCTTCTTCCTCTTCCTCATCATCCACATAGACGCAGGGATTGCCAAACCGGACTTCCTGACCACTAATCATTCCTAGCCAAATCCCGTGTGCTTTGAGTTTTTCCCATTCAAACTGATCTGGCATCAAACTGAATTGAAAGTAATTCATTTTCCAGCTTAGCGACTTTTTCCAATAGTCTATGGATTTTAAGTTTTCGGTTTCAAAAAGGTCATTGATTTCCCTCAGGTATTCACTCTTTATTTGATTCATTGATTGGCAATAGGCCTCCATGTCTGCCTTGCTTGAACCCTCTCCGATACGATCCCCCATGGATTCAGTCAATTCAGCCAATTTGTCTCCATAATCATCTTCGATTTTTTTGGCTTTTTCCTGAAGGAGATAACCCGCTTCCACGATTTCATCGTACTTTTTGGCCTCCAATTCTCCGTTTTCTCCCTCATAGTATTCCTGAAGTGCGCGGATCTTAGGAGAAAAAATCAACTGAGTGAATGAACCTTCTGCATTTTGACCCATTGGAACAAAACTTTCCATTTGCTTATCCATTTCCTCTTCCAACTGCTCATAAAGCATATCCATCTTTGCAGAGATCTTATCAGACATCCAACTTATACCTTCTCGATAGGCAATCCACTCTTTCTCCAATACCTCACTTTCAAAGACATTTTTAGGGTATTTAGGCCAATTCATGTGCACCAGACCCATCGGGTCTTCATTCAGGGGTGGGTAAAACGTCAAATCATTTGGGGTGATTTTATGGCCGAAGTCTTTGATCTTTTTTTCTTTCTCAGGACTATATCCGGATTTGATGCTTTTTTTCATGGCTAAGGCAGCAGCGGTTTTGTTTCCTTTTTTCTCCTCGATGACACTTTTAGTCAAATTTGCTTGGGAGTGACCGGGATAGAGCATCAGTGTGCTGTCGATGTAGGCTTCGGCCGTTGGAATGTCTCCCAATCCAAACCAGGCCTGAGCCATGTTATTCAACACGGTGCTATTTTTGGGATACGTCGAATTGAGGTATTTCAGGATGGGCAATGCTGCTTCTTCCGCCCCTGCCATAGTGAGAAAAGCCGCGTAATTATTGAGGTAATCGGCATTATCAGGATCTGATTGCAGGGTATTTCCCAGCACCAAAATCGCATAAGCGGTAGAACCGAACATCCAAAGCCCATTTGCCAGTTGTGCTTTTTCTGCCGGAGATCCGGCCAAGGCAAAAAGTTCTTGGGCATTGGATGTGGCCTTTGATCCAAATTTGGAGGAAACTCCCGCATGAACTTTTGCCAAATAGGGGGCCAATTCAGCACTTTTTAGAGTCGTTTTTTTAGCTTGTGCAATTCGGGCCTCATCTATTTCTGGGAAATCTTTCCCCTCATCTTCATTATAAGCATCGGATAAGTCCATTTTGCCAAGTAGGGACACGTCAATTCCCATTTTCTTCATCATCTCCAGCTCCTCAGGATCCAGTTCCTCCACCATTTTTTTCAGTTCCTCCTTGGTGGGAGGTTTTTCCTGGGCTGAAACTTTGACAGAATCAAACAGAAAAAGCCCTAAGAAGATCATTAAAGCGGCTAAAGTCAGGTTTTTCATTGCGCAGAAATTTGGCTGGGAAAGCCTTTGATAACATGGGAAAGCTAGTTGATCTCAACCTGTCCCGACATCCTGTAAAAAGGGGATTTTTGGAAATGCCCAGCTTGCCTTGACAAAATATTTTATAAATCAAAATCCAATCATAAAAAAATCCTCCTTTTAAGGGATAGAAAGGCAGGAGATAATTGGGAATAATTGGGAAATCAAAAACCCATACTCATTATGAAAACACTTGCCATTGCCTGCCTGATTCTGGTACTCACCGGAAATCTTTTCGCCCAGAATAAATTCGGAATCCTGACCTACCAAATCCCCGATCATTGGGAAGTTGCAGAGGTTTCCGACAATCTGGTCCTATTCAATCCAGCCAACCCCGGATGTAGGATAGCCTTTTTTCCCACGACCCAAACAATCATAGACACAGAAGAGGAATTTCTTGAATTAGGGAGTCAAAAAATCAACGAACTGGGATCACAGAATTTCACCCATTACCCTGTTGAGAAAATTGAGCAAGAAGGGTGGATTATATTTAGAACTTTAATAGCACATAACAATCCTCAGTATAATTTGATATTTATGATAACACTTTCAAATTCAAATGAAACCACTGGTTTCCTTTACGAAGCGAACTCTGGCGCTTGCAATGATGAGATAATGCAAGTATTGTCTATACTAGATATCCAACCAACACCAGAACCTACCGTCCAAGATCCTACTAAGCCCCAGCCTAAAGGAAAGGCCAAGCCTATGAAAGATCTCCGCAGAGTGGCTGAACCACAAAAAGGCAAGGGAAAAGGCAAAAATTAAGTTACTTGATCTTCACAAGGGTATATTCCCCGCCTGACCGATCATTTAAATAAAGTAATCGCCCACCTCTCACCGCCTGAAAATGTGCATCAAACTGCTGGGTTTTTCCTTGGTAGCGATTTGTCATTGTGATACTCCAATTGGAGATCGTAGCATTTCCTTTGTATTCCTGTTGAAAGGTATTCATCGCTCCTACCGCTCCTGTTGCACCATTGTGGATGCTGGAATAGGTGTTTCCGGAAAAGGAAAAGGTCGCACTTGAAGCCGCAAACGTGGCTCCGGCATACGCTCCAGTCACTGAGTTATACCATTGGGTCATTTGAGATCCGCCACTTTGCCAGGTGCCATTTATGTCATTTGGGCCCACAGCAAACTTATTGTAGCTACTCATCCTTAAAAGGTCTGAATCCCAACGATCAGCAGCTTTAGGGAAGGTCTGTCTAAAGTTTGCTTCATCAGAAGAACTGGCCACCGTAAGCATAGCAGCATTGGGTGAAACGGTGAGAAACATTCCAATAAAGCGTCGTTGACCTGTTTGAGGATCCTGCCCCCAGCCTTCCACGTATTTTGGCTGCATGGAACTGATAAACTCCCCTCCGTCCTGATAGGATTTAGAGCTTGTTTTGAAAAGCGGAGTAATGTGATTATCCCAGTAATAATCCCGATCCATCACCCCGGTTCCGGAGAAGTTTTCGCTCTGATAAGGAAGCACAAAAAACAGATAGACTTTTGTCCCACCTTTTTGCACTACCACCCCATCCGGTTGGATACTGGCAACCCAGCCATCATCAAAATTGCTGGTACTAAATTGATAACCTGAAAAAGTTGGAGGGGGAGATGAGGGTTTCTGCACGGTTGGTGAGGGCTTCTCCATAGGGGCAGTTTGTATTGGCGCTGAAGTTTGAGGCAGAGTCGGGACCAAACTCGGAGTTGTAGCTGACCGACCAGGTGGCAAAGGTGGAATATGTGCTGGAACAGTCAGGGCCCCCGCCTGTAAGTTTGACGCTGGTGTAGGAGCAGTTGTTCCTTGATTTTGAGCTTTGGGAGGCATATTGGACTTCGCCAAATAAAAACTGGTTTCTGATTTATCCATGGAGAAATAAATCAGAAATGTGGTGGCTCCTTTCATCAACCAAGCCATTTTCTCATCCTTGGTTGGGAGAATTTGAAAACCGGATTTTTCCAGATTGTTCAATAGAACATCCCCATTAAATCCAGACTGTGAAGCCGGTGGAAGGAAATACACCTCAACATCAGTGAGGTTAATTTTGGGATCTTGTACTTCCGATTCTAGAAGGGTTGCTGCAGCCAGTGTGATTAGAAATCGCTTGTCCTGTTTGGCACCATCGGGCAGCGAAAGATTCAAAGCTGGAATTCGCGAAGCTGGAATCACATTTTTTTGAGCCATGATGTAAAATGGAAGGAAACAAACGAGAATTGGTGTCATCAAGGCTTTCATAGGAGGAGTGGATTAGATTAAAATCAAAATAAACCTAGGAGAGACAACGCAATTCCGAAATCCTGTAAAAACAGGATATTTCTTCCTTTCTAAAAAATCCTGTAAAACAGGGATGTATTGCGGGGAAAAAACCAAATAGGTTTGGGAGAAACAATTGCTGTTGCCACCAGCGGATTCTTTGAAGGATTTGAGTAGATTATTAGGGCCTTTTAAACAACATCCCAAGACTTCCGATGAAAAGATTGCTTTTCTTCCTTTTCCTCTTGTTTCCCTTGACCATTTTTGGCCAACAGGTTTTGGACTTGGACAGCCTGCTTGGACTTTTGCCGAAGGCCAAGGAGGAAATATCCACCGTGGAGCTATACTATCAAATCGGTCAGCAATATGAAAATTCAGAACCGGAATTGGCCAAGGAGTATTATAGAAACGGGCTAAATCTGAGCAAAAAAATCGGCTATCGCGTCGGTGAGATCAAGTTTTCACACAATTACACCTATGTGCTCAACGTCCAAGGCAAATTTGATTCATCCTTATACTATAATTTAAAGGCAGTTGAGCTGGCGCAAGAGATCAAGGATTCTGTCCAACTTGGCAAAACCTTACTTAATACCGGTTCGGTATATCGATACCTTTCCGACTACGAAACAGCTGCAGACTATTATCAGCAAGGCAAGTTGATTTTTGAGAAAATTGGGGATAATGGCATGCGCGGCTTTATCCTAAATCTGCTTCAGGTGCTGTATTCAGATCTGAAACTCCACGATAGGGCTATAGAGGTTGGACTTGAAGCAATGGAGCTTTATGAAATAGCGGGAGACCAGCGAATGATTGGAACGGTGATGAATAACCTGGGATTGTCCTACTCCAAATTGAGAAAAACTTCCGAGGCTATTTCCTTGTACCAGCAAGCGCTGCAAATCGGAATTGAAACCAAAGATCTCAACATGCAGGGAACTGCATTGCTAAATCTTGGGGATTCATACAGCCAAATCAATGACTATCCGAATATGGAAAAAACCTATATCCAGGCTTCGGATTTGTTTCGTCAACTAGAAGCAAAAGAGGGAGAAATTATTGCGCTTCGGGGATTGAGTATTGTTCAGCTTTACCGAAAGAATCCAACTTCAGCCTTGGATTTGGTCAAAAAATCGGTGGATTTGGCTCTGGAAACTGAATACCCCTTAGAGCGGCAAAAGTCCCTTTTACAACTTTCCAATGTCTATTTTGCCTTGCAGGATATTCCTCGAGCCAGAGAGGCGATGAAGCAGTCAGAGCTTTTGGGAGATAGGCTGATCAATGAGGAAATCCAAGGCAAAACCCTCGAACTCGAAAAGAAATACGAGTCAGAAAAACAACGAAATCAAATTCTTCAGCTGGAATCACAAAATGCGACTCAGCAGGCGGTCAATCAAAAAAGACAACTGACGATCTGGATTTTGGTCATTTTGGCTTTCTCACTTTCTGCAATTGGCATGTTGATTCAGCGAAAAAACCAGCACAAACAACGACTCCAACTTCAGAGGATCAAGGAACTCGAAACCGAAAAACAACTGACAGCAACCGAAGCAGTTTTGAAAGGCGAAGAACAGGAGCGAAGCAGACTGGCAAAAGACCTGCACGATGGCTTGGGTGGAATGCTTTCAGGAATTAAATTTTCATTTCAAACCATGAAGGGCAATCTGATATTAACCCCCGAAAATGCACAGCTATTCGAACGGAGCTTGGACATGCTAGACACTTCCATTTCAGAGATGAGACGAGTCGCCCATAATTTGATGCCTGAAAATCTGATCAAATTTGGTTTGGATTCTGCCTTGAGAGATTTTTTTGATGACATCAATTTAAGCGGTGTCATTCAACTCCGATACATTTCGATCGGGCTAAAGGATGAGCAAATCGATCAAACTATCGCCATTTCACTGTACAGAATCATCCAAGAACTAGTGAATAACATTTTGAAACATGCTGAAGCAAAACAAGCCTTGGTACAACTCACAAAAAACGAAAATCTGATCTTGCTGGATGTAGAAGATGATGGGAAGGGTTTTGAGCATTCAAAAATGTTACTCAGTACAGGAATTGGCTGGACCAATATCAAAAGCCGGCTCGAATACCTCAATGCCAAAGTCACCTTGGACTCCTCCCCGGGAAAGGGAAGCAGCATACATATTGAAGTGCAAATTCCATGAAAACGCGGCTTTTTATCGTAGACGACCACTACATGGTCATCGAAGGAATCAGATCTCTTCTTCAACAGGAGGAAGATATCGAATGGATGGGGCATGCCACCAATGGTGAATCTTGCCTCGCTTTTCTTCAGCGGCAGGAACCTGAGGTGATTTTGATGGATATCAGTATGCCTGGAATGTCCGGAATTGAGCTTTGCAAAGAGGTTAAAAGCCACTATCCCGGAATCCGTATTCTTGGGCTCAGCACTTTCAACCAACGGAGTTTTGTTGAGAAAATGATTGAAAATGGTGCAAGTGGATATGTATTAAAAAATGCCAGCAAGGAAGAACTACTCAAGGCTATTCAAGCGGCAAAAGCCTTTAAAACCTACTTGAGTTTTGAAGCGGTCCAAGGTTTGAGAAGCCATTCCGAAAAAGATTTACCGATTTTAACCCGACGGGAAAAAGAAGTCCTTGAATGGATTGCGGCTGGTTTAACAAATCTGGAAATAGCTGAAAAACTATTTATTAGTGCCACTACCGTGGATACTCACCGCAAAAATCTGATGATCAAGTTTGAAGCAAAAAATGTTGCTGCATTAATTCATTTAGCTTCCAAAGCGGGTTTGGTTTAAAAATTCTATTCCAAAGTTTAGAATTTTTGAAAAATTGAATCAAAAATAAAAAAGCCCCGAATTCTTCAAATTTCGGGGCTTTTTAAGGTTAATTACTCAATTCATATTTCAGCGTTTTTCCTTTTTCCACTGCAGGAAGACCTTCGGTCATCCAGAGTGGCGCCGGAGCTCCTTTTAAATAGTGATCAAAGAACTGACTCAGTCGGACTGACAGGTCTTTGGCATTTTTACGCTGCACCAAATTGTGATCTTCTCCATTGTACTGAAGCAACCAAGCTGGCTTATCCAATCGCTTCAAAGCCATAAACATTTCGATCCCCTGATACCAAGGCACTGATCCATCGGCATCGTTGTGCATGATCAAGACAGGAGTTTGCACTCGATCCATAGTGAATAGCGGCGAGTTCTCAAGATAATAAAGTGGTTTCTCCCATAGCGTTCCCCCAATTCTGGATTGAGTTTGCTCGTATTGGAACATGCGACTCATACCCGTACCCCATCGGATTCCTCCATAGGCAGAAGTCATGTTGACCACAGGCGCACCAGCTCCGGCAGCTTTGAACATATTGGTCCGAGTGATCAAGTGCGCTACTTGATACCCACCCCAACTTTGACCCTGAATAGCCATATTGGCTACGTCCACTCCACCTTTGGCGATTACAGCTTGGACACCCGGAATGATGCAGTTGTAGGCACTCGGTCCCGGAAGCCCAAGGTCATACTTGATATCGGGGACAAAGACCAGGTAGTCATTGCTGACAAAATACGGGATATTGATCGTGGACCGACTTGGAGCAGGAGCACGGTAATTATGGAAGGTATCGCTGTTTCTTTCGTAGAAATAAACCATCATCGGGTATTTCTTAGTCGAATCAAACCCTTCCGGCTTGAACAGCAGACCCTGAAGCGGGGTGCCATCATTGGCCAAATAGGAAATCAATTCCACAGATCCCCATTTCACATTTGCTTGCTGCGGATTCAGGTTGGATGCTTTGGTGAGGTTTTTGAAAGTAAGATCAGCCAGGTAAACATCCGGATTTTCCTTATAAGTACTTCTTCGGACCAGAATCTGAGCAGATTCCTTTGCCTTGGTCAGTCCCGCATAGCGGTGGGCGGACATCAAAAGCTGCTTTGGAGCCACTTTCCCGTCAAAAGTTGTGGTAAAGAAACCTGAATTTTTATTGTTTTCATTGAAGGCGGAAAGAATCAAAGCTTCCTTTGGATCGATGGATGTTTCATCAAATCTTAAGCGCTCTCTTCGAAAGACCAACTGGTTTTTGCGCCCCTCTCCCATCGTCAAATTAACTGCTCCCGAAGGGTTTTTTGGATCTATTTTCCAAATATCAAACCGATCATTGATTAAAATGGCTGAATCATCTGACAGCCAACCTTCAGAACCATAGTTGCCCGGAAGAGAAGGGGAATCGTGCAATTCCTCAAAGAAAGGAACAGGAAGTGCTTTGGTCAAGTTGATTTTTGCTTTGGAAGCCAAATCATAGGCTACCCATGAACTATCCTTGCTATCATACCAATAGGCATACTTGGCCTCAGGAGAAAGTCTTGCAAAACCTGAAGCATTCTCTGCGATCAAGGTAGAATTCCCCGTCTTAAAATCTACCAAATACACATCTCTGCCAATCTGAATATCCCAACTGTACGCCCTTCGATAAGGTGAATCAGTTGAAGCAAGGGCTACGTCCTTAGTGATTTTATTTTCAAGGGATACATTTTCCAAAATTTCTGATCCCAGTTGGATCACTTTTCCGGAACCAATCTCCAGAACTGACAAATAGGTCTTTTTTTCAGCTGTGTTTCGATTTACCAGTTGCATAGGTTGAATCTCAGCATCCTGCCAGCCCCAAATATCCAAACTCACCCGCTCTTCATCCAGAATAGTGGTATCATTTGCATAAGCATAATCAACATAATCCTTAGCCACTCCAAAAAACAGGCGAGTTTCATCTTCCGAAAAACGAATATTTCCATCCGGACTGATTCTGCCTCCCGACATAATACCTGCCGTAGATTTTTCGATGCTGGAAATAGAACCCGCAGAAACTGAATAAAGATGCAAAGCGTGAACCGGCTTTTTGGCCTTCAGGGAATCATCTGTGGCGATAAAGGCCAAATGCTTGGATTGTGGAGAAAATGACACATTGGAATAAGTTGTCATCTTCTCATGAACCAGCTTGCTTTCCCCTGTGGAGAGGTTTAAAATATAAATTGCAGCATTATCCAGCGTATCTTCCTCAGCTAATGTGTAATGCAGAAAATCGCCATTTTGAGCAAATCCGAAATTTTTCACCCGTTCAAATTCCCATGACTTTGCTCCATCCAAAGACCTGACCAGAAGTTTTGTCCCATCTGTTTTCTTAGGTTTTTCAGCCTTTTTGGTTGAGTCAGCAGGATCCGCCTTTTTTGGCAATTCCTTTTCAAAGTGAACTGCAATCCAACTTCCTTTTTCAGTAGGAAGCGCGAATGACTTCACCCGGGGCAGTTTTTCAAGTTTCCCTGATGCAAGTTGTAGGATAAACAAGCTGTCTTTGGGCATGTCATCCGCCTTTTTCTTTTTAAGCTTCATGACCTTTACCGAATCTTTTTGCGGAGCAATTTTACCCACTGCAAAAGCATCGTCAGCCGTAAATGAAAAACCCAATCCCCTTGGAATAAGGGTCTTGGTTGATGGAGATTTGTATGGGAAAATCTCCAAACGGGAATCGCCATCCTGTGGGCTGATCTGATAGCCTACGTATTGGCCATTTTTGGTGATTTTTTCCGAAGAAAGGCTCTCCCATCCGTCGTAATCAGCGTGCGTTAAAGACCTTTTTTGCTGCGCAAAGAGATTTTGGGAAGCAAAAACGAGTATTAATGCCAGCAAAAAGCTGTTCATCTTATTCATGGTAATCAATTATTGGTTAAGGGTAAATTCACGCTCGAGGAATCCTCCTCGGGTAGAGGAAAGTTTGATCTTCCCTTTCACGGCTTCAGTTCCGTCCACTTTGACTTTGAAGGTTGCGGTTTTTTTCTCCCCCACTCCAGTATAGCCGGAATAGATTGTTTTATCATACAATGTTGGAGAAGTGATCTTCACTTTGGCGGCTTCGTATCCTTTGGTCAGGTCCTTGTCAAAATCCAGCGAGACACGATCTTCCTGAACAATTTTAACCAGTTTGGCTTGCTCCAAAGCCACAGGAAGCTTTCCGGTATTGCTCCATTCCAGGGTGATCTCAAATTCACCGGCAGCAATTTTCTTCACTTTCATATCATTGATTGTCAGCTGCGGAAGTCTTTTGGCCATGGCAAGGTTGAATAGCGCCTGCTTTTTGGCCCAGTCTTCCAACTGCCAAGGCGGGCCGTTTTGGCCAAAGAATTTAGGATGAAATCCACCGATTTCTACTTCTCCAAGTTGCGGATGGGTAAAGGGAGTCCAAAGTTTGAAACCCTTGCTTCCATTGGCCTCGTCATCCCACATGAGTCCATCGTAATCATCATAGATTCCGTCGCCGTCGTAATCTTTCATGGCTCCGTTATTCCAAAGCTCATCTCCATACCAGATGCTGCCATAGTAGAAATAGCCAAAATCCGGTCCATGCCCAAAAAGCGGTTCAGGCTTCAGTGGATCTCCTGTCATGGAATTGACCTTGTATCGAGTTGAGTAAGTTTCATACACATCACCTGCCCAAGGGTAGGCGGTAAATGAAAGCCCAAGCTTGTCCATCTCCTTATATATAGCCAAATCCTGAGAATACATTCGTTCTTCGGATTTAGAGGTGGATGGTGGTCTCAGGTGCATAGGCACTCGGGTATCCATGGAGTTGACTACAGAAATATTGGGATGACTTAGCATCCAAAGCGCCGTAGATCGGGTTTCGATTTCACTGAGCGGATACTCTCCTGCCCCGCCTTGGGTATAGCCTCTTCCGGTCAAGTCCCCACCAGCGTTGGGTCTCCAGTTTTCAGGGTAATTTCGATGGAGATCCAAGCCCCCCACTCCGTCCTCATTAAAGTTGCCGTCTCCGTCATTATCGATACCTTCAGTATAAACCAAGTATTCCCCTTTTCCGGGGAAAGTCCGTTTCATCAGTCTCCCTTTCGGATCTTTCGGATCAATGATGAAGTTGGCCTTTTCCTTTTCTTCAGGGGTTATGGCCTTTTTTCTCATTTGGTAAATAATGCCATCTCCGTCCAAGTCTTCTTCAGGGTCTTCATCCAACAGTCCATCATTGTCATTGTCGTAAGCACGGACGGTACTCCTATTTCTTTGCTCTGTAAAGAGATAGAGATTGGATCCATCAGGATTATTTTGTGGTCGGAGGTAGATGGACTTAGTATCTATCAGAGCGGTGATTTCCGGATCTTTACCATAATTCTCCAAAAGGTGTTGCGTCATCCAAAGAATAGATTCACTGGCTGTGATTTCTCCTGAATGTCTTCCCCCCTCGAAGTAGGCTGCCGGTTTGTCGGTGTCTTTTCCTGTTTTTTTATTGGTCAGGGTCATCTGATAGATCGGACGTCCCTCATAGGATTCAGCGATGACGTAGAGGTCAACGATATCCGGATATTGGGCTGCCCACTTTTCATACCACGCATACATGACATCAACGGTGTGATATTTATCAAAAGTGAGCTTTTCGCCAGGAGTGTATTCTACCTCAGGGAACACGAATTTTTTAAAAAAAGACGGGCCGTGGCGTTCACCGGAAACGGTGTAGAATTTTGATTTTTCGTTTTTCTCAGGGAATAGCTTTTCCTCTTGGAAAGACCTAACCTGAGCAGCCGCTACTCCAGTCACGATGGAAGCAAATGCTAGAAGTGTGATTTTTTTCATAAAACGCAAAAGTTGGATCCCTAAAAATAGTAAAGCCGTCCAAAGCTTATCCAACCGCTCAAAAAAAAGACCGGAAAACCGGTCTGACTACTTTTTGATTGTTAACTCAAATCTCTCTGGGGTATAGCTCGAATATCCCGGTACAGGCTTACAAACAGGAAGCTTTCGAATCATGTGATCCAATCGCTCTTTTAGTCCTTTATCCACATCACCCACCAATTCATATCCTGAAACTTTCCCTTTGGAATTCACATCCAGCAAAATGGTCACCTCATCCAAGTCTTGGCTTTTCTTAGTTCTGAAAAGGAAGGGAGAATAACTGTCAATCATTTCAAGCGTGTATTCAGGCCAAGCCCAATGTGAATTCAGATCCCTTGCAATGCTTTCCTCCACGAGTGAAAGAGGAGATAGTTCTAAATCCTCGAGCTTTGTAAAGTCCTTGGAATCCGAAACAGCTAATAGTTTATGAAGACTAAGTCTTTGAAAGTGAACAATCCCCAAAGAAGTATTTGAAGCTTCTGAGTTTTGTTGGGCTACAGCATTTCCATTTTCCAGAGGGAAGGTAAGTGCCAGTCCTAAGAAAATCACCACAATTATTTGCCTGAGTCTTGTCATATCGCGCATGTAAACAAATGTAAGGCCAAATATGCACTTTTAAAAGTTTCAAATGCAAATTTTTGTATTTTAAATTTTAAAAAGGGAAACAAAAAAGTCTTGCCACTGGCAAGACCCTTTTCAGAATATAAACCCAAATATAACTTTAGAGATTAAAAGTTTTCATTTTAAATATCAAAAATTCGGTTTTTGAAACGTTAATAGATTAAAATATAAATTTTTTAATCACTGACCAAATTTTCAATTGTCTTTAATTAATTAGCCCAAAGTAAATAGATTCTTGCATTAATTACAAATTGAAAAAATAATTTTGCAATATTTTGAACAATCTCTAATTTACAGCATCATTTATTATAAATCATCTAAATCCTCTTCGAAAAAATGGACAAAATTTTAGATATCGATAACATAGACCTGAAAATTATCTCGTTGCTCAACGAAGATGCAAAAACTCCTTACACGGAAATTGCTAAAAAGGTATTTGTATCCTCAGGCACGGTCCATGTAAGAATGAAGAAGCTGGAAGATATGGGAATAGTAAAAAGTGCCACCCTGAATATTGATTTCTCCAAATTAGGATATGACATTTCAGCATTTTTGGGAATCTACCTGGAAAAAAGCTCGCTGTATGATAATGTGATTGAAAAGTTGAAAGAAATCCCAGAAGTGGTCAGCGGCTACTACACCACAGGTAATTATTCCATTTTTGCTAAGATTATTTGCAGAGATACCAATCATCTCCGGCTTGTGCTTGATAGCATCCAAAAAGTGGAAGGAATCGACCGAACCGAAACATTGATTGTGCTAGAGGAAAGTATCAATCGCCCCATTCAGTTTTTTGACAAGGAGAAATAACTCTATTTAGATTAAATCTAGATAAATAATTTTAACTCGAAAAAACAAAATTCTACTCAAAATCCGGTCTAGGCCGGATTTTTTTTTTAAAAAGTATTTATTGCGATTTCAAGGAATCAAGCGCCTTTTTTCTATTTATCACCTATCTCCCATAGATTTTTCGAATGGCAGCGAACATTGTATTTTAATATTATGTTATACCTTCGCAGTTAAAATGTAATTAGTCTAAATAACTCAGCTTATGAGCAAAGACAACTCAATTTTAGAAGAATTCACTTCCAAAGAATATGAACATGGCTGGTCGGTCAATTTCGAAGCCGACGAAGCCCCAATAGGTTTGAATGAAGGTATTATTCAATGGATATCCGCTAAAAAAGAAGAACCGAAATGGCTTTTGGAGTGGAGATTGAAAGCTTTTCGTACTTGGTTGACCATGACCGAGCCAGAATGGGCTAATGTCAATTATCCTAAAATCAACCTACAGGGACTCCGATATTATTCTGCCCCAAAGCAAAAAAAGTCAGCCAAAAACCTGGATGAAATAGACCCGGAATTGATTGCTATATATGAGCGTTTGGGTATCTCCTTAAATGAGCAAAAGAGATTGGAGGGTATTGCAGTAGATGCAGTTCTTGACTCAGTTTCCGTTGCTACCACTTTTAGAGGCACGCTTTCCAAACTGGGAATTGTGTTCTGTTCGTTCAGCGAAGCTGTAAAAGAACATCCAGATTTGGTAAAAAAATACTTAGGATCAGTCGTTCCCATGACTGATAACTATTATGCTGCCTTGAATTCAGCTGTGTTTTCTGACGGTTCATTCTGCTATATACCTAAGGGCGTTCGTTGTCCGATGGAACTTTCTACTTACTTCCGTATCAATGCTGCCAATACAGGTCAGTTTGAAAGAACGTTGATTGTAGCAGAAGACGAATCTTATGTTTCCTATTTGGAAGGCTGTACTGCTCCGCAGCGTGATGAAAATCAACTGCACGCAGCTGTAGTGGAAATCTACGCCGGAGCGCATGCAGAGGTAAAATATTCTACTGTTCAGAACTGGTTCCCGGGTGACAAGAATGGCAAAGGGGGCATCTACAACTTTGTGACTAAGCGAGGAATTTGCGCAGGTGACTACGCAAAAATTTCCTGGACACAGGTAGAGACCGGATCTGCAGTGACTTGGAAATATCCTTCCTGCATCCTCAAAGGGGACCACTCCATTGGAGAATTCTATTCTGTTGCAGTCACAAACAACTACCAGCAGGCCGATACTGGGACTAAAATGATTCACATTGGCAAAAACACCAAGTCCAGAATTGTTTCCAAAGGTATTTCTGCCGGCAAATCCCAAAACTCTTACCGAGGCCAAGTACAGGTGATGAAGCGTGCAGACAATGCGCGGAACTTTTCACAATGTGACTCCTTATTAATGGGTGATCGCTGTGGGGCACATACATTCCCTTACATCGATATCAATAATGCGAGTGCCAAAGTGGAGCACGAAGCCACGACTTCAAAAATTGGCGAAGACCAAATTTTCTATTGCAACCAAAGAGGTATCGCTACGGAAGATGCTGTTGCATTGATCGTGAATGGCTACGCAAAAGAAGTTCTTAACCAACTCCCGATGGAATTCGCTGTCGAAGCGCAGAAGTTGTTGGCATTGACTCTGGAAGGTTCTGTTGGCTAAAAAATCTGAAATTCGAGGTTCAAAATTTAAAAATTCAAATCACCAAATTCTCGCCTTGTGGAAAGGGAGGATGGAATGCTTCAGTCTTCCGTCATCGGTCTTCCAACCAATTAATTAAAAGGTGTGGGGAACAAGGGCAGAATTAAGGATAAAAAATAAGTATTATGTTAAGTATAAAAAATCTACATGCATCTATCGAAGGAACAGAAATCCTGAGAGGAATCAATCTGGAAGTAAAAGCAGGCGAAGTGCACGCAATCATGGGCCCCAACGGCTCAGGAAAGTCCACTTTAGCCTCAGTGCTTGCTGGACGTGAAGAATATGAAGTAACCGATGGT
>NZ_JAUXYL010000051.1 GCF_030694375.1 Algoriphagus sp.
CATCAAGGCAATAGCACCAAGAAGAAATCGAATATCAGGAAGTGGAAACTGCCATCCCCAAATCGCAAGGGTGACGAAGGTGGCGACCACAAAACTAATTCCTCCCATCGAGGGCGTGAATTTCTTGTGAATTTTGCGCCCACCCGGAGCGTCTCCTATGTTTGCTTTCCGGAGCACCGAAATGACAATCGGGGTAATTAGAAAACCTATAGAAAAAGCAGTAATCGTAGCTAAAAGAAAGTACATAATAAGTTGGTTCTTAAAAACGGAAATCGATATAATTTAAAATTAAGCAATTATTATACCTACATGTTATCGATAAAATAATTTACAACACTCATCTTTGAAAAATTCAAAAAACAAACAATTTCGATTTATTTTACAGCAATTTTGATTTGAAATACTTTTTTTACTGGATAAGAAATCTTCAACTTTAGGGGTATTGCTAAAACTTTTTTTTTCTTAAGTCAACATACTGTTGAAAAGTGAAGAATTATACCACAAAGGTAATCAAGGCTGTTTCAAAACTATAGTTTTTTTTGATTTTTTCTCAAATAGTTTGACCCGGCTGAAGTACTTTTCAAGAAACTGAACCCGAATCCAAAACATTGTGAAGTCAGGGTTTGAAAATTTAAAATGAAAAGGAATTTACAGGCGGTAAGATTTGGAGTAAAAGAGTAAAAAAACATAGAATTTTTTAATTTGTGCACTTGCGTTGCATTCTGAAAGGGTCAGAAAGGTTAAGTAGCTATGCCTTTGCTATGGGACTGCTATGGGACTGATGGCGTATTGATGGGGAATTGCTATGCTGTAGTATCAAGAAAGAGGCAAGTTTTTTTTCTAAATGGGAAATACTATAGTCAAGCTGTCTGAAATTTACTTTGAAGTAGCGAATGTTAATTTTTTTCTTGAATTCCTGTAAAATGTTACATGACAATTAAAACCATACTTTCTGATTAGTTTCTGCTGCCCTATCCATTGCAATGACGAAAGCCATCGCTATAACGCTACTTCTTCTTCCAAAAATAAATTGCACTGACTTGAGCCATCAGGGAAGTCAGGTTCTCTCCCTTTGGGAAGTCGGGCGTACTGGCTGGATCTAATTGCCACTGGTAATTCCGGGCGTGAATCAGCTGGAGCTTGGAGGAAAGGAGTAGGTTTTCGACTTTCTTATCGTAGAGGAAGCCCAGGGAAAGGTCTACCCAGGGTTTGCGTTCAGACTGTCGCCCAAAAGCTCGATAATAAAAATCTTGATGATTTTCAATCCGTTCAATTAAAATTCCAATTTTTTCTAATCCATTGACTAGTGCCAATTCGGTAGTTTGTGAGTTTGATCCAATGCCCAAACCTACTCCCAAAGGTTGACCTAAATGGCCAAATCCTCGGGCTCTAGTATGAGTATGCCAAGAAAGGCCACCTTTAGGTCCATATCTTACAATTCGATTTACTGATTCCTGTTGGTGTGTTATTTCAGATCTGAATTGGAACTTGTATTCCTGAAATCCAAAATCAAAAAGCTTATTAAAACCTAAAATGTAAGCCCTTGCATGTTCGGGATTCAAAATAAACTCTCGCCAGTTAAAGTTGTGATCCCTTTTACCGTATTCGAAGTAAAATTCCACTTTTTCTTTCGGTAAAAAAATTCTCGCAAAAATTGAAGCTTGCTGATCACGCCCATTTCCATCAAAAATTACAGTATTACCATTTTGAAAAAAACTCTCTTTTTGAAAAGGATATATAATAGGAAAGTAATCCTTAAAAGAGTCTCCCATTTGTTTCTTATAAACTTGGAATGTTCTACTAAAACCAAAGGATAATCCCTTTATCCATTTAGGACTATAACTGAGTGTAATCCCATTTAAATACCTCCAATCGCCAGTGAATTTTCGAAATAAAAGATCATTTAACTCCTGATCCTGAATCGCATCAAATCCTGAGTTTTCCAATCTTCCGGAAATCAATTGTCCCTCAAAATAGCCTAAAAAAGTTTTGGCAGGTTTCCGGGTTTGAATACTTAAGTGAGGAAATCCAGGTGCATTGTTGGAAAAAATCAAAGCGTTCCATTGACCTGGGCCCCACCAAATATTTTTAGTTGAAAATCCTGCCTCAAAAGCACCAAAACTAGCCGTAAAACTACTTTGACCCCAACCTAATCTAGAATAGAGCCCATCACCAAAGCGCTCGGGATAATCAGAATTGTTCCAGAAATAAAACTTATCACCATTTATAATAGAACCTAAACTTGGATCATATCCTTGAAAAGATTTGTTTGAAGAAATATTGAATTCAGGCTGAAAATCAACTTTAAGGAATTTATATCTAATCGAAAAACCAGTAAAAACTGAAAATTGTATGCCTGGAGTCGGGATCATACCAAAATCACCATTGCCAATTGGCCGTTTATTCGCTATTCTGGAATTGACGAAAGTAGGACTAAGATAAACTTCCAAACCATCTATTCCTTTGGGAAAAGAAATAGATTTTAAAATACTATCTGCTTTATTTTCTTCGTAAGGTCTCAAAAAATAGCTATTGATATCAGAAAACTCACCTTCTAACTGCCTCCTTCTTTGGAATTCAACTTGCCAAAAAGCCGGTCCTAAAGCTTGGGCGAAGGTTTCAAATGAAAGAAATATAAAAACTAAAAAAAGTAATATTTTCAAACCAATTCTTTTAACACAATTAACATTGACTTAGCAATTTTTTTTCTTTCAAAATCAAATGCCAATTTCTTACAGCCAATTTTATAAAATTCTAAATTTTTTCTGTTTTCATAAAATTCGAGAACTTTTCTTATAAAATCTGTTGAGTTTTCAGGTTCAAAACATAATCCAGCACCATAAGAATCTATAATTGCTTTGGTCTCCCCCTCAAGTCCTAGTAAAATAGGTTTTTGAACTGCTGCTGCCTCGAATATCTTGGAAGGAATTACTGACAAAAAAGTATCAGATTTTTTAAGATTGACTAAAGCAATATCCATTAATTGAAGGTAAGTCAATACTTCCTCTTTATTCACAGAATCCAAGAAAGTCACATTTTTCAATTTATCTGCTGTAGCTTTTTCTACCAGTGCAGCTTTACTGGCACCATCTCCTAAAAATAAAAAATGAATATCTTTTTTATGAGAGAGATTGAATTTTCTCACTTGGTCTAAAATAAAATCTAAACCATGAGCCATTCCATGGGTCCCTATATAACCAAAAACCATTTTACCTTGGAGACCTAGCTCTTCTACTAAATCTCGGGATTTTGGGCCGGGGTAGTATTTGGAAAGATCTACTCCATTCTTGAAAATGAAAATTTTATTAGGATCAATACCTTTGGAGGTGATTATTTCTTTAAAAGCGTCCGTCACCACAATAATCCGATTCGAAGACCGATACATTTTCATTTCTATCCATTCCAGGAAACTGATTATCCTTTTGTTATTTATTGCTCCCACAGCAATGATGGATTCGGGCCAAAGATCCCTTACTTCCATTACCCATTTCCTCCTAGTGAATAAAGATATCTGCCAAGCGGACATGGCACTAAAAAACTGAGGGGAAGTACCGATCACTATATCGGATTTGATAAAAAGTCCATGTAAAAAAGATGAAACACCAAAACTTATATAATCTAATGTCCGCCTGACAAATCCGGAATTAGCGGAAATATAGGACCAAACCCGGATCACTCTTATTCCGCATATCAATTCCTCTTTTCGCCAGGTATTTTTATAGCCCTCAAACACCTCACCTTTTGGGAAATTAGGAAAACAAGTGATAACCGTCACCTCTGCCCCAAGCTTAACCCACTCTTGACAATGCTCAAAGGTTCTGTTAGCGGGAGCATTGATTTCCGGGGGAAAATTATCTGTGATAAAAAGGATTTTCATTTATTGATAAACAGGGATTTAATACTTTTTTCTTTTAACCTTACTTCTATTACCTGGGCTTTTTCCAAGTGGTTGAAACCCTGACAATAATCATAGCTTGAAAATTCAATTGTATCAGCACCTGAGAATTGAATATGTGAAGAAGACGTCAGCCTGACTGAGTTAGTATTTATCCGTTCAGGTTGAACTGTAGGATGGAGGTAAAACCGAATAACTTTTTGGGATTCGGGACTGATCTCACCTGAAACTTCATCGATAACAGAAATTCCTGAATTCTCAATTTGGAATGTTCTTGAATGGAGAGCAGGAAAAAATCCATCATGAATTCCTTCTACCTGGAATTCAGAATCTTCTCGTATTTCAACTTTTGCCCTCCTACCCACTCTAAATCCAGCCCAAACTTCAGAGGAATTTTTTTCATCAATGGTCAGAGTATTATGCGCTCTGGTGGAGCGCTCCCAATCTCTCCTCCCCGAAATATTGTAGGTTGAAAGGCCGGGGTCTACAATCAAAGGAATCATACCCTCATGCAGCACAAACGAAAATGTATCCGCATGAGCGTGTCCAGGCTGATAGCTTGGTTTGATTCCTTCAACATCAGCTATCAATCTTAGATTTTGAATTTGAAAAATTCTGTAACCTGATTCTTTCAATTTGATCTTTTTTGCTTTTATTCCAAGCAGTTCCCCGATTGACAGTAATTCGTTGGCGGACTGTGCAATACCCTCGGTGGTATCATTGAAATGAGGAAGACTTCCATCTTCAAATGTCATTTGCTTTAGCCAACCTAACATCAGTTTTGCTTTTTCGTTTAGAAGTATCTTTACTGGGAATTGTTCAGAAGTCAGATGAAAGGATTCCAAAACCCTGAACAAAATAATCTGATGGTACATGGGTGCCAATTCAAAATGGGCACCATCCGGTAAGATCTGTTTCTCTAACTCTTCCTTCAGTAATTTCTCTCCCATTTTTTTCCAACCTGCGTCCTTGAAATACAATGCTCCCATCCAAAGAGCAAAGGCATTCTCGAGGAGATGGTTAGCCAAAAGGTGATACTCAAGGTTCTGGGATAAGTAATTGAGTTCGGCGAGTATGAAGGTTTGTATTGCTGACTTATCAACTTCTGAAATTTGATTGGTTTCCAAAAACCTGATCACATTCATTATTCTAAGCGAAGCCGGATAGGGTTCCAACGGAAGTTTCCCATCCCAAAGCCAGGAATAAATATCTTGAAGTAATCTTGCCTTCATGGCAACTTCAAGATCTTCCTGCTTCAAAAAATCAAGATATTGGAGGTTGTAATTCCACAGCTTTGCATGTACTTGATCATTCCAATCTATCTGGTCTTCATAAAAGGAGGTAAGATTTAAAAATGAAAAGGAAAATTTTTGATCCTGTATTTCAAGAATTCTTTTTTGAAAAGGAAACTGAAAAAAAGAGAGCGGGTAGGTTTCTTTAAAATCAAGCTTATAGGCTGAAAGCGGTTTTTTTGTCGCTAGCTTATATTTTACCTGATAAAACGCCTGAATTGGTTTTAGAAAAGAAATTGTTCTTAAGAAGGTATATGCTGAAGACACTATCTTGACTTATATAGGTAAGTCAATCTTTTAGGTGGAAAATTTTATTAAACCTTACTGAACATGATTAACCAATCGTTACCCAAGCTCCCGTTTTCAAACTTTCGATCGCAGCAAAACTAGCCTTTGTTGTGTTTACCAACTCTTCCATAGGAATCATTGCATGACCACTTTTCTGAACGGATTCGATTAATAAATTAAACTGGGTTTGATGTCCCTTATCCTGTCCGGAAGAGGCCGAACTAAAGTTTTTGAAACCAAAACCATTCAGTTTGCGCCAATTGTCCATTATTAATGTTCTCTCCTGGTGATAGACTTCTACTCTCTCCTTGGAATAAGCTTTAGATCCGTTTGAGAAGTAGTTAATCACACCATTCGTACCATTTTCATACTTCAGGAGAATAGTTGCGTTGTCTGTATTTTCTTCTGGATTCGCTCCCATTGCGTTCATACAAACGGCCTTTACCTTCGAACCGGACAGGTATGTAATCAGGTCAATAAAATGACACGCTTCACCAATGATTCTTCCCCCACCTATTTCCATATCATGCACCCATACTTTGGCTGGAATAAAACCAGCATTCATAGTCGCGATGATGTTCATTGGCGTATTTCCTGATCCCAATGCCTTCTTCATCTGGATGGCAAGCGGAGCAAAACGCCGGTTAAAACCAACCGAAATTGTCTTTCCTGATTCTTTATATGCATTAATTACCTGCTCTAGTTCTTCCTTATTTAGGGCCAAAGGTTTTTCTACAAACACATGTTTCCCAGCCTTCAACGCTTCAATAACCAATCTCGCATGAGCATTGTGTCGGGTAGTGACCATTACCAAATCTATCTCCGGGTCATTTAGGATTAAAGTATTGTCCGTGGTTGAGTTAGAAATGCCGAACTTCTTGGCTAATGTGGTGCCTGACAATCCACCTGAACTTGATACAAACTTCAGTTTGGCAGATGTTTTTTTCAAACACGGAAGAATCATTGCTGAAGTAAAATTGCCAGCTCCAATGATCCCAACAGTTCCTTTACCCGGAGTAAATGAATTCGACCCGATGGATACAGATCGTTGAGGTTCACCGGATTTTTCAGGATAAACCAAAATGGAAGCAATGGATTTACTTCCAGCCATATCACCATAGATTTGCTGATAGTTTTCAAGTGGAATCCTTTCGGTGATCAAGGGCTCAGTTTGAATGGCTTTTGTTGAAATCGCATTCAGGACCGCTTCAAAATTTCTCTTTTCTGTCCATCTCACATAACCGAGTGGATAATCCTGTCCTTTTTGTTCATAGGATTCATCGTATCTGCCTGGACCATAGGAGCATGAAACCTGAAACGTCAATTCTTTTTCAAAAAAGTCTGCTCGGGAAAGATCCAGTCCAATAACGCCAACCAGGATAATTCGCCCTCTTTTACGAGACATTTTAGCTGATTGTGATATGATTTCATTGCTCTTGTTGGAAGCTGTAATAATAACGGCGTCCGCACCAACCTCATGGGTAAAGTTGTTTACAAAAGCTACCTGATCCGTTCCTTCACCAGGGTTGACGGCATGAATCCCAAAAGTTTTAGCTAAGGCAACCTTTGCCGGATCATAATCAAATCCAATCACCTGACAACCGTTGGCCTTTAACAACTGTGAGGTAATCAAACCAATCAGTCCTAAGCCAACAACAACCACAGTTTCCCCAAAAGTAGGATTTGCAAGCCGAATCCCTTGTAATCCAATTGCTCCAATTACTGTAAAGGCAGCGGCTTCATCAGAAACATTATCAGGAATTTTAGCTGCAAGATTTTTAGGTACGGACACATATTCTGCGTGGGCTCCATTGGAAGCAACACGATCTCCGACTGCAAAATCTTCAACCCCTTTACCAATAGCAATCACTTTTCCCACATTGCAATATCCAAGAGGCAGAGGCTGTCCAAGTTTGTTGAACACCGCATTGATGGTAGGCTGAAGCCCATCCGTTTTTACTTTATTAAGCACTTCCTTGACTTTATCAGGTTGTTGCCTGGCTTTTTCAAGAAAATTAGCTTTTCCGAATTCCACCAACATCCGCTCAGTACCCAAGGAAACCAAACTTCTTGTCGTCTGAATCAACACTTGACCTGCTTTCACCAATGGTGCCGGCACTTCTTCTAAAATTGTATTACCTACTTTAAGATCTTGTATGATTTGTTTCATTGTATTTCTTTGAAAAGTCTTGACTTTTCTTCTCTATTCGGATAATTAATTAAAACAGCTTTGTACTTTCCTTTAAATACAAAGAGGCTTCCAGCTGCTGCTCCTATGATTTTAAACTTTGAAATAAGAAATTTTATATCCTCTAAATTTCCTGCTCCGCCTAATACAGTCATTGGGAAATCAGTAAGCTCTCTGATTGTGGAAATTAGAGGAAGATCATAGCCACTCATCGTCCCATCTTTGTCTATGGAATTAATTACAATCTCACCTACTCCTATTTTATTCAATTCTTGAATGAACTCCTTCAATTTAATTCCGGTCTTTTCTTTCCCGTTTTTGATATACACATCATAACCTCCTCCTGAAAGAATTCCTTTTTTCCTTACATCTATCACCACAACTACACTTTGACTACCAACGGCTTTTCCAATTTCTGATAGAAGAAGGGGATTCTTCACCGCGGAAGTACTCAAGGCCACTTTTTCTGCACCCAATTCGATGATTCTTTTTGCTTGTTCAACAGTAGTGACTCCTCCTCCATAGCAAAAAGGCATACGGCATTCCTGAGCAAGATTTCTGATCATCTCAAAGTTAGGGCCCCGATTCTCAACAGTGGCATCGATGTCCAAAACCATTAATTCATCAACTTCTTTTTCATTGAAGATTTTTACGGCATTGATTGGATCACCGACATACTTAGGATCTTTGAAGTTTACGGTCTTAACCAAACCCTTTTTATGCACCAAAAGGCAGGGAATTATTCTTGATCTAAGCATTCTTAAAGTTTGGCGAAATTGGAAAGCAACTGGATTCCATTGAAGTGACTCTTTTCCGGATGGAATTGCATTCCGAAAATTTGATTGTGAAGGACGGCTGAGGAAAAAGTTCCTCCATAAAAAGTAGTGCCGAGAATATCTTCTTGACGAAGTGTTTCAAAATAAAAAGAATGGACAAAATAAAACCCTAATTCTTGATCTATTCCATTAAAAAGATCGTGACTTATTTTTGGAATTACCGTATTCCAACCCATATGGGGCAAATATGGCTTTTCCTTAATTTTACTGATATCAAATTTCTTTACTTTTCCCTTTATCCATCCTAAACCAGGCAAAACTCCCTCTTCACTTCCTTCACTCAAGATTTGCATGCCTACGCAAACACCTAAAACCGGCTTATTATTTACCAAAACTTCCTCGTCAAGTGCGGACTTTAAGCCGGAGTCATTGAGTTGTTGCATGGTAGCATCAAACGAACCCACACCAGGAAGAATTAATTTATCTGCTTTTTTCAACAAATTAGGATCTTCAATAATTTGAAAAGGAATATTTGATCGATTATATATGTTGGCAATAGCTTGAATATTACCCGAACCGTAATTAACAATACCGATCACCTCTTTCCTCCTTTTTCTAAACCTAAAAATCTCATTGCTGTGGCACCAAGATTGTAAATACTTTCCTGAGACTTATAATCCTTAAACGTTTTTTTCGGCGCATTAAAATATGACCAAAGTTCTTCTGTGGTTATTCCAAGTTTATTTGAAACAAATTCGAAATCTTCCTTTACTTGATCTGGGGTGTAAACTGGTGTTTTCAGATTCTCAATTGCTTGTTCCCTAGTCATTTGACCCGTTAAAATCAGACTGGAATATTGAACTTTACGAGTATCAAAACCAAATCGCTCTGATAGCCAAAACCCTTCATAAAATCGTGTGAATCGAGATTCAAAATGCTTTTGAGGGTATTTTTGATAACCATACGTATCTACAAGAAATTGCATGGCTTCATCTTTATCATAGGGAACATAATCCAAAGGTCTATATAACTTAATGCCTTTGATATAAGGCAAATAAACTTTGTGCCACAAAATATTGGTAACGGGATAATCGATTAACTTTCCATTTCCATGTTTTTTAAATATATCCCTCAATTGAATCGAATCAGATTGATAATACATCCATTCGAGAGGGTTTCTTACACATTCTGTGGAATAATTACCTCCGGTTAGTATGTTTTTAATCTTGTGTTTGGATGCAAACTTATACATAGTAGCAAAAAATGCATGGTCCTGAGGTGTATCAATATGAGGAACCCCTGATTTGAAATACGCCAACTGCAGCTCCTTCATTTCCTCCCAATTTATCACTTCAGTATAGAGGTCGAGACCAAGTCCATCCACAAGCCTTTCAATATTATTTACAGCAATTTGTGAATTCCAACCCGCATCAACATGGAAAACTAAAGGTCTTAATCCAAATTCCTTCGTCATTACATGCAATAAGTAAGAACTATCAATCCCACCACTCATCCCCATCAAACAATCGAAATCTTTACCTTCACCTTCCTGTTTGATTTTAGCAATCAATTCTTCAAGGTTCTTTTTCCCAAGTTCATCAGTGTGCCAAAAAGGCTGAATTTTAGTGGAGAATGTATTACAATGGTCACAGACTCCTTTTTCATCAAAAGAGATTTTAGAATCAGTTGTGTCCATAACACAATTTGTGCAAATATTATATTCTTTAAATCCCATTGATTTTTTATTGAATTATATTATTTCTTTAATTTTCTTAGCTAAAATTTCATTCTCCATATAAAATTGGAAAGTATTATTAGAAATTTTATAGAAATTTTGTTTCCAACTTTCTAAATTTTGAAAATTTAATTTTGAACCAACCACATTAACTGCTTCATCTAAATCATAATTATTCAAGGTCATACCTATATCCATTCTTTCAATTTCTTTTCCATCACCAGAAAAGGAGAACGAAATCAATGGCTTTTTAAAATAGCCTGCTTCATAAAACCTGTTTGAGCGACATATTTTTTTCGCATTAAACCAATCGTCTGACGAATTAAATTCAGGGTAAAATACCAACATAACATCAATTTTATCATACAATTGGAACAAGTCCTCAGGTGATTTATATGGACCTAAATATTTGATTTGTTTACTAGTTGATATCAGTTTACTAAAATCTTTAGTATTCAACAAATTTATTCCTGCAATTATTCCTTCAAACTTTTCAGGGTATGTTTCAACTAATTTATTTATAAACATCAGAGTCCATTTGTCTCTAAGAACTCCGAAATAGCCTAAAACTATTTTATCATTTTTTAATCTACGACTAAGTTCAACATTGTGAAATTCATAGTCAACTTTATTCTCGAGAAGAAAATATTTTATACTTTTTAGCCCAAGTATTTCTTTATAATAATAATCTATAAAACCTTTCGATGTCACGACAATCAAGGAAGCTCTTTTTGTTATAAAAATTTCTATATATCTTAAAATCTTTCCAAACAATGAGTTTGATACTTGTATTGGTCTAATATCTGCGACATCGATTATAAACTTATTTTTTAAACCAATTGAAGCAAAGAAGCAAAGTATAGCTAAATCAATTCCTATAGCATAAATTAGGTCATTGTGTTTTGATAATTTCCTTAAAACAAAAATTGATTTTATGTATACCACTAATCGAGTAAGGTATTTCCCATCAGTCACTTTCCCTAATTGAACAAAACTGTCAGCAACAGGCTCTCTCGAAAGAAATTGATTTCTAATAAAATAGGCGACGTTTATTTTAAAACCTGAGATTTTTAAAAGCTTGATCCGCTTGCTGTCCTTGGTGTCTCCAAATGTGGGCAAAATAACCAATATATTCTTTTGATTCATTAAACAATTAATTTCTTTTTAATAATATTTAATACAAAACAACCAAAAATATATTTAAATTAATAATATTACTTTATAAACAGAATTATAAACAAAAATTAAAACACAAACTAAATAAATTTATAAAAGAAAAAAACAGCTAAATCACTTCAAAAGCTACCATTAATCATCTTGATAATTTTATTTGTTTGAACAATATTATTTTTTTCTCTCATGGTAAATAACTTGCAACGCAAACCGAATTGATGCAATTCTTCTTTATTTTTTTCCAAGATAGATTGAAGAGTTGTAAATATCCCAAATTTTGACTCATCTTCTATTAAGTAAATATATGGATAATGATCACCGGGAATTCCATATAATTTTGTAGTAATTAAAGGAGTTCCAATTGACATGTATTCTAGATTTTTTGATGGAAAGGAATATTTTGTATATTTTTCATGAGAAGGCCTTGGATTTATTAGAGCTGTAGCCTTACTCAAAATTCCAATTAACTCCTCATTTGGAATAATTCCTTTATATTCTATTCTATTATCGATTTTAGAATATTTTATTATTTCATCTGTAAATGGGCCAACTCCAAATAACCATAAACGAACATTTGGATCATGAATCATTTTAAAACCTTCAATTAACATTTTTATGCCATATCTTTCATATAAACCCCCAGCATAAATTATTACCTTTTCGCTGAACTTATCTTCAATTGAATTTTCTAACTTGTTGAATTTTACATTAGCAAAACTTTCAATAATTAAAAAAGGTCTATTTTTTTTATTTACAACTCTATTTAATTCATTCGTAACACATACATAAAAATCATAATAGAGTAAAAAAATAAACAAATTTCTAATTTTTGTTTTAAAAGATGTTTGCAGAATTCCTTCACCAGGGAGATCTGTTACTATTACCAATGTTTTAATCCCTCTTAATTTACAAGCCAAAATAACAGGTAGATTAATAGAAAATCTCAAAAAATCTACAATAATTATATCTTTTGATTCTGAATAATAATTTTTGAATAGAATTTGAAAAAAAATAAAAAAGCTTGTTATAAAGTTGTTTAGAATTGGCAAGTTAACTATAGGAATGTAATTATAATGAATATCATTTTCTAATTCATTTGATAATTTCCAGAATATTTTTTTTTGATCATAGTGATTAATGGGAAGAACAGAATTTACAAAAACAGTTGTATTAGAGTTATTTTTTAACCCTTCAGCGATTAATCCAAAAAAATTTTGGGCCGCATTTCCTGAAGTAACATTATATTGCTTAAAGAGCACTTCGTGAGTTTTTTTAGAACACAAAGTATTAAAAAAATGGAAATTAATCTTATTACCTACCATTGGTTTTGTTTGAATGAATTGACAAATTATATTTAATCATAAAAAAATCTATAGAAATCCTCATTTTTTTTCATCCAATCATATTGTTTTAATAGCATTTCTGAATAAGAAGGAACATGAAAATCAAAATCATTTGAAGCCGCTAAGGACTTATCTACTGATTTCCCTGGAAAAGGAACAATTGAAACAAAATCTCTTTTCCAAATTATATTAAAAAGATTGAGTAATTCAAATTTTGAAATAGGTTCGCCATTTGTTACATGATACAATCCTGTTAAATTATTTTGAATTGATTGTTCTATGTTTTTAGCAAGTTGGAACGTGGTTACACCACCCCAGAAGGATTCTGTATATCCACTTATCTCACCAGTTTGATTCATAAACCAATGAAATAAACCTTCACCATCAGTTTTTATTTCAGGTCCGATTATAGAAGTACGCAAAGTTAAATGTCTATTGGAGAAGATTTCTCCCAGAGCTTTACTTCTACCGTAGGTGTCATCTGCATCGCGAAAATCAGTTTGTTTATAACTACCCTTCGTGCCTGAAAACACACAATCTGTGCTTATGTGAATTACTTTTGCATTTAGTTCATCAGCGATTTGAACTAATAAATGTGGAAAATATGAATTAATAAATATGGCATTTGCTGGATTCCTAGTCGAACCTTTAATTAAAATTCCAATACAATTGACAATGAAATCAGGTCTTATTGAATTAATGGTATCTTTCACCTGACCTAAGTTGGAAATGTCACATACTATGGATTCATCTCTTAGTTTATTCCGATAAACAATATCATACAATTCAAATTCATCTTGTTGATTCAAATAATTAAATACAATATGCCCGAGCATCCCGGTGGAACCAAGTATTAATAATCTCTTTTTTACTTTTTCCATACTGTACGATTTATATAGTCTGTATAGGATAAAATAATACGCAATACTTTTTTTGAAACATTATCGGTTTCATAATCCCCAACACGATGAATAACCGAGGGATTTTCTTTGATTTGTTTAGTCACAACTTCAATAGCCTCTATAATTCGGTTTTTTTCCAGACCAGTCATGATTAGAGTACCTTCATCCATACCTTCAGGACGTTCATGAGCTTGACGTATGGTAATTGCTGGGAAACGCAAAATAGATGATTCTTCTGTGACCGTTCCACTATCGGAAATTACGCAGAATGCATTTTTTTGTAACTTTATATAATCGAGAAAACCAAAGGGTTTCATAAACTCTATCAGTGTATTTTTATTTGTGAAACCAATTGATTCTAATTTTTTTTGTGTTCTAGGATGAGTTGAGAAAATTACCTTTTTATTGTATTTAATCGTTATCGCATCAATAGATTCTAATAAATGTCCAAAATTCTCTTCTGAATCTACATTCTCCTCACGATGAGTACTTACAATAAAATATTCTCCTTTCTGTAAACCCTCTTTTTCAAGTATGGTCGATTTTTCAATGTTCTCTTTGTGAAAGTTTAACACCTCCGTCATTGGAGAACCGGTTTTAATAATTGTTTCAGGAAGTAACCCTTCCCTTTCAAGATACTTTCGAGCATGCTCCGATAGTGGCATATTTATATCACTCAAATGATCGACAATTTTGCGATTGATTTCCTCTGGTACGCGTTGATCAAAACAACGATTACCCGCCTCCATATGAAAAATTGGAATTTTTCGCCGTTTAGCAGAAATCACCGCCATGCAGGAATTCGTATCTCCATAGAGCAAAACGGCATCAGGCTTATACTTTTCAAATGCAACATCCGCTGCTATTATCACCTTACCAATAGTTTCAGCTGCATTTTTTCCTGCGGCATTTAAAAATTCATCCGGTTTCCGTAGTCCTAATTGCTCAAAAAATATTTCATTTAGCTCATAATCGAAGTTTTGACCCGTATGAACTAATATGTGATCGACATAGCGATCCAATTCTTTAATAACTTGACTCAATTTAATTATCTCGGGACGCGTTCCCACAATAGTCATTACTCTAAGCATGGTCAATAATTCAATTTTGGTTAGAATTAGAACAAATCTAATTTTAATAACAACGTTTTCATTTCAGCAACATTCAATCTGTGTGTATTGTGAGAATGATAATCATCAAATGAAGATCGTTTTTCCTCACCTTCTTCAAAATATTTATTGTAATTTAAATCTCGACCGTCACATGGTATTCGATAATAATCACCTAGGTCAATCGATTTAGCCATTTCCTCCCTGGTCACTAAAGATTCATGTAATTTTTCTCCATGTCTTGTTCCAATTATTTGAACATTTTCTTTAACATCTAGTAATTCATGTAAAGCTTTTGAAAGAACATTAAGAGTTGCAGCCGGTGCTTTCTGCACAAACAAATCACCATTGAACCCATTTTGAAATGCATATAAAACCAGGTCAACAGCGTCATTAAGAGACATCATGAATCTGGTCATTTCAGGATCTGTGATGGTAATGTTTTTACCATTATTAATTTGATCAATCCAAAGAGGAATTACAGAACCCCTACTTGCCATAACATTTCCATATCTGGTGCAACATATAACTGTTTTGGACGAGCTTGATAGTGAACGGGCTTTTGCGATAGCCACTTTTTCCATCATCGCTTTACTTATTCCCATAGCATTGATCGGGTAACAAGCTTTGTCAGTGCTAAGGACAATGACCTTATTAACATTATGCTGAACAGCTGAAGTTAAAACATTTTCCGTTCCCAAAACATTTGTTTTAACGGCTTCAAGTGGGAAAAATTCACATGAGGGCACTTGTTTCAAAGCTGCGGCATGAAATACATAATCAACATCTGTCATAGCCACATCAATACTTTGCCTATCCCTAACATCTCCAATATAAAATTTAAGTCGAGCATTATTGAAATGATGTCTCATATCATCTTGTTTTTTCTCATCTCTACTGAAAATCCTAATTTCTTTTATATCAGTATTTAAAAAACGAGATAATACAGCATTTCCAAATGAACCTGTTCCGCCGGTAATCAAAAGAGTTTTGCCTTTAAAAATGCTTTGTTGGTTTTCCATTAAATTATTTATATTAATTGATTTTCTTTAAAGATTCATTATAAACGGATCGTAAGAATTCAAAGGTATCCTTTGCGCATTTTTCCCAAGTATATAAATGAGCATATTCAAATGCTTTTTTACCTAATTCTTCTCTTTTTATTGGATTAAGTATTAATTCTTTTAATGCCGAAACTATACTTAAAACATCGAAAGGATCGAAATAAACACCTGCATCTTTTAATATATCTGGTAGTCCAGTTTGGTTTGAACAAGCGATAGGCAATTTTGCTCCCATAGCCTCTAATAAAGTAATTCCAAAAGTTTCACTTGATGAGGCAAATAAAAATATATCATTGGAAATATACTCGCTTAACAATCCATTAGTATCAACAAACTGTTTAATAGTAATAGAATTGTCTAATTGATTATTTGAAATGTAATTTAAGAGTTCATTTAATGCACTAGAGTCTCCACCGCCAACCAAATTTAAATGAATATTTAAGTCCAATTCTTCGTTCAATTTATGAATTGCCTGAACAACATTTAAATGATTTTTATAATGAAATATAGGTGATACATAAAGGATTTTAACCTCCTGATTGATTGTAAAGTTCCTAACATTATTCAGAAAAAACTTAGAATCTAATCCATGTGATATAATCCTATTGGTCTTATTACAATCAATTTCAGGCAATATAACATTTTTAGAATGTTGAGATAAAAAAATTAAAGCATCACTTCGTTTAAACGATTTAACTTGCCTCTTCCTCGTTTTGAGAAAATATATTTTTTCATCAACATTTAATACTCTATTTAACTCAAAATTATCAAATAGTAGGAGATTATGACAAGTAGCAACTGTTAATGCGTTCCTCATATAGACACGCAATTGACCATTAGAATAAAATTCTAAATCAGGATTGAGTTTCCTAACAAGACGTGGATAAACCCACAAATGCCACATATACCGTTTGAATCGAGAAGGACTATCGATCCAGTTATGTTTGATCACCTGGACATTATGATCAAGATCTCCTAACTTTTCATGGAAGCTTTCGGAGGTGATAAAATAAACTAGAATGTCTTCGGGAATTACGCCGCTTGAAAATAATCCCTTACAATAGCGGTAATATCCACCGCTACCTCCAATATCACCATAAACAAGTACTTTCATTTATTTGTATTTTTAATCACAAAAAGTTAGGGGCAGAAAAAATAGTTTTGTACTCGAAGAAATGATTTATCCATGTTTCAGAATAAAAAAAGGAAAAGAATTCATAAAGCGTTGAAATACTAATCAATATAATAAACCCAATTCTAATTGTTCGTTTTTGAATGTTTTCAAAGGCTATAGGATATGCGACCATTAGCAGAGGAGTAAAGTAGAAATTGAGTCTTGATATGAGTGGAAAACTAAATGTTAAAGGTATGATTAAAAAAGAAATTACTACAATATTAAGAAAAATTACTTTCCCGAGATAATTTTGATGTTGTGTACAATAAAACAGTATAATATAAATTATGAAATTCAATATAAAACCCAATCCAATAGTCGATTTTTCAACACTTTGATTTATATGTCCTGAATATTCCTTTTCAAAGTAAAGCGAAATAAATTGTTGACCTTGCGAAAATATTTCTCCTATAAAAAAAAAAGAGCCGATAAATAAAACAACAATAATTACTATATACTTAAATTTTAACTGAATAGAAAAATAGGAAAGAAAAACTAATGGTAAAAGAAAATATGCTGTTGAGTGAAAAAGTGATCCTAACAAAACAACAACAATGTAGTGGATTGATTGTTTTTTAATTAAAAAATCAATCGCTAATAAAAAAAGAGAAACAACAACAGCTTGTCTCATTGCAGAGCTAAGTACAAGCATGTGATAGGGTTGAAAAATATAAATGAAGATTGCAAACCAATAATATTTGGGAGAAACATAATTTTTGATGAATCTGTACAAGACAAAACAGGAAAAAGCTGCAAGAAAAATTTGCATTGCAAAAAAACCAAGAGGTCCAAAAAAATAATTTAAGTAAACCCAACCAATTTCATTGCCTTTTATTATAAAATTAGAAATTGAAAAGCTTGAGTACCTTTGAATCTCGTAAAATTGATCTAAATAACTAAAGTAGTCATTGCCATAATCATATCGGATAGCTAAAAATATGAAGATGCAAAAAACGGAAAAAAACAGTCCCATCAATCGATTTATTGATTTAGAAAAATATATTATCAAAAAAGAAAGTAGATTAAAATAAAGCGCTCCAATCATTATTATTAAGGATTAAAAAATTCAATTATTATTAAAAACATAATGATATTCTGTAATGTTTTATGAATTTTTAATATCGACTTCAGATAAAATATAATTCATAAAAAATATTAGATTTTAAACAATTGAATAATTGTGTTCTCCCAACAATATTGTGTTTCAGCTTTGAGTCTAGCATTTTTGGAATATTCAAATCTTAATTCACTGCTTCGATATAACTTTTCTAAATAACAAAAAAGCTCATCTGGATCATTTTCAGACATCAGGTAACCATTGATTCCCTGATCAATAATTTCATCTGCTGCAACACTATATTTTCCAGATTTATTACTTATAGCAATACAAGGAAGACCACTGGACATAGCTTCAATATAAACACTACCAAAGCCCTCATATAAAGAGGGTAATATAAATAAATCATTTCGTTGATACCATTCCTCAACATTTTCTTGACGACCTACAAATTCAACAATCCTATTTATCCCTAATTCTAAAACCAAATTTTTAAGACTTTGATCATAGGGCCCTTCTCCAACGATAGTCAATTTAACCGGAATACTAAAAGAGTTTAATTTTTTGACAGCCAATATAACGCATTGAATATTTTTATCAGGTACTAAACGGGAAACTGTAATTAAATTTAAGGTATTGTCGATACTATTGTAAGTATCCTTAGGTTTAAAACGCTGAGTATTTACTCCAGGAGGGACTATTAAAATTTTTGAGCTATTTTTATTCAACTTGAAAAACGAAAGTGTTTCTTCCATTCTGGCTTTGCTCAGAAAGACATTTTTACTATTAAGAATTGCTCTACGCTCTAATTTATAAGCGGATATAATAGAAATTTCCCAGGAAATTGTTCTTAAAACGCTTATAAAACCTTTTGTGTTTCTTAATTTTTCTTTGAAAGTTGTTTGTCCATAAAAAGAAAATGGAGCTGCATTTATATAAACAACATTATTCTTACCAACTATTTTAATCGCCGCTAAAGCCATCGTAAAAGATCTTGCCCACACTAGATCAAAACCTGTAAGATTTTTTTTCAACTGGCTCCTTAAACTAAATATTTTACTATAAAAATTAAAAAAAGGTACTTTTTTGTTTTGTTTTAAGGTAATTATTTCTGCACCTTTTGGGGCAGCATCAAAGGGTGTAATATCCTGAACATTAAACAGAGTGACATGATGCCCTTGTTTTAGCAATTCTTCTGTCACATGATATATGTAAGCCTCAATGCCTCCTCTAGATCTACCAAGTAATTCATATAATATTGCTATTTTCGCCATATTTTGTTTTTAATATTTGCGAAATATAGCAAAATCCTATTTACTGTTCTAATTCTTACATTTGAGGCATGATTTTCTATTCCTGAGAAATTGACAGATTCCATCTTACAGTAACTTTTTTCACAAATCAATATATATTTTTCATCATTAATCTTTTCTTTTACAGCCAAAGCAAAAGAGTTAAAAACCCAAGCATCGCTTCTCACATAGAAATCTTTGTTGATTACTAGACCTTTTTCCGAAACTATCGGATAAAAATAATCACCATTCCAGGAATAGGTTACTATCCAATCTAAAATTTTTTCTGCCCTTGCATTGTATTCCTCTCTTTTGTTTTTTAATACTTTTCCAGCCAATATAAATCCAGATGCACAGGAACAAATACCCCAGAGATGAATATCCATATTAACGTTTAAATAAGGTATTATGCCGTCATTGTTTTGCATATATGCAACGTGTTCTGAGGCAAAACTAATTAATTTGGATTGTAAAGGACTATTAACACAAGTTTCAGCCATACTGTGCATCTCAACTTGTTGCATTTGATGATAGTAATCAACTTTATCCTTTTGAATAACAGAAAGGTCAATTCGTTTTTGGTCAGAATAGTACCAGAATTTTCCTGGCTGATTGGGTATATTACTTAAAACTCCATATAAATAATTTATCATTCCATGATAAATAATCTCTAATTCAGCATCAGGGAAAACGGATATATATACTCCAATCGCTCCTGCAGCAAACGAAGTTCCATTATATACCATAATTTCTTTTGTACTATAAGGGGCATAAGGTATTGCCCATTTTTCATCAGATATTTTAATTGAATTGTTTCGAATCCAATTTGAAGCTAGTTCGGCAGCTTTTTTTACATCATCTCCTTGAAACCTTTTATAATATTCAACAATAGCTACTAAACTAACTAATTCAGGCGATGTGGATTGCCCTTTTCGGTGCAACCTGCCAAAATTAAAGTCATATCCTATATCAAACCCACCATCTGGTCTTTGAATACTTAATAAAATATTGCAAACATGTGTAGCGCGATCTTTCCATTTAATATCTTTAGTCGAATCCCAAAGTCTTAAACATCCTAATAATGTTTCATATATTGTTTGACTACAATATTTAACTTCCACTGGGGTAAGTAGTGCTTTTTCAATTAACAACAATAGCTCGCTTTTAATTTTCATTAATACTATATCTATCATAACAATCTCCTAGTATTTTAGCTGGAACACCACCTATAATTTTAAAGGATGCAAAATTTTTCGTTACTACTGAACCAGCTGCAATTAGACAACATTCACCAACCTGTACTCCAGCTGTAATAACAGAATTTGCTGCTATCCATGTCCCTGGACCTATTGTAATATGACCACCTAAACCTGGACCGAATCGAAAACTTTTGTTTAAAACTGTGTGATTACTGCTAACCATTTTTACTGATGGTCCAAGCATTACTTGACTTTTGAAAGTAATCCCACCTCTGATTCCACTTATCCAACAATTATGACCAATATAGACGTCATCCCCAACTTCAATTTGATTTATATGCTCAAGTTTTGCACCAATTCCAACTTGAAAATTTTTACCACATTTCTTTAAAAAAGGACGATAAATAAATCCTCTTAACCTACAACCTCTTGCATCTTCCGGAAAGATTTGCACAAATAGTTCCAATAACCGAAATAATAAACTTCCGCAGAAATTTATTTCAAAAACAATTATCCGGTAAATTTTTCCAAAAAACCATCTAAAGTATTTATACATTTTTGTGTAATCTAAGTATTAAATTGGATGCTTGATATTTAATTTTATTTATTAAAATAAGAGATATTGCTTCCTCTTTATAAATCAACCAATTCACTACAAATTGAATGAGGACCAATAAACCTAATAAAATTGTATAAAAATAAATAATTTCCCACCATGTGCTAATATTTTGATTGTGAAGAACAGAACTTGCCATGTAAAAAAAAACTAAACTCAAAAATACGGGTACAATTGTTGTTTCAAAGGCTACTCTTAAGGTATTAAAATCCAAAAATACTTTTTTACCTATATATATGCAAAGTGTGCTTCCGACCCATGAGAAAAGAAGAATACGAATACCGGATCCTATAATGCCAAACTTATAAACTAATATAAAGGATGAAAAGATTGATATAACGGTTAAGGTGGAAATAATATTAGTTAACCATTTTATTCGACCTGTTCCTTTCAATAATGCAAAATAAGCTGAAACACCACCATTAAACGCAACTCCCAAGCAAAAAAGTCTTGCAAATGATGATCCATTTTGAGCAAATGCAGGGGTTAACCATTTAGATAGGAAATATGGAATAATGATAGCTAACGGAACAAAAATTATAATTGAAAAAATAGTTAAAACCCATAAACTTGTCACATATAGCCTTTTCATTTCTTCACCCTCCTCCATTGAGCTAAACCTAGGAAATAAAGCTTGAGAGACTGCTCCCGTTAAACCTTGAGCCTTAATAATCAGATCTTTTGGAGCAGTTAAATAACCCACACTCGCAGCACTAAAAAACACTCCTAAAACAAATTGATCGACGTAGGTAGAAATTTTTTGAATCAAGTCGTTTAAGAATGAAAAAATTCCGTAGCCAAAAACTTCATGAATCCCGTGCTTCTGAAAGTTTGGATAAAGAGAAATCTCCGGTATCATTTTTTTTGCCAAAAACCCGTAAATAAAAACATCAAAAATGGCACTAACTAGTGTTAGGTAAGTCAATCCTACTATACCACCACCTAAAGTGGCAACAAAATACATTGAGGTATAACGAAGAATCATCATTATCAGATTATATTTATTTAAAACATCATACCTTTGAACTGCTTCTGGAATCGTTTTAAATGCAGAACTAAACATGGTAATTAAAAATGATGCCCCTGAAACACGCAATGCATACGAGGCATTTGAAAAATTTTCGGGACTTAATTTGAATAAACCAATGATATATGTAGAAAATAAAATAATCAGACCACTTATAATAGTACCTGAAAAAATATATACAGTTAAAGTAGAACCAAGAACTCTATTTACACCTTTAATATCATTTTTTGCGTAGTACTGAGACACATATTTTAATGTCGCTTCTCCAAGACCGAGACTTTGAAGCTGAGCAAAACCACCTACCATTAATATAATTGCATAAATTCCAAAATTTTCTATTCCAATTTCTTTAATTAATACAGGAACGATCAGAAATCCAGCTAAAGCCATTAAAATAGTAGCGGAAATATTCCAAAGAGCATTTGAAAACAGGCTTTTAGGCTTAATCATATATTTTAAATATAGATATATTAATTATTATCAAGACATTTAAAATAACTACCTATAAATTATTTCTGTTCTTCTAAAGTCTTGCATCTACGTTATCTTTTTCCAGAACCGATTTAACATCAAACACCACCTGATTTCCGGATTTCTGAATCGGCCAGGATTGAAATTCCTGGTGAGCTACTGCCAGGATAATGGCCGAATAATCTTCTAAATTAGGTTTGGTCCCGCCATTGATGACCGTTACACCGTATTCATGCAGGACTTCAGCCGGGTCTGCCCAAGGATCATAGACGCAGACATCCATATCAAAAGACTTGAGTTCATTATAAATATCTATTACTCTGGTATTTCGGACATCCGGGCAATCTTCCTTGAAAGTAAAACCTAAAATCAGCACTTTGGAGTCTAAGACCTTCAGGTCTTTGCGCATCATTAGTTTGATCACCTCAGTAGCGACATACTTTCCCATGGAGTCATTGAGTCGACGACCGGCCAGTATTATCTCCGGATGATAACCGGCTTCCTGAGCCTTTTGGGCCAAATAATACGGATCCACTCCGATACAATGTCCACCCACAAGTCCGGGTTTAAATGGTAGGAAATTCCATTTGGTACCTGCTGCTGCCAATACTTCCTGAGTATCGATATCAAGTAAATTGAAAATCTTACTCAACTCATTGACAAAGGCTATATTGATATCACGTTGTGAGTTTTCAATCACTTTGGCTGCCTCGGCCACTTTAATGCAGGAAGCTTTGAAAGTCCCGGCAGTTATAATGGACTTATAAAGCTGGTCCACGTATTCCGCGATTTCAGGGGTACTTCCGGAGGTTACTTTCAGGATTTTGGTGACAGTATGTTCTTTATCACCCGGATTGATTCGCTCCGGTGAGTATCCTGCAAAAAAGTCTTCGTTAAATTTCAGACCCGAAAATTTTTCCAATACAGGAACACATTCCTCTTCTGTCACTCCGGGATAAACAGTGGATTCATAAATCACCACGTCGCCCTTTTTCAAGACTTTACCGATCGCTTCTGAGGCTTTCAGCATAGGAGTCAGAACAGGTCGGTTGTTCTTATCGGTCGGTGTTGGAACAGTTACGATGTAAATATTGGCAGAAGAGATTGGTCCAACTGCATCCGTTATCATCAAACCCTTTCCTTTTTCCTCTAATTCCAGATATGTTTTGGCCAAAACTTTTTGGAGGTATGCATCTTCTACTTCCAGTGTTCGGTCATGACCTTTTTGGAGTTCATCTACCCGCTTTGGATCGATATCATAGCCAATGGTTTTGAATTTTTCTGCAAAAGCAGCTGCAAGCGGAAGGCCGACATAACCTAAGCCGATAATGGCGATTTTACTGTCTTGTATTGGGGTTAGCATTGCTGTGGGTAAATTGTAAGTGGTCAGTTTGCAGAGCGAAGCGAAGAGCCTTTCTGAGCTTGAAAAGGCAGGTAGAGCCAAGTAGGAATGAAGTCCAATTAAAGATCAAATTTTAGAATCTCCTTCTCTCTGAGAACTCTGTGGTGAAAAAATGATTCACCGCAGAGGCGCTGTGAACGCAGAGATTTTTTACCAAATAGTCAGTTTGCAGTCGCAGTGGGCAGTTTGCAGAGCGAAGCGAAGAGCCTTTGTGAGCTTGAAAAGGCAGGTGGAGCCAAGAAGGAATGAAGTCCAATTTAAGATCAAATTTTAGAAGCTCGTTTTCTCCGAGAATCTCTGTGGGGAAATTCCTTTGCGCTTCTTTGTGTTCCCTACCTGCCGGCAGGCAGGTTTGCGGTTACAGAATTACTTACCTAGGAGTGGAAAGTTTGCTGAAAACTCCAATAGATAGCAGTCCGAAGACTGCATTATAGTGTTCCCGTATGTCTCAAGAGTGTACGAATTCAACGGTTATTCTAAGGATATTATTTTGAGAATCTTTTTATCAAAGGTATGAAGGATGGTATTGGAACTTTCTTGATGGTAAGCAATGAGTAGCGCATCAGCGAAATCAATTTTATTCTCGGAATAAATTTGCAGGGATTTAAGAATAACATTTTTATTCTCCATGAATAAGTATTTATACTTTATGAGCCCTCCCAAAGACTCTTTTATATCACTTTTGGGCACCGAATATACTTTCTCAAGAACATAAACTACTTCAGCGAAAATAAAGTCAGTTAGGGAAATTTCCTGATTTTCGATTACCTCCTTTACTATCAAAAACTGCTTTGGATTGTCTTGCAGCAGATATCTCAAGATATAATTTGCATCAATGAATGCCATGCTTCTCAGTAACTACTTTCTTCCAAATTGTTTCTTCTTCCTTCAATTTATTTGCATCTGAATATGTATGCAATTTTCCAGCAACATTTGGGTATCCGGATAATTGATTTTGTTCGGAGAAAGATTCAGTATTAACTTCTACTACAAAATTTAGTTTAAGAAGCAACTCCTTTAGGTAGGCTTGATTCTTCTTATTATCAACTTTAACAATTAATGTTTCCATATCATTTTTTTTTCCTTAATAATGAATGTCATATACTTATTGCCTCCACTCTGCATACGTAGTGCTTAGGAGTAGTGTTTAGTGTGCAGTTGGCAATCGCAGTGATCAGTGATCAGTCGCAGTGATCAGTTTGCAGAGCGAAGCGAAGAGCCTTTGTTAGCTTGAAAAGGCAGGTCGAGCCAAGTAGCAATTAAGTCCAATTTAAGATCAAATTTTAGAAACTCCTTCTCTCTGAGAACTCTGTGGTGAAAATCCTTTGCGCTTCTTTGTGTTCCCTACCTGCCGGCAGGCAGGTTTGCGGTTAAAGAATTATTTACCCTGGAGTGTAAAGTTTGCTGAAATCTCCAATGGATGGCAGTCCGAAGACTGCATTATAGTGGTCCATTCCGTGTGAACCCCCTATCTCACCGACCGAAGGGAGTCCTCGACTTCGCTCGGACTGACATACCGCCACCGCGTAACAATTAACTAATATCCAACCTTCAGCAGGTTATCAAAATAGGCTATCGTCTTCACTAATCCTGTTCGGAGATCTACTTTCGGTTCCCAATCGAGTTCCTTTTTTGCCAAATCGATAACAGGTTGTCTCTGCATAGGATCGTCCTGAGGAAGTGGTAAAAACTTCAGTTGGCTTTTGCTTCCGGTCATTTCGATGACCAATTGGGCGAGTTCCAGCATGGTGAATTCACCGGGATTGCCAATGTTCACGGGCCCGGTAAATCCGTCCCGGGAATTCATCAGGCGATACATCCCTTCGATGTTGTCATCCACGTAGCAGAAGCTCCGGGTTTGGGTGCCATCTCCAAAGATTGTAATGTCCTGACCTTTCAAGGCCTGAACGATGAAGTTACTGACTACCCTGCCGTCATTGGGGTGCATTCTTGGACCATAGGTGTTGAAGATCCGCATCACCTTAATCGCAACTTTATGCTGTCGGTGATAATCAAAAAAGAGGGTCTCGGCACATCGCTTTCCTTCATCGTAGCAGGCACGGATACCGGTGGTACTTACACTGCCCTTGTAGGATTCGGGTTGGGGGTGTATTTCCGGATCGCCATAAACTTCGGAAGTACTGGCCTGAAGGATTTTTATTCTAAGCCTTTTGGCTAAGCCGAGCATATTGATGGCACCAATTACGGATGTCTTGGTGGTCTGAACCGGGTCAAACTGATAATGAACAGGGCTGGCAGGACAGGCAAGGTTATACACTTCGTCCACCTCAGCATAGAGAGGAAAAGTCACATCGTGCCTCAGAAATTCGAAATTCTTATCATCGAGGAGATGGTGAATATTGGATTTTCTTCCTGTGAAAAGGTTGTCTACGCAGAGCACTTCGTTGCCTTCACTCAGTAATCGTTCACAAAGGTGAGATCCCAAAAATCCGGCGCCTCCGGTGACTAGTATTCGTTTCATGGTTGGGTATTGAAGGTTTGAGAGTTAATTGGTTAAGGGTTAGTGTTATTTATATCCTATGGAACCACTTGACTTCAAGGTTAGAACAAGATTATTTATTTTCCTTTTTAAAGGTTTCTGTTTAATAAGTAGCAGCTCTCATTTTGGAAGGACAGTGATCTGAGCCAGGTGCTTGAACCTTTGGCAAGGTATAGAATTTTAATAGATTCTATGTTTTCATCGCTTTCAAATCCTTGTTTTAAAAGTTTTTGAATGATTTTTTAAGGTAATCCATGGATTCAGAAGAAGCCATTTCCAAGCAGCGAAAATCTGAATGGAAAACTTCTGTTTTTCGGGAGCGCTCCCTGAGGACATAATCGGAAAAGATCAGAAGAATCAATTTAAAAGGATCCAGTTTAAAGTTACTTGAAACTATATTTACAGGATTGCTGATACCGTGGAATACTTTGAATTCAGATTTTGGAAGCTTTCCAAACAGCGTTCTACTTTGAAACAGGATCCAAACTGTTTTCGGAGAATTAATCAGCTGTTGGCGTTTGTCAGTGCTCAGTAGCTATGGCCTAATTGGAATTTTGTGAGAAAGTTAAATCAAATAAACAACCCTTTCACAAGACAGTATGAGATACAGCTTCGCCCTTTCAGTCCCAGCTTCGCGAAAAAAAAGAAATGAATCAGCCTTAGAACTATGGATTGTTTTATCCGGGTATGGGCTGATTTTCTTTTTTAAATGCTCTTTACGCGCTAGTCTTAGCTGATTGTGAATTTGAAACTGAGTCACAGAAGACTCAATTATTTTAGGTTTACCGGTTTTTTAAAAAATGAGCCTCAAATCGAAGATTTAATCCATTTTATGTAAGTATTAAGATTAAAGGTACGAAACTGAGTTGTTTCTGAACTCATTTAATATCCAATTTTTTATTGTTTTTTTCATATTCAAGAAAATGCTTTTTACTTCCAGAAATAAGGTTTACAATTTTCAAATGCGGTGTGTTGCGTTTCATTTATACAGCCTATTTTTAAATGTCAAGGAGCTCTGAATTCTGAAAAACCCAAAGCTGAGAGTTGCCAAAATTCTCCAAAAAAATCTGGGCACCACTTTCAGTTTCCCAAAGCCATTTTTCTTTTTCCGGATCCATTGCACTTTGGATGATAGTGGCAAGGTGGAGACCAATAGTCTGAAATTGGGCACCATAGTCATATTGCCGTCTAAATGTTCCCACCAAATTTCCATTGAGTTCGAACCGGTAAAAGCTTACCGGATAGATTCCATTTTTGAAGGTAAATCTTGTGGTTTTTAGTTCTTGTCCATTTTTAGAACAAGTACATTGAACAGATGGGGAATCCTTCGCTACAGGATAAATAAAGCCTGGAAAAGGTTCTGAAAATGAGGTTTTTAATTCAATACGTTGTACAGAACTGTCTGAAGACCTTTGCTTGAACTCATCAAGCATACCGAAGGGGTCGAAAAAAACCGGCTTATCCGAATACGAATAACGGAAATTAACTCCGGCTACTCTTTTAGTAACGTAGGTGCGTCCTGTCAAAAATCCCTTAAAATAGTCCATCTCTTCTTGGGTTTTAAAAATTAAACTATTGCAATCAATTAAAATAAGTTAGTTAAGGAGGAGGTAACTTGGACACAAATCTTAAGCCAAAATAACAATCGATGCTAGAACAAAATTAATAAAAAACTCCACTTTAAAAATAGTTGGCGTAAAAAAAAATTAGTAAATAATACAAATTTTATACGAAATTTTATATTTTTTCATGGATTAAGTCATTCAAAAAATAATAAATTATTAGTTAAGAAAAAAAGTTCATTTTTTGAAAAATTTAAGCCTTTTAAAGGTCTAGACCTGAGGGGTTTCAAAGGTTTAGCGGAGTTTTAATAGTAAATAAATCAGGATATTTCCGATAATCGATTAAATATTATTAATAAATGACCTAAAAAATCAGGAGGACTTCTTAGGGTATTTTATGTGTCAAAAAGACCAAGAATTACTTGCGTATTCTGAGTGCCCGTTTCCACCAGGGGAGGTAGACTTCTTCGTGATATCCATAAGAATTGCTGCCATAGCCATAGCCGTAACCATAGCCATATCCTTTATCAATATGCAGGTCATTAAGAATACCATAGATCTTAGTGATTCCACCCTTTTCCACTAAATTATTTAGAATTTGGGCATCCGCTTTATTGGAGTATCCTTGACGGAACACGTAAAAGCTCACATCCGCAAATCCAAATAATTCCTTTGTCTCTGAAACCAGGCCAACCGGAGGACAATCAAATACTACAACATCGTATTCGAGTTTGATTTCCTCTATAATGGTTCTGAATTTATCCTGAAGAAGTAATTCTGCGGGATTAGGGGGAATCGGTCCGGAAAGGATCACATCTAAATTTTCGTATCCAGATGGCTTTACGACTGATTGCCAAGATTTGTCACTGCTCAGGCAGGTACTCATTCCTTTGTCATTGATCAGGCCAAAGTCCTGGGCAATCCTTGGCTTTCGAAGATCCAAGCCAATCAATATTGTTTTTTTACCCATTAGCGCAAAGACCGATGCCATATTCATGGAAACGAATGTTTTCCCTTCTCCAGAAATCGAAGAGGTAAAAAGCAGTGTAAGGCTTTGGCGCTGGGGACTCAAATATGCGAGATCAGCACGGAGGGAGCGAAAAGATTCAGTGACAGATGATCTTGGGCTGTTAAACACCGGCAGTGCATCTTCCGAACTGTTTCTTCCGATCATACCAATCAGGGGCACTTTTATTTGCTTTTCAAGCTCTTTTGGATCCTCAATTTTGGTGTTGAGGAAGTCTTTAATTGTGATAAAGCCAATTGGTAAAATTAGCCCTAAGATCAGTCCAATCAGGAGGTTAAGGGAACGCTTTGGCGCTACAGGCAGCTGACCGGATTTACCATAATCCAAAATCATGTTACTCGGCATATTGGATGCCTGTGTGATTTCTGCCTCAGCTTTTTTCTGTAGGAAATAGATGTAGATATTTTCGTTGATGGTAAACTGACGGGTGTAACTCAACAATTGCCGTTCGGTCGCCGGAAGTGAATTAATTTCCCGTTCGATGGTTCGGATTCTACCATTCAAATCCGCCAAGACATTTTGGGTATTCACGATTGCAGAATTCACATTTTCCTGCAAGGCTTTGGTAGTATTCTGGATTCTGGCGTTGATATCGCGGACTTGAGGAGTTTGATCTGAAAAATTAGCTGTGAGTCTTACCCGGTCGGCTTGCATTTCAGATAGACTTTGAACCAAAGTATTAAGAAGCGGATCGGCTGTACCGACTATTGAGGGTGCAACCATTTCACCTGCCTGGCCACTTGCAAGGTAATTGCGCAGGGTTTGGAGATACTTGAGGTTGATTTCGTTTACTCCTTTTTCCTTTTCAAATTCAGAAAGTCGTTCAAAAATGATGGAGCCTTCTTGGGAAAGGTTAAAGATTTTATTTTCGGAGCGGTACTTTTGAAGTTTATTTTCAGAACCTCTCAATGAATCCGTGATGCCACTTAGCTGTTGATCGATGAATTGGATGGTGTTTTCGGCCGTTCTGTTTTTATCATCCAACTCCCGCTGCAGGTAAGTTTCCATAAGCTTGTTGAGGTAGTCTTCTCCCAATCTCCTGAGCGGGGTCTCGAGACTTAGTATGACAATAGAACTCTGTTTGTTGGATGGTGCCGCGGAGAGTTTTTCCCTGAAAGATAGAGCTAGTGAGGGCGTGTCAATCAGTTGAAAATAAAAGACTTCCTGAGGAAGGGCAGACACTTTTTCGACTATGAACTCGAAAAATTCACCTTTCACCGGATCGCCAAAACGGTGGATGGCAGGCTTCAGGGCAAGTTCTTCTAACTTGGTTTTATAGTAAGGGTCTTTTGGGTTAAAGACTGAAAACTCATCTTCTGCCACACTGAGTAGAAAAGTATTTTCATCGACCACTTCCACCTTAAAGAGTCCTCCTACCACTTGGGATTTGGTCCAGTCTGCATTTACATAGATTGGGAAATTACCATAGGATTCAGTTTTCTTTAAAAAATCCTCTTTGTAGTATTTGACATTCAAGTTAAGTTGATCCAACGTGGCCTGTGCCAATGAAAAAGATTTGAGAATTCCGATTTCATTCTCGATGTTACTTTTTCCTTGCAGTCCCATTAGCCCTGCAGATTCAAACAGATCAGAACCAAGGGAAGCGTTATCGTCTTTGACAATTACTGTCGATTCCACCTTGTAAATAGGGGTCGTGAGTCTATTAAACAGAAAAGCTGAAAGCAAACCTAAAAAGGCAAATGCAATTATAAGAGGCCAATATTGCAGGTAATTAAAAAGGATGACTTTTAAATCAATCTCATCTTCCTGATTTACCATAAAGGGAGACTGCTGACCGGGGTTAGCTTGAGGAGAATTCGGATACATTTTTATCGAGTAGCGACATTGATGATTAGGACTGCTGCCGTTATTGCAGAAATAATAAGGGCCAAAGATTGGGCAGCATTTTCACCTGCTCCTACTTCACGAACTTTCATGGGTTCGGCATAAATCTGATCATTAGGCTGAATAAAATAATAGGGGGATCGAATCAGCTGACGATCATTTAGGTTTAAGCGATGAAGTTTTGTTCCTTCAGGATATTGACGGATGAGTAAAATTTCATCTCGTTTGGAGATATTGGTAAGATCACCTGCATTGGCGATTGCTTCAAAAATGGTCATTCTGTCCTGTAATACCACAAATTTACCCGGTCTTTTGAATTCTCCTAAAGCTGAATATCGGATACCACCGAGTTTGACTTTGACATAAACTTCAGTCTTAACATATTCTTTAAGCTGAGATTCAATTTGCATCCGAACTTCCTCCAATGATTTATTTTGAACTTGAATCTCTCCGACAATTGGAAGGCGGATATTTCCGTTTCTATCAACTGTGTATCCAGTCATATAGTAGATGTCTCCACCACTTTGACCTGCCACTTGCATTTGCTGATTAGCAGCAGCAGTCTTATTATTAAATCCGTTTAAAAGAAAGTCTTGTTCGGTTTGGATGTTGACATCGACAATGTCGTTGTATTGAAGCTTGTACTCCGGTATATCATACGAAATCAGTTCATCCTCAGAAATTACCTGATTGTCATTAAGATTTTGCAGGTAGATGATTTTTTCATTGGAAACACAGGCCATAGAAGCCCAAAAAAGGAGTCCAATACCTAATGCACTAGCGAGTTTACGCATATAGAAGTTTAAATAATTGATATCAAAATATGGGCAAATTTAGCGATTTCCTTTAAAAAACGGAGTTTTTTGTAAAATCGTAAAAATTAAAGACTGTTGATCCTATTAATCCTTAAGGATTAAACCTTTAAGCCAAAGGCCAAGGATCAAGCTTTATTTTGCGGAAACAAATAATTTAACTAATTGTTTTTTTTTAAAATCCCACTAAATCTCCTTCCCCTTAACAATCAAAAACCAATCTCCTTCAAGTTCGAGATACCCGAAGTCATAGCAATAATGGTAAAGGTTACCTTTTTTGTTTTGGTAGCTATGGGTGAAAAATTTGAAATTAAACCCTGCTCGCATCAGTCGCTCCCGGGTTGTCTTGGAAAGATCCTCCCCTAGTGGGATCAATGTCTGAAGGATATTTCTGTTTTTCTTTAGGGTATGATTGATATTTCGGATCAGGTTGGTGCTATCGGCATTTTGTTGATTGTTGTAAGTATTTCTGCAGCTGTCATCACAGAATTTTTTGTCTACCCTACCCTGAATCGGTTTTCCGCAATGTAGGCAGTTTCTTTTTTCCTGGTTCATATCTAAAAAGTTTAAATCAATTTACAGGATTAGTTTGATTTTATCAGTAGGTAGAGGTTGAATTTGGGCTTAGAGGTTAGTAAGTTATAGGTTGATTGGTTATTGGTACAGTCAATTCTTTTTGTGGAAGTACAAACACTGACATCTGTCATCTTGACTCTAACTTACTGACACTATTTTACTATTTTTCCCACATGAAGAAAGTTCTGATCCTTATCCTATTTGTACTGATTTCCATTCCTGCTTTTTCCCAAGAGGAAAGCGAGTTGGGAGCTTGGTACATGTATTTTGGGAATTTCAGATTTACTGAGTCTCCTTGGGCAATTCATGGGGAATTACAGCATCGTAATCACAATGTCCTTGGTGATCTTGAGCAACTGCTTATCAGAACGGGGCTTCAGTATAATTTGAAATCAGGCCAAGTAAGTTTCCTTGCAGGGTATGCATCCATTAACACAGGGACTTTGGGAGAATCCAGGGAAGATTTCCATGAAAACAGGATCTATCAAGAGGTTATTTTGAGACAGAAGCTTGGTAAAATCGGCCTTACGCACCGCTATCGATACGAGCAGCGATGGATTGAAGAATCAGACTTTCGGACCCGCTATCGCTATGCGGTTTTCGTGAATGTTCCCCTCAATACCAAAGAGCTGAGTGATAAAGGCGCCATTTACCTGCAGGTATATGATGAGATTTTCATTAATGGAGAAAAGCCAACAGAAAATTCTCAGTTTTTTGATCGTAACAGAATCTATTTAGGCTTGGGATATCGTACATCACCGAAATTGGCATTGCAAATTGGAGTGATGGAACAAACAAGTACTTTCCGTTCGAAGACCCAACTCCAATTCAGTGCCTTTCACCAGCTATTCTCCAAAAAATGAATTCTCGGTGATTTTTTGATATGATTCTGAAAAAAAACACATTTTTTGAACAGATTGTGATAAATTAGATTTGCTAGAACACTGAAAAATAAAGACTTGACAAAACAAAATTTCAGATCCTAGGGTTAAACCCCCGCCATAGCTATGTAGATATCCCGAACAACCAAATCTTAGTAACCCATGAAAATTTCATCTGCCCTCCTCCTAATCCTTATTGTGATTACAGCCTCCTGTTTTTCCTCCAAAGATTATGTAACCGATTACGACTACAATTATACTGGGTCATTTAAAAAATATAGGACTTTTGCGTTTGTAGAGTCGGGTGAAAATGAGTCCTCGCCCTTATCGAGTGTTCTCAATGCTACCATAGGGGCAAGATTGGGTTCACAGGGTTATCGGGAGCAACTTAACAAACCGGATATGCTGGTGAGTTACAAAATTTTTTCTGACTCGATACGCTATCGGGGGTATGTGCAACCTGAGTTTGATTATTGGCTCAACAGGACAGGGATGACCTATCGCAATGAGGAAGGCGAAATCGAGCGAGAGCAGGAAAAAGATGAAACGTATAATCAGGTCAAATACGCCCAAAACAATGGCATGTTGGTTATTTATGTCATTGACTCTAAAAAGGGCAGCACGATATGGCAAGGATACACCGCTGCTAAATTTGATCAGGAATCACCTAGTTTTCAATCTGACATTACAAGGGCTGCCTATCGGGTGATGAATGAATTCAAAATCATCAATAGATTGAGCGAATAAGCTAAATCAACTCCTCATACTGGGGAGTTTATCAGCACTTATGCCAAAATTGTCCTGAGAAATCGGGACATTTTTTTTTGCCCAATTCCTATTTGAAAAATTCAAATTAGCTGATTTGAAGCTTTGAAGGACTTTTTCAGCGCCTATTATGTTAATCACAAGCAAATTTTACTGATGTGGCGGCTTTTTTGGATTAAAAGAGGAAATCAAAAACTAAATGCCATGAAATCGAGCATGAAAAAAAGTCACACACTGTAATGATTTTCCTTCATGCGAGATTCCAAATGGCCTTTGAAAAACAAATTATAATCATATGAAATCGAGCAGAACAAAAACGCCAAACACTAAGACGATTCCTAGCCAAGCGAGATTCCATCTAGCCTTAAAAAAAAACTATAATCAGATGAAAACATCATTAATTCTTGCAGGCATCATTGGCCTAAGCCTGACAGTCTCTTGTGTGTCAAAAAAGAAATACACGGAACTTGAAAGCAACCTTTTTAGAACTCAAACAGAACTAGCCGTCACCAATCAAGAGAAAGCTGAATTGGAGGAAAAAATGTCAGCCATCGAAGCTCGCGTAGCAGAATACAATTCCAGAATCAACTCGCTTCGGGAGACCAATGATCAATTGTCCGAGAAAAACAGCGGGATGCTGAGTATTGAAGGTGCTGCTGTAATGTCAAAAAATTCCAAAACTAAAATGAAAGAGACCCTGACCAAAGTAGATCCAAGCTTGCTTGCCGGAGCCAAAACTTTGGAGGACTCAGTCAACCTTGCCATCGGACATAATATCAGACAGAATATCACCGAGCAGGGAGGGGATGCTGATGACATTCAAATTGATATCGACAAAACAGTAGTAATGATCTCGATTTCGGATAAATTACTTTTTACCACAGGCAGCTATCGAATCAATTCAAAGGCAGAACCTTTGCTTAAAAAACTTGCTGAAGTAATCAACGCTGAACCAAGTTTACAAGTCATGATAGAGGGACATACTGACTCAAGAACAATCTCTACCCCGGCTTTGGAGGATAACTGGGACCTGTCAGTTAAAAGAGCTACTTCAATCGTCAGGATGCTTCAACTGAAATATCAAGTTGCACCGGAAAAAATGATTGCTGCCGGTAGATCTTCATACATGCCTTTGGTTGAAAATGACAGCAAAGACAATATGGCCTTGAACAGAAGAACCCGTATCGTCCTTATCCCGGATTTGGACATGTTCTTCTCAATGCTGTAATACACCAACTACCACAATTCAACCAACTGAAAGACAGGCCTAATAGGCTTGTCTTTTTTTTGCCTATGAAAATCCATTGTTGTCTTTTTAACCATTAAGAAAATTAAGGGGATTTAGAATTTGAAATTTTCCAATTTGTCAGAAAACTTTTATGCCTTCGATCCCCAACTGGTTCAAGACTTCAGCCCTGCCCGATGCAGGCGGGCTTGGACCCATAATTATGCAGTCTTCGGACTGCTTTTTAAAATCCATTGAATCAACAGTGGCCCTCTGTGGTGAAAATTTATTGTTATCCTTGAAGTTCTTCTTTGTTCATTCGAGCCTTTGTAGCAACAAACCTTGGCAGACCCTGACTACCGAAGGCAGGTCTGTAGTAAATTCTTCCTGCTCATGTTGATCAAAACTCCAAGGTACCCAATGCAAATTTCATTAAGACCTCCTGGAAATAAAGGGTATAAACCGCCTGCGCAAGATCTGCTTGCGCTCTCACCATCGTTTGATTGGCTGTTGAAATATCTACAAAGCTGGAAAGCCCAAGCCGGAAACGCTCGCTCACGGCCTTAAATGCCTCTTCGGCAGCCAAAACCTGGACTTGGGAATTTTTCTCCTTTCGTAGGGCAGCAGAGTAATTCTGATGGGCCAATTTCACATCTTGGTAGACTTTTCGCTCGATCGATTCCTTGCGAAGTAGTTGATTTTCATATGCCGCGCGACTGCGGGTGACATCAAGCCGAGCTTGGAAGTTTGTGAAAATAGGAATCACTAATCCAATACCCAGCGTATTCTGAGGGTAAATCCTTAAAAACTGCTCCCGAAGGGAACGACTGTCAAGTGAGGTAAAGAAAGTGTTGTAATTGTAGAAAGCATTCAATCTCGGAAAATACATCGCTTTCAAGGCTTGCATGTCTTTTTTAAAAGATGTAGCAAGCAAGGATTGTTGACTTAAATCCTGACGGTTGGATGTTGCCAGTTCATAGAGTTGAACAATGTCCAAGCCATCGAAAGAACCTGTCTCGCGGATAGGTTCCACTGATTCTATTGCCGGTACCACACCGGGGGCCAATTGGAGGTATTCGCTCAATAACCAAAGGTCATTTTGCAGTTGAATCTCTGCATCGACTTTTACAGATTCAAGTCTTGCCACCTCGGATTGCTGATTGTATAGATCAGAAATGGTTCTTAAGCCTGCGTCGACAAAACCTTCGATTTGAGCAAGCTGTTGCTTTTGATTGTCTAAGTTTTCGCCTGCTATTCGCAATAATTCCTGATCCAACAATACCTGGAGATATCTTTGAGACACATCAAAGATCACTTGTTGTTTAGCCCGGTTTAGTCCTTTTTCTCCCGCTTGTAAGGCGAGATTGGCGGATTGGGTATCCAGAATTCTTCGACCGGAATTGAATAAAGGCATGTTCATGCTTAGGTTGCCGCCGACGATATCATTGGTCACATTGGTCACCACAATTTCACCTTCGATTTGCTGGAACTGCTGACCACTTTGCCTGGCAAAATTGGTGGAGACCCCCACATTGGGCAGGTGGGAAAGAAAAGCTACTTGCTTCTCCCGCTGAAGAATGGACATATTGTTTTCCTGGATTTTATAGTCCAGATTTTTGCTCAGCGCAAGATCCACTGCCATTTCAAAATTCAAAGGAATGGTATCTTGAGCTTTGACAGTTCCGATTAACAGGAAGACGCCTAAAAGCGTGGTAATGGAGAGTTTATTTTGCAATCGCTTCATCAGTTTCTATTCTACCGTCTACTAAATTGATTAATCGGGTGCCGAAATCGGCGTTTTCACGGGCATGGGTTGCCTGAATGATGGTTGTTCCCTCGGCGTGAAGTTCCTGGAATATCTCCATGATCTCTCTGGCCTGTCCTGAGTGCAAATTCCCTGTTGGCTCATCGGCCAAAAGCACTCTGGGACGTCCGGCAATTGCCCTGGCTATGCCTACCAATTGCTGTTGACCTCCTGAGAGTTGCGCAGGAAAAAGATCCTTTTTGGCCACCATATTGAATCTGTCCAAGAGATTGGCAATGATGCTTTTTCGCTCAGTGGAGGAGACACTACGGTAGAGCAATGGCGTTTCAATATTTTCATAAACTGTGAGTTCATCGATCAGATGATAGGCCTGGAAGATGTATCCAAACTCACTTTTATGCAGGCTGGAGCGCTCTTTATCCTTCATTTTTCGGATACTTTTATCTCCAAAAAAATACTCACCTGCATAGTCCTCATCCAGCAAACCGAGGATATTAAGGAGCGTAGATTTTCCTGCTCCAGATGGGCCCATGAGCGTGATGAATTCCCCTTCGTTGATGGTAAGGTTAATTCCTTTGAGGATAAATACCCGCTGAAAACGCGATTCGATGTATTTATCAATTTCTTTGAGTTGGATCATTTTGTAAGGTTGTAAGGTTGTTAAGTTGTAAGGTTGTAAAGTTGAAAGGTTAGAGGTAAGGAAGTATGGAAGTAAGGAGGTTTGGATGTTTGGATGCTTCGACTGCCCACCTCTGCGGGCAAGCTGCTCAGCACAGGAGTTTGGAGGTTAGGAAACATGGGTCATCCGACATCAAACATCAATTACTCACTCTTTAAAGTTTTGGAAGGATTTAAGGTGTACACTTTCCAGCTTCGGTACCCGATTGTGATCAATGCCAAAAGCAGGACGATCAAAACAGCATACAGATACGGCCAGATTCCGATGGAGGCTTTATTGGCAAAGGCTGCAAGCCAAGCGTCGGTAAACCACAATCCAAAGCCTATAGCCAAACCGGCAGCTAATCCCAACAGCCTGAAAAAGTCTGCGGAAAGGACGGAGAGGACGTCATGTTGCGTTGCTCCAAGTACTTTCCGAATACTTATTTCACGGGTTCTCCGTAAGGCGACATAAGACACCAAACCGAATAATCCCATGCAGGCGATAAAAATCGCAATTCCGGAGAACAGTCCAAACACTGCCCCAACGCGCTCTTCAGAGCGATACAATTGGGCGTATTCCTGATCGACAAACTTGTAATTAAAAGGTCGGTCAGGAGCCATTTCTTTCCAGGTTTGCTCAAGCCTTGCAAGATGTACAGCAGGATTCCCTGCAGGAAGTCTTAGCAGTAAAACATTGGCTTGCTCAGGATCAATAAATATCGCAAGGGGACCAACTCCATGGTGCAATGAATTGAAGTAAAAATTCTTAACAACACCCTTGACATGGGCCATCCCTCCTCCAAAATTCACTTTTCTTCCGATAGCTTCCCCGGCATTCCAACCCAGCTGCTGAAGTGCAGATTCATTTAAAATGACGGGGTATTCCATTGAGGAATCATAGGCCATTGTTCTGGAAAGATCCGTGTCCAGAAAGTTTTCTCCTTCCAAAATTTCCAAGCCTATGGTTTTGACTAAGTCTTTGTCTACGGAATAACCCGTGATCATAAATTCATTTTGATTGTCTCCTCCCGGAAAAATTCTATATCCTGCCTTGATAAAAATCGGCATATCCGAAGCCAAGGCAATGGATTCGACAGCGCCGGTTCGGAGCATTTCCTGCTTAAGAGTTTCAATGGATTTGCGCATGTTGTAATGGTAGGGCAAGGCTACCACCTGCTCCTTTTGATATCCCAAATTGACTTCTTGCATGTAATCCAATTGGGTTTTGACTACAAAAGTGGAAATCAATAATCCTATGGATACAAAAAACTGAAACACTACGAGGGACTTTCTAACCCATGCGCCACCTCCGATTTTTACTTTGTTGCCCAAGGCCTTGATTGGCTCCAAACCCGAAAGGATGACCGATGGATACAGCCCGGACAAAAATCCAACTGTCAGGACCAACCCAGCCAAAGCCAAGATGCCCGGCACTGAAAACAACAAAGTTAAGTCCAGTGGAACTCCCCCCAATTTGGCAAACTGCGGGGCTACCAGATAAATAATCAACAAACTCAAAACTGCCGCTCCAGCCGTCAAAATCAATGATTCCGAAACAAACTGACCGAATAGTTGCAATCTGTCAGCCCCCATGACCTTGCGTAGTCCTACCTCCTTATTTCGCTCGGTAGCCTCTGCTGTAGCGAGATTTACATAGTTGATGATCCCAATAGCAATCAAAAGTAAAGCTACAAGTCCAAAGATATAAAGGTACCTGATGTCAGTTCCCGGTTTTACAGAACTCAGCGACTGATCGCCTAAGTGAATTTTTGTGACAGGCTGTGCATAAAAAGCAGTTTCAAAACCATTCTCTTTTTGAGCTTCACCAAGGTATTTCTCCACCATCTTTGGCAGTTTGGCCTTAAACTGTTCCAAATCCGCATCCGCTCGCAATTTTACATAGCTGTAATAGTTGCTGGGTGACCACTCCGGATTTTTTCCATGGCGATGAGTCTTGAAGGAGGCTAAAAAATCAAAGTCCAAATGACTGTTACTTGGGAAATTTTCCATCACACCTGTGACCAAGTATTCTTGATCATTGATTTTCAAAGATTTTCCTTCTGCATTTTGAGCAGAACCAAAGTATCGCTTGGCAGTACTTTCAGTCAAAACCAATTGATTGGGATTATTGAGAAGGCTAGCGCGCTGTCCAGCGATAATCTTAAAGTCAAAGACTTGATAAAAATTTTCATCCACAAAGGCAAAGCGGGATTCTTCCTGATTTCCCTCGCCGGCATTCACCATGACGGATGAAAATATACTCAAATCAAAAACGAGCGTTCCTGTTTCTACTTCCGGAAACTCCTCAATTAAAGTGGGTACTAAGCTGGAAGGTGTCGTGCCGACCAGTTGTTTTTCTCCACCTGAGACAAACTCCTGATTGAATTTATAAATCCGATCCGCATTGGAATACATTCGGTCATAACTCCACTCGTGATGAATGTAGAGCGAAATCACAAAGAAGCTAACCAGGGCTATTGTCAAGCCGAGTAAATTGATTCCTGAGTAAAGCTTCCGCTTTTTCAGGTTTCTAAAGGAGACTTTCAGGTAATTTTTCCACATTTTGGTAAAGGTTGGAAAGTTGGAAAGTGGTAAGGTTGCAAGGTTTGTGAAATCAAATCTAAACTTTGGACATCTGGAGAATTTCAAATCCCTCAAATCTCCAATTTCAAATTCCCTATCCCCTTTTCCACTATTATGCCATAAAAATAGCCTCAGAATGCGCTCCTGAGGCTATTTTATGCATTTACACCATTTACTTTGTCGAACATTTTTGTTCGCTGGCGGACGAAGACAATGACCAATGATCAATGGTCAATGTTCAAGTTTCAAGTGTCAGTACTTGATACTTGGTACTTGGTACTTCGTACTTTTACTCAAAACTTCCGATACTTTCCTCCCAAATACTTATTGGCTTTTTTCTCTGCGAAGAGCGCTTTTTCATTGTCCCAGTTCAAGGTTTGATTCGGGAAACGACCAGCAATGACTCCCAACAGGATTGTCTCTGTCAATCGAGCAGAATACTCAAATGGTGCACTGCACTCATCTTTGCCAAGACACGCATCGACAAACTGATGGTAATGCTTTTTACTTTCACCGGCGTAATCCTTGACAGGAGCACCAAGTTTGAATGGTTCTACATCAAAAACTTCATATCTCCCATCCACAATCAAGCGGGGAAGTTGTTGGAAGTGAGGCAATAACAATCTCCCTTTTTCACCCATAAACATCGCTCCTTGGTCAGGTAATGCGTCGCCATTTGGGAGTTTCAGGTCTTCGTGATTTGCCGGTGCCCCAGGTCCATCATACCATACCCACTTCAAGGTTTCAGCGGTGTAAGGAGTAGCTGGAAATTCATACGTCACCACATTGTTTTCCGGAAAACCAAATCCCGTTGGCTTGCGGCAATTGTTTACGATTGTCCTTGGCACATCAAGTTGAAGGGCATTGTATGGTGTGTCAAAAATATGAACGCCCATATCTCCCAAAGTTCCGCAGCCGTAATCAAGTAATTTTCTCCAGTTGCCGGGATGGTAAACGCCCTCTTTATATTTTCGCTTTTTAGCCGTTCCTAACCATAAGTTCCAATTCAAATTTGTCGGGATAGGATCGCTCCCCTGAGGACTTGAACCATCGAATCCCCAGTTTTTAGGAGACCAGGCACGAACAGTATGTACTTTCCCTATGATCCCTGACTGAATAAGCAAGGTCGCCAGTTTGTAATCATAGAAAGAGTGTACCTGAATCCCCATCTGGGTCACCAAATTTTTATCCTCAGCCATTTTTCGCATGGCACGTGCTTCTGAGACATGGTGAGTCAGGGGTTTTTGGCAATACACCGGTTTGTTCATTTCCATGGCCATAAGCGATGCCGGAGCATGGGTATGATCTGGTGTAGACACGATTACGGCATCGATCTGATCCTTCATTTCTGATAGAAGCAGTCGGTAATCCGCATAGGTTTTAGCATTGGGATAGAGTGCAGTAGCATTGCTGAGCGCATTGCTGTCCACATCACAGAGCGCAACTACATCGACTAGTTCATGAGAGGCAATGGCACGGAGATCTTCCATTCCCATTCCTCCCAATCCTATATGGGCGGTTCTAAGGCGACCATTCGCTTTGGCTTGCGCTAAAAGTGATGGAGCTAAAACTACTCCTGCCGCACCCAGTGCGGACTTTTTCAGAAAGTCTCTCCGATCAATGATTTGAAAATTCTTGTTCATTAGGTTCTTGGGTTATTTTTTTCAGTTTCATTACAAATAGATTCCAGCCAAATAAGGATAAAAATTTTGTTTCTTCGGTCTTCCGTCATCAGTCGCTTGTGCTGAGCGAAGTCGAAGCATCCAGCTTTTTCTATAATTCTTTGATGGCAATATTTCGAAATCGGACTACATCTCCATGACCAAGAAAACCTATATGGCCGCTGCTTCTTTTCAGTCCCGGATGGTCTTTTTTGTCTAATGTCCCATTTCTACTCGCTTCTAAATAGTCACCTTCCAAGATGGTTTCTCCATTTAGAATTACTTTGATTTTTGGATGCTGAACGATTACCTCCTGTTGATTCCATTCCCCGACTTGCTTTAGAAAGCCTCGCTTTGCAGCAATTACGCCATACACCGAACCATGGTATTGGTATTCCTGTAGCGTCGAATACTTGGGATGCTCGCTGTCCAAAATCTGAATTTCCTTGCCAACATAGGCGGCATCCCCTTCCAAAGGGGCGTGAATACCAAGTCCATTATTCGCTCCGGGCGTGAGTTGAAATTCAAATCGAAGGATGAAGTCTCCGTATTCCTTTTCGGTAAAAAGGTTACCTCCTCCCCCACCTTTGGGTTCGATGACGATCATGCCGTCTTTGGCTTTATAGGATTCTTTGTTCCCGACCCAGCCATCCAGATTTTTGCCATTAAAAAGTGGAGTAAAACCTTGATCAGTATCTTGAGCAAGGGAATGAAGGCTAGGTGAAAAAACAATACAAAGGAAAGTTATCCTTTTCCAAAACCGAATTGCCATATCCTTTTTAAGTTTAGAATCGAGTCTTCTACAAATCTATTGGACAAATTGACTTTTCAACGGTTTTTGTTTCAAAATCCTTGTGGGTTATTTGATTGGAGATTTTGGGGCCGCCGAATCGTGGAATCGAAGACTAAGTCAGAAGGATAAAATGAGAAAGGTTAAAGGTGACCGATGTCAGGTGACCGATGACCGATGTTTCAGGAGATTCAACTTAAACTTTACCTACTGACCAGTGAGACTGACCACTGAAAATACTCACTGCAACTACCTACTTCATTTTTGTATCCCTAAAAATTGATCATAGAAAATTGAACATTGCTCAGTGCTACTCATCCTTCAACACCTTTGCCGGATTGGTTTGAGCAGCGATGTAGGAATGAAGCCCCACGATCAGAAGGCAAATCAACATGACGCCAAGACCCGAAAGAACAAAAAGGAAATAAGGCATCTCGACCCGATACTCAAATCCATCAAGCCAATCTCTGAGAAAGTAATATGCCGGAAAAACGGCCAGCAAAAAGGACATTCCTACCAGTAAGAAATACTCTTTGGAAATCAACCCTAGAATCTGTGCCAAGGAAGCGCCGAGGACTTTACGGATGCTGATTTCCTTGGATCGCTGTGCGATCGTATGAGAAGAAAGCGCAAACAATCCCATAATTGAAATCAAAATAGCCAACACGCAAGCGGCACCAAGCACATTTCTTATCCGCAGATCTTCGGCATAGAATTGCGCGATTTGCTCATCCAAAAACTTAAATTCAGCAGTTTCATAAGGATAAATACTCTTGTAAATGGTCTCAAGCTCCTGTTTTGCAGCGGCAAGGTTTTGACCAGACGCAAGTTTGACCGTCACTGACTGGAAAAATTTTGGATTGGTCGTCATGATCATGGGTTGAATTTCTTCCCGTAATGTTCTAGAGTGAAAATTATCAAAAACACCTACAATCTTCTTTTGCCCTCCACCGAATCTTATTTCAAGGTTTAATCCTTCTTCCGGATCTGTTATTCCTGCTTCTTTCAGAAAGTTTTTGTTCACCAAAATCTCATCAGTCTGGATCAATTGGCTTTTCCCTGCCAACAGCGGTATTCCATTCACACTTATAAATGCTGAATCTACATTCATCACTTGCACATAAAGCTGCTTCTCTGTAGTGTCAACAGGAATGTAGGAATCCGATGTCCAAAGGCTTGTGGACGACACGAGACTACCACTCAAACTTGAACCTTTGACAGCTGAATTTAGATTGAGACGATCTTGCAGCTGCACCATCTTATCCGGATCGGACATAAATGGTAGACTGCTGTACATGATGGCGCCTTTATCAAATCCTAAGGGCTGACTGGATACAAACCTGATTTGATAATTGAGCACCAAAACCAAAATGATGAAAGCAATGGAAGAAGAGAACTGCAGAACAGTCAGATTTTTTCGAAGAAATACCCCGAAGGAAAAACCTTGATGTGCCAATTTCTCCCCTTTCAGCGCTCGCTGAGGATCATATCCAGAGAGGATCATCGATGGATAAATCCCGGATACTATTGAAAGAAGTATTGGAAAGACCAGATAGAAAACGACATTTTGAATGGCGAAGAAATCCATAGCAAATCCGTCCGGCAAATAAGATATAAAAAGGGTACGCAGAAACTCCACAAATACCAATCCTACACCGGTTGCTAAGATTACCAGAAGGTACGTTTCGGTCAAGAATTGTAAAATTAGCTCTACCCTTCTTCCCCCAAGCGTTTTTCGGATTCCAACTTCCTTGGCGCGGCTTATGGCTTGAGCTGTTTCAAGATTAATGAAATTAAGTGTAGCCAAAGCCAAGATAATCAATCCAATATAGATGAGTCCATTGAGAAATACTTTAGACACTGAGGAATCAATATAATTTTGACCGAAATGTATTTCTGATAAAGGCTCAGCTGTAAAACTTGTCTTGCTTTCCTGATCTTTTTCGTAATGCTTTTCAGAAACTGTATTAAGAGACTCTTTAAGCATTTCGGCCGAAATGAGAGGTTCAGCCTTGATGAAAAGCTGCGAACTGGAATTGACATTTCCCCAACTATGAAGGCCATACCATTCTTTTTGCTCCTCGGTTTGGATGGTAGAAAAAGATATAAAGTTCTTGAAAATGAAATCTGTGTTTTCGGTATAATCCTCCACCACCCCGGTCAGTTGAGTTCGGATGGTATCTCTATCGATCCAGATTATTTCTTTCCCCAGCGCATCTATCGGTTCGACTCCCGGGAAATACTTTTGCAAATTGCTTTGAGTAATTACTACGGAGTTTGGGTTTTCAAGTGCATTGGCAGGATTTCCTGCAAGCCATTTTCTGGGGAAAATTTTAAAAAATCCAGGGTCTGCATAAGTAGCCTCGCCAGTTCTACCCATGACTCTATTTCCCTCCGAAACCACCACCAAAATTTGGTAAAGTGTGTTTAGCCTTCCTTTTGATATTATACCGGAGACCTCTGAATCGATCACTTCCCCTAGCGGACCCGGCGTCCCGGAGTTGGGATAACTTGCTCCTCCTGTATATTCCGTCAGGGTATTTATCCGAAAAATCTGATCTCGATCTGGGTGAAAGCGGTCAAAACTGTTGGCATGCCAGACCACATTGAAGATCAAAAAGCAAATCGAAATACCCAGGGAAAGTCCAAGGATATGAATGGCAGTTCGGAGTCTATTTCGAGTCAAATTCCTCCAGGCGATAGTGAAGTAGTTTTTGAGCATGGTTTTTTGTTGAATCAGTTAATTGACTATTAGTTGAATTGTTGGTGGTTCAATGTTCAATGTTCAAATGGCCTCGAAATCTCTTGTTTCTTTGACTTGATATTTGATACTAAATAAATGATACTTCCAATTACTCGCTTCTCAGGCTGCCACTTGGGTTAGCCAATGCTGACTTCATGACTTGTAAACTAACTGTAAACCAAGCAATTGCCAAAGAAACTAGACCTGCCACAATGAAAATCCACCATGAAATCTCTGTCTGATAGGCGAAATTTTCCAGCCAAGTTTCCATTGCCCAATATGCCACAGGAGAGGCCAGCAGAATTGCTAAAAGCACCAGTTTGATAAAATCCCAAGAAAGCAATTGTGCCAATTGTAGCGTTGTGGCACCCATTACTTTTCGAACCCCTAACTCCTTTATCCTTCTTGCAGTAGTAGCCGCAATCAATCCAAATAGCCCAATACACCCAATCAAAACCGAGAGCAGGGTAAAGACGCCGAATGTGACACCCGCTTTCTTATCCTCACGATAGAGTGCATCAATTTCATCATTTAGAAAACTCATTTGCAGCGGAACTTCCGAACTGAGTTCATTCCATCGGGAAGCTACTGATTCATAGGTATTGGCCGCATTTCCTTCATGGAGTCTGAGTGAAACATACAGCTGCCTTGGGTAGAAGGTCTTTGATGAAAAATGAAAAAAAGCAAATGGCATGATTGGAGAATGAAGCGATTCATTGTTGAAATCCCGGATTACCCCGATCACCTCAAAGCGTTGATTTCGATTGCCTGGATAGACGATATGATTTCCAACAGCATTCTCTGGTGTCCAACCGATCTGTTTAACCGCAGTTTCATTTAGAACAACGGAAGTCGAATCATTAAAATCCTCTGAAAAAGATCTTCCATAGAGCAACTCGAAACCAAGTGTCTTGATAAAATAATCATCCACTTGAAAAGATCCCAAAGCAATGTCTTTGATTACATCCGGAGATTTATCAGACGGTTCGGGTATATAAAAATCACCGAAAGAATATTTGGAAGGAACACCGGTGGACAGACTCACCGACTTTACGCCGGAAAGTCCACGCAATTCTTCCAACAGTGATTCATCAGATTTTCCCAATTTTTCCACTTGGCTTAGAAGCAGTACCTGTTCCCGATCAAATCCCATATTCATTTCCTGGGTATAGCGTAGTTGCTTATAAATAACCAGAGATGAAATGATCAATGCAGTTGAAATCGCAAACTGAAATACCACCAATCCATTTCTGGTGAATTGCTCGCTAAAAAAACTTCCTGCCTGAGCATTTTTCCTGAAAATGGACATCGGAGCAAAACTACTCAGATAGAACGCTGGATAAAGCCCAGAGCATAGGGTGGTCAAAACCCATAAAGCGGAAATGGTTAGGAAGTAATTCCAGTTGGTAAAGTCATTGATGTGAAAAGCTTTACCTGTCAATTGATTAAAAGCAGGAAGAAAACCATAAAACAGAAAGGTGCCGATTACCATAGCCATTAGGCTAAATAGGCCTGATTCGATTAAAAACTGAACAGACAATGTCATTCTGGAGGATCCCAAAACCTTCTTTATTCCTACCTCCTTGGATCTTCGAAGAGCATTGGCAGTAGTCAAGTTCATACAATTGATACAGGCCATGGCCAAAATCAACCAACCTATGAATAAGAATGTCTTTACAATAGTCGGATTACCATGTGAAATATGCGCACTGAAAATATCGCTAGAACCTAAATGTACTTCCTCCAATGGTTGAAGCTGCAAATTCCATCGACCACCATTGGCAAGAAATTCATCGAAAGGTTTCCCTATTCGTTCAAAAGCTCCAGCTGCCAAAAGTTTCACTATCGAGGGAAGTTTTTCTTCAATCTTTCTTACCGATTCTGGGTTTGCGGACTCAGGATTGAGTTTTACAAAAGTGGTCATCTGAAGCCAAACCCAGCTCCATTCAAAGCGCTCAATCACAGGATTGGCGCTATTGGGAATTAATAGATCAAATTGCAGGGAGGAATTTGAAGGAAGGTCAGCAAGCACTGCTGTTACGTTAAAAGGTTTGCTCCATTCATCTAATTGAAGTTCTTTTCCAATAGGTTCTTCATCTCCAAAATATTTCTGTGCGATAGTCTCCGTCAATACAATGGAATAGGGATCGGATAGTCCTGTTTTGAAATTTCCACTTATAATTTGATATGGAAAGAAATTTAAAAAATTGGAATCAACCGAATACAGATTAGTTTCTGAAAAGACCTTTTTATCGCCTCCGGATGAATAACTCACATTTTCTGGTGCCAATTTATAGACTCTAGTAAACTCCTCGATTTCTGGAAAATTGTCAACCAAGGCTTTTCCAACTGGAGGTGGAGTGGTTCCTCCCACGAACTCTTCAGGCCCCATTTTCCCGTCGATATTCACTCGATAAACATATTCAGAACCTTCAAAAAACTGATCGTATCCTTGCTCATCCTGGACATAAATTCCAATAAACAGCACACACATCAGTGCGATAGCAAGCCCGCAGATGTATAACCAGCTATTTAGCTTTTGGTTAACCAGATTTCTCCAGGCGATTTTAAAGTAGTTTTTGAACATGGGGTTATGAACTTGGGAGGTTGGAAAGTGGTCAGTTGGTAAAGTTGTAGGGTTTCCTTTGGTCAAAATCCAAACTCTATCTTAGCCCTGGTAAATCGTATTTCACAAATCGAAAATCTTGTCTCGCTTCTTGTATCTCGCTTCTTGCTTCTAATTTCTTGATACTTGCTACTTCCCAACTACTCATCTTTCAGGGTTGTGACAGGGTTCATCTGAGTTGCACGGAATGCTTGAGCAGAGACGATAGCCAGTGTAAATCCAATCCCAGCAAGTGCCAAAACAATGAAACTTATCCATGATGGCCATTCTCGGACAGCAAATTGAGCAATCCAATCTTGCATCAGATACCAGCTTAACGGTAATGCAATCAGCACTCCTGCAAGCGTAATAAACAGAAACTCTTTATTGAACATCCAAGAAATACTCAGGCTCGAAGCACCAAGTACTTTTCGGATTCCGATTTCTTTGGTTCGACCGGCGATACTCAAAGCTGCCATTGCCAGCAAGCCCATCGCGGCGATCAGAATTGCAATTCCAGCTGCCAAAAAGACCATTTTCCCGAGCCTTTCATCGGCTCGATACTGAGCCTCCACTGCTTCATCCATAAAACTGAAACTAAAAGCCTCAGATGGAAAAACTTTCCCCCACTCCTGCTCCAACATGGACCGGAAAGCTTCAAAATCCGTCCCAGTACCCTTTACCATCACTTTTGGATTTGTGGACGAGCTAATGCTCAAATTTGTGATTCCGCTGAACACAGTCATAGGACTTTTAGCCAACATTACCGGTTCGATTTCCTGATAAAGAGAGGAGTGGTGAAAATCCTTGACCACTCCCACAATTTGATGGGGACTAAAATCTGTGTTCGGAAGCATTTGAGCTGTGGCATCGGTCCAGTTCATCGCTTGTGCAAATTTCTCATTGATCAAAATTGCGCTACTATCTGCTCCAGGTTCAACTAAAAAGTCTCTTCCTTCCACTATTTCAAGTCCCAAAGTCTTGATGTAATCTCCTCCCACAAAGTTTACCCGGAAATTAAATTGCTTTCCATCCTCCAGCGGAAAACCAGCATTCCAAAATGCATTATCTCCATAAATGGATATCGTAAGTGCTGCAGAACTCACTTCTATTCGTCCTGTCAGCGCCTGTCTAAACTTCTCTGCCTGCTGAAACCCTTCCGAAATTGACTTTACAAAACTGGTGCTTGGTACATCGGGAATATCCACCAAGACTACCATTTCCTGATCAAATCCAAGATCATATTCCCGAATGGCGCTCATTTGATTCACCATAATCAGGGTAGTTGCAATCAATAAAAAGGAAATAAAGAACTGAAATGCTACCAGTCCCTTTCTTAAGGCCTGCTTCCCAAAGCGTACCGAAAGATTTCCTTTCAAAACTTTAATCGGACGAAGACTTGATATAAAAAACGCTGGATAAGCTCCTGCCAATCCCGTGATTACCAGTATCAAACTGATTAAAATTCCAAGTTGAATAGGTCCATATACGAGTTCCAGTTTCTTTTCAAAAAGGTCATTGAAAGTCGGAAGAAGAACTTCAGCGAGAAGCAATCCCACTAATGCTGCGGAGATAGTAATCAGAAAGGCTTCGGTCAGAAACTGAAGAACCAACTGGCTGAATTCCGCGCCCATAGTTTTGCGTACACCGACTTCTTTGGCTCTTGTCGTGGACCTGCCAATTGCCATTGTAGTAAAATTTATACAGGCTATTAGAAGAATCAAAAAAGCTATTCCTGCCAATATCAAAAGCAAATCGGGACGTGTGGTCTCCACCATACCATTTTTTGGATTATCCGAAATATGCATTGTGGTAATGGCATGCAAAGAAAAAAAGTAGTCTCCTTTTACGTAATTTTCACCCAAAACTTTCTTCATCATCGGATCAATTCCGGACTCAATTTCCCATTTGACATCCGGTCTAGTTACTTTCACATAGGTTTCACCAAACACATTGTACCAGGAATTTTGCATTTCCTTTCCAATTGAAAAGTCCATGTTTTGATCATTCATGAGCATTTCAAACTGAATACTGGAATTGGCAGGTGGATTTTTCAACAAGCCTACCACTTGGTACTCCTCAAAGTTATCCCCCATTCGAATTCGGATACTTTTCCCGATCGGATTTGCATCAGCAAAGTATTTTTGTGCTACTTTTTCAGTGATAACTACACCAAATTTGTCAGTCAACACTTGCTCTTTATCTCCTTGGATTAGCTCAAAATCGAATATTTTGAAGAAATCAGGACCAACCATCAAATAGCTTTGACTTTGGGTTGTCGACTCATCCAAATAGGCTTGTGCAGATCCCCCAATCACGCGGGTGACATGAGTGATTTGAGGGAATTCATCCACCAACGCGGGGGCAGTAATTATTGGAACAGAGTAGGAATCATTTATTTCTCCATCAATCCTTTCATGGCGCTGAACACGATAAATCAGTTCGCTCTCTTGATGGAAATCATCAAAACTCAATTCAAATTGTACAAAAAAGAAAATCAGGATGCTGACTCCCAGACCCAAAGACAAGCCTATTAGGTTGATTCCTGTATGAAGCTTGTTCTTAGTCAAGTTCCTAATGGCGATTTTAAAGTAGTTTTTGAACATGGGGTTGGGAAGTTAGGAGGTTGGGAAGTCAGGAGGTTGGGAGGTTGGGAAGTCAGGAGGTTATTAGTTATTAGTTATTGATTCCGAAATCCCAATTCCGAAATTTGCTTGTCGTTTCATCTCATTTCTTGATACTTATGTCTTGATACTTGATACTTTAAAATCACTCATCCTTCAAGCTATCCACCGGATTGGCTATAGCTGCCCGAATTGCTTTTGAACCGACAGTAAGGATAGTCAGAACCAGCGAAGCAAACATTACCAGTAGGAATAAACCGGCGGACAATTCGGTTTTATAGGCAAAGGTTTCCAGCCAGTCTTTCATCATGAAATACGCCAAGGGAATTGCTATCCCGAAGGCAACAAAGACCATGATGATAAATTCACGGGAAAGCAGGTAGGTGATTTGTCCAACGGATGCTCCAAGCACTTTACGGATACCGATTTCCTTTACCTTCTGACCGATCATAAAAGACACCAATCCATATAACCCAATGCAGGAAATCAGCAGTGCCAAACCTGCAAAAAGCTTATACACCAAGGCGAGCTTCTGTTCTGATTCATAAAATCGCGCAATCGATTCATCCAGGAAAGTCGCTGTTAAGATCTGTTCCGGATAGACCAACTCAAATTGCTCCCGAATTGAAGTTAGCGTTGCCTGACCGGCAGATTTGCCAAGGCGAACTGCCACTTGACGGTATTGGGAATTCCTACTTGTAATTACCAGTTGCTTTATTTCCTCTCGGAGGGAATTTACCGTAAAGTCCCTGACCACTCCGGTAATGGGTACCCATTGCCCACTTCCCAAGCGTATTAATTTTCCAATGGCTTCATCAGCGGAAGGAATCATAAGTTTTTTAGCCATGGTTTCATTGATCACCACATTTCGGACGGTGTCACTTGCTGGATATCCGGTTCCCGCTACAAAATCCATTTCGTAGAGGATGAAATAGTCTTCATCTGCGAACTTGAGAAATGCGGGAAAAGGGATATCCTCGCTTTTCTGATCGTAATAAAAGTTTGTAGCGGAGTTGTTGTCTGAGGAAGGCACATCCGAATGCATGCTCGCAGTCATCACACCGGGAATCCGAAGCAATTCTTGCTTGAAAGTCTCTATTCTTTGGTTTTCCTTTGAATCACTTGGCACTTCCATGTAATAGACTGCTTCCTTATTGAATCCCAAATCAGTTTCCTGAACGAGGTTCATCTGCCGCACAGCGATCAAAGTACCGATCATGAGGATTTGTGCGATCGCAAACTGAAGGACGACCAACCCTCTTCGAACGGAAACACCGCCAATTTCTGCTCCCTGAAACTTGTTTTTCAATGCCTGAATGGGTTTAAATCCCGAAATAATCAGTGCAGGATAAAAACCTGAAAGAAGTGTGAGGACTAGTAAAAGCAGAATTATAAATCCTGCCATCACTGGCTGAAATAAATTGACCTCAGCCGGTACATCAGCAATTTTGTCCAAAAATGGCAACAACAGATTAGCCAAAATCAAGGCCAAACCTGCCGAAATCAGCACAGAAAGAAATGTCTCTCCCAAGGATTGGATAATCAGCTGAGCCCTTGAACTTCCCATCACTTTGCGGACGCCGATCTCCTTGCTTTTCCCTATAGCCAGGGAAGTGGTCAGATTTATAAAGTTGATGGATGCCATGACCAGAATGAATAGACCAACAAGGACCAAAGTTTGAATCGTGGACTTCCGAACAGTCCTGCCACTCAGCGGTTCCAAATCAGCATTGAAGTGAATTTCGCTTAGCGGCTGCAACCTGTGGGATTTGATTGAGGTCCCTCTGCCTTCAAAGTGCTTTTTAGAAAATCCATCCAATTGCCTTTGCAGCATGGTCAGATCGGCATTTGAATCAGTCAAGACATAGACCTGGAAATTGCTCCCCGTACTCCCCCACTCTTTGAGATCATATCCAAAAATATCCTGGTGAGACCGAATGGTCACATACGATACGAGCAGGTCAAAATAAAAATTGCTGTTGGCTGGAATGTCAGTCACCACACCTCCTACCAAAAGTGAAATTCCGTTGGTCAATTCAATCGATTTACCTAAGGCATTTTCCCATTTACCAAAGTATTGCTCGGCTGCAGTTTGCTTCAAAACGACTTGATCGGGCTCATCTAGGGCTTTTTCACTTCCTGAAATAAATTCCAAATCAAACAGGTCTTTGAATTCGGCAGTAGAAAAAAACAGGTCTTCCGCGAGGTGTTTCTCGGGAGTTTGGGAATTACCGTCTCGTTGGACATTGACTTGCACCTGATGGTGGACGATCACCGGTACCACCTTTTCGAAGCCGAGCTTTTCGCTCATCAGTGCATCGGGAAATGGATTGGCCACCCCCGGCGTGTACTCCAACCCATCTTGAGTTTTATCCTGCGTGTAGATGCGATAGACCTGCTCGTATTTACTTTGAAACTTATCAAAACTGAGTTCGGATGATACTACCAAAAAAAGCAGCAACGCTGCTGTCATCCCGATAGTCAGACCCAAAATATTGATCGCCCCAACCCATTTGCTTCGGGAAAGTGAGCGCCAGGCGATTTTGAAGTAGTTTTTGAGCATGGGGGTTTGGAAGGGTATTGGGTAAATGTTATTAAGTTATTTGTTATTAGTTATTTGAAAATATCAGATCTTGTGTCTTGAGTCTTGGCTCTTGAATCTAGCATCTTGTCCCTTCAATTAAACTCGAGGTTGATACTGCCCCCGGAGCTATGCATTGTCACCGGAATCCCTCCTCCGTTGATCTTGCCTAAAATCCGGTCTTTTTTGATTTCTCCATCAAAATTTGAAAGCGAGGAGTTTACCCTTCCGCCACTTAAGTCTAGATTCATACCCAATCCTTTGGGGACGATTGCAGTAATACTGCCTCCGCTGGACTTCATACTCAGTGATTTTTCGACGCTGGAGAGCTCCGCTTTGATAGATCCTCCACTGGAATTTACATTGATACTACCTCTGATAGCTGCGAGATTTACGCTTCCACCCGAACTTCCCACTATCAAATCTCCGGTAAGTCCATCGACTTTGGTGGAACCTCCACTGGTCTGCACCTCTACCCCACCTATGAAGTTTTCAACTCGAAATGATCCCCCTGAACTTCGGGTTTTGAGATTCCCTTCACTGTTGAGTACGGTGATACTTCCACCGCTCGTCGCAATATCTTGATTCCCTTTCAGTCCAGCTATCGCAATTGACCCCCCACTGGATTGAAATTTGGAAGACATTTCTTTGGGCACTTGGATTTTAAAGGACAGGTTAATTTTGCTTCGCATGCTGTGATTTTTCCTTTTTACAATCAGCGAAATAGTATTGCCGCTTTGGCTGATATTGATGGTATAGTTTTCAAGTTCCTTTTTTACTGCGGCATTTTCTGTCTCCATTTCTTTCCCGTCCAGTTTCACATACATGTCCACCACGACGCTATTGCCACTTGCTCCAGTGACGGAGAAAGCAGATCCTGAGGTTTCTACATGGAGATTACCGGCTCCATTGAGAGTAAATTTCTTAGTGAGGTAGGGATCCACTCTAAACTCAGCTGCAAAAGCAGTGAGTTGCAGCGAAAGAAAAACAAGGAGCGTAATTACGAAGGTTGTTTTCAGAAGATTCATAATGTTGGAGTTATTCGGTTCTATTTATTTATTTACCTACTATTGTGCCATTAAAAAAGGCGGATTGACCACTCTAAATGGACTTTTTAAGAATTTCTGCTAGTTAGCTCGGACATTTTTGTTCGATTACGGGCGGATTGTTTAGATCCCTGTAGGCACTGCTTTTAATGTGATTGTCTCCTTGACCCGCCATCCCAAGAATTTTAACCCTGTTAAACCTCAATTCCCGCAGTCTATTTTTTTAAATTTCATTTAAGAACCGGAGTATCAATCCTTGATGGATCCGGTCGAAATTCCACTCTTACATTTTACCATTGAAGTAACCAATCACCTAATTTTCTATTGTCTTGTGTCTAACGTCTTGTAACTAAAATCAAACCTCCAGCCTTTACTAAAATCACCTCTATACCCTTTTAAGAAGATTCGTTTTCAAAATGAAATCTGTAGACTATGGGGAGTTGTCCTTCTCCGGTCGTCCGACTTCGGTTTCCTGTCTTGACACCAGATACTTGCACCTTGTTTCACTTCTTGCCTTGATACTTTCATCTTGGCTCTAGATAAGACTCGACACTTTCAGCTACTCATTTTTAAGAGTTTCTACGGGATTCTTAATTGCTGCTTTGAAAGACTCAATTCCCACTGTTAGGATTGCGACGACAAGGGCAAAGACTCCGGCAATACCGAAATACCACCATTCTATTTCCACTTTGTAGGCGAATTCCTTAAGCCAAATCGTGCCTGAAAAATAGGCTATCGGTATGGCTAACACCATGGCAAATAAGATCAGCAGAACAAAATCCAAGGATAGCATCCTCACGATACTGTTTACCGATGCGCCCATCACTTTGCGAACACCCACCTCCTTTTCTCGTGATTCAGCATTGAAAGCGGCCAGTCCAAACAGGCCTATGCAGGAGACAAAGATGGAGAGCGATGCCCCCGCAGTGATCATTTGTTTCCATTTAGCTTCGCGTTCATAGCGCTTCAGATTGCTTTCTTCTTCAAAACTGTAATCAAATGGCATAAAAGGAACATGAGTGCGAAACACCGATTCAATCTTTTTAATTGTCTCTGCTGAATACCCATCATTAAGCTTGATGAAAAGCGACTCCAACTGATATTGTGGATCCTGTGTAAGCACCAAGGGGCTGATTTTTTCCTTCAATGATGCAAAATGGTAATCTCTGATCACCCCAATCACTTTCATTTTCTTGTTTTTCCAGTCAAAATCTACCTCTTGACCTTCTCCGCTTGCCCAACCTACCTGCTTCAAAAATGCCTCATTGACAATGATGGATTCATCTGGATCTGTGCTGAATGCGGAGGAAAAGTTTCGCCCCTCGACCAATTCGATCTCAAGGGTACTTAAGAAATTGTCATCCACCCCGATATAGCCAAACTCAATATTTTCATTATTGACTTTTGCCAAAGTTCCGTTATAGTTGCCATTATAAGCACCTACAGACGATACTTCTGCCATAGTTTGAAGCTCCTGTTTGACAGCATCTAGCGCAGCAGCATTTCCCCGAAATCCATTCACCTTCATCACGCCTTTGTCCTCATAGCCCAAATCAAGGGATGTCAAAAAATTGAATTGGGAGAAAATCAAAATTGTACCTACCACCAAGCAAATCGAAAGCGTGAATTGGAAGACTACAAGGCCTTTGGTTAAGAAGTTTTGTTTAAAAAGCTTAGCCCTTTTTTGTATCGTTTCATAAGGGTCAAAACCAGAAAGAACCAATGCAGGATAAAATCCAGCTACCAATCCAGTCACAATCAATAAACCGAAAAAGGCTACTATGAGCTCAAAATCCATTAGATAACTCAATGACAATTGCTTATCTGAAAGCACATTGAATACAGGTAGCACAAACTGGCAAAGCACAAGTGCCATTAAAAACGCTATCAAGGTGATCAGGAATGATTCAGTCAAAAACTGAAAGATCAACTGACCTCTGTGACCTCCGATAACCTTACGGATCCCGATCTCTTTAGCCCGTTTCAAGGAACGTGCAACTGCAAGGTTAACAAAATTGATGCAGGCTATGAATAGGATAAAAAACCCGATACCACCCAGAATGTAGGAATAAATCGGATTGCTGGTTCGTGTAATTCCATTCCGATCACTATCCAGCCCGGTATCCATATGAATATCAAGAAATGCCTGTAAACTGAAACTCACTTTTTGGTCAAATCTGGGAGCATTGGCAAGTTCTTCTGCCACATTACCTTCAAAAATTCGAGTCATTTTTGCTCCAACCTGATTCGGATCTGCGTCCGGATAAAGCAACACAAAAGTATTCAGGTAAAAGCCCAACCATTCGTCGGAGGTCCATCCTTGTGCCTCTTGCCAGGCAAATGATATCATACTATCAAATTGCAAGGTGGAGTTTTGCGGAATAGTGTTGACAACTCCGGTTACCACAAATGACTCAAACTGATCATTGACCTTAAGTTCTACCACTTTGCCGAGGGCATCACTGGTACCGAAATAGTTTTCAGCCATTTCTTTTGTCAGAACAATTGAGCCGATGTCGGAAAAGACAGTTTTGGGATTACCATGGATCAAGGGCAATGAAAAAATCTCGAAGAACCAAGGATCTGCAAAAAGCACAGTGGCATTAAGTAATTCATCTCCTTTCTTGATGACAAATGGCTGAGATTGAGTCCGAACAATCTCCCGGATTTCAGGAATTTCTTCCTTAAAAGTGGAACCATGTATCGAATTGGTACTAGCAATAGTCATTGAATCATTCGGTGAAACCATGGTAACTTTGATGCGATAGAGATCATTTCCATTTTCCTGAAATCTGTCAAAAGACAATTCATCTTTCACATACAAAAGGATCAGAATACAGCAGGTTAGTCCAAGAGCCAATCCCCCCATATTGACTAAAGAGAAAACTTTACTTTTGAGCAAATTTCTCCAGGCGATTTTGATATAGTTTTTGAGCATGGTTTCTAATTGGGAATACTTATCCGTCGTCGCGGATTGAAAGTTTTAGAATTGGAAAGCGGTTAGGAGGTAAAATTGTAAGGTTTCCTTTGGTCAAGGGCCAAAATCTATTCAAGCCCTCGTAAATCATATTTCGTAATTCGTAAATTCTTGTCTCATGCTATCTTTCTCTAGCTTCTTGCTTCTAAAATCTTGATACTGATGTCTTGATACTAGATACTTTCCTTCACTCGCTTTTCAGTGTCTTCGCCGGATTCACCATGGCAGCTTTGATAGCTTGAGAGCTAACTGTTAGAAATGCAATCAACAACGCAAGAAGAGCTGTCCCGAAGAACACCTTCCAATCTAGCTCAATCCGATAGTCAAATCCTGCCAACCATTCGCTCATGGCATACCAAGTAATGGGCACACCGATCAGCATGGCGATCAGCACCAGTTTGGTAAATTCTCCGGAAAGTAAAAGCACCAATCCCTTCACGGAAGCTCCTAGCACTTTTCTTACAGAAATCTCTTTGCTGCGCTGCTCTGCAATAAATGCTGCCAAACCAAACAGCCCCAAACAGGAAATCAAGATTGCCAGTACAGAGAACACGGTAGTTAGCGACTTGACTTGCTGTTGATCTGCAAATTTTCGGGCGTGGACCTCATCGGCAAAAGTATATCCGAATGGCGAACCGGGATTGAATTTCTTAAAAATCGCCTCTAATTGAGCTATCGTTTCTGGTAAATCGGCTTCAGAAAGGCGGATATGGATAAAGTTCTGCTCGATCTGAGGCCCAAAAATCAGGATCCCGCCCGGCTTACCAAATGGAGAATCGATGATAAAATCCTTGACCACGCCGATAACATGATATTCCGCATCGCCGTCTTTGATGATCTCTCCGATAGGATTTTCAAATCCCATAAATCCCAAAGCAGTTTCATTAATCAAAACTGAAGAACTATCTGCAGGATTGGTATAAACATCGATATCACGACCTGCAATGAGTTCCAATCCGGCGGTTCTCACCACATGGGCATCTGCTCCCATCCGTTGGATTGTAGGCATGAATGCATCATCTTTTCCCTGCCATTTCATCATATTAGTGTCGCTGTATTGTTCGGTGAAAGGAGAAAAAGTACTGGAAATCGATATCACTCCTGGCAAGGCTTCTACTTCGCCGCGCAGCGCTGAAAAGTTTGTCTTCAGTGATCCCGTCATTTGGTGGTAAATCAAGTTTTCGGTATTCAACCCAAAGTCTCGGGTTTGGACAAATTGCATTTGATTTCGAATGATCCAGGTACTGGCAATCAAGACCGCCACGATGGTAAACTGGAAAACTACCAAAGCTTCTCTTGGTTTAAACCAAGTTTTTGTGAAACTCATGTGGGACTTTAAAACCATTGCAGGTCTGAACGAACTCAGTAGAAATGCAGGATAAGCTCCTGCGAGGCTACCCGTCAGCAATACATATCCAAGAGAAAAAAACCAAAAATAGGGTTGATTATAAGGCAAACTCAGTTCCTTACCGATCAATTGATTGAATCCCGGAAAAGTCAGGGTGATCATCAACAAAGCCAAGACATATGCTGCCACAGAAATCAAAACAGATTCAGCGAGAAATTGAGCAATCAGCATGCTCCGGTCAGCACCGGAAACTTTTCGGATGCCTACCTCTTTGGCTCGTTTTTCACTTTGAGCCGTGCTGAGGTTGACAAAATTGACGCAAGCGATCAGCAGGATGACAATTCCTACCAGACCAAACATCCGGATCAGATCTATTCTTCCACCAACCGATTTTCCATTTTCAAATTCGCTCTTTAGATGAAGATAAGATATCGGAAACAGAAAATCACTCGTGTTTTTGATATCTGCATTTCGAAGAGAGAAATCTTTGAATTTCTCATTGAATGTGGTCAAATCGGTTCCAGGTGCCAGCATCGCAAAAGTCCGGCAGTTATTGTTTCCCCAAAAATCTCCCGCCCAGCCCATTACTTCCATCTTTTTGAAGGGAAGAAAAGCCGTGAACCGAAAATCAGTGTTTTGGGGTAAATCTTCTATCACAGCCTTAACCTCAAAATCTAATTGAGACTCAACTTTGACTGATTTTCCAATTGGAGAATCTTCTCCAAACAGCTTTTTGGCAACCGATTTGGTCAACACGATATTATCCGGAGATTTCAAAGCCTCTATGGGATCCCCCTCCATAACTTGGAAACTGAACATCTCAAAAAAGCCGGGATCAACAAACGAGACTTGCTCGTAGAAACTTTTCTCTCCTACCGCCAAGACCATTGGATCCCATTCCGTAACATGTGTCACTGCTTCTACCTCAGGATATTGCTCTTTCAGCGCAGGAGCATAGGGTGTTGGTGTATAGTCCCAACTCAATACATTTTCTTGATTCACATTCGTGCGCCAGACGGCATAGATCCGATCAGACTTTTCGTAAGAACTGTCAACAGAAAATTCAAAATGAATCCAAACCATAATCAGAACTGATGCTGCCATACCCACAGCCAATCCAAAAATATTGATCAAAGCAAATCCTTTTTTTCTGATAAGGTTTCTCCAGGCGATTTTGAGGTAGTTTTTGATCATTTTCAGAGTATTTAAAGATTGGAAAATTTCAAAATTGGAAGATTCGAAGATTTGGGTTAAAAAGCTTAAGGGTTATTAGTTGTTAGTTATTGGTTATTGATTCCGAAATCCCAACTCCGAAATCTTGTTTCTTGTCTCTTGCTCCTTGCCTACTCACTCCTTAAAAGCTTCGTAGGATTAACCCAAGCAGATTTAACCGTCTCAAAACTCACGATCGCAACAGAGAATAGTACTCCCACCAGCAGTGAAAGGAGAAAGACTCCCACGCCGATGCTGGTCTTGACAGCAAAATCCTCCAGCCAAAGACTCATTAAGTAGTAGCTTGCCGGGATGGAAATTGCGACCCCAATCAGCGTAATCCGGATAAACTGCTTATTGAAAAGCAGGGAAATCTCTGTCGTGGTGGCACCCATTACCCGACGGATTCCGATTTCCTTCAACCGGGATGAAATTGCCAAAGAAGCCATGGCAAAAAGTCCCATTCCTGCAATAATCAAGGCTACGATAGATGCCAAAGTCACCAAGGAACTCAAACTGTTCGCCTGAACATATTCCGCAGCAATCTGGTCCTCTACAAATGAATAACTAAACGGGTCAGAACCGTAAAGATCCTTCCATACTTTCTCTATTTTGGAGATAAAGGCCTGTTTGTCTTCAGCTTTTACTTTGATATAGACCTTGGCGATCATCTGATCTTCCATGGTCAGATTTCTCATTCCCTGAAAGAAATTTTCCGGCTTCATGACCAAAATTGCCGGCTCAACGGGCTGAAAAAGGCTCTCGTAGTGAAAATCTTTTACCACTCCCACTGCCCTGTTTTCTCCAAATGGACGCTCACTCTGCAAACTTTTCCCAAATACTTCATCCCAAGCCAAGGCTTTTTTCATTGATTCATTTAGAATAAATGCATTACTCTGATCTGATGGAGTGGCAAGGGAGAAATTTCGGCCTTCCAAAACTTCCAGTTCAAAGAAATCCACATAATCTTCATCCACAATATTGAGATGGAAGTCAATCCCGGAGTCTTTGCCCGGCTCTCTGAAACCCACCGAAAACCAAGCATTATCCCCATACATTGCGGTAGCCATTGCCACATTGGAAACTTCCGGGAATTTTCTCAGCTCATTTTTGAAGGGTTGCGCATAGGAAAAACTTTTGTCAATCTGATCCAAAAGTCCCTGTGCGGCAGGAGGTGGCACCATCACTTGAATGATGTCATCCTTGGCAGCACCTAAATCATAATTCTCCACAGTCTTCATCTGCCGCACCATCACCAGGGTACAGGTAATCAGCATCATGGATATGAAAAACTGAAATGCCAGCATGCTCATACGAAGATTTTGCTTCCCAAATTTGAGACTGAGGCCTGACTTCAAAACTTGAACAGGGCGAAACGAAGCAAGAAATAGGGAAGGATACGCCCCTGCCAAAAATGCAATGACCAGACCAATCACCAGCAATATCATCACCTGGTCCAATGAAAAATTCAAAGAGAGTTGTGTTTGCATCAGGGAATTGAAAACAGGCAAAAGAAGTCCTGCCAACAAAAGCCCCAAACCCAAAGAGAGCACAGTGAGAATCACAGACTCGGCCATAAATTGACCGAAAAGCTGTCCCGCGCCTGCACCCATACTTTTTCTTACGCCAACTTCTTTGGCTCGGCTTGCTGAATTGCCAATCGCCATCGTGGTGAAGTTGATGCAGGCGATCAGGATGATCAAACCTGCGATTCCGGCCAAAATCCATAAAATTCGAGGATTGACTACAGCTGCTATTCCCGTTGGGATCTCAGGGTTTAAATGAATATCGGTCATGGACTGAGTTCCGAAGCCATAGTTTGCAGCTTCCTGTTGATCCTGAAAAGTTCTGGCAATAAAGTCCTTGGTTTGTTTTTCAAAAGTCTCAGGAGTCATCCCATTTTTAAACTTCGCATACCCATCCCCAAAAGACATGTACCAATGCGTACGCATATTTTCCGGAAATTGGATTTCCAGATTGGAATCATGCATGAGGATTTCATAGCTGAGACTGGAATTTGCGGGGGCATTTTCGATGATACCGACTACTGAATAGTTGAGCAATTCATCCGTTATCCGCACTTGCAACTCTTTGCCGACAGGATCTTCGTCTCCAAAAAATCGGGCGGCGGCAAGTTCAGAAAGCACTATTCCTCCCCGCTCGTCCGCTGTTTTGGGATAGACGCCTTTCAGTATTTTGTATCCGAACATTTCAAAAAAGTCGGAACTGACCATCGTCACAGACTGATTGAACCCGTCGCCATTGGCTCTCTTTACCAAAAAGTTGTTGGGGACGAAATTGGTGTAATCAACCTGATCGGCCATATTCTCCTCAATGACTGGCTGAAGGGCCAATGGCAAAGAAGGGAAACGAACCTCGCCTTGGTCTCCGTTTTGAACTCTCAGAATCCGATAAAGCGATTCGCTTTCAGGATGAAAAGAATCAAAACTCAGGTGAAACTGCACGTAAAAAAACAACAAAATCGTCACGGCTACTCCTACAGTCAAACCGATCAAATTGATCAGGGTGTAGGATTTGTGTTTCAGAAGATTACGGAATCCGACTTTCAGATAATTGATCCACATAGCAAGAAAAATTAATTTATTGGTTTAGCTCAAATCAAAGGGCCTTGAATGATTGCACTTTCGATCACGCTCTCTTTTTCCACTTTTGTGCCATGAAAAAAGCCCAAAATCAAGCGATTTGGGCCCTTTACAGTTTTTTCAGCAGAATACTCCGAACATTTTTGTCCGATGACGGTCGATTATTAGATCAGATAAGTCAGACACAAAGTTCCTCATTTACTCTGATTTCAAAGATTTTACAGGATTTGCCATAGCAGCTTTGAACGCATGAAAACTGACGGTACCAAAAGCAATCAAAACAGCAACCAATCCAGCCGTTACAAAAATCCAGATGCTGAGATCGATTTTATAGGCAAAATTCTCCAGCCATTTTTCTGCGGAAAAATATCCCAATGGCGCAGCGATCAGAATTGCGATTAAAACCAGCATCAAGAATTCTTTGGATACCAAGGTGGTGATATCCCATGTGGTAGCGCCCAATACTTTTCTGATACCGATTTCCTTGATTTTCTGTTCTGCTGTAAATGCTGCCAATCCAAACAGTCCAATGCAGGAAATTAATATGGCAATCACTGTGAAATATAGAATGATGGTGGAAGTTCGCTTTTCAGTTTGATAGTTTCTTTGGAAATCCTGATCTAAAAAAGAATAAGCAAATGGTGTGGCGGGATTGAAAGATTTCCATGCTTTTTCCACAAAAGAAATCAAATCAGCTGTCCGTTCTGATTCAAATTTCGCCACCAGAAATGGCGGTTGACTTGTGAATGGAAAAGCCAAAGGCTTGATGTTTTTGTGGAGACTTTCAAAATGAAAATCTTTTACTACACCTATAATTTCCCAGCTATTCTTTTGGCCCTGCCATTCCATGATCAGCTTTTTTCCAATAGCCTCTTCTACACCAAATCCAAAAGCTTTGGCAGTGGTCTCATTCACTACCAATCTGCTGCTGTTTTCTGTAAAATCTTCAGAATATCCTCTTCCGGCCAAGATTTCAAGGTCCAAAACCTCAAAGAAATCGTTGGAAACCCTGTTGATATACACATCAACCACATCATCAACTGTTTTTCCTTCCGGATAGAGCAACCAATCCTGAAGAACTTTCAAGCCGGGATATGAAGATCCACCACTTACCATGCGAATGCCTTGTTGACTTTCCAATTGGGATTTGAATACGGAATAATTTGCCCTTGCTTCTTCACTTTGTAGAGGGACAACTAGCTGCTGTTCCTTGTCAAACCCAAGGTTGCTATCGGTCAAAAAACTCATCTGCCCTTGAATGATGAAGGCCATAGCAATCAGTGCAACCGAAATTACAAATTGGAAAACTACCAAACCCTTTCTGATGGATACTGCAGCAAAGCCATTGGTTCTGCTTCCTTTTAATATTGCAACAGGGCGAAACCCGGATAAATAAAAAGCTGGATAAATTCCTGCCATAAGTCCGGTAATCAGCGTCAGTCCAAAAATTATCGGAAACAATAAAGGGTTGCCAAACAGGCCGAGTGATTTTTCAGTAACATTATTGAAAATAGGCAGCAGAAGTTGCAATAGTAGAAAAGCCAATAGCAATGCAAAGACGCTCATTAGGAGGGATTCGCCCATGAATTGTTTTACTAATTCACCTCTTCCCGCGCCTATTACTTTTCTCACGCCGACCTCCTTTGCCCTTTTTTCAGATCGGGCAGTAGAAAGGTTCATGAAATTGATACATGCAATCAACAGCACAAAAAACCCGATTGACCCAAATACAAAAAGGTTTCGAAGGTTGCCATTGGTATCCACCTCATATCCTAGATCAGAGCTGAGATAAATATCCTTTACAGGCTGCAAAAAGAGAGAAAGCGATATTCCCACTGAAGCGGATTCTTTCAGTTTGTCTTGGTAAAAAGCCTTCAACTTGGTTTCAACTTCCTCCAAGGTTTTACCTTCCTGTACCTTGATATAGGTATGAAACATATTGTTGTTTGGCCAGGAAGTCTCACTGCTAACCCAATTTCCAATGTCGGAATTGGTGATAGAAAGAAAGAAATTGGCTCTAATGTGTGATTTTGGAGAATCCTTAAAAACACCTTTTACCGTGTAATCGAAACTTCCTTCCGGTAGGCCTATAGTAATGACTTCATTGATAGGGCTTTGATTACCAAATACTTTCAAAGCCAAAGTTTCGGAAATAACCATGGTATTGTTTTCAGAAAGCACCTTTTGAGGATTCCCGGAAACAAACTCATAAGTCAACACATCAAAAAATGTAGAATCCACATAATATCCATTGCTCTCATTGAAAATCCTTAAGCCCTCTTCTCCTTCGTAATTGAGAATCATGGTCTCCAACATGGGATATTTCAGCAATCTGGCAGTCTGCAAGATCTCAGGAAACTCAGCCTTCAGGGCTAAAGCCATGGGTGCAGGGGAGGCAGCAGAATTGCCCTCCGGAAAATTGATAGCGACACGATAGAGATTATCCAAATCCTTGTGATGCTTGTCAAAACCACTTTCATCCCAGATATACAAAAGCAACAGAATACAAGTCGCCAATCCCACACCAAGTCCGATCACGTTAATCAGAGAAATGGACAAATTCTTCCTAAAACTTCTTAAGGCTGTTTTGAAGATGTTCTTTAGCATGACTAAGTTGATTAATGGATAACATGGAATAGTACCTTAAATCCAGTTTTATGCCATGAAATCGAGCATAAAATAGCCATCAAACTAAGGGATGATTATAAGTCGGTCGAGACTAAAATAGCTGGCAGACAGGCATTTTTAGCATTAAAAAAGCAATTGATATTCATTCGATAAAAAATAAAATTGACTTTCTTATCGCTCATTTTTGATCTTTGAGTCGTCTAAGTCCGAACATTTTTGTTCGCTATCGGTCAAAGTCACTATACTTACATAGGTCTTGTGTCCGCTATTTTTTCGATTTCAAGAATTATCATCCCCCCCGATTTTGCTCCTAAATTCCTTATATTTAACTAGTAACAGACCAAAAAACTATGTTTTTCACTCTCATTATCTTCTTGTCTTTGGCCTATCAGACAGCAAAAGCTCCAATTTTTGAAGAACAGATCCTAGACTCCGAAGTAGCGATCGGCTATGGATTGGCAATCGGAGATGTGGATGGGGACGGGAAAGTAGACATCATTTTAGCCGACAAAAAGCAATTTGTTTGGTATCGAAATGGCGATTGGAAGAAGTTTGTGCTAGCGGAGAATCTCACCCAATCCGATAATGTCTGTATTGCGGCACGGGACATGGATGGCGACGGCAAAGTAGAAATTGCCGTTGGGGCGCAGTGGAATCCCGGAGAAACCTCAGATACTGAAAAGTCCGGCGCGGTCTTTTACCTCATTCGCCCCGAAGACCCCACCCAAAAGTGGACTTCCAAGCAACTTCACCATGAACCCACCACTCATCGCATGCGCTGGGTAAAAAATGGCAATAAAGCTCATCTGATCGTAGTCCCCCTGCATGGCAGAGGCAATGCCAATGGGGAAGGTGCAGGAGTAAAAGTGATAGCTTACGAGTTGCCTGAAAACCCATCAGATGAGTGGAAAATAGTTGTAATCGATGACAGCATGCATCTGACCCATAATTTGGACGTGATCGGTTTTGACAGTGATAATTTGATCCTTTTAGGAGGAAAAGAAGGTGTCAAGCTTTTATCTCAATCCAGATCGAATTGGAATTCGGAGAAAATAGGACTTCCAAGCAGCCCAAGCGTGGGGGAACTCCGATTGGGAAGTGGTGCCAACCAAGCCCCTTTTTTGGCTACGGTCGAACCCATGCATGGCACGACGCTGGTAGCTTACGAGGGATTTGGCGATAATCTCAATTCTGAAAACGTAAAAAGAACTGTCCTGCACTCCCAACTCAAAGACGGCCACGCTCTGGCTGTTGCCGATTTTTTGGGTCTCGGATTGGATCAGATTGCCGTGGGTTGGCGCTTGCCCAATGAAGCTGGAGAATTTGGAGTGAAGCTTTTTGTACCAAAAAATGGTTCATTCAGCGAATTCGAGGAGTTTTGGATTGACAAAAATGGAATGGCCTGCGAGGATTTGCAGGCGGCGGATCTCGATGGAGACGGGAAACCAGAACTCATCGCATCCGGCAGATCCACCAAGAATCTGAAGATTTATTGGAATCGGAATTAGGAGAATCTGAAATTGTGGGGGTCACACACTTTAGCAAGAATGACATTGAATAGCAAACTTCATTTTTCTCGCCCAGATGGGTTGTCCCTCTCACATTAAAGTTACTTTTTAGTTGAATTTTCATTAACCATTAAGGAATTAAGAAAATTAAGAACTCCTTGAAATCAAAATTTGTGCTTGCCAGCTTCCATGAGGCCTGTTCCTTCAACTTAATATCCTGAATGCTCTTAATGGTTAAAATCAATCAAATCTTTATATTCGGAAAATCAGTGAGTTAGGACACTCACTGCGGCTGAATTGTTCGCCCACGTGAGTGTCCCCACTCGCGTAATTGAGATTAATTTTAAACTATAACTTTTTTCGCTATGGAATTAGAAAAGGTCTACTTCTTCACATCCACTATTCATAATTGGCTCCCACTATTAAGAAAGGATTCATTCAAGGAAATAATTACTTCCAGTTTGAAATTCCTAAAACTAAAAGGACTAATTAACATTTACGGATTTGTAATTATGCCAAATCACATCCACCTGATTTGGGAAATGCTGGAAATGAATGGAAAAGAATCGCCTCATACGAGTTTTCTGAAGTTTACAGGACATCAATTTCTTCAAAAACTCAGAAAAGAGGATTTAAAAACGCTCGAAATGTATCAAGTCAGTTTGACAAATAAGAACCATTGCTTTTGGCAAAGAGATGCATTACCGATTGAGGTTTAT
>NZ_JAUXYL010000003.1 GCF_030694375.1 Algoriphagus sp.
TTAAGCCAAAAGAACGAAGAAAAAGAATAACCTAACCTAAACTTAAAACCAGAATAAACTGGTTCATGGCGAGAAATCATACTTCAAGAATTCGGAATATAATTTTGAATAATTAGAAAAAACAAAATTTAACACAATCTGCCATTGGTAGCGGAATCGAAGGGTCAGTGTGACAGGAGTCGATGGCCATTTACAGTGAACATACCAACATTTCGAACTTCTCAAATCTAGTTGCTCAGGTGCTCAATGTAACAAATAGCAGTTATGAGGCAGCCTCCATAGGAATTATCAATTCAAATTCAGTCCCATCGCCAAGGTTAGAATTAACCAGAAGTCGGCCTTTCAGCCCTTTGACAAGATGCTGAACCAAGTTTAGACCAAATCCGAAGCCTTTTTCTCCGGATGTGCCATTAGCGGATGTGGTTCCGCCTTTAAGAATTTCATCAATTTTCTCAGGAGTAATCCCGACACCGGTATCCTTGACTTTGAATTGGAGGATTTTCTGCTGATCGAAGACCTCCATATCCAACGTGACCTCAATTTTGCCTTCAGCCGGGGTAAACTTAATTGAGTTTGATATCAGGTTACCAAGAATCTGGAGGATTTTGTTTTTTGGGAATGGGATTTCGGCAAATGGAGGGCTAGCCTTAACTTCAAGGACCACTTTCTTGGACATGGCTTGCGGATTAAACATGTCTTCCAATTTAGATTTAAGAGTAGAAAGTGTAAACTCATGATCCTTGGGGGCTCTTTTTGATGAGTCGCTTGATTCAAAGTTTTGAGATAAGATCTCATCCGCAAGTTCCAAAACAGATTTACCGCTTTTTTGGATCAAAGCAATAAACTCCAAAACCTCTTCCAACTTGTTACTGTTGCCTTGCATTTGGATTATCTCTGCCAGCCCGATGATTCCTCCAATTGGCCCGCGAATATCATGAGCTACTCTGTTTTTGATAGAGTTTGTTTCCTGAACGGTCTTTTTGAGATTGGCAACTGCATGATGAATCTTGATTCTATTAACCACCTCGCCTGCGATGATTTCCAACATTTCCTTCTTTTCCGCGCTCAGACTTTTGTAGTCATCATGTAGTACGCATAGTGCACCTAAGACTACATCCTCGTCCACTTTTAGAGGTACCCCATAATAATACTTTAAGTGAGGCGCGTCAGTGACATAAAAACGATCTTTAAATCGTTCATCCTTTGACAAATCTTTAACTTCAAATCCACCGGAGTTTTCTTCCATGATGGTGTACTGACAGACCGACTCTTCTCTTGGCATCTGTTGAAGTTCAATCCCATAACTTGAGGCACTCCATTGGGTAAAGGAATCAATTAGATTGATCAATGAAATAGAAGTACCGGCAACTTTAGCCGCCAACTTTGTCAAATCTGCGAAGGACTTATTCAAATCCAAGTAATCCAGATCCAAATCACTGAGCGCTATCAGACGCTTCATTTCATTTGCCGGAATTGGGGGATTTTGGTCAATTTCTACTGATAAAAATGATTTATCTTGATCCATAAGCTTAGGGTGTTTAAACAAAAGAAGTCACAAATATTTAATTCGAGCCTTCCCAAAACTTATTATTTTCACCATAGTAATCACTTCCTTACTATTGTATATTAAGTGCAGTTTTAAAAGGTGAAATCAAAACCAATATGATACCCATCCTATATTTTCAACTAATTTTTCTCTTGTTCCAATCCAATGAGCTTATTCCTATCGGTAAAATAGATACGCCCTTAGGAGAAATTTTGATCGTTTTGGACGATCGAACTCCAAACCATAAAGCGAGTTTTATCCAGTTGGCGCAGGCGGGATATTGGGATTCTTTGACTTTCAACCGGGTCATCCCAAACTTTGTCGCCCAAGGAGGTTGCCCTGATACTCCCGAGGGGTTTTCTGATCCGGAGTATCTTTTGGAACCGGAATTTCATCCGGAATTGACTCATGTCTACGGCGCTGTGGGTGCAGGACGAGATGATAATCCGGGAAAACTGTCGGCAAGATGTCAGTTTTACATCGTTCAAAATCCTAAAGGACTTCACAGGCTTGATGGAGATTACACTGTCTTTGGCCAAGTAATCAAGGGAATGGAAATCGTGGATAAAATGGTTTCGGTACAAAGAGACCAACACGACCAGCCGATAAACCCAGTCTTGATGGATATCAATATTTTATACCTTAGTCAAAATGAATACACCAACCTTATCACTAATCTCAAAAAATGAAATCAATTAGAATTCTAGTAGTAGGCTGCGGTAATATGGGCGCGTCCCATGCCACTGCATATCATCACATGCCTGAATTTGAAATCTGCGGATTAGTAGCCAGAGGTGACAGCAAAATCAAATTAAATACCACGCTGCAAGCAGACTATCCACTTTTTGAAGATTTTGATCAAGCCTTGACCACTACTAAACCGGACGCGGTATGTATCTCCACTTACCCTGATACCCATGAGGAATTTGCGTTAAAAGCACTGGAAGCTGGTTGTCATATTTTCATCGAAAAGCCGCTTGCAGATACGGTTTTGGGTTGTGAAAAAATCATCTCCAAAGCACATCAAACCGGAAAAAAGGTAGTCGTCGGCTACATCCTTAGACATCATCCCTCCTGGATGAGATTCATCGAGGAAGCGCAAAAAATGGGTAAGCCGCTGGTCATGCGGATGAATCTCAATCAGCAAAGCCAGGGATACATGTGGGATGTGCATCGGAACTTGATGAAATCACTGAGCCCGATCGTGGATTGCGGAGTCCATTACATTGATGTGATGTGTCAGATGACTAGATCTAAGCCTATTTGGGTTTCCGCCATCGGCGCTAGACTGACTGATGACATAGCCATCGACAACTACAATTATGGACAGCTTCAAATCAGGTTCGAGGATGGATCGGTAGGATGGTATGAGGCGGGATGGGGTCCGATGATTTCTGAAACCGCCTTCTTCATTAAGGATGTATTCGGGCCAATGGGATCCGTATCAATAGTAGCCAAAGACGCCGGTGCCTCCGGGAAATCAGATCACGTAGACAGCCATACTAAAACTGAATCAATTCGGGTGCACCATGCTGACATTGATGCTAAAAATAATTTTCTAAGAAAAGATGAATGGATCGATATGGCAGATGAACCTGATCATCAGCAGCTTTGCGACCGGGAGCAGCAGTATTTTCTAATGGCAATCCAAGAGAATATAGATCTTACGGATCACATGAATGATGCGCTGAATAGCCTTCGAATTGCCTTCGCCTGTGATGATTCAGTGAAAACCGGAGAGGTAGTGCGGTTGTAGATTTACAGAATAGTGCACTTGGTAGGTAGTCAGATTCAAATAATCTATATTCAGCAGCTTAAATTGATCGCTCTATGGGTACAAATCCCAAATCAATAGAACCACATAATTTTAAATCTACCTTAGAAATTTTAGAGGAAACCAAAGCTGTTCTAAAGCAAATAGAGTTGTTGGGAAATATTGGACATTGGGAAGCGAATCTCATCACTGACCAATGTAACTTTTCAGAGGGCTTATTCAAGATTTTAGGATTAGATCCCGAGCGTGTAATCCCATCGATCCTGCTTGGACTTTCGATTGTCCATCCCGAAGATAGGGAAAGCGCAACGGCACACCTTCAAAAATCGATAGAAACCGGCGCACCCTACAAAGTTGAAAAAAGAATCATCCGTCCCGATGGAGAAATCAGGTTCGTCATCTCCGAAGGTACAGTCGACTTGGATGAATTTGGAAAACCTCAACGGATTTTTGGGGTTTTCAAAGATGTTACCGACCAAAAAATCAGGGAAGAAGAGCTCAAAAACACAACTATTCATCTCGAAAATATCCTGAACACAACCCAGGACCTTGTTATCATAGCAGAAGAGGCTGGGCCTTTTCTTAAAGTATCAAAATCAAGTGAAAAAATACTGGGATATCCATCGGAAGAGCTGATCGGGAAATCATTCAGGAATATGATACACCCGGATGACTTTCCCGCCACCATCAAAAACAGAGAACTAATTTTAGCAGGTTTTCCCTCGTCCGATTTTAGAAACCGATACTTCAAAAAAGATGGATCTGTCATCACCCTAAACTGGTCCGCCTCTCTGGATAAGACTACCAAAACAGTTTTTGGGATAGCACGAGATATTACCCCACTTCTCCAAACTCAGGAAAACCTGAGGCAAGAATGCCAAAAACTGGCCATAGTCCTGGATTCTTCTCCTGAAGTAATCTGGGCCCTCGACAGGGATTATACCTTGATCACAGCCAATAATCAATTCCTTGATTCGATGAAGGAAGTTGGAAATTGGGACTTAAAACCCGGTGCTAATCTTATCTATTCTACTCCATTACCTAATTCATTTACAGAGGAATGGAAATCATATTATGATCGGGCCTTCACCGGTGAGAATTTTTCAATCATTCGAAAAGTCACCCTGCTAAAAAAAGACGCCTACCAAGAGGTCAACTTTAAGCCCATTTTTGAAAAAGGTCAGGTAATCGCCTTGGGGTGCTACTCCAAAGACATCACACAGCGAAAAAAAGAAGAATTAAGGATATCAGAATTAGCCAAAAGATTAATATTGGCTCAGAAAATCGGAAAACTAGGCTATTGGGAATTTGATATCGATACTGAATCCATTTATTGGTCAGATGAGGTTTTTGAAATTTGGGGACTGGAGAAAAACGATATCCAGCCTAATTTTGAATTGTTTTTCAATACATTTCATCCAGAGGATAAGGCGGAATTTATTTTAAATCACACCAATGCACTTGCTGGTATCGCACCTCTCGACGCAATTCATAGGATCATCTTACCTACGGGACAAATCAAATACGTACATGAGAAGGGTGAATTAGAAAAAGATCCGGACACTGATAAAACATATTTTAGAGGTACTGTTCAGGATATTACCACAGAAAAAACCTTCGAAAAGGAGCTAATCCAAAGAAACCAATTTATAGAATCAGCCCTCCATTATCTGCCGTCAGGTATTGCTGTAAATAAAATAAGCACAGGAGAGGCTACTTATATCAATCCCGCATTTTCAGAAATCTACGGTTGGCCTGCAGAGGTAATGAACAATGTGGCAACCTTCTTCGAAAAGATTTACCCTGACCCCAACTACCGCAGCTACATCACTTCCCGGATTATTTCAGATATCCAAAGTGGAGATCCTGAGCGAATGAGTTGGGAAAATATCCCCATCGTGACTCAAAGCGGTGAAGAACGAATCGTATCGGCTAGAAACATCCCCCTTCCCGACCAGGACTTGATGATCTCTACCGTGGTAGATGAGACAGATACCTATTGGGCAAATCATCGCTTGCGGATCAGCAATGAGCGATTCCATCTCGCAACTCAAGCGGTATCCGATGCCATTTGGGATTGGGATATACTTAAGGGGTACATCTTTTGGGGAAAAGGCTACCACCGCTTGTTTGGCTACCCAGCCGACATGGAAAGCGTCTCTCCTGACCTTTGGAAAGAAAAAATTCATCCCGATGACTTTGATGAAATTTGGAATTCCATTATCACTACCAGAACTGACAAGTCAAAAAATAGATGGTTTGGGGAATATCGATTTCAAAAATATGATGGAACCTATGCATTCGTCAAGGAAAACACGGTAATCATTCGGGACGATAATGGAAGCCCAATTCGGATGGTAGGCGCTTTGGAGGATATCAGTCTGGAAAAAGAAAAAGAACTGGAACTCCAGAAAAAGACTGCCCTTATTGCTGCTACTTCTCAAATTATTCAGGATTTTTTGGAAATAGAAGATTGGCAAGAACTGATAGATCCCACTCTCAAAATAATGGGGGAAATAACAAAAGTGGATCGGGTTTATTTCTTCAAAAACTACTTCGATCCAACGACAGGAGAATTATTTAGTCAACAAATCAACGAATGGACAAATGGTAAGGTGGCCTCTGAACTTTCAAATCCGGCACTGCAATCTATTCCACTCGAGGACCATCCACTTTCGGTTCAAGCAGCCTTAAATGGGAAACCTTTTTCGATCCTCACCCACGAAGCTGAAGGCCCGACGCGGGAAATTCTGGAAGCGCAAGGGATAAAATCTCTTTTGCTCATGCCCATCTTGATGGAGAACAATTTCTTTGGATTTATTGGATTTGACGATTGTACAAATTCCAAAATCTGGACAGAAGATGAAATCAGTTTCTTGGCCTCTGTGACCACGAATTTGTCTTTTGCCATTGAGCGAAAGCAAAATTTGGATAAAATCCGCGGAGCTTTCGAATCCAGAGATTCCCTTTTAGAAAGTATCGGAGATTCCTTCTATGCTTTTGATAAAAACTACATCGTCACTTATTGGAACAACGAGGTAGAGAAACTGACAGGAATCAAGCGGGAAGAAATTATCGGCAAAAGCTTGTGGGATTTTATCAGTGTCGTAGACACGGAGTTTAAGAAATCTTATGAAAACGCATTTCTTGAAGGTAAACCCCAATATTTTGAAACGTTTGATCCATGGCTAAAAGCCTGGTTGGAAGTGACTGTGTATCCATCAAACGGAGGGCTGTCTGTCATCATTAAGGACATCTCCTCCAAAAAAGAGTCGGAAAGACAAATTCATGAGTTTAACGAACGTTTTAGACTTATTTCACAAGCCTCCCATGATGCGATCTACGACTGGAATATTGAATCGGGGGAACATTATTGGGGTGATGGCTTTAATTTTCTATTTGGAGAGGAAGTTTCGGGGATTCACGACAGTTACCTCACATGGGAAGAAAACATTCATCCCGAAGACAGAGAAAGGGTAATATCCTATTATCTGGAAGTCTTGGCTAGTGCGTCAAATAACCTCTTTGAATCAGAATATCGGTTCCTAAGAAAAGGAGGAGATGTTCTTAGCCTGCTGGACAGAGGAACCATCATCCGAGATTCCAATGGAAAAGCAATCCGGGTAGTTGGCGCTATCCAAAACATCACTCCCCGAAAAGAATACGAAGAATCGCTCAGAAAACTGAACGAGGAACTGGCAATCTCTAATCGCGAACTGGGACTTTCCAACAAGGAACTGGAACAATTTGCTTATGTGGCTTCACACGATCTTCAGGAGCCACTTCGAATGATTTCAAGCTTTCTCGGTCTCATCGAGCGACGCTACGCTGGTGTTTTAGACGAAAAAGGGTTACAATACATTGGCTATGCTGTTGATGGTGCCAGGAGGATGAAAAATATTATTTTGGATTTATTGGAGTTTTCCAGAATTGGAAATATCCATGAGGCCAAAAAAACAATCAAAACTTCGGAATTGTTAACAGAAGTGCTCCTCCTTAACAATAAATTGATCCATGAGAAACAAGCCATTATTCATGTGGGAGAACTCCCGGATATTGTAGGCCACGCCAGTCCAATTATACAGGTTTTTCAAAACCTGATCGTCAATGGACTCAAATATCAACCTCTTGGACAGGTTCCTGAAATTTGGATCGAAGGCCAAGAAAATGAATACGAGTGGCTATTTTCTGTCAAAGACAATGGGATCGGCATCGACCCAGAGTTTAAAGAGAAAATTTTTGTCATTTTCCAGCGGCTTCACCAAAAAGATCAATATTCAGGTTCAGGGATTGGATTAGCGATCTGTAAAAAGATTGTGGAATTCCACGGCGGAAAAATATGGGTTGAATCTTCAATTGGAGCCGGAAGCAATTTTTTCTTTACACTTAAAAAATAGCCTGTGAGCTCAATAGAAAATTTTAAAAAACACATTAGTTCATTGATTTATTCCAGTCCCAGGACTACGGGATGGCTTGTGTTTTTGCTCAGTCTTTTTCTTACCTCCTATCTTTCCTATACAGAATATCAGCTCCGACTTTCTGCCGAACGCGAGGAAGTCATCAGTAAACTCAATGAGTTGGAGAATAGATTAACTGAAGCCTTAAACAATGGGGTTTCCGCCGTAAAAACACTCGCTTTCTATGCACAAAATCAGGAAAACGTAGTAGAAAATTTTGAAAGAATAGGTCGGGACATTTTGGACAACAATCCATTGGTAGATGTCATCCAATATCTCGATAGCGGAACCATAGTAGCAGTCTATCCCTTGTCAGGAAATGAAGTAGTCATTGGTTACGACGTACTGGCTGATCCTAAGACTAACAAAGAAGTGGAGGAAGCTATCCGAAGAAAAGAGGTGTTTTTCTCCGGCCCCTTCACTCTCCGGCAAGGAGGAATGGGAATCGTCGGAAGGTACCCCCTCTTTGAAGACGGAAAACTTAAAGGGCTATCTGCAATTATCATTTATTTGGAAACAATATTTGAGGAGGGACTTTTAAAAAATAATCCCAACGAGAAATTTTCTATTCAGCTAAGTAAAAAAAATCCAAACACTGGAATAGTTGAAAATTTTATCCCAATTAGCATTGATGAACCGTCATCCGGCTACTCGGCCAGTATTCCGATGGATGTTGGCAATTGGCTATTAACCGTTCAGCTCAAGGAGAGTACCGCAATTTCAGGCAGTATATTTGCGATTTTCCTGAGAATCCTACTCGCTGTCGCTCTGGGAATTGTTGCTTGGAATGCGGCAAGACAACCTGCCATACTGCGTCAAAAAGTAGCGGATCAGTCCAAAGAAATCATAAATGCAAATGAACGGTTTGAGCTTGCCACTAAAGCCACCTCGGATGTGATTTGGGATTGGGATTTGGCATTAAATGAAGTCTACAGGTCCGATCATTTTTTCAAAATGTTGGGCTATGAGGATAGTGAGTCAATTGGCAATAATGATTTTTTTAAAACCATCATTCATCCGGATGATTTGGAGGAAGTTTCAAAAAAACTAGAGGAAACACTCCAGAGTCAGAGTGAATTCTGGGAACATGAATTTCGGGTAAAAAAAATGGATCAATCCTATGCTTTCATTTTCGATAAGGGGTACATCGTGAGAGATACTGAAGGTAAAGCTGTACGGATGATCGGTGCAACTCAGGATATTTCAAAAAGAAAAAAGACCGAATTGGAGCTGCTCGAAGCCAACAAAAGTCTTGGCAATGCAAACGAAGAACTTAAAGCCTTTGCCTTTCTTGCCTCGCACGACATGCGCGAACCTCTCAGAATGATCAGTTCATTCATGACTTTACTTCAAAAAAAATACAGTTCGGAATTGGATGAAAAAGCAAATCAGTATATTGAATTTGCAGTTGACGGAGCAAAACGATTGACAACCCTCATCAACGATCTTTTAGAATATTCAAAAGTTGGATTTGATCAGAAGTCAATTGAAAAAATAAATACAGACCAATTAATCAAAGAAGTACTCAAATTCAAATCAGCTATTATCGGAGAATCAAATGCCGAAGTGATCCTTGGGGACCTACCCGATATTACCGGCATAAGGACTCCGATCCAAATCTTATTTCAAAACCTAATCGGCAATTCACTCAAGTACAAAAATTCCGATACAATTCCGGTAATCAAGATTTCCGGAAAGGTGAAAAAAGATTTTCTTGAATTTTGCATTGAAGACAATGGAATAGGAATCGAAGCTGATTATCTTGATCATGTATTTGGAATTTTAAATCGACTGCATCCCAAAGAAAAATATCCGGGAACAGGTATGGGACTTGCAACTTGCAGGAAGATTGTCACCCAGCACGGTGGGATTATTTGGGCAGAGTCTGAAATTGGAATTGGAAGCAAATTTTTATTTACTTTAAAAAAATATGAATAGAAAGCCTATAAAGATCCTCCTGGTAGAGGACAATGAAGGGGACATACTTTTGACTACTGAAGCATTGGAGGAGTGTAAAGTGGGGAATGAACTAAAAGTATTGAGAAATGGCAACGATGCACTGAATTTTTTGGTCACCTGTTCGCAAACCAATAAAAATGAACTGCCTGACCTGATCCTTTTAGACATCAATCTTCCTAAAAAGAATGGCCATGAAGTCCTTCAAAGTGCCAAAAACCACCCTGATTTGAAGCATATTCCGATCATAATATTGACCACATCTTCCTCAGAGCTGGATATTCTCAAAGCCTATCAGGAACATTGTAATTGCTACATAATCAAACCGCTGGAGGTTTCTGAGTTTCTGAATGTAACATCCAAAATTGAAGAATTTTGGTTCAATGTAATCCGTCTACCCAATAACTAACCTGCATGCGAAAGGACGAAAAATCCTACCATATTCTGATCATTGAGGACAATCTTGGAGATAATATCCTGATTGAAGAATATCTCACGGAGAATATTTTAAATCCAAAACTAATTCGGGCAGACACCTTTCAGTCTGCAAAAGTCCTTTTGGAAAATCGGAGTAATACTTTTGATATTATATTTTTAGACCTCTCTCTTCCGGATCTTTCAGGGGAACCATTGATTGTCGGTGTATTAAACTTGGCTGTTGACACTCCTGTAGTGGCACTTACAGGCTTCTCAGACCTAGACTTTAGCATCAAATCCTTAGGATTGGGTATTTCAGATTACCTTTTGAAAGACGAGTTGACACCGATTATTCTTTATAAAAGTGTCATCTATGCCATTCAGAGAAGGAAGTTTACTGATCAAATTCAAAAATCTGAAAAACGCTACAGTGACCTTTTCCAACTGAGCCCATTACCGATGTGGGTGTATGATCTGGAAACCCTCCATTTTCTAAATATCAATAAGGCTGCAATCAGTCATTATGGCTATTCTGATGAAGAGTTTCTGGCTATGACTATCTTGGATATCAGACCTCAAGAAGATGCCGAGTATGTCTTAAACCTTATAAGCGACACCCGACAAGGCCACAAAGTCAGCCAAAAAAGTGTCTCTCGGCACAAGAAGAAAAATGGGGAATTGATCTTTGTCGAGGTCACTTTCAACTTACTGATTTTCAATGGACGAGATGCAGTAATGGTACTGGTCAATGACATCACAGAGCGGGCCAAATATGTGGAAACCATCGAAAAGCAAAACCAGACTTTTCGGGAAATCGCATGGATTCAATCACATGTAGTCAGAGCGCCTTTGGCGAGACTTTTGGGGCTTGTCAATCTGCTGGAATCCGAAATCCCCAATGTCAAAGAGGAAAGTCTAGAATTGATTCAACACATCAAAAATTCTGCGTTTGAGCTGGATGAGATAGTAAGAGATATCAGCAAAAAATCAGAACAAATAGAACCACTGGACAAAAATGAAATCTGAAATAATTCTGGTGGATGACGACGAGGTACTATTGGTCATCCTCGAAAAGATGTTTCAAAAAGTTAGTCCAGACACCAAGTTGAGGCTGTTTAGTTCCGGGATGGAGGCCTTAGACCACTTGGCAAATTCACCGATCACCGGACTCAACCGATTCCTTCTGCTGGATATTAACTTGAAGGATTTGAGCGGTTGGGATTTTCTCAATGAATTAGCTGATAGAAACGACACTTACTCGAAAGTTATTCTGATCACATCCTCAGTCAGCGCTTTAAATTCTGAATTTGCCAAAAAATATACTTCTGTGATTGGTTTTTTTGAAAAACCCATAACTTTTGAAAAAATCCAACGGATTTTAGAACAAATCCGGGAGATATAGCGAATCCTCAATTTATTTTCCAAATTGTGTAACTCAGATATTATCTTGAAATTACCCTAAACCCAAACCTATTGTCATGAATGTACAAACCGTCCTTATCACCGGCGGGGCCAGTGGAATTGGTCTTGCCATGGTCAGGAAATTTGCTGCTGAGGGAAATCACGTCTTTTTCATCGACACCAACCACCTAGAGGGCACCAAACTCCAAATCGAAGCGCACGAAAAAGGACATCAAGTCAAATTCTTGGAAGGGAGTATTGCATCATTTGCTGAAGTTGAGCAGCTCATCCACCAAATCCCTGAAAAAATTCATGTCCTGATCAATAACGCAGGCATATCCCACATCGGAAAAGTAGAAACTACCAGCGAAGACGACTTCGACCGCTTGTTTCAGGTAAATGTCAAAGGCATGTTTAACTGCATCAAAGCTGCACTGCCCAAGTTGAAAGAAAATGGAGGTGGATCAATCCTCAATATGTGTTCTGTAGCTGCGACGATCGGGATTCCGGATCGCTTTGCCTACAGCATGACCAAAGGTGCAGCCCTTTCCATGACACTCAGCGTGGCAAGGGACTATGTACAGGATGGTATCCGCTGCAATTGCCTATCCCCGGGACGGGTACACACGCCATTTGTTGATGGGTTTCTAGCCAAAAACTATCCCGGGCAAGAAAAGGAAATGTATGATAAGCTTGCCGCAACTCAGCCCATTGGCAGAATGGGAACTCCCGAAGAAATCGCTGAATTAGCCTATTTTATCAGTTCAGAGGCTGGCAGCTTTATCACCGGTGCCAACTTCAATATTGACGGGGGCTTTATGGGGTTGAAGATGTAATGGTAAATATTGATTGAATGGCATTCCTACACTTCATTATTCGAAATTCAGCGTTCGGAATTCAATTTTCGACATTTGAGATTTGAAATTCGAAGATTGACTACCCATAAGTGATTCGCTTTAAGCTTATTGTCTGTATTTCGTATCTCGTATCTCGTAATTCTATTTAACTCTCAATAACCTAAAAACCCAAAATCATGAAACTCATTCGATTTGGTGAAGCCGGAAAAGAAAAACCCGGCATCCAGGATAAATCAGGGATCAATCTTGACTGTTCCAGTTTTGGAGAAGATTGGAATGAAACTTTTTTTTCAACTAACGGTCTGGCACGATTGGAAGAATGGCTTTCGGTAAATCAAGCCAATCTCAGGGAAGTTCCTTTGAATGCAAGAATCGGTTCCCCAATTGCCCGCCCATCAAAAATCATCTGTATCGGCCTCAACTATCGAAAACACGCCGAAGAAGCGGGAATGGCCGTCCCGGAAGTTCCGATTATTTTCATGAAAGCTACTTCTTCCCTTTGTGGACCTTTTGACCCGATTTATATTCCAAGAAATTCAGTACAGACAGATTGGGAAGTGGAATTGGCAGTGGTGATTGGCAAGCGTGCGAAATATGTAAGTGTTGAAAATGCCTATGATTACATCGCAGGTTATTGCTTACATAACGATGTGAGCGAACGAGACTTCCAGCTCCGCCATGGAGGACAGTGGGTCAAAGGAAAAAGCGCAGATCATTTCGCTCCACTTGGGCCAATTTTAGCTACCAAATCAGAAATACCAAATCCTCACAACCTTCGACTTTGGCTCAAACTGAACGGGAAAATCCTTCAGGACAGCAATACTTCTGATTTGATTTTTGACATCCCTACCATTGTTTCCCACCTGAGCCAATATATGACGCTGCTTCCGGGTGATGTGATCTCCACAGGAACACCAGCTGGAGTAGGCATGGGACTTAAGCCGCAACCGCGGTTTCTGGAACACGGAGATATCGTTGAGTTGGGAATTGAAAGCTTGGGGATTTCGCGTCAGGTGGCAATGAATGATCCGGAAGCATGAGACTTGACTCACATCAGCACTTTTGGGAATATGATCCAAAGCGACAGGATTGGATTAGTCCTGAGATGAGTAGAATTCGCCGAAATTTTCGTCCTGCGGACCTTTATCCTCTTTTACAGGATGCCAAAATGGATGGATGCATTGCCGTACAGGCGGAAGAAAGTCTGCGCGAAACAGATTTTTTGCTTGATTTGACAGCGCAGCATGAGTGGATCCTGGGTGTCGTAGGATGGGCGGATCTGAAAAGTGACACTCTGGATGAGCTATTGGACGACTATTCAGACAAGCAAAAGCTGGTGGGTTTCCGTGAGGTTCTTCAATCAAAAGATCCCGAATACATCCTTCAAAAGAATTTTATCCGTGGGATCCAGAAAATCGGAACCCGAGGATACGGCTATGATATCCTAATTTTCCCAACGCACCTATCAGCCACCTTGGAACTTGTAAACAAATGCCCCGATCAGCGATTTGTGATTGATCATTTGGCTAAACCCTACATCAAATCCGGAGAATGGAAGGACTGGAAAAAGGCTGTTTCATTACTTGCCGAACGGGAATTGGTGCATTGCAAACTTTCAGGAATGATCACCGAAGCGGACTGGAAAACATGGACTCCGGAGCAGCTTTTCCCATATTTGGAGATTGCCTTGGAACTGTTTGGCCCCGATCGATTGATGTACGGAAGCGATTGGCCAGTCTGTCTTTTGGCAGGTGAATATGAGCGGTTTTGGGAGATCATTGAGGAGTTTACCAATTCACTCTCTACTTCGGAAAAAGACAAAATCATGGGGGAAACTGCTGCTGAGTTTTATAGGATTTGACAGAAAAGACAAAATATTGAAGTAAAAAAAAGGTGCCGTGGACTATGGTCTGTGGACTGTGGACTAAAAAAATGAACCTAAACCTACAAGACAAAGTCATCCTCATCTCGGGAGGAGCAAAAGGAATCGGCGGCGCAATTTCAAGAGCATTGATTGAAGAGGGGGCAATCCCCGTGATGATTGATCCTTCGGAAAAGGAAGGGAGTGAAATCATTGAATTGGCCAAAGGAAAAGCACAGCAGATTCCAATCAGGCTTTTCTCGGCAGATGATGCAAAAGCTGCGGTTGAACAGACCCTACTGACTTTTGGCAGAATAGACGGTCTGGTCAACAATGCCGGAGCAAATGACGGCGTAAGTCTAGCGCATGGAAATCCTGTGGCTTATGCTGATTCAGTGGCCAAAAACCTGTTTCATTACTATTATTTGGCACATTATGCCTTGCCTTATTTGAAAAAAAGCCGTGGAGCCATCGTCAATATCTCCTCCAAGACTGCTGTCACCGGACAGGGAAGTACTTCAGGGTATGTCTCTGCCAAAGGTGCTCAACTTGCCCTCACCCGGGAATGGGCAGTGGAGCTTCTCCCCTACCAAATCCGGGTAAATGCCATCTTACCTGCGGAAGTTTACACGCCGATGTATGAAAACTGGATCCAGTCTTTTCCCAATCCAGAAGAAAAATTGGCTGAAATCAATGCCCAAATTCCGCTTGGCAATCGCATGACTAAACCGGAGGAAATTGCCTCCATGGCTATTTTCTTGCTTTCCGAAAAAGCCTCCCACATCACCGGACAGCATCTCTATGTCGACGGTGGCTACACACATCTCGACCGAGCCCTTTGACTTTAAGCCCATGACAAAAAAAACGGCACTTGTCCCCAAGGAACTGCTTATCCCATTCATATTGATCACCTCATTGTTTGCACTTTGGGGTTTTGCCAATGACATCACCAATCCCATGGTGGCAGCGTTCAAGCGGGTTTTGGAGCTGAACAACACACAAGCTTCTTGGGTACAATTGGCATTTTATGGTGGTTATTTTACCATGGCACTGCCTGCGGCTTTTTTCATCAAAAAATACTCCTACAAAACAGGCGTATTATTAGGCTTAGGCCTTTATGCTTTTGGAGCTTGCCTGTTTTATCCTGCAGCGGCTTGGGAAAGCTATGGCTTTTTTCTTGCCTCACTTTACATTCTGACTTTTGGTTTGGCCTTCTTGGAAACTACCGCCAACCCGTACATTCTCTCCATGGGACCGAAAGCTACGGCGACACAGCGGTTGAATCTGGCCCAGGCATTTAATCCAATGGGCGCTTTGGCTGGACTATTTGTAGCAAAAACTTTTATACTCAACGCACTGCAATCCAACAATGTGGATGCAAGTGGAAACATTATTTTCGATGGCTTAGATGAGGTAGCAAAAGCTGCTATTCGAACCAATGATCTGATGGTCATCCGAAATCCCTATGTTATTCTCGGACTGGTAGTCATTGCAATATTTGCAGTGATAGCGATGGTGAAAATGCCGGAAAGTAAAGATTCCTCGGGCAAAATTGACTTTAGCGCAACGATGAAGCGATTGCTCAAAAACCGCAATTTCGTCGAAGGCACCTTTGCGCAAATGTTCTATGTCGGTGCTCAAATCATGGTCTGGACCTACATCTACCAGTATGCCGAATCGATCGGCATCAGCACCTATGATGCAGTCAACTATGCCTATGCTTCGCTGGGAATTTTTCTCCTTGGACGGTGGATTTGCACCTTTTTGATGCGGATTGTGGAGCCCAGAAAGTTACTGGCACTTTTCAGTGTACTTGCCATAATTTTCACGTTGGGGGCAATTTTCCTTACCGGATTGACCGGACTATACAGCTTGGTTGCGATCAGTTTTGCCATGTCGCTGATGTTTCCGACGATCTATGGGGTGGCATTGGAGGGTTTGGGCGAAGATTCCAAATTTGCCGCGGCTTACCTCGTGATGGCCATTGTAGGCGGAGCGATCATGCCCACGCTTCAGGGGATGATTTTGGACTGGGGAGGAAAAGGCTACACCGATATATTGATTCTGGGAGTTCCGGAGGTAAATTTTTCATTCGTTTTGCCCCTGTTTTGCTTCCTGATGGTGTTATTGTTTGCAGTGAGGGTTAAAAGAGTTGGGGAGTTGGGGAGTTAGGGAGTCACATCTTCAATATTCGGTGTTCGTCATTCGATGTTCATTATTACAGAATTGAAAAATTGGAAGATTGGAAGATTCACTAATTCAACATTCGGTATTCGGCGTTCATTATTTTAATTTCGAACGCCGAATGTCGAATAATGAATTTTGAATTTTAAAAAAACATGCAAACCTACCTCCTCATTTGCGACCTCAAAGACGAACCTGAAGCGATTCAGGCATACATCGACTGCCATAAAGCAGTAGCACCGGAAATCTTGGAAAGCATCCGAGAGGCTGGAGTGCTCCAAATGAGTATTTACCGCTGGGGCAACAGACTCAGTATGATACTGGTGGGTGATGAAAACTTTAGCTTTGAGCGGAAAGCTGAACTTGACAATGCCAATCCAAAAGTTCAGGAATGGGAGGCCTTCCTCGGACAATACCAGACCAATCTCCCCGGCACACCGGCAAATTGGAGATGGGCTGTGACGGAGAAAATTTTTGAATTCAAGGTTTGAAAAGGTTATTGGTTGATTAAGTTATTGGAGAATAGCTAAGTCAGTCAATGTAGTTTTCATTCTTCAACCGCTATTTAAACGATTCGGATTGGATGACCATGTATCGCCTTTTTTCACGATAAATTGGATTATCGTACAATTCAATTAGACGATACTTTGAATTAAATTCATGCACAACGACTTTTTAATCATTCTATGTCACCCTTTCAGGGTTCTACCCCATTTGATCATTTATTTTCTACAATAGTTACACCCCTTCGGGGTTATTCTTTGAGAGAAAATTCTTGTAAGATCGATTCAGGGTTAATCCCAAAGGGATGAAATTATTATAGTTATTTGATTGAATTAGGCCCCAAAATCCCGAAGGGATGGTATTATTGAATCTATTCAAAAGATGTTTCTGATCCTTTCCGCTGTAGTGGGAAATAGCCAATCCTAGAAACAAACCCTGACTTTATTCGGCTACGTTCAGATTCTTTTATACTTTCCAAAATATAGAATTATCACGACGGTACGGAGATATTTAGAAATCTTAGCATAGGAATCTGTGAAAATCTGTGCATTTTTCTGTGATAATCTGTGGGAACAAAAAATCAAACTATGAAAAAACCAATCCTAACCCTCCTATTTAGCATTTTCTCACTGATGGCATTCCCCCAAAACCACACCCTTCCCCTTTGGAACGGCACTCCTCCCCTCCAAACCGATATGGCTTTGGAAGAAGAAATCCGGCAGGAAGGAATCATCCGAATCGCTAATGTTCAAATTCCGACCATCGAAGTTTATCTTCCAGCCAAACAGATTGCTACAGGTAAAGCTGTGGTCATTTTTCCCGGAGGAGGCTATGGAATCCTGGCATATGACTGGGAAGGTACTGACTTTGCCAAGTGGCTCAATGCTCAGGGAATTGCAGGAATTGTCGTCAAATACAGACTTCCAATTTCGAAATCGCTAACCGATCCCAAAGAAGTTCCACTCATGGATGCGAAACGAGCGATCCGGCTGGTCAGGCAAAATGCAGTTGCCTGGAATATCGACCCAGCAAAGGTGGGAATTATGGGCTTCTCCGCCGGTGGACATTTAGCTTCGACCCTGAGTACCCAATACAATCATGAAGTAAATCGGCCTAAAGATTCCATCGATGCGCTTTCAGCCCGCCCTGACTTTTCTGTTTTGGTATATCCGGTGATCACATTTCAGGATGATGCAGTGCATGGAGGTTCGCGAAAGAATCTTATCGGAGATAATGCCTCCCAAGAATTGAAAGATCGCTTTTCAGGACAACTCAATGTGAATGCAGAAACTCCTCCCACTTTTCTGGTTCATGCACAGGATGACAAGGGCGTTCCAATTGAAAACTCATTACTCTATTATAAAGCACTTCATAAAAACGGTGTGAAAGCTTCGCTCCACATCTACCCCTCAGGTGGACATGGTTTTGCTTTCGGTTTGGGAAAAGGTGCCGTGGAAGGCTGGAGAGAGGTGCTGCTGGCGTGGATGAAGGAGACTGTTCAGTAGGCAGTTTTCAGTGGGCAGGTATCGTCACTGCGAACGAGGCACGAGTGAAGCAGTCTCCAAATGGAAAAGATTGCTTCGTGACAAAAAAATCCAATTTATGTCTCAGTTCTTATAATGTCACTCGCAATGATGCCAAGAGAATGGGTAAATAGAAAGCAGTAAGATGTCACAATAGACAGTATTTGAATTAGTGTTTGGCATCAAAGTCCGAACCAATAAACTATTAACTCTTAACGATTAACTAGCAGACATGCCCATTAAAGTAATCGCATTCGACGCTGACGATGCTATTTGGGTGAATGAATCGTTTTTTCGCTAAGCGAAGGAATAAAAATTCCAAAATTTAAAATATCAATTTTCCAGCTTTAGCATTTCTTAAAAAGTACTTCTCTCAGCTTCAAGAATTCAACCCTTTTTTCAGATTTTAAAGTCAATTATCGTAACAGTTTGGCTAAGGTACCACTGGATTTTTTAGATTTTTATTTTACCCCTAGTTTCAAATGAATTTCTGAAATGAAGTTAAAAAGTCAAAAAAAATAACCGCCGAAAATAATTCCGACGGCTATCCATGTTCAATAGGTTTTAGTGTTAAGTTTTACTTCTTTATTAATCGTTCGGTCATCACCAGGTATCCGATCTTCACCTGAACCATATACATGCCCGGAGCCAATCCATTCAAGTTAAGGGTTTGGATGAAAGTCCCTTCACGGTAAATACTATCCTGAATTACCATTCGGCCAATTGCATCAAACACCCTGATTTCGACAGCTGCTCCTTCATCCAAATCTACCAACATCTTGGTTTCGTTTTGGGCAGGGTTTGGAAACAGGATGATTTGATTTGGTCCTATTTCTCTTGAAAGTTGGATTTCCTTGCTAATCGTCTGTCCCGCTCTGTCAGTACTCATTACCTGCACGGAGAATGTTGCCGGTACATTGCTTCCTCTCCAGATCAATTGATCTCCATTCACTTCAACTTGCTCATTTTCTACCAAGCTGTAGGTATGGATATCGTCGGTAGGATCGATGGTGCTGAGCGTTCCTATGAGAGTACCACTGGTAGCATTTTTCACAACTTTCTGATTGCTTAGCGTGATATCAAGCGCTTTTGGCTTGTCTTGAACCAAAACCTGAAGAGAAATTGGTTCATCCAACTCGAAGAACTCATTGTCAACCAAATCTGCTTTCAATTCATAGAAACCTGGGATCAATGGATCGTAGGTGCTTGCATCCAATGTTAATGTAAGCTCTTTACCTTCAAACCAATTAGGGCTTTGCGATTCTAGCTTTTTCTTGATCGTCTCAAAAGGAGTGTTCCAATCTACTGTGATAAGTTCGGCAGATACACGCTTGTTTCCTTTCTTCACTTCATGAATCACAATGGAACCTCCACCTAGGATAGTGGCATCATCCGCATTATCGTCAGCCCCTAAACCATTATCATACAATACTCCATTACTTCCCCAAATCTTGATTCGGAATTTATCAGGTTCCTTTCCACCGTTCCACTGCCCGTCAATAGCAGTGATTGTGAATCGATATCCGCTGACTCCGTTGACAGTTCCGTCTCCCCGGTATGTTGCTTTCTTACCAGAGATTACCAAAGTACCTGCTTCATGTAGGGTAGATTTGAAGCTCAAGTTTCCTGCATTAAACTGGAATTCAGTATTTCCATCGACCTTGTTAGAGCCTTTTCTATATTTTGAAACAAATCCAAAATTTGCCTTTCCAACAGTGGTAGTTCCGACCAGTGCCCCTTCTGGAGAATTAATCCAGCCTCCACCGGTGACAAAACTTCCATTAGGATCATAAACAGGCAAGTAGGCTATGGATTCTGAACATCCGTTTCCAACCATGGCCGTTACCTTGTACACATTTAAACTTAGGCCTGAAACTGTAATTGTTGCAGTTCCATCGGCACCAGTCTTCGAACTTCCAAATAAGACATCGTCTAAATAGAAGCTAACCAGTACTCCCTCAATTGCAGGGCTAACTGTAGCTGAAAGAATGGCATCATTACCTACTTGAACAGGTTCACTACTGGCAGACGCATCAATTGAAACCCCTACAACCGTAAGAATGCCCTTTTCAAACTCAAGCTCATAGTTTAGAGCTGTTAAGCCAGAAGGAAGTATATCATATTGATCTGCACAAGAATTGATATCAGCCCCAGTGGTAAAGATCAACGTTCCACCCAATACCTCATCTGTTTCATCTCCTACAAAACCATCAAAAGTGACAGTGAAAGGTGGATTTTCCTGACCTGAGAACTTGGTTTCGTTATTAGCAGTGATAGTTAGAGGAGCCTTGTTGACATTAATCTGAACAGTCTTGCTCGCCGCATTGTAGTTGTCAGTCGCCGCTGCATCTACTCTGAGGTTCTGTGAAAGACCTGCATTCAATAATGTTCCTGTGTCTGGTGTATAGCTCAGGGTTCCTGGAGCACTCGCTCCCATCGTGGAAGAACCTGCCACTGTCGCATTTAACTGCGTGCCGCTGAGCAAGGTGCCGTAGGTGATGTCAGCCGGATTATCCCAAGTAATGGTCTGGTTTGCTTTGAGGACATTGATCTGAACGGTCTTGTTCGCCGCATTGTAGTTGTCAGTCGCCGCTGCATCTACTCTGAGGTTCTGTGAAGGACCTGCATTCAATAATGTTCCTGTGTCTGGTGTATAGCTCAGGGCTCCAGGTGCACTTGCTCCAGCAGTGGAAGACCCTGCAACTGTCGCATTCAACTGCGTGCCGCTGAGCAAGGTGCCATAAACGATGTCCGCAGGGTTGGCCCAAGTGATGGTCTGGTTAGCTTTAAGGACATTGATCTGAACGGTCTTGCTCGCCGCATTGTAGTTGTCGGTCGCTGCAGCATCTACTCTGAGGTTCTGTGAAAGACCTGCATTCAATAATGTGCCTGTGTCTGGTGTATAGCTCAGGGTTCCTGGAGCACTCGCTCCCATCGTGGAAGAACCTGCCACTGTCGCATTTAACTGCGTGCCGCTGAGCAATGTGCCGTAGGTGATGTCAGCCGGATTATCCCAAGTGATGGTCTGGTTAGCTTTAAGGACATTGATCTGAACGGTCTTGCTCGCCGCATTGTAGTTGTCAGTCGCTGCAGCATCTACTCTGAGGTTCTGTGAAAGACCTGCATTCAATAATGTTCCTGCGGCAGGTGTATAGCTCAGGGTTCCAGGTGCACTTGCTCCCGTAGTGGAAGACCCTGCAACTGTCGCATTCAACTGTGTGCCGCTGAGCAAGGTGCCGTAGGTGATGTCAGCCGGATTCTCCCAAGTGATGGTCTGATTAGCTTTAAGGACATTGATCTGAACGGTCTTGCTCGCCGCATTGTAGTTGTCAGTAGCCGCAGCATCTACTCTGAGATTCTGTGAAGAACCTGCATTCAATAATGTTCCTGCAGCAGGTGTATAGCTCAGGGCTCCAGGTGCACTTGCTCCCGTCGTGGAAGACCCTGCTACTGTCGCATTCAACTGTGTGCCGCTAAGCAAGGTGCCGTAGGTGATGTCCGCTGGATTCTCCCAAGTGATGGTCTGGTTAGCTTTAAGGACATTGATCTGAACGGTCTTGCTCGCCGCATTGTAGTTGTCCGTCGCAGCAGCATCTACTCTGAGGTTCTGTGAAGAACCTGCATTCAATAATGTTCCTGCAGCAGGTGTATAGCTCAGGGCTCCAGGTGCACTTGCTCCCGTCGTGGAAGACCCTGCAACTGTCGCATTCAACTGCGTGCCGCTGAGCAAGGTGCCATAAACGATGTCCGCAGGGTTGGCCCAAGTGATGGTCTGGTTAGCTTTATTAACAGTTAAGCCAGCACCATTAGATTCTACTATTGTCTGACATCCTGTTATTTTAACGCGATAGCTTCTTCCCGATAAAGCAACAGGTGGTTTCGATAAGGTAAGCTTATCTGTCGTCACTCCCGAATATACCCCTCCATTAGAAAGTGATGTCCATATCCCATTATTAAATTCTTCCCATTGAAAAGATGAAACGTCGCCAGTTCCGTCAACTGTAAACTCAACATCATTTCCGTAAATGATCGTTGCACTTGCCGGCTGACCTGTTATTGAAGGAACTGTACAAGTTGTGGTTCCTCCTCCAGTGCCACCACCAGTGCCACCACCAGTGCTATTACAGTCACCTTCTATTCCAATACATGCATTAAACAAAGGATTAATTTCCCCTTCTCCGGGTAATTCTTGTTCTACCTCACCATCCAAACTTGGAGCGGCGTTACTAGTCATGGATGTATTTTGAATTTCCCATTGTCCAGTACAGGCTTCAAAAATCACTTTGCCTGTGGTGGGAATTGCCAATTTGTCAAATGATGAGGCTGGAATATCAAAATGTAACTGCTCCCAACGGACAGTGGCATTGGATGCTACCTCCATGATGGGTGAAAAAGCACCCCTGAGCGTCACACCATTTCCATTGATGGTTACATTTTTGTTAATGGTCAGATAAACCGACGTAAGCATTACCTCTCTGACATCAGAGAAGGTAATGACATCTCCGCTTTGGGCTTGTTCCAAGGCATTTCTTAAACTTCCTGCGCCGCTGTCATTTCCATTTGTGACCGTTATTGTTTTGGCAAATGTTGCCTGACCTATTAGGCAGAGTAAAAAGAGTAAAAGTGTTTTCATATCAATTTAAATTGGTTTTATACTGTAGGTATGGAAGTTTTCCAGCCGAAAGAAGTGAGTCTTTACCAGTTGGTTTCTCCAAATTGATCTTATCCGGTATTGCTTCAATTCGCTTTTCGAAAATGTAATACACAATCAGAATGACAATCAGGATGGCAGTAATCCAAATGATCGGTGTCCAATCTATTTTTCTCATACCTGTTTTCGGTTGGAAAAATTATCATCCGACGAAGAAGTAAGTAATCAGATGACGAACAAAATTTTTAAGGCGACAAAATACTGACAAGTGTATTTGAAAAGCTTAAAAAGACCGGACAAAGACCGGACATAGGAAAAATAAAAAGTTTATAATCAATTACTTATCAAGTAAAAAAGCTTTGCACTCCTTCGCGAACTTCGTGGCTAAAAAATTTTGGGAAAACGCCCAAGCAGTGAATCAAATACCCGCAATATACTCATCGAGATTGGTGTCGGGATCGAGTTGCAGCCGCTGCCGTAGCCGTTGCCGGGTTTTGTGTACACTGTCCACAGAGATACCCAGCATGGCAGCCATTTGTTTGCTACTTAATTCCAAGCGGGTGAGAGCGGCCATCCGCTGCTCAGCTACGGTGATATCAACCGCATTAGCTTTGAGCTTCTGGAAAAAAGTAGGGTAAATTTTATCAAAAAGTGATTTGAATTTGAACCAGTCATCTTCTGTAAGTATGGTTTGATGACTTAGTTCAGCAATTAGCTCTTGTTGTTCAGAGGATTGGATAGTGCCATTCAGCTGTTCCTCCAGCCTTTCGATTAGGTTGGTCTTCTCAATAATATGACTGGTAAAGTTATTGATTTGCTCCTTGGCGGATTGAATTTCCTGCTCCATCCGTAATTTTTCACTTTCTGCCTTCTCCAATGCCAACTTGTTTTTCAAACGCCCCCTATTTATAATTAAGAAAACGATTATCGAAACGGCCACAATAGCCGCCATCAAACCGTTTCTGTTCATTAGCTCCTTCTGTTTTTCCTTATTTATTTTTTGAATTCTATACCTACTTTCTTCACTTGTTAATCGGGCTTTGGAAATTTCCAGACTACTCGTAGCCACTTCTTTTTCCAAGGAATCATTCAAAGCTATAAATCGATCATTATAAAAAAATGCACTGTCATACATACCCATTGACCTGTATATTTCATTAAGGGTATAATATGTGTCACGTAGGTATTGGCCGTTTGGCCAAAGTTTCAAAAGTTGAAGCGCTTCCTTTGCCTCGGCTAAAGCAGCAACCTTATTTCCCCTCGCTAAATTTGACTTGGCCATCCATTGCGAGGCATTTGCTGCTTCGTTAAACCCGCTATCATACAAACTGAATTGGTAATCGGTTTTGAACAGGGTATAAGCGGAGTCATAGTTAGTTTGCGCGTAGAGGATCTTTCCTATATTGCCCAATACTTTCGCTTCTAAAACCGAATCCAAATTATCTACGGCTAGTTGAAGAGCCTCTTGCAGGTAATTCATTGCAGAATCATATCCATTCTTTCTAATAAAGCTGCTTCCGATTGTATTAAACGCCCTTATTTTATATTTGTAGGGATCGACATACTCCTGTTCATAGTTGAGTGATTTCCACGCTGCAATTCCCTTTTTTGCATAACTGATCGACTCGTCATATTCCCTTACCTGATACAATAATTCAGCAAGTTCAGTGTATACAGGAGGCTCAAGAGCATAATTAATTTTTTCGAAAAGATCCACCCCATTTTTGGAGTACATCACTGCCCAAGCTGTCTCTCCAAATTGAAGTATTCGACGAGCAGAATAAAAATTGACCCAACCAATGAGATGTTCATCTTCGGTTTGGTATGCTGCATCAAGTGCATTTGCGTAAAGTTGCATTAATTGTTCCTTAATGGGAATCAGCGGTGCCGCTTTACGATCTTTAAACTTGTCCAATCCGGCAAATTTTGCGTAGATAACTTCTGCCTTGACCATGCAAAAATAGGTTCTGAAGAAGTAACCCTTTCCAGTTGGGGACCTCTCCAGGGAATCCAAAAACTGAATCGTACGAATACTGTCTGATTCAATTAATTGTTTTATCAAGCTTCCAAGGCTATTTACCTCGGTTAATTTGTTCTTACTTAATTCGACGGCCCACTTTTCCACCTCAAGTCCTAGCTTATCCGGTTCCTGTGCGGTTACAGAAAGAGAAGTTCCTGTAAAAAGTAAAATCAAAAAACAAATTTGGGTAAATTGATTTCCAAGCTTTTCCATGAATACTGTAAAAATAATAAAGAAATCAAAACTAGCCATAACGTTTTCCTGCATTTTCCGGTGAAAGCCAGAAAGATAACATCTGGATAATAATCAAGAATGGTGTAGGAATAAAGCCAATGCAACCAACATATAGAATGGAGTGTTTTAATTATAACCTAGTATCAAAACATGACATGGCGGCCATTGTTTACTTCAATCTTCAGACGAAGTCAACAGACTATAGTCAATAACATGGCGATTTTCCAGAAATTCAAATACATTTCACACTGATGTGGTCCGTGGACCGTCAGCCGTTGACAAAAAAAAATATGCCTATCAAAGTAATCGCATTCGATGCCGACGACACCCTGTGGGTGAATGAACCCTTTTTTCGCGAAGCTGAGGAAAAGTTTGCCTCACTTCTGGAGGACTTTATGCCACAGCATGCAATCATGAAGGAATTGTATCGAACCGAGATCGACAATCTTGGAATTTACGGCTACGGAATCAAAGGCTTTATGCTTTCTATGATCGAGACTGCCATGCGGATTTCTGATCACAAGATGCCGATTCGGATCATTGAGAAAATTATCACGATTGGTCAGGAAATGCTGCAGAAACCCGTTGACTTACTACCAGGAGTAGAAGAAGTTTTGAAATCTCTCAATGGAGACTATCGAATCGTGATGGCTACCAAGGGTGATTTGGTGGATCAAGAGCGAAAACTGAAGATATCCGGACTAGAGAAGCATTTCCACCACATCGAAATCATGAGTGAAAAGCGGGTCAGCGATTATGATAAACTTATCCGTCATTTGGATATTGATCCTTCAGAGTTTTTGATGCTGGGCAACAGCCTAAAATCGGACATTCTACCTGTTTTGGAGTTGGGAGGATATGGCATTCACATTCCGTTTCACATCACTTGGGCTCATGAAATGGTGGAGCATGAGGTAGAACATGAGCGGTTTTTTAAGCTGGAGCACATTGGGGAGGCGGCGGAATTGATTAGGAAAATTCAATAAGCGAACCTTTTCAATTTTTCTTACCTTTATTTAGCAAGTTTAAAAACACTCTTTCAGATGACTGTCAAGCAAATACATAAAATAAAAGGTGATCAACTCATTATTGATTTGCCAGAAAGCCTCAAATCTTCCGGAAAAGAGGTTTTGGTGACAATTGAGGATACAACAACCATCCAAGAAAAAAAAATAGCGTTGATGAAGAAAGCCGCTAAAGATCCAATTTTTTTAAAGGATCTTGAGGATATCAAATCTGATTTCGAGAGTATCGATTTCGAATAAAAATGACTTTTAGAAAATGGTCCATTTATCTTGCAAACTTAGACCCTTTTGTTGGATCGGAACAAGGTAAAACTAGACCTGTTCTAATCATAAGTGAGGACTTTTTTAACTAACTACTAAACGTGGTAAACGTCATACCACTCACCACCCAGAAAAAAGGTAGATTAATTTACCCCAATGAAGTCTTGGTGAAAAGTGAATTTTCCAGCCTTCCAAATACCTCTATTGCGTTGGTTCATCAAATTAGAACAATTGACAAAAAGAGATTGATAAAAGAATTGGGACGACTCAACACAGAGCAGGTAAAAGATAATATCCTAGACGCCTTTCGTTTTCAATTTGGCCTTTAGGAGCCTAATATTTTTCAGTAAACATCAATTCTCCAACACCTGCTTCTCTTCAAGCAAGACCTTCCTCAGCTTTTCATAATCCAAATCCTGAACGGCGATTCCCTCATCGATAGCCAAAGAAGCCGCTGCGGCAGCGCTTTGTCCCAAAATCATAAAAACAGGCTCCATCCGGATTGAGCCAAATGCGGTATGCGAACTCGATACACATACTGGAACCAAGAGATTGCTGCACTCCTCCTTTTTAGGAACTAATGTCCCATAGGAAATCGAATAAGGCTGCTTGGGATGCACGCCGATGTCGCCTTCATTTTGGACAAATCCTCCCGGTGTCACAAAACGCTGCGTATTGTGAGAATCCAAGGAATAGGAACCCATACCGACAGGTTGAGGTACTGCTTTGGCGCCAAGGACATCATGCTCGGTCATCACATAGGCACCGATCATTCGTCTTGCCTCACGCACATAGATTTGATGTGGCCAGTTGTCGTTATCAGTGAATTCATCCTTGGCTAGGCCATAGTTTGCCATTTCCTTTCGGACATCTTCAGGCACTTGTGGATCATTGGAAAGGAAATACATCAGGCCTTTTTGGTAGTCCTCATGCTCATTGATGATTTCAGTTCGGCGTTCATAGCTCGCCTCTGGATAATCATAGTTTTTGCCGATATAGTCCGTGCTAAATGGGCCGTGGTTATTGGTGTCAGTTTTCAGGTTGGGGATGGGATCATACTTTTCAAAAGTCTGATTCCAACCTGCTGCATATACCCGCGCAAGCAATTCATATCTGGCAGGATCATAGTTTGCTGGCTTCGCAAAAGGTACCCGATTGTCAGGATTTCGGCTCAAGGCCATTCGGAAATTGTAGGCTTGAAGGAGCTTGTCCCCATCCCCATTTTTACCAGGAGGATTGGGAGAAATCTCAGGCAACAAACCGCTGGATGGATCACCCGGAATCTTGTAAGCACTGATTGAATCTCGGAAGTAGTGCCGATGCTGATACACCCCAACCTGCACCCCGTTCCAGGTTTCGTCATACATTGAATTGCCTTCCCGACCAACATGGTAACTGACTCCGGCAGCTGCCATCAAATCCCCTTCGTAAGTGGCATCTATGAAGACTTTGCCTCGATAGATTTTTCCTGATAAAGTTCGAAAAGACGTGATTTCCCCATTTTCTTTGACTACTCCTCCCTCACGGTCCAACCATTCATTCCGATGAATTTCAAGTTGATTTTCTTTCACAAAATCCTCAAAAACCCGCTCTGCGGCATGTGGTTCAAAAATCCACATGGTTCGATTTTCCCCATCAATGGCAGGAGTTCCCTGACCTTTGTTGCCGTATTCTTCGCGCTTTTGCCACTTCCAAGCCGAATCCTGTTCGTAGTGCAAGTAAAGCCGATGATAAAACTCCCGGGCCAATCCACCGATCACTGCTTTATTTCCGGTATCGGTAAAACCCAACCCGCCGGATGAAAGTCCACCAAGATGTCGATCAGGAGAAACAACAATCACGGACTTCCCCATTTTCTTCGCCTGGACCGCGGCCGTTATCCCTGCGGAAGTGCCTCCGTAGATAATGATGTCGGCTTCGAAGTGATCTTTCTGTTTTGTGGTGCATGAAAAGATCAGTATGCTTAATAAAAGTGGGAAAAATAAGCGCATAGGAAGGTTGGGTTGGTTATTGAGTTATTGAGTTATTGGTGCTGAAGTCTTGTGTTTAAAATAAAATCTAAACTTTTAACAATGAAGTGAGTGAAGACACTCACTTCGGCAACGAAGTATGAATGGTTACTGGGTTTCTAAAGTCTTGTGTCTTTAATCTTGGATCTAAAATGTGATTGATGACATACACATTGGCAGAAGAAAATACTCATGATTTACAAGAGCTTATAAGGACGATTGAATGCTTCTTGCCTCACTTTGAAATATATCGCAAGCTTCCTGATTACTTCTTTGGACAAACCCTTTTTATAATTTAAAATATCAGAAACATAGCCTTTGCTAATTCCTAGGATAGTTGTTAAATCCTGAGCTTTTAAATTATGATCCTTCAAAAAAGAGTGAAGCAAACTAATGGGATCATTTTCATGAAAAGTATTACCGTTTTCATCATACTTCTCGATTAAAAGTGTGAGTAAGTCAATTTCATCCTGAACTTGTTCTATTTCTTGCTCTCTTAGCAAGTTTTCAAGTTGAATGCAATATTCCTTGTACTGATCGGCATTCTTAATGACTTTGTATTTAATCGAAGTAGTTTCCATTTTAATAAATATTGATTGTATACTGTACACCCTGATTGCAAATCTTGTCGTACTCAGCATGTGTTCCTATCCAACAAACAAATAAATGAACTTGCTTTGCACCGAAGAAATATTTGCAGATCAATCTGAAATTATTCCCACCAATATCAAATATCACCCGATTACTACTATGGCCTAAAAGGTCAGCGGAGTTGAAGGTTTTCTTAATATCACTTGGATTTTCCCAGTTGGAAAACTTTATCTTATCTACCCATTCCACCAATGAAGCTTTACTTCTCGGGTGATGTTGAGTAAACTCTTCTAAAGTTTGCTTTTTGATCAGATGAACTTTCATTCGATACCAAATATAATCACTATAGTTCACAAAATGTGAACATTATTAAATAATAAAAACCCAATCACCAACTGGAATCGGTAAGAAAGGTGCTGTAAACTCACCAAAGAATTGATATTTTCTGCACTATTTCAATCAACTAATATCTTCTCTATTTGGAATTTTCGAGAAATACGAATGAAGGCACTCATATTGGCAGTGGAAAATGAGCTAAAATCATCCTGACGGATAGATCCGAATGTCTTAATTCTTGGTTCTTGAGTCTAGTGTCTAAAATCTTGAATCTACTATTTCGAAAAATCTTCCGATTCCTGATTCAATACTTCATCAGTTAATGAACTTCCCGAATTAACCACAATACGATACCTAAACGTCACCAATTCCCCGTCTTTCAATTTAAAGTTCAACACTTCCTTACCGTTGCTCAGTGCCTTTTGTCCCAAGGTATTTGCGGCAAAAAGCCCATAACCTCGAGCATGCCAATAGGTTGGATAGCCAGGATTTTTTGGATGATCCACTATAGCCAGCGAAACTTTTTCATCGTTGATTTCTCCCGATAGATTCACCCATTTGCCACGTGTTCCCCATACATCATCCCCTTCGATTCCTTCGCTGCTTCGGTACATTCCAGAGACACCTTCATTATTCAGAGTAGGGACAGTAGTGGCAATTCCATTTGCATCCGTAAACAGCTCAGGCTTGTTGCTTGGATGCTCCAACTCCCGTGCAACCCGGATTCCCAGCATTCCTTCTTTATTGTCTGTGAAAGAAATATCCTGTCCATGGGCCTTAAGCGTGGTAATACGGTCTATGACACGCTTTTCCCCTACCGAACTAAAAATAAAACGGGTGGTCTCCTTCAATAAAATCCTCCCGTCCTGTGCGATCCAATCAGCTGCCACTTCCAATTCTGCTCCTTCCCGGCTTTCTTTGGTTCCCAAAATATCTGTGTGGACGATGGAACCATAGCCACTCTTTTTCTCGACAGGAATGGCATCAGAATTATTCCAAAAGTCCAGCCCATTTACATCTCCATAATTAAACCAAAGGCCAATATGATGGGGATGATCCACACGCTCTCCCGGCCTTGGATCTAAGGGAAAACCCCTCGTCAGATCATTTCCCTTAGCAGATTTAATGGGATAAAGAACAGGTTTGGCAATCGATTCAGGATACAGGTATGCCGTAAAAAGCGCACCATTTACTAAGACTTCCACTTTCTTTTCGGCATCGTTTCTTACTAAAGTGACTGCACTTTTTTGATCCATGGAATTATCGGAATTAGCTGCATTTTCGCCTGAACAGCCGGAAATGGCCGAAGACATCAAAACTAAACCGGTCCAAAGACCGGCTTTAAGTTGATTCATCATAGTAGATAGGATTAATATTGAAATACTTTACCACCTGCCAGTACTTCCTGCTTTTCCTCATCGAAGGTCACAAACTGGCCGGTTCGCAATGCAGCAGTAGTCATGATATTGGCGATGGAATGATTATATCCTGCCATCACGTCTGCATTTGGCTTTTTGCGGGACCTGACGCATTCCATCCAATTGCGCATGTGTGCTGAGGTCATGTCGTCGGCACCGGTATTGGCTCCTGTTTCCACTTGGACAGCTTCGCCCAAAGCCATTTCAGGAAGCATGTTTTCCTTTAGCCCCATTCCTCTGGCTTGATTCGCACTGAGTCCTCCATTGGGAGATATCCGATTCGTATCCAGATTGAGTTCGCCTCCATTGGAGTAATAAATCTCCTTGGTACCCCCTGCCGAATTGGTAAATCGGGAAGAATAAATTACTTGGAAGCCTTTGCTTGAGTCATTGAGCGGACCATAATCAAAGACAGCCGTCATGGTATCAAAATTTTGTCGACCGTCTTTCCAAAGGTAAATGCCCCCATTGGCTGCTACGCTTCGGGGATGCGGCAAGTCAGTAAACCAGTGCACCGTATCGATCTGATGCGCCATCCACTGTCCCGGAATACCGGAAGAATAGGGCCAGAACAGGCGGAATTCCAGGTATTTCCGCGGATCCCATTCCGTCTTGGGCCGGTTCATCTGATAGCGATCCCAGTCTGTATCTTCTTTCCGAATTTGACTGACTAGATCTGCTCGCCTCCACCTGCCGGGTTGATTGACATTCCATGTCATTTCCACAGCCACGATATCTCCAAATTTTCCCGCTTTGATAAAGTCATGCGCCTGATGATAATTGAGACCGCTTCGGCGCTGTGAACCTACCTGCACGATTTTTCCAGTACGGAGCACCGCTTCTTTGGCAGCACGGTTGTCAGCCATGGTTTCGGCAAAGGGCTTTTCCACATAGGCATCTCTTCCGGCCTCCACCGATTCCTTGCAATGAAGTGCATGCTGAAAATCTGCTGTACTGATAATCACCGCATCCACATCTTTTCTATCATAGAGTTCATCATTATTTCGGGCGGTTGCTAGGGTCAAGCCGGTTTTATCTTTGACAAAAGCCACCGCTTCGTCCCGTCTTCTACTCCAGATATCCGAAACTGCGGTAAACTGAAAATTCATTTCCTTGGCATGAATCTGCATGGCAGGAACCAAGGCTCCCCGGCAGCGGTCTGAGAATCCGACGATGCCTACATTGACCCGGTCATTGGCACCGATGATGCGACTGTAACTTTTTGGAGAAAAGGCCATGGCCCCAAAGCTGAGACCGGCTGTGGTGAGGGCTGATTTTTTGAGAAAGTCTCTTCTGGATTGATCGTTGTTCATGGAATGATGGGTTTGTTGTTTTATTTGTCCGATGTCCGATTTCGGATGTCGGATGTTCGGAATTTGATATTCGAAATTCAGAATTTGAGATTCGAAACTCAATATTTTCCGAATCCTCACTGATTCACTATTTACAAAATAACTATTAACTATTATTTCCTACTACTACCCTTTGGACTGAGCTACAAGCGCATTGAACAACTCAAGCTGCTCCTTCAGTGCCACAACCCGATCTGTAGGTTGAGACCGTGCTTCCATCAGTATCCAGCCTTCGTAATTCATTCCACCAAAGAGCCTGAACAGCTCTGGGTAGGGATAATCCCCGATATTGAATTCCCGGACGTGAACCGTATCACCAAACCATTTTTTAACACTGTGAAAATTGGCTTCCAAGCCGGGGGGTAGTAAATCTTCCGGATTACAGTTCCAGCAGATCTTGACATTCGGTTCGGTCACCTGATCAAAAATCGCTTTCATCACCGGCAATTCTTGGGTCAGATGTCCGTGAACTTCCACGCGGATCAGCTGCCCGTAATCTTGGGCAAATTTCCCGACCTCATTAAAGGAAGTTGCAATCTGAGCAATGGTCTTTTCCTTGGGAATTCCCTCGGGAAGCGTATTGGGCTTGACTTTGATTCCGGTAGAACCGATATCGTGACAAAGCTTAATGTAGGCTTTCGTTCCTTCAATATTCTCTTTGAGTTTGGCAGGATCAGGGCTGTGGTATTCGTAGTTACTACCATATCCGAGACAAGTCACGGTGCTATCTGCAAAGCGCTTTTTAACTTCCTCACGCTGGGAAGGGCTCAGGTTGATTTCCACCGCATGGGCATGCTGAGTACGGAGTTCTACACCCAAAACCCCCGATTTTTCACAGTTTGCGATCAAGGTGGGAAGATCCCAATCTTTGGCCCACTCGTAGGTGACAAGGCCAAATTTCATTCCTGACATTTTCCCATTGGGAAAAGCCGGAAGATGGGGAAGTGCTACGAAACCCACTCCGGCAGCAATTGATTTCAGAAGAAAGTTTCTTCTGGACAAGTCCTTTTCAATCATACACTTAATGATACCAATAAAAATGCGGACATGAGTCCTGAAAGGGGCTTAATCTTCGGAAACGATTGAGGAGAAATTGAAGTAGATGAAGGCCTAGAATGGAGTAAGTTTAATTTAAGATTTGGTTTTCGGTATCAATTAGCTCAAAATTTCAAAATAAAAAAAGGAGTGAAAGCTGACCATTTTAAGCTCTATGACCACTTTACCCGACAACAAACGACTACAATCGAATACAAACGACTAGCTACCGACTTCTTTTTTGGCCTCTCCCCAACTTTGGTCCATCAGTTATCCTCTAGCGGAAATTGTTAATCAAATCTTTCACACTTAACATTTTAAAATCATGAACACGCTAAGAAACAAAGTTCAGCTCATCGGTAACCTGGGTGCCAAAGTAGAATTGAAAACCCTCGAGTCCGGCAAAGTCGTAGGTCACGTCACCATTGCAACGAATGAATCCTACAAAAACCAAAACGGTGAAAAGGTCACCGAAACCACCTGGCACAACCTGGTCATCTGGGGCAAGCAGGCAGAAATTCTGGCCAAGTACACTGACAAGGGTTCGGAAGTAGGCGTCGAAGGCAAGCTCACAAATCGCACTTACACCGATAAAAATGGTGAGAAAAAATACTTCACCGAAGTTGTCGTCAATGACTTTCTTTTGATGGGATCGCCAAAGTCAAAAAAAGCTGAGGCCGATATGCCGTTTTAAATGCTTTTAGTATCCTCGTTCAAAACCAAGCCCTTTCGGTCCAGAATCGAAAGGGCTTTTTGGGTTTATTCCAATTGGTTCGATACTCTGGTGCAAGTCTCCAGACCTGCCTCGCCGTCAGGCAAGCTTGAACCAACCTAAATGAAGTCTCCCGACAAACAAAAGTTCGACACCCTTCGGGCCTGCCTGCCGGCAAAGGCAGGGTCGAACCTTTCAATAACCCTAGGTGAAACCTAGGGAAATGGCGGTCAAAATGATGGTGGTCAACCCCGAAGTGGGTTGAACTTACAAGAGGTATTTCTCATCAAATTCAATTTCATATTCCTTCAAAAGTTGCTTGAATTCATCCAAAAAAGAGATTTTTAGATGGTGTTCCTCCTGATTTTTAATGTAGTTGATCAGCCGTTCTTTTGCTTTAATGGATTCTGTAAAAGCTCCGTAGCCATCCTGCCAGCCTTTAAAGTTGGGGAAAAAACCTTCTCCATAAATAAATTCATCCGCGGCCAATTTGATGTCCTTGACCAAAGTAGAAATCGCAATCGTCGGATGTATATGGGTCAAAATATGAAGGTGATCTTCTACCCCATTGATGCGATAGAGGTGGCAGTTTTTGTTGGTAAGGAGATTGTGGATGTAGGCAAATAGCCTCTTTTTTTGGTCAGGAACTATGGTTGGTTCCCGGTGCTTGGTGGAGAAAACTAGGTGGTAGATTAGTTGTGTGTGCGTTGCCATAAAAAAGAATTTAGTGAAAAAAGGATAAAGGAATTTCGGGAAATTGATTTGTAAAGGCAATTGCGGACTTAAAAAAGTTCGACACCCTTCGGGGTCGGGGGGATAGTCACACCTGATTTATTATCCACGGGTTGCACCCGCGGCTATTGAGAAGTTAGACCCCGTTCGGGGTCGGGAATCTGACAGTTTGAAATCGAAACAAAAGTGCGAATTGATAAAACAATGATCGGGAAAATTAACGATCCTGAAAGGATCGAACCTTTCAATAGCCCTAGGTGAAACCTAGGGAAAAGTGTAAACGACAACGAGGACGACAACCCTGAAAGGGTTGAACTTGAGGGAAATGGAATTACAAATTACAAAAGATAGAAAGAGAAGATGCAATCTCACGCTTTGTGAGGGCAACAAGGTATTGAAGACTTTTAGTCAATTTTTGAAAAATCTATTCGGCCTATTTATTTTACTTTCAGCGAAATTTCATCAAAATAAACCGTTCCGGTAGTCAATGATGGAAAATATAAATTTACTTTAATAAAATCTGCATCAGCAGGAAAATCATCTAAAGTGGCCCTAACAAGCGTCCAATCGAAACTACCCTGCAAATTTAAACTCACGCCGGCAGAGCCATTTCGATCACTTGCAGGATAGGCCCGAAATGCGACTCCCACTCTGCCCTCAGTCCTATTCTTGACATTAACCCCCTTAATGAATGCTGTCAGCTCAACACTACTTCCCGGGCTAGGCATAGGTCCAGAATAAGTTTGTGTCCAATTTCCAATGGGAGAGATCAAACTATCCAGATTTTCGATAAACAAGGATCGATTTCCAGTCATAAACACCTCATTGCTCACGCCTATTTCGATATCCCCCAATTGGGAGTTTGTCCATGGAAAGACCGAATCAGGATAGAAGGATAGATTGGAATTCGTTAATAATTCTGTCCCTGACGGAAGGATGTCATCACCAGTACAAGCTACCAGCAGAAGGAATAAGATCGATTTAAAAGCAACTTTTTTAACCATAATTTCTGATCAGTTTCACCGATGATAATTACTAAAATGGCAATTATTGTTTAAAAATCAATGAATTAGGTAGAGGAGAAATGATATGCACCGTCCCTAAGGGACTCCCAAAACCAGATCTTATCCTTTTTCCCAGCCGTTAAAACGGCTGGCAAGGATATGGGTCGTCGCTACACGACTATAAAATATTGTCTTCATAGACTTATTTTAGTTAGAAAAAATGCCGTAGGCATGACCGATCAGCTAGCCAGCCAATTCATTGGCTGGATTAGAGGTTAAGATGTTTTGGAAAATGCCGTAGGCATGGACGATAGAATTTCAGAGAAAAATGGAATTACAAATTCCAAAAAATATTAGGGTAGGATAAGCCGTAAGGAAACAAACCAGCGGATTGTTTTAGGCTTAGGCCAGCATGTAGGGTAGGCAAATTACACCCAGCGTCAACAGAACTTCAAAGCTAAAAGACAATAGACTACGCCGAGATGTAGGATTAAAGTCTATTCTTTAATTCTTCCAATCCATCGAAATAATCTTTTAATCTTGGATTGTCCTCATCTTCATTAACGGCATCATAAACATTTGAAATTATGTACAGCAATAATGAAATTACTTTAAAGCTTTTTGTTTCATCATTCATTTCCATATCCTCACCGTGAAGAATTCTGTTTCTACTGAAAATCTTTGGATGTTCTAAAGCCTCCGAAAAATTAGCTCCAAAATATTCTTCTCTCTTTAGTGGAGATAACATTAGATGATGAAGTCCTTCTTTTCCCGACTGCTGAATTTCTTCTAACCAAGATTGGGGATTCTTCTTTTTTACTTTTGAAAACAATTCTTTGCTTGTAAGTTCTCGAAAAATCCCATCTATCTGCGGTAATAAAACTGATATTGAAGATATATAATCTTTTGATCTATGATGTTTAAATGATTTTTTTAATGCTTCAATTCTATGCGGGAACCTTTGAATTGCAAGTTTTTCAATAGAAAAAATATTTTGTCTAAGAATTTCTATATTGGATTCATCTGAGAAGATTGATTCATCTAGATCACCTTGTATATTTATTTTTATATAATTGTTTATAAACCAACCGTTTTCTATTAATCTCTCACTAACCAATTGAAATTTTGGCCAGATATTCTCAAACATTAATGCCATCATACCATAAGCTAATCCATTTGAAAACTCATTTGCATTTTCCTCGCTTAAATCTGGGAAAACCTTTTGAATATTAAATAATTTTTCTAATACTCCTTCTAAATATTTTTTCTCCAAATGCTCGTTTATTTCTTTTCGTTCTTTCCAAATTTTTAAAAATAATTTAGGCGAAAGATAAACTATGTATAAAAAACCCCAAATACTTATTACTATCCTGCCTATCATTGAAAGATTTTTTAGATATCTCTCATAGCCCTCCAAATAAATATTCTTCAAATAAAGAAAAAATATTTTACCTACAGAATATTTTTTAAAACCAATTGTAGACATAGAAATTTAAATGATTTCAATCCCATCAATCTCCCCCATCACTCTCTCCGTTTCGGTCAATGCTTTGATGATTCGTTGATAATGCATAATATCCTCAAAATCCAGGATTCTTCCTTTGCGGTCTTTGAGCCATTTTTGGGCGGGTTGGTAGCCGCCGATGTAGAAGTTCCAGGCGACTTCAGGGACGGAATCGAAGTATTGATCGGAGTTGATGTAGACGCGGCCGGTGGCTAAACCTGTCAGGTCTTCGAGACCTGACAGGTTTTCGAAACGAATCTTCTCCACCTCATTCTCGCCACCCACGGGATATTGGGTGATGAACTGAGCCAGTGTGGGGCTTTCCATCAGGTGAAGCTGTCGGAGTTCGCCGCCGAGGGCGACTAATTTCCAAAACATATCCGCATCCGTCGGATAGGGCACTCTCGGGAAGTCGATCTTCAAAAACTCCTTATACGTCTCCCGATAGGTCGGGGAATGCAACACAGCATAGATGTAATCCAACAAATCTATCGGTGCAAAACTCCCATCAGCTTCGGACTTCTCTGATTCAAATGTCAACCCCAAACCCTTCGCAATCTGATCTACGATTTCCATATTCAGATTGGGCGTTCGGGTAACCTGATTTAATAGGCTTAACTGACTGTTTACTGGATTAATACAATATAATGGGAAAGAAACTCCTCCTCCTCTGTAATAGAAGTTAAAGTCTGTCATCTTCTTCGTAATGAAACATAGGTTCCACTCCATATTTCCAACTACATGACCTTGCCTCCCAATAATTAATCCAATGTTGGAGTGGAGATTATAGTGATCCATCACTTTTCTGACAGTTCTCCAAACTAGCTTATCTTCATAAAAGATGAATTTGTCATCAAATGGTCTATACGAGTAATCCTTTATAAATTTCTCTAGGTTTTTTTCATTTTTTATGTTGTCATATCCTTCAAGAATACTCCACCCCTCTTTCTTCTTTACATTGAATTTTGAATGTAATAGATCTTCATTTCTTTCAGTATTCTGAAAATCACTATACATTTTTAATAGCTCTTTACTTGTATCTTTTACAACGAAAGAATCATGAGCAGTTGTTAGCCCATTTCCATTAATTAAAAAAAGATCATTGCAAATGAAGCCGGCTGAATATTGGTCTTCTAAACTGAAGTCCTTTTTTAATAAATAAAAATACGGACTTGAGGGACTTACTTCTTCCAATGAAATTGAGTTCAAACTATTGGAATTTAAAAAATCATACTTATCATTTCTTAATCCATACACACTAAATGAATATGCTTTCCCTAAATCAATTTCCTTTTTCAAACCTGTTTTAATAAAAAAATTAATTGAAACGCCCTGTTGAATATCAAATACATTTTCGTCTTTACTTCCATCAATGGCGGTTTCTTTTTTCTTTGCATTCCCGTGTAAATTAATGGTATAGATTTTATCAAAAGTCTTTAACAGATTCCATCGCATTCCTCGGAATGTTGGATTATCCAAAAACCCATGAGGATTAATAAATGCTAGGATGCCACTTCCGTTTTTCTCAATAAAGTACTGTCCATAGCGGATAAACTTGACATAATCATCATTTATCCATTTTGGATTTCGCTCTTTTAGTTTCTCTTTTCCTCCGGGTTCTTTTTTGTAGTCCTCCATCAAGTTCATGATCCACTCCCCTTTGTTAGAGCTTTCACCTGAATAAGGCGGATTTCCAGCCACGATCATCACCGGTGCATCCCGCTTGATCTGATTCGCTTCGGAGGCTTCGGCGGATAGCCAGTTGGCAAAAAGGGTTCCGGTATCCTTGTGGTATTCCTCCAGAGAATTGGTAAGGTAGATGCGGAAACGCTGGTTTTTTGTGCCCGAATAGCCAGTTTGCTTCAGCAGAAGATCAAGTTTCAAGTGCGCCATGGCATAGGAAGCCATCAGGAGTTCAAAGCCGTTGATGCGGGGAAGCAGGTGATTTTCCACATAGCTGTTCCAGAGTCCCTGCTGTCCTTTCATCTTGTCATAGATCTGCTGGATTGCCTCCGCCACAAAGGTACCCGTGCCTGTGGCCGGATCGAGGAATTGCACCCGATGCACTTCCTGCTCGACTTCCCGCATGCCTCCTGCAAATCGCTTGTCATGCGTGGGAATGGGAACTTTGATTTTGGTCTTGGATGTATCGGCCAATCCCATCGGCAAGTCGAATTCGGTGATCAGAATCTCGTCCACGGCACGGATGATAAAGTTCACCACGGGGTGGGGAGTGTACCATACCCCGCGCTGCTTGCGAAGCTTGGGATCGTATTGGGTCAGAAAATCCTCATAGAAGTGTATGATGGGATCTTCCATCTTGGTGGCCTTGCCGAAGTTCTTGAGGATGGCCTGCACATCTGCCGCACGGAAGATATCAGCCAAGGCATCCACGATCCAGGTGATCCGCTCATCAAGGTCGTACCCTGCGATGTATTGGAAAAGCTTTCGCAGGAAGGGATTGGACTTGGGGATGAGTTCGGCCGCTTCCTGTCTGCTGAAAGTATCCAGCGAAGTATCGTACAGTCGCGCCGCAAACATCCCGTAAGCGATGGTTTGCGCATAGACATCAGAAAACTGCTTGGGCGTAATGTCGTGAATGAGGATTTCTTTGAAGGCGGACATCTGCTCCTTCAGTGTAGAGTTGTCCTGATGCTCTACGTCGCTTTCGAGTGCTGCCTCGATCACATTGGCGAGGAGTCGGGCTTTTCCAGCCATCATCTCAGCGAGCTTTTTGGAGCTCTTGATCGTCTGTCCGATGTGGGTGGTGAACTCTTTGATCAGAAGTTCGAAAGCCGGGAAGTTGTGGGGAAGCGGAAGGATTTTGCCCTGATCCACCACGCCGATACGGATGGAAGTGGCGAGTTCCCCATTTCGATAATAGAAAAACTCCAGGTAATCGGTAAAGATCAGATTGTCCAGCGAACCCTTGTATCGGTCGAATTGCTCTTTGTTTCCGGTCTTTTTGGCTCCGGTGAGGTCAGCATCTCCGATGTCTTTAGCCTCGATGTAGCCGACGGGAATTCCTTTTTTATTGGTCAGAATGTAATCCGGCGCACCGCAGGCCTGTCGCTTGGGTTCGTTGGTGGCGGAGACATCTGGAACGAGGGATTCGAGGAGATTTTGGAGATCACCCCTAAAGGTATGCTCGGTGGCATTGCCGAGACGATAGCGGGTATTAAGGGAATGGAGGTAATCGGCTGTGGTCATGAAAAAAGGGTTGTATATACAAGTGAGTGCGGGCCTGTCTGCCGACAAGCAGACACTCACTTGGGCGACCCTCACTCAATCGGCTATTTAAAACTGAATCCTAAAGATATGGGATTAGATGAAAGAATAAAGTGGGGAAATGAGATGATCAGAGAATTCTGGTGTAGCCGTCTTAAACCGATACCATTTGTCGGAGAAGATTTGGGCTAATGCCTGGTAACAGCTTCGGATTTCCTTGTGGAATGGGCTTAACCCCACATTCCTATTCATAAACAGTAATTCCAAACTATGAATGTCAGCTTTAACTGGTGAGATTAGATTAGCCAGAGCGCTGATTTGGGCTCAAGCCGATACTTTTTAAAAAATTTTTTCCTTACGAATTTCCTTCCGTTATCGATTGCGGGTGAAAGCAGTTAAGTTTCGGTCGTCTAAATACAATCGTAGGACAAATGCATTTTCACAAAATATTATTCTGTTTGGGGTTTTTTAGCTACCTTTGACACACCATGCAATTATTCAGCTCAGTCGCTACTCCGCCTTGATTTTTTATTCGATTCCCATCGATTAGGACTGCCTTTACCGGCCTTCTGACTGCATTATTTTTCCAACTGTTCTATTTCAATTTATCACACTTATTCAATAATGAAGAAGTACTTCAACTTATTTGACTTTAGTCAGCGTGTAGATTACAAAACGGAAGTTCTATCCGGACTCACCGTTGCCCTTGCCCTAATCCCTGAGGCTGTTGCTTTTGCTTTTATTGCCGGACTTTCTCCTCTTACAGGTTTGTATGCCGCATTTGTGATGGGTCTGGTTACCTCCATTCTCGGCGGCAGACCGGGAATGATCTCCGGAGCCACCGGTGCAATTGCTGTGGTGATCGTGACCTTAGCAGCTACCCACGGGGTAGAATATGTTTTTGCCGCTGTAGTACTTTCCGGACTGATTCAGGTGGCCGCGGGTTCACTTCGGCTGGGTAAACTTATCCGTCTGGTGCCACATCCGGTGATTTTTGGCTTTGTCAACGGACTGGCAATTATCATTTTTATGTCTCAACTCGATCAGTTCAAGGGTACTGATGGCAATTGGCTGACCGGAACGCCGATGTATATTTTGCTCGGATTGGTAGTATTGACCATGCTGATCATTTGGGGCTTACCCAAATTGACCAAAGCAGTGCCGGCCTCCCTGACCGCTATTGTGGTGGTTTTTGGATTGGTTGCGATCATCGGGATCGACACCAAGACCGTCGGAGACATCGCAAGCATCAAAGGTGGCTTCCCTCCTTTCCACATTCCTTCTGTTCCATTTGCCTTTGAAACCCTCCGGATCATTTTCCCCTATGCCGCAATCATGGCAGGCGTTGGTTTGATCGAGTCACTTTTGACACTGAATATTATAGACGAAATCACCGAAACCAGAGGCCGAAGCAACAAGGAAGCTGTCGCACAAGGCGTAGCGAATATTGCATCAGGGTTTTTCTCAGGAATGGGTGGCTGTGCAATGATCGGTCAGAGTTTGATCAATGTTTCTTCGGGAGCCAGGGCTAGACTATCCGGAATCGTGGCCTCAGTCATGCTATTGGTATTTATCGTCTTCGGATCCAGTCTGATTGAGCAAGTTCCCATGGCCGCTTTGACAGGTTTGATGATCATGGTTGCGATCGGCACTTTCGAATGGGCCAGTATCAAAACAGTAACTAAAATGCCCAAAAAGGATATTTTCTTAATGTTCCTTGTCACCATTATCACTGCCGTCCTACACAATCTTGCCTTGGCTGTACTCATCGGAGTGATCCTCGCTGCCCTTTTCTTTGCATGGGACAATGCCAAACGAATCCGTGCACGAAAATATGTGGATGAAAAAGGAGTAAAACACTACGAGATGTTTGGGCCCTTGTTTTTTGGCTCAGTCACGGCATTTTCAGAGAAATTTGATGTCCTGACTGACCCGGAGGAAGTGATCATTGACTTTGCCGAAAGTCGAGTTGTAGACATGTCGGCAATCGAAGCATTGAATAAAATCACCGAACGTTACCATAAAGTGGGTAAAAAAGTCCACCTTCGTCACTTAAGTCCGGATTGCAAGAAACTTTTGGCTAGAGCCGATGAAATCATCGATATCAACATCATCGAAGATCCGAACTACAAGCTAGTAATAGACGAATTGGCCTAAAAATCCCAATCTTACCAATCGCAAGGAATTGATTTTCAGTTTCTGGTGTTGTCCTTGAATGAGTACCAAATCAAAAAAATAAAGAAGATGATCGAGAATGCAATAAATGAAGAAGTTCAAGGACAAATTGAAAAGGAACGAGAAGGGCTGAGAGTTCTGATCACCTCAGAAAATCCACAAGATGAGCTAATCGCAAAATTAGCAAATCTGGAAGTGGAAGTGCAGTGGCATAAAATCGCAGAGCCCCTCACTTCTTTAGAGGATACTTTTACTTTTCGGCATCTTAAACCAGTCTTTGATTATGCGGAAAAAAATGGCTTTGATTTGGTCATTGCAGTGGATTCTACCTACGACAAATTTACACTTGGAGTAAGGAAGCTGGTAACAGGTAATTTTATCCTGCTAAACATCCATCACACATCGCTGATTTTATCAAAGTTATTATTGGAAAATCACGGTTCACTGCGCTGCAAGAAATCGATATTTATCACCGATTTGTTGGAAAAAATCTTTGCAAAACACGAAGCTGAGATCACCACGATCGTAAATCTTCCTACTCCGCTGAAGGATCATGAAACGTTTATACTTTCCGAACCTGACGAGACTCTGTTTATCTCTGAAAATCAGGAAATCCTCCTGAAAGGTCAAAACGACAGTCTGAGCTACTTGCTTTCCAGATTGATCATGTCTGCCAAAAAGGCAAAAAGTGAAGATAAAACCCTCTTTGACAGTTTGATAGGAATCTATACAGACTATGGATTTCAGCGGGAAAAAAATCTTGCCGTATCCATCGAAGAGCCTTCACAAAAGGTATTCTTCAAAAAAGTGATAGCCAGACTGAAAAGAAAACCACCGATGTCTCTCGGAATGACTGAGATCACAAGTATCGAAGACCTCAGCAACGGGACGCTGAAAAACCTGTTGAGCGGAAGAATTGTCCCCTCCAAGTCTCCCACCGCAAATGCGCTTCAAGTCCAATTGAGTAATAACAGCCGTTTTCTGATTTTCCCTACGGAGCAAAAGATCAACTTCTTTTTCACCAGCCATGGAAAATTGATCAAGAAGGATGATTTCACCACACTTAGTCAGCAATTTGATCAGCGCGTGGTAAAACTTCTTTCCGAAATAAACAGACTTGGTCTGGAAAATTAATTTCAGTCTACAATAAGATAAGGAAAGGATCCAAGCTCCTTTCTCTTTCAAAATCCATCAATCCAATGAGGGGCATCAACGGCTCCTTTTTGGATTATTTTTTTTTGATCCGATAAAAAAGTAACAGAAAAAACTTTTTTTAAACTACTTGAAGGTGGGATCCGAAAAACTTGGCATGTCTTTTAACATCTATTAAGAAAATCACAAAATATCCTCGAAGAGCCTACTTCGGGATCAGTAAATTTCATTAAAATGTATATCCGCTTTTCTACCTGTAATCCTATTAAATATCGTTTGAAGTTCCTTAGAACATTCTGTGGACCGTCGACCGTTGTCTGTGGACGATTAGCCGCAACTTCTAAAGCATATTTCTTAATTTCTGGCAGGATTGCGGATAATCAGATTCATTAATTCAACTAACTATTACAGATCATGAAAAAATTATTTATCGGCAGCCTTTTCGCCTTTTCAGTTTCATTTGGTGCTTTTGCCCAAAATGAAACTGAAAGCCTCAGCGAAAATTGTGAATGCCCACTTCAGCAGTCCGGAGTTGACTACTCTTCTTACACTTGGAGAACCAGAAGTTTTTCCGAAACTCCGCTTAATTACACAACGACCCGCTCCATCATGGAAAGCGCGGAAATGCCCTCAGGCCCATCAGGCTATACTACTGCCATTGGTATCAGAGGTGGATATACCTCTGGTGTTACGTTAAAACATTTTGTGAATAGCAAAGCAGCTGTGGAGTTGATTGTAGGTGCCAGCAGATGGAGAGGCACTTCATTGACGGGATTGTATGAGTGGCATAAAAAAGGCGCTCTTGAAGTTCCGCAGCTAAGCTGGGTTTACGGATTGGGTGCCAGATTGGGATTCTTTGACGGCCGATACTACTATGATGGATTTCGACCATGTAATGATCCAAAAAATCGTAAATGCAATGGCTATTATGATGATCGTACCTTTGCCGCAATTGGAGTCGTGGGCATCGGTGGATTGGAATACAAATTCAAGGATGCCCCATTAACACTCGGATTAGACTTAATTCCTTACTTCTATTTTCAGCATTATCGGGGAAACTTTATTGACGGAAGCTTTTCCCTCCGATACACCTTTAATTAAGTTTTGATACTCAGGACATCCTGTCCGGCTTAGTCCAAAATTTCGGGTGAAAAAACGATGACCCGCTCCACGAGATCCTTAATTCTCGGGAGCGGGTTATTTTTTGACCTTCGGTAGTCTCCTCAATCCAGTTTGAGTACTTCCATTTTAAAAGATATGTCCAAATCCAAAAAAGAATTGTCCCCCTTCGCGACTTTGGGCAAAATCAAATCTTAAAATAGTTGATTGATTCCATGCGATACGACCGCCCATACCTGGTGCACCTCTCCATTCTTTGAAATTCATATCAGCAGGTTGATCCCATACACTTCCAAAGTCATAAAAAGGTGTTACCCCCAGGGCAATGTGCTGCTTTAAGAATTTGAAATCATACAATCTTGCTCTCATTTCCAAATTCACTAAAGCCACTGTAGGGGCTAAAAAGCGAGCCTCCCTGTACCCACGAATGGAACGCCCTCCGCCCAAAACTAATATTCCTCCTGCTTCTGCCTGACTGGATAAGTCCCACATTTCAATAAAATTGATATTTGGACCGAAGATGTGCCCTACTGCGGCTAATCCTGCGAATGTCAATCTGCCTTTATTATTGTTCCATCTTTTAAGGGTATGAATGAACTGTCCTTGCACCATAAACTTATGAAAATCAAAGTTTGAGCCTAGCCATGGTGCAGCATATTCGTGTGAATATTGAAGAAAGATTCCCCTTGATGGGTCTGGTTCGAAATCTCTGGTATCAAAAATCAAGGCTCCTGCCAGCATACTGGTAAACATATATTTTTCGCCCGTTTTAAAGCCTGAAAGATTAAATCTGTCCCATGTACCATCGGCTTTCTGTAAATCCACCAAGGTCGGGTTGCTGATAGCTTCTACTTCTTTCCCCTCAAGCGAATAAGATTCTTCAGCTATTAAGCCAGTATATGAACTGAAAGAAGTCAACAAAGCCTCATAACCAAACATCAATCTCAATTTGCCCCCCATCATTACTCTTTCACCTAATACATTGTACAACTGCTCACGTTGCTGAATGTGGTTAAAATGAAAATCAGTATAATATTTTCCATCCTGTCCCAACTCCGCTAAGCCCAGATTTTCCTCGTAATCTTTTACTTTATTAAAATTTCGGGTAATACCTGTTCTTTTATCTTTAAAGCGCAGCGGGTTCAAGGAAGAGCGACCGATACCCCAGTACTGTGCATTTGGGTCTTCCCAGTGAACCATATCAGCTCTTAATCGCCACTTGGAATTAAAGATATACGGGGCATCATAATTCAAAGCATAGCGAATCCTCCCATTCTGGAAAATGAAAAATTCCGCATTTACTCTATGGCGATAGGCTGTATAGTCGAAGAAAGCGTCGTCTTTGGTTTTGTTCAGAAACAGATTCACATTTCCACCTACTCCAAAGCCCCGAATTGGGTCAAATTCAAAGCGGGGAAGCCCCGTCATAAACGTTCCTTCTTTTTTTTCTTCCAATTCAAAATCGGGGATTTTCTTTGATTCATGGATGAAAAAAGGGAGTTCTTTTTTTGCATTTACAGTATCCGATTCCTGAGCGTATGCGTGCAAAAAGATACCTGAAAGTAAAAGTGTGAAAAGGCTTTTCATTGCAATTCTGATTAGAGTTGCAAAAGTATTGCTATCCTTAACGGGGGGCTGTTAGAGATTCAACAGAAAAAAATTAGAATTTTATTAGAGCCGATTTAGGCCTGAGGTATTTCGACAGAAAAGGTGGATCCTTCTCCCTGTTTTGAGGCTACGGAAATCGAGCCCTTGTGCAACAAAATAATCCTTTGAGTGAGTGAAAGCCCAATTCCGTTGCCTTCAGAAAAATCCTTATTCTCCCCCCGAAAAAATGGATTAAAAATGTTCAATAAATCCGCTTCAGAAATACCAATGCCCGTGTCTTTGAATTCAAGATTGATAGGGCAAGAAAGGTTGCCCATGGCTGATTGCGGATTGACTGAAATGGAAACCGAACATCTGCTATTATTCGAAAACTTACAACCGTTTTCAATGAGATTGGCAAAAGCCACCTTCAGAAGGTATTCGTTTCCATTTACTGTAATCTGACTTTCATTGTCAAAATCATTCTCAAAGTGGATATCAATCTTATAATTCCCGTTCGTCTGCTGCACCTGTTGCCGGGCATCCAATAAAACCTCATCGATTCGAACCGGCTTAAATGAAATTTCAGATGGGTCATAACTAGCCTTTGCTAGATCAAGCAAGCTGTTGGATAAACGAACTAACTTTCTCGCATCATTTAAGGAGTTTTGAATAACGATTTTATATTCATCAATTTTTCGATCTCTGTTGGCAGCTAACTCCAATTCAGCAATAATGGCCGCAAGTGGTGTTCGCAACTCGTGTGAAATATTGGAAACAAAATTCTTTTGAGCCTCAAACGAATTTTCAAGGCGATCTAGCATTTCATTAAAGGTATTGGCTAACTCCGACAGTTCATCTTTGTTTCCATTGGCTGATAACCGCAAATCAAGATTGGTTGCCGTGATTTTTTTTGCTTCCCCTATCATTTCACTTACAGGTTCAAAGGCTTTCCTTGTAAATAAAATCCCTGCGAGATAGATAAACAGAATGGAAATAATAAAAACTATGATACTGTTTTTAAGGAGGCTTTTGAGTTTGTTATGACCATATTGGTCATATGCAGCCGCGGTTATGATATAGACCTTGTCTTGAAATGTGTATGTCAGTCCAATAACCTGCCATTCCTCCTGATAAAACATCTTTTCTTCCTTCGTAAGAATTTCATTTATCATTTCAGGAGTTTCTTTTACAAAATCAATGTCCACCGCATCGTGGTACATCAAATTAAAACCACTGTCATAAATGGCAACTTCTACTTCATTCAGAATTTCCCTGTTATTTCGATAGATGTTCTGGAGAGCTTCGATTTCTACCTTTGCATTAAAAAATAGGTTTGCCTTTGTAATTGCTTCTTTCTTCAATAAAGAATAAAATTCGCGTTCCCGATTTTCCCTAGCCGAATAATAGATAACAAAAGCAAACACCAACACAATGGTCGCTGTAATAAGGGTAAACAAAATGGTTAATCGGGTTCGGATTTTCATTATTCCACTTTCAAAATAAAGCCCATTCCGGATTTTGTATGAATTAATTTTGTGTCAAATTCTTTGTCAACTTTCTTTCTTAAATAATTGATATAAACATCAATGAAATTGGTACCTGTATCAAAATGAGTGTCCCAAACATTCTCCGCAATTTCTACCCGTGACAAAACCCGTTCGGAATTTTCCAACATGAATTTCAAAAGGTTAAATTCCTTGGGTGTAAGATTGATTTCTAGCCCTTTCCGTTTTACGATTTTGGTATTCAAATTCATTTCAAGCTCGCTATATTTCAATACATTACCTGAATTGCTTATAGTTTTAGTATGTCGCTTGAGCAGTGCTCTGATGCGAACCAAAAGCTCTCTCATCTCAAAGGGTTTGACAAGATAATCATCTGCTCCTGCATCAAAGCCTTCGACTTTATCATCAGTTGTCCCCAAGGCTGTCAGCATGATTATCGGAATGTCGGGCTTGATCTCACGGATTTGTTTGCATAAGTCAAGTCCGTCAATTTTTGGCAATATGATGTCGGTTATAATTAAGTTATAGTCATTTTGAAACGCCAGTTTCATACCTGAAAGCCCATCAAATGCCAAAGTGGTGTAAAAGCCATGCTCCCCCAATCCTCTTTGAATAAGCTCGGCAATTCTTTGGTCGTCTTCAATAACTAGGATATTCATCATTGCAAAGTAAAGATTTACAAGTTTGACTCAACCAATCCTATAAGTTTTGGAATGAATAGGATTCTGTAAGGGATTTATGGCCCGCTTTTATGTGCGCTTGTAGGTAGTCCTCCATCCACAGATTAGAATTACTTCACCATTATTTCGGGATTACATTACCTAAAAGGTAGTAATTCAATCTCCCTACCGTCTCCCGGGCTTATACTTTTCCTTCACTCTTTTTTCTACATCTTCCTTGTAGAAAGCCACATCCTTGAAGTTCACATCGGCATAGCGCTGCGCCTGATCAAAGAAATGCGGAGAATTGGGATCCGAGCTTTGCCCTCCGGCCAGGATGGTTTTGGCTTTCACTTTATCGCCAAACTCGACCACCGCTACGAAGCTGTTTCCACGATAGCCATAGAGTCGCTTTGTTCCTTCATACGTTCGTGCACCATACGCTGCCAAAGCGCCCCAATTGCCTGAAGCCAAACCCACGGGAACGTAAGGTGCATTGTCATCGTATTTGAGGTCAATGTCACCGGAAAGCCTTTGGAACCTGTTGATTTCCGACCATGGCGTATTCCAGGTTCCAAAATCAGCGTTCATCTGTGCGATAGTCTTTTCGAAAACTGCTGTAATTTCTGCTGCTGTCGGGATTTTGGCAGTTGGCATGGGATTGATAAATCGGTTCATGCTGCGGAATTCACGCTGGTAATTTTCACCGTAAAAGTGCGCAACCGACATGGCCACAGACTCCTTGGAGGTTCGGTAATCCCATACTTTCAATACTTGCAATACGGCATTCTGGGACGGGTTCCCGGTTTTTTCCAAAGCTGAAATTAACTCAGGGATTAGGTATTCGAATGCTGGCAAATAGGGATCGTAGGCCAACTGAAGGAAACTGTCCAAGTCTACTTTTTTGACTGCCTGAAGAACCTTAATGGCATGAACTGCCCTGTAGTTTTCTGCATCAGGAGCCATGTATACGGGGTAATCTTCCTTCTTTGGGCTAAATGCCGCCGCCGCTGTGAAAGGGGTGGAATTGCAATTTTGAATCCAGCCATTTCCGGGATTGAGAATCAGAATACTCTCGTCCACGGTGTGAAGCCCCTGCCAATCGGTCGCGGGATTACTTCCGTCCACAGGCTTGGAAAAATCAAATTCAGTATTGCGTTTCGGGATAAAATTACCGTGGAAATAAGCAATATTCCCTTCTCCGTCTGCAAAAACCGTGTTATTTGAGGAGTTGGTGCGGATATTCATCATGTCTTTAAATTCCGCATAGTTATTCAACTTGGTGCGGGTATAGCTTTGAGACAGCGCACTGACCGGATCCCAATTGATCTTGGTGGCTACCCATTTTTCTCCGTTTTTATGGGTAATTGGCCCATGATGCGTACGGTAAAAAGTAAATTCTTTCTCCTTCAATTCCTGTCCGGCTTTGTATTTTAAACGGACTGTCTTTGCCTCCACATCACGAAGCTCCTCCCCATACTTGTACTGAATTTTTCCTTCGGATTCTACGATTTCCTCTTCAAACTCATCCTTGAAGTCCACAAAAGTCGAGGTATGTATCCATCCGGTTTTCTCATTGAACCCCTGGTAAACAAAAAACTGACCCCAAGTGACCGCACCATAAACATTGAGTCCTTCTTCGCTGACTACGTGAACTTCCGGACGAAAATAGAAGGAAGTATGCGGGTTGATGAGCAGCATCGCATTTCCTGATTCTGTCAAACTTGGCGCGATGGCTATCCCGTTTGATCCCTGTGGTTCGGTCAGCATATCTTCCAATGGCTGTGCAAAAGCCAAGGCCTTATTACCTTCATAGAAAGCCTTAATTCCGCCCGTCGCAATGCTCTCAATATCGCCACCGATGGATCCTTCAAAGAAAAACATCGGCATCCAAGGTTCATATCGGGTAATCACTTGGGGATTGGCTTCGGGATGGGTGTGCAGGTAGTAGTTGACCCCATCGGCAAAAGCTACGCAAAGTTCCTTCAGCCAATTTGGGGCTGTTTCGTAGGCCGCCTTGGCCTCGGCTTCAGTCATGTAGAGATTAGCGCGGAGATCTGAGTAGATCGCCTCCTCCCCTTCTAATTCGGCCAGCCTGCCTATCGCCCAGACGTAGTTGCGCTCCACTCGCCGGAAATCATCCTCACATTGGGCGTACAACAATCCGAAAACTGCATCTGCATCTGTTTTTCCATAGATATGGGGTACACCAAAGTCATCGCGCAGAATCTCCACCCGATCGGCCTGTGCTTCCCAGCGGCTCAGTTCGTCAGTAGTATTTTGATTTTGACAGGAAAAAAGGGCAATAAGGCTTAGAAAGCCGATAAATCTCCGAAGCATAGCATTTGGGTAAAGGTGAAGCTCGAAAGTAACCGTTTTCGGGAGCCTTCGCAATACCTTTATTACCGATGGTCTTGGTAAAGATTCGGTGTAAATTTCTGCTTCAAGTTCAGAATCAAATCCAACGGAATGGTTTTGCTTTCGGCATATCCTTTTCGGATTTTTTCAACGTGGTCTACCGAACTTGCACCAATTACCAGTGAAGAGACGGATTTTTCCACCAATCCAAACCGAATCAATACTGATTCCGGACTGAAGCCCTGACTTTGGATTTCAGTTTTTATTTCCGCGACTTTTTCCTTCGAAAAATCCAAGTAAGCTATTGCAGGCTTATCAATCAGGATTCCTTTTGCAAAAGCACCACGGGCCAAAACGCGTGTTTCGGATTTTTCCAAAAGCGGAAAAACTTCCTCCTCAGGCCTTCTGTCCAGCGGACTGTATTGCATCATGATCGTAGCCGGAGGGCTCATTGTCATTACTTTTCGAATGACATTCGGCCGGATGGAAGAAATTCCAAAAGCTTTGATTTTTCCTTGAGATATTAATAACTCAAAAGCTTCCAGCGCTTCCTCCAAAGGATCCTCAAGCGTTCCTCCATGCAACTGATAAAGGTCGAGGTAGTCAGTCCTCAACCGTTTCAGACTTTCCTCCACAGCCTGCAGGATATAGGCCTTGCGTGGATTCCAGGCCCAGGCAGTGCCTTCGGCATTCCATTGATTTCCCACTTTGGAAGCCAGGATGAGCTGATTTCTTTTTGTTTGGATTGCACGACCGATATTTTGCTCATTCTGTCCTTTTTGGTACAGATCAGCAGTATCCAAAAAGCGAATTCCTGAATCAAAAGCTGCGTAGATAATTTTTTTCGCATCGGAAAATCGCTCCGGTAATGACATGCAACCGAGAGCCAATTCCGGAAATGGATCTACTGGCCGAACTGTGTTTTCTGACATTTTTTAATCGTTAATTCCCGCAAAGGCTAAGCATCAATTATTTAACATCCAATTCCAAACCCTAATTTTTAATTTCGGTTTCAATTCTAAAGATACACACCTGTATTCCTGCTTAAATATCTATTTTTGGGCTGCCAAAAACCTATAAACATGAAGAAAATAGCCGTTTTCACCTCAGGAGGAGACTCTCCCGGAATGAATGCCTGTATCCGCGCGGTAGTCCGGACAGGAATTTTCAGAGGACTGGAAGTCTACGGGATCCAACGGGGTTACGAGGGGATGATCGAGGGAGATATCAAGCGAATGCATTCCCATTCGGTCAGCAATATTATCCAGCGAGGAGGGACCATGCTCAAGTCCGCTCGGTCCATGGAATTCAAAACTCCGGAAGGACGCAAAAAAGCATTTGAAAATCTGAAAGCTTTGGGAATCGAAGGATTGGTTGCCATAGGCGGAGACGGAACCTTCACAGGAGCGAAGGTATTTTTCGAGGAATATGGTATCCCAACCGTGGGCTGCCCGGGAACAATTGACAATGATATTTTTGGAACTGACTATACCATTGGCTTCGATACTGCGGTGAATACCGCTTTGGAGGCGATTGATAAAATTCGCGATACGGCAGCCGCTCACGACCGCATCTTCTTTATCGAGGTGATGGGACGCGATGCTGGATTTATAGCCGTAGAATGCGGTATCGGTGGCGGGGCAGAATTTGTGATGGTACCAGAGACAAAGACCGATCTGAACAGCGTCGTCAAATCACTCAAAAACCTCCGGAAGTCAAAATCTTCGAGCATCATTGTAGTAGCTGAAGGTGATGACTTGGGTAATGCTGATCAGATCATGAACCTGGTCAAAGAAAAAATAAAAGATCCTTCCAAAGAATTTAAAGTGACAACTTTGGGACATATTCAACGCGGAGGAAACCCTACAGCCCGTGATCGTGTTTTAGGAAGCAGATGTGGAATGGGAGCGGTTGACGGGCTGATTTCCGGAAAAACCAACTGCATGGCAGGGGTAATGAACAATTCGATAGTTTATACCTCATTTGGTGACTGCATCGGCCAACCAAAACCGCTTCATCCGGATCATCTGGCTTTAATCGACATTTTAAGTATTTAATATGGGTTTTATTCCTTTGTTTTTAACTGTTAGTGGAGCATGCTTGCTTTTTTTCTTAACCGTGAAAAACACGATGCAGCGAAAGCTCAACATGCAGCGTGAACTGCTCTCCAAAATCGGTCTCGCACATCCTGAAATCGGCCTGATTTTGGGAGAAATTTCTGATCCGGATACGGTTTTGGAAAGTCTTAAAAAAGCAAATCCTGATGAAAAAGTCTCCAAAAAAAATTTGGAAGCGATCCGTCAATTGAAAATCAATAAATACCAATACAATAGGCTGATCAAAAAAGCTCCGTACAACTGGATAGCCAAAATTGCAGGTTTTCAATCCATTTGAGCTGTAATCCAAGCGCTAATTTCCTTCAGCTGATCCGGGTGAAACCATCGGATTTCTTCATCCCGACGAAACCAAGTCAACTGTCGCTTGGCGTATCGTCGGGAATTTCTTTTTAAGAGCCTGATGGCTTCTTCCCGATCATATTTCCCTTCCAAAAATCCGAAAATCTCAGAATACCCAACCGTCTGAAGGGCATTCAGATGTCGCTTCCCAAAAAGCGCATCTGCCTCGTCAAAAAGTCCGGAAGCGATCATCTGATCCATTCGAAAATCGATCCGTTGATAGAGTTCATCCCGGTCCCGGTCCAATCCGATTTTAATAATCTGAAAGGATCGAGTCACTTTTTTCTTTACTCGAAAACTACTGAATTTTAGCCCTGTACCACGAAACACCTCAAGTGCCCGCATCAGTCGCTGAGGATTCTGCCGATCCACTTGTTCGAAATATTCCGGATCAACACCAGATACCTGGGCTTGCAACCATTCCAAGCCCTTCCCCTCAAATTCTCCTATTAGTTGCTTTCGAATGTCGGGATCCACATCAGGAATTTCATCCAGCCCTTTGGTAATTGCATCCGCAAATAGTCCGGATCCACCCGTCATTATAGCCACGTTCCTCTTCCGAAAAATCTCATCCAATATACCCAGTGCATCCTTTTCAAACTTCCGGACATCATAATCCTCCTCGATAGAAAGTGAATTGATCAAATGATGGGGCACAAGTTGAAGTTCCTCGGGAGTCGGCTTAGCCGTACCCAAGTTCATTTCCCGATAAAACTGTCTGCTGTCGCATGAAACAATTTCTGTTGTGAATTTTTTGGCTAGATTTAAGCAAATGTCAGTTTTGCCCACTGCTGTGGGACCGACTACCAGTATAAGGAATTTTTTATTCGACAATGGTTTGAAATTAAAGTCAAACAAAAGTCTTAAGGAATGTAATGAAAAGCAAAAAGGTATTAATCGTAGATGATAATGACCTTAACAGGAAACTTTTTGAGAATCTGATCGGTCAACGTTTCTCATTTGAATCTGCAAAAAATGGTCTCGAAGCGGTTGAATTGGCAGAAGTGTCTACTTTTGACCTCATCTTAATGGACATTCAGATGCCTAAAATGGATGGATTCACCGCTATGAAGATAATCCGCCAAGGCAGGAATTTAAGTTGTCCTATTTTTGCGGTGACGGCTTTTGCAGAGGAATCTGACAGAAATCACTTTTTAGAACAAGGATTTGATGAATTCATCACAAAACCAATCCGGCCAAAAGAATTTCTGTCATTAGTCCAACAGTATCTAAATGGAAATCCAAAAAACAGTACTCAATCATCTGAAATTACAGGTGAAATTTCGGCTACTCTCGACGAAAATGTACTAAACCACCTTTTGAAGTACAGTTCCAAATCGGTGATCAAAAAGATATTTGATGAATTTTTGAATGAATGCAGTGAAATAGAAGCCCTCATCTATTTGCATTATCCCGATGATGGATTGTCCTCAGAATTGATTGAAAAAATCCATGAGATCAAAGGAAATTCAGGAACGCTGGGTGCTATGAAAATTTATAATTCAGCCACAAAAGCTGAAGATTATGGCAAAAAAGAAAATTTCACCCTTTTCGGCGAAGAATTAAAAAATCTGAGAAATGAAATCGGTGAATTTCGTGAATTCTTAAATCAAGCAACTATTTTTGACTTATGAGCGAATCCAAAAAAATTCTTGTAGGCGAGGACAGTTCCATCATCATCAACTTGACCAAAAATGTGCTGGCTTTCGAAAATTATCAAATGAAGGCTGCCAGAAATGGAAAACAAGTGCTGGAGTTTCTGGAAAAAGAGCCATTTGACTTAATTCTTATGGATATCAGCATGCCCGTCATGGACGGTGTAGAATGCACACGACTGATTCGCAGCCATTCAAATCCAGCTGTAAGTAAGCTACCCATCATCGCCATTAGCGGGAATATCCACAATTACACCCCTGAGGAATTTCGGAGGCTGGGATTTGATGATTTCATCCAAAAACCACTCGACTACGACAAAGTGCTGGCAACAGTCAAAAAATTTCTGAGCTGATGGTCATCAAGTACACGAAGCATTTTTTGGACAAAATGGAAAACCTTTTTGCAGCCTCAGAATATATTCTGAGGTATGAAAAAGGAAACTTTAAATCCGGCTATTGTGTCCTGAAAGAAACCAAAATCGTCATCATCAATAAGTACTTTCCGATAGAAGGAAAAATAAATGCCTTGATCGAAATCATCAACGAACTTAATCTCGACCCGAAGGATTTCAAAGAAAAATCAAATCAGGATTTCCTTAACGAGCTCCGCCAAACTACCTTAAAATTTTGAAAATAACTTTTCTTGGAACCGGAACCTCCCAGGGCGTCCCTGTAATCGGATGTGATTGTCAGGTTTGTAAATCATTGGATTTCAGAGATAAACGATTCCGAACTTCAATACATTTGGAGGCGAATGGAGTTTCAGTGGTTGTAGATACTGGACCGGACTTCAGAATGCAAATGCTACGCGCAGGAGTAAAAAGACTGGATGCGGTCATCTACACTCATGAACACAAAGATCACACTGCCGGGCTTGACGATATCCGACCATTCAATTTTTCCCAGAAAATGGACATACCGATTTTTGGGCAAAAACAGGTTTTAGATCAGATTCGAAGGGAGTTTTCATACATCTTCAGCGACAAAAAATATCCTGGCGTACCTCAAGTACAAGCCATTGAAATCACCGAAAATCCCTTCCGAGTCGATGGTCTTCCCGTGATTCCTATTCCTGTCCTGCATTACAAGCTCCCTGTTTTAGGATTCCGATTTGGGGACTTCAGCTACATCACCGATGCTAATTTCATTCCGGATGAATCTTTAAAGCTATTGGAAGGGACAGAAATCCTTGTATTGAATGCCCTTCAAAAGGAATCTCACATTTCTCACTTTACCCTGGATGAGGCGGTACACATGGCGCGGAAAATCGGCGCCAAACAAACCTACTTCACCCATATCGCCCATCGTCTTGGCCTTCATGAGCAAGTCGACAGGGAATTACCTGCCGGAATTGCCTTGGCCTACGACGGCTTGGAGTTAACTTTGGAGTGATGCACCTCAATTACCATTTTCTGAAGTACTTGGCCCCCGCTTTAGAAGAAGCTTATACCGGTCAAAAAATCATCTCCTGCTTTTCACAAAGCAAAGATGAGCTCATCATCGAAACGGAAGGAAAATCTACCATTCGCTATATCCGCGCCCATCTCCTTCCACCACAGGTATACCTCAGTTTTCCTGAGCAATACCACCGAGCAAAGCGAAATACAATCAATTTATTTCAGGAATTAATTGGTGATTCCATCCTGAAGTGTGCCGTTTTCAGCTTTGAGCGGGCTTTTTATTTTGACTTGGAGTCGGGGAAAAAATTGGTTTTCAAGCTTCATGGTAATCGAAGTAATGTGCTTTTGTATCAAAAAGAAGAAGCCACGCCGAGCCTTCTTTTTAGAAATGAAATCCGGGAAGACAAAGAATTGGATTGGAAAAGTCTTGAAAAACCACTCGATCTGAGTCGCGAACGCTTTGTCGAACTCGAAGGAAATGCATCTCAATTTCTCCCGACCTTGGGCACAATTCCACGGGCTTGGCTGAAAGAACGGGGATATCCGGAGGCTGAAATTGAGGAAAAGTGGTCCTTGATGCAGGATCTTCTCGATATTTTGGACACACCATTGTTTGCCTTGGTCGAAAAGCAGGGAACAGTGCAGCTGAGTTTACTGCCTGAAGCTGCACCCCTAAAAACGCTATCGGATCCAATTGCTGCATCAAATGAGTTGTTCTATTTGGCTTTGGTCAAAGGGAATTTTGACAAGGAAAAAAACGCCCTTCTGAAAAGCTATCAGGAGCTACTCAAAAAGACGGTTTCTTACATACAAAAGTCAGCTGCAAAACTGGAGGAACTCAAAAATGCAGCCCCACCCAGTCAACTTGCCGATGTGATCATGGCAAACTTGCATGAATTCCAAAATGGAAAAACTGAAGCTGAGCTTTTGGACTTCTATACAGGAAATCCGGTAAAAGTCACCCTTAAGCCCAATCAAAAGCCTCAACTCCTTGCTGAATCACTTTACCGAAAATCCAAAAACCGGCAAATCGAATTGGATCAAATCGAAAAAACAATCGCCTCAAAAGTAAATCTCAGAATAGAACTAGAACAAAAAATCCAATCCATCGAAGAAATCACTGGGCATAAAGGACTCAAAACCTATCAAAAAACCAACAAGGAGGACAAGGCAATCACTAAAGAAATAAGCGGATTGCCATTCAAGGTTTTTGAATTTGAAGGTTTTACGATTTGGGTAGGTAAGTCAGCAAAGGACAACGATGAAATGCTTCGGGGATTTATTCACAAGGATGATCTTTGGCTTCACGCCCGTCAGGTCCCTGGTTCTCACGTGGTGATCCGGATGAAAGGGATGTCGGCATTGCCCAATACAGTTTTGGAACGCGCCGCAGGCTTGGCTGCTTTTTACTCTAAGTTCAAAACAGAATCATTTGCACCTGTAATTTACACCGAGGCAAAATTTGTAAGAAAAGTGAAAGGTGCCGCTCCCGGTTCCGTAATGGTTGATCGTGAAAAAGTGGTGATGGTGACTCCAATTGGTCCGGATGAAGAAACTGCAGCCCGGAAATAAAAGCTAGCGATTCCGGGAAACCGGAGGCCCAAGACTGATTTTTTTAAACCCCTTAAACAGAATCACTGTTCCTACAATACCAGTTGCGCCACCCACATAAAGTAAAGTCTCTCCCAATTCAGGTTTTGTGCCTAGCAATTGACCTCCGATAATTGTTACAGTGTAGCCGAGTGTTGCGACCAAAATTCCGGTTTGGAGTTGATTTTGGGCTTGATGCAAGTTGAGCTGTACAGCATACAATTCTTGATCTACTTGAATTAGCGCACGCTTAAGCGAATCGAAGGATGCTTGATCTTTGGTTTGCGCAAAGCCATTTAATTGAGTAAAAGCCCCAAAAAAAAGGATTAAAAAAAAGACTTTATTCATTTTATTGATCGATCCAGGATTTGAATTCGTTAACCCGCTCTCTTGCCACGACAATTACCTCTTCACTTTTTGCATTCAAAGATAACACCAGCCGACCATTATGATAAGGTTTCATTTCCAACAGATTGTCTAAATTAATGATGAAGGATCTATTGATTCGGTAAAATTTATTTGGATCCAAAAGTTCAGTTTCAAGTTCATTGAGACTATGATCTATCATAAATTTCTGGGAAGAATTTGAAGTAACCAAAAAGGTGACCCCACCTTCCGCATAAAAAAACGCTATCTCCTCCACCGAGGTAAAGGAAAGCTTTGTTCCAGTTTTAGTTAAAAAGCGTCTTTTGAAAGTTTTTTGGGTATAACGCTGGATAAATTTATCAACAAATTCAGATGAAAAACCCTCTGATACGGGACTTTGACTTAAACTTTCCACTTTCTCAAAAGCTTTGACCAAGCGCTCTTCCTGTATTGGTTTCAGGACATAATCGATGCAGTTATGCTCAAAAGACTGCAATGCATATTCATCATACGCTGTAATAAAAATTATCGGGATCTTAATTTTTTTGTTTTGAAAAGCCCTAAAGCTCAGCCCATCAGCCAGATGAATATCACAAAGAATAAGGTCAAAAATAGCTTGGTTTTTCAGAGCTTGTTCCAGCTCGGAGATACTTTGAACCGTATCTGCGACCACCCAATCAGGACGATGCTTCCGTATGATCGTGCTAATTCGTGCTTGTGCTAGTGGCTCGTCTTCGACTAGAAGTAAGTGTTTTGTCATCGATCAGTGGCAGTTCGACCAGAAAATGACCCGGTTCATCTTCAATTCGAATACTACTGTTTAGAAACCTATATCTATCTGATATGTTTTGAAGGCCGATACCCGAAGAAAAATCAACCACTGTTTTTGGTTGTTTTTTATTATGAATTTTCAGAAAAAAACCGTCAGAAGTAATGGAAACTTCAAGTGGCTTCTTTTTGGTGAAAAAATTGTGCTTCACCACATTTTCTACCAAAAGTTGGAGCACCGCTGGAGGGATCAGTTTTTCAAAACTCGGATTTTTCAAGTCCAATGAAAATCTCAGGGAGTCTTCAAAGCGGATGGTAAGCAATTCCAGATATTTTTTTAGAAAGTCAATCTCCTCTGCCAGGGAAATGAGTTCGTTTCCTTTATTCTTGAGAATGTAGCGATAGATCTCACTCAGCTTTTGAAGATATTGGTCAGCCAGATGGATGTCCTGATGGATCAGCACTGAAAGTGTACTGAGATTATTGAAAAAAAAGTGTGGATTCAGTTGTGAATTAACAGATTCAAGTTTGGCCTCGATGGTCAATGTTTTTAATTTTTCTGATTCAAAAGCTTTCTCGTGAAGCTTTTGATTGAAAAAATAAATTGCATTAATGCAGTTTAGAAAAAGATTGATTCTGGATGTGAACGCTGTAGTGAGAAGAAAATTCTGCCAAGTAAATGAGTACGGTCCGCTTAAAATTAAGCCCGTAGCATGGGAGGAAATAAATGATAAAACCAATACCCCTATTACGCTGATTCCGAATTGAAAAATTAAAGGGTGGGTGGACAAATCATGGCCGGCAATCCTTTTTTCGATTAGTCGATTGAGGCCCCAAACCGAAAACGTCAAAGCCAAAATCAGAATAAACAAAGCAAATGGCTCAATAGCAACCGCAAACAGTCGGTCACCATCAAGGAAATATATATTCAGAAAAGAATAGCTGCCCAAGATTCCGGCAAACCAATGACTGTAGCGATGACTAAACATATTTCCCCTCCTAGCGCTTGATTTAAGCTTCGTTTCTCCTTTTTAAAAAAAATAGAGGAACAGAATTTTTCTGTTCCTCTTTTAATCCATTAGTTTTTCAAAGGGTGGGCAATAGAACACCGTCAATCACATGAACAACGCCATTTTTGATAGCAACATCGGCTACCACAACATTGTAGGTTTTCCCTGCTTTATCAGTGACGGTTACATTGTTACCACTTCGAGTTACTGTGAGCATCTCTCCGGCCAAAGTAGGAACCATCTGCGAACCTGAAGCCAAATCAAAGGAGAAAGCAGTGGCAGGAACGACGTGGAACCCAAGGACCTTGGTAACGGCAGGTAAACCCAGCGCACTCACCATAGCATCAAGTGAACTGAAGCCAAGGCTACTCAGCAGCGCAGAAAAAGCAGCGTTGGTTGGAGCAAAAACAGTGATAGCTTGCGCATTCAAAAGGGTGTTCCCCAGTCCTGCGGCAGTTACTGCCTGAAGAAGTGTAGTAAGATTGGCAGCTTGCGCAGCCTCTACCACATTTGGAAGTTCTATAGTAGGAAGAAGAACCCTATCAATCACATGCACGACACCATTCTTGATCGCTACGTCAGCAGCTACCACATTTGCAGTGTTTCCAAGAGCGTCTCTTACCGCTACTCCGGAGGCTGTTTTGGTTACTGTAAGTTGTTGACCTGCCAAAGTTGTGAATGTATTGGAAGCGGCTAGGTCAGAAGAAAATGCTACAGCCGGCACAACGTGGAATCCAAGCAATTTTTGGAGATTGGCAATACCACCTATTTTAGCGACCAGTTGATTTAAATTTTCAGCTTTGTATGCTTGAAGAGCAGCAGTAAAAGCAGCGTTGCTAGGTGCGAAGACAGTGATTGCGTTAGCATTGAGTAGTGTGTTACCCAAACCGGCAGCTGTCACCGCATTTAATAATGTTGTCAATCCTGCAGCTGTAGCAGCCTCTACTACGGTCGGAAGCTTCAAATCAGGCAACATTACTCCATTAATCACATGGACGACACCGTTTGCAATAGCAATATCAGCGGCCACGACTTGAGCTACTCTACCCAATTGATCTTTTACGGATACAGTTGATCCTGTTTTCTCAACAACGATAGTTTGTCCAGATAACGTAGTAAAGGAATTTGTAGCTGCCAGGTTAGCAGAGAAAGCCACCGCAGGCACCACGTGAAAGCCCAATACTTTTTCAAGGTTGGCAGGTCCACCGATTTTGATTACCAATTCATTTAAGTCTTTTGCCTTAAATACGGTTAGCGCAGCTGCAAATGCTTCGTTGGTTGGCGCAAAGACCGTGATAGCCTGCGCACTTAATAATGCACTTGGTAAACCCGGAACAGCGGTCACTGCTGTTAGCAGTGTAGTTAATCCTGCCTTAGTTGCCGCCTCTACCAAATTTGGCTTTGGCAATTCAATGGAAGGAATCAATACACGATCGATCACATGTACCACACCATTCTCTATCTGTACATCCGCCTGAATAACTCGGGCCACGTTACCAGCTGCGTCAGTGACTGTTACTGCGCCTGGAGTAGAATTTACTCTTAACTGCTGACCAGCAAGGGTTGTAAAAATGTTTACTTCATTCAAATTTCTTGAGAACGCAACGGCAGGAACGACATGGAAACCAAGAACAGTCTGCAAATTTTGGGCTCCTCCTAGTTTGATCACCAAATCGTTGAGATCAGTGGCACCAAAAGTGCGCAAAGCATTTGCAAAAGCGTCATTGGTTGGCGCAAATACCGTAATGGCAGGTTGGTCTTGAAGCGTTGCCTCTAAACCCGGAATAGCACGGACGCTGGCTACAAGTGTTGTTAAGCCTGCTTCATTTGCAGCTTCGATAAGTGTAGGAAAGGGGATTGGTCCCTGATAATCATCACTACACGACAGGATCGAAAAAAACAGCGATCCCATGAGCAAGTATTTGAATAGTTTTGTCATAGTTTGATTTGGTTTATTTGGATCTATAACCAAAGTCAAGTCAACAGGTCTAATCATAACCGCTCAACTGTATAAAAAAAAGGATGAACTGTTAAATTCATCCTTTGAATTGACCTAAAATCAGAAAACTAAATTCCTGTATTTGCCTTTAACCTCACTCAACCAAGTGAATTTTAAGCATATTGGTTTTTCCCTTTTCTTTCAGCGGCATACTGGCGGTGTTGATGATTACATCACCTGACTTCACATGACCATCTTTTTGTAAAGTATTTTCTATATCCGTGAAAGTCGCGTCAGTAGATACCTGACTTTCATAATAGTAAGCTCGCACACCCCAAACCAATGAGAGTTGCGTAAGGAGTTTTTTATTTCTGGTAAAAACAAAAATATTGGCCGAAGGTCGGTGGGATGCCAATCTAAGCCCGGTAAATCCAGAAGAAGTAATTCCAACAATTGCCTTGGCCTTCACATTTCTGGACAATCTCGAGGCCATTAGGATCAGGTTATTGCTGTGGAATGTTAAGTCGTCTTCTTGAATTTTATACAGGTTATGGTAAATGTCTGCATTCTCTTCCAGGTATGTAATGATGCTGGTCATCGCTTTGACGGCATTGACTGGATATTTTCCCGAAGCAGTTTCAGCGGAAAGCATCACGGCATCCGCACCATCCAATACTGCATTGGCGACATCGTTGGTTTCGGCGCGGGTTGGTCGAGGGTTTTGGATCATACTTTCCATCATTTGGGTAGCTATGATCACTGGTTTACAGGCAATCTTACATTTCTCGACCATTTTTTTCTGCCAAAGAGGAACGATTTCCATTGGCACTTCTACACCCAAATCACCTCTGGCAACCATGATGGCGTCTGTCGCTTCGATGATTGAATCTATATTTTCGAGTGCTTCAGGCTTTTCGATTTTGGCGACGATTTTACAATCTTTTCCGGCTGCAATAATCCGCTCTCTTAGATCCAAAATATCCTCTGCTGATCTTACAAAAGACAGTGCAATCCAATCTACATCCTGAGACAGACCAAATTCAAGATCTTCGATGTCCTTTTCAGTCAGGGAAGGTGCAGAAACTTTGGTATTGGGAAGATTGATGCCTTTTCTGGATTTCAAGATTCCTCCGTGAATTACCGTGGTATTTACATTTTTGCCATCTGTACTGTTTACTATTACTTCCAGATTACCATCGTCGATGAGGATTCTGTCGCCGGGAATTACATCCTGGGGAAGATTCTGGTAAACTGTGCTCACCAGCGAAGAACTTCCAATCACAGGTTCATTAGTGATAGTTAACAGTTCTCCAGCCTTTATTTCCACTCCATTATTTTCGACCTCCCCTACACGGATTTTAGGCCCCTGCAGATCTTGAAGTATCCCAAGATTACAATCCAGTTCTTTATTAATTCTTCGAATAATCTGTATGACTTCCTGATGAATTTCGTGTGTTCCATGCGAAAAATTCAATCGAAAAACATTTGCACCGGCAGCAGCCAAACTTTTAATCGTTTCGTAATTATTCGATGCCGGACCGATGGTGGCTAGTATTTTTGTTTTTTTAAATGGGAGGTGGCTCATTGGATTTTAATATGTTAATAGGTTTTCTTTTGATTTAATTTTTGAAATGTCCAGCCGGACCACACTTTGAATAAAGGGGTTTTTAGCAAGTTGATCGACAAATATACTAATACTGGTTTGTTGTGTTTGGTCTTGTACCAAGAGGAAGTAATCCAAATTTCGCAATTCTGGTATCAAATACGCCAATTGCTGGGATGTATTAAGTGCTTTATTTTTTAAAAGTTGGATAAAACCATGCGGTAAAGAAAGTAAATATTGGGAGATTTCCAGCCTAGGTGAGGACAGAAATTCAATTTGAAGATCTTCGGATTTGACCAAATCAATATCCAGTTCCCGATTGATCAACCAAGCCATTTTATAGTCTTTGACAGGCGAAACAAGCCCTAAAAGTTCAAATTCAAAAGTAGGTTCTATGTATAATTTGGTCTTCTTCATGGAGGAAGAAAGGTGATCGAAACAAAGGTAGAAATTTAAATTGACCCATGCGATCAGACAAATTGTATAAAAATTAACTTCGGTCTTTTCTTTGTCAATTAGGTTTTAAATATATTTCTTTGCGGAGTGTTAATAACTAAACTGATCACAAAATGTCTGAAATTGCACAAAAAGTAAAAGCCATCATTGTTGACAAACTTGGCGTAGAAGAGTCTGAAGTGACTATGGAAGCAAGCTTCACCAATGACCTTGGTGCTGACTCTCTAGATACTGTTGAATTGATTATGGAATTCGAAAAAGAATTCAATATCTCTATTCCTGACGACCAAGCCGAGCAAATTGGCACTGTAGGTCAGGCTATTACCTACCTTGAGGCAAACGTAAAATAAGTACTGCTGAATTCATTATATGAATTTAAAAAGAGTTGTTGTAACGGGTTTAGGCGCACTCACCCCCATAGGTAACACCCCCGGAGAATTCTGGAAGGGACTGGCTAATGGTGTGAGTGGCGCTGCGCCTATCACTCGCTTCGACGCTTCACTTTTCAAGACTCAATTTGCCTGCGAGGTCAAAAACCTCGATCTGGACCAGTTTATGGACAGAAAAGAGGCCAGGAAAATGGATGCTTTCACCCAGTATGCCATGATTACTGCCGATCAAGCGATTGTAGACTCGGGACTTGATCTCGAATCCATTGACTTGTCAAGAGCTGGTGTAATCTGGGGATCAGGAATAGGTGGACTCAGAACCTTCCAAGAAGAGGTGACTGATTTTGCCAGAGGAGACGGAACCCCAAGGTTCAATCCCTTCTTCATTCCCAAGATGATCGCTGATATATCGGCAGGTTTCATTTCCATAAAATATGGATTCAGAGGTCCAAACTTCGTAACCGTATCAGCCTGTGCTTCGGCTACCAATGCACTTATTGATGCTTTCAATTACATCCGACTTGGAAAAGCCGACTTATTTATAAGTGGCGGATCTGAAGCAGCTGTATCTGAGGCAGGAGTTGGTGGATTTAACGCAATGAAAGCGCTATCCCAGCGAAATGATTCCCCTACTACAGCATCCAGACCTTTTGACAAAGACCGTGATGGTTTTGTTCTTGGCGAAGGTGCAGGGGCATTGATCCTTGAAGAGTTGGAGCATGCAAAAGCACGCGGAGCAAAAATCTATGCCGAGCTTGTAGGTGGAGGAATGACTGCAGATGCCTATCATATTACTGCGCCGCATCCTGAAGGCTTAGGTGCAAGTAGCGTGATGAAAATTGCTTTGGAAGATGCTGGTCTTAATCCGGAAGACATTGATTACATCAATGTACATGGCACCTCTACTCCACTGGGAGATGTAGGAGAGACCAAAGCAATCCAAAAGGTTTTTGGAGAGCACGCTTATAAATTGAATATCAGCAGTACAAAGTCGATGACTGGACACTTGCTGGGTGCAGCAGGGGCAATCGAAGCGATAGCATCAATCTTTGCTATCAATCATAGTCTCGTTCCTCCAACGATCAATCACTTTACTGACGATGAAGCGTTTGATCCTGGACTCAATTTAACGTTTAACAAAGCGCAAGCAAGAGAAATCAACTATGCGCTGAGTAATACCTTTGGATTTGGCGGTCACAACTGTTCCGTCATATTTAAAAAATACAACTGATCAGAGTGAAAATTTTCCAGAGGCTCGGAATCCACACTCTATTCTTTAACTCACAAGACAAAAGGCTTGCATCCTCGATCAAAATGATCATTGGACGCAAGCCTTTAAATTTGTCCCTCTATCGTCTTGCGCTTACTCCCTCAGGTCTCGGCGAAGAAACGTCCTCGGGGTTTAAAAAATCCAATGAGCGACTGGAGTTTCTGGGAGATGCTGTTTTGGGGTCGGTAATAGCCGAGCATATTTTCAAAAAATTCCCCTATCGAGACGAAGGATTCCTCACTGAAACCCGATCCAAACTCGTAAATCGAGAAACACTCAACGAAATAGGAATAAAAATAGGGCTCAAGAAAACCTTGGAGCAAGTTGTCAGTAATAGACAATTCACGGGAAACAAATCCCTTTTTGGAGATATCCTTGAGGCATTCCTTGGAGCAGTATACCTTGACAGAGGATACAAATTCACCCAAAAATTTATCCTCCAGCGAATATTGCTTCACATGGATCTGGATGGAATGATCAGTACTGTAACCAATTACAAGAGTAAAATTATCGAATGGTCCCAAAAAGAATCCAAAACGGTAGACTACAAAGTTTTGCAAATCAACGGTAACCAACGCTACAAAGAATTTGTTGTAGAACTGAATGTCGACGGGGAGTCTATTGCACAGGGAAAAGGAAGTACAAAGAAGAAAGCCGAACAGGAAGCTTCAAAAAATGCCTGCGATATCCTGAACATTGCCGTTTAGACCTACATTTTTATCAACTTCGTTAAATCTATGGCTGCAATCAAACTAGCAGGTGCTACCGTCAATCAAACTCCACTCGACTGGAAAGGCAATTTGGATAGAATCCTGCAAGCTATCCAAGAGGCAAAATCTGAACGTGTAGAAATTCTATGCTTTCCTGAATTGGCAATTACCGGTTACGGATCCGAGGATCTATTTTTAAGCTATTGGTATCCTCAAAAAGCCTTAGCCCAACTCGGGAAATTGATTCCATTCTGTCAAGACATTACCGTGGCTGTCGGACTGCCGGTCAGGATTCAGGACAAAGTTTACAATACCGTCGCTGTTATCGAAAACGCGGAATTGAAAGGCTTTGTAGCAAAGCAATTTATGGCCATTGATGGCGTACATTATGAATTTCGATGGTTCACTCCCTGGGAAGCAAATCAGGTCATAGATTTTGAATTTGAAGGGAAAAACATCCCCCTTGGGGATCTCACTTTTCATCACAGGGGAATTCATTATGGATTTGAAATCTGCGAAGATGCCTGGAGAGGAAAAGTCCGCCCCGGATACCGACTTCGGGACCGGAAAGTAGATTTGATCTTCAATCCAAGTGCCTCACATTTTGCAATGGGAAAAACTGCAGAAAGAAAAGAGCTATTTGAATACAGCTCTGAAATCTTCAATTGCTACTATTGCTATGTCAATTTGCTGGGCAATGAAGCTGGCAGAATGATATTTGACGGAGAAATTCTCTTGACAAGATCCGGAAAAACAGTCGGCAGAAACCAGTTACTCTCCTTCCGGGATTTTCAGGTTTTTCACTTTGAATTGGAAGATAAAGCTCAGAATATCGCACCCATCCATCCAAAAGAATGGGAGTTTGTTCAGGCTTCTGCCTTGGGATTATTTGATTATTTGCGAAAAAGTAAAAGTAACGGATTTGTATTGTCGCTCTCCGGAGGTGCAGATTCCTCAACGATCGCCGTTTTGGTCGCGGAAATGGTTCGAAGGGGAATCAAGGAATTGGGATTGAATGAGTTTGTAAAAAAACTGGAGCTATCCTTTTCTCCAAAATCCGACAATCCGGAGAAAGAACTCGTCGGAAGACTTCTGACCACAGCTTATCAGGGCACAAAAAATTCCTCAATTGACACGTTTCAGTCTGCCAAATCATTGGCAGAAAGCTTGGGTGCTAAATTTTACTCCTGGACTATTGATGATGAGGTTAACTCCTACACTACAAAAATAGAAACCGCAATCGGAAGAAAACTGACTTGGGAACAGGACGATATTACTTTACAGAATATTCAGGCACGGGCCCGATCTCCAATCATTTGGATGCTTGCCAATTTGAAGAATGCGCTTTTGCTTTCCACTTCCAATCGCAGTGAAGGAGACGTCGGCTACACCACCATGGACGGAGATACCAGCGGAAGCATCTCCCCGATTGCCGCCGTGGATAAGCACTTCATCCTGCAATGGTTACAATGGGCCGAAAAAAATCTGGATCGACCAGGTCTTTCGTATGTAAATTCCCTGACTCCTACGGCCGAACTCCGTCCCTTGGAACGAACCCAAACGGATGAAAAAGACTTGATGCCTTATGCTGTTATTGTAGAAATAGAGCGCTTGGCCATTCGGGACAAAAGATCTCCAATGGATATTTTCCTGTTATTAAATGATGAACTTGGACTTGAACAAACCGTATTGAAGGATTATATCAAAAAATTCTTCCGACTTTGGTCCAGAAATCAGTGGAAACGCGAGCGATTGGCTCCTTCATTTCACCTTGATGAATTCAACGTTGACCCTAAAACCTGGTATCGCTTTCCGATTCTTTCCGGTGGCTTTGCTGAAGAACTCGAACTATTAGACCAAATCTAATCTGACATTATGCTTGAATCTTTGCTGAATTACGTTGTATGGGATCCTAATCAGGCTGTTTTTTCCGGCTTTGAGCGCTTGAGATGGTACAGTTTGTTTTTTGCAATGGGCTTTATCATCTCGCAGCAATTCATGGTGTATTTTTTCAGAAAAGAGGGGCAGGACGAAACCCTTGTGGACAAATTGACCATATACATGGTATTGGCGACGATTATTGGTGCACGATTAGGCCATGTTCTATTTTATGAGCCGGAAAAGTATCTGAGTAACCCCATCGATATCCTAAAGGTATGGGAAGGTGGCTTGGCCTCTCATGGGGCTGCCATTGCCATTCTTTTTGCACTTTGGATATATTCCAAACGAACACCGGGACAAAGTTATCTTTGGGTAGTAGATCGTATCGTGATTGTCACAGCTCTGACCGGAGCATTGATTCGATTCGGCAACTTGATGAACTCTGAAATCGGAGGAAAAGATACCGGCACAGACAGCGGATTTGTTTTTGCAAGAGATGCTGAGGAAATCCTGGAAACGCTCAAAGTCCCTTTTGAATCAATTGAAGCGTATAAGCCCATAGACCGATCGGACGAACTTCAGGGAACGGGCATAGTTCCTGTGAATTTTGAACTGAAGATCAATAAGGGGAATTTTTCAAAAGAAGACCTTTCTGCAATCCTCGAACGGGACATCAAATATGCACTGACGCAATTTAAATCATCCAAAGAATACCTGGCCGAACCCGTAGAAAGTCCTTTAAACTTCGAAATTATTGAACAGCCAAACAGCTATTTGGTTACCGTGAAGACTTTTGGCAGAACCAAATATCCGACGCAGATCTACGAGGCGCTGTCTTATTTTGTGATTTTCTTAATCCTGCTTGCACTTTGGGCAAAATACAAGTCGAGATTACCGGAAGGTTTACTGTTGGGGCTATTCCTTATCTCAGTATTCGGTATGCGATTCGTATGGGAATTTCTCAAGGAGGTACAGGTCGACTTTGAGCAATCCATGCAATTCAATATGGGACAACTGTTAAGTATTCCCTTAGTGCTAATTGGAATAATTTTAGTGGGAAGAGCTCTAAAAAATGGGATTAAGGCCGAAAAAATTTAAGGAACCGGATCATGACCGTGCCCTCCCCATGGATGGCACCGCCCGATCCGCTTAAATCCCAAGAAGATTCCTTTGAAAACACCGTGCTTCAGAATCGCTTCTTTCATGTATTGACTACAGGTCGGAGTATAGCGACAACTAGCCGGAAACAGCGGAGAGATCACATATTGATAAACCAAGACTGGAAATATGGCTATCTTTCTCAAGTATGTTTTTACCATTCAAGAAACCTTTAAGTTAAGTACGCAAGTTGCAACCAAAAAATTCAAATGATTATAAATTGTTTTGCAGCAGCCATCTCGATAGCTATCGGGATGAATCTTGCTTGGTTAATAATAACCCCACTGTGGGTCGGATGGGCCAAGCCAGTCTACCCAAGGCAGGCTCGATTTCAAATACAATTTCTTTGATTCCCATTTTGAGAAATTTACTTACCCTTTCGGTTATCTTTTTGCTGATGGGCCTCGGTAAGATCAAGGCGCAAGACACTACTCTAGAGCCTGTCAACCCACCTACTCCCGAGCGGGTAAAAGTGAATAATATTTTCATTATTGGAAATATAAAAACCCAAAAAAGCATCATTCTTCGAGAGCTTGATTTTACTACCGATTTCTTCTACGACTGGGAGACATTCATGGGAATCATCAAAGCTGACCAACAAAAAATCTATAATCTTCGGCTGTTTACAGAAGTGGAAATCACCCCACTTTTCACTGAAGATGAAGAAGTCGAGATCCTCATTTCTGTAAAAGAGCGCTGGTATGTAATTCCATCGGTCATTTTCCAACTTGCAGACCGGAATTTTTCAGAATGGTGGACTAATCAGGGAAGAGATTTTTCACGGGTAAATTACGGGTTGAAAATCAACCATAGCAATGTAGGTGGCAGAAATGAAAAGCTTCGGTTTTCCGGGCAGCTTGGCTTCACAAAAGAATTGGACCTGGTCTATACCAAACCCTACATTGACAAGAAGCAAAAACAGGGACTTGCTTTTCAGATGACTTACGCAGATCAAAAGACAATCCCCATAAGATCAGCAAACAACAAGCAGGTATTTTACACCAATGAGACCGAGGATGTATTGAGAAAAACTTTCTCCACGGCATTGAGGTACACCTATAGAAGAACGTTTTACAATTTTCATTTTCTAACCTTGGGGTTTAGCAGAACATGGGTCAATCCTGATGTTTTGATCGAAAATCCAAATTACTTATCCGGAGAAAATAATACCCTGAGTTATCCTTTTCTTCAGTATTCATTTCGTCACGACAAACGGGATAATATAGCCTATGCAACTCAGGGGGAGTTTCTTCAATTGACTGCAACCAAATATGGGGTGATAAATTCTCAGGATATCGATGAGGTTGAATTGAATTTTATCGCAAATAAATATTTTCAAATCAATGACAGATTCCATCTGGCCACAGGATTGACCGGCGTATGGTACCTCAGTCCTAACCAACCTTACCCCTTGATCCGTGGAATAGGATATTCACCAAACTTTATTCGCGGATATGAACTGAATGTCATAGAAGGACAGCAACTCTACGTGCAAAAAAACAGTCTTCGATACAAGCTTTTGGATCTATCATTTGATATTTCAAGCTACATGCCTTTTGAGCAATTCAGCACGATACCTTTTAAATTTTACCTAAGTGGCAATTTCGATCACGGCACGGTGACTGATCGAAATAATATCCCCGAGAATCTGAGATTGACCAATAAATACCTGTTTGGCTATGGTTTAGGATTGGATATCGTTGGTGTTTATGATGCAGTATTTCGATTCGAATACTCCCTGAATAATCAAGGCGAAGGGAACCTATTCTTCAACTTCAAGGCTCCATTCTGATTTTCAGAGAATTACTTTTCTTAAGTTCGATTTTTAACTAAATTAGGTTCAGATTTTTTACCGAACCCGATGAAGCAATTCCTTTTTTTGTGCTTCTGGATTTGGGCTGTTGGCGATTTAAAAGCCCAGTCTGATCCAATCACTCAGGCTCATGGCGCCCGAAGCCAAGGTATGGGCAATACAAAAATCTTTCTACCCGATGCTTGGACCTATTTCAATAATATCGGTGCATTAGACCGGATCCGGGAAACTCAGGTTTCCGCTGGATTTGATTCCCGCTTTGGGATTTCGGACCTAAACACGGTTGATTTGGCATTGGGCTGGAAAAATGAATTCGGGACAATAGGACTCGGCATTTCCAGATTTGGAGGTAAGCTTTTCAACCAACAACTTTTGGGAGTCGGCTTCTCCAATACCCTGGGGATAGTAAGTTTAGGAGCCAAAGTGGATTGGTTTCAAACCCAGATTGAAGGATTCGGGACTGGAAATGCTTTCATTTTTTCTTTTGGAGGTGTGGCAGAACTTGGCCCAAAGTTTTTCCTTGGGGCCAACTTTTCCAATCTAAACAGAGCCAAACTCAGCCAAAATAATGAGCAAAGGTTACCGACAGCCGTCCAGATGGGGTTTTGCTATTTACCCACTGAAACAGTTAGACTCCTCGCTGAGATCGAAAAAGACATTGCATTGAATCCGGTATTCAAAACAGGATTAGAATATCAGCTTAGGAATTGGGTTTATCTGAGGACAGGGATCAGCAGCAATCCTGCCCGAATGAGCTTCGGTTTGGGAATAAGAAAAGATCATTTCGGGTTTGACTATTCCTACGGCCAAAATACGGCATTGGGAAGAACACATCATTTGAGCTTGGTTATGAAACTTGGGGAATGATGAAGTCAATCTGTGTTTTTTTGGTTTTTTACTTAATGACTTTTGCAACGAGCGCACAAAGTCCTCCAAAACAACCCATTGACATGGAGTCCTTCATGGAACGGCTTTTTCCTGTTCAGGATGAGGAAATAGACTATGAATCAATCTATGAGGCCCTATTCCAGCTTTACCTCAATCCAATCGATATCAATAAGGCAGATGCAGAAGTCCTACAATCCACTTATCTGCTCAGCACTTTGCAAGTCAGCAGCTTGATCAATTACAGAAATACGCTTGGTCCTCTGCTTTCGCTCTATGAACTTCAAGCCGTGCCTGAGTTTGACCTTCAAACCATCGAAAGCCTGATGCCTTTCATCACCTTGGGAGGCTCAGGCCTGAGAAGTAAAAAATTCTGGGATCGTGTCAAGGAGGAGGAACAAGCCTATCTCCTTTTTCGCCATCAGCGAACTTGGCAGACCCGTAGAGGATATACCCCTGCTGATACCAGCAGAAACGGAATTGTTTCAAGCAGATACCTTGGCGATCCGAATACGATATACCTAAGGTTTAGAATTCAGCATGCACGGGATTTCAGTATGGGAGTCACCTTAGAAAAAGATGCCGGTGAGCAATTCATCTGGGACAGAAAAACGGCTCGCTATGGATTTAATTTTCTCTCCGCTCACTTTACGCGGTATTATGTCGGCAAATGGAAAACCATTTCGCTGGGTGATTATCAGGCATCTTTTGGTCAGGGATTGATCTTTGGTGCGGGATATTCGCTTGGAAAAGGAGCGGAAACAGTACCCACAGTCAGGCGAAGCAGCATCGGGATTATGCCATACACCGCTGCCTTGGAATTCGGTTTTTTCAGAGGAATAGGAGTTACCCGGCAGTTTAGAAATTGGCAAGGTACCCTGATCACTTCTCATGCCGCTAGGGATGGGAGAATCTCAGCTACCCTTGACAGTTTGGAATCTTCCAGAATCTTCATCAGCTCATTTAACCAATCCGGCCTTCACCGAACTCCAAGTGAACTGTCTACAAAAAATCAGTTTCAAGAAACCAATCTGGGAGGAAATGCACAATTTTCTCACCCCTCCGGAAGATTTCAATTGGGTGCAAATTCCTTATTCACACGATTTGACCGGCCTTGGGTCAGAACCCCACAGCTCTACAATCGCTTCGAATTTGCAGGGCAAAGCAACTTGGTTTCCAGCTTGTATTTCAATTACAATTGGAAAAACTTCTTCCTTTTTGGGGAATCTGCCATTTCCCAAAGCGGAGGTACAGGAACTGTTTTGGGATTCGTAAGTAGCCTGAGCAAACAGGTAGATTTTTCCCTGCTTTGGAGAAAGTATGACAAAGATTTCCACAGCTTCTATTCCTCAGGATTTTCTGAAAACACCCGGCCAATCAATGAGCAGGGGGTATATCTGGGAATTCAGATAAGACCAGAAAAACGCTGGAAAATCAATGCGTACTATGATTATTTCAATTTCCCCTGGCTTCGCTATCGCGTTTATGCCCCTTCCAAAGGATACGAATGGCTTGCGCGCTTTAGCTACCAACCCACCCGGAATCTGATTGCATTCATCCAAATCCGGGAAGAGCAAAAGGACAGAAATCTCCCTGACTCGGGCGAACCTTCCCTCCCCTACCTGGTACATCCCGTCAATAAAATCAATGGTATGCTCAGCCTTGAAACCCACCTGTCCAAAGACTTTTTCATCAGATCGAGAATCCTCACGAGCAGGCTGAAAATTGGGGAAAATCCTACTTATGGATGGATGGTTTTACAGGATGTGCAATACGGACAAAACCGCTGGCGACTGACAGGAAGAATTGCACTTTTCGATGCTGAAACCTATGACAACAGGCTGTATGCTTTTGAAAACAATGTCCTGTGGACTTTTTCCATTCCGGCATTTTTTGGGCAGGGAATGCGGTATTACCTGCTGGGGCAATATCAATTAACTTCAAAGCTAACCGCCTATTTCAGGTTTTCCCGAACCAGCTATACCGATCGGGAGGTGATCAGCAGTGGCCTTCAGACTATCGATGGTCCAAATCAAACAGACACCTCCCTGATGATCCGATATTTTCTTCGGTGATTTTCCATTAATGGTGCTGAAGTCCCTTGGCTTTTTGATAATTTGGGACAAAGCAAATTATCTATGAAAAAACCACTTTACCTTCTGAGTTTTTTGATGCTTTTGTCGTTTCTAGGGTTTTCTCAAAACCTTGATCTGAACAAAATGAGCAAAAAAGACGGATTTGTGCCCTTTTACCTTGATGAGGAAAAAGGCAAAATTTACCTTGAAATCTCCAGCCTCGATAAGGAATTCCTCTATGTCAATGCCTTGACTGCCGGAGTAGGCTCCAATGATATCGGTCTGGATAGAGGTCAATTGGGCGATGATCGCGTGGTCGAATTCCGTCGAACGGGCAGTAAAATCCTCTTAGTACACAAAAACTACGGTTTCAGAGCCTACACTGACAATCCCTATGAGGCAAAGTCCATCCAAGATGCTTTTGCAGAATCAGTCCTTTGGGGGTTTGAAATCGTCCAGAAAGAAGGAGAAAAGCTGATTGTAGATGCAACCAACTTCTACCTTCAAGATGCCCATGGTGTAGCCGAAACGCTCACTCGATCCCGACAGGGCACCTATCGCGTGGATGCCACACGAAGCGGCTTGTATTTTCAAATGATCAAAAACTTTCCTCAAAACACCGAAGTGGAAGCTACCATCACCCTGACCGGAACTGGCGCAGGTGGATATTTAAGATCGGTTACCCCAACTCCTGAGGCGGTCACAGTCCGGATGAGACATTCGTTTATCGCACTTCCTGAACTCTATGCCAAGCGGAAATTTGACCCAAGGGCTGGATTTTTCTTTATTAGCTATCAAGATTACACCACTCCAATCGACGAGCCATTGGTGAAACGATTTATTTCCCGCCACCGACTGGAGAAGAAAGATCCTGCAGCGGCAGTTTCAGAGGTGGTAGAACCGATCGTCTATTACCTGGATCGCGGAACACCGGAGCCTGTGGCTTCTGCTCTGATCGAAGGAGGAAACTGGTGGGCGCAGGCTTTTGAAGCTGCCGGTTTCAAAAATGCTTTCCGTGTAGAACTTGCCCCCGAAGGCTTGGACTTGCTGGATGTGAGATACAATGTCATTCAGTGGGTGCACCGCTCTACCCGAGGCTGGTCTTACGGCTCAAGCGTCAGAGACCCTCGGACAGGCGAGATTTTGAAAGGACACGTGTCCTTGGGCTCATTGCGAGTAAGGCAAGATTATTTGATTGCTCAGGGTTTGCTTCAGCCCTTTGAAGAAGGGAAGCCTGTTAATCCCCGCATGATGCAAATGGCATTGGATCGATTAAAACAACTTTCTGCCCATGAGATAGGGCATACCATCGGTGTGGCACACAGCTATGCCACCTCGCCAACCAATCGGGCGTCCGTGATGGACTATCCGCATCCTGTAATTACCGAAGGCGCAAACGGCGAGCTGGACTTCAGTCAAGCCTATGACCTGAAAATCGGAGAATGGGACAAATGGGCGATCAAATACGGCTATGGAAATCCTGCTCCAGGGCAGAGCGAAGAAGAATTTTTGGAGAAAACATTGACAGATACCTACGCCGCAGGCTTTGAGTTTATCACCGATTCGGATTCCAGAAATCCGAGTGGAGTACATCCCCGCTCCCACCTCTGGGACAACGGAGCCTCAGCCCCGGGAGAACTGATGCGAATGCTCAAGTTGCGAGAAAACCGCATGAAATCCTTTGGCCTCAATGCCATCCGTACCGGAGAGCCGCAGGCGATTCTTGAGGAAGTGTTTGTGCCGCTTTATCTGATGCATCGCTACCAACTGGAGGCCACAAGCAAGTTGATCGGCGGCTTGGATTATACTTATAAAATCAAAGGTGACAATCAGACAAATCAAAAATGGATATCCGCAAAAGATCAAAATGAAGCTCTTTCTGCACTATTGGCTACAATTTCCAGCAATCAGCTTGAGGTTCCCGCCCATGTGTTGGCATTGATTCCTCCAAGACCTTATGGGTATACAAGGAATCGTGAGACCTTCCCTTCCCGCACCGGACCTACTTTTGACCCCATTGCACCTGCGGAAAATATCGTGGATGCCACATTCGGCTTCCTTTTCGAAAGTGGTCGGATCAACCGGGTTTACCTGCAAAATTTGCAGGACAAATCACTCCCCGGATTCGAGACTTTACTCAATCAGGTGACCGCACAGGTTTTTTCTGCCACCATGCCGGGCGGATTGAAAGACGAGATCAAACTGATGACGGAAGCTAAACTGGTGGACCATTTGGTTGCGCTCTCTAAAAATTCGAATGCTTCTCAGACGGTAAGAGCCATAACTCGTATGCACCTCGGAAAAATCGGTGCCATGGCAGGAAACAGCGGAAACCTAAAGGCACATCGGGCCTATCTCAATGATAAAATCCAGGCTTATTTGAAATTGCCGGAGGAGCTGACACCTCAACAACCGCTGAGTGTCCCTGACGGAGCTCCGATCGGTATGGAAGCCATGAGTTGTGATTTTGAGTTTTAAATTCGGAGCCAAATGCCAGAATGGGTTGTAGGCTTATAAGGTTAGCCTATCTTAGAAAGAAATGAATTGGACTTAAATATATTTTGGCAGAAAAATTCAAAAACAAAACCAGTCAGGAGTCCTGGCTGGTTTTATCAATTAACATATAACCCAACTTGCGTATGAATATTATTTTTTGAATTAAACACCTATCCTGATATTTCCTTAATTCGGTGCTCTATATTAAAGAGTGTATTAAGATGTTAAATGACCCCATAAGGATTTAAAAATTGATTTTATTGGGATTTTTTAGGGGAGAAGAGGTGGTGAAATACCCATGTCGAAAGAACGACACACATGAGCATGATTATCTGGGGGTATTCCATGTGGCCATTAAAAAACAAATTATAAACACATGAATAATATTAGGATATATTTTTTCGGCTCAGGGCCATGCCGGTCCTTGACTTCCTGTGGCACGCCGTCCCGAACATTCGTTCGGTTACCCAGATAACCCTCATCCTTCAAACCTACAGCGATGGAAAAAAATATTTTCACATTGTGATGGCTTTATTTTAGCGGTTATTTAAACATACTTTTTTAATTCTACTTGTGGTTTTTTCAGCTCTTTTTTCAAGCTTTTTTTAGCCAGATAGATCAATACAATTGAAAGTAGAAAAAGCAGTCCAGCCAAAATAGCCAATATATACATCCCCTTGTTAAAATTTTGAACAGCAAAAAGAAATAGGGAGCTGAGCGTAACCGCAAACATGAAGAACATGGGAATCAATACAAATGTGGAATTGACTTTTCGCTTTATCAACCATACGGCCACGGCAAGAAGCGCCATAGCTGCAAGCATTTGGTTTGCAGATCCAAAAATCGGCCACAGCGTTGTAAATTCACCCGAAGTGAGGAGAAAAACAGCGAATGCAACCACTATAAAAGTGGCTACATATCGATTTCCTGCAAACATTTTCCCGATTTTGTTATCCACATCTTCAAAATACTCCTGAAAAGTAAACCTCGCCAATCGTGTACAGGTATCCAATGTGGTCAGTGCAAAGGCCGATACGGTTAAGGCAACAAAAGTAGTTGCAAGCCCAACAGATATTCCCGTCGACGAAATGATGCCACCGAGACCTCCAGCAAATAAGCTCACCGGGCCTTCCAAAATTAACCGACTGGTATATTCTGCTCTAGTGATTACCATTACAGCCCCAATAGAAATGATAGCCAGAAAGGATTCAATCAACATTCCTCCAAAACCAATCATTTTTGCATCCTCCTCTTTATTTACCTGTTTGGAAGTCGTACCGGAAGCTACCAGAGAATGGAATCCACTGATTGCCCCACAGGCAACAGTAACAAAAAGTACTGGAAAAATGTATCCTAAATTTTCCGCATTTATCTGTACCTGATTATCCATTTTAATTTCGGGATTTGCTATCACAACCCCAATGACAGCAAAGACCATTAATCCATACAATAAAAAACTATTGAGGTAATCGCGTGGCTGAAGCAAAAAACTGACAGGCGTAACTGAAGTGATAAATGCATAAAGCATAAGAAGCACTACCCATACCTTATAGTCCAGTGCAAATGGAATCTGAATACCTACATAAATAAAAAAATACATCAGTACTACTCCTACTATTGACGCAATAGTAAAAGCCCCCTTTTTGTTTTTTGTGATCTTATTTACAAAACCAAAAAATATTGCCAAAATAATAAACAAAATAGAAGCCGTAGCGACACTCGGATTATTGACAAAAGTCTTGGCAATGATATCCGCAAATACCGCAATAACCAATATTAATGTGGCAAAGCTGAAAATCAGAAATAGTTGTTTTCCATTCCGGCCTATATATTTTTGGATAATCACACCAATGGATTTTCCATCATGACGCATGGATGCCACCATACTGGTCAGATCATGGACAGCACCGAAAAATATGCCACCCACCAGTATCCAGATCACTGCCGGAATCCAGCCAAAAGCAATGGCAATGATCGGCCCGATAATCGGTCCGGCACCGGCAATCGAGGCAAAATGGTGACCAAGTACAACCGGGGTTTTACTGGGGATGTAATCTATTCCATCTTCAAGCGTATGAGCAGGTGTTATATTCTTATTATTGATCTTTAGTTTGCTTGCCACAAATTTACCATAGGTAAAATAGGCTATCAGCAGGATACTTGCAGATGAGATCAATAAAATAATGAGGTTCATAATATTTTAGTGTTTGCCTTTTTATGATAACTTTCAATTATTCAATTAGATATTGCCACTAGTTAAATTTTTAATATCAATTGATATAACAACTCCTCCTCTTATAAAATAAAGGCATTTCTCCAACCGGCCATTTTAGGTTATTTATTTTTTGGTACAAATAAAACTGCATCGGCTACAACAACCCCATCTGCTTTCTTATTGCTTATTTCCACATAAGGGCCTGTTCCTGCTTTGAAAGCAAACTGCCCCAAATGAACCCATTCACCGGAAGTTTGGCCTTCCACTCGGATGTCCTCTTCCCTGACCATAATTTCCCTTTTCTCTTTCCCATCAAAAAGCTCGATCAAAGTCCGGGAACTGGCCTCCTTTGTCCTTGAAAAATAAACATATACATCATATTGGGAATCATTTTGAATGGAAGGGCTAAACCTTGCGGATTTTTGGCTGGCACCTTTGGAGGCATCCCTCAAATAGCTGGGACCATATCCTCCACTACTCACCCTCTCCCAGTCTCCGGTGACTTTGACACCTTCCCAGGAATCATTGTCCACCAGGATTTCCGCAATGCTTCCATCGGCCAGAGGATTCTCTTTCAACTCCTTTTGCAAGGCTGCAACATTCACCTCCTGAACGGTCTTCCCTTCATCAATGGCCAAGCAGGCTGCAACCGCAGAAGATTGCCCCAGAACCATGAATACTGGCTCCATCCGAATGGAACCAAAAGCGATGTGACTGGCTGACATGGCTGCAGGCACGAATAAGTTTTTGGCATCTTCAGCCTTGGGAATGATCGAACGGTAAGCAATGGGATAAGGACCGAATCCTCCGATTTCCACATTGCCTTCATTTTTCACCATCGTCTTTCCATCCTTTTCTATAACAATCCGCTGTATATTATGGGAATCCATGGTATAGGCAGCCATCCCCACTCCATCTTCCACTACTTCGTCTCCCACACAATTGGCCTGCGTCATCACGTATTCACCCACCATCCTTCGCACTTCCCTCACATAAAGCTGTGGTGACCAGTGGCCATTGTCCGTGTACTCATCCTTAGGATAGCCCCATTCCTGGATCTGTTCCTGGATTTCCTTAGGCACACGGGGATCCGTTTTGTAGAAATAAAGCAGAGATTTGGTATAATGAGTATGCTCATCGATGATTTCTTTTCTGCGCCTATAGTCGGCCTCAGGATATTCATAATTCATGCCTATCATATCTGTAGAGAACCCCCCTCTATTATTGATGTCGGTTTTGTTATTGGGCATCTGACTCCAGATAAAATAGTTATTGAGATTTTTGCTGTTGGGTTGTGCTTCAAAAAGCCTGACCAAAAAATCAAACATGGAATGGTCATATCCCTCCGGCTTGGTAATTTCCACCCGATTGCCTGGGTCATTGGTCAGGCAAATACGATAATTATAAGCCTGAATTTTATCATCCCCTGTGCCATCCGGTTCCAGTTTCCCATCACTGATCCCCCAAAGCAATCCACTGGAAGGATCTCCCGGTGTTTTGTAAGGATCTATTCCATCCGGAAACTGGTGACCCTTCATCAACTGCACTCCGTTATAAGTTTCACTATATTTTTCATTAGCCTCCCTGCCTATGGTATAACTTACCCCTGACAAGGCCATGAGATCGCCTTCATAAGTGGCATCTATAAACATCTTTCCCGCTACTTTCCAATTGGTCTTTAAGGAAGGATTGCTGGACTGCTCCAATTCGATTTCCCTGATGTAACCATCTTTCTTTTCTGATGCAATCACCCGATAATCATAGTACACCTCAATACCTGCCCTGTCCAAATATTCCTGAAATGTTTTTTGGGCTACACTGGGTTCAAATATCCATTGCTCGAATTTTCCATAATGGTTACCCAATCTGCGATAGAAATCCCTGGAAAGCCCGGTTACAGCATATTTGTTCCCAATATCCGTATAACCAAGCCCGCCTGTGGTTAATCCCCCAAGGTGGGCGGTTGGTTCGATCAGAATCACTGATTTCCCCATGGTTTTGGCGGTATAGGCAGCTATGATTCCAGCGGAATTGGCACCATAAACTACTACATCAAATTGTTCCGGTTCATTCTCCCCATTTGGCGAACAGGCCAAAGTTGCCCATAGTATGGAAAGGCAGAGAAATGGTAATAATTTTTTCATAATTCTGTTTGGATTAATTTTAAGCTTCAGCTTATTACAATTTTTCGGAACCACTTGACTGTTTACCATTAAATTGTGGACTATTGATTTATTTTGAAATAATCCTATCTTTTACGGTAAGGACCTGTCAATCACCCAGCAGTCTTTCACTTAGCCTGCTGTATTGCAAGTCCAAAACAGCTATACCTTCAAACATTGACGAGACAGCAGCAGTAGCCACTAACTTCCCCAAGTTCATAAATACAGGTTGCATCCTGATAGATCCGAAAGTAGTTTGAGAACTATATGTACAAACAACTCTCAAAAGGTTTAGTGGTTATTTCTATATTAATACCGGTTGCACCCCATCCTACTTTCGTTAACCTACCAAGATGAATGGACTGTATAATAAGAATAACAGAACGTCCCTTTCGAACCACTGTAGCAGCTGCTATGATACCATCTAAAGTAGCGGCTATACCCCAAAATCATACTCCTAATCGTCCTCAACACCGTTACAATTCACCATATTTGTTTGCAGAAAAAGTCTTCCTTCAACTATCAAATGATCTTATAAAAGATATTGCAAATCCATATGTAATAAACCTTTTTTTGAGTCCAAATCTATCGGTTAAACCTATTTTCATTACTCCAGTAAATTTTATTTTCAATTGTTTTTCTAAGCGATTCTAAAATTGGTTCTTTGGTACTATCCATTACTAAATTATGCATTTCATCAGGGTCATTTTTAATATCATATAGTTCCTCAAAAATCAACTTATCAGGTTCATTTTCATCGAATGTTTGTATTAATTTCCATTCTTTCGTACGAATAGCATAATGAGGTTTTGTGCCATGTACAGGAATGGGTGCTTCATAAAAAACAAATTCTCTCCAGATACTGTTCTTGTTTTTTTCAAACCCCAAAAGATTTTTAAAACTCTTACCATCCAGATTGGATGGAACTTCAATATTTGCCAAATCCAAAACAGTCGGCATTAAATCAATATTCAATATTAATTCATCTGATCTTCCTGGATTTATTCCTGGACCAATAGCTATTAAAGGCACTCTAATTGATTCCTCATAAGCCAAGACTTTACTCGTTAATCCATGCTCGCCCATAAACCAACCATTATCACCCATCAATAAAATAAATGTATTTTCGAATAGACCCAATTCAGATATAGCGGAAATAAGATTCCCTAAAGCTGCATCCATATCTGTAGTGGCTGCATAATATCCTCTTATATGGTCTTGAAGAGGGTAGGCTCTTGAATACCCATATTCTAATGCCCTTTGATGCGGTCTGTTATGCTCTATGTAAGGTGGCTTATCTGTAAAATCTGCGGGCCAGTTAGTTGGCAGAGGCATACTTTCAATTGGATATTTTGACAAAGTCCTGCCTTTTGAAGGCCAGCTAAAATCTTTATCCATGTGAGGAGAAAATGTATTGAACCACATAAAAAAAGGTTTATCACTATTACTAATTTCTCTTAAATATTCAATTGCCCCTTCTCCAATTACATCCTCTATAAATCCAATTGTTTTAACTTCAACACCATTTTTAATAAAAGGCACATCCCAAAACGGGGCCAATCCCTTAAAATAATATTCGTGTTCAAAACCCATTGATTGTGGTGAATTTGAAATATGCCATTTCCCAAAAACAGATGTATTGTATCCCTCTTTTTTAAAATATTGAGCTACAGTTTTAATATCTGGATTTACTGTATTCAGATTTTGACTCATCACATCACTACTGCTTCCATATTTGCCTGTCAACAACGCTGCCCGACTTGGAGTACAAATCGATAAAGTCACAAAAGAATTAGGAAAATACATACCGGATTCAACTAACGAATCCATGTTCGGAGTCTGAATAACTTCATTACCTGAAGCTCCTAAAGCATCCCATCTTTGATCATCAATATAGATAATGATTATGTTAGGCTGATTTTTCTGCGCCACTGATTGATTTGGCAAGAAAGATAAAACTAAATACGCAGTCAAAAAACCAATTAATTTTTCCATAATTCTATTAAGTTAAATTTTGTCTGATCAATATTTGAAAATTAAGCAATCAAATTACCTTGATCATCCCATGAAGCGAGTGTGGAGTTGTCTTCCGGCTTCAAATAATTTCCGGCAATTTTTTTTCCGGTTCAAGCCCGTAGCAGTCCATTACTTCTTTTGGTACTCCATCCTAAACATTCGGTCGGTTTGCCAGATAACCTACATCTTTAAACCCTATTTCTGTAGTATAAAAACCTGCCACTATCTGGTGCTTGAGTGCTCCACTTTAATATGTGGTCTTTTGAATTATTTAGAAATAATCCTATCTTCTAAAGTAAGTACTTGGCCATCAACCAACAATCTTTCACGTAGCTTGATGTATTGCAAGTCCTGTACAGCAATTCCTTCATCAAGTGACATTACAGCAGCAGTGGCAGCTGATTGGCCCAAAATCATAAATACAGGTTCCATTCGGATGGATCCGAAAGCAATATGACTGGAAGAAACCGCTACGGGAACTACTAGGTTGGTACATTCTTCTTTTTTCGGAACCAAGGAACCATAGGCAATTTCGTAGGGACCAGGTAAGGAAACCCCGATATCCCCTTCATTTTGCACATGTCCGTTTTCATCCACAAAGCGTTGAATATTGTGTGAGTCGATGGTATACGATCCCATGCCCACAGATTCTGGAGTAGGTTTCTTTTGTAAGAGCTCGTTCTCTGTCATTACATATTTGCCAATCATACGTCTTGCTTCTCGTACATATATTTGATGGGGCCAGTTACCGTTATCCGTAAATTCATCCTTGGCCAATCCCCATTTCTGAAATTCCTTTTGGATTTTCTCCGGCACTCTTGGATCATTTTGAACAAAATAAAGCAGTCCACTTTGATAATCCCGGTGTTCTTGGATGATTTCCTTGCGCCGTTCATAGCTGGCATCCGGATAGTCGTAATTCATGCCGATATTGTCCGAACTGAAGGGACCGTGGTTATTGGTGTCTGTTTTTCGGTTGGGTATCATGTCAAATTTACCAAACCACTCATCCCAGCCAGCATTAAAAATCCTAACCAGTATTTCATATTGGGTCGAGTCATAATTTGCTGGTCGTGGAAATGGAATCCGGTTATCTGGATGGTTGGACATGCACATGCGAAAACAATAGGCCTGAACTTTGTCATCTCCTTGCCCCTTTACCCCAGGATGCTCTCCACTGATCCGTGGCAGTAAACCCGAAGAAGGATCACCTGGTGTCCAATAAGGATCGATTGGCTGATCCAACACCTTAAAATGGTGACGATGATGGTAAACGCCAGTCTGAATGCCATTCCATTCTTCTCCATACACCGCGTTTGCCTCTCTACCCACATGGTAACTTACGCCGGCAGCAGCCATCAAGTCCCCTTCGTAAGTGGCATCGATAAACATTTTTCCTTTGAATTCTTTTCCACTTAGGGTGCGTATAGAAGTTATTTTCCCACCTTCTACAGTGACGCCACTTTCTCTATCCAACCATTCGTCCCGCAACACTTCTATCCCAAGTTCATCAATCCACTCATCGTATACTGCTTCCGCTACATGTGGCTCGAATATCCACATGGTCCGGAACTCCCCGTCAAGAGCAGGAGTACCCTGCCCCACATTTCCGAACTCCGACTTGTCTTCCCATTTCCATGCATCATCTTTTTGATATTTTTCATATACCCTCTGGTAAAATTCACGGGAAAGCCCTCCTATAACTTCTTTTTTTCCCGTATCGGACCAGCCCAGTCCTCCGGAAGAAAGCCCACCAAGATGAATGTCAGGTGATACAATAATCACAGATTTGCCCATTTTTTTGGCCTGAACGGCGGCGGTTACTGCGGCTGAAGTGCCCCCATAAATGATGAGGTCAGATTCATAATTTGAATCATTGATAACTTTATTGTCATTGGGAGTACAAGAAGATTGCCATCCAAGAATAATAAAAAGCAAGAAGTAAACTAATTTTGTATTAAAATTCGTATATGATGATTGTTTCATGAACATTGAGTTTTTAAATGAAGCTTTTTTTAAAAGAATGAAATATTTAAATCAGAATGTTTTCATTCAATTCTACTGATCCTAATTTGGTAGGTATTGAGACAGAAAATAAAAAAGTTTCCCTAGGAACTGTATCCTAGGGTAATTTTATCAATAGCCTGGGTTTTGATCTTCTTTCGTCATGGCCGGGTTGTTATTTATCTCATCCACTGGTATAGGAAACAAAAGGCTCACATCATTCCAGACCTTACCGGTAGCTTGAATCACCTCTTTCGCTTTACCTGTTCTCAAAAGATCATTCCATCTTTTCATTTCAAGGATAAATTCATATCCTCTTTCCTGAATTACAAGGTCGATAAATTGGTTAACCGGTAAATTGGAAGGATAATCTATAGAAGATGGTGAAAGTGGATCAAATCCATATGCCCTCCTTCTTACTGCATTCAGCCTTTCAACAGCTAGCGGATTTACAGAATTAGATGCCTTAGCACTGGCTTCGGCATAAATCAAATAAGCTTCGGGCAATCTATAAACCGGGATATTATTTCTGTGAGCTGAGCCTGATGCAGCACTCCCATCCTGATATTTTTTAAACAAGGGGGAAGGAGCTGGCAAAGGAATTATCTGTCCTGAAGGCGCTACAGTAAAAGTATATGTATTGTAGATCTGCCTAAAATCCTTTTTATCCCAAGTGCCTAAAAAAGAAGTCATAACAGGTATCCAAGCAAATACACCGCCCACCCCATATCCTCCGGGTTGAGTCCTATGCAAAAAATTAGGAACAGAATTGCCGTTTGTTTCAGAATGTTGAATGGACCAAATATTTTCGGTATGAGAAGTTACATCGATTCCATATAATTTTCGGTTAAAGTCATTGGGTTCATCTATATCCACAAAGCTAAACGGACCATTTTTAATCACATCTTCGGCTAAATTGGCGGCAGCTTGCCAGTTCTCTAAATTCAAATAACTATCAGCCAAAAGCATTTTCGCGGACCATGAAGTCGCTCTTCCTGCCTGACTTAATGGAAAATTATTTGCCATATCAGGAATTGCTTCAGTGAGATCTTTAATGATAAAATCCCATACAACTTGTTTGGATGCCCTTGGAGCAGCTATCTGAGCAAAGTTTGTAAATTCCTTATCTCTAATCGGAACCCCTCCCCAATATTTTACAAGGTTACTGTAAAAGAAAGCCCTAAGAAATTTAGCCTCTGCCAAAATGATTTTCTTAGTATTCTCATTCATTTGGATTCCGGAAACATTATCCAAAACCGCGTTGGCCCTATTTATCCCCTGATAAATTTCATTGTACGAATTCCAAGCTCTCACCTGATTTGAAGCATCTAAAGGTTGCTCATAATTACTAATGGAAACTTGGCTTCCTCTGCCATTTGCATAGTCTGATCTACACTCCAATAAAGCCATAAACCAAATGGTGGGAAATGAACCATTGCCGAGTGTTCCATATGTACCGAATAGAGCGGCAAAAGCATCAGATTCATTTCTGTAGAAATTTGTCTTAGAAATAAAGCTCTTAGGATCCTCATCTAAAATACCAACACAATTGGTTAGCAAGATGCAGATCAATGGAAGAATATATATTTTTTTCATATAGCTCGAATTTTTATGTTTAGAATCCAATTCTTAATCCAACTGTATAAGATTTTGCAATGGGATAGCCTGTTTCGTCTATGCCAATCCTCAAATCACCCGTTTCACCTCTTGTATTCACTTCAGGATCAAGCCCCGGATATTCTGTGATTGTGATCAGGTTTTGTCCGCTTATGTATACCTGCGCATTGCTGATTCCTTTTATATTCCACTTGCTGAAAGGAAGATTGTAGGCCAATTTGACATTTTTTAATCTTAGAAAAGAAGCATCATGTATGAACCGATTAGAGGCTCTGAAAACAGTATTGGAACTGATTTTTGGATGAGAAGCATTAACGTTTTGATTTTCTGGTGTCCACCTGTCGTTGTATACACTGACCAATTGATTTTCTCCGGTATTGAAGGAATTGGATATAGACCCACCCGTTGCGAAAAACATATCCGCACCTTGTACACCTTCAATAAAAATGTTCAATTCAAAGTTTTTATAGCTGAAATTATTATTCAAACTGTAAATGAAATCAGGATAAGGATTACCAATGATGGTTTGATCCTGGTTATTGATAATCCCATCTCCATTTAAATCCTGAAATTTTATGGATCCGTTTTCATTTAGACCGTCTTCCAAAAATCCCCAAAACATCCCAAGTGGCTGACCTTCCCTGGCAATATTTATTGGTGATCCGAATGGCAAACTCAATCCTCCACCAAATACATCACTGCCACCTATGTTGACCACCTTGTTTTCATTGAAAGAAACTTGGCCAAAAGCATCCCACTTGAATTCTTTGACTAAAATATCTCCCCAAATACCCAACTCAAATCCTTTGTTTTGAATTTCTCCTAAGTTTACTAAAACAGAATTAAACCCTGTAGAGCCCGGCAGGGTTACCCTTGCCAATAAATCACGTGTATTTTTCACATAGTAATCTGCGGTAAGCCTAAAACGCTCTTCAATCACGCCAAAGTCAATACCCACGTTCAATTGCTCTGTAGTTTCCCATTTTAAATTGTCATTGGGTACAGCAGCCGGAACAAATCCAATTGCATCATTATTCCCAAAAGTTGCCCTTTGAACTCCCAATCTGTTTAGTGATTGGAAAGGGGAAACTGCAGTACTTCCCGTTACACCATAACTCGTTCTTATTTTCAGGTTACTGATCCAAGAAATTTCTTTCATAAATGTCTCGTCAGATAATCTATAAGCAACTGCACCTGAAGGGAAATATCCCCATTTATTGTTTGCCCCAAATCGAGAAGATCCATCCGCCCGGATACTGCCTGTAAAAAGAATTTTGTCGTTTAGAAAAAAATTGGCTCTACCCAACCAAGATAAAATTGTCCATTCCGAGAAATCAGATGAATTGGGATTGGTTAATTGGGCTGCTCCCAAATTATTATTAAGCAAAAGATCGGTTACAAATCCGCTTCCGCTTGACCTATTGTCTTTACTTCTGAAATCCTGGAATGTAAATCCTCCAACAAGATTGAGTCTGTGGGCTCCTAATGCCTTGTTGTAGGTTAAAATATTTTCATTCAAAAAGGAAATATTTCGATTTATGGAGGTACTTGCATTTCCATTTGGAGACGATAGCCTTAGAATGGATGGGGAATAAAAATCATTTTCGAAAAAGCCCTGTTCGGCTCCACCAATCACCTTAAACGACAAATCCTCAGTGATTTTAAAATTTAGTGAAACATCAGCCAGCAGATTTGAACTTGTGGTTTTGTTGAATATTTCTGCGAAGAGCAAAGGATTCTGTAGGACATTTGGGCTAAAATAGTATCTGGTTACTTGGGAAAAGTTTCCGTTTTCATCAAAAGGTGCTATAGTGGGAGGAGAAACAAAGGCTGCAGAAAGTATTCCACTACCCCTATGGCCATTATTGGCATTTACATTATCGGTCATTTGACGGGTTGCTATAATATTGGACCCTACAGTTAAAAAATCTTTCACTTTCTGTTCAAGTCCGATTCGTAAGGAACCTCTTTGAAGGCCTGAGCCAATTACAATACCATCTTGCTGAAAATAATTACCGGAAATTGAATACCTGGATTGATTATTACCTCCATCAAATGTTAGAGTATGGCTTTGGATTGGAGCAATTCGAAAAATTTCATCCTGCCAGTCTGTATTAATGTTAGGGAGATTATTGATATCAAAAACCTCAGGTCGCCCATCATTTCTTGCCAATTCGTTCGCAATCTCTGCAAACTGTTTTTCATTCATCAAGTCGAACTTTTTGGCGATTTCCTGAACACCATAATAACTATCAATCAAAACCCTATTAACACCCTCTTTACCTTTATTGGTGGTTATAATTACTACTCCATTTGCACCCCTTGCTCCATAGATTGCAGTGGCAGAAGCATCTTTAAGGATATCTATCGAAGCAATGTCTGAAGGGTTAAGAAAATCTATTCCGCCTGCCAAAGGAAATCCATCCACCACATATAATGGTTGATTGCTTCCAAGAAAGGAATTTCCTCCTCTAATTTGAACTTGAACGGATGAACCCGGCTGTCCTGAATTCTGAATTACTCTTACACCAGGAGCTCTTCCCCTAAGGGCTTGTTGGACGTTAGGAACAGGTAAGGCATCAATATCTTTACTTGAAATTTGTGCCACAGAGCCGGTAATATCGGCCCTTTGAACAGAGCCATATCCAATTACAACAACTTCTTGTAAGGATCTAACATCATCCTTCAATATGACATCAATAGTTGTTAGATTATCAATTCTTATCCGTTGCTTTTCAAAACCAATAAACGAAAACAATAAAACCCCTCCCTCAGGTGCTTCAATTGCGTATTTGCCATCAATATCAGTAACAGTGCCCGTCGTAGTTCCTTCAACAAGTACAGATACTCCTGGAAAGGGATCTCCCTTACTATCCGTAACTTTTCCAGAAATGATAATATCCACGAATGGGGAAATTTCCACGGTGTTTTTGTTATTCTTGGGGGCTTTCACATGGATATTCTCATTGACCTGTACAAAATTCAAATTGGTCTGTTTAGAGACAGCCACCAAAACATCGTAAAGCGGTTTATTATTCTCCGTAACTGTGATAGACTGGTTTAGATCCAGCAGATTATCCGTATAAGTAAACTTGAAATCCGTTTTGGATTCCACCTGCCTGAAAAACTGGGCAAGGGACTTTTCTTTAAGATTTAAAGAAACCTTTACTTGATCGATGGTTTTCCGCTGGGCATTGCCCGTGTTAGCCAATATGACCGTGCATAGAAATAGCTGGAACAGAAAAGCATATATTAATCGTTTGGACAGCATAATCAGTTGTCTGCGTAAATTATTATCCATAAGTTTGAATGGTTTAAGTGTAGAAATACTTGGACTAATGCCTCCCTCGCATTCCAATTTGATAGAGGCATTTACACGGGCAGGATCCTGTTCCGCCAAGAACAGCTCCTGCCTTTTTTGTTAACTGGTATTTAGGACTAGGTTTTTCATATTATTTTGGGTTGGTGATGGTTATTTGTTTTTTATCGATTTTAAAAGTCATTCCCGAAGTCATGCAGACTCCACGCAGTACGTTTTCCAGCATCTCGTCTTTATAGACTCCGGAGTAAGTCCAGTCCTTATCAGGGTTTCCTTTAAATGTTATATTGACTCCATACCAGAGTTCCAGCTTTTTCTTTACTTCCGAAAATTTGGCACTTTTGAATACCAGATAATTGTCCTTCCATCCGGTAACATCCATGGGGTCGAATCCTGTCTTGGAAAATTTTCCGTCTTTTTCCATGACTAGCATTTCATCGGGATTCAGGATTACCTGATCTCCGTTGACCGCATCGACCCTGACCTTACCGGTGACCAAAGCCACATAAAGTGGCTCATTGGTTTTTTGCCTGACATTGAATGAAGTGCCCAGCACACGGATTTTTGTACTGCCGCTCTCCACCAAAAATGGGCGCTGCTCTTTTTTCACTTCAAAAAACGCCTCGCCTTTCAACCTTACCAAGCGGAAATCGGCTGAGAATTCCTTGGGGAATTCGATTTCACTTTCTGAATTTAGGTGAATCCTGGTTCCATCAGGCAGATCAATAATGGACTTTTGCCCAGCCAGGTTGGATCTTTTGATCAGAGGTATTTCGGCTTTCTCTACAGGCTCAGGACGGTAATTGAATGCCTCATATTGCGCCCAGAGACAGAATAAAACCAACACGGAGGCTGCAATTCCTCTCAGTGGTATAAAAAACAAAAAGCTGCCTTTTGAGGAGGAGGAAATGGGTGTAGGCTTGGAATTTTTGACCGAACTATGTTCATTATCTGCCTTAAGGATCTGTTCGAAGGTCTCCACATACATTTTGTCTGTAAATTCAGGACTGTGAGCATATTTCACAGACCGGATCAGATTTGCTGCTTCATTTACCATAGCCCTTTTCTCCGGATGCTGAGCCATCCATTTTTCCCAAAAATGACTGTTGTTTTCATTCGGGCTTTTAATCCACTGAATGAAAAATTCATCGGTAATAAAGTTGGCTATATCGTAATCTTTGTAGTTCATCTGTTTATAATTTTCTGTCTTATTTCTTTTGGAGCAATGATTTCAATGTGCTCAAAGCTCTGTAAACAACCTTCCGTGCTGATTTTACTTCATTTAAATCCATTGCTACTGAAATTTCCTTATAAGTCATTCCTTCTTCATAGAGCAATAAAATGGCTTGCCGCTGTCGGCAGGTAAGTTTATTAATAGCATCCTGTATTTTTTCAAATTTTTCCCGGTCATTTTCCTGATGAATAATTTTTGTTTCCTGCGAAAATTCAATGCTAAAATTCTTTTGGATCTTCTCAGGCTCCTTACAGATCTCCTCTTTGGATTTGTTTGATTTCCTGATCAGTTCCCGGTATAAGATTTTAAACAGATAGGATTTAATACTCTGTACTTCGCTGAGCGAGCCCCTTTTTCTTCTCAGGTCAATAAAAATATTCTGAATGCAGTCTTGAATGTGGCTTTGATCTTTACACATCTGACAGCCATATTTAAACAAAACTATGACATACATTCTGTAGATATAATTAAAGGCAAATTCATCCCCCTTGTTAAAAGCATTCCAGATATCCATGTCAGATTTATTCTCATAAACCTTGATGGATTCAGAATGCCCCAAAGGATAAACATTGACTTCTTCTTTATTTGGCAATTTTGGGTTATTAATCATAGAAGTACCGGGTTAGTGCAACCTTCTGATATTAAGAGGAGGTAATGCCCGAAAGTGACCCCATAAAATTTTAAAAAAAATAGATTTAAATACGAGTCTTTTTTAAAAGCTAAAAAAGTTTGATTCCAGGCGATTTAAGGCGATTAATTTGTCTTGGAGCCCAAGTTAATCGGTATGGTCGGAGATTCCCGTTATTAAAAGTTTTGAAAGGACACTGGGCATAGCTTAATGGTAATATCCAGAAGTCACAGCAAACGAAGTGAAGGACCGGAATGAAAAGCACCTTGCTGTATTTTATACCGATTTTTTCCCCAGATCATCCGCCCCTCACAAAATCCGAAACGGCATATAAGGGCCAGACCTGTATGGTTTCAAAGGCGGCATAGGGTTCGTTGGAGAACCGGACCCCATAGGGACTTTTTTTTTCCTTGAGAAACAGATGGAGGCTTTGCATCGAACCCTTTTTCCCGGACTTCACTTCCACTGGAATAATGTCCTGCCCTTTTTGGGCAAGGTAATCCACCTCCGCATTGCTGTTCAGGGCTTCCCTATGCCAGTAATACAATCTCTCCTGTCGGTAGCAGGAAACCGCTTTCAGGAGTTCCAACCCGCAGTACTGCTCGGCAATGGCCCCTTTGTTGACTGCATCAAAGTCATCGTCAAAAAGAACTTCGGTAATATTCAGTCCGAGTATCCTCTGGAATATACCTGTGTCAAGAACCAGCATTTTCTGCTTTTTGGGATTGCTTTCCGCACCCAGGGGCAGTCCGTTGGCAGAGGTATGGGTGACCGAAATCACCAGACCCGACATCAACAATAGATCCACAGCTTCTTTCACTTGTTTATGATTAGCTTCCGTTGCCACTTTTGCATAGACAAACTTGCCACCCGACTGCCTGACCACGGCATCAAATACTTCCGAAATACGCAAAGAGGGGACACGGTGTTTGTATTTTGCAAAATCGGCCCTGAGCGAAATGATGAGATCATCGAGAAGTTGTCCGGCTACCTTCATATCCCTGTATTGGCTATAATTACGGATAACCTCAGGCATGCCACCCAAAACCAGGAACCGTTTCAAATACGTGAGCAGTTTGTGGTGTAGAGGCTCAGCAAGAGGCCGGGATGCTGAGGCTTTTTTCTTGGCATTCAAAAGAGAATCCTCCCCCATAGCAGTCAGAAATTCATCAAAACCAAGTGGGTAAACAAAGATTGACCGTACCCGACCCACTCCAAAAGAAGGTATTTCAGCCAGTGCAAACTCCAATAAAGATCCCGCGGCTATGACGTGCAGTTCCGGAAGTTTTTCGTAGAAGAAACGAAGAGAAGAAATGGCCGGTACGCAGGCTTGTATTTCATCAAAAAACACCAGGGTTTTTCCGGGAACAACCGGAACATTGGATACAATGGACAGGTTTTCGCACAATTCCAAAGGGTTGAGATCACCTTCAAACAAGGAATGCAGGGTGCGTTGTTCCTCGAAATTCACTTCAAGAAAATGGTCAAACTGTTTGGCCAGTTCCCTTACGGCAGTGGATTTCCCTACTTGACGGGCACCTCTGACCAGTAAAGGCTTGCCGGTCTTTTCCTTGCGCCATGCCAGCAGTTCTTTATCTATATTTCGGGGAATATACATTTTTCAAAGGCAGTTCAAACCTTTTTTTCCATTTTTCAAAGGCAATAATAGGAAACATTTTCCATTTTTCAAAGGCAATTCTCAATGAAAAAATCCAGACCTATTTGAAATTGCCGGAGGAGCTGAGCCCCCAACAGTCGCTAAGTATTCCTGACGGAGCTCCGATCGGAATGGAAGCCATGAGTTGTGATTTTGAGTTTTAAATTAGGATATCTATAACAGAACCAGAGGTGGCCGGAAAACCGTTCACCTCTTATTTATTACCTCAAATGCTCCCATTTAGTGCAGTTGAGATTTTTCTATCCCAATTGCTTGAATTGATTCATAAATAAGAAAATTTAATGGAGAAACTCAGGTTTGGTATTCGGTTATATTGAAAGTTTTGACTTTGCTTCCCTTAGCTATCCATTAATCCTATAACATGATAAGTAATTGAACAGGCAGTAAATTTTCATTGAATCACAGGTTAGGACTTGGTCTTGGTCTGCTTGATTTATTCCAATAGGCTCTTTCGTCGAGAAGAAGAAGGGCCTTTTCGAAGTTTTCCTTATTTCCACCAATGACCCACTTCTTTTTAGCGATTGCACCGATACCAGCACCTATTGCCACTCCTGCTGAGGCACCCAAAAGTCCTGACATAAAATAATGGGCCGATTCTCCTCCCGTAAGAATTACAACAACCTTTGTAATCGGGTCAGGATCATAAGTAGCGGCCCTAATCGCCATTCCTGCAGCAAACCCAATCACCCCTCCAATTACAGCACCTTTAGCACCGGGCCTGTTTTTTTGAGTCACCAGCGTATCTATATCAGAATAATGCAAGCTCTTTATTTCAAGGTCTGCATACTGTGGAGAAAGAGTTTTAAGATTGGATTCAACAAAGAAAAGCGAGTCTTTGGAAACTTTGTAGAGCAGTGCACGCTGATGTTTCTTTCCATTGGTCTCCACAATCCAAACTTGTCTCCCTGCCTTGTTAAAATATAGCCCATCTTTAATGACAAGCTGTGCTTTTGCTTGAGTAAGGAATCCAAGAATGAATAGTGTACTGATAAGAATTGCTTTCATAAATTTCGATTTTTGAGAAAGCTACATCCGGTTGGATAATTTCTTTATTCAAAATTTAATAAGCGAAAAAAATTGTTTCGCAGATTTTACTTTTATAAAACCTTACCTTTCAGAATCTTTACTTTACCGATCAATTTCAAAATTAATTTTTTTCGAAATGAGTGATGTTAAAAAAAGATGCTTTGTAGTCATGGGTTTCGGTATAAAAACCGACTACATCAACGGCAGAAAACTGGACTTAAACAAATCCTATCGCCTCCTGATCAAACCTGTGGTGGAAGCCAAAAACATTGAATGTGTCCGGGCTGATGAAATTACACACTCCGGATCCATCGATGTGCAAATGTATAAAGAATTGCTCCAGGCTGATCTAGTGATAGCTGACCTGTCTACACTGAATGCCAATGCGCTGTATGAATTGGGTGTAAGGCATGCTTTGCGCCCCTATACAACCATAGTAATTTCGGAAGACAAGCTGGTGTATCCCTTTGACCTCAATCATGTAGTCATTCATAGCTATCAACATCTGGGAGACGCCATAGACTATGAAGAAGTGGAACGATTTCGGGCAGCACTGGACCTTGTGATCCAAACTGTATTGGATAAGAACGAAGCCGATAGTCCTGTTTATACCTACCTCAACTCACTCATTCCTCCCAAACTCCAAGCAGAACTAGAAAGAGCAGTGGTCGATCGCGACAAGTCCCAGCCGATCCCTGAAGTGGGAAAAGCGCTTTCTTTGATAATTCAGGAAGCAGAAGATGCCATAGATATCATGGAGTTTGCCAAAGCCCGGGACCTTTTTCATTCGGCTATTTTACTTTCAGGAGGAAATACCGGTCAGAAAGATCCCTATTTATTTCACCGACTTTCTTTTACTACATACAAGGCCGCTGAGCCGGATTTAGTCTCTGCCCTCAATAGGTCTTTGAGCTACCTCCATTCGATTAATTTGGCCCATACCAATGACCCTGAAACGGTATCTTCGGCAGGAGCTGTGGAGAAGAAACTCTATGAATGTGGCCAAGGAGATCAACATTTGGAAGATTCTATTTTATACTACCAAAGAAGTTACTATTTACTCAACAATCGATACAATGGAATAAATCTAGCCTTGACTTTGGTCTATCACGCGACATCCAATCTGGTCAAATCTGACCAAGAGCGAATAGCTGATTTGATTTTTGCCCGACGTACCTGGAAGCGTGTTCTTTTTTTGTGTGACAGGGATTGGGAAATCATGGTGCAAAAAGAAAAAAATGATCAGCTCTTGATCAATGGAGGAACAAAAGAAGGCAAAGAATTACAAGAGTTTTACAACAGACAGAAATACTGGATTTTAGTCAACCGTGCAGAATCTTCCTTTGGACTGGGCGATTTTGAAACCCATCGGAAAAGCCTCAAAGAATCCAACAAAGTTCCATTTCACCAATGGCAACTTGAAAGCTTTACTGAACAAATTGGTAATTTAGCAACCGAATTGAAAAAAGTAGGGCATCTCCTCGAACCAAAATGGATCGCGCCTGATTAATTACCCAAACGTTTATCCTTCCTCATGAAAAACCCACTTTTGGCTGAATTTACAAGCCCATTTGAAACTGCACCTTTTCATCTTCTAAAAAACGATCACTTTCTTCCTGCAATTGAAGAGGCCATAAAATTGGCCAAGGCAGATGTAGAAAAAATCAAATCTGAATCAGTGCCTACCTTTCAAAATACCCTTGAAGCACTTGATCGATCAGGTAAAAAACTGAATGTAATCTCGGCTGTCTTTTTTAACCTCAATTCTGCGGAGACCAATGACGAAATTCAAAAGCTGGCTCGGGAGATTTCCCCCCTGCTGACCGAATACTCCAATGACATATTATTGGATCAAGATCTTTTCCAACGAGTAGCTACCGTTTTCAATGAAAAAGAAACTCTCAAACTCACCGAAGAACAAAAGACCCTACTGGAAAAAACCTACAAATCCTTTGTCCGGAATGGCGCAAACCTGAGTCCGGAGGATGCTGAAAAACTTCGAACTATCGACCAGGAATTGGCTCAACTCAGTCTCAAATTCGGAGAAAACATCCTTGCTGAAACCAATAAATATGTTCATTTGATAGAGAATGAGGCTGAAATCGATGGCCTACCCGAAGGTATCAAAGAAGCAGCTGCCCAGATAGCAGAGGAAAAAGGTCATCCAGGCAAATGGGCTTTTACACTCGATTACCCAAGCTACATCCCGGCGATGACCTATGCCAAAAACAGGGAACTCCGCAAGCGGTTGTTTTTGGCTTACAACACCAAATCATCCAAGGGAGATGAACTCGACAATCAGGAGATCATCAAAAACCTTCTCAAACTTCGTCACGCGCGGGCTAATCTGCTTGGATATGCCTCTCATGCAGATTTTGTCTTGGAGGAGCGTATGGCCAAAAGTCCAAAAGCAGTACTGGAGTTTTTGGAGTCACTGCTTCTTAAAGCAAAGCCAAAAGCTGAGAAGGAAGTACTTGAAGTGGCCGAATTTGCAAAAAAACTGAATGGATTAGAAAACCTTGAGCGATGGGATTTTGCATTCTATTCCGAACTCCTCAAAAAAGAAAAATATGCCTTGGATGATGAATTGCTCCGGCCGTATTTCAAACTTGAAAATGTCATTGCGGGTGTCTTCCAAACTGCAGGTAAGCTCTTTGGGATTACATTTCAACCAAACTCCGACATTCCGGTATATCATCCGGATGTCACAGCTTATGAAGTAAAGGACCGTAACGGAATGCACCTTGCTGTATTTTATGCGGATTTTTTTCCAAGATCAGGCAAAAGAAACGGGGCTTGGATGACCTCTTTCAAAGGACAACGCACAGAAAATGGACTGGAGCAGCGCCCGCACGTTTCGATCGTCTGTAATTTTACAAAGCCGACGAAGAGCAAACCAAGCCTTTTGACCTTCAATGAAGTCACCACGCTTTTTCATGAATTTGGCCATGCACTTCATGGAATGCTGGCCAGAGGAACCTACGAATCGCTCACCGGAACAAGTGTCTTTTGGGATTTTGTAGAACTCCCCTCCCAGATTTTCGAAAACTGGTGCTACGAAAAAGAATGCTTGGATCTTTTTGCGAAACACTATGAAACCGGTGAAAAAATCCCCGAAGAACTGATTGAGAAAATCAAAAACGCTTCCAATTTCCAACAGGGCTATATGACGATGCGGCAGATCAGTTTTGCGCTTTTGGATATGGCCTACCATAGTCAAGACCCAAGCCCAATAGCGGAGGTAAGGAAATTTGAGGAAGCAGTCATGCAGAAAACTGATCTTTTACCACGAGTAGAAGGAACTATGGCAAGCACGAGCTTTTCCCATATTTTCCAGGGGGGCTATTCTTCAGGATATTACAGTTACAAGTGGGCAGAAGTACTGGATGCTGATGCGTTCGAGTTATTTTTGGAAAAAGGTGTTTTTGATCAGGAAACTGCATCTTCCTTTGAAAAAAATATCCTTTCGGCAGGAGGCACAGCACATCCTTCGATCCTGTATCGAAGGTTTCGGGGTAGAGAACCCAAACCTGAAGCATTGCTAAAGCGCTCTGGTCTAATTTCTGCTTAATTAAAAAAGCTATAGATTAGTCCTGCACTTTTTTCCAAATTTATATTTTATGATACCCAAGCAAATGAATATGCCTGCCTACTTAAAAGCCCTTTCGGTGATGGCATTCATTATTGTTTTAATCTTCTTCCTGATTGTTGGCAAAAGCCTTTTGGTACCGCTTTTCATGGGCGGATTTTTCGCAATTCTTTTCACACCCTTCAGTATGTTTTTGGAGAAGTATAAGGTTCCACGAACATTATCAAGTGTGATCTCATTATTGCTTATGATAGCCATTGTGGTAGGTTTGATCAGCTTTATCATCGGAAACGTAGTGAGCTTCACCAAGGACTTCAATAATGTCTCAGCCCGTCTGGTCTCTGTGGCCGAAGGAATAGACACTTGGACTACCGACAAACTGGGATTTAGTGAAAATTTGGCAGAAAAAGCTCAGTCAGATTCGATTGCGAAGATGCTTAATGAAAATAGCACTAGCATTTCTGCGTTTGCGCTGAAGGCAATTGGCTCGCTTTCGGGCTTGGTATTAATTCCGGTATTTATGTTTTTCTTTCTTCTCTATCGGGATCATCTTACCAAAATGATGGTGAAAATATATCAAGACAAAGACCCGGCTTTGGTGAAAATGAGAATAACCAACCTTAGGAAGGTAATTCAAAATTACATCACCGGTGTAGGTAAAGTCATGGTCATATTGGCTATTCTGAATATCACCGCCTATTCGGCATTGGGGATCAAGCATGCAATTTTCTTTGGGATTATTGGGGCAGTATTAAACATCATTCCTTACATCGGACCTTTTGTCGGCGCTTTATTGCCAGCTGTTTATTCGTTTTTGACCATGGACAGTTTGTTTGTCCCGATTGCTGCCTTGGCGATTTACCAAGTGATTCAAATGGTAGAAAGTAACTTCCTGACTCCAAAAATTGTCGGTGGAAACGTAAACTTGAATGCATTCATTACCTTTTTGGGCTTACTTGTAGGAGCCGCAATTTGGGGAGTTGCCGGGATGATTCTGGTAATTCCAGCCATGGCTATTCTTAGGGAAATATTTGACCTGAGTGAAAACACCAAACCATTTGCTATGCTTTTGGGTGAGGAAAAAAAAGACGAAAAGCCTAAATCAAAAAATGAGAATACTGAATAAAATTATCCTGGGAATTTTGATCCTCACTTTAATCAGCTGTGATAGTGAAGAAAATAAAAAAGGTCGTTTCCTGTTGAAAGGAAATGAGAAACTGGTGGAAAACGACCCGAAATCTGCGATTGTCTTCTACAGCGAGGCCATCAAGTTGGACTCCACTTATGCTGACGCTTATTTTAATAAAGCAATGGCACATCTTAAACTCAATCAGCTGGATGAAAGCATAGAAGACCTAAGTAAAGCCATCCAATTCCGTCCGGAATACTTTGAGGCTATTTTTCAAAGAGGTCTAAATTACTTGGACAATGGAGAATTTTATAAAGCCCGGGAGGATGCCGATCGACTGCTAAAGCTTGAAAGCGACAACTGGAAAAGCTACTTCCTAACAGGGCTTAGTCAGGAAAAACTTAAAGATTTCCCTGTAGCACTTCAGGCATTTGAAAAAGCATCTGAACTGGACCCCACCAATTCAGACCTGCTGGTCAATCAGGCCACCATCCGATATTATTTAAAACAATACGAGTCTGCTAAAGCTATACTTTCCAAGGCGGAAGTTATAAATCCATCGGAACCCAACCTGCACAACCTCCGATCGATGATTTATTTCGATGAAGGGAATTTGAAAGACGCTTTAACTTCCGTGGAGAAGGCCATCGTACTTGACAACAGACAAGCCTATTTCTACAACAATAAAGGATTATACCTGCTTTTTTTAGACCGACCTGAGGAAGCTATAGATCTCATCAATCAAAGTATTCAATTAGACACCAAAAACCCATTTGCCTTACGGAATAAAGGGATTTACTATGTAATGAAAGGGGACAAAATTTCTGCTTTGCAATACCTAACTGATCTTGTCAAAAATTATCCTGAAATGGATTTGGTCCAGGAATACTATCAAAAGGCTCAGGCCTTGTAGCTTTTCTCCGCGATCACTTCTTTGATCTTTTTCAGAAGTTCAGCTGCATCAATTGGTTTGGCTACAAAGCCCTCGAACTCACATTCATCAATTCGCTCCATGATTTCGAGCTTTGCCGCAGCAGTCAAGGCAATTATGGGAGTACTGGAAAATTTCTTTATCGCGATAGTAGCTTCAAAACCATCCATAACGGGCATCTGAATATCCATCAAAATGCAGTCAAATTTCCCGTTTTTCACGGCCTCCACAGCTTCTTGTCCGTTGTGAGCCCGCTCAAAAGTATAGCCCCATTTTTTAATGATTTTTCCTAAGACCAGTGAATTCACCTCATTGTCTTCAGCCATCAGAAGATGAAGACTTTTAAATGAAGGGGTGGAATTCTCAACTTTGGATGGAGGTGTAAGTTCCAATTCAGCTAAATCAAATTCCAATTCAAAAAAGAATCTGCTTCCTTTTCCTACATCAGAATCCAACCCGATTTTACCCCCCATCAAGTTTAGGAGTTTTCTGGTGATCGATAGCCCAAGGCCTGTACCTCCATATTTTGAGCTGAATGTTGGCTTGACCTGGTCAAAATCATTGAAGATTTTTTCCTGATCTTCCGGTGCAATTCCAATTCCAGTATCTTTTACTTCAAAGTAAACTTTTACCTTATTTCTTTCTTGTTCAAGCAGTTCGATTTTCACATCCACATTTCCCTCATTGGTAAACTTGAGGGCATTGGTGATTAAATTATTCATTACCTGTGAAAGTCGGGTTTTGTCTCCTTTGACAGCGATGTCAAGTCCTTCTGACAAGTGCAATTCAAGTTTATTTTTGCTGTCTTTGGCATGGAAAGACAAACCTTTCAATACCTGATCGACAATATTCTTCAGATTAAACGGAACCTTCTCAATGGTTAATTTTCCAGCCTCGATTTTTTGGAAATCCAAAAGATCATTGATCATGATAATCAAATTGTCAACCGCAAAATTGATCGTATTGAGTGCGGATTTTTGATTCTCCGTGTGTTCATCGTGGAAAAGGGAATAAACTGATCCTGAGATCGCATTGAGGGGCGTCCGCAACTCATGACTGATCATGGAAAGGAAATCTGATTTGATTTGATTGGCCTTTTCCGCAGCCATCCTAGCCTCATCCAATTTGGCCTCGAATTCCTTCTGTTTTGAAATATCGGTAAGGTAACCATACCAGACCATATCTCCGTTTTCCAAAGCTTGAGGTCTGGCAGCTCCGAGCACCCAACGGTAATCTTGATTATTCTCCCCTGATTTGACCCGAAATTGACACTGCCATGGTTCCAATTTTCGAGCAGACGCTACCGAAGACATAATTACCTGAGGGAGATCTTGTGGATGTACCTTTGATATTGCGGAAGAAATGTCTGAGAAGTCCTGAATTTCCTGAGGCGATAGTCCCAATACAGAATTAATCCCTTTCGAAAGAAAGGAGAAATTCATTTGTCCTTCAGCATTCAATACCATTTGGTACAATCCTCCGGGAACCTGCTCAGTAAGATTCATCAGGAAATTACTGCTGGCTTCTACCTTTTCCTCAAGTTTTATTTTTTCGGATATATTCCTGAAGGAAAGCGAGATGTATTCAGAATCGTTAAACGCTACATTTTTGGCAGCCACTTCGAGGGTAAGCTGTTTTCCCTTTTCGTTAGTTAAAAGAGTTGTAAACCTCGTGATCGAATGGTCCAAAGTTGAAGAATGAATCCATTCAGACCACTGATCAGATTCTTCAAAATAGCTATTCAAGTCCTTCAAATGAGAAATTTCGGTGTCTTTTTCGAACCCGAAAAATTCAAGCATTTGATGGTTTGTCAAAAAAACTTTCCCATTCGGCTCCACTATCATCATCGCCTCTGGCGATTCGACCCAAAGCCTTTGATGAAAATTTAATTCATTTTTAATTTTTCGACCCAAGCTATCATCCCAGATTATTCCCCAAACAAGGGTTCTCTTTTTCTCCGGGAAAAAGGCCGTATAGCCAAGGTTTAACTTTTCTGAAATCTGGATTTCCCCTTCAAACTCTTCCTGTTGGGGATTCATAGCTGAAGCAGACTCTCTGATTTGATTTAAAAAATTAGCCTTAAACAGATCAGTAAGCACTCCTTTCTCCAAATGTTTCGCTAGGATAGTTTCAGTGGCTAGTTCCAATACTAATTCATTGGAATCCAAATCAGCTCTCCATTTTCCGGATTTTGTCAATTCCGGTACCTTATCAAGCAAAGAATCTAATTTCTTGTCATTTTTTGACTGGATAACTCGATTCGTAATATCCCTCGCAATAAGAAAAAATGTCTCTGGATTGAATTGCACCGAGCATTCCAGATTTCGATATATTCCGTCTTTTCCTAAAAAACGCAATTCACAAAAAGCAACTTCCTGACTTTTTTGGTGAGTTTTCCAGATTTGCTGGACTCGGTCTAAATCCTCCTCATGAATGAATGGGCAAAGATTTGTGTTCAATAATTCCTCCGCTTCGTAACCCAGTACCGGTAAAACGGTCGAATTTAAATAAGTCAGATGATCATATTTTCCGATAGCTATCAGATCGAGTTTGGAAGTAAAAAATTGATAGGCTTCTTTTTTACTTGGAAGTCCGTGGGTTTTTACCTCTCTCCCTTTGTAGAAAAGAAAATAATTTGATCCACTGTCTTGTGGCAATTCAAGTTTGAACGAATAATCCTTTTTTTTATGGGAAAGAATCAGCTCTTCTTTGAAAATGTAAGCGTTAATATCAAGCCCCAGCCCGACCAAAGTTTTGTCTTTTAAGGATTCTCCGATCTCCTCCTCAAAGGATTCGTTTGCATAAAAAATGGAATAGGGATAGGAATCGTCAGCAAGGAAGACCATTTCCGAAGATTCGTAAATGATCTTTTTAAACGTGCTGTTTATTCCTTTGTCTTGCATCGAATTATTATTCCTGGGTCTTTACACTGAAAGTAATCAGTTAAGACCACTTTCATCCTGTAAACATACAGCAATTTGTATTTCATGCCAAATAAAATAAATTATAAATACATTTTTTTGCAAAAAAATTAAATCCCAAACTCAACTTGGAAGGTTCCAAACCAAAAATTGTCAGTATCCTGCAGTTCTAATACACCATCAAACCAACTGTATCCAAAATTTGCCTGAATTTTGATCCGATGCCCATTCAAATATCGGGTAAACCCCAAGTTGGTTTCTTCACCTCTTTTTTCAAGCCCTTCTATGGATCCGTCAGGTCTTATAGCTGCATAACGAAATGCCAACTCCGATTTTCCAGAAATCATTTTGCTCAATTGGACATTTGTACCCTTGCCAACCCAAACGGCTCGCTTAAGTCCCTGTGCATTCTCAGTAATCGGATCTGAAGAACTTCGATGAAAGTATTCTGTGAGCACTCCCCACCCCATGTATTTGAACATGGCATCTGCGATAAATACATTCTGATCCCGCTGTTCATAGAGGTACTGTCCGATTTGCCCCCTAGCCCTTGCACCATTTTTATTCAAATTATAAGTCAAGCCAACTGACAATTTTGGACTCGTTTCGAATTCGAGATCGCCCTCAGAGTAGTCTCCATTATTCAGGAAGCTGCCAAATGGCAGATATTCAAATCTCCCTGTATAGCTCAGGCCTCCATCACCAGGTGAGGGATTTCTTCCCTCCCCTGTGTTTAAAGCTCCTTTCAATTGATATTCTGCTTTGCCCCTTGTCGGCAGGGTATAATATCCAAAAAAACCAAAATCTCGGTCAAGAGTAAAAACTCCATTTGCGATAGAGCGTTCAGCAAATTGGAGGTTTCCGGAGCTAATCACCCGTTCTCTATTCCCGGGTAATTTAGACTGACCAAATCCAAAATATAGATTCGGTTTCAGGTAATAGTAAATAATTGCATCCCGAATCGGCTGTGCAAATTCACCGGCATCCAAGTCAAGATCTGATTTAGAAAAACCTAATTGGATGTAATACTGGATTCTTGGATTTAAAACATACCCGTCAAAACGCAACCTTAGTCTTCTTACCCGAAAATCAGTTTCCTCAATGGATAAATTTTCTCCACTCTCTGTTTTAAATCCAAACCGATTTTGCATTCTAAATCTGAGATTTAGCATGAAAAGTGAATCCTTGGAAATACTGATCCCATTCTTCACATTAAGCAGCGCTCTTTCATCACTTTCTACTTGAGCGAATGCTGTTGAAGAAATCAAACTGAATAGGAGGATTGACAGAAAGACCGGAAAGCAACCATTTGGAGAACAATTCTTCATCGTTGGGTAGAAAAAAAGCCGTAACGAGGACGCTACGGCTTTACTTTAATTTTGCTAAAATTAGGAAATCGCAGCCTTGATCAAGTTCAATGCAGAACCTGCTTTGAACCACATGATTTGGCCTTCATTGTAGGTATGATTCACGGTAATCGTATGGGCAGTTCCATCATTGTGATTCAAAACCACTTCCAAAGGTTTTCCAGGCAGGAACGAAGTCAAACCCACGATGTCAATGGAATCGTCTTCACGAATCAATTCATAATCAGTAGGATTAGCGAAAGTCAATGCCAGCATTCCCTGCTTTTTAAGGTTTGTCTCATGAATACGTGCAAAAGACTTCACCAATATTGCCCTTACTCCAAGAAATCTAGGCTCCATAGCAGCGTGCTCTCTGGAGGAGCCTTCTCCATAGTTCTCGTCACCCACCACAATTGAACCGATTCCGTTCTCTTTGTAATTTCGCTGAGTGGCAGGAACCTCAGCATATTCACCAGTCAATTGGTTTTTTACACTATTGGTTGAATCATTGAAATAATTGACTGCACCGATCAGCATGTTATTTGAAATGTTATCCAAATGACCTCGATATTTCAACCAAGGACCTGCCATGGAGATGTGGTCAGTGGTACACTTTCCTTTTGCTTTTATCAATAGTTTTAATCCTTTCAGGTCTGTCCCTTCCCAAGGCTTAAAAGAGTCAAGTAATTGTAGTCGATCGGAATTAGGATCAACCAGTACACTAACTTTTGAACCATCTTCAGCAGGAGCCTGATAGCCGGCATCTTCCACTGCAAATCCTCTTGGCGGAAGTTCCATCCCCGTCGGTTCGTCCAACATCACGGCATTACCATCCGCATTGGTCAGGGTATCTGTCAAGGGATTGAAAGTCAAATTACCCGCAATTGCCAAGGCTGTTACAATCTCAGGAGAAGCTACAAATGCGTGGGTATTTGGATTACCGTCGGCTCGCTTTGCAAAGTTTCTGTTGAAAGAAGTGATGATGGAGTTTTTCTCTTGTTTTTCAGCACCATGACGAGCCCACTGTCCGATACAAGGACCGCATGCATTTGCCAACACTACGCCTCCCATTTTTCCAAAAGTATCCAAGAAACCATCTCGCTCTACAGTAAATCGAACCTGCTCTGAACCCGGAGTAATCGTATATTCAGATCTGGCAACAAGTTTTTTGTCTACTGCCTGCTGAGCCAAAGAGGCCGCTCTGGAGATATCCTCATAGGAGGAGTTGGTACAAGAGCCAATCAATCCTACGTCCAATTTCGCAGGCCATCCATTTTCCCTTACTGCTGCAGCAAATTTGGAAATTGGCCATGCCAAATCCGGGGTGAATGGACCGTTCACATGCGGTTCCAGTTCAGAAAGATTAATTTCAATTACTTGATCAAAATACATTCCCGGGTTTGCATAAACTTCCTCGTCACCGGTCAAATGTTCGGCAATTGAATCAGCAAGTGATGCAACGTCCGCTCGGCCGGTTCCCTGAAAGTATGCTGCTGATTTCTGATCATAACCAAAAATAGAAGTAGTAGCGCCAATTTCGGCACCCATATTACAGATTGTACCTTTACCGGTAGCAGAAAGCGAGCGTGCGCCATCGCCAAAATATTCAACGATTGCTCCAGTTCCCCCTTTTACAGTAAGAATTCCGGCTACTTTAAGAATTACATCTTTGGCAGAGGTCCAGCCGGACATTTTTCCAGTGAGCTTGACCCCGATTAATTTCGGAAACTTCAACTCCCAAGCTAAGCCTGCCATTACGTCGCAGGCATCGGCACCACCGACACCGATTGCGATCATTCCGAGACCGCCTGCATTTGGTGTGTGTGAATCAGTTCCAATCATCATTCCTCCAGGGAAAGCATAATTTTCCAACACCACTTGGTGAATGATCCCCGCTCCCGGCTTCCAAAATCCAATTCCGTATTTATTGGATACAGATGCCAAAAAATCATATACTTCTTTATTTTTATCTTTGGCTTTTGTTAAATCTTTTACGGCACCTACTTCTGCTTGGATCAGGTGATCGCAGTGTACAGTAGATGGGACAGCCACTTGGTCTCGGCCTGCCTGCATGAATTGAAGAAGGGCCATTTGTGCCGTTGCATCTTGCATCGCCACACGATCAGGCTGAAAATCAACATAAGAAGCACCTCTACTATATGCCTGAGAAGCAGGACCTTCACTCAAATGCGCATAAAGAATTTTTTCTGTCAAAGTAAGTGGGCGCCCTACAGCCTTTCGCGCTGCTGCGATTCGCTCCGGAAACCGGGCGTACACCGCTTTGATCATTTCGATATCAAAAGCCATTATTTTGGATATTTATGTGGATAAAAGGTTCGATTTTTTCAAGTGCGAATATAGGGAAAAGCCCTCAGAAAAGGTAATCAACCGCAGACTGGATTGTAGTGTTTGTTCGAGTTTTTAAACTTTTCATCACACATTTTATTCAAAAAAAGAAAAAAATCGAAGCCCACAACCAAACCAATCCTACCAAAAAGAAAACAAGCGTATAGGGGAAAATTTTTCTGACAGACACACCTGTGATAGACAAAAGAGGAAGCGCCCAAAAAGGTTGAAGGAGGTTACTGATTTGATCCCCAAAAGCAAATACCATCACCATTTTCCCGGTATCCAATCCCATCGCCGCAGAAGTTTCCAAAATGATGGGACCTTGAACAGCCCATTGTCCCCCACCGGAAGGAATAAAGAAGTTTACCAGTGCGGCACTGAAAAATGAAAAAAGCGGGAAAGATTCAGGATTTGTAATCTCATTGCCCATCTTGACAAATTCATTTAACAGGCCTGATTCAGTAATTAATCCGAGGATTCCGGCATAAAATGGAAATTGAATAAATATATCAGCGGAGCTTTTCAAACCATTGGCAATTGCATTTGAAAAATTCAAAGAACTTCTATATGCGATCAGTGTGATAGAAAACAGGAGAAAATTGACCCAGTTGAGTGAGACAAAACCAAGTCCTGACTCCTCTGCAAATACCACTCCCACCAGTATAACTCCAAGCATAAACAAGCCAGCAATCCTTGCTAATCCGTTTTGTTTTCCCGGCTCCAGGGGATCGATTGATAACGCATGGTTTGAATCAGAAGTTTTTGAGCTATTTCGGGCTAAATACCATGCAGTGCCCATGAAAATCAGAAAAAGACCAAACGTGGTAACTAGATTAAATGCTGAAAATAGGGTGAACTCAACTGGAATCACGCCGGCTTTTGCTTCAAGAAAATGACCACTTTCTGCGACGCTAAGTGGTGCTGAACCAGAAAAACCACCGTGCCAGATCCCCATCCCCAAATACCCCGATGCTGCAAGTAGCGCAGGATTAGAAACTTGCCCCTTTTCAAGAAGCGCCTGCTGCATAAATCTTGCGAGCACTGCTCCTACTATCAAGCCAAAACCCCAGTTAAGCAAACCTGCTATCATGGTAATCGCCGCGGTAAGCAGTACTGCCGAGACCAAAGTAGACGGTAGCTGAGCTAGCTTTCTGAGAAATAAATTGACAGGTTTAAACACCGCAAGCGAAAAACCGAAAACCAAGATCATCATCATCTGAAGGGTAAAACCCATCAAGCCAAAAAAACCATTTTGCCAAAATCCGAATGCTTGGGTAAAATCGTAAGTCTTTACCACCTCCTCTCCTGTGCTGCCGACTAACACCAGAGAGAAGGTTAAAAATGTAAGAATTAAAACTAAACCAAAGGGTGAAATCAAATGATCAAGAAGATTTTCTTTTCCGGGCTTTCTCAAAATTTTTTAGTTAAATATTATCTTATTAATATTGAATAATTAAACCGATTTTTAACTTTCATCTAATCGAAGGTAAACACTGGAATTTGTGGAATTTATACTCAATCCATATGCTTTGACGCTCATTTTTTCGAGCCTACTGGTCGGAGGACTTTCAATTTACATCGGACTCAAATTAGAAGATTCTGTCAGATGGATTGCATTTACCATGCTTGCTTCATCAATTTGGGGCTTTTTTTACGGTGTCGAACTCACCGCTCAAACTCTGGAGGATATGCTTTTTTGGGTTAAACTCCAATACATAGGACTGGTATTGGCACCTTCTTGTTGGTTGGTTTTTGCACTGAAATATACTGCGTACGACACCTCCAAAAAACCATGGCTTTATCCTTTAATTTTCATTCTACCTTTCCTCACTTACCTGATTGTACTTACAAACAGCTGGCACAATCTCCATTATAAAGACAGTTGGCTGATCGCAGACGGCCCTTTTCCAATCCTAGGTATCGAAAAAGGAATCTGGTATCCTGTCCTGGTCATCTATTCCTATTTCTTTTATTTTCTGGGCACCTTAGTCCTTTGGAATCGTTTCCAATATGCAAATATTCACTTTAAGCTTCAAACGAGACTTTTGATAATAGGTGGATTTTTCCCATTGGTTATCAATGTCTTATATCAGCTCTCTTGGTTGAAGCCTTTTCAGGGCTTGGACATGACTCCGTTCTCTTTTCTTTTCTCCTATTTTTTGATTTCAATCGCCATTTTGAAGTTCAATCTTCTCAATTTAAAGCCTGTCGCAAGAGATAAAATTCTAGAAGCGATGACCCGTGGAGTTTTGATTTTCGACAATCAAAACAAGATTGTTGATTTCAACGCTACCTCAAAAAACTTTTGTGCCCAACCAGATAAAATTCGAATTGGGCAGGCCTCCGAACTTATTTTTTCCCATAGGCCAGAGATCGAAAAATTAATAAAGGAGAGAAAAAATCACACGATCCAAAGTCGAATCGCCCTTGATGGTGAGGAAAGAATTCTTCGCGTGGAAGCTGTTCAAATAAATGACAGTAAGACATTAGCACTTGGCGTTTTGCTCCTGATGGATGACATCACCGAACAAATAAAAACAAATGAGCAACTGAAAAATCAGACCGTAGAACTTCAACAATTGAATGATCTCAAGGATAAGTTTTTCAGTATTATTTCTCATGACCTCAAAGGCCCTGTTTTTGGAGTTAAAGAACTTATACACTTAACTCAAAGCGGTGTTATTTCTAAAGAAGAGTTTCTGGACATGCTTCCCGAGGTATCCAAAAACATGGAACATGTTGCTCTTCTCCTGGAAAACCTTTTGGCTTGGACGAGCTCACAACTTCGGGGTGAATACTTACAGCCTCAAGTGGTGGATTTGGCAAAGTTGCTCAACAGCCAAAAAAACCTTTTAGATCGAATAGCTATAGAAAAATCCATCACAATCGAACTTCATGGTTTTGAAGACGCATGGGCTTTTGCAGATAAAAATATGCTGGAATTAATTGTCCGGAATTTGATTTCTAATGCACTGAAATTTTCTAATCCGGATTCCAAGGTTTTGGTCACCAATGAAATTCAAGGCGATAATCTGAAACTTTGTGTACGGGATTTTGGTACTGGAATCTCCGAGGAGAACCTCTATAAGTTAAATAATGGTATCTCTTTTACCACAAGAGGACAGGCGAATGAAACTGGAACAGGTCTAGGATTAGTATTAGTTCGGGAATATATCCTTAAAAATGGTGGGACGATGACTGTTGATTCCAAATTAGGTGAAGGCAGTAAATTCTGCGTAACTATACCTAAGGCAGCTGAATCTGTTACCACATTGATTACTTGAGTCCTAAAAGAAATCTCAGGGTGTCCACCTTATCCGCATAATCCCATGGCTCGGGGTACTGCGCTTCACCAAAGCTAATAGCTCCCGGAATTTCATTTGGATCTCCTACGACACATTGGATTTTTGATTCCAATGAATCTAATTTTTGAATAAGGTCTTCCTTTGAGCCATACACTTCATAAAAAAGGACACCTATTGGTGAAACGAGTTCAGTGCTCTCTCTGAGAATCAAAAAACCATTGTCTAAGTGGGGCTCACTATTGACCAAATAGATGGATTTGATGTATTCGTAATTGTTGAGGTATTTATGATTTAAAGCAACCCAGTTAAACTTCTCCATCACATCCAAAAAATGCTGGAGTTGGACTACGTTTTTGACGAAAATCTTGGATACATTCCTGCAGCCCAATCCGAAGTAAAGAAATATATCCTGCCCCAATCTATCCAAGGTTTCCTGACTTTCATTTCCTGTCAAAATTGCTACCGAAGTCCTATTTGCCCGTATGATGCTTGGGTATTTGCCAAAATAATAATTAAAGTATCGGGCCGAATTATCACTGCCTGTAGCAATATAAGCATCCATTCCTTTCAGCATCTCTTCCACCTGAATGTAATTTTCAAAACCAGGTTCAAGCTGCAATAATCGGTTAATCAGCCACTGTGAAAAAAAGGAATCAGCGGAACTAAGTTTAGGAACTGCAATATGGCCGGAAATCAAGACACACATCAGGTCATGAAATCCAACCCCCGGGATATTTCCCGCCATCAAGATTCCGACTTTTCGAGAAACTGGGGTTTCAGCAAGGGAGTATGTAGAAAGCCATTTTTCAAGTTTTTCTTTTTCTAAAAGTTTGGAAAGACCATTCAAAGCAGACTCCATTGTGACCTTTGTAAACCAGCTATTCTGATTATTAGCTCTTCGGAAAAGATCATCCTTTTCCTCCACGTTTAAATTGCTGAGCAAATTACCCAATCTGCAAAAAGCCTCAATCCTTTCCTTTGACGATAATCTTACTTCCATAGCACAAAGGTACCAAAACCGTCTAAGCTTGGAATAAAATTAAATTAATTAGTATGACAACTTTTTATTGCCTTGGAGCTGTTGAGATTGTACTTTTGGGATTCAAATTGATTGAACCATGGCAATAATGATTACAGACGAATGCATCAATTGTGGTGCATGCGAACCTGAATGTCCAAATACAGCAATTTATGAAGGCGGAGTAGAATGGACATGGGGAGGAGGAACAACCTTAAAACAAGTAACCCTGGAGGATGGCACAGTAGTGGACGCCACTGAAAAACAGGAGCCTGTTTCAGACGAGTTTTATTACATCGTGACAGCAAAATGCACCGAATGCAACGGTTTTCATGAAGAGCCGCAGTGCGCTGCTGTATGTCCGGTTGATTGCTGCGTCGATGATCCTGACAATCGAGAAACAGAGGAAGAGTTACTTGCAAAAAAAGCATTTATGCACGGCGAATAAGAGTGGTTTCAATTCCACTCTTTCGTTGTTGAATTTCTGCCACTCATTCTTGTTTTTGAACCTTTGAAACCCTCTTTTAACTGCAGTTTCAAAAAAAAGTAAAATTCCTTTTTGAATTCTACGGGGCTTTTGTTTTACTTTAACCCATCATTTAGTACAACCCAACACTAAAATCAGAAAGCACTGTGGAAGATCATAGAGGATACGACAGAGAAGAAATTTTCTCCAAAAAAGTTAAAGCAGGAAAAAGAACTTATTTTTTTGATATTAAATCCACCCGGGCAAATGACTTTTACATCACCATCACGGAGAGTAAAAGGAAAATGAACGGAGACGGATTTACATATGAAAAACACAAAATCTTCCTCTATAAAGAAGATTTCTTCAAGTTTGCGAATGCACTTAACGAGACCGTAGATCACCTCAAGGAGGAGTTGATGCCGGAGATCGATTTCACCCAGTTTGAAAAAGAAGATTCTGAAAATGAAATCAACGATGAATTAAAGTGGGAATAATCCAACAAAAACTTAGTGATTGCTAATCCACAGTTCATTACGGTATATTTGAGGAGGCAAACGCCTCCTTTTATTTTGTAGCTATGCAGCGGTTTTTCTTATACCTTATTCTGTTTATCGCAGCCTTTTTATTATTTGGTTGGTATTTCTCCAATGTCACCCTTTATCTTATTCTTTCATTGATCATTGCCGCTTTGCTGCGGCCTCTCACAAACAGACTGAATGACTTCCATCTTGTCAAACAGCATATTCCGAGATGGATGGCTATATTGATTTCTTATGCCTCCATAATTTTATTGTTTTTTCTTTTGAGTTTGTTGTTTCTTCCCCTGATTAATAATCAGATACTCATCCTTTCTGAAATGGACCTTGAAGGTATTTATACCCAAATTCAAGAGCCAATTGGAAGAATTGAACGTTTCCTTTTAAGGTATCAGCTGTTGGAAAATAAACCCGGTTCCCTTTTCGAAGAGCTAAAGACCTCAATAATCGATTTTATCAGAACTTTTGACTTTGGTAGTTTCATCAGTGGCTTAATTAATTTGACCAGCAACTTTTTGATCGGCATCATGGCTGTGGCATTTATTACATTTTTTCTGCTGTTAGAAAATGGCCTGTTGCGAAGAAATCTTTTGAATCTTATCCCCAATGCCTATTTCGAATTATCTGTTGCCACTTTTACCAAGGTTGAAAAATTGCTTTCAAACTATCTTTTTGGCCTCCTGATCCAAATGCTTTTCATTTTTTCCATTGCCAGTTTGGGACTCAGCTTTGTCGGTGTCGATTACGCACTCACTATCGCCTTGTTTGCTGCCGTTGCAAATCTAATCCCGTATGCAGGGCCTATTTTGGGATCAGCTTTCGGGATCATTGTGGGAATTTCAACAGGTACTTTTTTGAGCGATGCAGAGTATACCTACTTTTTGTTTAAGATATTATCAGTTTTTGCAGTAGTTCAACTCTCTGATAATCTGGTACTGCAGCCAATGATTTTCTCGAAAACAGTAAAGGCTCACCCGCTTGAGATATTTGTTGTTATCTTTGCCGGGGCAAAAATTGCAGGTATCACGGGGATGATCTTTGCAATTCCGGTTTATACCATATTCAGAGTATCCGTAATGGAGTTCTTCAGAGGGTACAAATCCTATCGAATATTTAAAATTAAAGCAACGAATTAATGGCATTACAATGTGGCATTGTCGGACTTCCAAATGTGGGAAAGTCTACCTTGTTTAATGCGCTGTCAAGCGCCAAAGCAGAAGCAGCGAACTTCCCTTTCTGTACCATCGAACCAAACGTAGGTGTAGTATCGGTTCCTGACAAAAGACTTCAAATTCTTGAAGGACTGGTCAATCCGCAACGGGTTGTCCCGACAATCATCGAGTTCGTCGATATTGCAGGCTTAGTCAAAGGCGCTTCAAAAGGAGAAGGTCTCGGAAACAAATTCCTTGCAAACATCCGCGAAGTGGATGCCATCATTCATGTAATCCGATGCTTCGAAGACGATAATATTGTCCATGTGGCCGGGGGAGTTGATCCTATATTTGACAAAGAGGTAATAGATACTGAACTCCAACTGAAGGATTTGGAATCTGTGGAAAAGAAAATCCAACGAATCGAAAAAGTAGCTAAATCCGGAGAACCGAAGGCAAAGGCGGAGCTCGAGATTCTCAATAGATTCAAACAAGGCCTGACATCAGGCATGAATGCACGGGCGATTGAAGCGGATAAGGAAGAGCTTGAGGCTGTTAGAGACCTTCATTTATTGACGATCAAACCTGTCCTGTATGTAGCTAACGTGGATGAGAGCAGTATTCTTACAGGCAATAAATTTGTGGATATCCTGAAGGAAAATGTAAAAGAAGAAAATGCTGATGTCATTATTCTTTGCGCCGCAATTGAAAGCCAAATTGCCGAATTTGAAGATGCAGATGAGAAAGCGATGTTTCTTTCAGAATATGGATTAGAGGAGAGCGGTTTGAATCGTTTGATATCAGGCGCTTATTCATTATTGGATCTAATCACCTATTTCACAGCAGGAGTTCAGGAAGTTAGAGCTTGGACCATAAAAAAAGGATGGAAAGCGCCTCAGGCAGCCGGAGTTATTCACACTGATTTCGAACGAGGATTCATCAAGGCCGAAGTCATCAAACTGGCTGACTACCAACAATTCAAGAATGAAGCAGGCTGTCGGGAAAACGGTAAAATTTCAATCGAAGGAAAAGAATATGTTGTAAAAGACGGTGATATTATGCATTTTAGGTTCAACGTTTAACTTTTTTTCAAATTTATTCGTACTTTTGACCATTGCTTATTCACCCAAACAAATAAGTATTTTAATTCATAATTGTCTCATTTTATTTTTAAATCACCGTGAGAGTTAGACTTATATTTTCACTTAAAAACAAAGGCTCCTACCTGCCTTTCCATCACCAGTATATCCTTGCGCAATTCCTCAAAGGAGTAATTGTAAAAGGAGGAAGAGAGGAATTCTTCAACTACAATTTCTTCAACTTTTCAGGCCTCAAAGGTCAGACAAAAGTAAGTAGAAGTGGCTTGCATTATTACTCCAGTCTGGTGACGCTCGTCGTTTCTTCACAAAGTGAAGACTTCATGGATTACTTGCTTGAGCAGGTTTTTGCCACGCCAAAAATCGAGCTGGGCAATTTAATCCTTTCGCCAGAATACACCGAATTGGAGACTGAGCCCACGCTCGAGACCAACAACAAATTCGTGTGTATCTCTCCTTTGGTATTGATCACTCCCGCCTTCAATGAAGAAGCCGGTAAGCGATTTATCAATCCGGACAGCGACGAATTTTCTGATTTGCTTTACGAATCTACCTTGACCCGGATGGAAAAATCGGGTTGGTATACTCCTGAGCAGATGGAATCATTCTTCAAGTTCCAAGTTGTGCCTGACATGGTTTATGTAAATAAGCTTAAAGAGCAGCAGAAGAAGTTTGCACGAATCTATGCGGTCTACGACATGGATGTGAAGTATGAAGTAAGAGGCTATACACTTCCTTTTACACTCTATGCTGCACCTGAAGTACAGGACTTCGTATTTAAGTGTGGATTAGGAGCATTTACCCATAAAGGATTTGGAATGCTTGACCTTGCAAACCATCCTTCAGGCGCAAATCGAACCACAACTTACAAATTCAAAAGAGAAGGGTTTGTTCCTTATAAACCTACAGAGCGTGTAAGGCAAAATGTAGCTCCTGCATCTGAAGAAGGTGAAATTGAAGGAGACCTGCCAGAAGAACTATAAAATTTAAATCCTCTCATTCGAGAGGATTTTTTTTAGATTCTTCGCCTATTTGGATGCAAGTATACGTAGCCGACTAGCTGATCATATCTAGATCCTAAAGCCCTGTAGTAGACTAAAACCTCATACTCATTTTCTGTCTCAAAGAAGCTCCCCTCAATGGGATAGGAATCATAACCCGCTCCAGTCGAAAAAGCATATTGGTAATCATACCATCCCTGCTTCATTAGGATGGAGGTAGTGTAGAGTCCGGTCTTTGGTTCATAGACCATTTTGGATTCTGGACTTTTACCCCATGCTGTCAATGCACCGAGCATCCTAATATCACGGCCTGCCTCGGCTTGAAGGTAAAAAGTCGTATAAATGTATTCACTCTCAACTTCAGGATTGCCTCCGGGACGATCATTGGTGTATATCATATACTGCCCATTCATGTCCAAATACTGCGAATAAACACCTCCAGGCCTTGGTCTGTCGGCCAAGGCATTGGCGAAAATCGCAGTCTCCTCTACTTTAATTTCGGCAATATTTACTCCCGTAGCCCTGATAAATCTTAAATCCACAAATCTAAATTCATTGCCTGCCCTGAAGGTGCTGCCACCGTCAAACGGCTCATAGCGAATACTTTTGGAGATTTGATTTAAAAACGTGGGCTTATTCAGGTATTTCGCATTGTCCCAACGTTGATTTTGACGGATCACTACGCTGACTTGCGTGGTAGGATCAATGAGATCTACTTTGGAATAATTGACCATCACATTGATCTGCTGCAAAGTCCGACGATCCTCCGTCTGTGTGGGAGGAACAATCGAGGCACCTATCGAAAAGAGGTCCTCATAAACCATAAACCGTCGCGTGAGTATTACATCATCTTCATTTCTGTTTCGATAAACTTTCAGGACATAATTCCCGGATTTAGTAACTCTTGGAACTGTAAAGGAATAATGGATGTAAGGAATTCGAGTGTTGACAGAATAGCTATATTCCTGAATGTTATACTCATTGAAAGAAATAGAAAAATCGTTATTCCTAAGTGCGGACTTCTTCCAATCCACATCGCAGTGGATCAATTTGGCAGAATACTGCTCGGGATCGTAGGCAATGTCATCAAATAATAACACCAAAGATTTCGCGTCATTAATAGAAACAACAGGGGCATCCAATTGGCTGTCTTGTTGAGATCCTTGGGGAAATAACCTAACGGAATGAACGTGCTCCGAATACACTCTGTCTTCAAAAACCTGGGAAAATGCCGAGCTCGTCAACAAGAGAGTAATCGAAAAAGCGTAAATCAGTATTTTTCTTAGCATGAGTTCAAAATAGAAAATTTAGCCCAAACATTTGGGCCATTATCCTGCCAATTCTTGCAAAGTAGAAATCTGATCCACCAATTCTTCCCATTTTGAATTGACTTCCCGAAGACTGTTCTGTATATTTTGATAGCTATCCTGAAGTTTTTGGGCTTTTATCTCATCCACATAGATATCCGGATCGGCCATTTTTTCTTCGGTTTCAACCTTCAATAGCTCAAGCGACTCAATCTCCTTTTCTATTTTAGAAAGCTGTTCCTCCAATCTCTTTAAATCCTTTTTTGCCTGAAGTACCTCTGGCGTATTTCTTGGAATAATCGGTTGCGCTTTCTTTTCGGTTTTCTCAACAGGCGATACTGCCTTCACTTCGACCTGTTGACTTTTCCAAAATTCATATTCATCATAGGATCCAGGGTATTCCTTGATCTCTTTGTCTTCAATGTACCAAATTTTATTAGCGACACCTTTGATGAAGTGTCTATCGTGCGAAACGGTGATGAATGTACCCTCATATTGCTGCAAGGCCTGAATGAGGATATTCACTGATTGAAAGTCGAGGTGGTTGGTAGGTTCATCCAAGAGCAGGAAATTCGCCTCAGAAATCAACGTTTTGGCCAGTGCCACCCGAGACTTTTCACCACCGGAGAGTACTTTGATTTTTTTGAAAACTTCTTCATTGGAAAAAAGAAAACAGCCAAGGACACCTCTTAACTCCATTTCGGATTTCTTACTTCCCGCCTGAGCCATCTCCTGCATGATCTCATTGTCCAATGTCAATGCTTCGAGCTGATGCTGCGCAAAAAATGCTTTGATTACATTGTGGCCTTCACTTCGTTCGCCTTGAAGCTTTTCAGTTCCATCGATGATTCTGAGCAATGTCGACTTCCCTTTTCCATTTGCTCCAATCAGGGCGATCTTATCCCCTCTTTCGATTCGAGCAGTGGTATTTTTCAAAATTACCAAATCACCGTAGGCTTTGGAAACGTGATCAAGTACCACGACATCCCGCCCTGATTTTTGGGAAAACTTGAATTTAAAATTCACAAAGGCCTCATCATTCACCACTTCATTCACCCGGTCTAATCGATCCAGGGCCTTGATGCGGGACTGAACTTGATTTGACTTGGTAGCCTTCGCCCGGAATCGCTCGATGAAGCGTTCAGTCTGCTTGATCATCTGCTGCTGATTCTCATAGGCATTGTTCTGTAGCTCCATTCGAATCTTTTTTTCCTCCTTGTAAAAGGAGTAATTTCCGGGATAGGAAGTCAAAGTCTGATTGGCAACTTCAACTGTGGTATTGATACAATTGTCCAAAAAGGTTTGATCGTGAGATACCACTACCACAGCACCTTCATAATTTTTTAGGTAGTTTTCCACCCATTGAATAGAAGGTAAATCCAAGTGGTTGGTCGGTTCATCCAACAACAAAAGGGAAGGCTTTTCCAGGAGAAGTTTGGCCAACATCACCCGCATTCTCCAACCTCCGGAAAAAGTCCGAAGTGGCTTTTCCAAGTCTGAAGTCTGAAATCCAATCCCCTCCAAAACCTCTTCTGCCTTGGCTTTGATGGTATAGCCTTCATTGGACTCGAATCTGTCCTGAAGAAAAGCCAATCGGTTGATTACTTCTTCCGAATAATCAGTTTCCATTTTTTTTAGCACCTCATCAATCTCGTCCTGAAGTTTCAGCGTTTCTTTGAACGCCGCTAAAGCCACATTCAGAATACTTTCATCCGACTGAAAAGAAAGTAGATCCTGGTTCAAAAATCCGATTGTACAATCTTTGGCTTTTTGAACCTCACCAGTGGTGGCTTGGTAGTCTCCATTGATGATTTTGAGTAAGGTAGACTTGCCTGTCCCGTTTTGTCCGACGAGACCAATTTTGTCTTTTGGCTTGATGTGAAGGTTGGCATTTTCGTAGAGCGGTCGCCCTCCGATGAAATAAGAAAGATTACTAATCGATAACATGGCGCAAAAATAACCAATAACCCGTTTATACACCTTTACTGGGAAAACAATCTCAGAATGTTTAGCTTATTTATTAAAACTAAAACTCATGAATTACCTAAAACCTCTAATTTTCAGTTTTTCAATCGGACTCTTTTCCCTGAATGCGAGCTGTCAGGGAAAACTTACCCCTGTCCAAACTTCAAACAGCAGCAATAAAAGGGACATTCGAACTGCCAAAGCGGAGGTAAAATTAGATCAAATCAAACTTCAGCCAGGTTTCAAAATCGAAGTTTGGGCAGCAGATGTCCCCAATGCACGCTCAATGGCTATTTCGGACAACGGTATTGTATTCGTGGGAAACCGGCAGGAAAAGAATGTCTATGCCTTGGTCGACGAAAATGGGGATGGAAAAGCTGATTCCAAATTCATTTTGGCCGAAGGCTTAAAAATGCCCAACGGTGTCGCTTACAAAGACGGTGACTTGTACGTGGCAGAAGTAAGTCGAATCTTGAGATTTAAAGACATCAAAAACACACTTACTAATCCAAAATACGAAGTGGTATATGACCAATACCCGACAAAAACCCATCACGGCTGGAAGTTCATCGCCTTTGGACCGGATGGAATGTTGTATGTACCAGTGGGCGCACCATGCAACATCTGTGAATCCGATGAGGAAATCTTTGCAAGCATTACCCGATTGGATGTCTCCAAACCTGGCTCCAAACCAGAAATAGTTGCCCATGGGGTTAGAAATACAGTGGGATTTGATTGGCATCCCCAAACCAAAGAACTATGGTTTACAGATAATGGTCGTGACATGCTTGGCGATGACTCGCCGGATTGCGAACTAAACCGGGTCACAGCCAAAGGTCAACATTTTGGTTACCCATACTGGCATGCCGGAACAATAAAAGATCCTGACTTAGGATCCAAAGGAAAGGAGGCTTCTGCCTATATCGCACCAGCAGCTAAACTTGGAGCACATGTGGCCCCGCTCGGCATGCGATTTTATAAAGGAGGAATGTTTCCAACAAGCTTTAAAAATCAAGCGATTATTGCCAAACACGGAAGCTGGAACCGTAGCAAAAAATCAGGCTATGAAGTGGTGACGGCTAAAATTGATGGGAGCGGAAAAGTAACCGGACAGGAAGTTTTCGCTTCAGGCTGGTTGGACCACAGCACCCAAGAAGTATGGGGAAGACCGGTAGATGTACAGGAGCTGCCGGACGGAAGCTTGCTGATATCCGATGACATGGCCAATTGCATCTATCGGGTGTCATACACCAACTAAGAAAAAGGGGCTGACTTATAATTGCTGTTTGTCACATTGAGTCTTAAATAGTCTGCCTACATACAGAAAGGAAATGACTGTGATTCGATGCGAAACCATGGTATTGTCACTTTGAGCACTTCACTGACGCGAGTCGGTTAGTACGAAAGGTGCTCGAACCTCCAGACTCCCGTCTTCCGGGTGCTCGGACTGACATACTTTTTTCTCAAAATCTATACGTCATCGAAATCGAAATGTGGCTGTCTTCGCTGTAAATAGACTTCTACTCCTGTCACACTGACCCTTCAGACCTTTTGATGAAACCTCTTTTTTGTTTGAAAACTGAAAATTAGTTCGAAATAAAAGCCGTTGAATAGCAGGTGATTTGCTCAGTAAAAATTCAATAGATTTCGCAGAGCTCAATCTTTCAGGATTTTCAATGATTCAAAAAAGACATACGCATTAAGAACCATGAAGAATAAAGCTGGTAAAATTGCCAAAAAACCATCTTTTACCCGAATTCTTGCTGCTATGCCCAATAGCATCAAAAGACCCAGTCCCCCCGAAGATAGCACCAGAAAATAATCAAACTTTAAGCCAAGCAACAGTCCTAAAGCTCCAAGAATTTCTAAAATCGCAGTTAACGCACCGAATTTTCTTAGGCCAAAGCGAATAAATTCACTTTTCATTTTAGAGGATGTAAAATAGGCTATTCCATAAGCGAGAAAAGAAAGACTTGAGACAAGAACTAAAACGTTCAATAAATTCATCAAGAAATTAAATTGAGAGATACTGCTGCTATAAATAGGCACAAAATCAAAAGTACTAATGAGGGCATTCGCTTCTGCCAGGAATTACTCACTTTGAAGTGAAAATATTGAGCACTTAGCATCAGGAAGGCCATCAAGAGCGCTGGAATAAGAACCAGCGATGGATACCAGATGCCTGCTACAAGCAGAGTAGCAAGTGAAATCTTAGCTGATCCCACCGCCGAACGAACGAGCGTGCTTAAGCCATATTGATTAAACTCCTTAATGATATTATCGAAACGAAATACCCAAACGATAACAATAGAAATCGCCACTACTAATTGCGCAATTACAGATAAATTTACCATCATATTTTTTTTAATTTCCTTAGTCTTCTGAATTTAATGGTTTCTTTTGGCTTTAGCGAAAGATTCTTCGTTTGCAGTTTTAATCTTTCTAACTAATTAATTTTTTTAATCCGTAAATTCTTTATACCAACAAAATTCAAAATATGAGGTAAGGGGTGACTTGAAGCTAAATGAAAAAGGGAGAGCAAGCCCTCCCCTGTCACAAGATTATTTCAGCCATTCCGGCTTGGTAGTATCCACCTCAGCTTCCAGTTGATTGAGTAAGTTATATAAGCCAAAGTAGGTTCTGTTAATATACAGTCCATGTCGAGATCCACGTGCTTGCCTTGATTTTCGGAACATTTTATCATTGGAAATTCGATCTCCCAATTGAAAGATTTGTTCAAAATACTTTTCGTCTGCAAAGTCAAATCTGTCTACGTGAAATGGCTTTCCAAGAAGCGAAATCATTTCCTTAAAAATCCCCTTGAAAAAGGCTTTTTCCACCTCTGTGTCTTTGTCCGAAATAAACTCCAAATCGTAGAAAATCTGATCCAAATCTTCCTGATTAATAAGAAGTTCTTTTTTGATCAATGCGAAGTATCCTTGGTAAAAATCCTCAGGAATTACTTTTACACAACCGAAGTCAATAATACCCAATTGGTCATCCTCCTGAATAATGAAATTCCCAGGATGTGGATCTGCATGAACTTGCTTTAAATTATGAACTTGGTGATGATAAAAATCCCAAAGTGCCTGGCCAATTTGATTTTTGGATTTTTGAGAAGGTTTCGTATCCATCCACTCTTTGATGTGCTTTCCGGAAATCCAGTCCATCGTAATGATTCGATCAGAACTCAGCACATCGTAATAAAGCGGAAATTTAAGATTTGGAATATGTCCACAGGCCTGTGAGATTTCGCGCGAGCGATCTACTTCCAAAACATAATCTGTCTCTTCAAGCAATCGCTCCTCCACCTCTCCCATATAGTGGTCAAGTTCTACTTCGTTCATATTCAAAAGACGAAGCGCAAATGGCTTAAGTAATTTTAAATCTGAAGTGACTGAATCCGCAACCCCGGGATATTGAATCTTTACAGCTAGTTTTTTACCATTTTGAGTAGCTTGATGAACTTGACCAATCGATGCGGCATTGACCGCCGACCGGGTGAAGGTATCGAACATCTGCTCCGGAGTTTTGCTAAAGTACTTTTGAAAAGTCTTCACAACCAAAGGATAGGACAATGGCGGAGCAGAATACTGGGCCATGGTAAATTTATCCTGATACGCTCTTGGAAGGAGGTTTTTGTCCATGGACATCATTTGAGCCACCTTCAGTGCAGATCCCTTCAGCTCACTCAATGATTTGTATATATCTGTCGCGTTGTTTTGATGAAGCTCTTCCTTATTCATAGATGGATTAACCATCTTTTTGGCGTAATGCTTCACATAATTCCCCCCCACTTTGGCGCCGGTGGAAATAAATTTAGCCGCACGCTGCACTTTGGAAACCGGGATAGCTTCCTGTTCTTTCACCTTGATGGCCATGATTATTTGTTTTGATAAAGAAACTTCGCAAAGTCTAAAAAGCTGTCTAAGGCACTTTTACCCATGAGATCGAATGTCAGATTCACGGACTTTTCTATGGCAGCATCTGTTTTTTCAAACCTCGGTGAGCGGTCATCCAGCCAGTAGCGGAAGATAAAGGCCACTTGAAGCCAAAGGGCCTCATCATATTTGTCTGAAATAATGGGCCTATTAGCTATTTCTTGGGTTTCTTTCCCCTCTAAGATAATTTCCCCGGCGAAGTCCTTGAATTTCTCTTTGAACTCCTTTGCGTCCAAAGTCAGGGATTTCATCGATTGGGCTTTATCTTGATAAAGACTCAAAAGGTAAGACCTGTTCTTTTTCAATTCTTCGATCCAAGTGAATAAGAAGCTGAGAAATTTTTCTCGAACGCTGTATTCCTTGAACACTTCCTGTGATTCAATTTGCTCCAAGGTACTTTCAAAAATCGATACCCAGATGGCAGATTTGATGGATTCAAATGAAGTGAAATAGGTGTAAAACTCCTCCTCTTTCATTTTTAAATCTTTTGCAAACTTAAAAACCGACTTGGGCATGCTGCCATGTTCCAAAACATGATTGACAAATCCTTCCAGAATCAGTTTTCGAAAATCCTTCTTTGCAGCTTTTTTTGTTGTTGTAGTTTCCATGTTGTGAAATCAATTCGATGTAGTAACACCATAACGGAGGAAGGGGTTTGGAAAAGACATAAAAAAAACCGAGGTATTCAACTTCGGTTCCTTTATCCTCCTATAATCTAGGCTTTCACTTTTTCGATCACGAGGTTGTGATTCGTGTAAATACACACATCCGCGGCGATATGTAAGCTTTCTCTGACCATGTCTTCGGCAGTCATGTGTGGAGCGAATTGCTTCATTGCTCTGGCTGCTGATTGGGCAAACATACTTCCCGAACCAATTGTCGCGATTTCCATATCCGGTTCGATCACGTCCCCTGTTCCTGAAATGATCAGAATATCATCCTTATCTGCCACGATCATCATCGCTTCCAGCCGGCTAAGCATGCGATCCATTCTCCATTCTTTGGCCAATTCCACGGCTGCACGCTTCATGTTATTACCGAAGGCTCCGAGCTTCTCTTCAAACTTCTCCAAGAGCGTAAATGCATCGGCAGTAGATCCGGCAAAACCTGTCACAATTTTACCACCTTGAAGTACACGAAGCTTTTTGACGGTACTTTTGGCAACTGTATTTCCCAAAGTCGCTTGTCCATCTGCTCCGATGACTACCTCTCCATTGTGTCGGATTGCAACTACGGTTGTTGATTTGATTTTTTCCATGGGTACTAGTTATTGGTTTTTAGTTATACTGTTATTGGGTTAAGCAATTTGGATATACAAAAATTGGTTGTTTGCACTTTTAACTAATTACCAATAACTCAATAACCTCCTAACCAATAACCATACAAAAGCAAAAAGTCCTGCGGAAACAGGACTTTTTGGCAGTTTATTTTAGATAAGAATCCGAACGGGATCTTCAAGAAGACTTTTTAGAGTCAGAAGAAATGCAGATCCAACGGCTCCATCTACTACACGGTGGTCGCAGGAGAGTGTCACTTTCATTACATTTCCTATTTTCATTTGGCCGTCTTTCACAATTACAGTTTCCTTGATCCCTCCTACTGCCAAAATACACGCATCAGGTGGGTTGATAATTGCTGTGAATTCATCGATGCCAAACATCCCTAAGTTGGAGATTGTAAAAGTGTTTCCTTCCCAATCCTTCGGTTGTAATTCTTTGGTTTTGGCCTTTCCTCCCAATGTTTTTGCCTGATTGGAAATCTGAGAAAGCGATAACTGGTCAGCAAATCGAATCACAGGAACTAGCAATCCTTCTTCTACAGCCACAGCCATTCCGATATGAATGTGGTCATTGTAGCGAATTTTATCTCCAAGCCAACTAGAATTGACTTTTGGATGCTGACGCAAGGCTGAAGCTGAAGCCTTGATGACCATATCATTGAAGGAGATTTTTACAGGAGAAACCTCATTCATGCTTTTTCGGGCATCCATCGCCTTGTCCATGTTGATTTCCATGGTCAAATAGAAGTGTGGTGCTCCAAACTTACTCTCTGCCAATCGCTTGGCGATCACTTTTCGCATCTGAGAAACTTTCTCCTCTCGGAAACTCTCTTGTCCAAGTGAAGAAGTGGTGGCGCCTACCGCAGAGGCTACTGCCGCAGAAGGTGCTACAGCAGGCACAAAGTTTTCTACGTCTCTTTTTACAACTCTTCCTCCTTCACCTGAACCTGAAACAGCTCTGATATCAACTCCTTTTTCTTCAGCGATTTTTTTGGCTAGTGGTGAAGCTTTTACACGTTCCCCGTTAGCAGTTCCGGCGTCACTAGTAGGCGCCGCGGTAGTGGCTGGAGCGGAAGTGGGTGCGGGTTTTTCAGATTTGGTTTCTGCTGGAGCCTCAGATTTAGCTTCCGCAGGTGCTGAGTCCATATTCGTTCCTTGCTGTGCTTTGAGTAATGTTTGGTAATCCGCACCTTTTTCGCCGATCACAGCAATCACCCCATCTACGGCAACGCTGTTGCCTGCCTCTACCCCGATGTACAACAGCACTCCGTCTTCATAGGACTCAAGCTCCATTGTCGCTTTATCAGTCTCCACTTCGGCGATAATTTCACCTGATTTTACTGTGTCACCTACTTTTTTCAACCAAGTGGCAATGGTTCCTTCCGCCATTGTATCACTCATTTTTGGCATCGTGATGACAGTAGCATTTATTGCGGAGGTGTCAATTTTTTCAGTAGCAGCTTCTGCTTTGGCAGGTTCTTCTACCTTGGCTTCCGGTTTTGCTTCTTTTTCTTTTGATTCTTCTGTTTTGGATTCAGCAGGAGGAGTTGCACCTGTCAGCAAGTGCTCGAAGGCTTCTCCTTTTTCCCCAATGATCGCAATGACGCCATTTACAGGCACTGAGTCTTTTTCCTGAACTCCAATATATAAAAGGACACCTTCGTCGTAGGATTCCAACTCCATGGTTGCTTTATCGGTTTCCACTTCAGCCAGAATATCCCCCGGTTTGACGGTATCTCCCACTTTTTTTAGCCAAGAAGCGATCACCCCCTCTTCCATTGTGTCACTCATTTTTGGCATTCTGATTATTTCGGCCATAGGTAATTTCGAGCTTGTTCGTTTTTAAAGTGTCCAAAAATAGTTTTTAAAAACGCTTTATTCAAATTTATATCCTGTATTTTCCGTGCTGTTTTAGGCCCTTTCAACTCATGCCCCTTACATCTGAAAGCTTTTATCAAAGACCTAAATGGCTCTTTAGCGGACATTTAGAGACAATTTATCCCGCATTATTTAGGAAAGTAGAAATACAAAAACCTGAGAGAGAACGAATAACAACAGCTGATGGAGACTTTCTGGATCTGGATTGGTACAGAGGAGGAAATGATGCTTTGGTGATTCTCAGTCATGGATTAGAAGGGAATAGCACAAGGCCATATATGCTGGGAATGGCAAGAGAATTTATTCTAAAAGGGCTTGATGTCCTGAGTTGGAACTTCCGGGGTTGTGGAGAAGAGCTGAACAAAAAAGTCATTTTCTATCACAGCGGCGCTACTTATGATTTGGATACTGTCGTCATCCATGCTCAAAAAAACTATCGTAATGTGTACCTGGTGGGGTTTAGTCTTGGCGGAAACCTAACCCTCAAATACCTGGGAGAAAAAAAATCATCCAACCCGAAAATCAAAAAAGGAGTGGGGATTTCCGTTCCCCTTGACCTTGCCGGATCCTGCAATAAAATCTCCTCCGGGGAAAATGTTATTTACTCCAAGCGTTTTTTAAATACCCTAAAGGAAAAGGTTATTCGCAAATCATTGGCTTTCCCGGGCGAATTTCCATTAGGACTACTTCGGAAAAGTAAAACATTACGGGATTTTGATGAATATTTTACCGGTCCCTTACATGGATTTTCAGATGCCGCAGAATACTACAGCATAAACTCCTCCCTTCAGTTTTTAGATCAGATAGAAGTGCCTACACTGATTCTAAATGCCCAAAACGATCCTTTTTTAAGTGACACCTGCTTTCCGGTAAAGCTTGCAAAACGATTGGAACTAGTTCATTTTGAATTCCCAAAACACGGGGGTCATGTTGGATTTTCAGGACCATCAGGTGAAAAAAGCTTTTACTCTGAGCTTCGGGCAGTTGAATTTATAACTCGCGATCTCTAACTTCCGCCATATTATAATAACACCCTGATCATGTGCGGAAGATACTCCCTTAGCAAAAGTAAAATTGAATTGGAAGAACGGTTTCAAGCGGATATGGTGGTGGACTTCACTCCCAGATACAACATTGCCCCTACCCAACTTGTACCTGTAATCACATCTGACAGCCCTAGGGGATTTTCTTTTTTCTATTGGGGAATTACCCCTGATTTCGGACATAATAAGCCCGTCTCCCAAAAACTGATAAATGCTAGGGCAGAATCAGTAAATGAGAAAATTTCATTCAGAAATTCCTTTCAGAAAAGACGATGCCTTGTCCCTGCCGACGGTTTTTTTGAATGGAAAAGACTAGGCAAAAAGACCAAAATCCCCTACCGCTTTACACTCAGGGATGAAGACATGTTTGCTTTTGCCGGAATCTGGGAAGAATACGAAACTGTCTCAGGAGAATCCCAACATACCTTTTTGATACTTACCACCACTCCTAACGAAGTGGTCTCTGAAGTGCACGATCGGATGCCGGTGATCATCAGCCGAGATCAGGAAAAAAAATGGCTTGATAAATATACTTCTGAAGCGGATCTGCTTAAAATGCTTAATACCTATCCCGGGGAACTGATGATGAGTTATACCGTATCACCTTTGGTCAATTCTGTGCATAATGATGTCCCTGGCATAATCCGAAAAACATCTCCCATGGATCAGTTTGGAAACTACACCTTGTTTGGATAAATAAAACATTTTACCGAGTTAAGCCCTTTTTGTGTGAGTGCTTTTCTGTACCGATATTCGCATTCCGCTTATTTTATTTCAATAGACCCAAATAACTGATGAAAAAATCCCGAATTCTTGGAGCCGGGCACTATGTCCCTGAGCGAGTCGTGACCAATGAGGAGCTTTCCCGAATGATGAATACGACAGATGAATGGATCGTGGAGCGAACAGGAATTCATGAGCGTCGTTGGTTTACTCCGGGAGTGGATACGGTGACCAATATGTCTGCCAAAGCAAGCCAAATGGCTATGCAACGGGCTGGAGTTGAACCTCAGGATATCGAATTCATTGTTTTTGCTACAATCACCTCGGATTATTTTCTTCCCGGAAATGGAGTTTTGCTTCAACGGGAACTGGAGCTTACCACTGTAGGAGCATTGGAAGTTAAAAATGCCTGTTCTGGTTTTGTTTATGCATTATCAGTCGCAGACCAGTTTATCAAATCCGGAATGTATAAGAAAATTTTGGTCGTTGGAGCGGAAATTCAGTCCTCCGCTTTGGATAAAAGCGATGAGGGGCGCTCGAGTGCAGTGATTTTTGCGGATGGAGCCGGTGCAGTGGTTTTGGGAGCTGTGGAGCTCGATCAACCGGGAATTCTCAGTACCCACCTGCACGCTGATGGATCTCATGCAGAGGAATTATATTGTATTGCTCCAAGCAGCAGTGGAAAAGTGAGAATCTCCCAAGAAATGATCGATCGTGGAGATTTTTTCTTAAAAATGAATGGAAACGCAGTTTTCAAACATGCGATCGTCCGTTTTATGGAGGTTATTAAAGAAGCCTTGGATCACAACGGAGTGACTAAAGACGAAATTGACCTCTTAGTTCCCCATCAGGCCAACCTCCGAATCAGCCAATACATCCAGCAAAAAATGGGGCTGCCTGACGAGAAAGTATTTAACAATATCATGTATTTAGGAAATACTACAGCAGGAACTATCCCAATTGCACTATCCCAAGCTTGGGAGCAGGGAAGATTAAAGGAAGGAGATTTGGTTTGTTTGGCAGCATTTGGATCAGGATTCGCATGGGCCTCGGCCTTACTACGCTGGTAAAATGGATAAATTCCAGAATTCTCTTGACATAGAACTTTGGTTGAACAAGGATTTAATTCAGCGGCAAAATCTTCTGAAAACCCAATTTACCTCGGTTTTAGAAGATGTAGGAAACTCATTCCCAAAAGAGATTTTTGATAAAATATCAGCCAAGTCTAAGGGTACGAAAATATCCAAAGGCAATGACTTGTTGGGATTTCCGTACTTAGTTCTGGATTTAATCCGAGATTTTGATCCAATAACCGGATCAAATATCCGTCTACTCAATTGGTTTGGAAATGGGCTTTTTATTACCATCCTACTGGGAAGCAAGCGAGAAAATCCGATCAAGGAATTTATCGATTTGGAATTTTCCTTTGGCCTCAGTGAAAATCAATGGGATTATCCGGATCTGATATTGAATCGAAATCTCACAACAGATGAAGGGAAAATAGCAGAGGCAAAACTTGGCTTTTATCATTGGATTAAACCAATCCAAGTCGATCCAGACCTTTTGGTGCTCAATCAAAATCTTTGTAAGAGCCTAAAAAAAATCCTTGGTATTCTGAGTCTTCCGGCAGAACAAGTCAGGAATTAACTTAATTTTAAACAGGAAACTCATTCACACGTAGATAATATGTCGAATCTCTTCATTCGATCGTTTGTATAAGGTTCCAATTGAACCAAACCGAAATTTACAAGATATGAGATATTTGCTTTTGGCAGTTTTTAGCTTCCTCTATTTTTCAACTCTCGCGCAGGACCCCAAACTGGTACAGCAATTCAACTCTGATTCCTCTCTTATGGCTACGGGCGTAATAAGAAATAATATCCGGGAAGGTTTGTGGAAAATATACAATCCAAAAACCAATACCCTTCTCTCGGAAGGCACCTTTGGGAATGGAAAAAGAGAAGGACTGTGGACACAATATTACCCCAATGGAAAGCGTAGAGAATCAGCAGAATATAGAGATGGTAAACTCTTTGGTCCAGCACTTTACTTTGACACAGAAGGAGCTTTAAAAAAACAGGTGATTTACAGAGATAGTGTTCTGGTCGGCAAGTACACGGAGTTTTACGGAAAAGAAGGCAATCCCAATTACATCGACCCGAGTCAAGTATTGACAGAGGGACAATATGATAATGGTAAACGTACTGGTCAATGGGTTTCTTTTTATGAATTTGGTGAATTGGCTTCCAGGGAGTTTTATGTGAATGGACTTCGCGAGGGACCCTACCTAGAATATGCTCCAGATGGCACGGTGATCACGGAGGCAAGTTATTCAAAAGGACAGTTTGAAGGTAATTTCAAGAGGCTTTTAGGTGGAATTCCTTTTGAAATTGGAAGCTTCAAAAACGGTAAAAAAATAGGGGATTGGAAAAGGTATTTTCCCGGCACAAAAGTCCTGGAGGCAGAGGAGTTTTATGATCAAAACGGCAATAAAACCGGAGACTGGAAATACTATTATCAAACGGGACGATTAGCCCGAATAGAAAAATATAAAAATAACATCGGCGTGGGTGTCTGGGAGGAATACTTCCCAAATAAAGCGCTATCAAAGCGGAAAACGTATGAGCTTGGCGTGCCGGTTGGCGAGTATATCGAATACCATAGCTCCGGACAAGTTTCTGTCCAAGGTCAATATCAAAGTGGAGCCAAAACGGGTGTTTGGAAAAGCTTCTTTCCTGACGGGGAAATTTATTCTATCGGAGAATATCGAAACGATCTCCAAACAGGGATTTGGAAATATTTCAATAAGATCGGAATTCTGATTGCTGAAGGAAAATATAACCTGGGAATGGAGGAAGGCCAATGGTTCTATTACTATGATGGCGGACAACTCAAGTCAGTGGGCACCTACAATCTTGGCTTGGAAGATGGAATTTGGGGTCTTTTTTATGACAACAAGCAATTGACTCAAGAAGAATATTGGGACAAAGGCAGATTAATGAATGTAGGTGAATACCATAGTTTTGATGGAACAAAAAAACTGGATAAAGGGACCCTCAAGAATGGAGATGGAACTCGCATCACCTATTACATCACTGGCCAAAAAGAATCTGAGGGGACTTTTAAGTCTGGTAAAGCAGAGGGATTGTGGATATTTTACCATGAGAATGGAAGAAAAGCCTCTGAAGGAATGATGAAGGATGGCAAAAAAGAAGGACCATGGAGGTATTACAATTCAGCAGGCCGACTTGAAGACCTTGTTAATTTTAAAAATAATGAGATAATAGAGGGAAGGTGAACCCTGTTTTTCAAGGATTGAACATTGGCTACTGAATTTGGTTCACTATAAAAAAGATATCATGTTCGGACTATTTAAGAAAAAATCAGAAAAAGAAAAGCTTCAGGAAACCTATGCTAAAATGATGTCTGATGCCCATAAACTATCCCATTCCAATCGTACGGCCGCTGATAAGTTAATGGCAGAGGCGGAGGAGATTGCAAAAAAAATGGATAAACTCTAATTCAGTTCCTTAGGATTTCTTTCCTTACCGCGTATTTTTTTGAGTTTAGCAATTGCTTTTCAAAGGTCATATCGACTGACATGAAAGATTGATTCTTAAAACCTCCTTAGCTCAATCAAGCAGGTAATTCCGATTGCTTTGGACTGCCGCATGACTTTCCTAAAACAGCAAAAATTTCCAACGTGTCGGATTTAAAGCGCAATTATTTGAATTTTAAATCATTATGATTAAATTCATTTACTTCTTTGGACTTGTCCGCGGTAGTTTTTTAGCATTGTGCAGTTTTTTTATTTTAAGGGTGATTGAGCTTCGGACCAATAATTTAAACTTTTAAAGCTCGGGGAATAACCCCGAGCTTCATTATTTTCTGGAGTAATCGTCCTGCAATCTCACAATATCCTCCTCATCCGAAGGATTGGCCGGATCAGCGTGCATCCAAATCTCTGCTACCACACCCCAGGATTCTGTACCGATTAAGCGATGCCGCTCTCCTTTTTGAAGCGATACCACATTACCTAGAATCATCTCCTCTACAGGACCCTGTTCATCGGAAAAACTCCTACTTATCGCTGACTTTCCTGCTATTAATTTCCAAAGTTCTGCCCTTCGAAAATGATATTGCCATGACAATCTTGCTCCCGGAGCTACCAAAAGAAATTTCGGACTTAACTTTTGTTCCAATTGATTGGCGGATAAGTCCACATCTGAAAAAAAGTCAGTTTTAAATTTCAAAATTTGAGATTCATCAAGGACAAAAAAACCTCCCCAAGGACGATTCAGATCTCTCGAGGTAATTTTATACCCCAAATCAGAAATATATTTTTCAACTTTTTCAAAAAGCGCTGACTTGTTCAACTGAGCTTCAATTTCCAATTTTTCCATTCTTTAAAAATTAATGAGCAAACTTACCAAATGTTTAAACTCTTAGAAATCAAGTACTGAAATTTTCAAATCTTTTTTAAAACTCCCCATGATTCAAAATAAAATTGAGTTTCTTTAAGAAATTTACCCCTTGTTATATGATTTTTTTTGGGAAGTCTTTTTTGAAGCCTAAAATTTCCTTTAATTCAAGGATTACTACTAGCCATGAACCTAATTAATCCTCAAGAAATCATCGCCAAAATGGACGGTGTGGTGGAAATCAAAAGCTACCTCAACAAAATTAAGATCATCAAAAACCTTTACCTCAAAGGCGCAAACACGGCAAGTGAAATTTGCAATGAAGTCGGAATCTCTCTGCCGACTGTAAATGCGCTTTTGGGAGATTTGATGAATTCCGGTGAAGTCATCAAGCAGGGACGGGCAGAATCCCAAGGAGGCCGAAAGCCTGACTTGTATCGACTGGCTGAAAATGCCTTTTATGTGCTTTCAGTCGATTTCTCGAAATTCAATATGCACTTAGCCCTGTACTCTTGCAACCATGAGTTGGCATTTGAAAAAGAGGACCACAAGATCACGCTCAATAATGAAAAGGAGACCTTCGATTTGATTTGTGGATTCATTGACCGATATCTGGAAAAGACCAATATCCCCGCGGATAAGATTATCGCTATCGGATTTTCCATGCCGGGATTGGTGGATTCGGTAGGAGGTGTCAACTATACCTATCTCAGATTTGGCAAAAAGACCTTGCTGGAAAATCTGGAATCTCATTTTCAAAAGAAAATATTCCTTGAAAATGACGCTCGGGCGATGACTTTGGCGGAATACAAATTCGGTTCTGAGCATAACCATAAAAATGTCCTCGGTTTATTCATAGGTTGGGGAATAGGACTTGGAATCATCATCGACGGAAAAATCTACCAGGGAGCCTCGGGGTTTGCCGGAGAATTTTCTCATTCTCCTATCTTCGAGTCAAGAGATATCACTTGTACTTGCGGCAAAAAAGGATGTTTGGAAGCAGTGGCTTCGGGTACTGCCATCGTTAGAATGGCAGAAGATGCCATCAGGCTGGATAAGGACAGTATTTTGGCCAGAATGGTCAGAGATCATCAGGGAGAATTGGAGCCTGACTTGGTGGTGGAAGCCGCCCTGGCAGGTGACCAACGAGCAATAACCATTCTTTCTGAAGCAGGCCTAGATCTTGGACGGGGGATTTCGATGTTGATTCAACTCCTCAATCCCGAACTGATCATCATTGGAGGCTCTGTCGCCGAGGCAAACCAATACCTCATCACTCCTATCCAACAGGCCTTGAATATCTACAGCATGGCTAAATCCCGTGAAAAATCGAAGCTGGCCCTATACCAGTTAGGCAAAGACGTCGGACTTTTGGGCGGGGTGGCTGTAGTGAATGAAAAGTTATTTGAAGACGTCATTAACAGGCTTGGTTAAAACCAGCCTTAGTTTAACTTTCAAAAACCTTAATTGATAACTTGATCTAAATTGGAAGCCTCTAAAGGATTTGGAAATTATAATTTTCAACTCCATAAAATTGAAAATTGATATGATGATCACCATCTTAATTACGCTGCTTTCATTTTTCAGCCTCTTAAATAAAGAAACTCCGACAAATACTCTTGAATCAGAAAAGCCAAACATCATCCTGATTTTTGCGGATGACATGGCTTATGGAGATCTGGGGACCTATGGAGCTACAGGTTGGCAGACTCCTCACCTTGATCAACTTGCAGCTGAGGGAATAAGATTCACACAATTTTACGTTCCCCATGCAGTTTGCACCGCTTCCAGAGCAGCCCTTTTGACCGGTGCCTATGCAAACCGACTCGGATTGTACGGAGCCCTGGATCATACTGCCGATCATGGACTAAATCCAGAAGAGATCACCATTGCGGAAATGCTTAAAGAAAATGGCTATCAAACGGGCATGGTCGGAAAGTGGCATTTAGGACATCATCCGGAGTTTTTACCCACTCGACAGGGATTTGACAGTTACTTTGGACTGCCCTATTCTAATGACATGTGGCCCAAGCATCCCGAGTCAAAAAATTACTATCCTCCACTTCCGCTCATTGAAGGAGAAAAAACCATCGCCTACCTAGAGGATCAGCAGGAATTGACTTCTTGGTACACTTACAAATCTCTTGAATTCATTGAAAAAAATCAGAAAAATCCATTTTTCCTGTATCTGGCACATAGCATGCCGCATGTCCCACTTTTCGTCTCTGATAAATTTAAGGGTAAATCTGAGCAGGGATTATATGGCGATATGATGATGGAAATTGATTGGTCTGTAGGCGAAATACAAAAGAAACTAAAAGAGCTTGGCTTGTCCGAAAATACGCTCATCATCTTCACTTCCGACAATGGACCTTGGCTTTCCTACGGAGGACATGCCGGATTACAAGCTGGATTGAAAGAAGGTAAAGGCACGTCCTGGGAAGGAGGAATCCGAGTTCCGGCGATCTTTACCTGGCCCGGAAAAATCCCTGCAGGTCAAGTTCAGAATCAAGCGGCCATGACCATCGATATTCTGCCCACTTTGGCAAAACTCACCAATTCCAATCTCCCGAAACTGAAAATCGACGGTTCGGATATCTGGCCTTTGATCCAAGGTGAAAAGCAGGAGTTGAAACCCTACTATGCTTATTACAATCAAAATGAGCTTCAGGCAGTAATCTATGGAAAATGGAAACTGGTATTTCCTCATGTCTATCGCACGATACCAGCTGATGCCGAAATTAGGAATGACGGAATTCCGGTGAAATACAGCTACATCAGACTTGAAAATTCACAACTCTTTGATTTGTCCCAGGACATGGAAGAATCATTGGATGTCTCGGCACAGAACCCTGAAATTGTGGCAATGTTAAATAGATTTGCTGCCGAGGCGAGAGCTGACATGGGTGACGCGTTGACTAAAACGGAAGGATCTGGAAATCGAAAGGTAGGTAGACAAAGTCAGCACTGAAGAAAAGGCGAAATTCAATAGGGCTGAAAGACCGTTGCTTCAATCAAGCTCAGTTCAAGCGATTATCCATAGCCATTTAAGACAATTCAGGAAAATACAGAACTGTGTAAGTGATTAAAATCAGACATTTTGAATTATCCGCCCAGATCCTTCAGAATAATGAATCTTAATAATCGAATCAACTATTTCTCCATTCAAATTTTAATGATTTCATTTCCAACCAACTTAACTAGGCATGAAATCAAAAATTCATTTGACGATATAAAAACTTCAATCGAATAGAGGCTTATCCTTTTCATTAAAAGAATTAACCCTCCGGGATAAACGGGAGGCAAGCCCCAATCAAGGACGCTTTTTCTTCGAGTTCAGAAATTTTGATTTCAACCGGATAGTCGATTTTATCGAGATAGGCTTTGGTATAAGGCAAAAATCGGTCGGCTGCACGGGTAATTTTTCCTCCTAAAACCACCCCCTCGCATCGCAGCCGAATAACATAAAAAGACAGAAATTCACCCAGGGTCTCTCCAAATTGAGCAAAAACACAGTCAGCAATTTCTCTGTCCAAGTCATCTGCCAACAAGTCTTTCACACCGGCTAATTTCAGCCCAAACTTTTGTAAAGCATACGTCTTGAACCAGGCAGTTCCCAAATAATCTTCTGCTATTCCATCTCGAAAAGGGGCTGTCCAAAGTTTTCCGTCTTTGACTACCTCACGGATTTTGATGGCAGATCCCAAACCGGTACCCAAAGTCAGACCAATGGAATTTTGAAAACCCCTGCCTGCTCCTGCCAGACTTTCACCTTTAAGAAAGGCCTCAGCATCGTTGGAAAATACAATATGCTTGGAATCAATTTTCAAGCTTTCGCTCAGTAGTTTTTTTACAGAAAGTCCAAAAAGCGACTTCATTTTACCCTGATCTTTGATAAGAGAAATGCCATTTGAGTAATCGAATGGCCCTGGCATAGCGATTCCGATCCGAATATCCTTTTGGCTTCCAATCGATTCCCTGATCACCGCACTCCAATCTGCAATGATCTCTGAAGTAGAACGGAAAGTATCTATATCCGCTTCATGAAATTCGGTGATTTCGGCTGATTTGCCATTCCATAAAATCTGTGCAGAAGAAATATGAGATCCACCGATATCCACTCCTATTTGTATCATCGCTTAATTTTCATTCACTGATTTTGGACTAAGAACTTCATGTAGAGCATCCAGCAAAGTTCCTGTATTGTCCTCGGACATCTCCCAAAACATGGCTCCTGCTAAACCCTTTTTCTTCACAAATTCCATCTTCAGGGCCAAAGATTCCGGATCCTCAAATGTCACCCAAGCAGAATCAAGAAGTGAAAAAAGGTAAGGTGCACTTGCTTTTGAATCCCAAAATCTGGAATAAGTGGAATTTCTGGAGAGTGCAAAAACCTGATGGTAAGGTAAGCCCATCTCAAACTTACCTTTTTTAAACAATCCATTATCAGTTGGATCTACACCTTTCCACATCCGACCATAAAAAGGCACGCCCAAAACCAGTTTTTCGGCAGGAACTCCAAATTCGAGATGTTCCTCGACTGTGGTTTGGGCAGATCGCCCTTTTGCTCCGTTTGGAAATAGATTGGCATGGTGACCGGTAATCGCATCTCCGGCAGTATAAAAATCATAAGCCATGATGTTGATAAAGTCGAGGTACTCTTGAGCCTCTCCCAAGTTGTTTACTTCGAGGTAATTTCTAAATCCCCCTGAAGCGATGGTACTCAGGTAATGCGTATTATTCAGGCTTCCTACCGAATCCAACGCTTCGCGAAAGCTTTTGAGCATGGCCACGAAATTGTCCTTGTCTTCAGCTCTAACGACATTATTATCTCCTTGCAGGGCCGGATACTCCCAGTCAAAATCCAGACCGTCCAGCTTATATTTAAGGAGAAAATCGATGCCGGAGGCAGTCAGTTTTTTCCTGCTTTCTTCGGTCAATACTGCATCCGAGAAGCCTTTGGAATGTGTCCAGCCTCCAATCGAAACCAATATTTTAAGGGCAGGATTTCGCTTTTTCAATTCCTGCAGCTTTTGAAAATTCATGCTATCCCGCACTGCTCTTCCCTCCATATTGGTCACAATGCCGTCGGCCACATTGGCAAAAGCGTAATTGATGTGCGTGAGTTTTTCGGCAGGTATTTTTTTTGGATTCAGCTCCTTCCAGCCTGCTACATAGCCTACGATATGATAAGTTTTGGATTCAGACTCTCCTCCATTTTTCGGTTGTGCACAAGAAAACAAAAGGAAAAAGCATGGAATCAGCCAGTATTTCATTGAATTTGGGTTATGGTAAAAACAAAAAAACATTGATTCTGACTGAAATCAAAACCTAGGTCAATAGGTTAAATCAGCGTTGTTTTCATCCTTTCCCATAGCCCAGGTATAGGATTAATAATTTCCCATTTAAATTCTAATTTTTGAAACAACAAAAAAAGCCATCCGAGGATGGCTTTTTTATTATTAACTATTTGATTACTAACGGATAAAAAGCATTTCACGGTATTTAACCAATGGCCAACTTTCATCTTCCACCAGCAATTCCAGCTTATCTACCGCATAGCGGATTTTATCGAAATAGGCCTCTTTGACTTCTTTCTGATATCCTTTTGCCCGTTTTGAAGCACTCTCCTCTTTGTTGAGTCTTTTCCGAGCTTCTACCATCGCAGATACATTAGACTTTACAGATTCGATATGTCTGGACACGTCTTTGATGGTCTCTACTGCCGCAGAGTGATCCAAGCCCAATCCTTTCAGACCATTGGCGTTTTCGATCAGTTTATTCTGATACAGGATGGCAGTCGGGATGATGTGGTTCAAAGCAAGATCACCCATCACACGGCTTTCGATTTGTACTTTTTTGACGAAATCTTCCAGCATGATTTCATGACGGGCATGAACTTCAATGTGGTTAAGCACATTATGACGCTCAAAAAGCTCTTTAGTAGCTTTCTTCTCATACACATCCAAAGCCTCAGGAGTTGACTTCAAGTTTGAAAGGCCTCTTTTTTCAGCTTCTTTTGCCCACTCTTCAGAGTAACCGTCACCTTCGAATCTTATTTTCTTGGAATCCTTGATGTATTTCCTCAAGACATTGACGATGGCAATTTTCTTTTCTTTGCCCCCATTCATTTCCTTATCGATATCCTTCAGCATTTGCTTCAGTACATCGGCCACGATCACATTGAGCGTAGTCATCGGACCACCCACATTAGCCTGAGAACCAACTGCACGGAACTCGAATTTATTTCCTGTGAATGCAAATGGAGAAGTTCTGTTACGATCCGTATTGTCAAGGATGATTTCAGGAATCTTGGAGATGCCCAATTTCATGTACATGTTGTCTCCCTTTTCAATTTTCACATTTCCGTTTTTCTCCAATTCATCCAATAATTCAGAAAGCGTAGCTCCCAAGAATACGGAAATGATCGCAGGAGGTGCTTCGTTTGCACCCAAACGGAAGTCATTGCCTGCTGAAGCGATACTTGCCCGCAACAAATCCGCATTGTCATAAACCGCCTTAATCGTGGCCACCAAGAAGGTCAAAAACTGAAGGTTTTCTCTGGCTGAATTGCTGGGCTGAAATAAATTGATCCCCGTATCGGTGATCAGGGACCAGTTATTGTGCTTACCGGATCCATTGACACCTGCAAATGGCTTTTCGTGGAAAAGAACTTTCAGGGAATGCTTTTCGGCAACTTTATCCATCACATCCATCAATAGCTGATTGTGATCGGTGGCTTTATTTATCTCTTCGAAAATCGGTGCAACTTCAAACTGTCCGGGTGCTACCTCGTTGTGACGGGTCATTACCGGGATACCCAGTTTCAATGCTTCGATTTCAAACTCCATCATAAAATCCTTCACTCGAGTGGGGATCGAACCGAAATAATGATCTTCCAACTGCTGACCTCTTGCAGGGATATGTCCAAAAACAGATCGACCAGCCATCACCAAGTCAGGGCGAGCGGCATACAATGCCTTATCAATCACGAAATATTCCTGCTCCACCCCAAGAGATGGAGTCACTTTCCGCACATTTCGATCAAAAAGCTGACAAACAGCCACTGAAGCTTCATTGATGGCTTCTATCGATTTCAAGAGTGGGGTCTTGTAATCCAAGGCCTCTCCGGTATAAGACACGAATATGGTTGGGATACAAAGTGTCTTTTCTAAAATGAATATCGGAGATGAAGGATCCCAGGCAGTGTAGCCACGTGCTTCAAATGTCGAACGAATTCCACCATTAGGGAAAGAAGAAGCATCAGGTTCCTGCTGAACCAAGGCCGAACCTTTGAATTTCTCCATCCCGGCATACATATCAAAGAAAGAATCATGCTTCTCGGCAGTAGACCCTGTCAATGGTTGAAACCAGTGCGTGTAATGCGTAACGCCCTTGGACATCGCCCAAGTTTTCACCGCAGAAGCAATTTCTTCTGCTGTTGCAGAATCAATTTTAGATCCTCTGTCAATGGCTTCCATCACTTTTTTGAAAACTGAAGGAGCCAAAGACTGCTTCATTTGACTGGTGCCGAAAACATTGGTCCCGAAGAAGTCTGAGATTTTTGAGGCGGGAGGGATTACAGGGACGCGCTGTCTCGCCTGTACCATCGCCAAGGCTTGTTGTCTGAGTGTTGCCATTTCTACAATATGAGGTTTAATATTACACCCACAAAAATAGAAAAATACTGATGCGAAAAAGCTTTTACCCCATTTTTGAAGTCATTTTTCGAAAAATTTCCACTTTTTTCAAAAAAACATGGTGTTTTGAGAGCCAAAAGCCTAAAAAAAGCAGGTTTTATCCCCGAAAATTGGAGAATTGAAAAAAGATCGGGATTAATTACCTTTGCAGCTGATCATTGAAATGAGTATTCATGAAAAAAGTCGCCTTTTATACCCTCGGTTGTAAGCTAAACTTCTCTGAAACTTCTACTATTGGCAGGCAATTCGAAGAAAAAGGGTATCTGAAAGTCGATTTTCAGGAAAATCCCGATATTTTCATCATTAACACCTGCTCGGTCACCGAGAATGCCGACAAGAAGTGTAAAAAGATCGTCAAAGAGGCTAAAAAGATATCGCCTGATTCTTATGTGGCCATCATTGGCTGCTATGCCCAGCTGAAACCAACCGAAATCTCCGAAATAGAAGGAGTGGACGCGGTCTTGGGTGCGGCTGAAAAATTCCGTCTGATTGAGCTTTTGGATGGTTTCGCCAAAGTCCAAGAGACCAAAGTACTCGCCTCTGAGATCACTGAGGCCACCACTTTTAATAATGCCTTTTCTATTAATGACCGAACCCGAACTTTCCTGAAAGTTCAGGACGGATGCAATTATGGCTGCGCTTTTTGCACGATTCCACTTGCGCGCGGGAAAAGTCGAAGTAACACCATCGAATCTGTATTGGCTTCAGCCCGGGAGATCGCTGCCACAAAGGTCAAAGAAATCGTCCTGACGGGCGTCAATATCGGCGACTTTGGAATCGTGGACGGAAAGCGTGTCGAACGATTCGCTGATTTGGTTTATGCCTTGGACGATGTAGTGGGAATTGACCGGCTGCGGATTTCATCTATCGAGCCAAATTTGCTGACAAATGAGGTCATCGAATTTGTGTCCCGATCCAAGCGATTCGTTCCTCACTTTCATATTCCCCTGCAGTCAGGTTCTAATACAATTTTAAGGAAAATGGGCCGTCGCTATTTGCGGGAGCTGTACGAAGACCGTGTCTCCAAAATCAAAACCCTAATGCCCAAGGCCTGCATCGGTGTAGATGTGATTGTGGGCTTCCCAGGGGAGACAGATGAGCTTTTTCTGGAGACTTACAACTTCCTGAATGAACTGGACATCTCTTACCTCCACGTATTCACCTATTCCGAGCGTGCCAATACACGGGCAGTCGAAATGGATGGCGTTGTGCCACTCAAGAAAAGGAACGAACGATCAAAAATGTTGCGAATTCTATCCGAGAAGAAGCGCCGTAAGTTTTATGAGGAGAATTTGGGCGGCACCTTTACCGTACTTTTTGAAGAAGATGTCGAAGATGGAAAGATCCATGGCTTCACCGAAAACTACATTCGCGTCGCTGCCAAATACGATCCCATGCTGGTCAATGAGCTCAAGTTGGTGACCTTGGATCAAATCAATGATTCCGGCAATGTCGAGGTGAGAGAACCGGAGTTGGTGTATGAAAAACACTAGTCTTAAGATTACTGATTTCACCCCTTTTGGGCTCTAAATTGCGTTTATCAGCTCGGCCCCCGGCTCCTTATAGTCACCGAGGGTCATGAATAGTTGCAATTCTTCGGATCTCCTTTCAAATCAAAGCGAACAGTTCCCTCCTGAGTTTTTTCAAAAATTCCCAGCTCAGTTTTTAAGATATACCCAGCTCCAAAGGAGCGAGACCATCCATGACCGCGGGTGAAGCCCGTGGTAAAACGGATTAACTCAGAAGATTTAGCCCCGAAGGGGTGAAACTTTTTTACCTCCCCTTCCTTTCCACCCAAATTTTTCTAATTTCATACGATTATAATTTCTTGTTAGAGGCAGTCCCGATAGTTATCGGGATCGGAAGTAATCTCGCAAAACTTTAATCATCTCCAAGTGTGACTTTTCGGTCATGCTCGAATTCATCCTAGGCAAAAACCATTTTTTGTGAAAGAATTAAAAAAATTACCCCTGATCGTAGACGAACCTTGGCTCGAACCCTACGAATCCAAAATCGAGAAGCGATTCCAAAACTACCAAAACGCCATTCGGGCCATCAATGACTTCTCGGGTAGCATTCTGGAATTCGCCGGAATGCACGAATACTTTGGTGTGCACTTCGACAAGCTCCGAAACGGTTGGGTCTATCGGGAGTGGGCACCTGCAGCCAAAGCGCTTTTCCTCATGGGCGACTTCAACTGGTGGGATCGAAATTCCCATCCCATGCGCAGCAGTCCGAGGGGCGATTGGGAGATTTTTCTTCCTTATGAAGAGTACAAACATACCTTCGTCCACCAAAGCAAAATAAAAGTTCGGGTCATCGGAGCCAATGACAGCGATCTCGATCGTATTCCGGCATACATCCGCCGGGTAGTGCAGGATGAAACCAACCATGACTTTGCCGGGCAACTCTGGTTTGAGCCGCAACCTTTTTCCTGGACGGATCAGGACTTTTCCCTGGACGAGCCTGCCAAGATGCCGCTCATCTATGAGGCGCATGTGGGCATGGCCCTGGAGGCTGCAAAAGTGGGGACGTATACTGAGTTTGAGGAGCTGATCCTCCCGCGCATCAAAGCAGGTGGCTACAATGCCATCCAACTCATGGCCGTGATGGAGCATCCCTATTACGGTTCCTTCGGCTATCACGTCTCCAATTTCTTTGCACCCTCTTCCCGCTTTGGGACGCCCGAGGAGCTCAAATCCCTGATCAACACCGCCCACGGCATGGGCATCGCCGTGATCATGGACATCGTGCATTCCCATGCAGTGAAAAATGTCAACGAAGGCCTCAACGAGTTTGACGGCAGCGACCACCAATACTTCCACCCCGGCCCAAAAGGCTATCACGAAGGCTGGGATTCCAAGCTTTTCGACTATGGGAAGTGGGAAGTTCAGCAATTTCTGCTCTCAAATATCCGCTACTGGATGGAGGAGTTTCACTTCGACGGATACCGCTTCGACGGGGCCACCTCTATTATATACAAGCACCACGGCTTGGTTTCCTTTGATTCCTCCGATAAATACTTCGACGAAGGCGTAGACGAAGACGCCCTGCTCTACCTCCAACTCGCCAACACGGTGATCCATGCCCTGAATCCCAAAGTGCTCTCCATCGCCGAGGAAGTCAGCGGGATGCCGGGACTTTGCCGAACGATAGCTGATGGGGGCATCGGCTTCGACTTCCGTCTTGCCATGGGCATACCCGACTACTGGATCAAGACGCTGAAGCATAAGCTGGACGAGCAGTGGGACATGTTTGAGCTGTGGCACGAACTGACCAACAGGCCGAAACTGGAGAAATCCATCGCCTATGCCGAGAGCCACGATCAGGCGCTGGTCGGGGATAAAAGCATTGCTTTCTGGCTGATGGACAAGGAAATGTACTTCTCCATGACCGTGCTGGAGCAAAATCTCGTCGTGGACCGCGGCATCGCCCTGCACAAGCTGATCCGCATGATCACACTTACACTGGGCGGCGAGGGTTACCTCAACTTTATCGGCAATGAATTCGGGCATCCCGAGTGGGTGGACTTTCCGAGACTGGGCAATGACTGGAGCTATCAATATGCCCGGCGGCAGTGGTCATTGGTCGACGATCCCCTACTCCGCTATCAGCAGCTGGATAAGTGGGACAAAGTGATGATCCAACTGGCCAAAGACCATCAAATCCTCTCAGCCCCTCCTGCCATGCAACTTCACCTCGATCCGGATAAGAAGATTATCGCCTACGAACGCGGCAATCTGATTTTTGTCTTTTCCTTCCATCCTACCGAGTCCTTTTTCGGTTTTTCGATCCGCATGCCTGAAGCAGGTACCTATCAGATCATGCTTGATTCTGATGAAAAAGAATATGGGGGCTTCGCTAGACTAGACAAAACTGTAAAATACAAAACCGACAAAGATCAGATAGTGAGTTTGTATGTTCCGAATCGGGTGGTGATGGTGATGGTAGCAATAAGTTAGAAAACTAATATTGAGAAATTTCAAGTTAAATATTCTTTGAAAAAGATTTAATTTTCAAACATGAAAATAGAAAAAATTAGAGTAAAGAACTTTAAAGGATTCGAGGATGAGATTTTTTTCCTAAATCCTCATTTTACTGTATTTATCGGAGAAAATGCAAAAGGTAAGACGTCAGTTCTTGACGCATTGGCAGTTGCAGCTGGCAGTTTTCTGCGTGGTATAGATGTGGCGAAACTTGAATCCCGAAGTATAGGTAAAAATGAAATTCGTGTAGCAACAAAAAATAATCAACCGGTACCACAATTACCTGTTGAAATTCAAGCATTTGGCAATGTCAATGAAAAGACTATCGAGAAAGGTTGGTTGAGAACAGTAGATAAAATCTCACCTAAGAAAACTAACACAACATTTGTAAAGGCTAAAAACATTGAAAAGGTAGCAGCGGAAATGTTAAAGTTAAGTCGTGCAGGTAAAAATGTGGTTTTCCCAGTGATAGCTTATCATGGAACAGGAAGATTATGGGCTGAACATGAGGAGAAAAAAACCGCATACAAAAAAACCGGAGAAGGGGTATCACAGGCATATACTAACTGCCTTTCCCCAAAGTCTTCAAGTAAGGAGTTTCTTTCATGGTATAAAACCTATGAAGATGAAATTCGGAAGTTTGATCAGGATAGTGACAAGTTATTATTAAAGACTTTCAATAGGTCTATTATCTCCATGATTCCTAACAATCACTGGCAGGACATGGCATATAGTTTTGCTGTAGATGATCTTACAGGTATTTTTATTTTCCCAAATGGCAACAAGGAAAAACTACAATTCAGTCAATTAAGCGATGGTTATAGAAACATCATTGGAATGGTCGCTGATATAGCTTACAGGTGTATAAAACTTAATCCTCATTTAGGGGAAAATGCTGTTAAACTAACTCCTGGAATTGTACTTATTGATGAACTTGACTTGCACCTTCATCCCAACTGGCAACGGAGAATCGTAGATGACTTAAAGAATACTTTTCCAAACATTCAATTCGTGGCTACAACACATTCACCATTCATAGTCCAATCTTTAAAAAGTGATGAAATCTGGAATCTTGACAAATTAATGGATGTAACTCCAGACGAGTTAAAGATTGATACTGTATCTACTGAAATAATGGGGGTTTCAAGTCCTTACTCTGAATTAAACGACGACCTATATAATAAGAGTAAAAAATTCATGCAGAACCTCGAAACAAATAAATCTATTGGTGAGCTTCAAAAAGAATTGGATGAGATCTCAGACCCTGCAATAAGAGCATTTCTTGAATTACAAAAAATATCTAAAGGTAAATGAGACCATTAAATAAAGGAAATACTCCAACAGACGCTGCAGGTAATGCAATTGTAGTTTCAGCTTACCGAGACTGGCGTAGTCGACTAATCAATCGTATTGGTTATTACTGTGTGTATTGCAATCAGCCATTGAGCCACAGCCTCCAAGTGGAGCATGTAATACCTAAAAATCCACCAAAAGGTGTTTCTCCTGGGCCAGCCCTTGATTGGGATAACATGCTTCTCGCTTGCGGCCCTTGTAATAATGCAAAAGATAATACACCTATTGATGCAAACACTTATTACTTGCCAGAAGAACACAATACTCATTTGCCTTTTTCAATTGTTTTAAATGCAAATCCTGACCACGCTATTGTGATAGAACGTCCAGGCTTAAATGCAAACCAGCATCATAAGGCTCATGATACTATTGAATTACTTGCATTGGATAATATTGATGAAAGGCCAGCAATTGTGGACATCCGAAGTATAAAACGAAAGGCAGCGATACTATCTGTGAAATCAGCCCGACAGGTTTATGACATGGCATTGGCTTCTACTACATATAATGCTAATGTTGTTGCAATCGACATAGCAAGAAGAGCCGCAGATAGTGGGTTTTTTAGCTTGTGGTATGAGGAATTTTTTAATGAACCTTTGATTATGGAAAAGCTAACTGATAATTCTATTATCAAAGGCACTGCAACAAATTGTTTTGACTCTAACATGGGTTACATCCCAATACCTCGTAATCCTTTAAACCCCTCAGACCCTATATGATTAAAACTTTAATTTTATAATTACAAGATAAATAAAATGAAAAAAATTATAATCACAGTTATTTCAGCTTTCCTCTTTTCCACCGCTTCTTCTCAATCATCAAACCAATATAACGCTGAAGCGCTAGCAAAAATAGCAAAAAAGGATTATCGGGGAGCAATAATTGAATGTAATAAAGCTCTCGAATTGAATCCTAAAAATAAACTAGCCTACTCGTTAAGAGCTGAATCTAAACTGTATTTAGACGATTACACTGGGGCAATTTCTGACTATAACAAAGTATTAGAGATTAATCCAAACGAAGTAAGAGCATATTACAAACGAGCAGAAAGCAAGTTTAATTTAGAAGATTATAGAGGTGCAATTGAAGATTGTAACATAGCGATTGATCTTGACCCAAATGAGAAATATGCATACTGGTATAGAGGCTTTTCTAGAATAATTCTAGGTCAAAAAGATAATGGGTGTCTTGACCTATCTAAAGCTGGAGAATTAGGAATTGAAGAAGCGTATAGTTCTATCAAACAATATTGCAATTAATTAAATTGAAAAATTAACATACCCCCTTCTAAGCGTAGTCTACCTCTTTTAAGCCTTGAAGTTTTTTTTAGGCAGGGTGTAATCCCCCCACTAAGAGTAATATACTTCTTTTAAGTCCTGAAGTATCTTGGACGCTGGGTGTAATTTGCAATTACACCCTTATATCCCTACCAATTTTTAATTGGCAGAAAACCCTTATTACCCCTTGCCAGGCGTTGTCTATTTCAATTAGCAATGAAGTTCTTTTGGAGCTGGGTGCCCCCTTCTGAGAGTAGTCTTATGGTTTCTAGCCTTGAAGTTCCAATAGACGCTGGGTGGAATTTGCCCACCCTGCAAGCTGGCCCAAGGCTAAAATCATTCACTGAATGATTTCTTTACGCCTAGTCCTACCCTACTATCCTTTCGAATTTGCAATTCGATGAAACCGTCAAATTTTCATAAATTCCATTCTGAATCTCACTTGCCATGACCACAGTTGATTTAAAGAAGCACCTCATCCAGCGAATCTCCGAAATTAATGACTCCACTTTTTTGGAAGCGATCAAAACCATTTTGGATACCAAATCCTCTGTCATCAGACTGACCACAGAACAGCGAGAGGAAATCAAGCAATCGCAAGAGCAGATTAATCAGAGAATTTTTATCACTCAGGATCAACTAGATGAAGAATTTGGGAAATGGGCAAACGAAAACTGATTTAGTAACATTTAGCCAAGATCAAACTTTTTAAAATTCTAGATTTTTTTACTCATCGGAATAAAAGCTCCACTTATTCCAAAAAGCTTTATCGAGAATTCAATAAAACTCTAATAGTAGTGTCAAAAAACCCCTTCTAAGCGTTGTCTACTTCTTTTAAGCCTTGAAGTTTTTTTTTAGGCAGGGTGTAATCCGCGATAGCCATCGGGAGCAATTCCACCCAGGCCAAGTTTTCCTTTTCCCTGATTCTACACCGCACCAAATTATTCCCAATGTGAATAGATTATTCCCGTTTTTTTGATCCCTTGGACCCTCGCAAACCCAATCCTTGCTTAATTAGAAAGACAAATTCAACTTTGGCACGGGATTAAAAGCATAAATTACAACAAACTCAAAAAAACACATGAACAATATTTTCAAGGCTTTGATCGCAGGTTATGGTGCCAAAAAACTCGGCGGCGGTTGCATCAGTACCATTATAGTTTTTGCGGTCATTTGGTTTCTCTTAGGCCAATGCAGCTGAAAAATCACTACCTCATCTCTGATTATGTGATTAAAAGAACCGATGTTCCAAACAAGTTTTTGGTTCCTTCCTACCTGAAATATGCTCAGGCAATTCTAGGATGGCCTTTAACTGACTCCCATCTGAGTGTGGTTTTGGTCCTAGGTTAGGCCTAGTATTCAGTTTGCCTATACTCGAACAATCGAAACATTCAGCCAATAAAAAATTAGTTTGGCTATCCGGGAAAGACAGACAAACCACTCCTGACGTCCAGCATATATTTTTAAGTAATCTGCCAATAACTGACCCGGATTTTTTAAATTTTACTGTTCATTTATACTTCGGCGCAATGAAAGAAAACCTCAACAGCTTGAAGGACAACTCAAACTTTTGAATAAGTTTTGAAGGAGCGGAATTTGCGATTTAACCTTTCTGCCATGATAAATGATAGGATTGAAAACATCGGAGATACCAGATAATTTTAACGCTTACTGTTTCTCGCTATGTCAGACTTCTTCCTCCATCTCCTTGATATTTTCTTTTTTGCCTTCCACACTATTTTCATTCTGTTCAATATTTTCGGATGGCTGGTCCCACGCTGGCGTATGCTAAACCTGCTCACCTTATCGCTCACGGCATTTTCGTGGTTTATCCTTGGAATTTGGTACGGATGGGGATATTGTTTCTGCACCGACTGGCATTGGGAAGTCCGTGAGTTGTTAGGCTATCAAAATCTGTCAGATTCCTACATCCATTTCCTTATTCTGAAATTGACAGGAATAAATTTGCCTCCACATCTGGTAGATACTGGCACAGCCCTAGTATTTTTCAGTGCACTTTTTTGCAGTATTTATCTGAATGTGAAAAATTGGAGGAATGGCTACAAAAAAGGGGATAAATGAAAATCATCCCGTGTCCTAGCCTGGGTAAAGCATTGTCCTAAAGCCGAATAAAATCCCTAAAAAAGCCACTTAAATGAAAAATGGGCGAAATACGAAAAAGGGGTTTAAAAAAATCGTCCGGAAATCTCCGGACGACCAAAAAATAGCAGCGCATCCAAGGCTTATGAATTTGACAATTCTTTTTCTTCCAGTGATTTCACCAAGTTGGCAAAGGCGAATTCAGGCATTTCAGCTTTAATCACTTCCAAAAGCTCATTGAAAAACACTTTCGGTGCATTAGCTTTCATCCCGCCAAGGACAATTTTTCTTTCCTGGGGATTTAATGCAGGAACGATAAACCTAAACCATCTCAGGATTTTTTCAGGAGTAAAGGAAGACAGGATCCTGTGATGCTGGGCAATTAATTCTTCATCTGTAAAATTGGCCCAAATGGCTTTTAGAACCTCCCTCTCCTCCATAAGCATGTGGGCAAGGTACTTTGAATGGAAGTCGGATATATCTAAAAAGAAATCCAAAAAATCAGTGGGAGTACTCTCGACCGATAACTGCTCCGTCTGCTTGTCCAGCTTGGTAATTATTGCTTCCAGAAATTCATGCTCCTCATGATTTTCTTGGGTGCTGCCGGGGACTTTCTGCTCCAGTTCTGGCAATACCACAGATTCCTCCACCTGGGCATGCTGCTCCAATAAATAAAAAAGCTCACGGGCAAACAGCTTCAGTTGTTCTACTTCATGAACACTGGTGTAATCCAGATTTCCTGCCAAGAAAGAGACCTTTGCCAGTAAGTTTCTCAAACCTTTATGCGGCAATAGGTAGGGATTTAATCGTTGTGTTTCCATTTGTTTAAAATCATGTTTACTGTTTAAATAAGGATTGGAAAATGAGTGCGAGGGTTGCAGGAGATATTGCATAATCACATCAATATGTGAGGCTGTAAATCACTATTTAAAATTGAGGAAATAGAAAAAATCACTGCTTATTCAGCTACGAGTATAGTATACACACTGTGGAATTAACACACCTTCAATTTTAAAAAAGGTAAGCTCAAAAAGCCTACCTTTTAAGAATTCATCAATCCAAAATTAATTTATGAGGTAAATTTCATGCTTACCATAGGCGCTCAGAAAATAACTTTTGGATAAATTATCCATATAGATATCCTTAAGCACATTTTTGTCTCCATACAGTACGGCTACCACCTCTCCTTTTTTATTGATAAAAGTTACACTTGGTATTTCCTCTATTTCGATTTCCAACTGTTCTATAGTCAGTTCCTCTTTCGATTCCCTATTTTCATTTTTGGAATAAACTGTAAAATGTCCTTCCACACCCTGTCTAGCCGCAAGTAGGCTAAGCTGCTGCGCATGTGCATTCCAATTAAAATAGGATGCAAACACAATCCCTAAAATGGCAATTGCCATTCTTCGATTAAAAATTAATTTCTTCATACGATTTAATAAGTTTCTTTTTTCTGTTATGTGGGAGATGAGATTTAGGTAGAAAAAGTTGCAAGGTATTTATCACCAAATGTCAAAATCACATACTTATGTGAGCGCCCTAGTATTTTTTCAATTGTAAAAATGGTGTGGAAATAAACCTGCAAGTATATTCAAGACATACTTTAATATAGTTAGGAAGCCAATTCACTAAGATTTATTCAGGTTTATTAAAAGTAGTTAGCAGATCTCACCATTCTTTTGTGTCCTAGCTGAAAAGTCCCGTGCAACCTCTAATGTGAATATCCCATCATGCGGTAGTAAATAATTCTTAAACCAATTCTTATTTCTATCATGAAAACTTTTAAAAAATCCACACTCACACTGATGGTGATCAAATCATTGATTATTCTTCTAGTCGCCAGTTCCTGCGAAATTATGCGGGAAGAAAATTTCTCTGTTGAAAAGGACAAAAAATCAAAGGAAAGCACCTTCTACGGCCCTGCAGTTCCCATGGGAAATGGTAAAGCACAAACATTTATTACTATCAACAGCGGAGGAAAACCATCTGCCATGGGAGTGGCACTGAGCGAAAAAGCGCTGGAAAGTCTTCCAACCGATCAGGAAGGCCATCAGCATAAAATAAATCATGAACCCTATTTTGAATATATCCTGCAATTTCCAAAACAGGCAGAAATGACACCCTACAAATTTATGACTATAGATTGGGCGCCTCAAGGACATAAGCCTGAAGGGATCTATGATTTGCCCCATTTTGATTTTCATTTTTACATGATTTCAAATGAGGAAAGGTTATCAATCACTCCTTTGGAAGAAATGGACCCGGAAATTCCTTTAGCCAAATACATTCCCTCCCCCTATATTCAGCTTCCGGGAAGAGTACCTCATATGGGAGTTCATTGGATAAATCCCTTAAGCCCAGAACTTGCAGGTGAAACCTTTACCAGAACTTTTATATATGGCACTTACAAGGAGAAAGTGGCATTTATGGAGCCGATGATCACCTTGGATTATATCAAGAGCAAACCAAGCCATCTGGATGAAATTCCTCTACCCACACATTTTCAGGTATACGGCTTCTATCCTTCCAAATACAGGGTGAGCTATAATCCAAGTAGAAAAGAATACCTGATTATGTTAACAGATTTTTCATTTAAAATGGCAGACGAGTAATCGCCTGACATATTTCTTGAATATCAATCCCCGGGCAATTCCGGGGATTTTTTTGTTATTGAATTTAGCTTTCAAACCCGAACTGCGGCCGGAGTCTTTGTGTCCGGACAGACCCTGGCAAATTGAATATTTTGGTTAAGATTCAAATCTCTCTGCTAATGGATTGATCCCCCATCGCTGGATAAATTTGGGGAAGTTTTGAACTTGTACTCAATCAAGGCTAGGTCACTTGTTTACATAACTTAGCGATTTTTGAATTTCACGAATCAAACAATGATTTTTTCAACCCTTAGAAATTCAAAAAAAAGATCAAAACATCTTATTTTAAATTAAATCCAGACTTTCCGGTTTGAAACTCTCATTTTCAGATCTATATAAAAAAATGGTTTCTGACATCTCGAATAAGTTTGTCCTTATTGAATTTTCCTAAATGACAAAAAATTGAGAATCAAACCAAGTATGATTTTTTGGAGAAAAAACTAGCGGATTAAGGGTTGATTTTTTGGATTGGTTTATGAAACCCGCGTTTAGGTTTCAATCTGCATAAATTATACATTCGCCTGTACTAATGTCAGTTAAGGAAAATTTCCCTTGATTTCGCTTAGGTATCGCCCAATAATTACCCAAAAACCTGCTTGAAAAGGAAGCTTTTCAAGAAATCAGAATCTATGCCATTAATAAACAACCTGTGTCGATGGACCTTTTGTTTTTTGGCCTTGCTGTCCCTGTCAGTGACAAGGGTACAGTGCCAAAAACTCGAAGAACGACCTGATCTGAAATTCCAACGAATCTTCGAAGGATTGATCAACAATCGGATATCCACTATAAATCAGGACAAACTTGGCTTTATTTGGGTGGGAACTTTCAGTGGTCTTCACCGATATGAGGGCTTGGGTTTTACGGTATATTCCACAAGCACGGATTCCACGAGCATCAACGATAATTACATTGGTTCCATCTATGAGGACAGCAGGAATCAATTGTGGATCGGAACTGGCAGTGGAGTAGCGCAATACAACAGGAAAACCGATGATTTTACAAGGTTCAATCTCAAGTCCGACAATCCGGTACAGGGTGGGGAAAATAATTTGGTCAATACTATCCTAGAAGATGAAAAGGGTACAATATGGGTCTCCAGTATTGCTTCGGGCTTATTCTTTTTTGATCGACAGCAGCAGCAATTTTTGCCTTATAAAGTCGAAGGAATCGTAGCTATAAATGGTATGGCAGCAGGTGAAGGTGAGGTATTATGGCTGGCAACTTTAAATAGTGGCTTGGTCAAGTTAAACACTCGAACCAAACATACCACATTTTACCAGCATGACCCTGCCAATCCCAGATCTATCAGCTCGAATAATCTAAAAACCCTCGTCATGGATCCTGAAGGAAATCTTTGGGTAGGGGCCAGAAGTCAGGGACTGAACAAGATGGTTGTGGAAGAGGACAAGGTTAGCTTTGTCAGGTATCTCCATGATCCGGTAAATCCGCTCAGTTTATTCAATAATAATATTTATAAGCTCTATATAGATCAAAAAGGCAAACTCTGGAGCTGTAATGAAAATGGGGGACTTCACCTTTACAATAAAGAAAAAGATACCTTTTACAGATATCTGAATGATCCGAAAGAACCTAAAAGCCTTACGCATAATTCGATCTGGAATATCTTTCAGGATAATCAGGATCGATATTGGGTAGGCACCGCCCAATCCGGCATCAATCTGGCAGATCCCCATGCTTCCAAGTTCACCCACTTTTTCAAAAATCCATTAAATCCGGAAAGCTTGAATAATGACATCATCAGGGATTTTTTGGAAGCAAAAAGCGGAAACATCTGGGTAGCCACTGATGGCGGTGGACTGAATTATTATGATCCATCGAGGGGTACATTTAAAATCTTTAAAAATGATCCTCAAAACCCAAAATCTCTGAGCGCTGATGCAGTCATCAGCCTAAATGAAGATCCGGAGGGAAAACTTTGGGTAGGTACCTGGGGGGGTGGACTCAATATTTTACTGGATGAGAAAAAAGGGGATTTCATCAACTTCAAAGAATGGATCAAAAATGAAAAATATCCAATCCAGCATGTTTTCGATGTTCATTTTGATTCAAACTACATTTGGGTAGCGGCTTTCGATGAGGGTTTGTACCGCTATGATTTAAAAACGAAAGAGCTCAGGCTATTTGATAAAAATGACAGTGATTTAGGTGGAATTTCTTCCAGTCAGATACTTCGCCTTTTCGAAGACAGCAAAAAAAATCTTTGGATCGCGACCCAATCCGGTTTGAATAAGATACATCCGGAAGACAGGGCAAAAGGTAAGTTCAAAGTCTACCATCCGACTGAATCAGATCCTAAAAGCCTGCCAAGCAATTCTATTCGGCAGATTTTCGAGGACCGAAATCAAACTATTTGGATAGCGACAGACCGGGGGCTTTCACGTTATATGGCTGAAGAAGATAATTTCTTCACCTATCACCAAAAGGATGGATTGCCTGTGAATGAAATCAACTCGATTGTAGAAGATGATAGCGGTTTTTTGTGGATAGGAACCATTAAGGGGATTTCAAAATTTGATCCGGTTCAACAGGTTTTCACAAATTTTGATCGATACGACGGCTTACAGGGAAATGAATTTTCCAGGTATTCGGTCCTCAAAACCAGAAAAGGCGAATTACTTTTTGGGGGAATGAATGGATTCAATCTTTTCCATCCCGATCACTTGGCTTCCAATCCCCATCTCCCTCAAATTTACCTGACCGATCTCAAGCTTTTTAATCAACGTGTAAATTATAAAGCGCCTGATTCACCTTTGCAAAAACATATCTCCGCCACTGATACTCTTACACTCTCCCATCGGGAAAACGTGCTGACCTTTGATTTTATAGCATTGAATTATACCCACCCGGAGCAAAACCAGTATGCTTATATATTGGAGGGATTTGAAAAAGAATGGAACTATGTGGGCGCTCAGCGAAATGCCACCTACACCAACTTAAACCCCGGCACCTATATATTTCGAGTCAAAGCGGCCAACAATGATGGCTTATGGAATGAAGTTGGCACCTCTTTGGTCTTAGTCATTACCCCGCCATTTTGGAAAACCACCTGGTTTGTGGTCATCACAGCACTTATGTTGACAGGCATTTTAATTCTTGCCTATAAACTGCGAATCCGAGCCATCAAGGATCGAAATAAGCAGCTTGAAAACACCGTTGAAGAGCGAACCACCATGCTCAAGCATGCAAACAGCGAGCTCAAGAAGCACATCAATGAAAAGGACAAACTCCTTAGTATCATTGGGCATGACCTGAGAAATCCATTTTTCTCCATCATAGGCTATATGGAACTCCTGGAGGAAGAATTTCAAAACACTCAAAATATCGAGCACCTGGAGAATATCCGGTATCTCCTGAACGTCTCACGGAACACCCATAATCTCTTGGAAAACCTTTTACAATGGGCAATCAAGGAAACGAAGCTATTTGAGGTGAAAACCGAAGTGATTGACATGAATCAACTGGTAGATAAAGCCATAGGCATGGTTTCTTCCCAGGCTGACTATAAAAAAATCACGCTGGAGAAATTATTTTCAGAAAATGTATTAGTCCATGCTGACCAGAATATGATCCTGACAGTGGTAAGAAACCTGATATCCAATGCTATCAAGTTTTCTGATCAAAATTCCAAAATAGAAATCTCTGTCAGGGAAAAATCCGGAGCCATTATCACGTCCGTCAAGGACTATGGCACGGGAATGAATGAAGAGGTGCTCAACAAACTGTTTTCAAAATCAAAATTCCAAAAATCAGGTACGATGGGCGAAATGGGCACAGGATTGGGATTGGTACTCTGCCAGGAAATAATCAAAAAACACTTTGGTAAAATCTGGGCAGAAAGTAAACTTGGGGAGGGCAGTACCTTCCATTTTTCTCTCAGCAAGAAAGAGCATGCAGAAGTAGCTGTTTAGCACCCAATCGCTCCCGACAGCTAGTAGGATAATCAAAATTCCAGAATAGCACTTGACAGAGCATGAGCATGATTTGAACTCCATGCATTGGAGCCTCTTGCAGTTGGAAATTCAGGGGAACATTCACAACCCTTTCACCCAATCCTCAGCTTCCTCCGAAGTTTCAAAGATTCTGTAAGGAACCGGCTGCTTTTGAAGCGAAAAGATCATTTTCAAAATAGCCCGGATGGCAGCATTGGGAATGATGTAGGCTGTTCCGGCACAGTAATGTTGCATCAGATCCTTGTTTTCCCTGAGCCAGCTTGCCTGCATTTTTTGCTGAGAAAGAGAAGGTATGCTGGCTTTGGACGCATCAAAGATGATGGACAATCTCTTTTCATTCCGATAGCAAGCTTTGGTTTGATCCAGGTAGGTTTGGAAGTTTTCATCTGTACTTTTATTTCCGGTAAAACCAATTCTTACGATTGGAAATGAGGATTCATCGATGATTGCGTAAGGTTCCATGCTTTTCAAACAGGATTTGGGTCAAAGAGTTTTTGATAAAATTGAGACCATACTCTTTCTTTTCAATGAAGCTGAAAGACATGCATCTGATACCTGATAAACCGGCATGGAAACGATAGGTCCCAAGAACCAAACTAAATCCCTACAATGGAGTATAAGTTAAGTGGCATTGAGCGAACAAAACCTGCAAGGAATTTTCTGCATGAAGATTATCTCAAGACCCTTTAACAAACCATTTCTATCGTGTTCGTTTAGATTTTTTGCTTTCTGAGCATCTGATTTTTCACCCGAGCGAAACCAACCCCTATCAACAAGACATGTCTGAACAAAACGGAGTAATGATGCAGTTTTTTCATTGGTACACCCAGGGTGACGGAAGTCTATGGAAACAATTGGCAGAAAGTGCCCAAACCCTTTCAGAGGCCGGAATTACCGCACTTTGGTTGCCTCCCGCATACAAGGGAGCAAATGGGGGATACGACACCGGATATGGTGTTTATGACCTTTTTGACTTGGGTGAATTTGATCAAAAAGGCAGTGTTCGCACCAAATACGGAACTCGTGATGAATACCTCAATGCAATCAAAACTGCACAATCAGGGGGAATTGAGGTCTATGCTGATATTGTTTTTAATCACAAAATGGGAGGCGACGCGGAAGAAAAATTTTTGGCTACACCCTATAGTCCTACCAACCACAACGAGCCAATCGCCGAAAAGCAGGAGATTATGGCTTGGACTAATTTTACTTTTCCCGGCCGAAATGGAAAATATTCGGAACTCCAATGGCACTGGTGGCATTTTTCAGCCACCGACCGTAATATGTATGATCAGGAGATGGAGGCAGTTTTTCTTTTTGACGGGAAGACATTTGGCGAAGAAGATCCGGCCGAAGGCAATGTGGACTTTCTGATGGGCTGCAATATAGACACCAAAAATCCGGATGTACGGCAGGAGTTGTTTTATTGGGGTGAGTGGTACTTGGAAACTACGGGGGTAAATGGATTCCGATTCGATGCGATGAAGCATCTGGAATTTGGTTTTATGCTGGATTGGATCAGGCATTTGCGCGAAAAATCCGGAAAAGATCTATTTGTAGTCAGTGAATACTGGACTGGACACAGTGATGCTATCCAGCATTTCATTGAAGTAACAGAGGGCAACATGATGTTATTTGACGTCAATCTCCATTACAATTTTGCAAGAGCCAGCAAGGATGGTTCTTCCTTTGATTTGCGGACTATTTTTGATACTACGCTAGTCCAAGATCATCCGGACTTGGCAGTCACATTCGTAAGCAATCACGATACGCAGCCGCTCCAGGAATTGGAATCTGTCGTTGAAAAATGGTTTAAGCCCTTGGCCTATGCGCTTATTTTATTACGTCAGTCAGGCTATCCTTGTATTTTTGCTGCAGATTACTACGGGGCGCATTACTCCGATCAGGGAAAAGACGGACAGGAATATGAAATCTGGATGGATAGCCATCAGGATCTATTGAATGGCTTCCTGTATGCGCGCAAAACCTTCTGCTATGGCCCGCAATATGACTATTTGGACGCCCCTACATGCATCGGTTGGACACGGACAAGCAATGAACGGAATCCAACCGGAATGGCAGTACTGCTAAGTTCAGGCGATTATGCCACCAAACACATGGAAACAGGCTCGGCCAATACGCAATATTATGATATGACAAATCAAATTCAGGAAGACGTATGGACAAACGAATCCGGTTGGGGGGAGTTTAGGTGCAATGCAGGATCTGTTTCGGTTTGGCTTCCGAGGTAAAAAAAGGAGTCAACTTGAATTCCCTGAAAAATTCAACTTATTCTCGCATTTACGGTCTAAAAATCCGATTTTGACCCGGAATAAAATCTCAGTTTCCATGTCTAATATCCAACTTATCATCGAAGAACGAGCCGCTGATATCGGAAAGTTCTTGGTGGGACGTCTGCTTCCTTTTCGGCAAAAACGAATGATCGGTCCCTTCATCTACATTGACCACATGGGGCCAATCAAACTTAACGAGCGGGAACAAATGGACATTCGGCCCCATCCGCATATCGGATTGTCGACTTTGACTTTCCTATTTGAGGGAAGTATCATGCATCGTGACACCCTAGGAAATACCGTGGAAATCAAGCCCGGCGCTGTAAACTGGATGACTGCGGGAAAAGGAATAGTACACTCCGAGCGGACGCCTGAGTACCTGAGAAATGAAGATAAAACGATGCACGGTTTACAAATTTGGGTGGCACTGCCCAAGCATCTGGAGCAGATGGAGCCGGAATTTTTTCATATCGAAGCCGATCAACTTCCGGCTTGGAGTGATGGAAATGTGGAAATAAAACTGGTAGCCGGTGAAGTCATGGGACATCGCTCACCTGTGCCGGTGTATAGTAAACTCTATATGCTGGAAATCAAAAGCCTGAAACGGCAGACGCTGAATCTGGGGGAACACCTCTATGGAGAGAGCGGACTTTACATTCTTAACGGGGGTATCGAAAGTGAAGGAAACCGATTTGGCCCAAAGCAGATTTTGGTGGCGAAAGATGCTTCGCTGTGCGAATTTGTGATTGAGGCTGACAGTGCAATCTACCTTTTCGGTGGTGAGGCATTTCCCGAAGAACGCATGATAGACTGGAATTTTGTCGCTACGAGCAAGGAGCTCATTCAGGCCGCCAAGCAAAAATGGAAGGAACAGAAGTTTGACAAAATCCCGGGGGATGAAGCGGAATTTGTGCCCTACCCAAGCTTGAAGAAATAGGAGATTTTTCCTGCCCTAACTCGCCTCAAGACTTTCAGGAATAGCCCTGTTTTAAAAAAAATCCAAGCTTCCGGAGTTTAATTCAGCAGCTAAAAAAGCTCCAAGCTCAATCGGTAAAAAACAAAAAACCCCCGGAACATTGTCCCGGAGGTTTTGTCAAAAAAAACCACCAACCTTAAATCAATCATGCTTTGAGATTGCGGAGCCTCATTGCGAGTTTGTCCGCCAGCAAATACATGACTGGTACGATGACTAACGTAATGACTGTGGCAAAGGTTAACCCAAAAATCACAGTCCAAGCCATCGGTCCCCAAAAGGCTGCATTATCTCCTCCCACATAAAATTGTGGATCAAATTCCGTCAATAAAGTCCCAAAATTGATGTTCATGCCAATCGCAAGCGGGATCAATCCAAGCACTGTGGTGATCGCTGTGAGTAAAACAGGACGAAGTCGGGTCTTGCCTGCTTCGATAATACTGGACAACAAATCTTCGTATTCTAAAAACGCTCCTTCTTTTATCCCTTTTTCTTCCCGCTTCCGCTCCCTTACCAAATTGGTGTAATCAATGAGTACAATCGCATTGTTTACAACCACCCCTGCCAGGGAGATAATTCCTATTCCGGTCATAATCACCACAAAGTCCATATTGAAAATAACTAATCCCAAAAACACCCCTATTGTACTCAACAGTACCGAAGTCATGATGATAAAAGGACTGATCACGGAATTAAATTGAGCCACAATGATTAAGAAAATCAACGACACCGCAATCATGAGCGCATTGAGCAAAAAGGCCATTGACTTCGCTTGCTCTTCTTGCTCTCCTGTGAATTTGACTGATAAGCCATCAGGGATCGTGTAGTTTTCCATCAATTCTTTGATCTTATTATTGATCTCGGTAGGGTTGTATCCGTCGAGCACATTCGAAAATAGCGTGATCGCCTTTTCCAGGTCCTTTCGTTTTACCGATCCATAGGTTGATCCATACTCAATAGATGCGACTGCCGAGATGGGTACTTCTCGCTTATCTCCAAACTTATCTCTAAAGCCTATTTTCTTGTTGACAAGGGTATTGATGTCATACCGATATTCTTCGGAAAGGCGCAGTTGGATAGGGAAGTCCTCTTCTCCCTCTTTGTATTTTGATACCTCCAGACCAAAAAGGGATGTCCGCAATTCGGTGGCAATCTGAGAGGTGGACAAGCCAAATCTTCTGGCTTTCTCTCGATCAATTTGAACCACTACTTCGGGGCTTCCTAAAGAAAGGTCAGACTTCAGTTCCTCCAAGCCCGGAATATTGTTGGACTCCAGGTATTCTTTGGTATCCGCTACGAAAGCGATCAACTGTTCATAATTTTCCCCGACAAATTCAATATTGACAGCCTTGCCTACCGGCGGTCCATTTCGCTGCTTATCCACTGTAATGAGGACGCCAGGATATTTCTCAACCAAATCACGGATCGCTTCCATGGCACCATTGGTATTGATGCCTTGTCTATTGATGTAGTCTACAAACCCTATTGTAATTTTAGCTTTGTGCGGAGTAGCTTGCTGACTTGGACCTTCGGTAGGATCTCCGGTTCCTTCACCCACCTGTGTGATCACAGACTCCAAAATATTGCTATATGGCTCCAATGCAATCAACATTTCATCTTCCATCATATCTACAAAGGTGTTGGTCGCATTGATGTCGGTCCCGATTGGAAACTCTATAAACACATTGACCAATTGCGGCTGATTATCTGGGAAAAAGAGCACTTTGGGAGATCGAATCACCAACAAGGCAAGTGATAAAATAAGCAGGGTGAAAATTCCTCCAAAAAACAGGTAGGGCTTTTTGCCATGCAGCGCAAACTGGAGTGTAGATTCATAGGCATTTTCAAGTTTGACCAAGAAAACTGTCTGAAACCATCTGATCGCTTTTCTCAATAAGAACACATTGAACATCGTCAACACGGAGGCAACCAAGGCCAATGATCCAAAAGCTGTCCAGCCTATCAAAAAGAAAATTGTCGATAAGATCAGGAAAACGCCCGCTGTGATAATTGATTTCTGCTTTGGCTTTTCTTTCCCCAATTCGTCAATCTTCATAAACATGGATGTCATCACCGGATTGATCACCAAGGCTACAAAAAGGGAAGATGAAAGTACAATGATCAGCGTAATCGGAAGGAATTTCATAAACTCCCCTACTAAATCATCCCAAAACGCCAAAGGAAGAAAGGCCGCCAAAGTCGTGGCTGTAGAAGTGATAATCGGCCAAGCCACCTCTCCTACTCCTTCTTTTGCAGCTCTAATGGCAGGTTTACCTTCCTGCATCAAGCGGTAAACATTTTCCACCACCACGATACCATTATCCACCAACATCCCCAAAGCAAGGATCAAGGAGAAAAGCACCATCAAATTGAGTGTAATCCCAAAGGAATTCAATATCAAAAAGGAAATGAACATGGAAAGCGGGATCGCCGAACCCACAAAAAGAGCATTTCGGAAACCCATGAAAAACATCAAAACCAAGACAACCAGGATAATCCCAAAAATGATGGAATTTTCCAGATCACTTACCTGCGTTCGGGTTTGCTTACTCTGATCATTGGTAATGGTAATCTCAAGATCCTGCGGAAAGCGGTTGGCTTTGGTGGTTGCGATGATGGTTTTAATCTTATCGGCAGCATCCAGGAGGTTTTCCCCACTACGCTTGGTGACATTGATCGTGACCACCGGCAGGTTTTTGCTTCGGGCATAGGAAGTCCGGTCTTTGAAGGTGTCCTTGATTTCGGCTACATCTCTCAGGTAGACTATCTTTTGCTGATCGGTCTTCACGATGATGTCCAGCAATTCATTGGGATTTGTAAATTCTCCATCTACTCGAAGGGTACGCTCGAAATCCCCGCTTTTAATACTTCCTCCCGAGATAGTCAAGTTCTCGGCCTGAATAGCGCCGGAGATGTCTCCAAAACTCACGCCGACCGCTTCCATTTTATAAGGATTGGCATTGATCTGGATTTCCCGCTCGATTGTTCCCGCCAAGTCCGCTTTAGAAATTTCCGGGAGCTTTTCGATCGCATCCTCCAAATATTCTCCAAACTTCTTCAGTTCCTGCTCTGAATAAGGCCCCGAAAGGTTCACATTCATGATTGGAAAATCAGAAGTATTGATTTCAACCACATTCGGATCCTGATCGAGATCAGTTGGAAGCTCGCTTTTGGATTTATCGACCGCATCCTTGACATCTTGGATCGCCTTTGAAATCTGAATGCCGGGGTTAAACTCGACTACAATAGAAGAAAAATCCTGAACTGATGTTGACTTGATGTACTTCACATTATTAATCGACTTCAGTTCCTTTTCGATCGGTCTAGTAATCAGGTTTTCAATATCTACCGGTGAATTGCCCGGATAAGGCGTGCCGACATAGACAGTAGGAATGACGATTTCAGGAAAACTTTCCTTGGGCATGGTACGATATGCTCCAAGGCCAAGAACCGTAATAATCAGCGTTAAAATAACCACGGATGTGGAGTTGTCTACACTGAAACTAGACAGTCCAAATTCCCGAATAATACCGGATTTAGGAGTATTAGTCATAAATTACAATTGAGCAATATTGACACTGAAATTATCTCCAACCTCTCGGAATCCTTTGTCTACCAATATTTCGGTACCTGACAACCCTTCCAATATTTCGGTTTCGTCACCGGCAGTTAGTCCCCGCTTCACGTACTTCTTTTGCGCAGTTTGATTTTCAACGGTGAATACATAGTCACCCTTCGTATCTGCCAAGATCAAATGCGCGGGTATCAGTACACTGTTTGAATTGCGATAATCACGGATTTTCAATACTGAAATCATATTTGGCTTAAGGCCTGACATGTTAGGCAAAGCGACTTCCAGTTTGAAAGTTCTATTATTGGGATTGATGATTCCCCCTATAGAAGATACCCGGCTTGTCAGGGATTTATTGATCGAAGGGAATTCTATGTTGACAGTGTCCCCTTTAGCCAAAACCCCTACGTAACTTTCCGATACATCCGCCTGAATAAATAAGTCACTTTCCCCTACAAACTCAAACATGGGTACCCCCGGCTGAACCAGTTCGCCCATCCGAACTTGTACGGTTTCGATTGTACCATTGAATGGAGCTCTGACGTAGGACTTGTCCAATTGTGTCTTCATCGAAGCCAAATTTTTCTCCAAGCCCTCTTTCCGGTTTTTTGCTTCCAAATACTGGATTTCTGTGCCGATTTTTTGTTTCCAGAGGCGTTCTTGCTTTTGGAAAATGGTAGTGGCCAATTCCAAAGAGTTTTCCATTTCTTCCAGATTTCGCTGAATAGATTCAGCATCAATCTTGGCCAGGATTTGACCCTTGCTCACCCGCATGCCTTCCATGACCGGGACTTCAAGTATTCTTCCTGAAGTCTCAGCACTTATACTTACGTTTTTCTTGGAAAGTACCGAGCCGGTGACTTCCACATAATGTGTAAACTCCCCTTTGCGGGCAGCAACAGTAGTTATGAGAATGGACTTTTTATTTGCGTTGGCAAAATCAGGATCAAGCTTAGAAATTTCAGCTTCCAACATTTTGATTTCACTGTTCAGCTCGCCTACTTGGTCCCTGAGTTCGGAAAGCTTCGTTTTCTTGGCGTCTACGCCTTCTTCCTGAGCGCAGGAAATTACTATCCCTGCAAGGATGAGTACTGGGAAAAATTTAAAGATACGTTTCATATCAAGAAGATAATTTTGAATGGGGAATAATAAGTTGGTTTAGTTATTCAAATTGGCTTTCAACAGACCAAGGGCTTTTTCAAGATTTACTTTCGAAATCAGTCCATCATACAGTGCCGCCAAATAATTAATCTCTGCTTCAATCAAGGCACCGTCTGCATTGACTACTTCCAAATTAGACCCGACACCTTCCTGATATTTAATCCTGGCGATTTCGAATACTTCCTGAGCCAGTTCGAGATTTTCACGCTGGATATCGAGGATATTAAGATCATTCTTGAGATTAGACTTGGCCGTGAATATTTCGTTTATGAAATTATCATTTAGGAAAAACCGCTGATTTTCAAGCTGATTGATGGTGTACTTGTTCTTCTGAATCCGAGCGCTTTTGCTCAGTCCGTCGAAAATCGGAATGTTCATACTTACTCCAAGAAGGGAGCTTCCAAACCAATTTTTGCTATCAAACACTGTGTTCAATTGATTACCGGCACCAACTCTCCTTGCATTTCCGATAAAATCAATTGTGGGCATATACTGGGAGGTGTTAAACTTCAAGTCCAACTGCACCAGCTCAATCTGAGTTTTCAATTGGTCAAGTTCAACTCGTCCGTCACCTTCAAGCGCCAATAACTGATTAAGTTCCTCTTCGGGATTTAATTCCTGAAGCGTCTCAGCTATCAGAATATCCACTGTAAGTGGCATTCCCATTTGTATTTTCAGGATTTCCTTGCTGATTTCCCAGGCAGTCCGACTGCGTTCCATTTGACTGAAGGTATTGTTACGCTGTACCTGAATGCGGGACACTTCGATTTTTTCAGCAAATCCAGCCTCATTCAGGGCTTTGGTTTCCTTGAGTAAGGAATCGATTCTGCCAAGGTTAGATGCTGCTAGGCGGATTCTTTCCTGGTTCACCAAAACGCCGAAATAGGCCTTTTTCACGTTTTCAATCACGTCATTTTCGGCTTTTACCAGATCAAAATCCGTCAGTTGGGTCAAGGTTTTTGCGGCACGCAAGCCCACAAAAAAAGACCCGTCGAAAATCATTTGAGTCATATTTACTCCCAACCCTGATGAATAACTCACTCCAAACCTGGCGGGAATTACATCACTGGGATTGGAAGGATCACCAAAAGGAGGTTGATTGGGAAGAAATACCACCGGTATTTGGGGATTGTAGTCCAGATTAAAGGATCCATTGATCTGAGGTAAACCCAGGGCGGTCTTTTCCTTTACTGTTGCTTTGGAAATCAAGGTCTCCAATCGTGCATTTTTGGTAGTTACGTTATTTTCAATGGCATACAAAATTGATTCATTCAAAGTCAGTTGAGCGACTTCTTGAGCTTGCATACCTGAAAAGGTCAGTAAAAATACCAAGGCTGTAAAAAGGTACTTTTTCATAGGTGGGGTAGTTTTCAATCTTCTATTGCTTGCTGTGTAGTGAAGGCTATACGACCTTTTTCTGTAAAAATCCCATGTAGAAAATGGTCCAACAAAACCATCTGCTCGTCTGCTAAATTGTGATTTGGGTTGCTGAAGTTGGATGGATCAAAAGATGAGGTGATCTGATTGACTCGAGTTTTGGCAAGAATTTCAGAATCGATTTCAGCTCTGAAATACCCAAGTTCCTTTCCTTTCTCAATCACTTTGACCAGATCTTTCATGATCACTTCGACTTTGAAGGCTTCAAACATTCTCCATGCTTCCGGGAAATATTTTTGAATCTCCAGGATCACCATGGGGTTCATGTTTTGCAATCTTTCCCGCATCATTTTTGAAGTCTTGACTAAGTGCTCAATCACTCCGTCCTCAGTCTCCAGAATGAATGCAAGTTTGCACCTGTCTTCATCCAAAATTTTCTCAAAAGCTTCCTTGACCAAATCCTTTTTGTCAGAAAACTCCTGGTAAATTGTTTTTTTTGATACGCCTGCTTGACGGGCTATATCCTCCATAGTCACTGCACGCACTCCATACCGGGCAAACTGCTCAGTGGCGATTTCTAAAATCCGCTTTCTCGTCTCCAATTCTTTTTCCTGAATTTCAATGCAAAACTATGGAAACTTTTTATTGTTCAATAGTTTCCATAGTTTTATTTAAAATATTATTTTGAAAAATGAAGTTTCAACCGTTCAAAATCGCACAAAAAGAATTTTTAAAACCATATACAAAATATTATTCCATTCTTTTTTTAATTCCTGAATTAAATTTTCTATTCTACAAATTTCTCAAAATATAAATTTCTGACTCCATGAATTATTTAATTCATCCAAAAGGAAAATTGGCTTATCAAAAAGTCGGAGATGGTAAAGAAGTGTTTTTGATTTTCCATGGATTTGGTCAATGTCATCGGGATATGCTCCCCATTGAGAGAATTAGAAAACCAAATCAATGTTTTTTGTTTATTGATATGTTTTATCATGGACGAAGCCAATGGGCTGATTCTTCCAAAAAACTCGATCGGGTCATCTGGTCAGAATTAATTAGATCACTCCAAAAACAGGAAGACTTCAGAGAGTTTCATTTGATCGGTTACAGTATGGGGGGAAAATTCTCATTGCTCACCTATGAACTTTTTGTGAAAGAACTTAAGAGTATGACCTTACTTGCCCCTGACGGAATCAAAACGGGTCTTTGGTATAGCATGGGCAATTATCCCAATTTCTTTCATGCCGCATTCAAAGGGGTAGTGTTCAAACCCAATCGTTTCTTCGGCTTAGTCGATGGGCTGAATTCCTCAGGATTGGTCGAAAAAAGCTTGGTGAAATTTGTAAAGACTCAAATGGAAACTAGATCCAAGCGAGCACAAGCCTATTTTGTCTGGAAAGTTTTTGGGTCAATTCAACTGCAACTTGGAAATATTATCCGGCAGGCAAGAACCTACCGGACACCAATCACTTTGTTCATCGGAGAATATGATAAAATGGTCACCCATAAAAACCTCGACCGATTCAGCGGAAAAATCCCACAGCTGAAAAACGTCACACTGCCTGTAGGTCACGGGCAATTGATTGAAGCTGCAGTGGACTATTTAAGATTTGAAAATCAACAGGATAAGATTTGAAGGTTAATTTCTCAGGTGGTGGAGAAAACCAGAAAGTATCTTAGGCCAATAAAAGCAAGTCCCTGTTGGCTAATTGATCGGACATTGGTCAATTTGCTGATCGCTCACTAACCACCGGCAAGAAGTTGAGGTATTTTTGAGCATCCTACACTCTTCATTTGACTTTTCCCAATCTTTCAATCCTTCATACTTTTCAATCTATCACTCGATTCCTTACATTTGCAACTTACCAGCCCAAGGACATGATTTTCTTCTTTGAATCACCTCAGAAACTCATTTACGGAGTTCAAGTTCCTCACCCATTAAGTACCGAAGACACCGAAAAACTCACCTGGCTTTTTGCAGAAGCAAAACCTATACAGGGAGAAAAAGTAAGTGGAAAATACGCCGGCCCACGAAAAGAAATGATCACTCCTTGGTCTACCAATGCAGTGGAGATCACGGGGAATATGGGAATCCGGGGAATTGTTCGGATTGAGGAATTCACTCCTTTATCCGAGGAGGCTCAGATTGACCCAATGCTTCAGAAAATATATGAGGGCTTGGATCAGGAGATTTTTGACATCCATCTTCAACCTGAGCCGATCAAAGCCATCACCGACATCGCCGCATATAATAAATCAGAAGGTCTTGCGCTGAGTCAGGAAGAAGTCGATTACCTCGATAATGTAGCAGTACAGTTGGCTCGTCCATTAACAGACTCAGAAGTTTTTGGCTTTTCCCAAGTCAATTCCGAGCATTGCCGACACAAGATCTTCAATGGAACTTTTGTCATCGATGGAGAAGAAAAACCATTGACGCTTTTTCAACTCATCAAGGAAACTTCTAAAAAACACCCCAATCGAATCGCGTCGGCCTACAAAGATAACGTGGCATTCGTCACGGGGCCAAAAGCACAGCAATTCGCTCCGAAAACCCAGCATCAGGCAGACTTTTTTGAAACCAGAGAGATTGATACGGTCATTTCCCTGAAAGCGGAAACGCATAATTTCCCCACAACGGTAGAACCCTTCAATGGCGCAGCAACCGGAGCCGGTGGAGAAATCAGGGATCGATTGGCAGGCGGAACTGCCTCTATTCCTTTGGCTGGAACGGCAGTCTACATGACTTCCTATTCCAGATCGGAAAAAGGCCGAAGTTGGGAGAAAAACCTGGCTGAGCGTCCTTGGCTTTATCAAACTCCTATGGATATCCTGATCAAAGCTTCCAATGGAGCTTCAGATTTTGGCAACAAATTCGGTCAGCCGCTGATCGCTGGTTCTGTCCTGACTTTTGAGCACGAGGAGGATGGAAAGCACCACGGATTTGACAAAGTAATCATGCTGGCTGGTGGGGTTGGCTTCACAAACGCCAAATACACCAAGAAAAGCGAACCCGCAAAAGGTGACCAAATCGTCATCATGGGCGGAGACAATTATCGCATTGGCATGGGTGGATCAGCTGTTTCTTCATTGAATACCGGCGAACTTTCTAACGCCATCGAACTGAACGCCATCCAGCGCTCCAATCCAGAAATGCAAAAGCGTGTTTCCAACGTGATTCGCGCAATGGCGGAGAGCGAAAATAACCCCATCATTTCCATCCATGATCACGGAGCTGGAGGACACTTGAATTGCCTTTCTGAATTGGTCGAAAGCACCGGTGGCACAATACACATTGATAAATTACCTGTTGGAGACCCTACCCTTTCCTCCAAAGAAATTATAGGCAACGAATCCCAGGAACGAATGGGATTGGTCGTGGGCAAGAAGGATGTGGACACCTTGAAGCAGCTTTCCGTGCGGGAACGCGCGCCATTCTATGTGGTGGGCGAGACGACCGGAGACATGCATTTCAAGTTTGAAAACAGTAAAACAGGCGAAAAACCTGTGGACTGGAACTTGGCCTACATGTTTGGCTCTTCCCCAAAAACTATCCTTGAGGATAAGTCTGGCAATGCAGCTTTTGCCGAAGGCGAATACAATCCCGAGCACCTCAAATCCTATATTTCGGAAGTCCTTCAGCTGGAAGCTGTGGCCTGCAAAGACTGGTTGACCAATAAAGTCGATCGCTCAGTCACAGGTCGTGTTGCTACGCAACAGACGGTTGGTGAAATCCAAGTTCCGTTAAATGACGTGGCTGTCATGGCCTTAGACTATACCGGGAATAAGGGAATCGCTACTTCGATTGGTCATGCTCCTGTGGCGGCATTGGCAGATCCTGAGGCAGGCAGCCGATTAGCCATCGCCGAGGCCTTGACCAATTTAGTTTTTGCTCCGATTGCGGATGGATTGGCGGGAGTTTCACTTTCTGCCAACTGGATGTGGCCTGCAAAAAACAAAGGTGAAAATGATCGGCTATACAGAGCTGTACAAGCAGTTTCTGAATTCGCAATAGAATTGAGAGTGAACATACCTACAGGAAAAGACTCCCTTTCCATGACCCAGAAATATCCTGACGGAAAAGTGGTCTTTTCTCCGGGTACAGTGATAATTTCCACCGTCGGTGAATGCTCGGATATCAAAAAAACGGTAAAGGCAGCGCTTTTACCCAAGGTGGGTAGCAAGGTACTTTACATTGATTTTTCCAAAGATTCAGCCAAACTCGCAGGTTCTTCTTTTTACCAAATCCTGAATAAAATCGGGACTGAAACCCCTACTGTCACCGATTCTGCCTATTTCGCAGCTGCTTTTGGAGCGGTTCAAAATCTGATCGAAAAAGGATTGGTGCTGGCCGGTCACGATATTTCATCAGGCGGAATCATCACAGCTTTGCTTGAAATGTGCTTCCCTTCCAGGAACCTTGGGTTGATGGTTAAAGAATCCCGCCTGAAGGAAACGGACTTGATCAAGGCCCTTTTCGCAGAGAATCCGGGAATCCTGATCCAGGTCGCAGCTGATCACAAGGTAGAAGATTATCTCACTTCGGCTGAAATCGACTTTGTGGAATTAGCTGAAGTTACCCTAAACGGAACGGTGACGCTTGAAAATCAAAGTCTGAACGTGACCGAAATGCGTCACCTTTGGTTTAGCTCATCCTATTTATTGGACAGAAAGCAATGCGGAGAGAAACTGGCCAAAGAGCGATTTGAAAACTATAAAAACCAAGCCCTTTCCTATCAATTTGCAGAAGGCTGGAGAGGCAGCTTTGCAGCAGCAGGATTGGATCCATTCCGCACCACAAAAGGAAAAGCCAAGGCTGCGATCATCCGTGAAAAAGGCGTAAATGGTGATCGGGAAATGGCCTATTCACTTTGGTTGGCAGGATTTGAAGTGAAAGACATTCACATGACTGACTTGATTGCCGGTCGTGAAAACCTGGAAGATGTACAACTAATCGTCTTCGTCGGTGGCTTCTCCAACTCGGATGTTTTGGGTTCGGCCAAAGGCTGGGCCGGTGCATTCCTTTACAATCCAAAAGCCAAACAAGCACTCGATAATTTCTACGCGAGACAGGACACACTTTCTTTGGGCGTATGTAATGGCTGTCAACTTATGATCGAACTTGGGCTGGTTACCCCAGATCACGATCAAAAGCCAAAAATGCTCCATAATGCAAGTCATAAATTTGAGTCCTGCTTTGTGAATGTGACCATTCCGGAAAACAACTCTGTCATGCTGGGATCTCTGAGCGGACAGCGATTAGGTGTTTGGGTAGCACACGGAGAAGGCAAATTTTCACTTCCAAAAGGTGAAAACGGCTACAACTTCGCCATGAAATACAGCTACGCTGCTTATCCGGGAAATCCAAACGGTTCTGACTTTGCGACAGCCGGTATTGCTTCAGAAGACGGACGTCATCTTGCCATCATGCCACACATCGAGCGAAGCCTAAAGCCTTGGAACTGGGCATACTATCCAAGTGATCGAAACGATGACTTTACGCCCTGGATGGAGGCTTTTGTGAATGCTAGGAAGTGGGTTGAGGGGCATACCTAAACTTCGGTGTTCGATATTCGACATTCGGCGTTCGACATTCGATGTTCGATATTATTTTGATTCGAAATTTGAAGTTTGAGATTTTAGATTGAAGAACCTGCAAACCGAAAAACTTGAGAATTTCAAATCTCGAATCCCTAATCTCAAATCAACAAAAATCCCTTGGAGCAATCTGAGGGATTTTTTTTAGTTATATCAAGTAAATGGTATTGGGACATATGAATTTAGTTAGCATATTCGTGGATAAAAAAGTGCTATAAACGACTTAATCGCATCTTAAACACAGAAAACGATTGACTATAAAGATGTTAAGATCACTTTTGCAAATCGACACAACTTAAAAAATTAAGTAATCAAACAATGGCAAAATTTTTAAATACAACAGGCATTTCATATCATCTTGAAGAGCTTATCAAAAACACAAAAGACAGACTGATTTTAATTAGTCCCTATCTTCAATTTCATAAGAGAGTTAAAGACCATTTAGAAAATTTAAATATTCAAAAAAGAGACATTAGAATTATTTACAGAGAAAATAAACTTCAGGTAGAAGAGAGTAATTGGCTTGAAAAACAAATTGGAATTAGGACAAGTCTCTGCAATTCTCTTCATGCAAAATGCTATATAAATGAAAATGAAGCTATTGTAACTTCAATGAATCTATATTCCTTTTCTCAACAAAATAATGATGAAATGGGCATTTATGTAACTAAGGATCAAGATCGAGAATTGTTCAATGACATTTCTGAGGAGGTTCAAAGACTTCTTACAATTAGTGAGGAAATAAGAGTTTCTGTAAAAAAAGTTGATAAAGAAATTGAAAAGGAAACAGAGAAAACAATTTCAAATTTAGAAAAACCAAAAGACCTATCTAAATCTAAACTATTAACTACAAAGGAATTATCTGAATTAACAGGGATAAGTAGTAGAAAAGTCAATAGTTGGTTTACTGACAAGAAACTTATGTATAAAAAAGATGAAGATTGGATAACTACAAAGCAAGGAAAAGAAGTTGGTGGTATTGAAAAAGAAGGCCAATACGGAAAATTTGTAGTTTGGCCAGAAGATATGGCCAAACATATAAAGGAATAATAATATCCGTCCATATTCGCTAAAAATCAGAATTGATTGAAAAATTGTTCGGTTCTTAAGAAAATATATCCTGAATTCGGAAGTATTTGAGAGTCAAAGGGCTGAGATTCGAAATTAACTGCCAATCGAAAGCTTGAGAATTTCAAACCGTAAATCTCAAATCAATAAAATCCCTTGGAGCGATCTGAGGGATTTTTTTTTAGGAAAATTGAATCAAGTGCTGGAACCGAAAAGAAAGGAAAAGTGATTTTCCAATACTATTTATAAAATCCTAGACTCTGTTTAGTTCGCAAAACACCCAACTATCCTTAACCGTTTTGTAATCGTGAACAAATTCGAATTCTCATCCCCTAATATCCCAACCAATTTGTACTCGGAAACAAATTCAACTTAGCGTATTGGGATGAACTCGAATTGCAAATCCGTTTGGATACAAAGGCGTTTTGTTCCGGATGGCAATCGCGGATTAAACCTAGCCCAAGACAAGGCAAACGTGGTCAAAGGACCTGAAAAAACATATTACCGGTCTTCAGAATAATCGAGCGAAGATAATACCGACTATTTGCTAACTTTTGCTGAAGATGAAATCGAGCATGTCCCCTGAGGTGACACACAAAGAGATGAATATAATACGTGCAAAGATTCTCCCGATGAAAAATCGCGACAGGCTTTGTGACCGCTAAAAGGCTATTACAAACACATGAAAAGTAAGACGAACATCAAACTTCCGCTCACAGCCACTGAAAAGACCAGGTTGAGAAAGCATAAAATCAAGATTGCCAACATTCTTGACTTTGCTAAGGACGAATTGGAAGTTTTGCTTCAGGCTTCAACCGAACGAGCAAAGGAAATCTATGCCTTGGCAGAGTTTCAAACTGTCCCCTCCGTCGGGATAAAATTTGCCGAGGACCTGGTGTTTTTAGGTTACTATTCGCTCAGCGAGCTAAAAGACAAAGACGGAGCAAAACTGACAGACGAATACGAACTGAAAAAAGGGTATTGGACAGACCCTTGTGTGGAAGACCAATTTAGATTGATCGTTTACGCTGCAAAGACAAACGACCAGAAAAAAACGTGGTGGGACTTTACGGCTGAGCGAAAAAAGTTTCGCGCTGAAAACGGGTATCCTGAGAGCAGACCCCAAAAAGCATGGTTTGAAATTCTGGGATATGGAGGAAAGGACAAGAAAGGCAGCCATTCCGGAGCGTAGAGTTTTGGGTTAAGCGGGGTCCCTGAGAGGACTTCGACTCCTGTCACACTGACACTTCGACTTCGCTACCAATGACAGATTGTGTTAAATTTTGTTTTTTCTAATTATTCAAAATTATATTCCGAATTCTTGAAGTATGATTTCTCGCCATGAACCAGTTTATTCTGGTTTTAAGTTTAGGTTAGGTTATTCTTTTTCTTCGTTCTTTTGGCTTAA
>NZ_JAUXYL010000004.1 GCF_030694375.1 Algoriphagus sp.
TGCAAAATCCGGTCAAATTGACCCCCGCTAGCCGAAGGAAACTGACCCCTTCTGGCCGGAGCAAATTGACCCCCGCTAGCCGGAGTAAATTGACCCCCTTGGAGGAATATTTTTTGGGAATGGAATAGTGGTGTTTCGAAGGCTGTTGGTTCAGGATTAACTACCCTGAACAGATGGCTAACCGACCCCTAACCATGAATAAGATACGACAGATTTTAAGAGGCCACTTTGAAGGCCGAGGCACCAAACAGCTGAGCCAGATTACCGGGGTATCCCGCAATACGATCAAAAGTTACCTGCAACGATTCAAGGACACCCAACTTACTTATCAGGATGTGGAACAGCTGTCCGATGAGGCACTTTCTGAGCTGATCCTTGGTCCTCCGGCTCCCCAGCAGCAGAGCAAGCGACAGGAAATACTGATGGCACTTTTGCCTACCTGTGCCAAAGAACTTCGCCGCAAAGGGATGACCCAGCAGCGCCTCTGGGAAGATTACATTGCAAAACACCCTCAGGGTTACCGCTGCAGCCAGTTTAAAGCGTACCTAAGCGAATACCTGAACCGTAGGAGCCTGACCATGCATTTTGAGCACAAGGCTGGTGATAAAGTATTCATTGACTATGCGGGCAAGCCACTTTACATCACTGATCCGGAGACAGGCGAGCATATTCCCGTACAGGTTTTTTTGGGAGTGTTAGGGTGCAGCCAATACACCTATATGGAGGCAACCCTGACCCAAAAGAAAGAAGATTTTACAGAAAGCTGCCGCAGGATGCTGGAGTACTATGGAGGTGCCCCAAGAGCCGTTGTCCCGGACAATCTCAAATCGGCAGTGCAGAAGGGAAGCAAGTATTCCCCGGTAATCAACGAGACCTTTGAATCCTTTGCCGAACATTACAGCACCAGCATTCTTCCCACACGTCCACGTCAGCCAAGGGAAAAGTCCCTGGTGGAAGGAGCGGTCAAACTGGTTTACCAGCGGATCTATATTCACCTTCAGAACAAGGTGTTCTTTTCACTGGAAGGGCTTAATGAAGCCATCAGGCCACTTCTTGTGTCCTACAATGAACGAGCCCTCCGGGGAGAGGAAAGTCGTCGGGAGCAGTTTGAACAGCTCGAACGGGAAAGTCTGCAACCCCTTCCCGCCCTGCCTTACCAGCTCATGCAGGTCAAGATCTCCACGGTAATGAAAAACACACACATCTGTCTGGCCCAGGACAAGCATTACTACAGCGTTCCTCATCAGTTCATCGGCAAGAAAGTCAAAGTGCTCTACAACGACGACCGGGTGGAGATCTTTTACCGATACCACCGCATTGCCCAGCACAAAAGGGACCGAAGGAAACACAAGTACACTACTTCAGCCGATCACCTGGCCGCAAGCCAGCGGTATGTGTCCAGCTGGAGTTATGACTATTTTGTAGGAGAAGGAAACAAGATCAGCAGGGAAGTCGGTGACTACCTGGCTGCGCTGATGGAGACCAAGCCCCATGCCGAACAGGGCTACAAGTCCTGTGCAGGAATCCTACATCTGGCCAAGAAAGCTGGGAACTCTCGGCTGATATTAGCCTGCAAACGGGCTTCTGAATACGGAATTTACACCTATCCCATCATCGAGGACATCCTGTCCAAGAACCTTGACACACTCAGTCCATCTGAAGAACAGCTGGACGATACCGTACTGACACCCCGACACCACAACATCCGGGGTAAGGAATATTACAGTTAAAACCAAAACACATGATCGAACAGACGCTTGAGAAAATGAGAAAAATGAAGCTCTACGGGATGCTCCGCAGCTTCAAACATGCCACCCACACCCAGTCGATGGCCGGCCTCACGGCCGACGAACTCATCCACCTGCTGGTGGAAAACGAATGGGACGAACGCCAAAACCGGAGTATGGAGCGAAGCCTGAGAAACGCCAGATTCCGCTACAAGGCAACCGTGGAAGGGCTTGACTTCCATCCCGAAAGAATGCTGGACAAAAACCAGCTGCTTCGTCTGGCGGACGGTGGTTACATCAAAAAAGGAGAGAACATCCTGCTAACAGGAAGTACAGGCACCGGGAAAAGTTACCTCGCCTGTGCACTGGGCAACCAAGCCTGCGCCCAAGGGTACAAAGTGCTATACACTAACACCAACAGGTTGCTCACCCAACTGAAAATGGCAAAGGCAGACGGCTCTTCGATCAAAGAAATGATCAAACTCGAAAAGCAGGATGTACTTATCCTGGATGACTTTGGAATCCAGCCTTTAGACGTTCAGGGCAGAATGCTGCTGATGGAAATCATCGAAGACCGACATGGTAAAAAATCAACCATCATCACCTCACAGCTTCCTATAACTGCATGGTACGAAGTAATCGGTGATCAGACCTTGGCAGATGCCATTCTCGACCGGATAGTACATGACGCACACCGCCTGGAACTACAGGGAGAATCTTTGCGAAAAAAGCGAAAAATTAACCAAGCCAACCTTTAACTTCGCCTTCCAGAATTCCACTTTTCTGACCCAAAAATCCAAGTAACTCTAGGGGGTCAATTTCCAGCGGCGACAGGGGGTCAATTTAATCGGCGTATGCACTAATAGATTCAAACCAAAAAAGGAGCTCATGAGCTCCTTTTTTTGGTTTTTAGCCTAGATTTCTCTTTTACACTGGCAATGACTTAACACTAGCTAGAATTCTTTTCGCACTTTCAACTTTTTCTTTGAAAAGTTCCTTTCCTTTTAGGGATGCTCCAATGCTCTGCAGTTCTTTGATGGTTTTAGCACTAGTCTTCACCACAACTGGTTTATTGTAAGCCTTCTTTTTCATTTTGTAAATCAGGTTCTAAAAGTGAATCAAAATTGATCACTTTTTCTTATAAATCAAAACAGTTCTATACGAATTATATGGTACATATTGCTCAAAATCAGAGCCTTTTGACAAAGGAAGGCCAAAGAAAATATATTCTTTTATGAGCTTTCCGAAATTTTTGTCGAGAAAATTGCAATAAATCCTAATCCTTTGATGTTGTTTTTTACAAACTTTTTCACATTTTTTTCTACATGAATTTTGGCATTTTTCCGGAAACTCGTCTGAGCTGTCACTACCTTGTACGATAAGGGCATTTTCGGGGTTGTTCTTAAAGAAAAGAGGCACTGTCGATAGAACTGTATTTAGGATCAACCTTGCATCCCCATTATTAAATACTTCATCATCTACCAGTTCTCCGGTCTCTATGTTAAAGTCTCCAAAGCCCAAATTGTAAACCCTCCTTTCTCCTCTTTTTTCTACAAAAGAATGTTCGACAATTTTCCAATTTCCACTGGGTGTAACAAACGCATATTGAAAATGCTCTTCGTTAGAATCTAGGTTTTGTAATTCATAGGTTGGATTTCCGGTCATACATCATGCAAAGTCGATGATTTTTTCAATTTGCAATTAATAGAAATTTATAAACAAGAAAATACCCAGTACTGGGTATTTTTCAAAAAACCTCACCCCACCCTCTCCTTAAAGAGAGGGCGATCGAGCAGTGGTCAAAGTGAACATTGGGGTCCAATTGAAGGGAGTTTACGCAGTGCATGACCAGAAAGTGTGCTCAAATTACGCTGACTGTGCTGGGTATTTTTGGAGTGAGGGAGAAAAAAGTGAGGGGATGTGAGTATTAGTAGGGGAAATCTTAATTTAATGTAGAGATAGTTCTCGTTTATACTTATTTTTAAACGAAGTTGAAAAATTTTTCAAGTAAAATTACGAAGGTTTAATCCCTTGGGCCCTTGGGATTGCCAAATAATACCTTAACGGCTTAAGTTTTAAAAAAGGACTTAGTCCACAGATCTTCAAATAGAAGAATTACTTCGTGATCAAAGTTTTGGCGAAAGCTGCAAATCTTCTGATATCTTTTTCCTCTTGGTGATAAACTTCAATTAGTGCATCTGAATAACCAATTCTTGATGAATCATTCACAGCCGCATGAGAAGTCTTGTGAGCCCTAGATGCTTTAGGCTTATTAACTTTCCCACTTTTTACCCTTGTATGTACAGAATTTTGAGATTTTTTCATTTTTGAAATTCAATTATTGGACTTGGAGACGTAGCCTGAAGAATCCTAGGTCGATCCCCCTTTGCCACATCCGTACTGATTAAGCCAAAGGAATCAAAAGGCTGGATATCAAGATCAATTCCATCTTTTAGTAAGAAGTAAGTGTTCAAAGGATCATTTGCATATCCATCAAATATTAATCCAATTGGCACATACCTCCCAGATTCTATAAACCGACCAATTGCTCGAATAGTTGCTTTTCTACGATCCAAATTTACACAAATCAGATGAGTTTCATATCCCAATTCTTTAAGGGACAGACCCAACTGATGAACACTATTTAATTTATGTCCTATTTTCGGGATTACCAAATTCATTTTGCTCTCTATAGCCAACTGGAAAAGTGGTTTAAAGCCAGTAGGAATTTTTTCACTGTCTGAACCAAAAACCAACACATCTGATTCATTGTGGACGAGTGATGCGCCACCAACCCCATCCTGAAATTCAGGCAATTTTCTTTTAGCAAAGTCAGAATCTAAAATTATAGCACCAATTGTGTCCGCCAGTTCATTGGCAATTCCAGATTTCCCAGAAGCAGGAAGCCCAATAATCACGATTGCTTTTTTTTCAAATTGGGGATCGGTGATCGGAAAAGCTCCTCCATTGCCCAGGCTTATTTCTTCGTCTGTTTCAGGTCTCTTTTGTGAGAACAATTCAGTTACGATTTGAATTCGCAAATTCCACCTATCCTCCTCTTTGGCAAATTTCCGTCTACGATGCTTGGTACTACCCAATGTGCTATCCACATCCGGAATGTGGTGGATTTGAAATTCTCCCTCCTTAATGCTCTGAATTACATCGTCTAAATTTTCCGGCCGATATTCAAGAACTCGAACCAAAAAATGTTCAATCAAGTCATTATCATCTAATCTTCTGGAGAAAGGGTGCATTGAGTCATAAATTGTTCTTCCTTACTTCTTCTTCTTTTTATCAGGGGCTTGAGTCAATGCTGAGCCCGCAGCGGTTTTTGCGTCCTTAGTTGATTTTGGATTCTTTAAAACTTTCGAAGCTGCAGTTGCTGCCTATTTAGAGGTTTATTCATTCTTCTTTGCCATAACTTATTGAATTAGAATAGATCATCTAAAGAAAATAAAAAACTAAGAGATGAAAAATACCCTGTACTGGGTATTTTTCAATTTACCTCACCCCAACTCCCGATACTCGGGACAGGCTCTCTTCCCGATCCGCTACGCTACTCGGGACTGGCTCACATGGAGAGGGAGTTTGCGCAGTGGGCAAATTGTGCATTGGGGTCCTTCCTATTTGAAGAAAGATGTGGTGAGCCTGATAGGATTTGACAGTGTGTTTTTTACGATCAGGTAGTGCCCTCCCTTCAAGGGGAGGGTTAGGGAGGGGTAGTTAATAGTCCGATTGAAGGAAGCTGGATATTGTTTTGGAAAAGGATGTTGATGCCAGCGCAATGGAAGGAAAAATCCCCCTACCCCCTTTGATAAGCCTGACCCGTCTGACTCGTCCTAAAAACAGTTTACAGGTTATTGTTTAAATCCTGATACTGATTGACTGTTTGTATTAGTCCGTTTATTGGTTTACAAGTGTACGGTTTTTGGGATAATAGTTTTTCCACAATCGATCTGTTTTTTGATTG